>CAVTNW010000025.1:0-93830 GCA_963736075.1 uncultured Alphaproteobacteria bacterium | reverse complement strand
AGTGAGACAGGGCTCACGCGTCTGCCGATCGTGAGTGCCACGATTCCGCGGCGTGACAAGAATATTCGCGGCGGCGCAGGCGAGCGCTCCCACGGTAGAGCCGGTCGCTTAAGGGATTGTTACTGCTGTCGCCACGAAAGCCGGGGAAGTCACTATTTGACCATTCAACCGCGCGTCTCGATCGACGGAATTTGGTCGAAGCAGAATGATCCCGGATGGTCCAAGGCACAAAAACAGGGGTCTGTTCTGTTGCGCCGGCGAGAGATTTGATGGATCAAGGCTCGCTATGAGTACTGCGGCAGCACAGGGGAGTGAACCAACATGCGCCTGAAAGATCGCGTGGCCATCGTTGTCGGGGCCGGCCAGAGTCCCGGCGAAGGCATCGGCAACGGCCGCGCCACCGCGCTGACCTTCGCCCGCGAAGGCGCCAAGGTGCTGTGCGTGGATCACAACCTCGCTTCGGCGCAGGAAACGGTCGACAGCATCGCCACCAAGGGCGGCACGGCGCTGGCTTTCAGGGCCGACGTCACTGTCCACGCCGAGCTGGCGGCGATGGCCGCCGAGGCGCTGGCCCGCTGGGGCCGCATCGACATCCTGCACAACAATGTCGGCGTCAGCCTCGCCGGCGGCGATGCCGAACTGCCCGACCTCACCGAGGAGGCGGTCGACCGCTGTGTCGCGATCAACCTCAAGAGCTGCATCTTTGCCGCCAAGGAAGTGATCCCGGTGATGCGACGGCAGAACAGCGGCGCGATCATCAACATTTCCTCGATGGCCGCCATCACCAGCTATCCCTATGTCGCCTATAAGGCTACCAAGGCGGCGATGATCGCGTTCACCGAGCAGCTTGCCGATCAGAACGCGCGCTACGGCATTCGCGCCAACGTTATCCTGCCGGGCCTGATGAACACGCCGATGGCGGTCGATACCCGCGCCCGCGCCTTCAGGAAAAGCCGAGCCGAGGTCGAGGCCGAGCGCGACGCCAAGGTGCCGCTGCGCCACAAGATGGGCACTGCCTGGGACGTCGCCAACGCCGCTTTGTTCCTGTCGTCCGACGAGGCGAATTTCATCACCGGTGTAACGCTGCCGGTGGACGGCGGCGCCAGCGTGCGGCGCGGGTAACCCGCGGGGAGCAACACCTAGCCCGCGCCGGCTCAATCCTTATCCGGCCCTACCCGCACCAGTTGCTTGCCGAAATTGGCGCCCTTCAGAAGTCCCATGAACGCGGCGGGAGCGCTATCGAGGCCCTCGGTGATGAACTCGCGATGCTTGACCTTGCCCTCGCGCAGCCACTGCGACATGTCGCGCAGAAAGTCGCCATGGCGGGCGGCGAAGTCGCTGACGATGAAGCCACGGATGGTCAGGCGCTTTGTCAATACCGCGCGCATCAGTGATGGCGCCCATTTCGGCACCGTCGGCGCGGTGTCGTTGTACTGTGCGATCAGGCCGCACACCGGCATCCGCGCGAACGCATTCAGGAACGGGAACACCGCCTCGAATACGGCGCCGCCGACATTCTCGAAATAGACGTCAATTCCCTTCGGGCAGGCATCCTTCAGTTTGGCCGTCAGATCGGGATCGCGATGATCGAGGCAGTCGTCGAAGCCGAGCTCGTTTTTGACGTAACTGCACTTGTCCTTGCCGCCGGCGATGCCGACGGCGCGCGCCCCCTTGATCTTGGCAATCTGCCCGACCGCGGAGCCCACGGCGCCGGATGCGGCCGCCACCACCACGGTCTCGCCCGCTTGCGGCTTGCCGATATCGAGCAGCCCGGTATAGGCCGTCATGCCGGGCATGCCCAGCACGCCGACCGCGGCCGACACCGGCCCCAGCGCGGGATCGATCTTGCGCAGGTCCTTGCCATCGGACAGTGCATGCGTCTGCCAGCCGGCGCGGCTAAGCACGACGTCGCCTTTGGCGAAGCCCGGATGGTTCGAGGCGATCACCTCGCCTACCGTACCGCCCTCCATCACCCCGCCGATCGGCACCGGCGCGGCATAGGAGGGACCGTCGCTCATGCGCCCGCGCATATAGGGATCGAGTGACAGCCAGATCGTGCGCAACAACACCTGGCCCTCCCCCGGCGCTGGGATGGCGCAATCCTCGATGCGAAAGTCCGTTGCCTTGGGCTCGCCGACGGGGCGCGAGACGAGAACGACGCGTTTTGCCATGTGGGACATGATCGGTTTCCTTCCTTGTTTGCATTTCGTCGCTGCGATGGTTGCGGCAGGTGGTTTGTTTCACCGCACGCGCAAACGCCGACGGTCGTGTAAAATCAGACTGCGCCGGGATAATTTGGGCTTTCCCGCGTAATCGTGACATCGTGGACGTGGCTCTCGCGCAAGCCCGATCCGGTAATGCGGACGAATTGGGCCTTCTCATGGAACTCGGCCAGGTTCCGCGCGCCGACATAGCCCATCGCCGCGCGCAGGCCGCCGGCCAACTGGTGCATGACGTTGCCGACCGGGCCCTTGTAAGGCACCTGCCCCTCGATGCCCTCCGGCACCAGCTTGAGCGTGTCCTTGATGTCCTGCTGGAAATAGCGGTCGGCCGAGCCGCGCGCCATTGCCCCGACCGAACCCATGCCGCGATAGGCCTTGTAGGAGCGGCCCTGCCACAGAAAGACCTCGCCCGGCGTCTCGTCGGTACCGGCCAACAGCGATCCAACCATCGCAATGTCGGCGCCGGCGGCAAGCGCCTTGGCCAGGTCGCCGGAAAACTTGATGCCGCCATCGGCAATCACGGGGATATCGGCCTTCTTCGCGGCCTCGACGGCATCCATAATCGCGGTCAGTTGCGGCACGCCGACGCCGGCGACAATGCGCGTGGTACAGATCGACCCCGGGCCGATGCCGACCTTGATCGCATCCGCACCGGCGTCGATCAGCGCCTGGGCGCCCTCTTGCGTTGCGATATTGCCGGCGATGACCTGCACCGCATTGGAGAGCCGCTTGATGCGGTTCACAGCTTGCAGCACCCGCGACGAATGACCATGGGCGGTGTCGACCACGATCAGATCGACGCCGGCGTCGATCAAACGCTCGGTCCGCTCAAATCCGCCCTCACCGACCGTGGTCGCGGCCGCGACGCGCAGCCGGCCCTGCGCATCCTTGCTGGCAAGCGGATGCGCCACCGCCTTTTCCATGTCCTTCACGGTGATCAGTCCGACGCAGCGGTATTGATCGTCGACCACCAGCAATTTCTCGATGCGGTGCTGGTGCAGCATCCGCTTGGCCTCGTCCTGGCTGACGCCCTCGCGCACCGTGACGAGGTTTTCGTGCGTCATCAGCTCGGAGATCTTCTGGCGCGGATCGGTCGCGAAACGGACGTCGCGATTGGTAAGGATGCCGACCAGTTTGCCCGGCTCGCCCTTGGCGGCCCCCGTGACCACGGGAATGCCGGAAAAACCATGCACTTTCATCAGCGCCAGGGCGTCCGACAGCATCGCGTCGGGACCGATGGTCAGGGGATTGACCACCATTCCCGATTCATACTTCTTGACCTGGCGCACCTGGGCGGCCTGCCCCTCGACATCAAAATTGCGGTGAATGACACCGACTCCGCCAGCCTGCGCCATGGCGATCGCCATGCGCGCTTCGGTCACGGTGTCCATCGCCGAGGCGATAATTGGGATGTTGAGCGGAATGGCGCGGGTAACGCGGGAGCGAATGTCGGCTTCGGATGGCAGGATATCTGACAGGCCTGGCCTCAAGAGCACGTCGTCGAACGTATAGGCTTCCCGTATTCCCTGAAGTCCCTGCACACTCGCCATTGCCAACTCCATTCAACGGCACCATCGCCGCGGCTAATAACCTCGGGATGAACAGGACCCCCGACGTTGCGGTTGCATCGCCGTCGAATCGAAGCCCATCGGTAGGGTTGGCGGCGGTCGATAGCATGGCCCCATGACGAATCAAAGGGGCTCATGCCTCAAATCCATTTTCAGCGCGGATAACCCCATAAAGCATCGCGCGGGCAGATCGCCTCAAGCAGGATTTAAGAGGTTTTCCGGGTTCCGCAATGGCCTGATTGGCACTGGGGTGATACAGCCCATCGCCTGCTGGTTTTTCTCTTCTTTCTCCCTTTCGCATCTCGATGAACAAAGAACGCCTGATCCCACTCATCGTGGCCACCGCCCTGTTCATGGAGAACATGGATTCGACCGTGATCGCGACCTCGCTGCCGGCGATTGCTGCCGATATCGGAACCAGCCCGCTGACGCTGAAACTCGCCATCACCTCCTATCTGCTGTCACTTGCCGTTTTCATCCCGGCGAGCGGCTGGACCGCTGACCGCTTCGGCGCTCGCATGGTGTTCAGCCTTGCCATCGCGGTCTTCATGGTGGGCTCGATCGGCTGTGCGCTGTCCTCCTCCGTTACCGATCTAGTGATCGCGCGTATTCTGCAGGGTCTCGGTGGCGCGATGATGACGCCGGTCGGGCGGCTCGTGCTGCTGCGCACGATCGACAAGAGTGCACTGGTCAATGCGATGGCCTGGGTCACCGTACCGGCGCTGGTCGGCCCGGTGATCGGGCCGCCGCTCGGCGGCTTCATCACCACCTATTTCTCCTGGCACTGGATCTTCCTGATCAACATCCCGATCGGCCTGCTCGGCATCTTCATGGCGCTGCGCTACATCGATCCGATCCGCAGCCTTTCTCCCGAGCGCTTTGATCTCTACGGGCTGGTGCTGGCGGGAATTGGGCTTGCCGGTATCGCCTTCGGGCTTTCGGTCGCCGGTCTCAATCTCCTGCCATGGACGGTTGTCATCGCCCTGGTCGGGATCGGCACCATTTCCATGACGCTCTATGTGATCCATGCCAGGCGAACAGCTTCGCCGGTCTTGGATTTTGGGCTGTTGCGGCTGCCGACGATGCGCGCCAGCATTATCGGCGGTTTTCTGTTTCGTCTGGGTATCGGCGCGCTGCCGTTCCTGCTGCCGCTGTTGATGCAGGTCGGATTCGGCCTGTCGCCGGTCAAATCCGGACTGGTGACATTTGCCTCCGCGGTCGGCGCCATGGGCATGAAGACGCTGGCGGCCCGCATCATCAAAACCTTCGGCTTTCGAAACATCATGGTGATCAATGCGGTGGTGAGTTCGATCTTCCTGGCCGCCTGTGCGCTGTTCACGGAGGCGACGCCGCTGCTGCTGATCATGATCATTCTGGTGGTCGGCGGCTTCTTCCGTTCGCTGCAATTCACCGCCATCAACACGGTGGCCTATGCCGAGGTCGAGCCGGCGCAGATGAGCCGCGCCACCACGCTCGTCAGCGTCAACCAACAACTGGCGCTTTCCGCCGGTGTCGCGGTGGGCGCGTTCTCAGTGGAGACCACCATGCTGGTGCGCCACGTCAGCGTGCTGAGCGCGGCGGATTTCGCGCCGGGCTTCATTGTGGTGGCGATCATCTCGACGATCTCGGCCTACTTTTTCTACCAGATGCCGGCCGATGCCGGCCATCAGATTTCGGGCCGGCGAACGATGGTGATCACGGACCCGACCCGCGAACCCGAAGCCGAGGAAGAGGCAGCAAGCGAAACCGTAACGGCCAGGGATCAAAGGCTGGGCTAGGCGGCTCGGCCGGTTCCAAGTCTCAGCAAGCAGCCCGCATACGGAACCATGGCGGACGCGAAAGCGATTCGGATATTGCTGCACTCATCGGGGCTACGCAAAATCCGAGAACGATGGCCTTTATGCCCTGCGCTGATCCGGTATTCCGCCGCGAAATCCGATCGCCAGCACGTAGCGCTCGCTGGAGTCTTGTCGGCTGGATGCCGGCTTGACGTGTTTGACGCTGGCAAAATCGCGCTTGAGCTGCGTCATCAGCGTCGCGTCCGCGCCGCTCTGAAAGACTTTTGCGACGAAGGTGCCGCCGGGCTTCAGCACGTCGGCGGCAAAGGCGGCGGCGCCTTCCACCAGACCGAGGATGCGCAACTGGTCGGTCTTGCGATGGCCCGTCGTGTTGGCGGCCATGTCGGAAAGCACCACGTCGGCCCGACCGCCGATCATCTCCAGCAATCTCGCAGGCGCATCGTCGCCTAAAAAATCAAGCCGCGCGAAGCTGACGCCTTTTATGTCCGGCATTTCCAACAGATCGATCGCAACGACCCGGCCCCTGCCATCAGCCGCGTCGACGCGCTTGGCCGCGATCTGGCTCCAGCCGCCGGGCGCCGCCCCCAGATCGACGACGGTGATGCCGGATTTGAGAAAATGGTACTTGTCGTCGATTTCGATCAGCTTGTAGGCAGCCCGGGAGCGCAATCCGTCGCGTTTGGCCTGCGCCACGTAGGGATCGTTGAGCTGCCGCTCCAGCCAGAGTTTCGACGACAGCTTGCGCTTGCCGCCGCTCTTCACCGTGACGTGCAACCGGCCGGTTAGGTCTTTCGCCATGTCGTGTCGACTGCCTCGGGGCCCATCATGGCCGCTCTCACATATCGCGCCCAGAGCGCTTTCCGATTCTACCTAATCGGAAAGCGCTCTGGTCTTGCTTTATTTGTCGCATTTTTCTTGCGGAAAGCCGATGTCCACCTTTCCGGAAATTGCTTCAGTTGCGCCTATCGGCAACCGCGGATCGCGCCGTCCTCGCGCATCATCCCGACCAGCATGCCCTCGCGCAAGCCGCGATCGGCCACCCGCAGCCGCGGCAGCGGAAAGGCCTGGCGGATCGCGTCCAGAATAGCGCAGCCCGCCAGCACCAGGTCGGCGCGCTCGACACTGATGCAATGATTGTTGATGCGCTCCTGGTAGCTCATGCCGAGCAGTCGCGCGATGGTCGCGGTGATGTCGGCGTCGTCCATCCAGACGCCATCGATACGGCGGCGATCATACCGCGCCAAATGGAGGTGGACGCCGGCCAGCGTTGTCACCGTGCCCGAGGTGCCCAATAGATGCATGTCGCCGAGATCGCCGCCGTGTTCGGCTGCGAATGGTGCGACATGCTGCGCGACCTCGCGCACCATCAGCGCGTAGGAGTGCGCCGTGACGTCCCTGCCGCCGAAATGCTCAGCCAGCTTGACGACGCCGAGCGGGATCGACATCCACGCCTTGATGCGCGGCGCGGCATGAGGCTTGCCCGGGTCGTGCTCGATCCGCACAAGTTCGGTCGACCCGCCGCCGATATCGAATAAAATGGCGCCGCGGCCGGTTGGATCGATCAGCGGGGAGCAGCCGATCACGGCTAGCGTTGCTTCGGTCTCGCGATCGATCACCTCCAAACGGATGCCCGTCTCCGCAAAAACCCGTTCGCGAAAACCCTCGGCATTTGATGCCGCGCGGCAGGCTTCGGTCGCGATCAGGCGGAGGCGCCCCGCTTTCCGGAAATGGATCTTGTCGCGGCAAATGGCCAACGCCGCGACAGCGCGTTCGATCGCGGCATCGCTGATGCGGCCGGTCGCCGAGATGCCCTCGCCCAGGCGGATGATCCGGGAAAACGAATCAACCACGCGAAACCCCTCACCTGCCGGACAGGCGATCAAGAGGCGACAATTGTTGGTTCCGAGGTCCAGCGCCGCGTAGACCCCGCCGGCCGCGCCGTATGGATGGATCGCTGCCGGCGCGCTCACGCTGGACGCCACGACCGCATCCCCACCCCTCAGCAAGCTTTCGGCGCCGCCCGGCCCGTGGTGTTCGTCGTCTCCGCGCAGCCCTGAGCCAGCGCGAAGCCGCGGTTCATGGTTCATCCAACTTGTCTTTCCCCGGCCCTGATCGAGGGCCGACGAGGGGTTTCTGCTCACGGAAACTTTAGCAGCGCCAAGGGGCGGCGCAACAGCCGTTCACATGGGACCATGCCTAATCAGGCGTTGTCGCCGGGGTGAGCCTGCGTTATCTCAAGGAAAGCCGCAAAAACGCGCCAAATCCGGCAATTCAGGTCATTCCATGCAAGATCAGCCCTCTCCGTCGTCTCTCGAAAACGCTATTGCACTGCAAAAATTCGGGGTTGGGCAACCCGTTCTCCGCAAAGAAGACGACACGCTGGTGCGCGGCAAGGGCAAATATACCGACGATTTCAATGTCCCGGGGCAGGCCTATGCCTGGATCGTACGCTCAAGCCACGCCCACGGGGTGATCCGCGGCTACGACACCACGGCCGCCAAATCCATGCCCGGCGTGCTCGGGATCTGGACCGGCGCCGACCTTGCGGCGGCCGATTACGGGCCCTTCACCTGTGCATTGCCGCTGAAGAACCGCGACGGCTCGCCGCTGAAGCAGACCAACCGTACCGCGCTGATGACCGACAAAGTGCGTTACGTCGGGGATCCCGTGGCCTTCGTGGTTGCCGAAACCGCGAACCAGGCCCGCGACGCCGCCGAAGCGGTGATCATCGATATCGATCCGTTGCCCTCGGTGACCGACGCCGAGGAGGCCGCCAAGCCCGGCGCGCCGCAGCTCTACGATCACATCCCCGACAATGTGGCGCTGGACTATCACTATGGCGATACCGCCAAGGTCGAGGCTGCGTTCGCCAGCGCCGCCCATGTGACAAAACTCGACATCGTCAACACCCGCGTCGCCGTCGTGGCGATGGAACCGCGCGCGGCGCTCGCCTCCTACGACAAGGCCAGCCAGCGCTATACCATTCAGGTTCCAACCCAGGGCGTCGCTGGTAACCGGACCAACCTTGCCAAAAACATTCTGAAGGTCGCGAACGAAAAGGTTCACTTGCTGACCGCCAATGTCGGCGGCTCTTTCGGCATGAAGAACATCAACTATCCCGAATATGTCTGCATCCTGCATGCGGCGAAGGCGCTCGGCCGTCCGGTGAAATGGACCGACGAGCGCTCGACCAGCTTCCTATCCGACAGCCACGGCCGGGCCGGACAAATTCATTGCGAGCTGGCGCTCGACAGCGAAGGCAGGTTCCTCGCGGTCAAGGTCTCGGGCTACGGCAATCTCGGCGCCTACATCACCGGTGTCGCGCCCAGTCCGTTGTCACTCAACGTCGGCAAGAATCTCGCCAGCGTCTATCGCACGCCGCTGATGACCGTCGACATCAAGACCGTGCTGACCAACACCACGCTGATGGGTGCCTACCGCGGCGCCGGACGGCCAGAGGCCAACTACTACATGGAGCGCCTGATCGATCGTGCCGCCGACGAGATGGGCATCAACCGGCTGACCCTGCGCAAGCGCAATTTCATCAAGCCACAGCAAATGCCTTTCCCGGCCTCCTCCGGTGTCACCTATGACAGCGGCGACTTCCAGGGTGTCTTCGACAAGGCGCTGCGGATTTCCGACCACGCCAATTTCGCCAAACGCAGGAAGGAAAGCCGCAAGCGCGGCAAGCTCCGGGGCATCGCCGTCGGCTCCTATCTCGAAGTCACCGCCCCTCCCGGGGTCGAACTCGGCAAGATCGTGTTCGAGGCTGACGGTTCGGTGCGGCTGATCACCGGCACGCTGGATTACGGCCAAGGTCACGCCACGCCCTTCGCGCAGGTCTTGTCGGAGCAACTGGGTGTCCCCTTCGAGAGTGTAACACTCGAACAGGGCGACAGCGACATCGTGCATACCGGCAACGGCACCGGCGGCTCGCGCTCGATCACCGCGAGCGGGATGGCGATCGTACAAGCCTCCAGGCTGATCATCGAGAAGGGTAAGCGCGCGGCGGCCCATCTGATGGAGGCGGCGGAGGCCGACATCGAATTCGGCCAGGGCCGTTTCACCATCGCCGGCACCGACCGCAGCATTGACATCATCGAGCTGGCGCGGCGGATGCGCGAAGGCAAGATGCCGGATGGCGTGCCGTCCTCGCTCGATGTCGACCACACCACGGAACCCGTGCCATCGACCTTTCCCAATGGCTGCCACGTCGCGGAAGTCGAGGTCGACCCGGAAACCGGAGTCGTCAAGATCGTCCGCTATACCGGCGTCAACGATTTCGGCACCATCATCAATCCGATGCTGGTCGCCGGCCAGTTGCATGGCGGGGTCGCGCAGGGCATCGGCCAGGCGCTGATGGAATGCGTCAGTTACGATGAAAGCGGCCAGCCGATAACGGGATCGTTCATGGATTACGCACTGCCGCGCGCCGAGGACGTTCCCCTGATGGAAGTCGGTGATCATCCCGTGCCGGCGAAATCCAATCCGCTGGGGACCAAAGGCTGCGGCGAGGCCGGCTGCGCCGGCTCTCTCTCTACCATCGTCAATGCAGTGCTCGATGCGCTCAGCGACTACGGCATCACCCATGTCGACATGCCGCTGACGCCGGAACGGGTCTGGCGCGCGATCAGGGACGCGAAGGCGAAGGTGGCGTAGCCGAATGCCCCCTACGCCGCCGCCTGCTCGCGCGGCTGGTAGATCGCGACGTGCTGACAGTGCGCCAGCGGCGTGCGGCCGTTGGCGACGACCAGCGCATTCAGCTCGACGAAGCGGTGGCCCTTCTTTTCATAATTGCCAGTGACGCGCGCGCGCGCCGTCAATTCGTCGCCGCTGCGCCCGGCGGCCAACAACTGCATGCGGCTACCGACGTGAATCCAAGGTCCGAGAATGGCGTTGTCGACCAGCACCTTGTTCATGACCCGCTGCAACAGGCCGGGATGGCCAAGGCCTTCGTTTAGGTAGATTGGATCGGCCTCGCGGATATCGCTCAGATATTCCTGTGCCGCCGCTCCGGCCCAGGCGCGTGGGATGGTGCCAAGCCACTTGCCGAGTTCATAGGAGGCCGCATTCACCAGCCTGCGCTCGGCCACTGGGGCGGTTTCGCTGAAATCCGAAATCGAAATCGAGGGCGCGGACGCGGGCAACGAAGCCGTGCCGGTGGCACAGAGCTGGCCTCGGCTTTCGACTTTGATGAACAGCAGACCATCGCTTTCCTCGCCGCTGATGTCGACGCCCTCACCATCATAGATCGGCTTGACAAAGCGCGCCTCGATCAGCCCGCGTTCGAGAAAGCCACGGCCCCATTTCGCCACAGGCAGATGCACCATATAGGCCATGACGTCGACGCCGGGCACCAGACCGCCGCTGAATCCGAACCGTCTCGCCACGGTATCGTCGTGCATCTTGTTTTCAGAAAGTTTCGCGGTGTTGTAGGCTTGGACGCGGTAGGTCTCGAGCCGGCTGCTCATGCCTGGATCCCCTGATTTTGGCCGTCATTTAGGGCTATGATGGTACGCTAGGGAAGTGCCGTGGCAAGCATGTTCCCGATGCGCTGTTTTGCTCGCAATCCGCGCCGTGATGGAGTACCACGCGCATCCGAAAGCGAACATCGCCAGCAGAAGACCCCATTTCCAGCAAATGACATCCATTGTGAGCCACACCACCCGCATCTATGTCGATGCCGATGCCTGCCCGGTCAAGGACGAGATCTACCGGGTCGCGCTCCGGCACGGCCTGCCCGTCAGCGTCGTCGCAGGTCAATTCATTCGGGTGCCGCAGGACCCGCTGATCGAACGTGTCGCGGCCGGCCCGTTGATGGACGCCGCCGACGACTGGATCGCGGAACGCGCGGGCAAGGGCGACATCGTGGTGACCTCCGACGTCCCTTTGGCCAGCCGCTGCGTCAAGGCTGGCGCCGAGGTGATCGCCCCGAACGGCAAGCCCTTCAGTGAGCAATCGATCGGCATGACGCTGGCGGTTCGCAACCTGATGACCGATCTGCGCTCCTCGGGCGAAGTAACCGGCGGGCCCCGCTCATTCGCGCCGCGCGATCGCTCGGCATTTCTGGCGGCGCTCGATCAGACCATCCGCCGCATCCAGCGCCAGCGTGCGGTGCCATCCGCGCAAAATCAAAGCTGAACCGGCAACACCATGGCGCCTCCGCTGATCCAGTTGAAAGACATCGCGCTCACCTTCGGCGGCACGCCGCTGCTGTCGGGCGTCGAGCTGTCGGTGTCGGCGGCCGAGCGCGTCTGCCTGATCGGACGCAACGGCTCGGGTAAATCGACGCTTTTGAAGATCGCGGCCGGGCTGGTCGAGCCCGATCATGGCAGCCGCTTCGTGCAGCCGGGAGCGACCATCCGCTATCTGCCACAGGAGCCGGATTTCCTGGGATTTCAGACCACGCTGGCCTATGTCGAAGCGGGGCTCGGGCCCGGCGACGACCATTATCAGGCAACCTATGTTCTGGAGCAGCTTGGCCTGCACGGCGACGAAGACCCGGCGCAGCTCTCCGGCGGCGAAGCCCGCCGCACCGCGCTGGCACGGGTGCTGGCGCCTTCGCCCGACATCCTGCTGTTGGACGAGCCGACCAATCATCTCGATCTCACCACGATCGAATGGCTGGAAAGCGAGCTCGACAGCCGGCGCAGCGCGCTGGTGCTGATCAGCCATGATCGCCGTTTTCTGTCGAACCTGTCGCGCTCCACGGCGTGGCTCGACCGCGGCCAGATCAGGCAGATCGACCGCGGTTTCGCCTCGTTCGAGGCCTGGCGTGACGAAGTCTTGGCCGAAGAGGAACGCGATCAGCACAAGCTCGACCGCAGAATCGTCAACGAGGAGCACTGGCTCCGCTACGGCGTGTCGGGCCGCCGCAAACGCAACGTCAAGCGGCTCGGCAATCTCTATGCCCTGCGCGAACAACGGCGCGACTATCGTGGCGCCGCGGGGAACGCCAATCTCGCCGCCGCTGAGGCGGACAAGTCCGGCAGGCTGGTGATCGAGGCCAAGAACATCAGGCGGTCCTACGGCGAGCGAAGCATCGTCGACGATTTTTCAATCCGAATCCAGCGCGGCGATCGCATCGGCATTGTCGGGCCCAATGGCGCCGGCAAGACCACGCTGATCGAGATGCTGACCGGCGCCAAGCCCCCCGACAGCGGCATGATCCGGTTCGGCGCCAATATCGAAATGGCGACGCTGGATCAGCATCGCGAAAGCCTGGACCCCCGGTCGACCCTGGCTGAAGCCCTCACCGGCGGACGCGGCGACCATGTCATGGTCGGCGGCAAGCCGAAGCACGTCGTCAGCTACATGAAGGACTTCCTGTTTGCGCAGGAGCAGATGCGCACGCCGCTGGAAGTGCTCTCGGGTGGCGAGCGCGGCCGGCTGATGCTGGCGCGCGCGCTGGCAAAGCCGTCCAACCTGTTGGTGCTGGACGAGCCGACCAACGACCTCGATCTCGAAACCCTCGACGTGCTGGAGGAGATGCTCGGCGACTACGAGGGCACGGTCATCCTGATCAGTCACGACCGCGATTTCCTCGATCGCGTGGTGACGTCGGTGATCGCGCCGGAGGGGGATGGCCGCTGGGTCGAATATGCCGGCGGCTATACCGACATGCTGGCACAGCGCGGTGCCGACCTGAAGCGCGAGGCGGTGAAGGTCGCTGCGGTGGAGCGCGAGCGAGTAGCTGGCGGCGGCGCGCCTTCGTCCACGGCCAAACGTCGGCTCAATTTCAACGAAAAGCATGCGCTGGAAACACTGCCCAAGATGATCGCCGCATTGCAGGCCGAGATAGCAAAACAGCAACGGCATCTTGACGATCCCAATCTCTACAAGAAGGATCGCAAGAAATTCGATACCGCATCCGCAGCGCTCGCCAACGCGCAAAAGGAGCTCGAAGCCGCCGAAGACAAATGGCTGGAGCTTGAAGTACTGCGCGAAGAGATCGAGCAGGCCTGACGACTACTCCACCCCACCATGCCCTCCGAGGTGACCGGAGGGACGAACCGGTCTTGCAACCAAATACGCAAAAAAGGAGCCAGCATGACCACGCCGCTTGCCGCCAAGATCGCCCGGGACTATGGCACCCCCGTAGCCGTCATCGACATGGACCGCGTCGAGCGCAACATCGCGCGGATCCAGGCCACCTGCGAAGCCGCCGGCGTCGCCAATCGCCCGCACATCAAGACCCACAAGAGTCCGACATTGGCCAAGATGCAGATCGCCGCCGGTGCCAAAGGCATTACCTGCCAGAAACTCGGCGAAGCCGAGGTGATGGTGGACGCCGGCATCGACGACATCCTGATCAGCTACAACTTGATTGGCGAGGAAAAGATGGCGCGGCTCGGCGCGCTGCGCGCCAAAGCCAACATCACGGTCGCCGCCGACAATCCGGTGGTGGTTGCCGGCTTGCCGCAAGCCGCGGCGATGGCCGGCCGGCCGCTCGCGGTCATGGTCGAATGCGACACCGGGCGCAAGCGCGCCGGCGTCGAAACCGCAGCCGAAGCGGTGGCGCTGGCCCGCGAAATTGCCGGCTCGAAAGGGCTGATCTTCGCAGGCTTCCTGCTCTATCCGACCGAGAGCGGCTGGGCCGAGGCGCAGAGCTTTTTCGATGAGGCACTCGCAGGCGTGCACGAATACGGGCTCGAAGCGAGGATGGTGTCCACCGGCGGCACGCCGAACCTGAAAAACGTCGGCAAGCTCAAGGGTGCCACCGAGCATCGGCCGGGAACCTATATCTACAACGACCGGATGCAGGTCGCCGCAGGTGTCGCCGACTGGAGCGATTGCGCGCTGCATATCTATTCGACCGTCGTCAGCCGCGCCGGCGCGGATCGCGGCATTCTCGACGCCGGCTCCAAAACCCTGACATCCGATAGCGGCGGCGGCCTCGACGGCCATGGCCTGATCCTCGAACATCCCCAGGCCAGGATCGCCCGTTTCGCCGAAGAGCATGGCTTTCTCGACCTCGCGCGCAGCAACACCCGCCCCGAGGTCGGCGATGTCGTCCGCATCGTGCCGAACCATGTCTGCGTGGTCGTCAACATGCTGGACGAGGTGGTGATGGTGCGCGGCGACGAGATCATCGGCATGCTGCCGGTCGCCGCGCGTGGCAGGCTTCGATAATGAGTTGGTCCGGCGAGCCTCACCGGGCCTCGCAGCCGGGCAATAAGACGCGCTAACCACTGTCCTCGTCTGCGCCAGCCTGAGCCCCGAGCCACTTCAATGCCCCTCTTGCCGCCGCCGCTCCGGTTGCGAATGCGGCCTGCAGCAGATAGCCGCCGGTCGGTGCTTCCCAGTCGAGCATCTCACCGGCGGCGAAGATTCCGGGCAGCCGGCGGATCATGTAGTCGGGATCGAGCTCGCCGAAGGAGATTCCGCCCGCCGTGGAAATGGCCCGCGCGATCGGCGCCGCATGATCGAGTTCAACGGGCACGGCATTGATCCGTTCGGCGAGATCGTCCGGCGAACACGACGACAGCGACCGCCCGGACGAGATCGCCGCCTCCTGCAACAGGCCGATCGCGGCCGGCGAAAGTTGCGCCGCCTTGCGCAGCCAGTTTGAAAAGGATTGCTTGCCCCGCGGCGCGGACAGCCGCGCGACCAGTTGTCCGATCTCAACATCGGGCCGTAGCGCGATGTGGAGGGTTGCGCGCCCCGAACTGGCGATGGCCTCGCGCAATTCAGCCGAGAGAGCATAAATGGCGCCGCCCTCGATGCCGGAGCGCGTGATCACGGCTTCTCCGCGCAGGCTTCGCGAGCCAAATGACAGCACAACGCCCTTCAGCGGCTGGCCCTCGAAGCGGTCGCGAAAAATCTCGGACCATGCGACGGTGAAGCCGCAATTGGCCGGAAGCAGCGGCGATATCGCGACGCCTTTGGCGGCAAGCAGCCCGACCCAGGCTGCATCCGACCCGAGGCGCGGCCAGCTGGCGCCACCAAGCGCCAGCACGGTTGCGCTGGCTTCGACGAGGTGCTGTCCGTCGGGCGCATGAAAGGTCAGACATCCTCCAGCATCCCAACCGGTCCAGCGATGGCGCAGCTTGAATTGCACGCCGAGCGAGGTGAGCCGTCCCAGCCATGCCCGCAAGAGCGGCGAGGCCTTGAAGGTTTTTGGAAAAACCCGGCCGCTGGAGCCGACGAAAGTCGGCTGGCCCAGCGCTTCGCTCCACGAACGCAAGGCGTCCGGCGAAAGGGCCGCGATCGCCGGGGAAAGATGCGGCATCGCCTCGCGATAACGGGTGAGGAATTGCGGCAGCGGCTCGCTATGCGTCAGATTCAGCCCGCCGCGCCCGGCCATCAGCAATTTGCGCCCCGCCGACGGCATCGCATCAAAGACCGTGACCGCAGCACCTCCATGGGCCAGCACCTCGGCCGCCATCAGCCCAGCCGGGCCGGCGCCGATGATGGCGACGTGAGGGTGCGATGAAGCAGGCAATTGCCCTCTTACAGCTTCGCGCCCGTTCGTGCCGCGGCGTGACCGACATATTTTTGGGTCTGCTGGAAGGCGCCCTCCAAGGCCCTCGCCTGCGACATGTCGCTGATCTCAGCGAAATGCGCCGCGACGGCCTCGGAAGTCCACTCCGACGACGCCAGGTTGATGCCCTCGCTTTCCATGACTTTTATCAGGGCAAAGGATCCCGCGCCCGCGCCCATGATGGTTCGGGTCGGTGCGCCCTCTCCGAGCAGAAACAGCACCGCCGGCGTGATCGCTTCCGGCCGCATCAGCGCCAGCGCCTGCGGCGGCAGCAGTTCTTCCGTCATCCGCGTCGCTGCCGTCGGCGAGATGGTGTTGACACGGATGTCGTTCTTGCGGCCTTCCTCGGCCAGGACGTTCATCAATCCGACCATGGCGGTTTTCGCCGCGCCATAATTGGCCTGGCCAAAATTGCCGAACAGGCCCGATGACGAGGTGGTGAGGACGATGCGGCCGTAATTGCGCTCGCGCATACTGTTCCACACCGCCTTGCAGCAATAGAAGCTGCCGTTGAGATGGACATCGATCACCTTGGCGAAATCGCTAACCTCCATCTTGGCAAAGGATTTGTCGCGCAGGATGCCGGCATTGGCGCAGAGCAGATCGACGCCGCCCCACGCCTTGGTGGTGCGATCCACCATCGCGCTGACCTGCCCGAAATCAGAGACGTCGGCGCCGTCGGCGATCGCCACGCCGCCGGCGATCCGGATTTCCTCGACCACGGCTTCCGCTGCTGACAGCGATCTGCCGCTGCCGTCGCGGGTGCCGCCAAAATCATTGACCACGACTTTGGCGCCGCGGCTTGCCAGACCCAGCGCGTGCGCGCGTCCAAGCCCGTTACCCGCGCCGGTGACGATGGCGACGCGTCCGTCAAACCTGATGGTCATAATGGCTGTTCCCGGTTTTTTACGCAAAATAGATCAGGCCGAGCCAGTCGGCCACCAGCGCGGGCTTGTCCTCGCCCTCGATCTCGACGCTGACAGTGGTGCGCGACAGCAACTCCGTCGGCTTACGCAGCCTGGCCTCGGCCAGCGTGAAGCGGCCGCGGACGCGCGAGCCGGAGCGCACCGGCGAGATGAAGCGCAGCCGGTCGAAGCCGTAGTTCACCCCCATCGTGATGCCCTCTATGATCGGCATGACCTCGTAGGACATGATGCTCAGGAGCGACATCGTCAAAAAGCCATGCGCCACGGTGGCGCCGAACGGCGTTTCCTGTTGGGCGCGAGCGGGGTCGACGTGGATGAATTGATGATCCTCGATCACCTCCGCAAAGGCGTCGATCCGGGGCTGATCGACCAGGTGCCATGACGAGACGCCGACCTCGTGGCCGACCATGTCCCGATAGGCGGAGAGCGAAATCGGCGGCTTCTTCCAGACCTCGTTCATGGATCAGTTCTCCGCCGATCCGGCGGACCGCGCCGACGGCAGCTCCGGAAAATCCTCTTCGCGGAATTCGGTGCCGCGCAGCGCGTCATCACGATCATTGTCGTGCTCCAGCCGGCGCAACTGCACGCGTCGGATCTTGCCGGAGATCGTTTTCGGCAATTCGTCGACAAGTTCAATCCGCCGGATGCGCTTGAAGGGCGCCAGCCGGGCATGCAGGTGCCGGAAGATCGACAGCGCGGTTTCCCGCGAGCGCTCCTGCCCCGAGACCAGCAGCACATAGGCCTTGGGAACGGCAAGGCGGATCGGATCGGGACTTGGGACAACCGCGGCCTCGGCGATCGCTTCGTGTTCCAGCAGGATGCTCTCCAATTCGAACGGGCTGATCCGGTAGTCGGACGATTTGAAGACATCATCGGAGCGGCCGACGAAGGTCAGGTAACCCTCATCGTCGGCAAATACCACATCGCCAGAGCGATAGAGCTCGCCGTCGGCGCCACTCAGTTGGCCGTCCTCGCCTTGATAGCCTTGCATCAGGCCCGCTGGCCTGTCGTCTCCGAGCACCAGGGTGACCTCGCCCTCTCTGGCGACGTTTCCGTCGCTGTCGGTGACTTGAACGCGATATCCCGGCAGCGGACGGCCCATCGATCCGACTTTCACTTTTTGCCCCGGCGAGTTGCCCGCCAGCGCGGTGGTTTCAGTCTGGCCATAACCATCGCGGATGGTCAGCCCCCAGGCCGCGCGCACCTGATCGATCACTTCGGGATTGAGCGGCTCGCCGGCGCCACAAACCTCGCGCAGCGAGACCTCAAAGCTTGCAAGATCTTCCTGAATGAATAGCCGCCACACCGTCGGAGGCGCACAGAGCGTGGTAACGCCGCATCTGCCGATGGTCGCAAGCAGCCCCTTGGCATCGAACCGCGGCTGATTGACGACGAACACCGTGGCGCCGGCATTCCACGGCGCGAAAAAGCAGCTCCAGGCATGCTTGGCCCAACCCGGCGACGAAATATTCAGATGAATATCGCCTGGCTGCAGCCCAAGCCAATACATCGTCGACAACCCGCCGACCGGATAGCTACGCTGGCTGTGCCGCACCAGTTTCGGTTTGGCCGTGGTACCCGAGGTGAAATACAGCAGCATCGGGTCGTCAGGATTGGTTGGTCCGTCGGGCACGAACGATTCCGAAAAATCCGCGGCCCGTTCGAACGGCAGCCAGCCCGCGTGATCGGCAGCGGCATTGACGACGATCCGGATCAGTTGATCGCCGCCGAGGCCAGCGAATTTGGCGACCTGGTCCTGCGACGCCACCACGACCCGGGCGCGGCCGCGATCGAGCCGGTCACGCAGTTCGTCCGGGGTCAAAAGCGTGGTCGCCGGAATCACCACCACACCGAGCTTCATCGCCGCCAGCATGGTCTCCCACAGCGGAACGAGGTTGCCGAGCAGAAGCAGCAGATGATCGCCGCGTTTCAGGCCCTGCGCGCGCAGGAAGTTTGCCACTTGATTGGACCGGCGAGACAGCGCCAAAAACGACAATCGGGTCTCCCGATTGCTAAAGGCATCGACGATCCATAGCGCGGAACGATCCCGGCTGTCAGCATTGCGCGCCAGCTCCGCATCGAACCAGTCGAGCGCCCAGTTGAACGGCACCGGTTCCGGCCAACGGAAATGCGCCACCGCCTTGTCGTAATCGGTCCGATGGGTGAGCAGGAATGCGCGGGCTTGCTGAAATGTGGTCATGCGCTACTCGCTAGCACGTCGTTTCCGAATATCTCGGACCTCATCCTGAGGAGCATCGCGAAGCGAGGCGTCTCGAAGGATGACCCCGGGTAATGACAGCGCAAACTGCCATCCTTCGAGACGCGCGCGATAGTCGCGCGCTCCTCAGGATGAGGTCTGTGCTTGTTGCTGCTGATCGCTTGCATGGAATCCATCCACTACTTTCCGGCCAGTCCGCGCACGTGCTGGATGATCCCGGAGAAGTCGACACCGCCGTGGCCGTCGGCGTCGAAGGCCCGGTAGATTTCCTGCGCATGCCGGCCGAGCGGGGTCGCTGCGCCGGCGGCCTTGGCCGCATCCTGCGCCAGCGTCAGATCCTTCGCCATCAGGGCCGAGGCAAAACCCGGCTTGTAATCGTTGTTGGCCGGCGACGTCGGCACCAGGCCCGGCACCGGGCAATAGTTGGTCAGCGACCAGCATTGTCCGGACGACGTCGATGCCACATCGAACAGGGCCTGATGCGAAAGGCCGAGCTTTTCGGCCAGCGCAAAGGCTTCGCTAACCGCGATCATGGAAATGCCCAGAATCATGTTGTTGCAGATTTTGGCCGCCTGGCCGGCGCCGGCGCCGCCGCAATGCACGATCTTCTTGCCCATGTTTGCCAGCACCGGCCTTGCGGCCGCGAAGGCTTGTTCCTCGCCACCACACATGAACGTCAAGGTCGCGCCCTTGGCACCGCCGGTGCCTCCTGACACCGGCGCATCGACCGAGGCGACGCCATGCCGGGTCGCCAACGCATGCGCCTGTTTCGCGCTTTCGACGTCGATGGTCGAGCAATCAATCATCAGCGCCCCCTTGCGCGTCGATGGAAGCACGTCGCTCCAAACGGACAGCACATGCTTGCCGGCGGGCAACATGGTAATCACGACCTCCGCGCCACCAACGGCTAAAGCCGCGCTCTCGGCGATGGCAGCGCCATCGCTCTTGGCCTGGTGGCGGGAGGCCTCCACCAGATCGAACGCCATTACCTGGTGACCGGCCTTGACCAGATTGGCGGCCATTGGCCCACCCATATTGCCGAGGCCGATAAATGCAATCGTTGTCATTTCGAATTTCCTCGCTATTTTTCGTGCGCGAAAACGAGTTCGTCGGCGCCGATTTCCGCGAAGTAGGGCGCGACCATCGCGGGCGTCACCTCTTCGATCCGCGCCGGCGACCAGCGGGGATTGCGATCCTTGTCGATCACGGCCGCGCGAATGCCTTCACGAAAATCGTCGCTCCTGAACACCTCCAGCGCGGCGCGATACTCCCGCACCAGGCATTGCTCGAGCGAGGACGAGGCACGCGCCAGCCGCATCAGTTTCAGGGCGACAACCATGCCGCGTGGCGACTTTCCATTCAACGTCAGAAGCGTCGATTGCGCCAGCTCCGAGCCCTCGCGTTGCAGGGCGGAGACGATATCTGCCATCCGGTCATGGCAAAACCAACGATCGATGGCTGATTGGATCGCCGCGACCGGCCCGGCGCGCTCGCCGGTCGAAAAGCCATCGATCAAGGCTTTGACCGCGCGCGCGGTCGTACCGGCAGGAAGCTTCGTGAGCTCTTGGCGCAAAGCGGCAAGCCTGTTCGAAGCCACGACCGCGTCGGCAAAATGTGCAAAGACCGCGTCGGGACCATTCATGGTCTCGCCGGTCAATCCGAAATAGGTACCGGTCTCGCCCGGCGCGCGCGACAAAAGCCAGGTACCGCCGACATCCGGGAAGAAACCAAGGCCCACCTCCGGCATCGCCAACCTCGTTCGCTCGGTGACAATGCGATGGGAGCCATGCGCCGAAAGACCGACGCCGCCGCCCATCACGATGCCGTCCATGAAGGCGACATAGGGTTTTGGCAAGGCCGCAATGCGGGCGTTGAGAATATACTCCTCGCGCCACAGGATCTTACCGAGATCGCCGCCAGCCTTTGAACTCTCGTACAGCGCCCTGATATCGCCGCCGGCGCACAGGCCGCGGTCGCCAGCGCCTTCGAGCAGGATCAGGCCGACCGTGGGATCAGCCTCGAACGCATCGAGCGCCTTTTCGATCTCGCGAAACATCTCGAGCGTCACGGCATTGATCGCCTTCGGCCGGTTCAGCCTGATGACGCCCGCATTGCCGTCGCGCCGCGCGATCAGGTCGGGCTCGGAACCGGTGACCGCAGCCGCCTGAGCCTTCATCGCGCGTCCTCGATCAGCTTGCGCGCCACGATCAGCCGCATGATTTCGTTGGTACCTTCGAGAATCTGGTGCACGCGCAGATCGCGCACGATTTTTTCCATGCCGTACTCGCTGAGATATCCGTAGCCGCCGTGCAGCTGCAGAGCCTGGTTGGCGACCTCGAATCCGACATCGGTGCCGAAGCGCTTGGCCATGGCGCAGAGCTTGGTGGCCTCAGGATCCCGGCGATCGAGCGCAGCGGCGGCTCGCCAGACCAAGGTGCGCGCGGCTTCCAGTTCGGTCGCCATGTCGGCGAGCCGGAATTGTAGCGCCTGAAACTCATCGAGCCGTTTTCCGAAGGCCTTGCGCTCCTTCATGTAAGTGAGCGATTGGTCGAGCGCGCTTTGCGCCCCGCCGAGCGAACAGGCCGCGATGTTGATGCGGCCGCCGTCGAGCCCGGCCATTGCGATCTTGAAGCCGATGCCTTCGTCGCCCAGCCGGTTGGCAACGGGCACCCGCGCGTTCTCAAATATCACCGCTCGGGTCGGCTGCGCGTTCCAGCCCATCTTGCGCTCGTTGGCGCCGAACGACAGCCCCGGCGTGCCGGCTTCGACCACGATGGTGGAGATACCCCCGGGGCCGTCGCTACCGGTCCGCACCATCACCACATAGAGATCGCTTTGGCCGGCGCCGGAAATGAACTGCTTCTGGCCGTTGAGCACATAATGGTCGCCGTCGCGCACGGCGCGGGTGCGCAACGCCGCGGCGTCCGATCCGGCGCCGGGTTCGGTCAGGCAATAGCTCGCCAGCCATTCCATGGTGCAGAGTTTCGGCAGCCATTGGTGCCGCTGGCTGTCATTGCCAAAGGCGTCGATCATCCAGGAGGCCATGTTGTGGATCGAGATGAAGGCCGACACCGTCGGGCAGCCCTGCGCCAGCGCCTCGAAGATCAGCGCCGCATCGAACCGCGTCAGCGCCGAACCCCCGACATCGTCGCGGATATAGATGCCGCCGATGCCAAGCCTGGCCGCCTCGCGCATCACATCGACCGGCAGGTGCTTGTCCTCATCCCAGCGCAGCGCGTGCGGCGCGATCTTGGCCGCGGCAAACGCTCGCGCCATGTCGCGAACGGCGATCTGGTCCTCGTTGAGGGCAAAGTGTGTCATTCGGGCCGCCAGTCCGAAAGCAGCATCACGTGACGCGCGAGGCCGGTACCGGCAATCTTCGCGGTGAACCTGCGGTCGGCGGTGACGAGCTGCCCGCCAAGCTGGCGCGCCGCTTCAAGATAAATCAGATCGTAGATCGGATGACGAATAGCGCAGGCATTCTCAAGCGCTGGCTCGATCAGCTCGTCGACCGCAAGAAGGCCGTCCAAGTACATCGGCAACGACCGAAAATACGTGCACGATTCTGCCACCGACATCAGCCCCGCTGTCGCTTTGCGGCTCAAGGCGTTTGCGACCTCCGTCAGGATCAATCGCGGAGCGAACAACCTGTGCTTGCTTGCGGAAAGCTCGTCGGCCACCAAAGCATCCGTCTCAGCAACGAACCATTTCAACGCGACGCTCGCGTCGACGATGAAATCGCTCACTCCAAACCTTCCCGAATTTCATCCAGCGTCAGCGAGGGCTGGATTTCCGGATGTTGCGATCTAAAGTACCGCGACACAGCAACGCGTTCTTCCGGCGAGAATGGCGCCTTGCTCTTCAGAAGTTCCTCGACTTCCTCTTCGAACGTGCGGCCATTGGCGCGCGCACGGCGCTCGAACGCGGCCTCCAGTTCATCCGCGCGACCACGTGTCTCTGCCTCAGCCATCGGGCTTCTCCAAAATATCCAGCCTAAGGATACCTCAATTCATGGTTGGAATCGAGAACTCCGCGCCTTCCTTGACGCCGGAGGGCCAGCGCGCGGTGACGGTTTTGGTCTTGGTGTAGAAACGGATCGAATCCGGCCCGTGCTGGTTGAGATCGCCGAAACCGGATTTCTTCCAGCCGCCGAAGGTGTAATAGGCGATCGGCACCGGGATCGGCACGTTGATGCCGACCATGCCGACATTGACCTTGGCCGCGAAATCCCGCGCGGCGTCGCCGTCGCGGGTGAAGATTGCAACGCCGTTTCCGTAGTCGTGGTCTGACGGCAGGCTCAGCGCCTCGTTATAGTCGTGCGCGCGCACGACCGAGAGCACGGGCCCGAAAATCTCTTCCTTGTAGATGCGCATGTCTTTGGTCACATGGTCGAACAGGCATCCGCCCATGTAAAAGCCGTTCTCATAGCCCTGCATCTTGAAGCCTCGGCCATCGACCGCGAGTGTGGCCCCCTCCTTAATTCCGATCTCGACGTAGTTCTTGACGCGATTAAGCGCCTCCCGGGTCACCAGCGGTCCGTAATCCGCCGACGGATCGATCGAGGTGCCGATCTTCAGGGATTCGACCCGCGGGATCAGTTTTTCCATCAGCCTGTCGGCGGTGGTCTTGCCGACGGGGACCGCGACCGAAATCGCCATGCAGCGCTCGCCGGCCGAGCCGTAGCCCGCGCCGATCAGCGCATCGACGGTCTGGTCCATGTCGGCGTCCGGCATCACGATGGCGTGGTTCTTGGCGCCGCCGAAACATTGCGCGCGTTTGCCGGTGGCCGCCGCCCGCTCGTAGATATATTGCGCGATCGGGGACGAGCCGACGAAGCCGACGGCGCGGATGTCGGCGTCGTCGAGGATGGCGTCGACCGCTTCCTTGTCGCCATTGACGACATTGAGGATGCCCGGCGGCAGGCCGGCCTCGATCATCAGCGCCGCCAGCGCCATCGGCACGCCGGGATCGCGCTCCGACGGCTTGAGCACGAAGGCATTGCCGCAGGCGATCGCGGGCGCGAATTTCCACATCGGGATCATGGCCGGGAAATTGAACGGCGTGATGCCGGCGACGACGCCGAGCGGCTGCCGCATCGAATAGATGTCGATGCCGGGTCCGGCGCCTTCGGTATACTCGCCCTTCATCAGATGCGGGATACCACAGGCGAATTCGACCACTTCCAGGCCGCGCTGGATGTCGCCCTTGGCATCGGGCACCGTCTTGCCATGCTCCCGCGCCAACAGGTCGGCGAGCTTGTCATAGTCACGCTGCGCCAATTCGAGGAACTTCATTAGGATGCGGGCGCGACGCTGCGGGTTGGTGGCACCCCATTCCACCTGCGCGGACTTGGCATTCTCCACGGCGGCACGCAGCTCGGCTCTGGAGGCCAGCGCCACCTTGGCCTGGACCTCGCCGGTCATCGGCTCGAACACGTCGGCAAACCGGCCGGAAGTGCCCTCGACCTCGCGGCCGCCAATGAAATGTCCGATTTCGCGCATGAGTTCCTCCATAGGCTTATGGGCAAGGGCCGGTTTTGCCGGCATCTTGCAGTCTTTGCGGCATTTGGAAAGGGTCTCGACGCGCAGCGCATTTGCGAAAATGCGGGACTCGCCCACAATTTCCGTCCCCTACGACCAACGTCGAAGCCCGCGGCTTCAAGGCCGTATCACCGCGGCGGCGAAGCAGCGGCCTTTTTTGCGGAAGTCCTCTTCACCGGCTTCGGCGCTGAGCCGCGATCGAGCACGGCATCGCGGCCGGCGGCTAGCATTGCGTCGGAGAACTCGCCTTGACCGGCGATGCGGGCCAGCACCAGCGTCCCCATCATGGTCGCGATCGCTGCCATAGCCTGTTTGCGCGCGGCCTCGGGCGGCAGTTCAGGAATCTGCTCGGCCAGGAAATCGATCATCTGCTCTACCTTGGCGGCGAAGGCCTTGCGGGTTTTCGGGCTCTCGCGGGCGATATCGGCAGCAAGTGTCGGAACGGCGCAGCCATGGCCGGGATCGTCGCGGTGAAGGGGGGTCAGATACGATGCCACGATCGTCGCAAATCGCTCATCCTTCGGGGTCTGTTCGGCAAGCCTGCGCCAGCGCTCCGTCGAGCGGTTCATCGCATCGACAAAGGCCTCGATCACCAACGCCTCGCGCGATGCAAAATGGGCGTAGAACCCGCCATGGGTGAGGCCCGCATCCTTCATCAAATCGGCGACGCCGATGCCATGGGCCCCCTTCTCGCGAAGCCGTACCGAAGCTTTCTTCACGATCCGCTCGTGGGTTTCGAGTTTATGTTCCCTGGAGTAGCGCATGGCAGTTCCATAAAATGTTTGGGATCATATAATAGCACTCATCCGCCGGGAAAGCTGCATCTATTTGTAAGGTCGGCGCCGGGCGGTAGCCGAACAGATACCCCGCGCCATCCTGTGCCCACCGCGGCTTGACAAGGCCCAGCATTAAATCGGGAATACCCACTCTCGATCAAATTTACTCCGGCCGGCGAGAACGCTCATGCACATGCTCAATCCCTATTGCGGCGTCGACCGCGACCCCCGCGGCGTCGTTCGCCTCACGATCTGCAATGCCGGCGCGTTGAATATCCTGGGATCCGCCGCCATCAATGGCGTTCGGGAGGGGCTGCAGGCGCTCGCCGCCGAGCGGCATATTCGCGCGCTCATCCTCGCCGGCGAAAGCGAAAAGAGCCTGATCGGCGGCGCCGATATCAAGGAAATGGCCAAGCTCGATCAGGCCTCCGCGGAAGTCTTCATCGCCGGTCTGCGCGATCTATGCGAGGCCGTGCAAGCCTTTCCGGGGCCGGTGATCGCGCGACTGCCCGGCTGGTGTCTCGGCGGCGGTCTCGAAGTCGCGGCGGCTTGCGATTTCCGGATCGCCGCGCACGATGCCAAATTCGGCATGCCCGAAGTCAGGGTCGGCATTCCCTCCGTGATTCATGCCGCGCTGTTGCCTAGGCTGATCGGCTGGGGCCGCGCCCGCTGGCTGGTGATGACGGCCGAGACGATCGACGCTCCGACCGCATTGGCGTGGGGCCTGGTCGACGTCGTGGCGCCGCAAGGCGGCCTCGACGCGGCGGTCGAGCGCACCTTGGGCATGCTGCTGCAGGGCGCGCCGGAAGCCTTGCGCGCGCAAAAGGCCCTGCTCCGGCGATGGCAGGAATTGCCGCTGAAAGAGTCCATCGATCTCAGCATCGGCGTGTTCGGGCAATCCTTCCTGACCGGCGAACCGCAGCGTTTGATGCAGGGCTTCATCGACCGCAAAAGGTAGGTCCCTGAGAATGTAAAAGCACTTTCGGTTAACGCAGTTGCATGATACGCTATCAAAAGTTGTATAATGTGGTAGATCCTGTCTAAGATAGTTACTCCCAGATCCACGATTTTTACCGGCAATTCTGTTTCCAAGGCTTCGGCATTTTCTACAGTAGGATTCAAGATGGATACGTCTGATCCGGGCCGACTGTCGCGTCGGTCCCTGCTCCGTGCGATGGCCGCGTTGGCGGGAACGGCAGCACTGCCGCCGTTTGGCATGCGGCCGACCCGTGCCACGACGCCGGACCTGCCCCGGGATTTTGGCAAGGGCCGGAGCGTTGCAGTGATCGGCGCCGGCATGGCCGGTTTGACCGCCGGCTGGAAACTGGCCAAATCGGGCTTCAAGGTTACCATCTATGAAGCCAACAGCCGCTATGGCGGACGCAGCCTGACGGTGCGGCCGGATGACGACAACGGCCAGCGTGGCGCCTATAGAAAATGGTGGTTCAACAAATACAATCCGCAAGCGCTGTTCCCGGCGATGTACGTTTCCCGCTACAAAGAGGACAAGGCACCGCCCGAACGCCCTCCCAACGTCGAACAGGTCTGCAAGTTCGCGGACGACACCTGGCACCCGGGCGATGACAAGCCGCCGGTCGAGTTGTTCCTCAATGCCGGACCGGGGCGCATTCCCAGCGACCACGCTCATCTGCTGCAATTGTGCGGCGAGATCGGTGTCGAGCTGGAGCCATACATATTTCAATCGAACTACAATCTTTTGAGGAGCAAGAACTTCAGGGACGGCCAGCCCATCGCCTACAATCAGATCAATTACAGCCTGAGAGGTGAACTCGCCGCAAAATGGGCTAGAATGGAAAATCCCACCTGCAATTTCGATGAAGATCCCACCGGGATGCTTCGCATGCTCCAGCAATTCGGCGATCTGGACGGGAAGTGTGAATTCCCCTCTTCCGCCCGCCTCGGCTACAGCGATCTCCCAGGCGGATGGAATACGCCCGGCAAGATCAAGGACAAGGTGGCTCTGGAGGACGTGCTGAAATCAGGCTTTGTCGGGGGTGGCGATCCCGAGTTGACGCCGGGCTCGTTTCTTTTCAACGCCGATAATATCCTGTGGCAGAATTCGCTGATGCAGCCAGTTGGCGGCATGGATCGGATCTGGCAACGGCTTCTGGTGCAGCGCATTCCCGAGGCAGCGATCCGGCTGCAGCCGAACGATCCGCGTGAGCCGGGGATGCGACGACGGCAGATCCGCTATGTCGGCGACCTCGTCCTGTTGCAGCATCCGGTAACGCGCATCGAGAATGTCCAGAATACGAAAATCCGCGTCACCACCAAAAACTCGGTCGAGGTCGCGGATTTCTGCCTCTCGACCATGGCGCCGAACCTTCTGCAGGGGATTCTTCCTGCCGATCAATTTCCCAGGACTTTCACGGAGGCGTTGGGCAAGGTCGAGCAGGTTCCGGCGATCAAGGTAGGCTGGCAGGCAAGAACCCGCTTCTGGGAGAAAGAAAACCACATCTATGGCGGGATCAGCTGGACCGACGACGACATCGGACAGATCTGGTACCCGTCGGACGAATTCAATGCCCCGACGGGCGTGCTGACCGGTGCTTACAACCGCGGTCCGGTGGCAGAAAAGTTCGGCAGGCTGACGCAGGCGCAGCGTATTGCCAAGGCGCTGGAAGGCGGGCAGCACCTGCATCCGGCCACCGGACCGAACCAACCCGGCTTCGAAAGCGAGATCTACACCGACCGCGGCGTCACCATCGCCTGGCACTACATGCCTTTCCAGGTCGGCGGTTGGGCTGGCCTGACCGCTACCCGACAGCCCGAGATCTATCAGGCCATCATCAAGCCGCAGGGGCAGCTCTATCTGGCCGGCGATGCCTACAGCTACCTGCCGGGCTGGCTGGAAGGCGCGGTGACCTCGGTCTACCAGGCGATCGAGGCACTTCCGCCGGCGTAGGCAGACCCCCCATAACCGGCCGCCGGTCTGCGGAGATGAAGTGGACCCGGCGGCGAAGTTTGTGGCAGCGCCTGGCTGGCGACGGGCGGGGCGCCATCTCATCACGACAAAATCATCCGGCGGCCGCCGTTGCAATTTTTGCCACTCATCGTATGATGACCATAATCTTAATCCGCGATCGAGCACAAGGAACCACCCCCATGGCCGCAGCTTCCGATCACGTCACCATCGTATCCGCCGCCCGCATGCCGCTCGGTCGATTCATGGGGGATCTCTCAGGATTAAATGGGTTCAACCTCAATCACGGAGACTGCATGAATGATGGCAATGTCCGGAATTGAGGGAAATATGCCATTTAAGACAAATCGCGGATCATGTCATATCGCGCGAAGGTCGAGCGGACTGTCAACCGACTGACGCTTGGCTCATCACACCTTATCTCATCCGGAATTCCGGCAAGGAACTATCATGATCTCAACTTGGCTGTCGGCCGCCCTCGCCCGCCGCAACATCCATTATGGCTGGATGATGGTCGGCGTGACCTTTCTGACCGCGCTGGTCAGCGCCGGCGCGGTTGGCGCGCCCGGTGTTTTCATCGTGCCGCTGCAGAAGGAATTCGGCTGGAGCACCGCGGCGATTTCATCGGCGCTGTCGATCCGCTTCATCCTGTTCGGACTGATGGCGCCTTTCGCAGCAGCGCTGTTGAACCGCTACGGGCTGCGCCGGGTGACGCTGGCGGCGCTCCTGATCGTGTGCTCGGCGCTGGTGGCCTCGCTGGCCATGACCGAAGTCTGGCAATTGATCCTGCTCTGGGGTGTCGTGGTCGGCATCGGCACCGGCATGACCGCGCTGGTACTGGGCGCTACCGTCGCGGCGCGCTGGTTTAACGCGCGACGTGGGCTTGTCGTTGGCATCCTCACGGCAAGCATGGCGACCGGACAACTCGTGTTCCTGCCGCTGTTGGCTGCCATCACCGAGCGGATGGGCTGGCGCGCGGCGCTCGGCCTGATGTGCGGGATGCTGGCGGTCGCGGCGTCGGCGGTGATGCTGGTGATGCGCGATCGTCCAAGTGACCTAGGCTTGCGGCCGTTCGGCGACAACGGCACGGAGCCTTTGCCTGTGGCACCTGCCAACACCGCGCCGATTACCGCGGCAGCGCTCGGCGCGCTACGCGATGCCGCCAAGCAGCGGGTGTTCTGGATTTTATTCGCAACCTTCTTCATCTGCGGTGCCTCTACCAACGGCCTGATCCAGGTGCACCTGATTCCGATGTGCCTCGATTTCGGCATTCCACAGGTTCAGGCCGCAAGCCTGCTGGCGGCCATGGGCGTGTTCGATTTCTTCGGCACCATCATTTCGGGCTGGCTGTCCGACCGTTACGACAATCGCTATCTCCTGTTCTGGTATTATGGCCTGCGCGGCCTGTCGCTGTTGTTCCTGCCGTTCTCCGATTTCTCGTTCTACGGCCTGTCGCTGTTTGCGATGTTCTATGGCCTCGACTGGATCGCAACCGTGCCGCCGACGGTGCGGTTGACTGCGCAGCGGTTCGGGCCGGAGCGCGCCAACCTGGTGTTCGGCTGGATTTTTACCGGCCATCAAATGGGTGCTGCGACCGCGGCCTTCGGCGCCGGCCTGTCGCGGACGCTGCTTGCGAGTTATCTGCCGGCCTTCTTCGCAGCCGGCGCACTCTGCGTCATCGCGGCCGTGATCACCCTGACGATCGCGAAGGCGCCGAAGCCCGTAGCAGTGTGAATTTCTTCTCCCTCTCCTCGCCCTTCGCGGGGCGAGGGGCAGAAACTAAGGCCTGATCGTCATATTCGTGGCCGGTCCCGGCGTGCGCAGCGGCTCGGCGAGGCGTGCGAATTCGCACAATAGCGAACGCGTCTTGCGGGGGTCGATGATCTCCTCGACCCAGAATTTTTCGGCCGAGCGGAACGGCGAGCGCAATTTGTTCAGACGGTCCTCGATCTCCTTCAGCTTTGCTTGCGGATCGTCCGATGCCTCGATGTCGGCGCGATAGGCGGCCTCGATGCCACCCTCCAGCGGCAGCGAACCCCAATAGGCCGAGGGCCAGGCATAGCGCAGCGAGAAGCGGTCCGCCGGCTGATGCACGACGCCGGCGACGCCGAACGAATTGCGGATGATGATGGTGCACCAGGGCACGGTGGTCTGGTTGACGGCGGCCATGGCGCGCACGCCGTGGCGGATGGTCGCCGCCTTCTCGGCTTCCAGGCCGATCATGAAACCCGGACAGTCCATCAGATAGACAATGGGAAGATGGAAGGTCTCGGCAAAATCGACCCAGCGTACCACCTTCTGGCAGGCTTCCGCCGTCCACGAGCCACCGTAATGATAGGGATCGCTGGCCAGCACCAGCACGGCGCGGCCTTCGAGCCGCGCCAGTCCTGCGATGATCGGGCGGCCGAAATTGCCAGCCATCTCGAAGAACGAGCCATGGTCGACGACGGCACTGATGATCGGGCGCATCTTGTAGACTTGGCGGCGATTGCGCGGCACCGCAGAGATCAACGATTCCTCCGATCGCTCCGGATCATCGTCGGCGACAATGGTCGGCGGCAATTCGTAGACCGAAGACGGCAGATAGGAGAGGAAGCGCCTTGCGCGCTCGAACGCCTCCTCCTCGCTATCGACGGCATCGTCGACGCCGCCGGCCCTGGTCTGGATCTCGGCGCCACCGAGCTCCTGCTTGCTGAGATCCTGGCCGAGCCGTTTGACGACCGGCGGCCCCGCAACGAACATCGCGGAGTCCTTTGTCATCACCGAATAGTGGCTGGCGGCCAGTCTTGCCGCGCCAAGTCCTGCGACTGAACCCAGGCCGAGGGCGACCACCGGAACGCGCGCCATGTTGGCCGTCGTGTAGGCGTACCAGCGGGTGCCGCCAATGCCGCCTGGCAGATTGGCGGCGCCCTTGGTCTCGATGGTCTTGACCGAGCCGCCGCCACCGGAGCCTTCGATCAGACGGATGATGGGCAGCCGAAAATCGTGCGCCATCTCCTCCGCCATCAGCGGTTTTGCCGAGATCGAAGCATCAGCCGAGCCGCCGCGCACCGTGAAATCGTCGCCGACCACGACCACGGTGCGGCCAGCGATCCGGCCGCGGCCGAACACGCAATTGGCCGGCGTCAAATCCCTCAGTTCACCGTGCGCGTCATAATCGGCAGTGCCGGCAATCCCGCCGATCTCATGAAAGCTTTCGACCAGCCTGTCGATCCGCTCGCGAACGGTAAGCCGGCCCTGGTCGCGCTGCCGCTTGACCTTGTCGACGCCACCCATCTCGCGCGCGAAGGCTTCGCGGCGAGCGAGGTCGTCGAGCTCTGGCTTCCAGTTCATGACGGGCGTCCCCCTTTGCAGATCAAGCTACCTCAGGCAATCTGCCGTCACAACCAAAAGCCATTCAGACGATGGCAGGAAGAACGTGAATGCCGGAAATCAAGATCGTGACCGAGGTGGCCGGGCGCGTCTGCGCCATTCTCGTTGAAGTCGGCGCCAATGTCGGCAACGGCGAGGACATTGCCATGGTCGAAGCCATGAAGATGGAAATTCCAGTCGCCGTGCCGGCCGCGGGCAGGCTCAAGACGATCCTGGTCCGTCTCGATGAGGTCGTCGCCGAAGGTCAGGTGCTGGCCATCCTCGAGACCTGACCGCAACGTTGCCGCGCTGGAACTGCCGCATAAAACGCCATCGAATTCTGTTTCGGCCATGCCCGATGCACCGTAGCATCGGCGCGTGCCAGCCAAACTTCGCTCGACAGGACAGGATATGAACAACTTTCGATCGGCCCACCACCACAACAGCAAAAATTGGGCCGCCGCAAAGCCGCCCCTGCTGCGATTCTTGAGCGCCTGTCATGCGGATTTTGCTGCTGATACCGGCGGCACGGTCGCCGATTATATTCCCGAGCTTGGCAAGGCCGACCCCGATCATTTCGGCATCGGCCTTGCGACGCTTGACGGGCACGTCTACGAGGTCGGCGACAGCAGGATTGCCTTCACGATCCAGTCGATGTCCAAGCCGTTCGTGTTCGCGCTGGCGCTGGATACGCTTGGCGCGGCCCGGGTGGAGAGCCAGATCGGAGTGGAGCCGTCGGGCGATCCCTTCAATTCGATCCGGCTCAACGCCGACAATCATCCCTTCAATCCGATGGTCAATGCCGGCGCGATTGCCTGCTCCGGTCTTATTTACCAAGCCAAGGGCGACGGTGCGTTCGACTATATTCGTCGGGCATTGGGCCGCTTTGCCGGACGCGAACTGGATATCGACGAAGCGGTCTACGCCTCCGAAAGCGCAACCGGCGACCGCAACCGGGCGATCGGCTTTCTCCTGCGCAATTCCGGGGTCGTCAAGGACGATGTCGCAGCGGTGCTGGAGGTCTATTTTCGGCAATGCTCCGTGCTGGTGACCGCACGCGATATCGCTGTCATGGGCGCGACGCTCGCCAACCGCGGCACCAATCCCGTGACCGGGGAACAGGTCATGACCCCCTACGCGATCTCGCGGACGCTGTCGGTGATGACCTCTTCCGGCATGTACGACTATGCCGGCGAATGGATCTATCGCGTCGGGATCCCCGCCAAAAGCGGCGTCGGCGGCGGCATCCTGGCCGCACTGCCGGCGCGGCTCGGGCTCGGCAGCTACTCGCCGCGGCTCGACAGCCACGGCAACAGCGTGCGCGGCATCAAGGTCTGCGAGGCGCTGTCACAGCACTACGATCTGCACATGCTCAACCGCAGCGACGACGCCCGCAACAGCATCATCGCCGACTACAATATCGGCAAGCGTGCCTCCCGACGCAGCCGGCGGCCGCATGAGCAGAAGATTCTCGCCGTACATCACGCCGATGTCCGCATTCTCGAACTGGTGGGCACGCTGACTTTCTCCAATGTCGATTACATCTGGCGCCAGCTTGAGGCCAAGGAGCGTCCGCATTTCATCATCTTCGACCTGCGCCGCGTCGCGGCGATGACGCGCGCCGGCGCCCGCCTGCTGGCCGAGGGTTTTCGCGAGCTGGCGGTGTTGCACATCACCGCGATCATCTCCGGCATCAAGCGCGGCTCGCCGCAATGGGAACCGCTCGACGAATGGGTCAAAGGCAGCTCCAATTTACGCAACTATCCGCTGCTCGACGATGCCATCGAATGGGCCGAGGACCAGATCGTCTATCGCCATGGCGGGTCGATCGACCAGATCGAGGCCACCGAGCTTTCCGAACAGAGCCTGCTCGCGGGGCTAAGCCCGGATGAGTTGGCCATGCTCGCTTCGCTCGGGACCCTCCAGACCTATCACCCGGGGCAACGGATCATTGCGGCGGCAGAACCCGCGCTATCGATATTCTTTCTTCGCAGCGGCGTCGTCCACGTCAAGCTGCCCGACGGCGTCCGGCTGGCGACGCTCACGGCCGGGATGGCGTTCGGTGAAATGGCGCTATTGGAAACGCACCACATCGCCGACGTATTTGCCGATGTGGCCTCGACCGCGCTCGAGGTGCCGCTGTCCGATTTCCAGCGCTTCCGCGAACAACATCCGCGCCCTGGCGAGCGGATCATGCGCAATCTCGCGCTGCTGCTCGCTGACCGACTGAAGGTCGCCACCATCAGGGTGAATCTGCTGACGGCGACCTAGCTCGCCGCCGCGGATCCAACCACATCCTCGACCGGCTGCAGGTCGATCTCGAACGTCTCCAGAAACTTCGACGTCATGATGTAGAAGCCGACGGCGAGCTGCAGTTCGACCAGGGCCGCGGGTGTCAGTTTGGCGGCAATGGCGTTGAAGGTGGCGTCGGTTGGACGCCGCAGCGTCACGATCTCGTCGGTGAAAGCCAGCGCCGCGCGCTGCAACTCGTCGAAACAGGAGGCGCCTTGCCAATCCCCGAGCGCGGCATTCTGCTCATCCGTCACGCCGACGTTTTTGCCGATACGGCGGTGGGCAACGACTTCATAGGGTGCCTCGCAAAGAATTCCCGTGCGTGTGATGGCCAGCTCGCGCACCACCGGATCGAGTTCGCCCTTGTGCCGAATCGCGCCGCCGAGCCGGCAATATTGTTCGAGATGGCTCGGCGAATGCGCCATCATTCTGAAAATATTGGCGTTACGATTCTTGCCAAGGATTTCTCGGGTGCGCTCGCTTGATTCGACGGCGTTGCTGTAGTCGATGCGGGCCATGATTCGCCTCGATATTCCACGTCCTGGTTGTTGGTTGCACGCGGCACCATCGAACGCGCGCGCTGCGACCCCTCAATATGCTACCACCTTGCCTGCTGCTTTCAAAATTCCACGCCAGACGCACAAACCGGCTGCGCGCGGGCCAAAATGCCGCCGTATTGCTGCTCGATCTTGATGCGGTCGATATTCGCTGAGTGGGGACTCTTTAGTAGCGAATATCGTCGTGGGGCGTTCCGAGAAAAAAATAAATGGCCGTCGTCTGCGCACTCGCGCAGCGACGAGTCATGCCTGGGTCTAGGGAGAAGCGCATGCATGAAGCGGCCAAAAGGGCAGTCTCGGAAGCACTCGCGCAAATGCTGGCGGTGACGGCCATGCTTGTCATCGCCAGTTTTGTCTTTCATTGGGGGTGAATTTGCCCGCTGCGGTTGCGGGCGACTGAACGCGACGGGCAACCCGGCCATTAGTTCCGCGTCGGCTGGCTTGCTGCGCCGCGCCTGTCACCGGGCGCGCGATAGCGCGACCCGGTGACTGGCATGTTGCGGCCAAACTGTATCCAGTTTGGCTTCGAAGCGCGATGAAGCGTCATCCCTGAAAGACCACGGCGTCGACCACGACGCAACCTTTGCCGGCGCTGTCGAGCAGCACCGGATTGAGGTCGAGACTCATGACCCGAGCGGCCGGATCGAGCATCAGTTCGCCGATCCGGACCACGGCTTCGCTGAGCGCATCGATATCCATCGGCGGCTCACCGCGGACGCCTGAAAACAGCGGCGCCACCCTCAGCCGGCGCAGCGCCTCGATCGCCTCATCCTTCGAGAAGGGCGGCAGCAACAGCGTGGTGTCACGGAAAATCTCGACATATTTGCCGCCGTCACCAACGGCCACGACCGGGCCGAAGACGGCGTCGCGATGCGCCCCGATCATGATCTCGCGCCGTCCGCCGGCCATCGCCGCGACGATGACGCCGTCGAACCGCAGCCCCTGGCCGTTGATGATACCTTCCATGTCGGCGAAGGCCTCTGCCGCGTCCTCGACCGTCCTGATGCCGAGCTTCACCAGTCCAAGTTCGGACTTATGCGCAATATCGGCCGAGCAGCCCTTGACCACGACCGGGCCGCCGATCGCGGCGAAGGCCGCCGCCACCTCGGCGCACGAGCGGCACAGACGATGCGGCCACCACCGCGATGCCGCGCGCGGCCAGCAGGTCAAGACTGTCGGCTTCGTTGAGCATGGTGGTGGCCATCGCTGGCATCGGCGGCGAGGAAATCAGTCGGCCCTGCGCCTTGCGCAGAAGCGCGCGCGCCATCAACTCGCGATGGGCGAGAAACTGATGCAACGCGCTGACCGCCTCGGTCTCGGTCGGAAATACCGACAGCCCCTGGCTCGCGAACTGATCGGCGACGGAGCGCTGGGTCGCCGCAATCACCAGCGGCTTGCCGGTCTGCCGGCCGAACGCCGCGGCATCGCGCGCAAAGGCTTCCACATCATAGCCGGGACCAGCCACGGGAATGCCGATCAGGAAGGCGTCGGCCGCGGGATCTTCGGCAATGACCGGCAGGATGTCGCCGAACAGGGCGCTGTTGGACAACAGCGCCGCCGTGAGATCGATCGGGTTGGTGGTGGTGGCAAAACTGGGCAGGATGGACTTGAGCTTCACGTCGGTCTCCGGCGCGAGCCGTGCCATCGGCATGCCGACGGCCGTGGCCGCGTCGGCCGTCAGCACGCAGACCGCGCCGGAATTGCTGATCGCCACCAGCCGCCTGCCCCGGGGCTTCCAGCCCTTGAGGTACAGCTCGGTGGCTTCCACCAGGCCGCGCATGTCCGGCGCGCGCCAGATGCCGTGATGCTCGAAGAAGGCATCGACCACGCGATCCTCGTTGGCGAGCGCGCCGGTATGCGATTGCGCCGCCTGGCGGCCGGCTTCGGAGCGGCCGGACTTCAGCGCGATGATCGGCAGGTCGCGGTCGAGCGCGATGGCTGCCAGTTCCTCGAGGTATTTCTTCTCGGGGATGCTTTCGAGATAGAGCAGCAGCAGTTTGACCTCCGCGTCCTCGGCAACCGCGACCGCGAGTTCGCCGACGGAAATGTCGGCATCGTTGCCGGTGGCATGGGTATGACGGACGCCGATGCCGCGCTGGCGCAAAAACCCGACCGGCACCGTCGACAGCGCGCCGCTCTGGCTCAGCATCGCGACGTGGCCCTCCGCGCGGTCCATGTCCATGAACATGGTCGAAAAACTGGCGATCGCGCCGGTGCCGAAATTGGCCAGGCCTTGCGAGTTCGGACCGACGATGCGCATGCCAGCGCGGTGCGCGACCTCGACCATGCGCCGCTCCTTGGCCTTGCCAGCGACGGCATCGACCTCGCCAAAGCCCGACGCCATCACCACGGCGATCTTGACACCACGCGCGGCGCACGCCTCCACCGCTTCGATAGCATTGTCGCCGGCGACCGCGACGATCGCCATGTCCGGCGCCTCCGGCAGGTCGCCGAGGCTGCTGTAGCATGTGTGTCCCTGCACCTCGCGGCGCGACGGATTGATCGGAAAGATGCGGCCCTTGAAGCCGAACTTGTCGAGATAGTGCACCGGTCGGCCACCGACCTTGTTGGGATTTTCGCTAGCGCCGATGATGGCGACCGAGCGCGGATCAAGGGCGGCTTGCAGACGGCTCATGCTTTCTTCCTTGCAAAATAGGGAACGAGGCGGCCGGCGAACGGCGTAAATTGCGCGATGACGCTGTCGCCGATAGCGAGATCATGGTCGCCGTGAGCCATCATCCGAAAGCCCTCGGCGGTATCGACCAGAACGATGTTGTAGGGAATGTGCGATCTTAACTCCGGCGTGGCGGCGCGGCAGACCAGCGAGGTGGCGTAGACCGTGCCCTCGCCACTGGCGCGCATCTCAGCCGGGTCCGGCGCACCGCAAGCCGCACAGAAGCTGCGGCGGAAATATTGCCGTGCGCCGCAGGCGGCGCAGGATTGGTAGATGATCGCCTCCTGCCCCATGGTCCAGTCCGCCCTCATCGCGTGCGCTCCAGAAACAGGCTGACATGCGAGGACAGCACGCCACCGTCGCCGTGCAGCAAGGCAATCGATGCGTCGCGCACCTGCCGATGGCCGGCGCGTCCCGTCATCTGCAAATGGGTTTCGACCAGATGGGCCATCGCGCCGCCGACCCCGCAATGGCCGTAGCTCAGAAGCCCGCCATGGGTATTGAGCGGCATCCCGCCATCGCGGCTGAAATATCCCGCGCGCGCCCGCGCCGCTGCCTCACCGCGCCCGGCGAGGCCCAGGTCCTCCAGCAGCATGGCCAGCGTAATGGTAAAACTGTCGTAGACCGCGGCGTAGCGCACGTCGGTTATCTCAACGCCAGCAGCTTGCTTGGCCCGCGCGATCGCGATCTCGGCGCCGAGTTCGCTCAAGCGCGGGGCGGCCGTGACATGCTGGTGGGTATGGGCCTGCGCACAACCGAGCACGCGCACCCTGGCCTCGCCGGTGGCCTCGCGGCTGACCACGAAGGCCGCGCCGCCGTCGGACACCGGACAACAGTCCAGAAGTTTCAAGGGCATCGCCACCGGTTTCGAGGCCATCACGTCGGCAACGGTAATGGCCTCGTGAAACTGCGCGCCCGGATGCATCAGTGCGTGGCTCCGCATCAGCAGCGCGAATTCGGCGAGGTCTTCCTGCGTAACGCCGTATTCATGCATGTAGCGCGAGGCGACGAGGCCATAATAGGCCGGAATGGTCGGCCCCAGCGGCAGTTCGTAGTCGGGATGTCCGACCTGCGCCAGCGCCAGGATCGAGGCGTCACGGCTCTGTCCAGTCAGGCGATTCTCACCCGACACGACCAGCACGTGCCGGACCACGCCTGCGTCAACCAGATGATGGGCCAGCATGGTCATGGCCAAACCTGTGGCGCCGCCGACCTGGACGGCGTGGGCATAAGAGGGCTTGATGCCAAAGTGCTCGGCAAACACCGTCGCCAGCATGATATGCGGGGACACCGTGGAGTAACCGCAGAGCACGCCGTCAATGTCGCCGCGTTCCAGGCCGGCATCGGCGAGCGCGAGCGTGGCCGCCTGGCTCATGAGATCGAGCGAGGAGGAGCCCTCGTGCCGGCCATAGGATGTCAGTCCGACGCCCGTGATGAAGCTCATGGCCGCGGCAAACCAATTGGGCGCGTACAAGGAAGAGGGCGACCGCAAGGGGCGCCCCTACGAAACTGGCAGGGATGTAGGGGCGCCCTTGGTGGGCGCCCTGCTTCAGCAAGCCCCGCGGTTGACGATTCGGATATCACCACCGTCTCCCCCTTAATAGGACTTCGGCAGGCCGAGCACCTTCTCGGCGATGAAGCTGAGAATGAGCTGCGGGCTGATCGGGGCGATGCGTGGAATCAGGGATTCGCGAAAGTAGCGCTCGACGTGGTATTCCCTGGCATAGCCGAAGCCGCCATGGGTCATGACCGCCTGCTCGCAGGCGTGATAGCCAGCTTCGGCGGCGAGATACTTCGCGGCATTGGCGGCCGGACCGCTGGGCTGACCCTGATCATAATGCCAGGCGGCCGATAGCGTCATCAGCCAGGCCGCCTCCAGCTCCATCCAGTTTTTCGCCAGGGGATGTTGAATTCCCTGGTTCATGCCGATGGGACGATTGAATACGATGCGCTCCTTGGCATATTCGGCGGCCCGCGACAGCGCCACCTGGCCGAGGCCGACCGCCTCGGCGGCGATCAGGATGCGCTCCGGGTTCATGCCATGGAGAATATAATCGAAGCCGCGGCCTTCCTCGCCGAGACGATCCAGAACTGGGATTTCGAAATTCTCGATAAAGAGCTCGTTGGAGTTGACGGCCTTGCGGCCCATCTTCTCGATCTCGTGCACCGTGATGCGGCTGCGATCGAAATCGGTATAGAACAGGCTGAGGCCGTGGGTCGGGCTCTTCACCTCCTCCAGCGGCGTGGTGCGCGCGAGCAGCAGGATCTTCTCGGCGACCTGCGCGGTCGAGATCCAGACCTTCTGGCCGTTGACGATATAGTTGTCGCCGCGGCGTACCGCGCGGGTTTTCAACTGCGTGGTGTTGAGGCCGGTATTGGGTTCGGTGACAGCGAAGCAGGACCTTTCGGTGCCGGCGACGATCGGCGGCAACATCCGCCGGCACTGTTCGTCGGTGCCGAACACCACCACGGGATTGAGTCCGAACACATTCATATGCACCGCGGAGGCGCCGGACATGCCGGCGCCGGATTCCGCGATCGTCCGCATCATGATGGCGGCTTCGACGATGCCGAGACCCGAACCGCCATAGGCCTCGGGAATGCAGATGCCGAGCCAGCCGGCCTCCGCCAGCGCCCGGTGGAAGTCGGCGGGGTAGCCACCCTCCTTGTCCTTCTTCAGCCAATAGGCATCGTCGAAGCGCGCGCAGATCCTGGCGACGGCGTCGCGGATCGATTGCTGATGGGCGGTGAGCGCGAAATCCATCGGTTCAATCCTTTGGAAGGCCGGGCGGCCGTGTCACGCCGTCGCGCACCAGCGCCGCGATCTCCTCGGTCGAGAAGCCGGCCTCGCGCAAAATCTCGGGGCCGTGCTGGTTGAGCCGCGGCGCCAGCCGGGTCGGCTCCGCGACTGTTTCCGACCATGTCGCGGACACCTTCATGTTGCGGATGCGGCCCTCGGTCGGATGATCGATGAGCGGAAAGAAATCGGTTGCGACCAGATGCGGGTCCCGCAGGATGCTTTCGAGATCATGCATCGGCATGACCGGCACATCGGCCTTGTCCAGCAGATCGCTCCACTCCGCGGTGGTTTTTGTCTCAAAGATGCGGGCGAGTTCGGCGTAGACCCTGTCGATATTGACGGCACGGCCGGCAAAGCTGGCAAATCGAGGATCGGCGCGCAGATCGGTGCGGCCGGTGGCCTCAAAAAAACTGTTCCATTGCTTGTCGTTGTAGACGATCACGCAGATGAAACCGTCTGATGTCTTGTAGGGGCGCCGATCGCGGGACAGGTGCCGCGCATAACCGCCTTTGTCGAGCGGCGGATCGTAGGTCAGGCCGCCCAGGTGATCGCCCATGACAAAACCTGCCATGGTCTCGAACATCGGGATATCCAGGCGCTGACCGCGCCCGGTGCGATCGCGATGCACCAGGCTGGCGCAGATCGCGCCGACCGCGGTCAGCCCGACGATGCGATCGACCAGCGCGTTCGGGACATAGCGCGGGGTGTCGTCGCCGCCGACCGCCATCAGGTGCGCCAGCGCCGAGCCGCCCTGGATCAAATCGTCATAGGCCGGTTTGGCCGCATAGGGCCCGTCCTGGCCAAAGCCGAACACGCCGGCATAGATCAGGCGCGGATTGAGTTCCGAAACCACGTCATAGCCGAGCCGCAGTCGTGCCATCGCCTGCGGCCGGACGTTGTAGACCAGCACGTCGGCAGTGGAGATCAGTCGCAGCGCCGCGTCGCGCCCGGCCGGCTTCTTCAGATCGAGGCAGAGACTGCGCTTGCTGCGGTTGGTGTTGAGGAACACCGGCCCCATGCCGGCATGGCGCGTCGGACCGATCTGCCGCGTCACGTCGCCGTCGAGTGTCTCGATCTTGATGACATCGGCGCCGTAATCGCCGAGCATCTGGGTGGCATAGGGGCCCATCAGCACGGTCGTCATGTCGACGACGGTGATGCCCGATAGTGGTCCCATGATGGTGTTTGCTCCCCGAAGCCGTAGGGCTTCGCTGTATCCCGATGATTGGTGCGGCTTAGTAACGGCGGCACATCGACAAGAGATGGTGGGCGCACCAGCGGCCTGCGCATTCGCGCGCCGCTGGCTTGGCCCACCCTACGAAATTCGCCACTGCGCAGGGTGGGCAAAGGCGCGCCTTCGCGCCGTGCCCACCATTTCCCACGCGCCCCTACTTCGCGGGCTCCAGCACCGAGACATAGTTGGCGACCGCCGCGCCACCCATGTTGAAAATGCCGGCGAGCTTTGCATTCTTGATCTGCATGCCCTCGGGCGCCTGCCCAACCAGCTGCATCGCCGTCATCACGTGCATGGAGACGCCGGTGGCGCCGATCGGGTGGCCTTTGGCCTTCAGGCCACCGGAGGGATTGACCGGCAGCTTGCCATCCTTCTGGGTCCAGCCTTCCTTGATGGCGCGGGCGCCCTGCCCGCGCGGTGTCAGCCCCATGGCCTCGTATTCGATCAGCTCGGCGACGGTGAAGCAGTCGTGGGTTTCGACAAAGGACAGGTCGGACAACTGCACGCCGGCCGATTGCAGCGCACGCTGCCAGGCCACGGTGCAGCCTTCGAACTGCAGAATGTCGCGCTTGGACATCGGCAGGAAATCCTGCGCATGCGCGGTGGCCCGGATGTTGACCGCCTTGGCCATGCTCTTGGCGGTATCGGCATCGGTCAAGACCAGCGCCGCCGCGCCATCCGACACCAGCGAGCAATCGGTGCGTTTCAACGGTCCGGCGACAAAGGGATTCTTCTCGCTTTCGGAGCGGCAGAAGTCATAGCCAAAATCCTTGCGCAGCTGCGCATAGGGATTGGCGACGCCATTTTTGTGGTTCTTGGCGGCGATCATCGCCAGCGCATCGGACTGGTCGCCGTATTTCTGGAAATAAGCCTGCGCGATCTTGCCGAACACGCCGGCAAAGCCGCCGGGGGTGTCGCCGTCCTCCGGCAGATAGGAGGCGCGCAGCAGGTTGCGGCCGATCTCGGCCGGCGGGGTGCGGGTCATCTGCTCGACCCCGACCACCAGCACGATTTTCGCCGCGCCCGCGGCGATCGCGCGGATGCCCTGATGAACGGCGGCCGATCCGGTGGCGCAGGCGTTTTCCACCCGCGTCGCCGGCTTGAAGCGCAGGTGCGGATCGGCCTGCAGCACCAGGGAAGCCGTAAAATCCTGCGGCGAGAAGCCGGCGTTGAAGTGTCCGAGCACGATCTCGTCGACGTCGGCCGCGGTGATGCCGGCATCAGCCAGCGCCTCGTTGGCGACACGGACCACCAGGCTCTCGACGGTCTCGGTATCGAACTTGCCGAACGGCGTGTGCGCCCATCCGACGATACTGGCGGTCATGGTCGTTCTCCCTGTCTTGGCTCGATCAGTCTTGGCTAAACCAGTCTTGGCTCGATCGGTTTGTAACCCATCGGCCGGCATTCTACACGCAAGGTTTCAGCGCTTTCATCGTCCGCGCGCATATGGCTGATATGCCGGCCCAGTGACCTGACCGGATTTCCGCCGCCGGGCACAGCCAGGAACCGCCCACCGCCACCACGTTCGGCTCGCCCAGCCACTCCGCCGCGTTGGCCTCGGAGATACCGCCGGTCGGACAAAACCGCGCTTGCGGAAACGGCCCCGCCAAGGCCCGCAGCGCCCTCATGCCGCCCGAGGATTCGGCTGGAAAAAATTTGACGACATGAAAGCCATGAGCCTGCGTCTGCATCAGGTCCGAGGCCGTCGCAATCCCCGGCGCGAACGGCAAGGTGCTGGCCGCAGCGGCCCGCAGGAGGTCCGGCGTCGCGCCGGGACTGATGCCGAAGGCCGCGCCGAGCGCTTCCGCGCGCACCAGATCATCCGGGTTGAGGATGGTACCGATGCCGACCACGGCCTCCGGCACATCGGCCATGATCGCCCTGGCGGCCGCGATCGCGACCGGCGTCCGCAGCGTGACCTCCAGCACCCGCACCCCGCCCGCCACCAGCGCCCTGGCCAGCGGCACAGCATCCTCTGGCCGTTCGATGGTCAGGACGGGTATCACGCGGGCGGCCCTGAACAGCGCGGCGAGTTGCTCCTGGCGGTCTTGCGACGAGGGTCCTGATTTCGTTCTCATGCCGAGAGCTCTTGAGAGATTGCCGGCCTTGCCGCGACATCGCCGGGCATCGCCGGGCGCGGGATGATGGCGCCGTGGTGACAGACCACGACGCTGGCCAGGCGATGCCCAGCGCGCGCGGCTTCGACCGGGTCCGCGCCGGCCATGCGCGCGAAAAGATAGGCCGCGGCAAAACTGTCGCCGGCGGCGGTGGTGTCGACGACGGGTTTGGTGGCCGGTTCGGCCTTCAGCGCGTACGAAGTTGCTCCGAAGCGCACGATGCTGGCGGGCTCGGCCAATTTCAGCACCGCCTCGCTGCATGAGATGCGCGCCAGCAGCCGCTCGTCGCTTTCCCCGTCAAACAGCGGCCGCAAATCCTCGGTCGAGGCCAGCACGATATCGGCGACTTCGAACGCATTGCCATAGGCGGCGCGCGCGAGATCGAGATCAGGCCAGCCGCGGAGGCGAAAATTGGTATCGAAGGCAATGCGCGCCCCGGCATCTCGCGCGCTCCGCAAGGCCGCGAGCAGCCGGCGTCGTCCGATGTCATTGTAAAGCGACAGGGTGATCGCCGAGAGATAGACCAGCGCGTAGCTTGCCAGCGATTTGAGGATGCCTTTGGTTTCCGGCCGATCCATCAGGCTGCGCGCGGCCGAACTTTCGCGCCAGTGGAAGAAGCGGCGCTCACCGGCGTCATTCGTGCTGATCATGTAGAGACCCGGCAGCTTGCCAGGCAGCCGCAATACCTGACTGGTTCCGACACCCTCGGCGGCCCAGCCCGCCAGCATCGCATCGCTCATGGGGTCGTCACCGAGCGCGGTGATATAGTCGACATCGGCGCCAAGGCGGGCGAGGTAGATGGCCGTATTCAGGGTGTCGCCGCCATAACCCCGTGAATACAGGCCGCGCTCGGCCTGCTTCAATTCGATCATGCACTCGCCGATGCAGGCCACCCTGGTCATGACCGAATCCCAAACCTCAGGCCGCGAATGTGCCGCCGAGTTCATCCTCGATGTGAATCCGGATGATGTCGTCAAAGGTCCTTTCGGCAGTGGTGAAGCCGAGTTCAAGCGCCCGTCTGGCATCGAAATTGCGCGGCCAGCCCGCGACGATCCCCATGATGAAGGGATCGGGCTCGCGCTTGATCCGGGCCGCCACCTTCTCCCCCGCCACCCGCTTCAGGGCGGCGATCTGTTCGCCGACGGTTGCCGAAAGGCCGGGCATGGTGAGGTTGCGGCGCGCGCCGACGACTTGCGAATCCATGGTGGCGGCGTGAAGCAGGAAACCGACCGCCGAGCGCGGCGTCGCATGCCAGTGGCGGACGTCCTCGGACACCGGCAGCACCACCTCGTGGCCAGCGAGCGGCTCGCGCAGGATGTTGGAGAAGAAACCGGAGGCGGCCTTGTTGGGAAGGCCCGGACGGATGCAGATGGTCGGCAGGCGGATGCCGATGCCGTCCAGGAAACCGCGGCGCGAATAATCGGCGAGCAGGAGCTCGTCGATCGCCTTCTGGGTGCCATAGCTCAACAGCGGGGTATGAAAGAACTCGTCGCCGATCGCATCCGGGAATGGCGCGCCGAACACCGCGATCGAGGAGGTGAACACCAGCCGGGGCTTATAGCCGCCGCCGACCAGCCGGATCGCATCCAACAACATCCGCGTGCCGTCGAGATTGATGCGATAGCCCTTGTCGAAATCGAGCTCGGCCTCGCCGGAGACGATCGCCGCCAGATGGAAGATCACATCGGGCCGGTCGGCCACCAGCTTTTCGGCGGCACCCGCGACGGCGAAATCGCAGGTGACGACGTCGACCGGAAATCCGGCGTGGGGACGTTCGGCGGGAGCCACGACGTCCTGCAGGGTCAGCCGCGTGATCGCCTTGTTGCCGAGGTGCCCGTCGCGGACCAGCCGGTCCGTCAATTTGCGGCCAACCATGCCGGCGGCGCCCAGAACCAGAATATGCAAGACCTGTCTCCCAATCATTTACGCTTGTGAACCTAGGCTTCAACCTGGATCAGCGAGCTCTGTCCTCATCCTGAGGAGCATCGCGCAAGCGCGATGCGTCTCGAAGGATGGCCGCTTGCACCGTCGTTTGTGGCCGTCCTTCGAGACGCATCGCTCTTGCGATGCTCCTCAGGACGAGGACCGGGGAGGATGCCGACATCATCAGAACCAGCGCCTCACTCCTTCACCGCCCCGGTCATCGCCGAAACGTAATGCTCGACAAAGAAGGAATAGAGAATGACCACCGGCACCGAACCGGTCAGCGCCGCGGCCATCAGGGCACCCCAGTGATAGACGTCACCGTTGACCAGTTCGGTAATGGCACCAACCGGGATGGTCTTGTTCTCGGACGATGAGATGAATGTCAAAGCGTAGATGAATTCATTCCACGACAGCGTGAATGCGAAGATGCCGGCGGATATCAAGCCGGGAAAGGAGAGCGGCAAGGTGATCTTGGTGAGAATCTGCAGCCGGGTCGCCCCGTCGATCAAGGCACATTCCTCCAGCTCATAGGGGATGGTGCGGAAATAGCCCATCAGCAGCCAGGTGCAGAACGGGATCAGAAAGGTCGGATAGGTCAGGATCAGCGCCAGATTGCCATCGAACAGGCCGAGCTTGAACACGATGGTCGCCAGCGGAATGAACAGGATCGAGGGCGGCACCAGGTAGGCCAGGAAAATCCCGAGCGCGACATAGCGCGATCCCCGGTAGCGCAGCCGCTCGATCGCATAGGCGGCGCAGACGCTGGCGAACAGCGAGATGAAGGTCGATGACACCGAGACGATCAGGGTATTGTACATCCACTGCGGATAGTCAGTCTCGATGAAAAGCTTATGGATATGTTCGAGCGTCGGGTGAACGATCCAGAACGGATTGTACTTCTCGTAATCGTACATTTCCGCGTCCGGCTTGAACGACGTAGTCGCCATCCAGTAGAACGGGAACAATAGGAAGACCAGGATCAGGCTGAGCGGAAAATAGACCCTCAGCGCGCGGCGGGGCCAGCTCTCCAGATAGGACATGCCATCGCTTTGATCTTCGAGGCTCGTCACGATCAATCCCTCCCGCCCTGTTGCCATTTGCTGCGCTGCAGGCCGAAGAAACTCAGCAATATCGCGGCCGCCAGGAACGGGATCATGGCGTTGGAGATCGCCGCCCCCTCGCCGAGATGGCCGCCGGTGATGGCGCGCTGGAACGAGAGCGTCGCCATCAGATGCGTGGCGTTGATCGGTCCACCCCGGGTGATGGTGTAGATCAGCTGGAAGTCGGTGAACGTCATCAGCACCGAAAACGTCATGACCACGGCGATGATCGGCGAAAGCATCGGCAAGGTAATGAACCGGAAACGCTGCCAGTTGGTGGCGCCGTCCAGGTTGGCGGCCTCGTAGAGCGATGGCGAGATGGTCTGCAATCCCGCCAGAAGCGTGATCGCCACGAACGGGACGCCACGCCATATGTTGGCCAGCACCACGCTCCAGCGCGCGTTCCAGGGATCGCCGAGAAAATCGATATAACTATGGATCAGGCCCATCTTGATCAGCACCCAGGAGATGATCGAGAACTGGGAGTCGTAGATCCACCAGAAGGCGATCGCGGAAAGCACCGTCGGTACCACAAATGGCAGCAGCACGATGGCCCGCATCACCGATTTGAACGGCAAGCGCTCGTTCAAGAGCAGCGCCAGATAAAGCCCGACCGCGAATTTGATCACGCTGGCGGTCACCGTGTAGAATATCGTGTTGAAGACCGACAGCCAGAACACGGTGTCCTTGGCCAGCGAGACAAAATTTTCCAGGCCGATGTAGCGGCCCTCGCCGCCGATCTTGGTATCGGTCAGGCCAAGCCACAGGCCGAGCCCGAGCGGATAGGCCAGGAACAGGACAAGAATGGCCAGCGCCGGAAGCATGAACATCGCGCCCAGAACGTTGCGGTCCTCGAGCGCCATGGAGAAAAGGCTCCGACGCGGCGCTGGCGCGACGGTTTCAGCTAGCACGGCCATGGTGAACTCCCGGAATGGGCGGCGCGGCGTCCGGAAATTTCCGAAACGCCGCGCACGTTCTGCTTGGTCAGATGTTGTAGTAACGCTTGGCGCGTTCGGCCGCCCGCTTGGCGGCGTCCGCCGGCGTCTGGGCCCCGGAGGCGGCCTCGGCGAACATGTCGACCACCACGAAATCGCCCATCACGCCGGCTGAGGCGTAGCCGAGATCGCCGGCATAGCCATTGTCCAGGCAGCGTTTCAGGCAATCGCGGTAGGGCGTGATCTTGGGATCGGAGGTCCAGACCGGGTTGTCGTTGTAGGCCGGCAGCGGCGGCGCCACGTAGCCGTTGGAGGCCACTTCCCAGGCATCGTAGTTTTCCTTCTCCCACATGAAGCGAATATATTCCTTCACCGCCTTGGGATACTTGGAGTGCTTGTAGCCATAGGCCACCAGCACGTTCTGCTGCTCGGTCGGCTTGCCGACGGGACCGATCGGAAGCGCCGCGTGGTCCATGTCCTTGGCGATTTCCTGCTGCTTCGGATCGGGCGAATTCTTGGCCACGGTCCAGATCGAGATGCCGTTCAAGGTCAGGCTGATGTCGCCGGCGAGGAAGGCCTTGTTGTTGTTGGAATCGTTCCAGGACAGGACGCCGGGAATGAAGGTCTGATAGAGCTGCTTGGCGTATTCCAGCGCGGCCACGGTCTCCGGCGAATCGAGCACCACCTGGTTCTTGGGATCGACGACCTTGCCGCCGTGCGCCCACAACAGCCACTGGCACCATCCGTTGGCGTCGCCGGTCGCATGACCGAGTGCGAAGCCGGGCGGCGTGTTGTTTTTCTTCAAGCCCTGGCAGAGCTTGAGGAACCCGGGCAAATCCTTCGGAAATTCGTCGAAGCCAGCCGCTTTCATGTGGCTGATGCGGTAGTTCATGCAACCGCCGGTGGCGCCCTGCGGAATCGCGATCCAGGTCTGGTCCTTCTTGCCGTACTTCTCTGCCACCGGATACCAGCCGCCATACTGGGCGCCGAGATAATCGGCGACCTCGGTCATATCGATCAGCTTCTCCGGAAATTTGAAGGGGTCATCGAGGGTGCCGATGATCAGGTCCGGACCCGCGCCGACATTGGCGGCCACCGCGGCCTTCGGGCGGATGTCTTCCCAGCTTTCGGCCTCCAGCTTGACCTTGACGCCGGTCTTCTCAGTAAACTTCTTGGTCTGTTCGGCGAACTTGTCGAACTCGGCCTGGATGAACTGCTTCCAGCGCAGAACCCGGATCGAGGCATCCTTCTCGGGTACGTTGGTCCAGGTGGCGGCTCGAACCGGAACGATACCGGTGCCGGCCAGCGCCGCGGTGGCACCGACGCCGACCTTCAAAACGTCACGCCTGTTGAAATCACTCATGGTTGCATTCTCCCTGTTGTTGTGCGCCTTGCTGGCTTTCGGTTTGACGGTCGCTCTGCAGTCGCGCTACAGGCGCTGGCCGGTGTCCTTGTCGAACAAATGGGCCAGGTCGGGACGAGGCCTCAAGTGGATTTTCTCGCCGGGGCTCACCATGTGGCGCTCCCGGAAAACGGCGATGATCGTTTGGGTGCCGATGCGGGCGACCACCTGGATTTCGGCGCCCGTCGGTTCGACGACCACGACCTCGGCCTCGATCCCGTCATCGGCCATCTCCAGGTGTTCCGGGCGAACGCCATAGACCACGGGCTTGCCGTCGGACGCCGTAGGCGCCGCGGTTATCGGCAGCCGGCTGCCATTGGCGGTCTCGACATAGAGCTGACCGTTGGACACGAGCTTGCCGTCGAGGAAGTTCATCGCCGGTGAGCCGATGAAGCCGGCGACAAAACGATTCTCCGGGCGATCGTAAAGCTCGAGCGGGGAGCCCATCTGCTCGACGATACCATCGTGCATCACCACGATCTTGTCGGCCATGGTCATGGCTTCGATCTGGTCGTGAGTGACGTAAACGGTCGTGGTTTTCAGCCGCTGGTGCAACTCCTTGATTTCCGTGCGCATCGCCACCCGCAGCTTGGCGTCGAGGTTGGAGAGCGGCTCGTCGAACAGGAAAACCTGGGGGTCGCGTACGATGGCGCGCCCCATGGCGACACGCTGGCGCTGGCCGCCGGACAACTGCCGGGGATAGCGATCAAGCAGCGGCGTCAGCGCCAGGATTTCCGCGGCGCGCTTGACCCCCTTGGAGATTTCGGCCGCGCTGGCGCCCCGCAGTTTCAGCGAAAATCCCATATTGTCGGCGACCGTCATATGCGGATAGAGCGCATAATTCTGGAACACCATCGCGATATCGCGCTCTTTGGGCTGGACGTTGTTGACGACGCGGTCGCCGATCGAAATGGTCCCGGAGGTGATGTTTTCCAGGCCGGCCAACATCCGCAGCAGGGTGGTCTTGCCACAGCCCGACGGCCCGACCAGCACCACGAACGCCCCGTCCTCGATCGGGATCGACACGCCATGCAGAACTTCAAAGCCGCCAAACGATTTCCGGACGTCCCGAATCTGCACCGACGACATATATATCCTCCCGGATTGCGTAAGCTTGGCGGTCGTACCGCCATCATTCTGTTGTTGGTCGGGGTCTTACCAGACTTTTTCGGGGATGTCGTTGGATCAAAGTCGTAGAAAGTTACCGCTTTCCCGAGCGTTGCGCAGCAGGCATTGACCATGCAAGCATTCAGCGCCAATACGAAACCGCTCAAAAATAAGGCGCGTGCGCTGCGGGAGGAACCATGAACAAGCCGCTTACAGGGGTCACCAGGCGCAAACTTCGCTCCAGCGAGTGGTTCAACAACCCACATAACCCCGGGATGACCGCGCTTTACCTTGAGCGCTATCTCAATTACGGCCTGACCCGGCACGAATTGCAATCCGGCAAGCCGATCATCGGCATCGCCCAGACCGGCAGCGATCTGTCGCCCTGCAACCGCCATCATCTCGAACTCGCCCATCGGGTCCGGGAGGGGATCCGCGCCGCCGGCGGCATCGCGATGGAATTTCCGGTGCATCCGATCCAGGAGACCGGCAAGCGCCCGACCGCGGCGCTGGACCGCAACCTGGCTTATCTCGGGCTGGTGGAAATCCTGTTCGGATATCCCCTCGACGGCGTGGTTCTCACCACCGGTTGCGACAAGACCACGCCTGCCTGCCTGATGGCGGCGGCGACCGTCAACCTGCCCGCCATCGTGCTGTCGGGCGGCCCGATGCTCAATGGCTGGCACAATGGCGAACGCACGGGTTCAGGCACCGTGGTCTGGAAGGCGCGTGAGCAGCTGGCCGCGGGCGAGATCGACTATGAGGAGTTCATGAATCTCGTGGCGTCTTCGGCGCCCTCGGTCGGCCACTGCAACACCATGGGAACCGCCTCGACCATGAATTCGCTGGCCGAGGCCTTGGGCATGTCGCTGCCCGGCTGCGCCGCGATCCCCGCCCCCTACCGCGAGCGCGGCCAGATCGCCTATGAGACCGGCACCCGCATCGTCGGGATGGTCTGGGAGGATCTGAAGCCGTCGGACATCCTGACGCGAAAGGCCTTCGAGAACTGCATCGTCGTCAATTCGGCGATCGGCGGTTCGACCAACGCCCCGATCCATATCAATGCGCTCGCCCGCCACATCGGCGTGGAACTCTCGATCGAGGATTGGCAGAGCTTGGGCCACGCCATCCCGCTATTGGTCAACGTGCAGCCGGCCGGCTTCTATCTCGGCGAGGAATATCATCGCGCCGGCGGCGTGCCTGCGGTGGTGCGCGAATTGATGCAGGCCGACAAGATCCACGAAGATGCCATGACGGTGAACGGCCACAGCATGGGCGAGAACTGCCGCAACGCGCCCAAGCCCGACGGCGACGTCATCTTCAGTTATGACAAACCCCTTGTGAAGGACGCCGGCTTCCTGGTGTTGCGCGGCAACCTCTTTGACTCCGCGATCATGAAGACCAGCGTGATCTCCAAGGAATTCCGCGACCGCTACCTGATCAACCCCAGAGATCCCAACGCCTTCGAAGGACGCGCCATCGTATTCGAGGGCCCGGAGGACTATCACGCCAGGATCGACGATCCGGCGCTCGATATCGACGAGCACTGCATCCTGTTTGTGCGCGGCACCGGCCCAATCGGCTACCCCGGCGGCGCCGAAGTCGTCAACATGCAGCCGCCGACAGCCCTGATCAAGCGCGGCATCCTGTCGCTACCCTGCATCGGCGATGGCCGGCAGTCCGGCACCTCGGGCTCGCCGTCGATCCTGAATGCCACGCCGGAAGCCGCCGCCGATGGCGGGCTTTCGATCCTCAGGACCGGCGACAAGGTTCGCATCGATCTCAACAAGGGCAGCGCCAACATCCTGATCTCGGAGGCGGAGCTCAAGCAGCGTCGCGCGGATCTCAAGGCCAAAGGCGGCTTCCCCTATCCGGCCAACCAGACGCCATGGCAGGAACTCTATCGCAACACCGTGGGCCAGCAGGCCACCGGCGCCTGCATGGAATTTGCCACCCGCTACCACGATATCGCCGGCAAGGTCGGCGTGGCGCGGGACAATCATTAACCGATCTCGGGAGTACGACATGTCAGACCGCCTCAAAGGCAAACGTGCCTTCGTGACCGCGGCCGCGGCGGGCATCGGGCGGGCCTGCGCGCTGGCCTTCGCACGCGAAGGGGCTTCGGTATTCGCCACCGATATCGACGAGAAGGCCCTGGCGACGCTGGCCCAGCAAGGCATTGCGGAGGTGGCCCGGCTCGACGTCCGCGACACCGCCGCAGTCGCCGCGATGGCCAGGCGCGTCGGCGCCGTCGACATCCTGCTCAATGCCGCCGGCTTCGTCCATCACGGCACCGTGCTCGACTGCTCCGACGACGACTGGGATTTCTCGTTCGACCTCAATGTCAAGTCGATGCACCGGACGCTGCGAGCCTTCCTGCCGGGCATGCTGGAGAAGGGCCGCGGCTCGATCGTCAACATCTCCTCCGCCGCCGGCGTCTACAAGGCAGCGCCCAACCGCTACGTCTACAGCGCCACCAAGGCCGCAGTGGCGGCGCTGACCCGCGCGGTCGCCGCCGATTTCGTTACCAAGGGCATCCGCTGCAACTGCATTTGCCCGGGCACCATCGAAACCCCATCGATGCTGGACCGCGCCAAGGCCGCAGGGCCGGGAGGGCGGGAAATGTTCGTCAGCCGGCAGCCGATGGGCCGGCTCGGCACGGCGGAAGAAATCGCAGCGCTCGCCGTCTACCTGGCCAGCGACGAGAGCGCCTTCACCACCGGCGTCGCGCATCTCATCGATGGCGGCTGGACGCTGTAATCAAGGATTCCTCCGTGAACCAGATTGATCTGAACAACCGCTGCGCCGTCGTCACCGGCGGGGCGCAGGGATTTGGCCGCGCCATCGCCGAGCGGTTTGTCAATTCCGGCGCCAGGGTCGCGATTTGGGACCATGACGCGCCATTGGCCGAAAAGACCGCCAAGGCCATCGGCAACGGCGTCATCGCCATCAAGGTCGATGTGTCCGATCTGGCCGCGGTCGAACAGGCGCGCGACGCCACGCTCGCTGCACTCGGCAGGATCGACATCCTCGTCAACAATGCCGGCATTGCCGGGGTCAACAAGAGCGTGTGGGAAACCGACATCGAGGAGTGGCGCAAGGTCTTGCGCATCAATCTCGACGGGCCCTTCATCTGCTGCAAGGCGATCGTGCCCGCGATGGTCAAACAGAACTACGGTCGCATCGTCAACATCGCCTCGATCGCCGGCAAGGAGGGCAACCCGAACGCCGCGCACTATTCGGCCTCGAAGGCCGGCCTGATCGCGCTGACAAAATCGCTGGGCAAGGAACTTGCCGGCTACCAGATCGCCGTCAACGCGGTGACGCCCGCCGCCGCCCGCACCGCGATCTTCGACCAGATGACGCAGGCGCACATCGACTTCATGCTGTCGAAAATTCCGAAAGGCCGCTTCGTGCTGGTGGAAGAGCTGGCCGCGATGGTGGCGTGGCTGGCGTCCGAGGATTGCGCCTTCTCCACCGGGGCGGTGTTCGACATATCCGGCGGCCGGGCGACGTATTAGAGTGATGGTTGGCACGGCGCGAAGGGCGCGCCTTTGCCTACCCTGCGTGCTGTTTTTGGGACTGTTTCGGGACTGTTTCGGAGCCCTCCGAAACAACGCCGAAACAATCAGAGCGAAACAACCGAAACAACGCGAAACAGCCCATGAAACAAGGCGAAACAACGCCGAAACAGTCGGACTTTCACGACCGAAACAATCGAAACAGCCCTCTATAGGGTGGCGAAATTGTTTCGCCCACCGCTGGCCCGCTCACCCGGCCGAAACAGCCCAACCGGCCCGCCTTCGGCTCAAGCCGGTTCGGCCGTTTCGTCCGCCTCGCGGGGCCATCCGCGCCACGCCATTAGAGCCGCCATTATGGCCGTTGGGCGGATTGGAGCCGAAGGCCTAATCCGCCATTTGCTGGGGCAGACGGCGGTTGCGGCTTCCCCTAGAACCCGCTCTACGCTCTGTTCTCCCGCCCGGATCGTGACTACATGTCAACGGCGGCCGTTCCCCCAGACCATTCAGGACCAAAGCTTGAACTTCTCACTTTATGACCTCTCGGTATGGGTCGTGCCGCTGATCATCGCCATTACCTTTCACGAGGCGGCCCATGGTTTTGTCGCCCACCATTTCGGCGACAATACCGCCTGGGAGCGCGGCCGGGTCACCTTCAATCCACTCAAGCATATCGATCCGTTCGGCACTCTCTTGTTGCCGGCGATGCTCTTGTTGGCGCACTCGCCCTTTCTGTTCGGCTATGCCAAGCCAGTGCCGGTGAATTTTCGCGCCCTGCGCAACCCGCGGCTCGACATGGTCTGGGTGGCGCTGGCCGGGCCTGCCACCAACATTGCGCTCGCTTTGGCGGCGGCGGCTGCCTTTCACGTGCTGCCCCTGGTCCCTGCCGGGGCTGCGCAGTGGCTGGCCGACAATCTCCAGAACGCGCTTCTGATCAACATCGTCCTGGCCGTCTTCAATATGCTGCCGATCCCGCCGCTGGATGGCGGCCGGGTCGCGGTCGGCTTGCTGCCGCGATGGCTCGGCCTGCCACTGTCCCGTCTGGAACCATTCGGAATGATGATCCTGATCGGCATCCTGATCCTGCTGCCGCTGCTTGGCGCCCAGCTTGGCCTAAATCTTGATGTTATTTCGGTGATACTGCGAACCGTGACCGGCTATGTGCTACGGTTACTTCTCTTCCTGACTGGCAACGGGTAATACAACCCGGACTGGCACTATGACCCGAGGCCATCTTTGATCAAGGCAGCCGACATGTTGATCGCCCGACGCGCCGATACCAGGGCGCGCGCCGATTTCGCGACCTGGAAGATGATGGCCAAGCTGAACGGCGCCTCGGCGCTGCCGGCCGAAGCCCAGCAGTTCCTGGCAAGCTACAAGACGCTGCTCGACACCCTGCCGGAAAGCGAAGCGAGCGAGGCTACCATCTCGCTGATGTACAAAACCTACTACACCGAGATGGGCGGTGCCGGCGCAGCCCCCGACGTCAAGGCTCAAGCGCGCGCCCCCGTGGCCGACAACAACGTGACCGCCTTCAAACGTCCGGCCGCGCAGCGGCCCAAGCCAACCCTCGGCCCGGACACAAAACCCCGGCTTCCGGTGGCGCTGATCTTTGCCTGCCTGGTCGTGGTCTATGTCGGGGTGCGATATTACCTGAGATGATCTGAGGCTTCCGCGGTGGTGGCAGACAGCTAGTGCTTGCGAAAAACCACCGGCAGCGTGAATTTCAGTCCTTCATCGGCGACCGCTGGCGGGGGCTTTGGCACCGGATCGGATCGTTTCACCATCGCCAACGCCGCCTGGTCGAACACCGGATCTCCCGATCCTTCGACGATACTGGCGGCGACGACGTGGCCCAGCCGATCCAGTTCGAGGCCGAGCGTGATCTTGGCGGCCTTGTTGTCGCGCTCCTGCGGATAGATCAAGTGTTTGTCGAGATGCGCGACCAGCTTGTTGACCCAGGTGGCCTTCACGCGCTGCAGACTTTTTCCCGCGCCCTCCGCGGGGGCAACCGAACGCGGCGCTTCCTGAACATCATCCGAACTTGGCATTGCGGTCGCTACGACCGCGGCCAATTCCGCCGACGCCGAGGTCGCTACCGGCGCGGGCTTCACGTCGTCTTCCCTGGGCTTGCTCTGATCGTTCGGGCTGACCTGGCGGTCGGCATCCTCCTGCACGGTTGGCTGGTCCTTCGGCAATTCGGTGGGCTGGACCTCGGCCTTCTGCTCGGCCATCGCGGCGGACGCAACGGAGGCCTCGGTGTCCGGGCCCGGCGGCAGATCGGTGGGCGCCACATGCGGCGCGGTCAGTTCCAGACCGACCTCGATCGCGGGGGCGCCAAGATCTTCATCGGGATCGTCGCTGTGCAGATGCGCCACCGCCAGCGCCGCGCCGCCAAGATGGAGCACGAGCGCGGCTATGCCGGCCAGTACCCACAACCGCCGCGAAGATTTTGGCTCGGCGTCCAAGGAGGACATGGCGATCTCGCCGCTCAAGGTTTTGCGCCTTCAGCCGCGGCGCCGGCCGGAACGCCCTCCAGCGCCACCAGCTTGATCTTGGCGTAACCGCCGGCACGCAGGATTTCCAGCACGTCCATCAATTCGCCGTACGGCACCGCGCGGTCGGCGCGCAGGAAGATGAAGCGGTCCTTGCTGCCGCCCTCCATGGTATCGAGCGCCCGTACCAGGTCGCCCCGCTTGACCGCGGATTCGCCGATCGCCAGCGCCAGATCGGGCTTGATGCTGACATAGGTCGGCTTGTCCGGCTTCTTCTGCGGGGTTGCGCTCGAGGACGGCAAATCGATCGGAAGATCGACCGTCGACAGCGGCGCCGCCACCATGAAGATGATCAGGAGAACGAGGATGACGTCGATGAACGGCGTGACGTTGATTTCGTGAGCCTCGGCGAAATCCTCGTCGTCATCGAGCTCGGTGTCTGCAAGCGAGATCGCCATGGCCTACTCCGCCGCGCGCGCATGCGTCGCCACATGGGTGCGGTCGAGATCCCTTGACAGCAGCCGGGCCGCCGCGCCCGACGCCCGACTGATCAGTTCCAGATAGCCTTTGGTCCTCCGCGCAAAGTGATTGTAGATGATCACGGCTGGGATCGCCGCGGCCAGACCGAAGGCGGTGGCGAGCAAGGCTTCGGCGATACCGGGCGCGACCACGGCGAGATTGGTGGTCTGTGATTTGGAGATGCCGATAAAGCTGTTCATGATGCCCCAGACCGTGCCGAACAAGCCGACGAAAGGCGAGGTCGCGCCGATCGTCGCCAGCACGCCCATGCCGAGATGGATACGGCGTGCCTCGGCACGCACGATCTCGGCGAAACTCGAAGCCGCGCGCTCCTTGATGCCGGCATCGCTGGAAATTCCCGCCGAGAGCCGGGCCTCGCGCAGAGCGGCCGCCAGCAGCGACGACAGTACGCTGTCCTTGTTGCCCAGGGCCCGCTGGGCATCGGCCAGCGATTTGGCATCGCCGATCCTGCCAAGCGCGGTGCGCAAGGCACGTCGAACCATCGACAACTCGATCGTCTTGGCGATGAAGATGGTCCACGTCACCAGCGAGGCAAAGGCGAGCCCGATCATGACCGCCTTGACCAGGATGTCCGCCGCCAGGAACATCGACCACGGCGACAACTCGTGCAGTCCGGCCGTCGCCGATCGCAGCGGCCGGCCGCTATCCGCGTCCGGGGCGGCCGAGGCTGCGGGCGATGGAGCGGCCATCGCCGCTCCCTGTCCCTGTTCGCCACCGCCTTGCTCGACCCTGTCCTTCGGCGCGGCCGCCGCAGGACTGGCCAGAGGCTGCGACAGCGCGGGAGCCGGCTGCGGCGCCATTGCGGGCGATACGCCCTGCTGCGCCGAGAGCGGCGATGCCAGCGCTGGCATGACCAGCGCGAGAATCACGGCGGTCGATCGAAAACGTGACATGTTCATAGTTTAGCCCACTCACAGTGCGGATCAGATCATGGCGTGCGTCCGGTCCATTACCTCGCGAAGCCGCGGGATCAGGGCGCAAACACGCCGTTGCCAGCAATCGGCGTCAAACGATTGGCGGAGCGCGAGGCTGAAAAGCGACGCCGGCAGGGTTCAGATCGAACAGCCCGGCATCGATGGCCAGATAGTAGAATTCGGACCTGGCAGGCAGCTCTAGAACCGGCGGTGTCGCCACTGTCATGGTGCTGGCCAGCGCCATGACAGCGCAGATCGCGCAGCCATCGCCGGAATGCCCAGAGGGTTCATGACCGGAACGCGGATTTTCGCGCGCAACCGCAAAGCGAGCCGCCGCCAGCGCGACGCCGTGGCCAGTTTGCAAGAGCTGCGCCGGTGCAGCAGCGGCCTGCGCGGAGCCCTCGTGGAAATGACCGAACGACAGCACAGCTTGGATCGCAAGCGCCGCAAGCGCGAGCCGTGATCCAAGCCTGATGTTCGATCGAAACCACTTCATGCCGACATCTGCCTTGACCGCAGTATCTGCGGAACTGTTCGCGTAATCGCGCTGTTTCAATATAACATCACAGGCATCGCGGATAGGTGTCAACGACATTCGTCGTAAACTTGATCGGATCTAAAAGTGAACGAGGCATGCTCCAGCCGATAGAAGCGTGCATAGTTCGGGCTCGGGCCCGTAGCGGAACGGGCCGGGATCGATCAATTCCAAAGGCGTTACAGCTTCTGCGAGATGCCTGCATAGAACCCACGACGCTGGCCGAATTGGGGCGCGAACACACCGATGCCCGCCCCGTCCCTGATTTCGTAGATCTTGTCGAACAGATTGACGACATCGAATCGCAGTGTCGTCGGTTTGGCCCCCGGAAAAGCCTGGAACTCGTGGGCTATGCCGAGATTGGCGGTGACATAGGGCTGGTTGAACGCGGAATTGGCAAAGCCCGTCGGCAGACCGCTGCCGTATTTCATGTCGATGGAAAACAGCGTCTGGTTCCAGCGATAGGATGCGCCTGCCGATCCCGTCAGCATCTGCATGTCGTCGGTGTAATGATAGTTGGTGAGCAGAAAAGTATAGGTCGGAAGATCGAGGAGATACTGGTTCGAGACCGGGTCGACCGCGCGGGTGATGTTGAAGGCGAGGTTGCCGTAGGCGCTGAAATTACCGCTCTGATACTTGATCTTGGCTTCCGCGCCTTCGCTGTAGCCGCGCGCCCAGTTGAACTGGGTCAGCACCACCGCCTGGCCGAACTGACCGTCGTCGATCAGGTCGGTGGCGATCTTGTAATAGGCATCGAGACCGAAGGTGAGGCCCGGCAGAAGCTTCTGCTCGACGCCGACGTCGAAATAATGCGAGCGCTCCGGAAGCACCGGATCGTTCAGCGCCACAGCCGGCTGGTTGGTGGTATTGTTGAACAGCGAAAGATTGGACTGGGTCGCCTGAGCCTGCATCGGCGGCGTGAAATAGCGGGCGTAGCCGGCATGAAAAATGGTGCCGTCAAACGGCTTGTAGACCAGCGCGGCGCGCGGGCTGAACTGGTTGGCGTCGACAAACTGAAACAGTTGATCAAAGCGAATTCCGAAATTCAACGTGAGCTGATTGGTCAGCTTCCATTCGTCCTGAACATAGGTGCCGAGATTCCAGCCGAGCAGCGAATTGGAGTTGTTGATGGTGAAAGGTGTCTGCGAGGCGTTTCCGATGGCGCCCGGGAGTACGGTCGAGATGTTGGAAACGTCGGTCTTCTCCGCGGTGATCATATAACCCGCCCGCAGCGTATGCGCGCTGTTCATCTCGTAAGACGCGTCGAACTGGCTGCCCACCATCTGACTGGAGCGGGTCACATTGGAGGCGACGTCATTGAAGACGAGGTCGCCGAAGATATCGGGAATGAAATGCACCTGGGCGTAGCGCGAGAACACCGAGAATTGGGTATCGACCACCTCGCCTTTGGTCTGCAGGGCAACGATGTTGTAATAATATTGGTCGACCTCGTTTTCGTTCAGCGTCGATGAGTTGAAAGTGGCGGGTCCGAAGTCGCCCAACGGCATCTGGCCGGGATTGTTGGGGATCTGGAACCGGCTGTAGGACGCCCCCGAAATCACGCTGAGGCGGCTTTGCTCGCTGAGCAGGGTCGAGACGTAGGCGAACAGCTTGCCCTGATCGGTATGGTCGTGCATCGCGGAGGTCGACGAGGTGGTATTTTCGATTCCGAGGTTGTTCCAATTGCCGCGGCCGGAGAAGAAATACTGGGTATCGCCGACGCTGCCACCATAGTCGAAGCTCGGCGTGATCGTGGCTTGGCTGCCGCCATAGATGCCGACGCTGCCGCCCGGCGTGGAAAAACTTCGGCTGGTGATGTCGAGGACGCCGGCGGTACGCAGGCCATATTGCGCCGGCAGTGTGCCGGTCAGAAGCGACAGGCTGCCGATGAAATTGGTGTCGATCACGGGACCGAGACCCGACACACCTTCCGGCAGCACCAGGCCGTTGATCCGGGTCTGAACGTTGGAGTATTCGCCGCGGACGTGGAAGTTGGGATTGGAGACGGCAGAATCGTAATTGACGCCGGGCAATTGCAGAACCAACTTATCGACCGGCGTGTTGTCGCCCTGCGGCATGGCTTCGATCGCGCTGCGATCGATCGTGGTGGACGAGGCTCCGAGCTTGGTCAGAACATGGTCGCGCGACTGATCGAACCCCTGCATCTTCCGATCCAGCGCAACCTGCGCCGGGGTGGTTGCGCCCGCTTCTGACAAAGGTGCTTGCTGTGCCGACTGATTGGGCTGGCTGGTAGCCTGGTTCGAAGCCGCGCGCGTCGGAGTGGCGGGTTTCGTAGCCGCGCGCTTCGGCTTCGCTACGGGAGCAACGACCGTGACGGCCGGCAATTCGGTTGCGTTCTTCGCCACATTATCCTCGGCACGCGCAGTCGCCGGATTCACCAGATAGCCCAGGCTCGCCACCGCCCCGGGCAGCAGCGTCGCCGCACAGAAGCGTTGCGAGATCCGGCGACGACGACCGTCACGTTGTTTCCGACGCGACCAGCCCTCCTGTGACATCAACCGACTTGCTCACCCAATGCCCCCGTATCTCATGAGGGACGACCATACCGAGGGTCTGGGTAGCAGCCGACGGCGTCACCGATCAACCAAGCGAGCTGCATATTCGAGCATTTCTAGATTGGAACGGATCTAGATACTTCGCGGCGCTCTGCCGGCCAAGCTGTCCAGCTGGCACGGTTGGCGCACAACATCGATCACACCTCGGCCCAATGGCGGATCAGATTATGATAAACACCGGTCAATTTCACCGTTTCGGGATCGTCTCGCCCAAGACGCTCGACCAGCGCCTGGATCGCGGTATCGAGATCGAAAATCAGGCTGCGGGCTTGGGCATCGCGGATCATGCTCTGCAGCCAGAAAAATGACGCTACCCGCGTGCCGCGCCTGACCGGCCTCACCATGTGCAGACTAGAGGCTGGATAGAGCACGAGATCTCCCGCAGCGAGCTTGATGACATGGGACCCGTAGAAGTCGTCGATCACCAGTTCACCACCGTCGTACTCGTTTGGTTCGGAGAGGAACAGTGTGACCGACAGATCGGTCCGGATCCGCAGTCCCGTAACATGATCGCCGCGCACCGCGTTGTCGACGTGAATGCCGAAATGGTGTCCTTCCGCTGCGACATAACGGTTGAACAGCGGCGGAAAAATCTGCAGCGGGATCGCGGCGGAGATGAACCGTGAGCTGGCGGTGAGCGCCGAGATGACACGGTTGCCGAGTTGGCGCGATACCTCGCTGTCCGGCGGCAGCTGTTCGTTGCTCTTGACCCGCGCCGACTGGGCTCCGGCGGTCGAGCGGCCGTCTTCCCACGCGCAGCCGTCCATGACGCGGCGGAATTCCGCCACGTCGGCCTTGCTCAGCACCTCGGGGACGCAGATCGGCATGACGCAGGCAGATCAGAATTTCGCAGAAACGACTAAAGAGGCGCTGCGGCCGGGCGCCTCCAGGACGAACGGTGCCGAGCTCTGATACAGCGCGTCGTAATAGAGCTTGTTGAAGATGTTGTTGACGAACAGCTTGACGGTCCAGTTCCTGTCGATCTTGGCTTCGGCAAAGGCGTCGAAGCGCCAGTAGCTCGGCAGCGACGTGCCCTGGTTCGCGGCCAGCAGGGTGCCGCCGTAAATCTTGGACCGGTAGACCGCCTGCCCGCCGATTTCCCAAATGTCCGTAAGCTGGTATTTGCTGAGCAGGCTGAAGGATTGATGCGCCACATTCGCCAGTGGGAGGCCGACATTGGTGGTGTAGAGCAGTGGATCGGCCGGCGCGACCAGCGACTTAGTCACTTCCGATTGCATCAGAACGAGGCCGCCGAACAGGCTCCATTTGTCGGTGATCTTGCCGCCGGCGCCGAGATCGACACCCCTGATGCGATAGGCAGCGCCCGCGCTGATGCAGGCGACGCTGCCGACCGAGCCCGCGGGATAAGGACATGCCGCAGTCGCAGCCGCCGCGGAGGCGATGTTTTGCGACTCGCGCGCGTTATCTTTTTCGGTCTGGAATAGTGCCGCGGTCAGCAACAGATGGCGATTGAACATCTCCCACTTGGTGCCGACTTCGATCGCCTTGTTTTTTTCCGGCCCGAAGATTTGATTGGAGCCGCCATTGAGGGTCGGCGCCAGCCCGCCATAGGCGGCGCTGGTGCCGTCGAACTCGGATCCGACCGGATCCGACGACGTCGCATAGGCGGCATAGATGCTCGCGATCGGCAGCGGCTTGACCACGATGCCGAGGTTGAAGTTCGCAAGCCCGAAATGCGCGGCTTGCGCGCCGAAAACCCCTGCCGCGCTCCCGCTGCCATAACCGCTGACGTTGATGCCGTAGTCATCATACCGAATGCCGCCATTGAGAATGACGAAATCATTGTAATTGGCGGTGTCGAGCAGGTAGACGCTCTTGGTGTCGATGCCGACCTTGGTGGGCAATCCCGCAAGCGTCGCCGCGGGAAACGGCAAAAACGTATATTGCGGATTGAACACGCTCTGAGTCACCGCGCCGGCGCCGGCGGACGGGGTGCCGACCGCTTCCGAGCTGAGGCCGGTATACTTGTCGATGCTCGACGTCTCGCGCGAGACTTCGACCCCCGCGAGCGCGGTGTGACGCCAGCCGTCGAGGCCGAACTTGTAGGTCGCCTCGGACTGATTGGCGAACACGTCGGTGACTTGATAACGGCTCTGCGGATTGGCACTCAGTGTCCAGGCCGAAGGCGGACCGGTAAGATTGGGCGTCTCGGGAATCGTGCCGATATAGTTTAGCACCGATTGCGAGGCCCTGATCTTGTCGCTTACCGCCAGATCCGGCGTGATCTGGAATTCGCCATTGATCGTGCCGATGTCCTGGCTGACCTTGAAGAAATCACGATCGACGAAACCGTAGAAGTTGTTGCGGTTGGCGCCGAAATCCGGGAACGGCCCGCCAGCCGTTGTTGCCGTGCTCGGCCGGTCATAAGGCACGCCAAAATCCGGAATGCCGTGCAGATCGGTGTGGACGTAATCCGCGGTCAGCTTGACCGCATCGACCGGTTTCCACGTCACCGCGATGAAGCCGCCATCGCGGTCATCCGTGGTGGCGCTGCGCCCGGCCACATCGGCATCCTGAAACAAGCCGCCGGCCCGGATCGCGAGCGTCGGGCTGATCACCTGGTTGACGTCGAGCGTGACACGCTTGGTGTTGTCGGTCGCGAGCGTCGTGTCCATGTTGGTGAAGCTTTTGCCGGTGGCGGCCTGCTTGGTCACGATGTTGATCGCGCCACCGGTGGTGCCGCGGCCGGCAAAGGACGAGCCGGGTCCGCGCAGGATTTCGACCTGCTCGGTGAAGAAGTTCTCGCGAACGCTGACGCCGGCATCGCGCACGCCGTCGACGAATACGTCGTTGCGGGCGTCAAAGCCGCGGATGAAAAACCGGTCACCGAATGCGTTGCCGCCCTCGCCGGTTCCGAGCGTTACCCCGGCCGTGCTCAGGATCGCCTGCTTCAGCGTGGTGGCGTTCTTGTCTTCCAGGAGCTCCTTGCCAAGCACGGTGACCGTCTTCGGCGTGTTCAACAGCGGCTCGGGGAATTTGCCGGAGGCCTGGAGATGATCGACCTTGTAGGGTGCCGCTGCGTCCGCATAGGGATTGCGGTCCGCCCGCAGTTCGCCGGCATTGGGAAACGGCACCGCCGCGGCCTGCGTGGGCCGGGTACGGCGGCCCGCGCGGCGCAACGCGTTGCGGGCCCGGACCTGATCCGGATCGGGTTTCGACAGGGCGGGCCGCGGGCGCGCGACCGGCGCGTCGACCGTCACCGGCGGCAGGCGCGTTTGCTGGGCCTCGGCGCCCGAGAACGATGCGACCGCGATCAGGCCGGCAACGGCGGAGACTTTTCGGCCGCAACAGCCATCAGCTTCATCGCCGATCGTATTGATGATGCCGATTGGACGCAGCGATCGCGGTGATATTGCCTGACCCATCTCACGCACCCCTGAACACATCTCCATTGGCTTGCGCGATGGCATCGCGCGAAACCATGATGCGTTGGTATCGAGCGCAAAAAATCAGGTCAATGCGAGGATGGCGAAAGACATTCTTGAATACGTCCAGATCAGAACGATTCTGATTCCGACTTTTGAAACCATTCCAAACAAACTGACTTGAAAGGGTTCCAAACCGCTGCGGAAATGCCGATCATTCGAGCCTTCAACCAAGGCAGGTCGGCGTTGATCAATCGATGCTGGGCGGCTTCATCAGCGAGAATAATTCGTCCACGGTTTGCTGCGCGATCAGCCGGACGCGATCGGTATCGTCCATTCCTGCGATAGTGACGCCTTTCACCACCGCTTTGATTTCGTCGCGAAAGTCGGTGAGAAATCGCAAAGGGTCGGGCGAATCATTGGCGACCCGCGCGATCAGGCCCGTGATCAGAAGCTCGCAGGCGATCATCCGCCCGTTCAATTCGTCCATCATTTAACTCCAGACGGTTTGCCGGTTCGTTGAATAACGATGCGGCCTGCAATATGGACAACGTCAACCGCGATCGCAAAGGCCGCTGGATGATTCCGTCTGGAATGGCTCAATTCGGAAATGCGGGCGCGACCTTGCTTCGCGTCGGCGAGCATCGGGACTTGACGCCGCCGGATTACTCGGCCGCAATGTCGCCGGCGGTTTCGGTAATGCCCTTGATCCGCTCCTTGATGTCGCTGAGCGTAGCCAGGCTGGTCTCGATGGCCAGATCAGGGACATCCCTGAGCACCTCGGTCGCGATGGAATCACGCAAGCTGTCGAGATCATCGACAAGCTGGCGGCCGCTGGCGGTGAGAAACAGCCGGTTGGCGCGCCGATCCCGGGGATCGTGCCGCCGCTCCAGCAGGCCATGCTCGACCAGGCGGTCGAGCAGCCGGACCAGCGAGATCGGTTGCAATTCCAGAACCTCGGCCAGATCGACCTGCGATAACCCTTCCTGCTGGCGCAGCCGAAACAGCACGATCCACTGCGCACGCGTGGTGCCGCGGCCCTTGGCGCGGTGGTCGATGTGGTTGCGCAACATGCGGGACGTTTCTACAAGTTGCGACACCAGCTGGCGTTTCAGATCAAGCGACATGGGCGTTGCGGGTTTCCCCAAGCTTTCCGATCGTTTAGAATTCTCAAGCTATAGTGTGTTTACACATTAAGTGCATGCATACTATATCTTAACGCCATGGGAACCGTATTAAGTTCCATTACTTTGTTTTGAACGCCATAGGCCGATATGACGAAATCGCGGACAATCCGTTGGGTTTTGCTGGTTGCAGCCTTCGCATGCATCGGTTATTTCGGCTGGCAGCGATTTTACGGCCCGGTTGCCGTGGCGGACGCCTCGAATGGCCAGAAGTCGGCCGCAGCCCGCGTGCCTGCGGTCCCCGTCACCATCGCGCCGGTCGAGAAAGCGGACTTCCCGGTCTATCTGACCGGGCTGGGCAACGTGCAGGGCTTCAATACCGTGCTGGTACGGACCCGGGTCGACGGCCAGATCGACAAGGTCGCTTTCAAGGAGGGCCAGCTGGTCAACCAGGGCGACTTGCTGGTCGAGATTGACCCCCGTCCCTATCAGGCGGCGCTCGACCAGGCCAAGGCCAAGAAGGATCAGGATGAGGCCAATCTGGCCAACGCCAATCTGGATCTGCAGCGCTATACCAATCTCGGCGAATTCGCGACCCGCCAGCAGCTCGATACCCAGCATTCCACGGTGGCGCAATTGACCGCCCAGATCGCGGCCGACGCGGCGGCCATTTTCAACGCCCAGACCCAGCTCGACTACACCGCCATCAAATCGCCCATCCCCGGCGTGGCCGGATTGCGCCAGGTCGACATCGGCAACATCGTCAATGCCTCCGCCCAGACCGGGATCGTGACCATTGCCCAGGTCGAGCCGATCGCCGTTATATTCACCGCGCCAGAGGACCAATTACCCTATATAACAGCAGCCCAGTTGATCCATCCGCTCAAAGTGATTGCGCTGACCACGGATGGCAAGAAGGTGCTGTCCGAAGGGGTTCTGTCGGTGATCAACAATCAGGTCGACACCACCAGCGGCACCATCCGTCTCAAGGCGGTGTTCGACAACAAGGACCACGCGCTATGGCCGGGGCAGTCGGTTTCGACGCGCCTGTTGGTGCAGACCCTCAAGGATGCGACGGTGGCTCCGGACGAAGCCATCCAGCACGGCAATAACGGCCTCTATGCCTACGCCGTCAATCAGACCAGCAAGGCCGAACTGCGCAAGCTCAAGGTCGGCCCGTCGATCGACGGTCGCTCGGTGATCGAATCGGGATTGGCGCCGGGCGAGCGGGTCATCACGGCTGGCCAGTTCAGGGTTCAGCCCGGCTCGCTCGTCAGCACGGCGGTGGCGAGTTCGGATGCCGCCCCATCCAAGGTCAAGCCGGAATGAGCGAGGGCATTTCCGCACCGTTCATCCGCTATCCCATCGGCACCTCGCTGTTGATGGCAGGCATCCTGTTCATCGGGCTCGTGGCCTATCCGCTGCTTCCGGTCGCCGCCCTGCCCCAGGTGGACTTCCCAACCATTCAGGTCACCGCGACATTGCCGGGCGCCAGTCCGGAAACCATGGCGTCCTCGGTGGCGCAGCCGCTCGAGCGGCAGTTCGCGCAAATTCCGGGCATCGCCCAGATGACGTCGACGAGCTATCTGGGTACGGCCGCCGTCACCATCCAGTTCGACCTCAACCGCAACATCGACGGCGCCGCCAACGACGTTCAGGGCGGCATCAATGCGGCCAGCGGCCAGTTGCCCAAGAACCTGCCGTCGCCGCCGACCTACCGCAAGGTGAACCCGGCTGATTCGCCGATCCTGCTTTTATCGGCGACCTCGGATACGCTGCCGATCACGACGGTCAGCGACGCGGTCGACGCCCAGCTCGCACAGCAGATCAGCCAGATTTCCGGCGTCGCGCAGGTCATCATCGGCGGACAGCAGAAGCCGTCCATCCGCGTCCAGGTCGATCCTGCAAAACTGGTCGCCAAGGGACTATCGCTAGAGGACGTGCGCAATCAGATTGCGATCACGACCGTCGACAGCCCGAAGGGCAATATCGACGGCGAAACACGCGCCTATACGATCTATGCCAACGACCAGCTTTTGGACTCCAAGGACTGGAATGACGTCATCGTGGCCTACCGCAATGGTGGACCGTTGCGGATTTGCGACATCGGCACGGCCGTCACTGGTCCGGAGGATGCCAAGCAGGCGGCGTGGGCCAACGGCAAGCGCGGGGTGTTCCTCGTGGTCTTCAAGCAGCCCGGCGCCAACGTCATCGACACCGTGGACAAGATCAAGTCGACGCTGCCGCGGCTGGTGGCGGCGATACCGCCGGCGATCAAGATCGAGGTGATCAGCGACCGCACCCAGACCATTCGCGCCGCCGTCGAGGACGTGCAGTACACGCTGCTCTTGACCATTATGCTTGTCGTCATGGTCATTTTCGTCTTCCTGCGCAGTTTCTGGGCAACGGTGATCCCGACGGTCACCGTGCCGCTGGCGTTGCTCGGTGCCTGCGCGCTGATGTGGGTGTTCGGGTATACGCTGGATAACCTGTCATTGATGGCCCTGACCATCGCCGTCGGATTCGTGGTCGACGACGCCATCGTGATGCTGGAAAACATCACGCGCTATATCGAAGAAGGCGAGAAACCGCTCGCCGCCGCCTTGAAGGGCGCCAGCGAGATCGGGTTCACCATTGTCTCGATCAGCATTTCGCTGGTCGCGGTTCTGATTCCTCTGCTGCTGATGGGCGGCATCATCGGACGCCTGTTCCGCGAATTCGCAGTCACGCTGGCGATGACGATCTTCGTTTCGATGGTGGTGGCGCTGACGCTGACGCCGATGATGGCCTCGCGCTTCCTGCGTGCGCACGGCGAAACCAGTCATGGGCGGTTTTATCTCTGGAGCGAGCGGGCATTCGACGCGTTCCTGCACGGCTATGAGCGCGGCCTCGATCTGGCGATGCGCTGGCGCAAGGTGACGCTGGTGGTGTTCTTTGCGACCCTGACGCTGTCGCTCTATCTGTTCGTCGTCATTCCCAAGGGCTTCTTCCCGCAGCAGGACAACGGGCTCATTACCGCCACCTCCGAAGCCGGACAGGATATTTCCTTTGCCGCCATGAAGGATCGGCAGGAGGCGCTCAACAAGATCATCCAGGCCGATCCCGACGTCGCCAGCGTGGCGATGGCCATCGGCGGCAGCGGCCGGGCCGGCAATAACGGCAACCTCTTCATCACGCTGAAACCCCGCAACGAGCGCGCCGCCAACGCTCAGCAGATCATCGCCCGGCTGCGTCCGCAGATGGAAAGGGTCGAGGGCGCCCGGCTGTTCATGCAGGCGGCGCAGGATGTGCGGCTCGGCGGCCGGCCGACCCGAACGCAATTCGAGTACACGATGCAGGACGCCAACCTCGACGAATTGAGCGAGTGGGCGCCGAAGATCCTGGCTCGGATGAAAGCGTTGCCAGAGCTGCGCGACGTGGCGACCGACCAGCAGAGCGAGGGCACGACGCTTCAGCTGAAGATCAATCGCGACACCGCGTCACGTTACGGTATCCAGCCTCAGCTGATCGACGACACGCTATACGACGCGTTCGGCCAGCGCCAGGTCACGCAGTATTTCACCCAGCTCAACAGCTACCACGTCATCCTGGAGATCCTGCCCGAACTGCAGGGCAAGCTCGACACGCTCGAGAACCTCTATATCAAGTCGCCCCTGACCGGCGATGAGGTGCCGCTGTCGACGATTGCGACCTGGACCAGCGTGCCGGTGCGTTCGCTCTCGATCAGCCACCAGGGCCAGTTTCCGGCCACCACCATCAGCTTCAACCTCGCCCAGGGCGTGGCGCTGGGGCAGGCCACGAATGCCATCCAGAAGGTGGTAGCCGACATCGGTGCGCCCGCCACGCTCAACGCGAGTTTCCAGGGCACCGCGCAGGCGTTTCAGCAATCGCTCGGCACCGTGCCGCTTCTCATCCTGGCGGCCCTCGTCGTCGTTTATCTGATCCTTGGCATTCTCTATGAGAGCTACATTCATCCGATCACGATTCTTTCGACGCTGCCGTCGGCCGGCGTCGGCGCGCTCGCCATCCTGATGGCATTCGGCTACGACTTCAGCCTGATCGCCCTGATCGGCATCATTCTGTTGATCGGCATCGTCAAGAAGAACGGCATCATGATGGTCGACTTCGCGATCGCGGCCGAACGCGATGAGCACCTCACCCCGGAGCAGTCGATTCGAAAGGCCGCCTTGCTGCGATTTCGTCCGATCATGATGACGACGATGGCGGCGATGCTCGGCGGCGTGCCGCTGATGCTGGGTACCGGCACCGGATCGGAGATCCGCCAGCCGCTCGGCTATGCCATGGTCGGCGGCCTGATCGTGAGCCAGGCGCTGACGCTGTTCACGACGCCGGTGATCTACCTCTACCTCGACCGGTTCTCCAACTGGTTTTCGGGCTGGGGACGCTCGGGCGGTGCCGATCGGGAGCTGGCCGCGAGCGAGCACGGTTCGATCAAGGAAGCCGCCGAGTAGCTTGACTTGGCGCGGCCGCCCGCCCATCCCTGCCGTGATCGTCAGGGATTGGATCGGTGAAAATGCCCCTCAGGTCTGCATCTGTCCTGCTGCTGTTGGCGCTCGCATGGTCCGGCTCCAGTCAGGCCGAACCCGCCAAATCCAAAATTGCGCCGCCCGCGTCGTCAACCGCCCAGGCCGAAACGCCACCGGCCAATGCGCCCTCGCCGCCCGGCTGGGCGGCGCGCTGCTCCAGCGCGAGCCGCGGCGCTCCGCTGGAATGCGCGATGGAGCAGACCGCGGTGCTGACCAAGACCGGACAACTGGTCGTCCTCGTCAGCATCCGTGTCACCAGCGATAGCCATGCACCGGTGGCGCTGGTGCAGTTACCGCTGGGACTGAACCTGCCGGCCGGCGCCAGGCTCCAGGTCGACGACGGCAATGCCGTCGATCTGCAGATCCAGACCTGCGAGAACCGCGGCTGCTTTGCCAGCACGCCGGTCGCACCAGAGCTGCTCGCCGCGCTGAAATCGGGCAAGCAGTTGAAGGTGTCCTTTCAGACGCTGGCCAAGGAGACCATCAGCATTCCGATGCCGCTGGCCGATTTCGCCGCAGCCTACGACAAGATCAAATGATCAAATTTGGATGCGCACTGCCGTCGCAGCTCATTACTGCCTCGCCATTTCGCTGGCGCCCACGCCGTCGCCGTCGAGCTTTTGGTCGTCGTGCATGGTGACGGTGACCCGCTTCAATCGCCCTGTGAACGCGAATGGTGCCGCGTAGTGCGATACCGGGCTGCCGCGATCGCGCCCGATGTCGAGCCCGGACCACGAAATCAGCGTGTGGAAACCGAGTTGAGACATGAGCGAGCCTGCGGGCTCGCCGTCGATCAACAGCGTATAGGCGGAGATGCCGGTGCGGGCGCCCTTGGCGGGAGGAGCGTGGCGCACCAGCCGCTCGACGTTGACGCCGAGACGGTGCGCACCGGTGGGCACCTTGCGATCCGAGCAGACGATCTCATGGCCGCCACCGATGTTGAGATCATGAACCAAGAAGCCGTCCTTGACATAAAGGCTGTAGCCCGACGTCGCGTCGCCATGCGCGATCAGCACCCCCTCTGCGCCGGAAGCACCGATCTCCACATCGGCCTCGATGGTGTAGCTGCGGCTGCGAACATCCGGCGCGACGTCGGTCGGCACGTGTCCCATGCCGGCGTGGAACACAAAATGCTTGCGCGCGCCCTGGAACCGCGCGGCATTCTCGGCAAACCGTTGGCCAAAGCGGTCGTCGAGCGGCAGGACCTGGTGCCTCTCGGCTTCGCTCCACCACAGTTTGATCAATTCCGCCAGCCGCTCCGGTTCCGCGGCGGCAAGGTCGTCCACCTCCGAGAAATCGCGGTCGAGATCAAACAGCTCCCATTTGTCATTGTCGAATGGCGTGCCCGGCGGATGATAGGCGACCGCCTTCCAGCCCCGGTGCCATAAGCCGCGGTGCCCGAACATCTCGAAATATTGCGGCGAGGCCTTTGACGGCGCCAGCGCGTCGCTGATCGAGCGCACAAAGCTTTCACCCTCCATTGCCATCTGCGTGACGCCGGAGATCTCCGTGGGCGCGGTGACCCCGACGAGATCGAGCAAGGTCGGCGCGAGGTCGCAGGCATGAACGAACTGATGACGCAACTCGCCCCTTGCCGCGATCCGCCGCGGCCATGAAATGACCAGGGGATCGCGGATGCCGCCGCCATGGGTATTCTGTTTGTAGCGGCGGAGGGGCGTGTTGGAGGCCATCGCCCAGCCCAGGGGAAAGTTGGCGTGGGTATCGGGACCGCCGATCTCGTCGATCCGCCGCAGTTTTTCGGCGATCGGCTCGGGTCGGAAATTGAAAGGTCCCATGGCATTGACGAAGCCGAGCGGGCCGCCTTCCTGGCTCGCACCATTGTCCGATAAAACCAGGATCAGCGTGTCGTCGCGAATGCCAGCGCTTTCCAGAAATCCGATCAAGCGCGACAGATGGCGGTCGGCATGATCGAGCATGCCGGCGAAGGCCGATTGCAGCCTGGTGAACACGCGCTTCTCATCGGGGCTGTGCGCGTCCCATGCCTTCACACCGTCATTGCGCGCTGGCATCTTGGTCTGTTGCGGCACGATCCCCAGTGACTTCTGCCGTGCCAGACGCTGCTCGCGCTCGACGTCCCAGCCGCGCGCGAAAATGTCGTCGTAGCCGGCGATGATATCGGCGGGCGCCTGATGCGGCGCATGGCAGGCGCCGAGCGCGAGCCAGGTCAGCCAGGGCAGATCGGGCCGGTCGGCGACGTGATCGCCGATGAAGCGGATCGCCTGGTCGACCAGGTCTGCGGTCAGATGATAGCCATCCGCATATGTGCCGGGCGGATCGATATGGGTATTATCCGACACCAGCTCCGGCGCAAATTGATCGGTTTCGGCGTCCAGGAATCCATAGAAACGGTCAAAACCGCGACCGAGCGGCCAGCCGTCGAACGGCCCGGTGGCGCCGCTCTCGGTCAACGGCGTGACGTGCCACTTGCCGACCATGTAATTGCGATAGGCATGGGGCTTCAGCATTTCCGCCAGCGTTCCTGCTTCGCGGGTGATCTTGCCGCGGTAGCCGGGGTAGCCGGAGTCGAAATTGGCGAGACAACCGACCCCTACCGAGTGATGGTTGCGTCCGGTCAACAGCGCCGCCCGCGTGGTCGAGCACATCGCCGTGGTGTGGAAGGACGAGTAGCGCAGGCCTTGCGCCGCGAGCCGATCGATGGTCGGCGTTTTGATCGACGAGCCATAACAGCCGAAATCCGAGAAACCGACATCGTCGAACAGCACCACGAGAATGTTGGGGGCGCCAGCCGGCGGCTTCGGCGCTGATGGCCACCAGGGTTTTGAAGTAGCGATGGTTTTTTCGATCGTCCCGCGAAAGGCCGTGCCAATGCTCATTTATCCTCTCCCAGTGGTGGCGTCAGCGGTCGATCCCAGCGGTCGTAGCCAATGAAGTCGCCGGTCGCCGAAAGGCTGTGGTCAGGATTGGGCGTCATTATAATCGGAATTTCGTGGAAGTCCGGCGCAGTGGCAACCCGCTGTCATGGCTACCGACCCAGAAGGCAGATTACCCGGGCTTTAGCCGCGCCGCATGCGCAGGCGAAGCAGCAGAAATCCAAAGGCATTCGTCAGGGCTGCGTCTCCGCTGCCGCTACCGGTGCCGCCGTGGCGCTGTTCCGGTTCGGCAGTTTCCAGAACTTCTTCGCGCGCTCGAACCGCGAATGGGCCTTGCGCGCGCGCTCAAGCAATCCCTCGATCTGGGCTTGCTGATCTCCGATGATGAGTTCCGCGGCAAACGCGCGGCGGCGGCTTTGTTCTTCCGTCCCCGCCTTGGCAGGATGATCGATGACATCCAGAAAAAGTGCTTTATGCGTCGCGATGTCGTTGAGCCTGCCCAGGTAAGCCTGCAATTGCATCAGCGACGATTTGACGTATCTCAGCCGCTTTGCGGATTTCCTGCCGCGGTACAGACCGGAAAAGAACTCGGTGGCGTAGCGGGCCTTTTTGACCTGAATGCGCAGCCCATGCAACTGCGCGGTGTCCAGATCGTTGATCTTTGCACCGCGTCGCCTGATCTTTTTGTAACGACGCGAAAGTTGTTCCGAGGCAAAGAGCTCGACCGGCATTTCTCGCCGCGCGCGCATCAGAACGTCCGCCGAACTGCTCCAGGGGCCCGCCTCGACCCATTCCGCGCTGTCGAGAACCATCATGCGGAATCGAGCCGACCGAACGGCTTCCTGCGCCTGCCTGTAGCTCTTCAGACGCTTGCGCGTGAAGCTCTTGCTGATGCTGACAAGCCCCGGCTCATGGCGATTTCGCGCCCGCACCGGCCCGATGACCTCGGAGAGCAGCGTATCGAGGTCACGCGCGGGGCTCAATTCCCGCGCAAGCCATTTCAACTCGGTCTTGATCGCCTCGGTTCGATCGTCCGCCACAACAGCGGCAAACAGCGAAATGGCGGCGCGCAGCCGGCGCAGCGCGACGCGCGCCTGATGCAGGGCCGTGCCGTCGCGGCCGATGATCAAAGGTGCGTTAGCGGCCAGATGATGGAGGCAAGCGCGCCCGACAAGGGTAAAGGCGCGGCCTGCGCTCATGTCAGCATTTAGTTCCGGGTCGGATGCCATCTCGACGGCGTCCGCCGACTTCGCCGCCAGCTCATAGCCGCGCTCGGACTTGCTCTTAAATCCGAGATCCGCCGGCACGATATCAAGAATTTCACGCGCTATCTTGAACAGGTCGGCGGGGCACCCCTGCTTGAGCTCGAGTTCAATCTCCGAAATCGGACGCGAAGAGCCAGTGGCGAGAATCTCGCCCTCGTCGATCGCCATCACGACATCAGCGCCGCTCCGGTCGAGGTGGTAGGCAGAGCGCTCAAACCGGGTTTCAAAAACCGGCTTCAATTCCCGGCCCCCCTCGTCGGCGAGCAGCCGGCCAAGAGCCGTTTCGCTGACCTGGGCGAGATCAGGTTCATCGCCCGCGATGGTCTGCTCCCACTCCGATCGCTCGAACAGGCCGACGCCGTGATCGATGGACTTGATGGTCTGGACGCTCTTGCCGCCGATATGGCGCACCCGCAAGTTGAACCCGTGATCCCGCAGAAAACGGTCGTCGGAATCAAAATAGATTGAATCCAGCATCTGGCGGGAATGATGATGAAGCGCGCCGGCAAAATGAGGGTGATTTCGGAGCGCCGCGATATCTCCCGGCGCGACCCATAACTTGAGTTCAACTTCGGTCTGACTGACCATTTCCATTGACCGTTTGAGATCGAACCCAGCCCAGGGGCGGCTGGTCCACGCCGTCATAAAACTATCACATCTACCAGATGCTTGGTGTGCATTTTCCGTCACCTCATAAGCCTTTGACTGGCTTGACTTTGCGGCCGGCGATCGTCGACTGCTTCGCACCGCCGAAACAACGACGCGATGCCATCTGGATGGACCTCGGCGGCGATTCGGTCCTCAGCCGGTCCCCAGATAGGCTTTCTGCACCTGCGGATCGCCCGCAAGATCGGCTGCCGTGCCGGACAGGACGCTGCGGCCGACCTGCAGCACGGTCGCGAAATCCGCGACTTCGAGCGCCAGCTCGATGGATTGCTCGGCAAGCAGGATCGTCAGTCCCTGCCGGTGCAGCCGGCCGAAAGTGTCGTACATGCTTTCCACCACCGCCGGCGCCAGGCCGAGCGATGGTTCGTCCAGCATCAGAAGCTTGGGATCGCTCATCAGCGCGCGGCCGACCGCCAGCATCTGCCGTTCGCCGCCGGACATGGTACCGGCGCGCTGGCCGCGGCGTTCGGCCAGTTTCGGGAAGATGTCATAGACCCGCTCGAGCAACTCCGCGACCCGCGCCTTGTCGCGCAGCGGCGTGGCGCCAAGCCTGAGATTATTCTCGACGCTCTGTTGCACGAACAGCCGCCAGCCTTCCGGCGACAGCGCCAGTCCCCGGCGCACGATCGCAAACGCGCTCTCGCCGGAGATCCGCAGGCCGCGGAACGCGATCGATCCAGCATGCACCGGGATCAGGCCAGCGATGGCGTTCAGCGTCGTGGTCTTGCCGCCGCCATTGGATCCGAGCAGCGCGACGACACTGCCCTCGGGCACCTCAAGCGAAACATCGGCGACGCCGATCAGGTCGCCGTAGCGAACTTCCAGATGCCGGATGCTGAGCAGGGGCTCGTTCATGTCACCGGCCCGCCTAGCAACTCGATCGGCGTATGTCCGGCGGCGGCCTTGGCGGCGCGCTTGCCGAGATAGGCTTCGATGACGGCGGGATTGCCGGTGACCTCGCGCGGGCGGCCGCGCGCGATCTCACGCCCCTGGTGAAAGACCACTACCCGGCTCGCCAGGGACAGGATGACTTCCATGATGTGCTCGACGATGACGAGGCTGATGCCGGAACGATGGATTTCGCGCACCAGGTCGATCGCCAATTGGACCTCGCGCTGGGTCAGGCCCGCCATGGCTTCATCGAGCAGCAGCACCTTGGGCTCGGTGGCGAGCGCGCGGGCAATTTCCAGCCGCTTGCGCCCGGGCGTTCCCAGCGACCCTGCCGGCGCATCCGCCAGCGCGCTCATGCCGACGCGCTCCAGCACGGCGCGGGCCCGGGCCTCGGCCTCGGAGCGATGGGGAGTGCGAAGAAAGGCGCCGATCATGACGTTCTCGAGCACCGACAGGCTCTCGAAAGTCTGCGGTACCTGGAAAGTGCGCGCCATGCCGAGCCGCGCACGCGCCTCCGGCGCCAGAGCGGTGATGTCCTGGCCTTCCAACAGCACCTGTCCGGATGTCGACCTGAGATCGCCGGTCAGGCAGTTGAAGAAGGTGGATTTGCCGGCGCCGTTCGGCCCGATCAGGCCGAGGATATCGCCCTGCTCCAGGCTCACCGAGGCCGCATCGACCGCCCTGAAGCTGCCGAAGGCTTTTGTCAGCTTGCGGGCCTCAAGGAGCATGGCTGGCTCCCGCCGCAACCGCCGGCGCCGGATTTGGCTTGCGCTTTCTCCACAGCCGCTGGATCAGGGTGAGCAGGCCACCCGGCTGAAAGCGCGCGATCAGGACGATGATGGCGCCGTACAGCACAAATGTCAGCCCGGCGCCCTGGCCGCCCAGAAGGTTGTTGGAGATTTCCTCCAGCGGCACCAGGATGACCGCGCCGACCAGCGGTCCGAACAAAAGGCCGGCGCCGCCGAGCGCCGCCATGATCAGAATTTTCACGGAAATCAGGATGCCGAGCCCGGATTCCGGATCGACGAAGCCGAACATCATGGCATAGAGCGCGCCGGCGACGCTGGTCAGCCCGGCGCTGAGCATGAACGCGGCGAGCTTGATGCGGCTCGCGGGCGCGCCGAGCGAACGCGCCGCGCGCTCGCAATCCCGGATGGCGCGCAGATAAAAACCCATCCGGCTGTTGGCCATCCACCAGGTAATGCCGAGCGTGATGCCAAGCACCGTCAGGAACAGATAGTAATAGGGCAGCGCCGAGATGAATGAGAGATCGAAGATGTTGCGCGGCACGGTGGGACCGCTGAGCCCGACCGCGGCGCCGAGATAATCGGTGTTGGTGACGATCAGCCGGATCAGTTCGGCCACCGCGATCGTGGCCATGCTGAAATAATGGCCGGAAAGGCGCAGCGTCGGTACGCCGACCACGGCCGCGATCGCGACGCTGACGAGGACGCCGATGGGAATGCCGGATAGCGGCGACCACGCAAAATGCGCATACGCACCCATCGCCGCATAGGCGCCGCAGCCGAAGAACACCACGTGGCCGACCGAGACCTGGCCGGCATAACCGCCGACGATATTCCAGGCAGACGCCGCGATCGCATAGAGCAGCACCAGCGCTCCGAGCCGCTGTTCGAATGGGCTCGACAGCAGCAGCGGATAGAGGACGACCGCCGCCAGCGCCACCGCGGGCCATACGAGCCGCCGCATCAGCTTCTGCCCATCAGGCCCTGCGGCCTAAACCAGAGGAAGCAAAGGAACAAGGTGTAGACGACGATGTCCTTGTAAACAGCGCCGATCAGATAGGCCGACAGCGACTCGATCACCCCGATCAGGAGGCCTGCCAACAGCGCGCCAGGCACGCTGCCGAAACCGCCGAGCGACACCGTGACGAAGGCCACGATCCCAAGTGTCTCGCCGACGGTCGGCACGATGTAGAAGAAGGTCGCGATCAAGGCACCGGCAAGCCCGGTAGCGCCCGCCGCGATCGCCCAGGCAATAGCCTGCATGCTGTCGGGCCGGATACCCATCAGCTGTGCCGCCGTCGCATCCTCCGACACCGCCAGCATTTTCGATCCGAGCGACGTCTGGGTCAGCAACAGATGCAGGCCCCATGTCACCAGCAGCGCCACCACGCCGGCGAGGAGCCGCGACGCCTCGATGCGCAGGCCCATGATCACAAAGGTGCCGCCGACGATATTGGCCGGCAACGACAGGAAATTGGCGCCGAACCACCAGAACACCGAATAGCGCAACAGCAGCGCCAGCCCGAAGGTGCCGAGGATCTGCGCCAGCATCGGACCTTTCATGATGTCGCGGATCAGGCCGAAATAGACCACGACCCCGAGCGTCGCGAGCACCAGCACCGCGAGCGGCGCGCCCAGCAAAGGTCCGGCGCCGAACAGCGTATAGACGACGAAGGCGACATACATGCCGAGCATGACAAAATCGCCATGGGCGAAATTGACGATGTTCATCATGCCCCAGACCAGCGTCAGCCCGGAGGAGAACAGCGCGTAGACCGCGCCGAGCAGCAGTCCGCCGACAATGACCTGAACCAGAATGATCGACATCGTCAGCGACGCAGGGTGGGCAAAGGCGCCCTTCGCGCCGTGCCCACCATGAATGCGGAAACAACGGTGGGCACGCCATCGATCCGCGCGTTCGCGCGCATCGCCGGCTTTGCCCACTCTGCGCTCACTCACCAGCCCTTATAAGGCAACACCGGCGTCTTCGCGGCGCTGGCCTTGGGCCAGACCGTGACATAGTTCTCGCCGTCCTGCAGTTGAATGATGAAGCCGGCGGCGAGGATGTTCTGGCCCTTGTCGTCGAACTTGACGCCCTTGTATCCCATCATCAGCTGATCGGCCTTGAGGTTGGTCTCCTTCAGCGCCGCCTGGATTTTGGCCGGATCGGTCGAGCCGGCGCGGTCGATGGCATCGCACAGCACGAAGAAGCCCTGCATCTGGCGCGCGGCGGTATCGTCCATCTCGTCGCCGCTCTTCTTCTTGTACATCTCGGCAATCAGCGCGGTCGTCGAGCCCGGAGGACCCACGCTCCAGGACGAGCGGTTGAAGGCGCCTTGCGAGATCTTGCCAACGGCCTTGATGAAGGACGGATCGGAATAGCCGGAATCGTCGGCAATGATCATCGGCGGCTTGTAGTCGAGCGCCTGCATGGTCTTGGCAAACAGGATAGCATCCGAGGTGTAGGTGATCATGACGACGACGTCGGGCTTTTTCTCCTTGAGCTGCAGCACCTGGCTCTGCACATCCGTGGCATTGGGCGCGTAGGCAATATCGAGCGGGGCGGCCTCGCCCTTGGCCTTGAAGGTGCTGGTAATCACGGAGGAGACCGACGTGCCATATTCGGTATTGTCGTGGACCAGCGCCACGCTGTCGGTCTTGGCGCCGGCGGCTTTCATATCCCTGAGGAATTCGTAATAGATCTCGGCGAAATCGGCCGCGACCGGCGTCACCCGGAAGAACCACTTGAAGCCGCGCTCGGTCAGATTGGCGGCAACCGACTCGCCATTGACGAAGGGAATGCCATAGCGTTCGGCCGTCGCGCTCGCCGTCAGCGTGATGCCGGACTGATAGGCGCCGGTGAGCGCCACCACCTTCTCTTCCGTGATCAGCCGCAGCGCCTGATTCTGTCCGGTGGCCGGGCTGCCCTGATTGTCGGCAAATACCACCTCGACCTTGGCGCCGCCGAGGCCGGCGAGGCCGGCATTTTTCGCCAACGGCAAATTGCCGAGTTCGGGATGGGCGTTGTTGATGATATCGACCGCGGTCTCGATCGCCGCCTTGGCATGCACGCCGGCGCTGGCAGCATTGCCGCTCAAGGGAAAGATCGCGCCGATCTTGACGGTCTTGTCCTGCGCCAGCACCCGGCCCGCCGGGATCGCTGACATCGCGGCCATCGTGATCGCGGTGGCCCAGAACAGGCCGATGGCAGGCTTTAATGTCATAACGACGTCTCCAAAACGTTCCCCAAAACCAAAGGCCGATTCTTCAACCTTGAATTGGCCAGAGCCTACCCGGCAATTTATTGTAGTTGTTGGCACTTTCAGCATTGCACGCCGCTTTCGCAGGGGCAAGGACGCCCAATGGAGACGCAGGTCCACGATAATCAGCTCGCGATCTACCCGTCACGATCCCGCTTTCGCCCTGCGCTTGCCAAGGCAGGCACCAAGCAGGTAGAACGGCGCGCGGCGTTATGGCTTTGCCCATCCGCAGCAGGGACTTGCGGAAGTTCTCTTAAGCATATGCGATGATTGGGGAATGGTGTAACGGTAGCACAACAGACTCTGACTCTGTTTGTCTAGGTTCGAATCCTAGTTCCCCAGCCAAGCAAGAAGAGGACGCGCCTCCTTTCCACAGCAATCATCGCCACCGCGGTCCGCGTCGGAGGTAGCGATGGATGCGCGTGACGATACGCTGCCGACCAAAGCCCAGGCCGATGGCTCGCCTCGCGAGGTCTTCCGCGTATTTCTCAAGCTCGGCCTGACATCCTTTGGCGGGCCGATTGCTCATCTCGGTTATTTCCGCGACGAGCTGGTGGTGCGGCGGCGGTGGATCGACGAATCCGGATACGCGGACCTGGTCGCGCTCTGCCAGTTCCTGCCGGGACCGGCTTCGAGCCAGGTCGGCTTCTCGCTCGGCATCCTGCGCGGCCATGGACTGCTGGGCGGGCTGGCGGCCTGGCTCGCCTTCACCATGCCGTCAGCGATCCTTCTGTTTGCCTTTGCGCTCGGCGCGGCCGCCTTCACGGGCCCTACGGCGGAAGGCTTCCTCCACGGCTTGAAGCTGGTGGCCGTTGCCGTGGTCGCCCAGGCGATCTGGGGCATGTCGCGGAACCTGACGCCGGACCGCCAACGCGCGGCCATCGCGCTGGCGGCGGTCGCCATCGTTGTCTTCATCGGCGGCTCGTTCGGCCAGATCGGCGCGATCGCACTCGGCGCGCTCGCAGGGCTCTGGTTCTGCCGAGCGGACGTGCCCTCGCCGACCGGTCATCTCCGCTTTCCCGTATCGCATCGGGCTGGAGCGCTGGCGCTTATGCTGTGTGCCGCCTTGCTGCTGATTCCGCCGCTGTTGGTCGACGCAACCGCCCATCAGGCGGTCGCGCTGTTCGATGCCTTCTACCGGTCGGGCGCGCTGGTGTTCGGCGGCGGACACGTCGTGTTGCCATTGCTGCAGGCGGAAGTGGTGACACCCGGATGGGTGACGAACGAAACCTTCCTCGCCGGCTATGGCCTGGCGCAGGCCGTTCCCGGGCCGCTCTTCACCTTCGCCGCCTACCTCGGCGCCGTAGTGGGGCCGGCACCCCATGGATTGCGCGGTGCCGTCATCGCGCTGGTCGCCCTCTTCCTGCCCGGCCTGCTATTGGTCTACGGCATGCTGCCGTTCTGGGACGGGCTGCGGCGACGCCCGGCGGCGCAGGCGGCCATGCGCGGCGCCAATGCCGCCGTTGTCGGCATCCTCGGCGCCGCCCTCTACAGTCCGGTCTGGACCAGCGCGGTGCTTTCGCCGCCGGATTTCGCGCTCGCGCTCACCGGCTTCCTGCTGCTCACCGTCTGGCAGGCGCCACCCTGGATCGTCGTGCTGCTGCTGGCGGCAGCCAGCACGCTCTCAAAACTGATCTGACAACGTCAGGAGTTTCCACAGCTCCGCCGGTCAAAGCTTCCGTCGGTCCGCGCTTACGACCCAACCCCCGCGGTTTATTTCAGCGACGTATTGATGGCCGTGTATTTGGCGTTGAGCGTGGTACCGAGGCCATTGACGGTGGCGATGATGGCAAGGCTGATGCCCGCGGCGATCAATGCATATTCGATGGCGGTGGCGCCGGATTGATCGGCTACAAATCGCAACAATAGTGACTTCAAGACGGCCTCCTCTGGACGAACGGCGGAACTCGGCCGCGTTATAACCTGACCGCGAAGGTCATAGCCGGGCTAGAAGTTTTATCGGTTAATTCCGCTCCCGTAGTTCTACGGAGAACGGATTGCGCTGGGCACGCACGGCCCGCAGTTACCAAGGACGGATATGTCGAGAAAGTTTCAACCGGAAGACCCGTTCGACGCCGGTCTCGATCAGCCGATAGGTCGAGCCTGCAAATACCTGGCCGGCGAAGTTGGTCTTGATGTAGAGGATGAACTGGACTGTTGATTGTCGAGCATCGCGGCCGCAGCGAACCCGTCGCGATCAGATGGCCTCCGCCACCATCTCGATGGCGCCGCAGGGACATTCCTGGGCGCAGATGCCGCAGCCCTTGCAATAGTCCAGGTTGAACTCAAAACCCATGCCCGGCCCGAGCTTGATGACCGCGTTGTCGGGACAGACGCCATAGCAGTTGTCGCACTCGAAGCAGTTGCCGCACGACAGGCAGCGCCGCGCCTCATAGAGCGCGTTGCTTTCGTCCAGACCCTTGACGACCTCCTCGAAGGTCGAGGTGCGCCGCGCCATCTCCAGCAGCGGCTGCAGAGTCTTCGGCGCTTCGCCGTAATACCAGGTGTTGAGCTTGTCGGTGGAGGCGATCTCGTGCTTCGCCGCGGGCGCGAAAGTCTCGCCGCGCAGCCATGCGTCAATATGGCGGGCGGCCTTCTTGCCATGTCCCACGGCCACCGTAACGGTGCGTTCGGACGGCACCATATCGCCGCCGGCGAAAATGCCGTTAACGCCGGTCATCATGTTGGGACCGACCTGGACGACGCCGTCTTTGACCTCCAACCCCGGCACGCCCTCGAGTAGGGACAGATCGACATCCTGGCCGAGCGCAAGCACGACCGAATCCGCCTGCAGGGTTTCGAAGGCGCCAGTCGGCTGCGGAAAGCCCTTGTCGTCGAGCGCCATTTTCTCGACCGTGATCGAGTCGGCCTCGACGTGCTTGATGGTGGACAGCCACTTCATCATCACGCCCTCTTCGAGCGCCTCCTCGACCTCGAAATCATGAGCCGGCATCCGGTCGCGGGTGCGGCGATAGACGATGATGGCTTCCTCCGCGCCAAGCCTTTTGGCGGTGCGCGCGACGTCTAGCGCGGTATTGCCGCCACCGTAGACGACGACCTTGCGGCCGAGCAGCGGCTTGTCCTCGCCCTCCATCGAGCGCAGCACCTGCACGGCATCGAGCACCTTGGCCGCCTCGCCTGCCGGAATATAGGCCCGCTTGGCAATATGGGCACCGACCGCCAGGAAGGCGGCATCGAAGCCGCCAGCTTGCATCGCATCGCGGATATTGGCGACCTTGCGGTTGTAGTTGATGACGACGCCGAGGTCCTGGATGCGCCGCACTTCGGCGTCCAGCACATCGCGCGGCAAGCGGTACTTCGGAATGCCGAACCGCATCATGCCGCCCGGCGCTGGCCCGGCTTCGTCGATGGTCACCCGATGGCCAAGGCGCGCCAGGTGATAGGCGGCGGAAAGGCCGGACGGTCCGGCGCCAACGATCAGCACCTTCTTGCCCGACACTTTGGCCGGCGCGGCAAAACGCCAGCCATTCTTGATGGCGAGATCGCCGAGGAAGCGCTCCACGGAATTGATGCCGACGGCGAAGTCCAGCACCGCGCGATTGCAGGCGCCCTCGCAGGGGTGATAGCAGACCCGGCCCATGACGGCCGGCAGCGGATTGTTTTCGGTCAGCGCCCGCCATGCCGCTTCGTAATCGCCGCTTTCGGCAAATGCGAGCCAGCCCTGAATGTCCTCGCCGGCGGGACAGGCATGATTGCAGGGCGGCAGGCGGTGAACATATTCGGGCCGCAGCGTGCGCCAGGAGCCGGTGTGGTTGATGAGCGACGTGCCGACGTCGAGCGTGATGGCAAAGGGATGCTCCATGGCCGCGCTCCTCACGCCTCGCCGGCTGGCTCGACCAGCCCGTATTCGGAGATGTTGGCGTCGCAGATGGCCTGCAGCCGCGCGATCCGCGGATCTTCGTGGCCGCCCCTGAACAGATGCGCGAAGCGGCGCTGCAGCTTCAAATAGTCCTGGACCGGAACCTGGCGCCGAATCCGGCGCACCTGGGTGACCTTGCCGTGTTCGGCCTCGAAGATCGGGTAGAGGCCGCACTCGACGGCAAGCTGCGCCAGCCGGATCGTATCGTGGGAGGCCGAACCCCAGCCGAGCGGGCAAGGCACGTTGATCTGGATGTAGCGCGCGCCATGGATCGACATCGCCTTGGTCACCTTGCGCTCGAGATCGTGCAGGTCGGCCACCGTCGCGGTGGCGACATAGGGAATGTTGTGGGCCACCGCGATCCTCGGCACCGACTTTCCGGTGCCGAACACGTTGCCCGGCTCCTCGCCGAGCGCGGGCGTGGTCGCGGTGCGCGCGGTCGGCGGCGTCGCCGAGGAGCGCTGCACGCCGGTGTTCATGTAGCCTTCATTATCGTAGCAGATGTAGAGCACATCGTCGTTGCGCTCGAACATCCCGGACAGGCACTGAAAGCCGATGTCGGTGGTCCCGCCATCGCCACCCTGCGCGATCACGCGGACCTCCGGGCGTTTCTTGACGCGCATGGCGGCAGCCACTCCAGTGGCGACCGCGGCGGCGTTGCCGAACAGCGAATGCAGCCAGGGCAATTGCCACGAGGTCTCCGGATAGGGCGTGGTGAACACTTCGAGACAGCCGGTGGCGTTGACGGCGATGAGGTTATTGTTGGTGGCGCGCATCGCCGCATCGATGGCATAGCGTGCGCCGAGCGCTTCGCCACATCCCTGGCAGGCGCGGTGACCGCAGGTCAGCGCGTTGGACCGCTCTTGCGAGGCCTGGACCGACCGCTCCTGTTCCGCCACCAGCCGGTTGCCGACGGTGAAGGTCCCCTTCTGATAATACTTCAGCTTCTGCACCGCTTCCCCGGGGGCCAGCGTCGCGATCGGTTGGGTCATGGACTTCCTCACTCCGCCGGGTTGGCCGCTGCCGCCAGCTGGCGCAGCACATTTTCGGCTGTCGGACCGGAGCGCCGGGTCTTGCGGGTGCGATGGATTTCGCGCCCGACAACGCGCTCATTCAGGTCCAGGAAATGCGTGCCCTCCCAGGGCTGCACGCTGGCCTGCCGGAACAGCCGGTGCAGCGAGGCGCGGGTGATGGCGCGGCCGCCGAGGCCGGCGACGCAGGAGTGGAGCCTGGGTGCTTTCGGCAGGTTGCGTAGCGCAGCGCCGACATTGTCGGCAAGCTGTCCGCCCATGCCGACCGCGATGCTCTTCTCCACCACGACAACGTCCCTGGCGCCGGCCAGCGCGTTGCGCAGAGCTTCCACCGGGAACGGCCGGAACGCGACGATGACGACCAAGCCGATGCGAATGCCATCGTCACGCATCTCGTCGATGGTGTCCTTGATGGTGCCGCAGACCGAGCCCATCGCCACCACCACCAGATCGGCATCCTCGGTCCGGTAGGCCCGCAACAGGCCGCCCGAATCACGGCCGAAGACGCCCTTGAAGTCGTCGGAGAATTCCGGGATCAGCTTCAGCGCCAGGTTCTGCTTGTAATGGGCAAGGAAGCGCACTTCGGTGAAGGCTTCCGGCCCGACCATGGCGCCGATCGAGGCGGGCTCGCTGGGATCGAGCACCTGGACCGGATCGTAGGGCGGCAGATAGCCGTCGACCTGCGCCTGCGTGGGGATGTCGATGCGCTCCACGGCGTGGGTGAGAATGAAACCGTCGACGCAGACCATGACCGGCATCGACAATTCCTCGGCCAGCCTGAAGGCCTGGATATGCAGATCGACCGCCTCCTGATTGGTCTCGGCAAACAGCTGCAGCCAGCCGGCATCACGCATCGACATCGCGTCGGAATGATCGTTCCAGATATTGATGGGCGCGCCGATGGCGCGGTTGCCGAGCGTCATCACGATCGGCAGGCCGAGGCCGGAGGCGTTATAGACCGCCTCGGCCATGAACAAGAGGCCCTGCGAGGCGGTCGCGGTATAGGCGCGGGCGCCGGCAGCCGAAGCGCCGATCGCGACCGAAAGGGCGGCAAACTCGCTCTCGACATTGATGTACTCGCAATTTTCCAGACGGCCCTCCTTCACCAACTCGCCGAGACCTTCGACGATGTGGGTCTGCGGCGTGATCGGATAGGCGCAGATCACTTCCGGCCGGCACAGCGCGATGGCCTCGGCCATGGCGTGCGATCCCTCAATTTGCTTCAGCATCGCGTGCGCTCCTTCAGGCTGCGTTTTCGGCAGGTTGCTGGGCCGCAATGAATTCAAAGGCCGCCCTCGCTGCGGCGATATTGGCGGCGCCGACCTTGCCGGGGAAGGCCTGCTCGATGGCGTGTTCGACGCTGTCCTGGTGAACAAAGCGGGTCAGCGCGGCAAAGGCGCCGAGCAGAGCCGCGTTCGGTACCGGGCGCCCGACATGCTTCAGCGCCAATTCGGTAGCGTGCACGGTGACCGCATGGCCTTTGGGGAGTCGCTCGGCGATTTCGCGCAGTTGCAGATCGGCGAAGGTCTTGTTGGTGTTGACCAGGAGATAGCCATCGCCGCGCAGGCCAGCGAACACGTCGATCACCCGGAACAGGGTCGGATCCTGCACGATCACGCAGTCGGGCTCCTGGATCGGTTCGCGCAGGCGAATTTCCCGGTCGGCGATGCGGCAGAAGGCGACCACGGGAGCCCCGGTACGTTCCGACCCGAAACTGGGAAAGGCCTGCGCATGCCGGCCTTCGAAGAACGCCGCGACCGAGAGCATCTCGGCGCCGGTGACGACCCCCTGCCCGCCACGGCCATGAATTCGAACCTCAAACATCGGCATTTCCTCGGAGCATTTGGTTTTGCACCTTAGCTTCCGGGCGCCGGCCCATCTTGCGCTCGATCAAACATCGCTGCATCGAGCGGGGCTTTTCCGCGTTTACCCATTCAGTCCGGTTGGCCCGACTTTCGCGGCACCAGCCAGACCGACAGCGAGCGGACGCCCTGGGCGCCCAGGATCAGCACACCCTCGATGTCGGCGGTCGCCGACGGCCCCGAATGAAACACGGCATAAGCCCGTTCGCGGAACTCCGGCCGCCCATAGGCCGCGTGAAGGTTGACGACGATGTCGGCGGGATCGAGCAGAACGACCAGATGCTGGGCAAGGTAGGCCAGCGCGTTCACCTTCAGATCGCCATCGGTCAGCAGCACCGACCCGGTCTCGGCGACGCCGCAGCTGGCGCGAACCACCGCGTGATCGACATCGGCGAGACTGCGGGGATCGACGACGTCATTGAGGTCGAATTCGCCGGCAATTTCCGGCGTTGCCGAACAGACAAGGAGGCTGTCCGCGAGCAGAGCCTTGACCGGGGCGGTGCCATCGCCCCCGGGATCGGGCTGCAGCATCCGGCCACCCATTCGTTTGAGCGCGCGGCCGAAGGCCTCGATGAGATCGGCCGGCGAATGATCCTCGAACGTCGGAACCGCGGGCAGCGGCCGCTCCCCTTTCGGCAGATGACTGCGGATCGCCGCAAGAATGGCGTCACGGCTGCTCATGGCTTGTCTCCGCGAGTCCTGATGAACCATTGGTGAAAGGTCTCCGCCGGTGGTCGCGGCATCTCGCGGCCTTTGCCCCATTCGTTCATGCCGTTATAGATCACGAAGCGCGGCAGGCTGGTCAGCGCGTCGTTGGTTTTCTCGATCGCTGCCCGATAGACCGTCGGACGGGCGAGCACGGCGCCCGCGGCCTTCATGGCGGCGCGCTTGACGAACGGCGTTTCATGCTCGCGCACCAGAACCTTGCGCCAGGCGTAGATCTGCTCGTGAATATTGATCTTCACCGGACAGACGTTGCTGCAGCTGCCATTCAGCGTCGAAGAATAAGGCAGGTTGGAGTATTTCCTTGCGTTGAAGGTCGGATCGATGATCAGGCCGATCGGCCCGGAATAGGTGGCCCCGTAGCTCAAGCCGCCCGAGCGCCGATAGACCGGACAGGTGTTCATGCAGGCGCCGCAGCGAATGCATTTCAGCGAGGTCCAGAACTCCGCCATGCCGAGCCGCTCCGAGCGGCCATTGTCGACCAGCACGACGTGCATCTCAGCACCTGGCCGGGGTCCGCGGAAATGCGAGGTGTACTGGGTGATGGGCGAGCCGAGCGCGCTGCGCGACAGCATCCGTACGAACACCGCCAGATCTCCCATCCTCGGTATGATCTTCTCGATGCCGGCCGAGACGATATGGAGAGCGGGGATGTTGGCGCAGAGATCGGCATTGCCTTCATTGGTACAGACGACGACCGCGCCGGTTTCCGCAACCAGGAAGTTGGCCCCGGTCATGCCGGCGCCCGCGCTCAGGATCACCGGACGGGCGGCATTACGCTGGGCCTCGGCGAGGTAGGGCGGGTCGTCATTATCCGGATCGGAGCCGATGGTGGCGGCGAATACTTTTGCCACATCCGTCCGTAGCTTGTGCACGGCAGGCACCACCACATGGCTCGGATCCTCATCGTCGAGCTGCTGGATACGCTCGCCGAGATCGGTCTCGACCACGTCGATGCCGGCTTTGGCCAGATCGGCGCGCAGGCCGCATTCCTCGGTCAGCATCGACTTGCTCTTGATCAGCGTCGTGGCGCCGTGCTGCTCGAGCAGCTGCTGCACGATCTTGTTGTGCTCGGCGGCATCCCTGGCCCAGTGCACCACGACGCCGTTGGCCTTGGCCTTGGCCTCGAACATCTCGAGATAATGGTCGAGACGGCTCAGCGTGTGCTCCTTGATATCGGAGGCAAGCTGTCGCAGTTCCTCCCATTCCGGCATCGCCCACATCTGCTCGTCGCGGCGCTGCCGCAGCGTCCAGAGTCGCGCGTCGTGCTGTTGCTGGTGACGCGGAGCGGCAAGGAAGCGCTTGGCCGCTTCGGCCTGGTCGATCGGTTTGCTGCCGCGCTGGCGCGCGCCGCGCGGCTGCGCCTCGATGCCTTCGGGGACATCTTCGGGGGGGCGCTCGCTCATGCCGCCGCCCCGTTCAGGATCTGCGCGATATGAATGAACTTGATGGGGACGTTTCCCCGCTCGGCGCAGCCGCGCTGGTGCATCAGGCAGGAGCTGTCGGCCGAGACGATGTAATCGGCTGACGCGCGCGCAAAATCATGCACCTTGTCGGAACCCATCTTGGCCGACACGCTCTCGTTATAGACCGAGAACAGACCGCCAAAACCGCAGCACTCGTCGGGCCGCGACGCCGCCACGAACTGCAACCCTTCGACCTTGGACAACAGCTGCTCCGGCTTGGAGAAATGCGGCTCGCGCAGCTCCGAGGCCCGGGCGTGACGGAGCCCGCGCAGCGTCCCGCAGCTGTTGTGTAGACCTACCTTGTGCGGAAAGCGCGCCCATGGAAAGGCATCGACCTTGAGGATGTCGTGGAGAAACTCCACCAGCTCATAAGTCCGGGCGCGGACGTCGCGGACCGCCTCGGTCTGTTCCAGGGCCGTGAAGAAATGACGGATGTGGTGGACGCAGCTGCCGGAGGGACCGACGATATAGTCGAAGCCTTCGAAGTTCCGCACGAACAGCGCTTCAGCCCCGCTGGCCTCGGCGTCATATCCGCTGTTGGCCATCGGCTGGCCGCAGCAGGTCTGATCGCGGGGATAGACGACGTCGAGATCGAAGCGCTCCAGCAGTTGCAGCGTGGCGATGCCGACTTCCGGAAAGAAGGCATCGATGAAGCAGGGAATGAAAAGCCCTATTTTCATGCTGTGGTTCCTCCCATTTTATGGTTTTTGAAATCGGCGCCGGCCGTGGCGTGCAGCCGGCGCCTGCAGTCCAGCTAGTGCCCGCCGACGACGGGGATGATCCAGGGAATCAGGTATTGCTGGATGGCGACGAGTGCGCCGAGCAGCACGGTCAGCACCACGCTGTGAACAAAGGTGCGGGCGAACACCGCGCCCTCCTTGCCCGCCATGTTCGTCACCGAAACGCCGGTGGCGATGTTCTGTGGCGAAATCATCTTGCCCATGACGCCGCCCGATGAATTGGTCGCGGCGAACAGCACCGGATTAAGATCGAGCTGACGCGCCGCGACCACCTGCAGGTTGCCGAACAGGGCGTTGCCCGATGTATCGCTTCCCGACAGCATCACCGCGATCCATCCGAGGAAAGGTGACAGCAGCACGAACAGCTTTCCGGTCGATGCAACCCCCTGCCCCAGCGTGTAGGCGAGGCCGGAATAGTTCATCAGATAGGCGAGGCCAACAATCAGCATCACCGTGACGACCGCAAGCCAGCACTGTCTGACGGTCTCGACCACGCAGCTGAAAAACAATTTGGGCGATAGCCGCACCAGGACCGCGGTGATGACGGCCGCCAGCAGGATGGCCGTCCCCGTCCCCAGCGGCTGGAATGCCCAGACCGCGTCATAGGGCTTGCCGTTGTAGAGTGTGATCGAGATCGCGCGATGCAATCCGGGCCAGGGAATATTCTGTTGCCCGATCGCAAACACCTTCAGCGTGGTCCAGACGATCACCGTCACCGACACCACGATCCATGGCAGCCATCCCTGCCAGCTCGGTACCGATGTGGCAGACGTCGACTTGGGGCCGGCACCAGCCTTGCTCTTGATCGCGAATTCGGGGTCCGGCGCGGGACGCCAGACCTGCAGGAACAGCAGGGTAGCGATCAGCGAGCCGAGCGAGGACAAGACGTCGGTCAGCGTGTAATCGATCAGGTTGGAGGCGGCAAACTGCGATATGGCAAAGCTGCCGCCGGCGACCAGCAGCACCGGCCACAGCGCGCGAATCGAGCGCCAGCCGCCATAGAGGCCAATGACATAGAAAGGCAACAAGAGGGCGATCAACGGCAGCTGACGGCCGATCATCGAGGCCAGCGCGGTCGCTGGCAGGCCGGTGACCGCGCCCAGCACCGTAACCGGCGCACCGAGCGCGCCGAACGCCACTGGCGCGGTGTTGAAGATCAGGACGTAGACCAGCGCCTCAAGCGGCGGATAGCCGACCAGGATCAGCAGCGAACTGGTAATTGCAACCGGCGTGCCGAACCCCGAGACGCCTTCCAGAAGAGCGCCGAAGCAGAAGCCGACCACGACCAGGATGACCCGTCGATCATTGGGCAGATGGGCCACCACCCACTCCCGGAAGGCATCGAACCGACCGGACCGCACCGCGATATTGTAGAGCAACAGCGCGTTGACCACGATCCACATCACCGGCCACAGCGCGAAGACCGCACCATTGACGACCGAGTTCGAGCGCCAGACCGACCGGCATGTTCCAGGCCATCACCGCGATGACCAGCGCCAGCACCAGACCGGCCAGGGCGGCCTGCCATGCCGGCCTGCGCAACACGCCAAGCAATACGAGGACCGCGAGGATGGGCAATATCGCGACGACAAACGATAGCCCCAGGCTGTCGCCGATAGGGGTCAGAAGCTGTTGAAACACTCGATCCTCCCGTGCTTGTGGTAATGTTTATTTACCGTGTTATTGATTGGTTATAATTTACACCCAACTATGTCAATGGTATGTAATTGAGACCAAAGTCGAACATTGGACGAAAAATACGTCCAAGAGTATGATGCCGCCAGCCTGGAGCGCCCGATCATGATTCGACCCGAGAAACTTGCAGACGCGATCGCCGAGCACCTTGAGAAGCTGATCCTGGAAGGCGTGCTGCGGCCCGGAGAGAAGCTCGCCCCGGAGCGCGATCTTGCGGCCAAGCTCGATGTATCGCGCCCGTCTTTGCGCGAGGCCTTGGAAAAACTGCAGGGCAAGGGGCTGATCGAGACGACCAAGGCGGGAACGGTCGTGGCGCAATTCCTGGCGCCCTTGTCCCGGCCGCTCGCCGAGCTGTTTGCCGACAAGCCCCGCGTTACCGCCGATTACTTCGAGTACCGCCGCATCATCGAGGGCCAAGCCGCTGCATTGGCTGCGACCCGCGCCACCGAGGTCGATCGGGCCGGGCTGAAAACCTGCTGCGAGCGCATGGAAAAGGCGCATCAGATCGAAGACCCCAGCCAGGAGGCGGCGGCCGATGCCGACCTTCACCAGCTGATCTACGAGGCGGCGCATAATGTCGTGCTGCTGCACGTGATGCGCGTATTCGGCGAACTCCTGAGAAACGACATACTCTACAATCGCCATCAACTATACCGGCGGTTTGGCGTTCGCGATCAGCTGCTGAGACAGCATCTTGCGATTGCCAAGGAAATCCTGCGCGGCGATCCCAAGGCCGCAGAGAAGGCCGCTTCCGACCACATCAACTTCACCTTTCAGACCATCGAGGACATTCGCCGCGATGAGGAGCGCGTGGAAGTTTCCTTGCGCCGGGTCTCTCGCTCCGACCTGTTGGCAGATTTCGTCAAGCATTCGTAAGCGCATTTTGGCAAAAGATCCCGCCACCGGTTGACCTAGGTCAAATCCCAACGTCGCGGGCGATGTTAGTCTTGATTTAATCCAACAACGTTCCGAACCGGATAGATCGTTTATCCCCGAACCGAGGCTGGAAAATCCACAGTGGGGTGGCAGATGCTGCGCGCTCTCTTCCCAGCCCTGTTCTGCGGGACCGCCGTCGATGCGTACGAGCTCCGGGAATTTCAAGGGCTTGCGACCGCCGTCCAGTTCAATTCCGGAAGGACGATTTTTTCCGAGGGCGAGCAGGCCGATAGCGTGTTCGGCCTCTCGCACGGCTTTGTCCGCCTTTACAAGCTCTTGATGGACGGGAGGCGCCAGGTTCTGGCCTTCAAGTTGCCCGGCGACTTCCTGGCCATGCCACGCGCCGAGTTGCATAAATTTTCGGCCGACGCGATCGGCGAGGTCACCTTGAGCCAATTCTCGCGCAATGACCTGATCGAATTGATTGAGTCCAGTCCCAATCTGATGCGGCTGCTGATTGATTTTGTCAGCCGCGAACTTGATCTGGCCCAGGACCAATTGCTGCTGCTCGGCCATGGATCCGCCGAGGAGAAGGTTGCGATGTTTCTCGTCGGCTGGCGCAACCGGCTGGCGCGTCTCTCGATGTATTCGGAAATAGTCCCGCTACCAATGCGGCGTCGGGATATCGCTGACTTTCTCGGGCTGAAACTTGAGACCGTCAGCCGCACCTTTGCCAGGCTTGAACGAAATCATGCGATCCGCGTCGTCTCAAAAGGGGTGGCGCTGACGGGCTTGGATCAGAGCCTCCTGGTCAAGGAGAGGGCCTTGCAGCAGCACATCTAACAAACCGGTGGAGTTCAGACAGGGCGCCCACAAGGAGCGCCCCCACGCATGTCGATCCCGTAGGAGCGACCCCGGGGGCGACCCTCATTGGCGCTAACTTACCGGAACCGGATTTTGATAGGCGCGTTTTCTGGGCGGTTCGCGGATGTGGCGCTGAACGGCTTTTGCGGCGGCGTGCAGTGTTTCCACATCTGGCGTCGGGATCACCGCGTCAACGAGTGCCGCGACGATCAGGCGCAGGAGGCGCCAAGCGCCGTTTTTTACGCGGCCTCCCGGCGGGGAGAGACACCGAGATGTTCCGCGACGCGCGGCTCGGTTAACAGCGCCAGCAATAGATTGCAGAGGATGTGGGCTTTCGCGCTCCTGGCATCCTCGCCAGGCGGTCCCGCCAGGCCCACGCCGCTTTTGAGGTGCTTGAAGGCGATCTCGATGCGCCATCGCAATCGATAGAGCGCGCTGATTGCCGAGAGGGGATATTCGTCGCGATCAAGCGAGGTGACGAGAATGACCCATTCGGCTGCAATCAGCGTCTCGGGCAGCAGATTGCGACCCTTGTCACGCGCGTGGCGCTTGAGTTTTTCGACCGCCAGGTCGCGTTGCTGCTTGGGTTTGCGGATCGCCACCAGGCGCAATGCGATGGGTTTTTTCGCCGAACCTTTGATCCAGATCGGTTGATCGATTAACTCCTTGCCGCGTGCTTTTTTGAGAAGTGCGATCAGGTCGAGGCGATTGCCATCGCGGTCGAGCCAGCGCGCATTGTTCCACCCAGCGCGCACGACGATGTCGGCGCCCGCACCGAGCACCTTAACGATCCGGTCGGGCTGCAGATAGGCGCGATCGCATATGCGGATTTCGCCAGCAATAACATCGGCTCGATCAATGAGCTCGGCTTCGCTCTCGTCCGTCAATTCAAAAGCCGTAAAGCGTTCGCTCGCCAAGTCAAAAACTGAATGGATGCGCCATCGGCCACCGGATTCTCGGGCCTGCCGCCCGGCCTTCGCGATCGAGGTGGCGTCAACGAGCCGGACCGGACGGCCCTTGGTTGCAGCCAAGCCTGCCGCGCGCTCGCCCCTACTCACCAAGCGACATACCAGCCGTTCGAGCCAGTCCGCTGAGTTGCGCAGCCGTTTGAGAAGCGCGACGTTCGACATTGAGGCAAGTCCGATCGCCTCCGCCCACGCCGCGGTCAATCGCAGCCCGCGCCAACCCCAGCAATAAGCCAGCACCAGCCGCAAGTGATCAACCGCACACTTAACCTTGCGCGCCCGCTCAAACGCGCCGGTCTCCCGCGCCTCTTTCTCAAGCAGTTCGGTGCCGCCGAGCTGATCGATAGTGCGCAACCAGTCGGTATTTGAAAGTGATTTGCGATTCATCCGACCGTAGAATCACAATCGATTCCACAGCACAAGATCGTAAGTTAGCGCCAAT
>CAVTNW010000024.1:0-100158 GCA_963736075.1 uncultured Alphaproteobacteria bacterium | reverse complement strand
CGCCGCCGTCGCATTCGAAGCGAAGAAACCGCTTGAAATTGTCGAACTCGATCTGGATGGACCCAAGGCCGGTGAAGTGCTGGTCGAGATCAAGGCGACGGGCATTTGCCACACCGACGCCTATACGCTCGATGGTTTCGACAGCGAGGGGATCTTCCCGTCGATCCTTGGCCACGAGGGGGCTGGCATCGTGCGCGAGGTCGGGTCGGGCGTCCTTTCGGTCAGGCCGGGCGACCATGTGATCCCGCTTTACACGCCCGAATGCCGGCAGTGCAAAAGCTGCCTCAGCCAGAAGACCAATCTTTGCACCGCGATCCGCGCCACCCAGGGCAAGGGCCTGATGCCCGACGGCACCTCACGCTTCAGCCTCAAGGGCCAGCCGGTCTTCCACTACATGGGCTGCTCGACGTTTTCGAATTTCACCGTGCTGCCGGAGATCGCGGTCGCCAAGATCCGTACCGACGCCCCGTTCGACAAGAGCTGCTACATCGGCTGCGGCGTGACCACGGGCGTCGGCGCGGTGGTCAATACCGCCAAGGTCACGCCGGGCGCCAATGTCGTGGTGTTCGGCCTCGGCGGCATCGGGCTCAACGTCATCCAGGGCGCCAGGATGGTGGGCGCCGACAAGATCGTCGGCGTCGATATCAACGATGGCAAGGACGAATGGGGGCGCCGCTTCGGCATGACCCATTTCGTCAATCCGAAAAAGATCGATGGCGATATCGTCCAGCATCTGGTGGCGCTGACCGACGGCGGCGCCGACTTCACCTTCGACTGCACCGGCAATACCACCGTGATGCGCCAGGCGCTGGAAGCCTGCCATCGCGGCTGGGGCGTCTCGGTCGTGATCGGCGTGGCGGAGTCCGGCAAGGAGATCGCCACCCGGCCGTTCCAACTGGTGACCGGGCGGGTCTGGAAGGGCACCGCGTTCGGCGGCGCGCGCGGCCGCACCGACGTGCCCAAGATCGTCGACTGGTACATGAGCGGCAAGATTCAGATCGATCCGATGATCACCCATGTCCTCAAGCTTGAGGAGATCAACCGGGGATTCGACCTGATGCACGAGGGAAAGTCGATCCGTTCCGTCGTCGTATTCTAGATCGACGTCGCGTTTTAAAAGCAGAACTACCAACAAGGAGGATAGGCCTATGACTGTTCACATTCATCCGTCGGTCGACAATGGCGTCAAGCAGGGAAGCGGGCACTTCGCCGGCGGTACGCTGGTCTGCAAGTGCAAGGACAAGCCGGTCAAGGTCGGCATCAAGGGAGATGTCGCCCACAATCATGCCTGCGGCTGCACCAAGTGCTGGAAGCCCGATGGCGCGATCTTTTCCGTGGTCGCGGTGGTGCCGCGGGACAATGTCACGGTGCTCGAGAACGGCGACAAGCTGCACGTGATCGACGCCTCCGCGGCGATCCAGCGGCATGCCTGCAAGGCTTGCGGCACCCACATGTACGGCCGCATCGAGAACAAGGCTCATCCGTTCTACGGTCTGGACTTCATCCATCCCGAGCTGTTCACCGAAGGCGGTTCGGCGGCTCCGGGATTTGCGGCGTTCGTGTCTTCGGTGATCGAATCCGGCGTCGACCCGTCGCAGACGGGCGCGATCAGGACGCGTCTCAAGGAGTTGGGGCTTGAGCCCTATGATTGCCTGTCGCCGGCGCTGATGGACGCGATCGCCACCCACGTAGCGAAATCGAAACCCAAGGCGGCCTGACTGGGCGCTTACGTCGGCTGTCGCTGGCGGTCACCTGTAGGGTGGGCAAAGCCAACGGGCCGCGCGAACGCGCGGGCCTTTGGCGTGCCCACCATTTTCTCTCATTCAAAATGGTGGGCACGGCGCAAGAGCGCCTTGACCCACCCTACGCACGACTACCAAGACGCCGTCCGTGCCGCGCACCTGTGAAATCGACCGTCATTGAACGGCCGATTGTCGACGCGCCAAGGCCCGCTCGATCATTCTCCAGACCCAACCTTCAGCCTCGATTTTGTCGCCAAGAACGTAGGCGGCGACATTGGTGTTTCGAAGCGTCAGACGCAGGCTGCCTTCTGCCGAGCGCCTGCCTGCGCACAGCAATCGATCGCCGGCCGCGATCTCGAAGTCGCCACCCGGCAGTTCAATCACCCGGGTGCCGCGTAGGATCATCAGGACCAGGCACGGCACCCGATTCGCGCGGGATTGTGGGCTTCTCAACAAATCATCGATCACGATCGGCCGTTGCACACGATCCATCACGTCCATCAGGCCCGGTGCCTCGCCTGACGCGATCGAGAAACTCCAGAACCTGGGTGTCTCCTGGCCAACGAACGCGCGCACGCCCTCCGCAAGGGCGTACGCCCACAGTTCGTCCTTGCGCCGGACAATGTCGAGGAATTCGGCCAGCAGCGGCGTGCGCAGGGCGGCGATGCATTGGTTGGCAACGATCTGGCTCGGAACCATGGTCATGTTCGCCCCGAATTGCGCGAACAGCATGCGACTGGTCTGCAGGTTTTGCCTGAGGATGACGAAAATATCCGGATTTAATCGGCGGGCGGCAATCGAGATGGCGAGGTTTGCGATGTCGTCGTCGGTGCCGACGATGACGCCGGACGCCGTTTCGATGCCCGCCTCGCGAAGCACCGCGGAATCGGTTCCCAACCCCTTGATGGTTCGAATTCCCTCGACCGGCAGGCCTGCCAGATCGACGATCGTGGCCTTGAACCCGCTGCGCTGGAGTGCGGACACGACTTCGGCGCCGAACCGGCCGTAGCCGCAGAGCACCCAGTGCCCCGGCGCGGCAGGAATCCGCGGTGGCGCGCTCGGCGACAGGTAGGAGCCGGGAGTGCTCGTAAGCCAGGAAAGCAGCCGGTAGGTGTCGGGCGCCCGCATCGCGAGTTCGAGATGTTCTCCGAACTCGCGAAACGGATTGATCACCCGTGAGGTGCCAAGCGAGGCCATCGACGTCGCGGTCACCGGCGTATCGGCCCGCCCGATCACCGGTAGTCCGGGCCGCAGGATGCAGGCCGCAATCGCAACGGCGAGATTGGTCTCGTCGTCATTGCAGAGCGCGAGCACGCCCCTGCATTCAGGCTTCAGGAGGCCGGCGGTCGACAGCGTCTCTGGAGACCGCGCATCGGCCACGAGCGCGGGGGCGTCGGTCGACAGTCCCTCGATCTCGAGCTCCTGGACCTTGTGTTCATCCTTGTCGATGGCCGCAAAGCGGTGGCCGAGCTTGTCGAGCGCGCGGACGACGGTCATGCCGGTGTCGCCGAGACCGCAAACCAGATAGAAGGGTTCGCGCAATCCCTCGACTGATCGCCGAAATCGGCGGGCGATGATAGCCTGCTGAAAGCCCTTGTCCTGGACCAGGCTGAGCAGGGAGCCAAGCAGATAGGCCCAGCCCAGGACCGACAGATAGATGATCAGCGTCACGAACAGGCGCTGTTGATCGGTGAAGGCGTGCGGTACCTCGCCGAAGCCGATCGTCGTCGCGGTGAAGGTCACGAAATAGAAGGCCTGGAACAACGACATGTGCCAGGGATGGCCTTCGGAATCGACGCCTGGGATCAGCGTCAGTCCCATTGTCGAGGTTGCAAAGATGAAGATGATCAGAATCAGCGGGGCACGCAGCCGTCTTATCGTGATGAGAAGCAGACTGGGCACGTCACCGCCTCTCGATGGTGGTGTCGACCACCATGATCACGACCGACACCAGGTTCGCCAGCAGCGCGCCGGCCGACAGCGACACGATGCTGCCCAGCGCGCTGGCGTCCATTTGGCCGCCGCCGTCGCGGGCGGCGAAGAACCAGACCAGCGCCGCGCCAAACAGCTGGAGCAGGACGACCAGAACTCGAGGCGAGTTGAACCGCTCCGATATGGGAGCGGTCACCGAACTTGAGAACGGCCGCGATCAGGCTGACCACGGTCGCGGCAAACAGCTCCCACAGGTGGTGATGGCCGGGATCGGCGATGTCGCCGTAGACGAACCCGAAATTCAGGGTTGCCGCCAACAGGATAAAAAATCCGAAAACAACCTTCTCGAGATTCATCTATCTGCGATCCCCCTTTTGGTGGGATTGGATCACTAATCATGGGCATGACGCGCTGACCTTGCGGCAGATCAACCCGGTGCAAATGCCGCCCCCGCGCCGCGTGCGCGGTGCCGGTAAAGGCGATCGCGGCAAAGAGGCCGGTCGCTCAGCCGTCGCCTTCGGCTGCCAGCGTGAAGAAGAAGGTCGAGCCTTCGCCCGGTGTCGACTGGACCCAGATTCGCCCGCCATGGCGCTCAACGATCTTGCGCGCCAGCGCCAGACCAATACCCGCCCCACCACCGTAGTCCTCAGGCTCCGGAAGGCGACGAAAGATCTGAAAAATCAGTTGCTGGTCGGATTCGGCGATGCCGATGCCATTGTCCCGGACATAGTAGCGCCTCGGATGATCCGGCGTGGCCCCGATCTCGATCCATCGCGCGGCCTTGTCGTTGTACTTGATGGCGTTGCCAATCAGGTTGGCAAACACCTCGCTGACCCAATCGCGGTTGCAGCTGGCGGTCCCGAGCGGAGCCGGCCTGCGAATTTCGATCTTGGCATCCGCGGCGAGATCGCCCAGCGTCTGGAGCACCGTGTCGACGACGGCGTCCAGATCGACTTCGCCTCGCGTCATCGCGGTCTCCAGCCGCGTGTGCGCGAGCAGGCCGTCGATCAGACCGTCCATGCGCTGCGTCAGCTTGAGGATCGTCGCGATCTGCTGTCGACCCTCCTCATCCAGCATCGCGCCTTGACGCCTTCGCAGTGCGGTCGTGAGATGGTGAATGCCTCTGACGTGCTCCCGGAGATCGTTGGAGGCCGCGTCTGCATGACTTTCCAGCTCGGCACGAGACGCCTCGATCTCGCGGTGGATTCGCTCGATCTTCTCGGCACGTTCGGCAATGATGCCGCCGATGGCGAGACCCAGCTGGTGTACGGCGTCCTGCTCGCTTTCCTGCCAAGGCACCGATCGGCCCTGCACGCTCTCCTTCCACAGCGCAAACGAATTCCTCGGCATCAGCCGCAGAATGCCATCGGCCTCGCCGAGGTCGACCGGCTTGCGTGGATCACCGGCCCATTGGACCTCCGTGATCTGCTCGGGACGAAACCACAACAGGAACTCGGGTAGCCTGGGTGAGATCCGGATCGCCAGAACACCACTCGCATCCCGCGTGAAGGCGCGCGCGGGCTCATAGAGCGACGACAGCCGATCGGTCGCGAATATCGGGACCCCCCGGGTCCCTATCCACCGCACCAGTTCGCGCACCTCGTCCTGCGCAGGCGTCTTGCCGATCAGCGTGGCCTGCGCTTCCGAGGCCACGGCGGCGCCGCCGGATTCGACCTGATTCAACAACAGCTCAAGGGTACCGCGCGCTCGCAGCGTCGCCATCAGATCGGTCTTGCGACCAATAATCTCGATCAGCCGGTCGGTGGTCGCCTTCATGGCAATCGCGCGCCCGAAGATTTCGGAATCCTCCTTCGCCGACATCAGGAGCGACAGCGTATGCGCCAGGGATTCCGCCGCCATGCGGATTTCGTACGGGATATGCCGCGGTCCGGCATGATGCATGGCGGAAATCAGTCCCCACAGCTTGCCCTCCTTCATCAAGGGCATCACCATCGTCGATTTCACACCCATGTTCTTGAGGTATTGGCTGTACATCACCGATACGCTGCGCAGGCTCGCAAAACTCATGTCGACCGGACCGCCGATCAGCGGACTGTTGGTCGACACGAGCGCTACCGGAATGTAGTCAACATCGGGGAGATGGCGGACCCAGCTCAAGGAGAACATTCGTCGTGCCGGCGCCGGAATGTCGGTAGCCGGATAGTGCATGCCGAGATAGGCCTCGAGATCGTCGCGTTTTGAACTCCGCGACGACGTGACCGCTTCCATCCTGGTCGAAACGATAGGCCATGACCCGATCGTAGCCGGTGAAATTGCGGATACGCTGCACCGCCAGATCGAAGAACTGCATCAGACTTTTGGTGTCCTGCAGCCGGGCGATATCGGCGCGCAACTCGGCGTAGACATTCCCTGGCGGTCCGGCCAGCGCGGTTGGTGCGTGCTCCATTTCCAGGATGATGAGTCCGCCGCTGCGATGCGCGAAGAGATTGTAGCGCTGGCCCGATCCCATGAAAGACTCGCGCGCGACGTTCACCGGTCCGCTGTCCAGGGACATCCTGCGCAGCGCCGCAATGGACTCGCGCCGGGCAGGCCCGAGCACGCTATCGATGGTCGCGCCGATCACGGCATGCGGGCCCGAGCCCAGAAGCTGAGCGCAATTGGCGCTGGCGTGCATGACGAGATTGGAATGCTCGTCGACCGTCAGCATGACGCCGTGCGGTTGAATGGCTTCCGGAAACTGAACCAGTTCACGGTCGCAACTCGACAGATCGACGTTCCTGGCCGTGATGATCTCATCGGCCGCCGCGGCGTCGATTGGATCCATGTTGATCTTCCCCTCCGTGTTGGCCTCGAGGAAGTCGCATCGTCTCGCCGCCGTTCCGGCGGCATGGCGTTTGCCGAACGCTGACGGAGCCCGTCTCGTTTCAGGCGGTCTCCTGAGAGGGCACCGGCTTGGCGCGGATCAGTCGAGGGAGGCGAATGAGCCAGGCCCCGCCAGTGCACAGTCGCGCCCGGTGATTCTGTACCACGCCCCGTGTCGGCCGCGAGCATGATCTACGAACAATCCGAAGCCAAACGTTAGGATCAAGCCATTGAAAAGAAATGAAAATGCTTTAGCTCTGGCCGCTCCGGATTGATCCCGGATGGGCATCCATAAGAAAGTTGAATAAAATCAGCATGTTATCCCACCGCTTCTGCGTCGCTCCCATGATGGACTGGACTGACCGGCACTGCCGCGTGTTCCATCGCCTGATGAGCCGCCGGACACGGCTCTACACGGAGATGCTGACCACCGGCGCGGTGCTGCATGGCGACCGCGCGCGCTTGCTGGCGTTCGACGCCAGCGAGCATCCGGTGGCGCTGCAGCTCGGAGGCTCCGACCCGCGTGCACTTGCGATCGCGGCGAAGGTCGGACGAGATTTCGGCTATGACGAAATCAACCTCAACGTCGGCTGTCCGTCGGACCGGGTCCAGGACGGTCGCTTCGGCGCCTGCCTGATGGCGGAGCCGGCGCTGGTCGCCGACGGCGTCGCGGCCATGAAGCGGGCGGTCGACATTCCCGTGACGGTAAAATGCCGGATCGGCATCGACGATCAGGACCCGGAAATCGCGCTCGATCGCCTGGCACGCAGCGTCGTTGCCGCCGGCGCCGATGCCTTGATCGTGCATGCCCGCAAGGCCTGGCTCAAGGGATTATCGCCCAAGCAAAACCGCGACATCCCGCCGCTCGACTACGAAAGGGTCTATCGGTTGAAAGCGGCGATGCCCGATGTGCTCATCATAATCAATGGTGGCATCGCGGATCTTGCCGAGGCCAAGCAGCACCTTCGATATGTCGATGGCGTAATGCTCGGGCGCGCGGCCTATCAGGAGCCATGGCATTTGCTGCGGGTCGATCCCGAGTTGTTCGGCGAAGCGGCGCCGCATGAGGCCATGAAGCAGGTGTTCGAGGCGATGACACCTTATATCGAAGCTGAACTGGCGCGCGGCACGCGGCTGCATTCGATCACCAGGCATTTCGTTGGCGCCTTTTACGGGGTGCCCGGCGCGCGCGCCTTTCGCCGCCATCTTGCCGAAAAAGGCGTTGGTCCCGCGGCCGGGCTCGAAGTTTTGCGCGAGGCCATCGCCCTGGTTGAGGAAAGGGCAACGGCAGAGCTTGCAATCTAAAGGCTGAGACCTCCGCGTTAAGGGGTTTCCGACCGTGGCCCGTCCCGCGCGCAGGGTGAAAGAACCGCCTTTTTTGGTCAGAACATCATCACAGTTTGGTCCGAAACGACCATGCTTAGGTCAAGTTTGACCGCGATCAATTGACAATGCGCCGGTTGCGGACCGAATCGCTGACACGTTGCCGGCGAGGGCTGTCCATATCGGCCTCACTGATCTGGCGCTGCTGAATGCCTGCAGCTGCCACGCCCGCCGCGGTGCGATCAATACCTGCATGTCGCTTGCCGGATGGGCGTTCGCACCCAGATAGCCCCGATCTCCGGTGAAGCCAGGGCCCGCGCTCCAAGTCAGCAACGTACCAACCAGCCGAAGCGATGTTTGGGAGGTCTCATGAACCTATCTCCGGTTCCCAAGGAAGTGCGGCTCTTCATCCTCATTGAACAGGCCTTTCGCATCGCTGCCAGCCTGCAGGAGCAGGGCAGGGCCGGTGACGCCGACCAGCTCTATCAATTCATTCTTGCGATCAAGCCGGATCATTTCGGTTCACTGTTCCAGCTGGCGACGATCCGCGCGAAATCCGACCGGATCGAGGTTGCGATGGAGCTGTTCAGGCAGGCTGCCGCCGTCGATCCGAACTCAGCCGACGCCCAGGCCGGTCTCGGCGCCGTGCTCGCGATCGACGGTCGACACGACGAGGCCATCGGCTTTTACGAGAAGGCATTGTCGATCGACGCCAACCATGTGGGAGCGCGTCATGCGCTCGGCGCAGCACTTCACGCCGTTGGACGCTCCGCGGAAGCCATTCCGCATTTCGAGAAAGCGATCGAGATCAGGCCAGACTATGCGGGAGCGCATTTCGGCCTCGCCAACCTGCTGCGAGCGCTCAATCGCGTTCCGGAAGCGATCGCCCATTACGAGAAGGTCATTGCGCTGCAGCCCCGTCGTATCGAGGCCTACAACAATTTTGGCACCGCGCTGGCGCGGATCGGCCGCAGCGACGAGGCGGTCGCCCAATTCCAGAAAGCCCTGGCCATCAAACCGGATCATCCCGATACGTATTTCAATCTCGGCAGCGCCTGCCTGTCGCTCAATCGCAACGAGGAGGCGATCGCCGCCAACCAAAAGGCATTCGACCTCGACCCGACGAAGGTCGCAGCACTCAACAATATCGGTATTGCCCAGCGGAACCTGGGCCATCTTGATGAAGCCGGCGCGACCTTTGAGCGGGCCCTGCAGGTCGCGCCGCGTCATATGTCCATCCATCTCAACCTCGCCTATCTCAAGCATTTTACCGCCGACGATGCGCAGCTGCGTCGCATGGAAGAGATCGCCGGGGACATCGCGACGTTGGACGCCGACGATCAGAGCTCGCTACACTTCGCGCTCGGCAAGGCCTATGAAGACCTGAGCCAGCACGAACGGTCGTTTAACCATCTGCGCGAGGGAAATGTGCTCAAGCGGCGGCAGCTGCAGTATGATGAGAAGCTTATCCTCGGCACCTTCGAGCGCATCCGAACGATTTTTAACCGTGAACTGATGAAGCGGAAGTCGGGGGCAGGAGACGACTCCCGCGCGCCGGTCTTCGTGGTAGGTATGCCGCGTTCGGGCACTACCTTGGTTGAGCAGATCCTGGCCAGCCATTCCCAGATATTCGGGGCCGGCGAGAACGAAGCGTTTACCCAAATGGTCGCCACCTTCCGGCATCCGGAAATCTCCGGTGGCGAATTCCCGGAAATGATCTCGACGATGTCGGAGAAGGACCTGCGCGACCTCGGATCCGGCTATCTCGGCGCCATCCAATCGTTGGCTCCGGAGATGGCGCGGATCGTCAACAAGCTGCCGTTGAATTTCATGTTCATTGGACTCATTCACCTGGCCTTGCCGAATGCCAGGATCATCCACGTCCGCCGCGATCCGCTCGATACCTGCTTTTCCTGTTATGCGCTGATGTTTGTCGGCAACCAGCCTTTCAGCTATGATCTCGCTGAACTCGGCCGCTATTACCGGAGCTACGCGGCCTTGATGCAGCATTGGCAGGAGGTGTTGCCGAAAGGGGTCATGATTGACGTTCAATACGAGGAACTGGTCGATGACCTCGAGGGGCAGGCCCGCGCCATGATCAGCCATTGCGGCCTGCCGTGGGAGGAGGCGTGCCTTTCGTTCCACAAGACGGTGCGGCCGGTGCAGACAGCCAGCGCGGTTCAGGTCCGCGCGCCGCCGTATCGCACCTCCATCGGGCGTTGGCACGCTTACGAGACATTCCTGCAGCCGCTCAAGGAGGCGCTGCACCCCGCGACCCCTGTCGCGATACGTGAGCTTGAGCATGAATCGGCTTGAAATCGCCTCGCAAGACGCGGGGCATGCCGCCCTTGTCTCCGCCATCCGGCGCTATGCGGCAGGCGGATCGAAGGTGCCGCGGCGCGCACTGACGCCGCATCTGCATCGGCTCGAAGCCGAATCCATCGAGATCCTGCGCGAAGTCGCGGCTGAATTCCGCAAACCGGTCATGCTGTATTCGATCGGCAAGGATTCCGGCGTCATGCTGCATCTGGCGCGCAAGGCCTTTTTCCCGGCGCCGATCCCGTTCCCGCTATTGCATGTCGATACGACATGGAAATTCCGCGAGATGATCGCGTTCCGCGACCTCATGGCGGCTGAGCTCGACCTCGATCTGCGGGTTCACGTCAATCGCGAGGGAATTGCCCGCGGCATCGATCCGATCGCCTCGGGACCAGCCCTGCATACCCAGGTGATGAAGACCGAGGCGCTGAAGCAGGCACTCGACAGCTATGGCTTCGATGCCGCGCTTGGCGGCGCGCGCCGCGACGAAGAGGCGAGCCGCGCCAAGGAGCGGATCTTTTCGTTTCGCAACACGGATCATGTCTGGGATCCGCGCAGCCAGCGCCCGGAGTTGTGGAATCTCTACAACACGCGGATCCACCCGGGTGAATCGGTTCGGGTATTTCCACTGTCGAACTGGACCGAGTACGATGTATGGGCTTATGTCGCGGCTGAGGATATTCCGGTCGTGCCGCTCTATTTCGCCAAACCGCGGCCGGTGGTGCGCCGCGCCGGCGCCTTGATCGTGGTCGACGATGAGCGGCTGCCGCGCGAACCTGACGAAATTCCGGAGCTCGTGAGTGTTCGCTTCCGTACGCTCGGCTGCTATCCGCTCACCGGCGCCATCCAGTCTGAGGCGGCAGAACTCGATGATATCCTCGCGGAAATGCGGCAATCGACCAGGTCGGAGCGGCAGGGCCGGCTGATCGACCACCACGAGGCAGCCTCGATGGAGCGCAAGAAGCGCGAGGGATATTTCTGATGCAGACGACGCTTGACGCCGAAGCGGAGGCCCCGGCGCGAGCGGGAGAGGCCGGCAAGAGCCTGCTGCGCTTTCTGACCTGCGGCTCGGTCGACGACGGCAAGTCGACGCTGATCGGCCGCTTGCTCTATGATTCCAATCTCATTCTGGACGACCATTTGGCCGCGCTGACGCGCGATAGCGGCCGCTATGGCACGCTCGGCGAAGAACCGGATCTCGCTTTGCTGGTCGATGGCCTGGAGGCCGAACGCGAGCAGGGCATCACCATCGACGTCGCCTACCGCTATTTTGCCACGCCGCGGCGCGCCTTCATTGTGGCCGATACGCCGGGTCACGAGCAATATACCCGCAACATGGCGACCGGAGCCTCGACCGCCGATCTCGCGGTGGTGCTGGTCGACGCGCGCAAGGGCTTGCTGGCCCAGACCCGGCGCCACAGTTTTATCTGCTCGTTGCTCGGAATCCGCCAGATCGTGCTGGCGGTCAACAAGATCGACCTGATCGAACAGCCCGAGCAAGTGTTCCAAGGGATTGCCGCGGCCTATCTCGGCTTCATCGGTCCCTTGAATTTTGCGAACGTGGTGGCGATCCCGATCTCGGCTCGCTACGGCGACAATATCGCGGCGAAGTCGGAGCGGACGCCGTGGTACCACGGTCCGTCGTTGCTCGATCATCTCGAGACCGTCGAGGTCGCGCACACCGCCGCATCGCTGCCGCTGCGCTTTCCGGTACAGTGGGTCAACCGCCCTAACGCTGATTTTCGCGGTTACGCCGGCACGCTCGCATCGGGCCGCGCTCGCGGTCGGCGATCCCGTCGTCGTGGCATCCTCGGGCCAAGCCAGCCGCGTCGAACGTATCGTCACCTTCGATGGCGACCGCGACAGCGCAACCGCGGGCGATGCCGTCACGCTGACGCTGGCCGGCGAGATCGACATCAGCCGCGGCGATGTCCTGGTGCCGCCGCAACAGCGGCCCGAGGTCGCCGACCAGTTCAGCGCGCATCTGTTGTGGATGAACGAGGAGCCGCTGCTGCCGGGCCGCTCCTATCTCTTGCGCATCGGCACCAAGACGCTGCCGGCCCAGGTCACCACGCTCAAGCACAGGATCGATGTCACTACGCTGGAGCAAAGGCCCGGCCGGACGCTTCGCCTCAACGAGATCGGCCTCTGCAACCTGTCGACCGCGAGCCCGGTCGCGTTCGACCCCTATGCCGAGAACCGGCGTACCGGCGCCTTCGTCCTGATCGACCGCTTCACGCACGCGACCGCCGGCGCTGGCATGATCTCGTTCGGGCTTCGCCGCGCCACCAACATCCATCGTCACAGCCATTCCGTCGACAAGGCGGCGCGGGCGGCGATCAAGCATCAAAAGCCCTGCGTGTTGTGGTTTACCGGGCTGTCGGGCTCCGGCAAGTCCACGATCGCCGATCTGGTCGAGAAGGCGCTGCACGCGCAGGGCATTCACACCATGGTGCTCGACGGCGACAATATCCGTCACGGCGTCAATCGCGATCTCGGTTTTACCGAGGCGGACCGGGTGGAAAACATCCGCCGCGTCGGCGAAACCGCCAAGCTGTTCGTCGAGGCGGGACTGGTGGTGCTGAGTTGCTTCATCTCGCCGTTCCGCGCCGAGCGCGAGATGGTGCGCGAGCAGCTCGGCAGCGGAGAATTCATCGAGATCTTCGTCGACGTGCCGCTTCAAGAGTGTATCCGCAGGGATCCCAAGGGCCTCTATGCCAAGGCGATGGCCGGCGGGATCAAGAACTTCACCGGCATCGACAGCCCCTACGAGGCGCCGGCGTCGCCGGATATTCACGTCGCAGGGATGGAGGAGACGCCTGAAATGGCCGCGACGCGCATCGTGCAATGGTTTCTGATACATCAGGGGCGGACTGATGGATGAGCGGAAATGGCGGCAGATCCAAATGCCGATCATGGTGTGGCTGTATCAGGTTGACACATTCAGGAGATCGATAATGAAGACGAATGATACAGTACTGGCGATCGCGGTGGCCGGCTCAATCGCGCTGGGAGCGCTGGCAATTGTGCCGCCGGCCTCCGCGGCGTCCTCCAGCGCCATCAAGGCGCTCGATCCGGACAGGGACGGCACGATCGATCTCACGGAGGCCAAGACGGCGGGCTCCAAGCTGTTCGATCAGCTCGACCGCGACAAGGACGGTACGCTTGACCGTCGCGAGTTGCGCGGCCGCGTGAGCGCGAAGGAGTTCGCGGCCGTTGATCCCGACAAGGATGGCACACTCGACAAGAACGAATACCTCGCCGTCGTCGTCCAACGCTTCAGGGCGGCCGATTCCGACAATGACGGCACGCTGGATAACAAGGAATTGAAGTCTCCCGCCGGACGGGCGCTGCTGCGGCTGCTGTCGCGATAGGTTCGGGTCGTGCTTCGGGAAATCGAACGGTCTCCCGGCCGCGCATGAGAAAGCGATTGGCCGGTTTCGCCGTTGTCACAACCCGGCCACACCTTGCCCAGATTTTTCTCGGTCGATCCGAATTCGGCCACAGTGGGGCTACACGTTTGGATGGGCATTGCCATGGCGGACTTCCTCCGCCGTTCTCATTCCAACCTGTTCGGATCTCCGCCGCGCACGATCCGTTCTTCACAAAGAGAGTTCGATGTTCCTCGAAAAGACAGTCTTGCTCGCGGCCTCGTTCGGCCTGCTGGTTACAACCGGTATGGCCATGGCGGAGTCGCAGACGGAGCCTCCCGACGCGGCACTGGTCGGCAAGGGGATGCAGTTGTTCAGCGATACCGGCGTGTCCGGAAGCGGAAGCGTGTCCTGCGCCACCTGTCACTTCTCGATCGGGCACACCAACAACAAGACCTATGTTGGACTCGATGTGGTCGCCGACGGCGATTCCAAGGGCCGCAGTACCCCGACCCTGTGGGGAGCCGGCTCGCGCTCGGTCTACGGCTGGGCCGGAAGCGCCCCGACGATCGAGGACAGTATTCGCGGCATCATCGTCAATCGCATGAAGGGGGCGGAGCCTTCGAAGGAAACGCTGGCGGCGCTGTCAGCCTATGTGAAGTCGCTGCAACCTCCGAAGAACTGGCAGTTGCAGGATGACGGCATGCCGCTGCCGGTGGCGACGGCGCAGGTCAAGCGCGGCTACGATCTCTTCACAGGACAGGCCGGCTGCGGCACCTGCCATGTGCTGCCCAGTTTCGACAAGGCCGAGAAGGAAGACGTCGGCACCGGCGGTACGTTCAAGGTGCCCGCGCTGCGCGCCGTGGCGTCGACCGCGCCCTATTTTCATGACGGACGTACGCCCTCGCTGCGCGACGCGGTCAAACTGATGTGGGAGGCGTACGCCAAGAAGACCGACAGTCAGCACCAGCCCACCGATGAGGAGCTGGACGATCTCGTCGCCTATGTCGGGGCGCTGTAGTCACGCAGGTTGCGGGGACGTTCTTGGAAACGCGACCGATGCGAGCCTTACTTCACCGGCTCGACTTGATACAAGCCCTCGGCATTCATGGCGGAATCGTATCGCGCGGCTGGATCGGATTTGATCCAGCCGAGAATCTTGGGCAGCCATTCGTCGCTGATGGTGTATTTCAGGCCCTCGCCGGTCTTGCGGTTCCTGATGATGATGACGGCCATCGTGCCTGTGGGCGCCGGGTCCGGTGAAATCTGCAGCGTGCCCTGGCCGGGACTGGCGTGAGTGGCGATCATGACGCCATCGGCCACGCATGGGCACGGCGGTTTCGCCCCGCTGTAATAGGTCACGGTCAGGCCGCGCGGATCGGCCTTGAGCTTTTCCACCGCATCCAGACCGATCCGGATGCCTACCGGGATGAAAGGACCGAAGGCGCCGTGAATTCGGGCGCCCAAGGTGATCCATTCCTCCTTGGTCTCCGCATGGCCGGCCGCGGGAAACAAGAGCGTCGCCAGAAGGGCAATGCGGATTGGGACCAGAGGCATTATGCCAACTCCCGGAACGATTTACTTTTGCACATGTCATCGATGAGTCCCTCTTTTGGGAGGCTACGTCAAGATGACTTGACTTCTGGCCCATGGAAATAGGGTAAAGCGGTGCGTGACAAAAGTCTGCAACGATGGTGGATACCCTCGGTACCGGATTTCAAAACTGCACATGCAGGCGGCCGGAAAGGACCGAAACCGGTCCACGGTCGGCGTTGTATCCGGGATTGTCGATGAACTGATAATCGAAGGTGAGCGTCACCCATTTGTTGAGGCTGTAGGCGTAATAGGCTTCGAGGATCTGTTCGGGGCGATAGTTGAGCTGGCCATCGCCGATCAAAATGCCGAGCCCGCCGGCTGCGAAATAGGCGCGGGCTTCGGCCGAGAGTCCTTCGACCACCCCAGCCACACCGATCTTGTCATCCGGTCTGCCCCAGGCAGTTCCTTTCAAGACGCCTCCGAACGAAAAGCTCTGGTCGCAATCGGTCCAGCCGATGATCTCGTCGAGACCGGGGCTCCAGCTCGCACGCGCGAAGATACCGAGATCATTCGAGATCGCCTGCTCCATATTGGCAACGACGCCGTAATTCGTGCGAACCTGCCTGGTTTGTGTAATGTCGGGATAATTCGCCGTGGTGACCGGCATGGCCAACGCGTCCGCATAGCTCCCCATATTGGCAATGTTTGCCCATCCCATCAGGCGCAATTTGCCGGGCTGTGAAAACAGTGAATAGCGCAATTCCAATTCGCCGATGTACTCGCCGTGAGCGCCGATGTCGGTGTCGTAACTATTGACGTTCGAGACCGACGGTACCAGAAAATACCCGCCACGGATCGCCCAGTTTTTCTGGTTCAATTCGACGGCGACGCCCCAGGTGTAGCCTATCTTGTCCATGGTGACGTCGTAGGAACCGCAGCAATACATATTCCAGTTGAGGAAGTCGACGCGCGGATCGTGGGAATAGGCGTTGCCGTCAAATAGATCGAGAACCGCGAACCGGCCCGCGGTGACCGTGATCCGAGAGATATCCTGTTTTCCGGCCAATTGGTTCGGCCCGTCTTCGACCGTCTCCTGTTCGCCGCCGAGACCGAATGTCTGGCGGATAAATACCCGGGCGATGTCGATGCGTGGAATCGGGAAGTCCGATTTTTGCGCTTCACCATTGGGAAAGCCGGCGACGCCCAGCGTGTTATTGAGACCAAAGCCCTGCATCAGTTCCGGATTGACATAAATCTCGGTCCCGTCCCACGGTCGATAGCCGACGAACGCGGTCGCGCTGGTGGTGTTCTGGATTTGATTGGCGCCGGTCAAGCTGTTAGCGCCCTGATAGGGTGAGCGGAAGGCGGGATAGCCCTGCTCGATGAAGGTGAGCTGCCCGTGAACATTCCAACTGGTGGGGTCGAGCGCCCAGGGGTCACCAGCATGGCCGCCGCCGCTGCCGCCGTTCGTGGCCGCAGCTGTCCAATCCAGCTTCCGGTTAAGCCCGATCCGGACACTGCTGAGATCTACCGTGGTCGATTCATACCCGGTGCCCGATGAGAATGTGCCTCCGGTTTTTCCGAGGCGGTCGTAGAGATACTCCAGTCTCGCGGTCCAGCCCGGTGCCACGGCAAATTCGGCGCCCGCACCGAGAGCCCATCCCTCGCGGATTCGCAACACCTTGTCCTCATTGCCGGTCACGCTAGGGTCTTCGAGCAGCCGTGCTTGCGACCATGCCAATCCGCCGGTTGCGTAGAAAAGCCAATGGTCGAAGGCATAACCAGCCCGGCCGCGTACCGTCGAGACGAAGTCGAGTTTTTCAGTAACCGCGCTGAAAGGAGTTGTTCGAGCTGAGGCGATGCCGTCGTCGAGATAGTTGGGAAACGAAATATCTCCTTCAATTCCGAGAAGCAGTCGCGAGGGCAGGAGATAATTGTAGCCGAACTGCATACCGCCAAACAGGCTGCCGAATGAGCTGTCGGCTGCGCTAGGGCCAGGGTCGAACAGCGTGTTGGTCCCATTTCCCCTGGTGTAGCCGACATGGCCGCCAACATAGAAACCCGACCAGTCGTAGTTTGCGTTCGGTGGGGGCGCCTGGAGCGGCATCGAATTGATGACGGACAAATCCGCGGCGCGACAATCTGCCGTCGTGAAAAAGCAATTCGCCGCAACCGCGGAGCAGGCCACAAGCCAACCGATCCTGATCAGCACCGTCGTTCCTATTTGCTATTGCAACTCAATCGCATAAAGAAGATCCATCAACGAACTGCCGCTGTCAACCTAGTTGCTACTAATTGTCAATTGCAGAACAAGCTCCCACGACACCGAGGTCCAATGCGAAGCAAGCTGGTGCTGAAGGGGTCAAGCTCCCGAGGCTGGAATCACTCCAGCCGGCCGTAGAGGTCGTATCGCTTGAAGCGATAGATCAGGAACGAAAGCCCCCAGCTTGCGACGAACAGCGCAACGATGCCGTAGCCGAGCGCGCCGAAATGGTCGTTGAGGTCAGTGATCGCGCTCCAGAACACGCCTTGCAGATGCAATTGATCCGCGATCAGGCCGAGCGTCTCGATGCCGCCGACCACCAGCGCCACCAGCACGGACACCGATGTGATGGTCAGATTATAGAACAGTTTGCGCAGCGGATTTCGATAGGCCCAGCCATAAGCGCCCAGCATCAGCACGCCGTCGGTGGTATCGACCAGCGTCATGCCGGCTGCGAACAGGGCTGGGAAAATCAAGAGCGACCAGTGGGAGACCGCATCAGAAGCTTGCGCCGAAAGGCCGAACAGACTGATCTCGCTGGCGGTCTCGAAACCAAGCGCAAACAACAGGCCGATCGGATAAAGATGCCAGCTTTGCGAAACAAAGCGAAACAGTGGTCTGAAAAGACGCGCCAGAAAGCCGCGCTGCTGCAATAGCGCGTCGATGTCCTGTTGCGTTACGCCATGACCCCGTTCGACCAGCCGAAAAGCGCGGTACACGCCGCGCAACACAAAGATATTCGCGACCGCGATAAGGAACAGAAAAAGCGCCGACGCTGATGTCCCGATGATGCCGCCGATCTCGCGGTAAGCGGCGAGTTGATCGCTGAGCGCGCTCGCGGTCAGGGCAACGGCCAACGATGCCAGCACGACCACGGTCGAATGCCCTAAAGCAAAGAAGAAGCCGACAGCGACCGGCCGCTTGCCTTCCTGCATCAACTTCCGCGTCACGTTGTCGATCGCGGCGATATGGTCCGCATCGATGGCGTGACGCAGTCCGAGGCTATAGGCCAGCACCGCGGTTCCGATGAGAACCGGCTGATGGGCGAACGCCATCAAAGCCCAGATCCAGGCCAACAGATTGGCGATAATGAGAAAGCCGTAGATGCCGACGATGCGACCCCGAAGGCCTCGCCGTGCGGATCCAGACTCATCCGTCAAGAGAATCGATTTTGCGTGCGCAGCCAAGTCGGCCCCTTCATCCGCAAGACATTTCCATCGATGTCACCGCAGCGAAAGAACCGCTCCATGCGCGCGCACCGCACGCCGGAAGGATGACGTGTCCGGGCCGGTCTCCTGGCTCGCGGGTCATGATCCTCCTCCGCCTTCCCGGGCATGGTCGTAAAAGCCCAGTGGCATTTTCGAAGAAGGACTCGCCGCCTACAGTTGCGGGCGCAGCTTTGGATTTGGTTTGCCTGTCATTACCTGCGAAACCGTACCAAATTCCCTTTGCTGGTCGACATGACCAACACTCCCAGACGCCTGTAACTGAAACCATCACCCGTTGGTTGTCAAGATCCGGGAAAGGTACGCTCGCTGAGAAAGTGGTCGCGAGGTGGTGCTTTGAATAGCGTGCTGTGAACGGCAAAACTCGCCACTCGAACGCACCGGTTCTGCAAGGCTCGATCTCGATGTCCTCGAGATCAAGGCGCTCGTTCGCAGAGGGCGAGCAACATAATCGAGCCGGGCGTTGCCGCGCTGTTGTTGGCGGAAAATCCGAATCTCACACCCGCTCCGCCATGGAGACGCCGGCGGTCGAGAGCCACGTTTCTATGATGGCGAACCACCACTTCTGGACAAGCTGAATTATTCGAATCGTGAGGTTGATCGTGAAGGCAAGGAACTCGATTCCGGCCTCACCCTGCGGCTGACACCAGCTCTGCGCACACTGCATCGCCCATCTCGCGTGTCGAAATTGCGGGCTGGCCAGGCGCTGCGATATCCGCGGTGCGTGCGCCCTTGGTGATGGCGGCTTCGACGGCGCGCTCCAGCAGGTCGGCCTCCTGCGGCGCTTTTAGGGAATAGCGCAGGCACAGCGCAAAACTCAGAATTGCGCCGATCGGATTGGCAATGCCTTGGCCTGCGATATCCGGCGCGCTGCCGTGGATCGGCTCGTACAGCGCATGCTGTTTGCCATCGGCGCGGAGCGGGCCGATCGAGGCCGACGGCAGCATGCCGAGCGAGCCTGCGACCATGGCGGCGCAGTCGGAGATGATGTCCCCGAACAGGTTTTCCATCACCATGACGTCGAATTGACGGGGATTGCGCACGATCTGCATGGCGCAATTGTCGACATACATGTGGCTAAGCTCGACGTCGGGATAATTCCGATCGTGCAGCGCTTGCACGGTCCTGCGCCAGAGGCCGCCGGTCTCCACCAGCACATTGGCCTTGTCCACCGAGCATAGCCGGCCCTTTCGGACGCGAGCGAGTTCGAAGGCGGCGCGAGCGATGCGCTCGATCTCGGCGGTCGTATAGACCGTGGTATTGACGGCGCGCTCGCCACCGCCGGGCAGTTTCTCGATGCCGCGGGGGGTGCTGAAATAAATGCCGCCGCAGAGTTCGCGCACGATCATCATGTCGCAGCCCTCGATCACCTCCGCTCGCAGCGTCGAGGTATCGGCGAGCGCTTTCAGGGTGCGCACGGGGCGCAAGTTCGTGAATAGGTCGAGCTCGCGTCGCATCCGCAAGAGCTGATCGACCTTGCGCGCCTCGGCCGGCAATTTGTCATAGTCGGGAGAACCGATGGCGCCGAACAGGATGGCGTCGGAGGCGAGAATCTCCTGCCAGGTCTCCTCGCGCATCAAGCTGCCGTGGCGCTCCCAGGCCATCAGGCCGAACAGCTCCTCGCGCAGGTCGATGCGAAGGTTGCGCCGGTCGCGAAACCATTCGGCGACGCGCCGCACTTCTGCCAGCACCTCCGGACCGATGCCGTCGCCGGCCAGGATAAGCACGCGATGCACGGTTTCATTCTCCTTCGAGCGATAGATCCAGGGACGATCGAGCTTGTCGTCGCGGCGATAGGCGTCGATCCGGTCGGACAGTTTCAGCGTCAGGCTGATTTCGTCGAGCCCTTCCAGCAGCGCCATCCGCCGCTCGTGGTCGATGTCGAAATGGATTGACGTGCCCGACGGGGTCCTGATCGTCTGTGTCTCCAGATCCACGGTGACCTGCGGGTCTTCGGCGGAGTCCAGTTCGGCCGCGATGCGTTCGACGGCCGTGCTGGGCAGCGCAATGCACAGCACGCCATTCTGAAAACAGTTTTGCGCGAAAATGTCGCCGAAGCTGGGCGCGATGATGCAGCGGAAGCCAAAATCGATCAGCGCCCAGGCGGCCGCTTCGCGCGATGAGCCGCAGCCAAAATTCTCGCCGGCCACCAGAATTTTGGCGCCGCGGTATTTTGCCTGATTGAGTGGAAACTCGGGATTCTCGCTGCCGTCGGCATGGTAGCGCCAGGCCTCGAAGGCGAACGGCCCGAGCTCGCCGCGTTTGTGGCCGATCAAACGGTTGATTCGGATCACCACATCGGTGTCGATGTTGGCGCGGAGCAGGGGGACTGCCGTGCCGGTGGCGCGAATGAATTTTTCCATTATTCAGGCGCCGAACTTGCGGACGTCGGCGATCGCACCGGCGACCGCCGCGGCCGCGGCCATGACAGGGCTTGCCAGATGGGTGCGGGCGTTGGGGCCCTGCCGGCCGACAAAATTGCGGTTGGTGGTGGAGACCGAACGGGCACCTGGCGCCATGATGTCGCCGTTGGCGCCGAGGCACATCGAGCAGCCCGGCGCCCGCCATTCGAAGCCGGCGGATTTGAAGAGCGCGTCAAGCCCTTCGCGTTCCGCGGCACGCCGAACGGCTTCCGACCCCGGCACCACCCAGGCGCGCACGGTCGGCGCTATCTTGCGTCCGTCAACAAAGCGAGCGGCCTCGCGCAGATCGGAGAGCCGCCCGTTGGTGCACGACCCGATGAATACCCAGTCGATCGGCGTGCCTTCGATCGCCCGGCCCGGCGTCAATCCCATATAGTCCAGCGCTGCGACCATGTTCTGGCGCCGCTGCGGATCAGGCTCGGAGGCCGGATCAGGAATCCGCTCGTTCACCGGGATCACATCTTGCGGGCTGGTGCCCCAGGTAATCTGCGGAGCGATCGCGACGACATCGATGCGGTGTTCGGTATCGAACGCCGCATCCCTGTCGCTTGCAAGCTTTTCGAAGGCGCGGCAGGCCCGTTCGAACAGCGCGCCTTCCGGGGCATAACGCCGCCCCCTGATGTATGCGTAGGTCGTCTGGTCCGGGGCGATCATGCCGATCTTGGAGCCGAGTTCAATGGAGAGATTGCAGATTGTCAGCCGCTCCTCGATGCCCAGCGCTGAAATGGCCGGCCCGCAATATTCGACCGCGTGGCCACGCCCTGCGGCGGTGCCGAGCTGCCCAATGGTGGCAAGGATCATATCCTTGGCGGTGACCCCGAGCGGCCGCGCCCCCGCATAGGTGATCCGCATCCGCTTCGGCTTGACCTGCCGCAGTGTCTGGGTCGCCAGCACGTGACTGACTTCGGTCGAGCCGATGCCGAAGGCGAGCGCGCCGAGGCCGCCATGGGTGCAGGTGTGGCTGTCCGGACAGACGATGGTCATGCCGGGCAAAGTCAGGCCGAGTTCCGGGCCGATGACGTGGACGATGCCTTGATCCTCGCCGCCGAGATCGAACAGCTTGATGCCGGCGGCAAAGGCGCCGCGCCGCATCTCCCGCAGCAGCCGCCCACCGGTCTTGTTGGAGTAGGTCAGGCGGCGCGGGTCGGTCGCGACCGCGTGATCCGGGGTGAGAAAGGTCAGTTCGGGATTGCGGACGGTATAACCTTTTTCGGCGAGCCGCGTGAACCCGGGCCCGGCTTCGAGATCGTGCAGCAGGTGGCGGTCGATCGCGATTAGCGAGATCCCCCCAGAGAGCTCGGCCACCACGTGCGAAGACCAGATCTTATCGAACAGCGTGGCAGGCATTCTCGGCTCGTCTCGATCCAGTGGGGTCCATGGCGGCCGCCAACGCCGCTCAGTTCTGCTTTATCACCCTGTGGCGCAGGATTCCCAGCCCTTCGATGAACTGACAGCGTGGGCGGCTCGCTGTCATTTCCCGCCCAGACCCAGTTCGGCGAGGATCGCCTCGGTGTGCTCGCCGAGGCGCGGCGCGCGGCGTGCGATGCGACCGGGCGTCTGCGACAGCTTGATCGGCACGCCGGGCACGATCACCGGCTCGGTGCCGGGCTGTTCCAGGCTGACCCGCATGTCGCGCGCGGCGAAGTGCGGGTCGGTCATGAGGTCGTGGGCATCGAACACGGGGCCGAACGGAAAGCTGCCGTCGACCATTTCGTCGAGCTGCTTTCGGGTGTGCAGGTGCGTGAACGATTCGATGATGGCTTCGATCTCGACGGCGTTGGCCCGGCGTGCGTCGTCCGTGGCGAACCTTATATCATCGCGCAGATCGGCGCGCTGCATCACCCGGCACAGCTCGATCCATTGCGGACGATGCGGCGCGCAGACGGCGACCCAGCCGTCGGCGGCCTTGAAGACCCCGAACGGAACCAAATGCCGGTTTCGGCTGCCTTGCGGCGTGGGTACGACGTGTTTGACGGAGTGAGCCTGATATTGTTCGTGGCAGAGGCTCGCGATTGCATCCACCATGCTGACATCGACGAATTGGCCCTTGCCGGTGGACCTGGCGGTCAAGAGCGCCAGCAAGATACCATAGGCGGTCATGACCGCCGGTACGCTGTCGCCCCACGGCGCGCCGATCGGCACCGGCGTGTCCGCGCCGGTCGTGGAGACGATGCCGCCCATGGCCTGGGCCACCAGGTCGAAAGCTGGCCGATCGACGTAGGGGCTGCGCCCGCTGCGCGGATCGCCAAAGCCGCGGATTGCCGCATAGACCAGTTTCGGGTTGCGTGCCGACAGCACTTCGTAAGCGAAGCCCAGTCGATCCATGACGCCGGCGCGGAAGTTCTCGATCAGGATGTCAGCTCGGTCGGCCAGTGCCAGCAGCACCGCCTTGCCCTGCTCCGATTTCAGATCCAGCACGATGCTGCGCTTGTTGCGGTTGCAATTGGCGAACAGCGCGCCGAATGCCTGCTCGCTATCATTGTCACGGAAGCCGCCGATCTGACGTCCCATGTCACCGCCAGGCGGCTCCACCTTGATCACGTCGGCGCCGTGATCGGCCAGCATCTGGGCGCAATAAGGCCCGGAAAGGGCCTGCGAAAGATCCAAAACACGCACCCCCGCCAGCGCGCCCCAGGTTCCGTCGGCAATCATCTACTCATTTCCTTCGGTTGAATTTCGCAGCTTGGATATCTCCGGCAACATTGCGAAATGCCCGGGCAAATCTGGAACAGATTTCAAGTGTAGTACAGCGGCACGAAACCACGCCGGCGATCGCATCACAGGACGGAAAGCGTCCTGGCACGCCCGTCTGATGCGCCGCGCCTCGAAGTGAAAGCCTGTTCGTGACGATTTACCGCAAATGGTTCCCGGGCGCCTCGTTCGCCGCCGGCGGGCACAAGACGATCTCGGGTGCCAATAAGCAGACAATGAGTGGCGTTCAGCCGTTCACGCGACGGCGCATTCTGATGGGCATGGTCGCGACGCTGACCGGTGTGGCCGGGCCGTCCCGGCCGGCTGATGCCAGCGACGCCGGCCCGCCGATGCTGGAGACGGCGCACCACCAGTTCACGATCCTGAAGCCCGCGAAACCTTTTCCGTCGGTGCGGTTGACTAGGCTCGATGGCGTCATCCATGACTTCGCCCTGTTTGAGGGCAAGGTCGTGCTGGTCAATTTCTGGGCCAGCTGGTGCCCCGCCTGCAAGGTCGAGCTGACGACGCTTGACCGCCTGCAGACGTCGGTCAGACGTAAGGATCTGCAGGTGGTCGCGGTCTCGCTGGACCAGGGTGGGCGCTCCACGGTGCTGCCATTCCTGCGCGAGTTGAGTATCAAGCACCTCGACATTTATCTCGATCCGGACGGCCAAATCGCGCGCAGGAGCTATGACGAGAATGACAAGATTCCATTCCCGCTGTACGGTATGCCGATGTCCTACGTGATCGGATCAAGCGGCATGGTCGAAGGCTACATGGTGGGTGAGACCGACTGGTTGTCGGATGCCGCCCGCAATCTGCTCGGCTATTATGCGCGGGCCGCTCAAGAGTGAGAGCGCCGCGCAGGACCTCGGATAAGTTCCGTCAGCCGCGCGCCTGATGGCTCATCAAAGCCCCGCCCCGTACTTATCCAGCGCAGCCTTGAGCTCGGCATCGATGGTGACGGGATCGCCACCGGCTTTTTTGACGGCCTCCGCCCAGCTATCGTGCAACGGTTTGACGGCCTTCTTCCATTCGCCCAGCTGTTCGGCGGTCAGCGGATAGACCTCGTGGCCCTCCATCGACTTCAGCTTGAGCCGGCCGTTGGTTTCGAAGTCGGCCCACGTATCGTTGATCTTGGCGGCCCACTCCGCCGTGCAATGGTCGTCGATGACCTTCTTCTGCGCCGGCGACAGCGAATTATAGGTATTGAGATTGATGTTGTAGGTGAACATCGTGGTATAGAGCGGCACGTCCATGTGATACTTGACGACCTTGTCGATGCCGAACAAGATCAGCGAGCCCCACGGGAAGGTAATCTCGTCGGCGACGCCGCGCTCAAGTGCATCGCGCGATTCCGGCGCCGAAGCCTGCACATTGGTGCCGCCGAACAGCTTGACCATTTCCCCAATCGAGCTTTGGGCCGGTCGGACCTTGACGCCGTTGAGATCGGTCGGCAGCAGGATCTTTTTCTTGCCATGCAGCGCGCCTGGATCGTGCATGAAGGCGAAGCACAAATGGGTGTCCTTCATTTCGGTGAGGGCATATTTGCGATACCAGGCGTTGAGCGCCAGCACGCCCCTCTTGGCATCGGCGAACACGAACGGCAGATTGCCCGCGGCGATGATTGGGAACCGGCCGGGCTGATAGCCGGGGCTGACATAGGTCACGTCGGCGATACCGTCCCGCGCCATGTCGTAATGGTCGAAGGCCTTGCCGAGTTGCTCGGACGGAAACACCGTCATCTTGATGGTGCCGCCGGAAGCCTTCTCGATGTCGGCCGCCCAGGCCTGCGTTGACGGCACCAGGGGATGCGCCGGTGGCAACCAGAGCGAAACTTTCATGTTGACGGTCTTGTCCTGGGCCAAAGCGGGCGTCATGCTTGCCGCCATCAGGATCGCCAGTAAAGCTCTTCTCATCGCTATCTCCCTTGATTGAAGGGCTGTTGACCGCCCCTGGCTAATGATCGGCCGCCATTGCTATGGTCCCTCAGCCGAAAAGTATAGTCCTTGTCCTCGACTAAAACCCGATGCCAGCGGAGTCGTCGTGATGCTTCGGGCGCAAAGAGGCCGCTTTGCAGACTGGCCGCGCCATCGCCATCAGGGATAGCCGCGCAGCATCAGGTGGTCGGCGTGGACTTCCCAGCTTTCCAGCCGGTCCAGAAAGCTCATGCCGAGCAGATTGGTCTTCATCTGCCCATGCGGCACCACCAGCGCCGGCACGGAACGCTCGACAAGACCTCCGATGGCAAGGCGATCGAGTGTCAGCCGCGCCGCCTTGGCATGGCCGCCGGCGGTCTCGACGTCGACGTCATACTCCAGGAGCTCCAGCGGCAGTCCGACCGCCGCCGCAGTCTCATAGGTCAGAACTACCGAGGTCGCGCCGGTGTCGATCACCATCGGGGCGCTGACGCCGTTAATCTTGGCCCGCAGCGCGAATTCACCGGTCTTGCCGCGCGTGATCTGCGCGGCGCGCGCCGGCATCGCGGCGCGCTCGCGCAGCAATTCCGAGACGGTGTCGCTGGCGCGCGCCACCTGTTCCGGATCCTTGTAGGCGACAACGGCGCCGACGGTCGCGCCGAGAACGATCAAAGCGAGCAGGATACGGTTCACGGCCGATCCCCCATGCAAATCTTCGTTAGTCGGGTGTTGTACGCGCGGCCACCTTCGGCGGGGTCAGTCCTGCGCTGGTCATGCGCGCGGCGAGCTCCGCCATCACCGCGTGACGCTCGGCGCGGTCCATCCGGTGCCAGCGCGCGATCTCCGGCAGCGTACGTCCGCAGCCGAAACACAGGCTGCTTTTGGGATCGATCATACAAACGGCGATGCACGGCGTTTCCTGGCTCATTTCGGCAGGGTGATGCCTGTTGGGGTACTTGCACAAGGGCCTCCGGTTACAATCCTGTTCCGGCACTCATGATGGGCTTGTTGCGGGCGCGCCGCTCGGCGCTGGTGCCGTTGCTTTCCGGCTGCAGTGGCGGCGATTCTTCCGTCATCGGGGCCAGCGCCGCCATTACCCGCTCCGGCGGAAAGGTGATGATGACCTCGGTCCCGATGCGAAGCTTGGATTTCAGCGTGAATGTGCCACCGTGGAGGTCGATCAGGCTTTTGGCGATCGGCAGTCCAAGGCCCGCACCCTGCTCGGCGGATTTGATCGAATTGGAACCCTGGCCGAATGAGGCGAGCACGATGGGAATTTCGTCTTCGGCAATGCCCGAGCCGGTATCCTTGACGCTTAGATATTGTCCACCCGAGGCGGTCCATCCCGCCTTCAGCCAGATTTCTCCGCCCTGGGGGGTGAACTTGATCGAGTTCGACAACAAGTTCAGGACGATCTGGCGGGTCGCGCGCTCGTCGCCCCAGATCCGGGGCATGCCCTGCTCGAACACCTCGTGAATGGTGATGCCGCGGCTGGAGGCGCGCAGCTTCAGCAAATGATGGCAGTCGGAGACGACATGCACCAGTGATACGGCTTCTTCGTTCAGCTCGTAACGTCCCGCCTCGATCCGCGACAGGTCGAGAATCTCATTAATGAGGTTGAGGAGGTGAACGCCCGAATTGTGGATGTCGGCCGAATATTCCTTGTAAACCGGAATGCTGTGAGCGCCGAAGATCTCGCTCTTCATGACCTCGGAAAATCCGAGGATCGCGTTCAGCGGCGTTCGCAACTCGTGGCTCATTTGCGCGAGAAACCTCGATTTTGCGACATTGGCCGCTTCCGCCCGATGTCGGGCTTCGTCCGAAATCGCCTTGGCCTGCTCAAGCTCGCCGATCAGCGCATCTTTCTCGGCGCGCGCTTCGAGCGTCGCCAGGGTCGTCGAATGAAGCCGATGAGCCAGCAAGGCAAAATAGCCTTCCGCGGCGAGCGCCAGCATCGCCAGCACGTAATTGTCGAAGGTGCCGCCCAGCATGAAATTCAGTGCGATCGCCACCGTGACCGGGACGGTCGCCGCCAGCGCCGCGATCGGCAGGCTGGCCGCGAGCATGCTGGATACGGCAATCACCAGCAGCATCAGGAACAACATCAGCGTGTTAGAGACGACATCATGGTCGGCGGGATGGATCAGGATCGCCGTCCAGCCTAGCCCGTAGAGCAGATCGATTAGAACAAAGCGCGTTCGCCATCTACGGGTGAGAGTTGCCGAGGGTGGCTCCGCGAGAAATCTGCCGCAATGGCGTATGATGGCGGCATGAATACAAAGCATTCCGCAAGTCCAGGCCGCCGCTGAAAACGGCTGCATCCAGAACCCGAACAACAGGCCGGCCGCCACCACGAGCAGCATGACCACATAGGACGCCGATATCCGTGTCTGCGCGTATTGCCGGAGCAGTTCGCGGTCGAAGGCAGGGCGGGTTCCGCTGCTCGACGTTAGCCGGTCGCGGGCCTCGCGTACCCTCTGCGCGGCCGCACGACGGTTAACGGCCGGGGCCGGGACCGGTGGATCAACCGGAAGCTGCACGACTTCAGGCCTATCGGCGGATTTACTCATTAAACAACACAATTCCTGCGCTCGGCCGCGCGAGTTCTGCATTATCTATCTGTGGCGCCAAATCATTAAGAGCTGACTTAAAGCGCTAAAGAATTACGTTAACGGGAAGTAAAATTAACCTCTTCCGCGCGCGCTCCAGGGTCTGCGTTGGGAGTCAGCGTCTCAAGTCAGCGCTCCAGCCGGGCCAGCAGGCTCGAGGTGTCCCATCGCTTGCCGCCGATCTTTTCAACCTCCGAATAGAATGCATCGACCAACGCGGTGACCGGGAGGCTGGCGCCGTTGCGCCTTGCCTCGGCCAGACAAATCGAGAGATCCTTGCGCATCCATTCCACCGCGAAGCCGAAATCGAATTTGCCCTCGTTCATGGTCTTGTAACGGTTCTCCATTTGCCAGGACTGGGCGGCCCCCTTGGAGATGGTCTCGATCACGGCGGTGACGTCGAGTCCGGCCTTCTTGGCGAAATGGATCCCTTCGGAAAGACCCTCGACCAGTCCGGCAATGCAGATCTGGTTGACCATCTTGGTCAGTTGGCCCGAGCCCGCCGGCCCGAGAAGCTTGCACATCCTGGCATAGGCCGCGATGACGGGCTCGGCGGCCGCAAAAGCCTCCTGGCTGCCACCACACATGACCGTCAAAATGCCGTTTTCCGCACCGGCCTGGCCGCCCGACACCGGGGCGTCGATGAACCTGAAGCCGCGTTTGGCAGCCTCGGCATCGAGTTCGCGCGCGATTTCGGCAGAAGCGGTGGTATGATCGACGAAGGTCGCACCGCGTTTCATGGCCGCAAACGCGCCGCCATCGCCAAGGGTGATCGCATGCAGGTCGTTGTCGTTGCCGACGCAGGCCATGACAAAATCCTGGCCCTCCGCAGCGGCTTGCGGCGTCGGCGCCGCACGGCCGCCGAATTTCTCGGCCCAGGCCTTCGCCTTCGAAGCCGTCCTGTTGAATACCGTGACCTCGTGGCCTCCCTTTGCCACCAGATGACCTGCCATGGGGAAACCCATGACGCCCAGTCCTAGAAAAGCTACTTTAGCCATGTTTCAATACCTTGGGGTTTGCCGGCCTTTGATAGCCGGATCGTATTCTGCTGGCGGGCTGGCCCGGTTCTCGAAACAGTTCCGCTCGAGGGGGTGGAAACCGCACCATAAACCCTGCGCCATGGAGGGCAACGTCTTCGTTTGGCGCGCGGGCGAGGTTTTGTGCTAGGCTATGATCCCCGAAATCGAGGATTTCAATAATATAAAGGGAGTGACAGGTATGAGCTTCAGCGTTGGTGTGCTCGATCATTTCAATATCCGGACCCGCAGACTAGCCGACACGGTTCGGTTCTATGAGGACATTTTGGGACTGGAAAAGGGCGCGCGGCCGGACTTCGCGTTTCCCGGTGCATGGATGTATAGCGAGGGCAAGCCAGTGGTCCACCTGGTGGATATCTCCCAGACCGATGAGCAGCAGAAGCCGGATTCCGGTGTTGTTCACCACGTCGCCTTCGTGAGCGAGGGCTTTTCGGACATGAAACAGCGGCTGCAATCGAAGGGCATGGCGTTTGATTCGCGGCAGGTTCCGGGGGGCGACCTCTGGCAGATCTTCGTCAATGACCCCAACGGCGTGATGATCGAATTGAACTACGAGGCTGCCAAAGAGCAGGATGGAGGGGCCGCGCCCGCCCTGCGCCGGGATGACGTCGGGGAGGTAGCCTTTTGATCGGGATCGCTCTATGGGTCGCATCGGCAAACAGTTAGGAGATCGGCCTTGAGCGTAACGCAGCAACAGGTCCTCGATGCGCTGGGCAAGGTCAAGTCGCCGCGCGGCATCGCCCTGACCGACGCTGATGTCTTGTCGGCGATATCAGTCACCGACGGTAGGGTGTTTTTCTCGATCAATGTCGATGCTGGCGAGGCGCAGAGCTGGGAAGGCATCCGCGCGCAGGCCGAAGCGGCGGTGCGCGGCATTACCGGCGTCACCGTTGCCATGATCGCGCTCACTGCCGAACGCAAGCCCGGTTCGGCGCCGGCGCCGGCGCCGCGCCCCGGGGCAGCGCCGGTTTCGTCGCATCGGCCGCCACAAAGTCCGGCGTCGCCGATGTCGAAGCAATCTGAAATCCCGGGCATCGCTGCCGTGATCGCGGTGGCCTCCGGCAAGGGCGGGGTGGGGAAATCGACCACCGCGCTCAATCTGGCGCTGGGCTTGCGCGATCTTGGCTTGCGCGTCGGTTTGCTCGACGCTGACATCTATGGGCCTTCCGTTCCCAGGCTCACCGGCATTCGCACCAAGCCTGAGCTCAACGATGACCGGAAAATGATTCCGCTGCAGCGTTTTGGCCTTTCGATCATGTCGATCGGCTTCCTGGTCGAGGAGGATACCGCCATGATCTGGCGCGGGCCGATGGTGATGTCGGCCATCACGCAGATGCTGCGAGATGTCGCCTGGGGTAGCCTTGACGTTCTGGTGGTCGATATGCCCCCCGGTACCGGCGATGCGCAGCTGACGCTTGCCCAAAATGTGCCGCTCAAGGGCGCGGTCATCGTCTCGACGCCGCAGGATCTATCCCTGATCGATGCGCGGCGCGGGCTTGCGATGTTCAGGAAGGTCAATGTGCCGGTTCTCGGCATTGTCGAGAATATGAGCTATTTTCAGTGCCCGGATTGCGGAGCCAGGTCGGACATCTTCGGCCACGGCGGCGCGCGCCACGAGGCGGGGCGGCTCGGCGTGCCGTTTTTGGGCGAAGTCCCGTTGCATATGTCGATTCGCTCGACCTCCGATGCCGGAACTCCGGTGGTCGACAGCGAGCCGGACGGGTCGCACGCGGCGATATACCGGGCGATTGCCGCGAAGGTCCATGATCAGCTGCGGGCCGTGATCGCCGCGGCCTGAACCGGATATCCGCGGCGCATTCGACTTTCGTTTAAACCGAGCCGCGCCACCATGCCTTGGTCGCGTTTTCGCAACCGAACTTCCGTGTTAAAGCCTGCCCGTCACAGCGCTTCGGTAGACGCGGCGAGTCGCTTCGTCGAAACGCAATGCCTAAGAAACGAAATGCTCGGGGAACATGGCAAGCGCCCCCAACAAGGAGATGCCTCAATGAAGCGTCGTGATTTTCTGAAAGTCTCGGCAACCGGCGCCGCGTCGGTCGCAGTGGCCGCGCCGGCGATTGCGCAATCCGCGCCCGAAATCAAATGGCGCATGACTTCGAGCTTCCCGAAGTCGCTCGATACGATCTACGGCGGCGGCGTGGAGTTCTGCAAATACGTCGCCGAGATGACCGACAACAAGTTTCAGATCCAGCTCTTTGCCGCGGGAGAAATCGTGCCGGGCCTCCAGGCGCTGGACGCGACCTCCAATGGCACCATCGAGATGAGCCAGACCGCCGCGTATTATTACGTCGGCAAGGATCCGACCTTTGCCATCTACGCATCGGTGCCGTTCGGCCTTAATGCGCGCATGCAGAATTCCTGGTGGTATCAAGGCGGCGGCATGGAACTCGGCAATGAGTTCTTCAAGAAATACGGCGTGATCGGATTTCACGCCGGTAACACCGGCACTCAGATGGGCGGCTGGTTTCGCAAGGAGATCAAGACCGTCGCCGATCTTTCCGGATTGAAGTTTCGCATCGGAGGAATTGCCGGGCAGGTATTGCAGAAAGTCGGCGTTGTGCCTCAGCAGATTGCCGGGGGCGACATCTACCCCGCGCTGGAAAAAGGGACGATCGACGCGGCCGAGTGGGTCGGACCGTATGACGATGAGAAGCTCGGCTTTCAGAAAGTGGCAAAGTATTACTACTATCCCGGTTTCTGGGAAGGTGGCACGGCGGTGCACGCCTTTTGCAATCTGGAGAAGTGGAATTCGCTGCCGAAAAACTATCAGGCTATCGTCAACGCCGCCGCGGCACAGGCCAATAGCTTCATGGCCGCGCGCTACGACATGCAAAACCCCTCGGCATTGAAGCGGCTGGTGGCGGGCGGTACCCAGCTCCGTCCCTTCACCAATGAAGTGCTGGAAGCCTGTCTGAAGGCGACCAATGAGTTGTGGGCGGAAATCTCGGCCAAGAACGCCGACTTCAAGAAGTCCATCGACGCCATGCAAGCCTATCGCTCCGACCAGTATCTGTGGTGGCAAGTGGCCGAATACACCTTCGACAGCTTCATGATCCGCTCGCGCACCCGCGGCTAGGTTCATCTTCAAGCTGCAAAACCTCGCCCGGCCTGCTTCGAAGGCCGGGCTTTTTGTTGCGCGGCGCCCCAGTTCGACATGGAAATCCCAGAGCGGATGTTCCATGCTCAAGCCAAGCCTCAAGACGAAGGCGAGCTTCACACATCAGATCACCCAGGGGAGGGAACTCTATGAAACGTCGTGATTTCATCAAGGCGACTGGCGCAGGCGTGGCGGGCGTAACGGTCGCCGCGCCGGCCATCGCGCAATCGCTGCCGGAGCTCAAGTGGCGCATGACCACGAGCTGGCCGAAATCGCTGGATACGCTGTACGGCGGCGCCGAGCTAATGAGCAAGGCGGTCGCCGAGGCGACCGACAACAAATTCCAGATCCAGGTATTCTCCGCCGGTGAAATCGTTCCGGGCCTGCAGGTCGTCGACGCCGTGCAGAACGCCACCGTCGAGATGGGACATACGGCCTCCTACTATTACTTCGGCAAGGATCCCACTTTTGCGTTTGGCACGTCGGTCGCGTTCGGTCCTAACGCCCGGATCAACCAGGGCTGGTATACGCTCGGCGGCGGCAAGGAAGTGCTCAACGAATTCTACAAGAACTACAACGTCATCTCGCTGCTTGCCGGCAATACCACCTGCCAGATGGGAGGCTGGTTCCGCAAGGAGATCAACAGCGTCGATGATCTCAAGGGCCTCAAATTCCGCATCGGCGGATTTCCGGGCCGCGTCCTGCAGAAACTCGGCGCCGTTCCGCAGCAGATCGCAGCAGGCGATATCTATCCCGCGCTGGAGAAGGGCACCATCGACGCCGCGGAGTGGGTCGGTCCCTATGACGACGAGAAACTCGGCTTCTACAAGGTCGCGCCGCATTATTATTATCCCGGATGGTGGGAAGGCGGATCGATGATCTTTTCGTTCGTCAACCAGGACAAATGGAATGCGCTGCCGAGGAGCTATCAGGCGATCCTTGAACAGGCTGGCCATACCGCAAACACCTGGATGATGGCCAAATACGATCAGGTCAATCCGCCGGCGCTGAAGCGCCTGCTCGCGGGTGGCACCAAGCTGCACCCGTTCTCTCCTGCGATCATGGAGGCGTGTTTTTCCGCCGCCAAGGAACTGCACGGAGAAATCTCTTCGACCAATGCCAGTTTCAAGAAAGTCTATGAATCGATGAACGCGTACACCAATAATGCCTATCAGTGGTTCCAGGTCGCCGAACTGGGCTACGATTCCTTCATGGCCCGCCATCTGCGCGCCTGATCGCCTGCCCGCGCCACCTGGCCCCTGGAGCATGGCTCCGGGGGCCCATGCCGGTCGCCGGCTATTTGAATTTCGGCGGCTCGCTGAAATCGAGCGGGGGCAGTTCGATCTGCGGAATATCGATCTGGATCTTGCTGGGATCCACGGTCGACGGTTTGTCGAGCAGGGCGGTGACCGTAATCGGAAAGGCGATCACCAGCACGACCATGATTGCCTGCAATCCCACCCAGGGCAGGGCGCCCCAGTAGATGTCGGAGCTCTTGACTTCTTTCGGAGCGACGCCGCGCAGATAAAACAACGCAAAGCCGAACGGCGGATGCATGAACGATGTCTGCATGTTGACGCACAGCATGACCCCGAACCAGATCAGCGCGGCATCCGGTCCGACCACCGGCGCCAGGATTTTCTGAGCGATCGGCGCGATCATCGGCAGGATGATGAAAGCGATCTCGAAGAAATCCAGGAAGAAGGCCAGGAAAAAGATGAACAGGTTGATGAAGATCAGAAAGCCCCAGACCCCGCCGGGCAGCGAGGTCAACAGATGCTCCAGCCAAACGCCGCCGGAGACGCCGAGGAACACCACCGAGAAGCAGGTCGAGCCGATCAGGATGAACACCACCATGGTGGTAATCCGCATCGTTGTCTCGTAGCCCTGCTTGATCAAGCCCCGCAACTCGGGAATGCGGACGGCCTCCAGACAGATCCAGACCACCGCGAAGTAGGTGACGGCAAAGGCGAGCTTGAAGACAAGTCCTTCCGACAGGAAAATTCCGACCATGGTGCCGATGCCGCAGGCAATCACGCCAATGATCAGAAGCCTTCGGCCGTTGGTCGAGAAATCCTTGTTGTGGATGGCCGCCAGCACGATGGCGCCGACGGCTCCCATGGCGCCGGCCTCGGTCGGCGTCGCGAGGCCAAGCATCATGGTGCCTAGTACGACAAAGATCAGCACCGCCGACGGGACGATGCCGAGCAGGCATTTCCGCCAGAGCGGCCAGCCCTTCAGTGTGCGGGCCTCCTTCGGGACCGGCGGCACATGGTCCGGTTTGAAGACCCCGAGCAGGAAGGTATAGCCGGCGAACAAGGCGATCTGGAAAATCGAGGGTCCCCAGGCGCCGAGGTACATGTCGCCGACCGACTTGCCGAGCTGATCGGCCAGAACGATGAGTACCAGCGATGGCGGCACCAGCTGGGTAATGGTCCCGGACGCTGCCAGCACGCCGGTGATATAGCGCATGTTGTATCCGTAACGGATCATCACCGGCATTGAGATCAGCGCCATGGCGATGACCTGCGCCGCCACGGTGCCGGTGATGGCCCCCAGAATGAAGCCGACGATAATCACCGAATAGCCGAGACCGCCGCGGATCGGCCCGAACAGCTGGCCCATCGAGTCCAGCATGTCTTCCGCAAGTCCGCAGCGTTCAAGGATGGCGCCCATGAACGTGAAAAACGGTATCGCGAGCAGGAGATCGTTGGAAAGCACGCTGCCGAACACCCGGCCCGGAATGGCCTGAAGAAAATTGAGATCGAAGAATCCAAGGTGGATCGCCAGGAAGCCGAATGAAAGCCCGACCGCGGCAAGGGTGAAGGCCACCGGAAAGCCGATCAGCATGGCAAGCACCAGACCGCTGAACATCAGCGGTGGCATCGTTTCCAGCGTGATCATTGCGTCGGCCTCTCGTACTTCGCGTCGATAGTCACCTGGCCCTGTAGCGCCGCGATGCGCTTGATGACTTCCGACACGCCTTGCAACGCAAGCATTACAAAGCCCGACGGGATCACGAATTTGATCGGCCAGCGGATCAGGCCGCCGGCATTGCTCGAGACTTCATTGACGGCGTAGGCCTGGTAGAAGAACGGCCACGACAAATAGCAAAGCAAGAGACAGGACGGGATCAGGAAAAACAGCGTCCCGATCAAATCGAGCCAGAGCTGGCCGCGCTCGGACAGGAACAGGTAGAAGATCTCGACCCGCACGTGTTCGTTGCGCTTGAGCGTGTATGACGCGCCGAACATGACCATGACGGCAAACATGTACCATTGCAGCTCCAGCCAGCCGTTCGAACTATAGCCGAACGCGTAGCGGATCATGGCGTTGCCGGCGCTCACGACACAGGCAGCCAGGACCAGGAAGTTGCAGAGGTAGCCGATCCTTTCGTTGATCTGGTCGATGGCGGCGCTGACCGCCAGCAATGGACGCATCGTGTTGTCTCCGGCGCTCGCCATCAATCCGTGCCCGTGGTCTCAACGAACATCGTTTCGCCGCCGCGTTTCGCGCGCGCGATGTAATGGCTCATCTGCAGGAGCGGTTGCAACGAGTGTTCTCCCCCACTGCGCTGTTGCCATCTTGACTGCACCGTCGGGTGCAACGGCTTATGGAGCCGAGCAGGCCTGTCGCTACCGCACCATTTCAGCGCGTCTTGACGCCGTCAATCGCAAATCAACAGATTGAAGCGGAGTCAAAAGGTTGGGAGGTCGAAGGCATCGGCGTCGCACGAACTCAACCACCGGTGACGCTCATATGGCGGCTCACGCTGGGGCGGTTGTGCCTGCGATCGATGATGAAGTCATGGCCCTTCGGTTTCAGGCCGATGGCGCGGTCGATCGCCGCGCTCAGCAGTTCATCGCTGGCGGAGGCGCGCAGCGGCTTGCGCAGGTCGGAAGCATCCTCGTGGCCGAGGCAGGTATGCAGCGTCCCAGTGCAGGTGACCCGCACCCGGTTGCAGGACTCGCAGAAATTATGGGTCATCGGCGTGATGAACCCGAGCTTGCCGCCGGTCTCGCCGACGTGAACGTAGCGCGCCGGGCCGCCGGTGTCATCGTCGAGATCGCGCATGGTGTATCGCTGGGCAAGCCGCGCGCGAAGCATGGACAGTGGAACATACTGGTCGATTCGTCCCGCGCCGATGTCGCCCATCGGCATGACCTCGATCAGGGTAAGCGCCATTCCCAGGCCGTGAGCCCACTCCATCAGCGAGGGGATTTCGTCCTCGTTCATATCCTTCAGGGCAACCGCGTTGATCTTGACAGCGAGGCCGGCTGAGCGGGCAGCTTCGATGCCGGCCAGCACCTTGTCCAATTCGCCCCAACGGGTGATGGCGCGGAATTTCGCGGCGTCGAGCGTGTCCAGCGATACGTTGATGCGACGTACCCCGCAATCCCGCAATTCACCGGCGAAACGCGCCAATTGCGAGCCATTGGTCGTCAGCGTCAGTTCATTGAGTGCGCCGTTGGCGAGATGGCGTGAAAGTGCGCGCACCAGCGACATCACATTGCGCCGGACCAGCGGTTCGCCGCCGGTAAGCCGCAGCTTTCGGACGCCCTTGGCGACGAATGCCGAACACAGCCGATCCAGCTCTTCGAGCGTCAGCAGGTCGGCCTTGGGCAGAAATGTCATGTCCTCGGACATGCAGTAGAAGCATCTCAGATCGCAACGATCCGTTACCGACATCCGCAAATAGCTGATCTTCCGCCCGAACGGATCGGTCATGAGCGGGGATAACGATGCGGATGGACTGAGCGACGGTCCGTTCATTCAATAGCCTTGTCACTGCGGCAGCCACTAACAAGCTATGGCCTAATCGCAATGTAGGCGTGATGCAATCCGTCGACAATGCGACGCAAGGCATGCTGCAGCGCAAGCAATCAGCGGGTGGGGACAGCGGATTGCGGAGCAGCCGGCGCGGCCCCCGCCGGTGCCGAAGCCGCCGGCTCTGGGAATGACGTGTCGGCGGGCGTGGCGGCGGTACCCTTCGGCGGCTTTGGCTTTCTAGGCCTTAGCATCCGCTTCGGGGCGGCCTTGGGTGGAGGCGCCATCGGCTGAAGTTCCGCGACCACGGGATTGGGATCGATCCTCGTGGTGCCAGCGCTAAACAAATCTCCGGGGTTATGGGTCACCTGAACCGGAATGGTGGCCGGCTGGTATCTGTTCAACGTATAGGTGACGGAAAAACCGTTCTCCGGCGCTGTAAGGGAAACCGAGCATGGCGTTTTGCAGCCCGGCCCGAGCGAGGTGCGAGCATCGGCTCCCGATGGCGTCGACTCCAGCTGAACCTGCAGCGGGGGCGGGGTCGACTTGAAGGCGTCGAACGATAACGAGGAGCAGCCGGCCAGACTAGCTCCGGCTAGGGCAATCACGATGGCGCGACGCATGATCAATCCGTTAATTTAATGCGGCTAACTGCCGCAATCCCCGCACCGACCATAAGAGTGTCAGCACAGCCGCGCAACCGCGCGGATACAAGTCGTTAATAGATGGTTAACGTCCGCGCCCCCGTCTTTCAGATATGCTAGTCGGATCAATTCCTTATGCGGAAGACCGGGCGGCCATCAAGAGCTCGACCGCAGCCGGCAATTGGCTCATATGATTGATCAGCCGATCGGCTCCGAGGTCGGCGATCGGAACTTCTGTATAGCCAAATTCGACGCCTATCACCGGAATTCCCGCGCGTCGGGCCACGCCGATATCCGGTCCGGCATCGCCCACCATGATGGCGGAGGAAAGCTGCCCACCCGCGCGCGCGACCGTCTGCTGCAGAATGGCGGGGTCTGGCTTCGCAACGCCAAAAGTGTCGGCGCCGCATATGGCAGAAAACCGCGAACTCAACCCCAGCCGGTCGAGCAGCAGCTTCGACAACCACTCGAGCTTATTGGTGCAAACCGCGAAGCGATAACCCTGCGCCCCCAAATCATCAAGAGCGCCTTCCAATCCCTCGAACGGGCGCGACGCGTCGGCGATATGGGCCGCGTAATACGCGATGAAATCGCCGGTCAGGCGGTCGACGTCTTTGAGCGAATAGGAACGGCCCTCCAGTTCCAGGCCGCGTTCCACCAGGCGCCGGGCCCCGGCGCCGATCATGGTGCGCGCGGACAGGAGCGGGACGGGGGGCAGGCCTTCGCGGTCCAGAACGAAATTGAGCGCACTGATCAGGTCGGGCGCTGTATCCACGAGCGTTCCGTCCAGATCGAACACAACAGTACGAGCATCGGTCATCGAAAATCGCTATAGGCCCGCGTCCGATCGTGCAAGTAGGTAATGGCGAGCTTTCGCAAAATCCTTAAAGGCTGCGTCAGATAGTTGCTCGAACCGGATCGGCATGACCGCTTTTTGACCAGCGGAGCCAGAGTTTGGGTACTGGGTTTGTACCCGGCGCAGATCGGCCCAACGAGGGCTTGCTGGCTCGGCTCAGTGCCGACCATTGCGGCCGGGGCGCTGCATGGAGCTGTTCGTGCCTTGAAAACGAGGCTAAATAAGCCCGGGCCGGATCGCCCTGCCGGCGGCGGCGCAGCCTGGGACACCATTTGCAAGTGAGCACGGACGAATTGAAGCGGCAAGCAGCAGCCCTCGCGCTCGAGCATGTGCGCGATGGCATGAGGCTTGGGCTTGGCACGGGTTCGACCGCCAAACACTTTGTCGAGCTGCTCGGCGAGCGGGTTCGCGCCGGGCTCGACATCATCGCCGTGCCGACATCGGAGGCGACCCGCGCCGAAGCGGCTCGATGCGGCATCGTATTAAGCACGCTCGATGACATGGACCGGCTCGACCTGACGGTCGATGGGGCCGACGAAACCGATCCGGCGCTCAATCTCATCAAGGGCGGAGGCGGCGCATTGCTGCGCGAAAAGATCGTCGCGACCGCCTCTGATCGCATGATCGTGATCGCCGACGACTCCAAATGGGTCGATGTCCTCGGCCGCTTTCCGTTACCAATCGAAATTGTTCCGTTCGGCCTGGCCGCGACCCAGCGCGCCATGCGTCTGGCATTTGCGAAATGCGGCGTTTCCGGGCAGATGATGGTCCGGAGAAGCACGGATGGCCACGTTTTTGTCACCGATGGCGGCCACTGCATTGTCGATGCCCATCTCGGTCGAATAGAAGATGCGCCGAAGCTGGCCGGCATGTTGAACAGTATACCTGGTGTTGTGGAGCACGGCTTGTTCATCGGTGTTGCCGGTATGGTGATATTGGCGGGACAAGAGGGAATTCGCGTTGTCGAACGGCCGTTGGGCTGAAATCTGGGAGAAATGAAATGAAGAGCCTTGCAAGAATTCTGTCGGCCGCGGGGATCGCGGTTGGACTGGCTCTGAGCTGCGTCGCCGCCGGTGCCCAGCAGCCACCTCCGCTCAAGCCGGCATCCCCGGCGGCCATGGCGGCGGCCAGGGAAATTCTGGCGATGAAGAACGCCGGCGCGATGTATGCCAACGCTGTTCCCAATATCGTGCAGCGGACCAAGGATCTGTTGCTGCAGAGCAATCTCAACTACCAGAAGGATCTCAACGAGGTTGCCGTTGTGGTCGCCCAGAAGCTGGCCGGCCGCGAGAAGGAAATCGGTGAAGAGATGGCGCTGATCTACGCCAACGAATTTACCGAGCAGGAGCTGAAGGACCTGGTCACATTCTACAAGTCGCCGGTAGGTCAGAAGCTCCTTTCGACGGAGCCGAGAGCGATCCAGTTCAGCATGTCCTACATGAATCAGTGGGCTCAGAATTTTTCCGAATCGGTCAATGGTGAGTTTCGCGCCGAAATGCGCAAACGCGGCAAGGAAATTTGACCCGTCAGGGTCGGGATCTCGATTAGGGTTGGAATGGCCGAGTTCGACGTTGATCTGTTCGTGATCGGAGGAGGGTCGGGTGGGGTTCGCGCCGCCCGGATCGCCGCCGGTCATGGCGCGCGGGTGCTGATCGCCGAAGAGTATCGCATGGGAGGTACCTGCGTGATTCGCGGCTGTGTGCCGAAAAAACTTCTGGTTTATGCCTCCCACATCCATCAAGAAATCGAGGACGCGGCGGGCTTCGGTTGGACCATTGCCGCCGCGACGTTCGACTGGTCGACCTTGATCGCCAACAAGGATAAGGAGATCGCACGGCTGGAGGCGGCCTATACGGCCAATGTCGAAAAATCCGGCGCCCACATCGTCAAGGCCCGTGCGGTGTTCGAGGATCCTCACACGCTCCGGCTTGCCACCGGCGAGACCGTGCGGTCCAACTATGTACTGATCGCGACCGGCGGCGCCCCAAATCACGGGCCTGCCATTCCCGGCATCGAACATGTGATCTCCTCGAACGAAGCCTTTCATTTAAGTGCGCTCCCGAAGCGCATCGTGATCCAGGGCGGTGGCTATATCGCGCTCGAGTTTGCCTGCATCTTTGCCGGCTTTGGTTCCGACGTGACGTTGATCTATCGCGGCGACAACGTGCTGCGCGGCTTCGACGACGACGTAAGGGCCCATGTGCGGAGCGAGATGGAAAAAGACGGTATTACCATCCTGACCGGCTGCACCGTCAGTAGAGTCGAAAAACATGGCAAGGAATTCACCTCGCACTTGTCCAACGGCTCCAGCATTGCCTCCGACCAGGTGATGTTTGCGATCGGGCGGCATCCCAATGTCGCCAATCTTGGGCTGGAGAAGGCCGGCGTCGCCATCAACCCTGGCAATGGTGGCATTGCCGTCAATGGCTTTTCACGCACGTCGGTATCGAATATCTACGCCATCGGCGACGTCACCCACCGTACCAACCTCACCCCGGTCGCGATCCGCGAGGGGCATGCCTTTGCCGATACGGTGTTCGGCAAGCGGCCGGTTCAGGTCGATCATGCGGACATTCCGACCGCGGTTTTCAGCCAGCCGGAGGTTGGCACCGTAGGGCTGACCGAAACACAGGCCCGTGCGCAATTCAGTCACGTCGATATCTACAAGGCCAACTTCAGGCCGATCAAGGCGACGATGTCGGGCCGCGATACGCGGGTGCTGATGAAGCTGGTCGTCGATGCCAGCACCGACCGCGTCGTAGGCTGTCATATCGTCGGCGACGGCGCAGCCGAAATGGTCCAACTGATCGCCATCGCCGTCAAGATGAAAGCCACCAAGGCCGATTTCGACGCCACCATGGCGTTGCATCCGACGGCGGCAGAGGAACTCGTAACGATGCGGACGCCGAGCGCGCGCCATGTGCGCGAGGCTGCGGAATAAGTCTTGTCTTCTCTCTATTCCCTCGTCTCCATCCATTCCGCGGAACTTCGCCAGAGCGTTTCGCGGTGTTCGGGGCGGAAGAAACCGAAATGGCCGATCTGGGCGACGCCGATGTCGGCAGGTGCGATGCTCAGGATCTCCGGTTTGGCCGAGCTGAATTCCGAACAAAGCAGTTCGACCGCAGGCCTGGTCGCCCAGGGATCGTCGGTAAGGCACAGCGCCCGCACCGCGCCGGTGAATCCGGCGAAGTTCTCCGCCGCCTTGAGGTTGGGATCGTCGAACAGATAGCGCTTGCTCATGACCCAGCTGACCCATTGCAGAAAGACGCCCTTGGGCAAGTCCTCGCCCAAACCGCTCCAGCCCGGCGCATAGCCCAATAACCGGGTCAGCGGAATGCCGACGAAATTCATGATCGCGTAGACGCGATAGCGCTCGGGCGCGGCCATCAGCTTCCAGTAGCCGGCCTGGGCTGCTACCAATAGCGCCTGGGAAACCTCGCGGTTGTTCGGGATGAGTCCCAGTGCCTGCCCCCCGAAGGAATGGCCGACATAGGTAAGCGGCAGGTGTCTGTATCGCTCGCGCATCCAGTCGACTGCGGCGGTGACGTCGAGTGCGGCCCAATCCGACATCGAGGCCTCGAAGCCGACCAGCGATTTCGGCTGATTGTAGCCGACCAGTGCCTTCTGCCGGGAGCCGCCGGTGCCCCGATAATCGTAGGTCAGTACCGCGCAGCCTCGCTCTGCCAGATAGCCGGCGAAGCCGCGATAGATCTTGCGCGGCACGGCGGTCGCCGAATTGATCAGGACGGCCCGGCGTCTGGCGCCACGTGGCAAAAACAGGGTCGCGCCCAGCAAGTATCCGTCCACAGCGGGAAAGGTGATGTCGTCGATAAAAACGTCGTCCAGCGCAGCCTGTGCCACCGCGTTTTCCCCCGTGCTTTCTCGACCGCCCCAGCAAATGCGAATTGAGATTTGGCCGCAAGGGCTTGGCGCGGACCGTGGAATTCCAACTGGCGGTCCGTCGTCAGCCTGTGTATAACCCGGCCCTTCTCTATCCCCCGACCCGACGACGCCGAGGCTTCGACGAGATTTTTCGTGTTGGCCCGCCGAAATGTCAGCGAAGGCGGGGGTATAGATTTTTGCTCAGGAGTTGACGTCATGTCCGAGCGGTGGACACCCGACAGCTGGCGCGCCAAACCGGTGCAGCAGATACCCGATTTTCCCGATGCCAAGGCATTGGCCGATGTCGAGGCGCAGCTTGCCACGTTTCCTCCGCTGGTTTTTGCAGGTGAAGCCCGCAACCTGAAAAAGGCTCTTGCCCGGGTCGCCGCCGGCGAGGCCTTCCTGCTTCAGGGCGGCGACTGCGCCGAGAGCTTCGCCGAGCACGGGGCCAACAACATCAGGGATTTCTTCCGCGTCTTCCTGCAGATGGCGATCGTTCTGACCTATGCCGGGGCTGTGCCCGTGGTCAAGGTTGGCCGTATCGCGGGACAGTTCGCCAAGCCGCGGTCATCGTCGACCGAAAATATCGACGGCGTGGAATTGCCGAGTTATCGCGGCGACATCGTCAACGACATCGCCTTTACGCGGGAAGCGCGCACGCCTGATCCGCGGCGCCAGACCGAAGCCTATCGACAGTCGGCGGCGACGCTGAACCTGCTGCGCGCTTTCGCCAAGGGCGGCTATGCTTCGGTCGACAACGTTCATCAATGGATGCTCGAATCGGTGAAGGGTTCGCCGCAGTCGAAGCGCTACACGGATCTGGCCGACCGGATTTCGGAGGCGCTCGACTTCATGCGCGCCTGCGGGCTGAATTTCGCCGTCGATTCAAGCCTCGGCGTCACCGACTTCTATACCAGCCACGAAGCGCTGTTGCTGGGTTACGAGCAGGCCCTCACGCGCGTCGATTCCACCAGCGGGGCTTATTACGCGACATCGGGCCATATGATCTGGGTCGGCGACCGCACCCGCCAGCTCGATCACGGCCATGTGGAATATTTTCGCGGCATCAAGAATCCGATCGGACTGAAGTGCGGTCCGTCGCTCAAGCCGGATGAATTGTTGCGGCTGATCGACGTGCTCAATCCCGACAATGAGCCGGGTCGGCTGACGCTGATCAACCGCTTCGGTGCCGACAAGGTCGGCGATCACTTGCCGCAACTGATCCGGGCCGTGCAGCGTGAAGGCCGCGTGGTAGTCTGGTCGTGCGACCCGATGCACGGCAACACCGTCACCTCGACCTCTGGCTACAAGACCCGGCCATTCGATCGCATCCTGTCGGAGGTGAAGACGTTCTTCACGATCCATTCGGCCGAGGGAACGCATGCCGGCGGTGTGCATCTGGAAATGACCGGCCAGGACGTCACCGAATGCATCGGTGGTGCGCGCGCTATCACCGATCAGGATCTCAACGATCGGTACCATACGGTCTGCGATCCCCGTCTTAATGCCGAGCAGTCGATCGACATGGCTTTTTTGATCGCGGAACTGCTCAAGCGGGACCGCGGCGGCAAGGTCAAGCCGATGCCGGTCGCGGCGGGACTCTGAGTTGTTGCGGTTCTGGCGCGCCACGATCAACACGCGCAACGGCCTTGCCTTCGCGCTTCGCTCCGAGCAGGCCATTCGCGAGGAGGTCGCCGCATTGGCGCTGGCGCTGCCGGCGGCGTGGCTGATCGGTGCCACCATGATGCGCCGGATCGAGCTGGTCGCCGCGGTGGGCCTGGTTCTGGTCATCGAACTGCTCAATACCGCGATCGAGAAACTCGCCGACCGGCTCACGACCGACCATGATCTGCAGATCGGGCGGGTCAAGGATATGGGCTCCGCCGCGGTGGGCGTGACGCTGGTGATGGCCGGTCTGTTCTGGATCGTTGCCATCGCCGAACGCATGGGCGCGATCTGAAAGCATGCGATTGCAGTTTGGCCGCGCGCAAGGCACCATCGCCAGATGACCGAGGCTGCCGACCAGTTTACGATGACGCTTGCCCAGCTCAACCCGACAGTGGGCGATGTCGAGGGCAATGCCGCCAAGGCCCGCGCCGCGCGGGTTCGAGCGCGCGCCGACGGCGCCGATCTCGTGGTATTGCCCGAACTATTCATTGCCGGCTATCCGCCGGAAGATCTGGTCCTGAAGCCGGCCTTTCAGTCGGCGTGCCGCGTCGCGATCGAGCAGCTGGCGCGCGAGACCGCCGACGGCGGACCGGCAATGCTGGTCGGCACTCCCTGGGTCGAGGACGGCAAGCTCTACAATGCCTGCGCCCTCTTGGACCAGGGGCGCATCGCGGCGATCAGGTTCAAGGCCAATCTGCCGAATTACGGGGTGTTCGACGAGAAGCGCCTGTTCGCGCGCGGCCCGGCCGCCGGTCCGTTGACCATCCGCGGCATCCGCGTCGGCGTGCCGATTTGCGAGGACATCTGGCTCGAGGAATCGGAAGAGTACGAAAACGTCGTCGAATGTCTGGCGGAGACCGGCGCCGAAATTCTGGTGGTGCCGAATGGTTCGCCTTACGCGCGCGACAAGAGTGACGTTCGGCTTTCCATCGCGGTGGCGCGGGTTACCGAGAGCCGGCTGCCGCTGGTCTATCTCAACCAGGTCGGCGGACAGGACGAACTCGTGTTCGACGGCGCATCGTTTGTGCTCAATGCCGATCTTTCGGTGGCGGCACAACTGCCGGCCTTTGGCGAGAACATCACCACGCTGGTCTTTAGCAAAAGCGCGGCGGGCTGGCGTTGCAGTGGGCCGATCGCGCCGGTGATCGATGGCGATAAGGCCGACTACGCCGCCTGCGTGCTGGGTCTGCGCGATTACGTCAGGAAAAGCGGCTTTCCCGGGGTGCTGCTGGGTATATCCGGCGGCATCGACTCCGCGCTTTGCGCTGCCATTGCGGTTGATGCGTTGGGCCCGGAACGTGTGCGAGGCGTGATGCTGCCGTTCCGGTTTACCGCGCAGGTCTCGCTCGATGACGCGGCCGGTCTCGCCGGTGCCCTCGGCTTCCGCTATGAGGTACTGCCGATCGCGCCGGCGGTCATCGGTTTTGAGGAGATCCTGTCGGGGACGTTCGCAGGCCTTCCCCGCGACATCACCGAAGAAAATCTGCAGGCCCGCACCCGCGGCACGCTGTTGATGGCGATCTCCAACAAGACCGGCGCGATGGTGGTCACCACCGGCAACAAGTCGGAAATGTCGGTCGGCTACGCCACCCTCTATGGTGACATGAACGGCGGCTTCAATCCGATCAAGGATATCTACAAGACCGAGGTGTTCCGGCTCGCGACCTTGCGCAATTCCTGGAAGCCGGAAGGCGCGCTGGGGCCGGCGGGCGAGGTCATCCCCCGCAACATCATTACCCGGCCGCCGACGGCGGAGCTGCGCGAAAACCAGACCGATCAGGATTCGTTGCCGCCTTACGATCGGCTCGATGCGATCTTGGAGCGGCTGGTCGAGCGCGAGGAGCCGCTGGCGTCGATCGTCGCGGCCGGCTTCGACCGCGAACTGGTGGCGCGGATCGATCGACTGCTCAACATCGCCGAATACAAGCGGCGGCAGGCCGCGCCTGGCGTCAAGGTGACGAGCCGCAATTTCGGGCGCGACCGCCGCTATCCCATTACCAACAGGTTCCGCGATAGCGGCAACCAGCTGCCCGAACCCGACGAAAAGCTGGTCTCGCGCGCCGCGCGCGGCTCGGCGGATGGCTTCGAGGGATAGATCAGCTGCGGCTCGCTCAGCGCGCCGGAATGAAGGTCGGCCCGACCGAGCGGATCTTGTTGTTATCGGACGGGGCGTCGCTGGACGAAGTTGCTGCGGCGGGGGCATCCGGTACCGCGGCGGGCGCCATCGCGCTAGCGGACCCGGTTCCCTTCCTGGCGACGGCCGGGGTGGCTTTAGGCAGCGGCCGCGACATCTTCTTGGCGCTCTCTTCGGTGACGATGATGTCGCCCTGCTGTTCGGCGGCGGCTTTGTCGTCGATGCTTTTCAGCGCGTCGGCCCAAGTCTGCCCGGCGGCCTTGCAGGAGCAGGAGGGATTGAATTCCTGGCGATAGCGAAACGCATTCGGCATCGACGAATAGGGCTGGCCGTTGATTGAGGTCGCCGAACTGATGTCTTCACCGGGGTTGCGGTAGGCGAAAAGGTTGGCGTCGGACGCTGGACACAGCGCCTTGCAGGTCCTTTCGTCGTCGGGGAAGCGCGCCGGCACGGTGGCGAATGAAATCGGAAAATAAAAGCCGTCGCAGCTGCGGACGCAGACCGTGCGGTAGGTACCGGATTGCGGTCCCAGATCATCTCCGGGCGGCGGGATCGGATTATTGCTGCCACCGCCAAACAGATTCTGCAGAAAATTGCCGGGGCCGGGCGCGGCGTTGGCATATTGCGGTCCGCAACTGTTCTGCGCCAGCGCCAGCAGAACCGAACGTCGCTGGCTGTCGCGGTCGTTGCCGCCGAAGCCGCCGCCACGCAGCCGCTCGAGGCTGGTCGTGATCTGATCGAGGTTGGCCCGCATCTGCTGGATCTGGTTGTTGACCGGACCGCATTGCGCCGACTGGCCCGTGAATAGCGAGAAGAAACCCGAGCTGTCGCAGCCCATGCGCCTGGCCTGCGACGTGACGTGATCGAGCTCGCTTTGCTGCTTGGTCGCAGCATCCTGGTAGCGGCGGATCTGCTCGTCCTTGGCCGGGTCCCCGGCGCCACCGCGGTCGATCGCCGCCAATTGGGCTTCCAGCCGCGGACACATCGGATTGCCCGGCGGCACACCCTGCGGCGGCGGTGTCCCCGGATTCATCTGGGCGGAGGCCGCAACGTTCAGCAGGCTGGCGCAAAACAGCGCCACGCAGGCCAAAATCCATCGGGAGTAGCGGGGTGTAAGCGTTTCAGGCATGTCCGGCCATTAGATCCGATCCGATAGCGTACTTCAGATCACGATCTCATCTCTTTGAATTAGCATGATCTTTTCGGAAAAAGGTTGTTATCTTTCCGCGACCTGCCGACGACTACGGGCTGGAGAGCCCAACGGCGCGACCAGCGCGCTTCCCTTAGCCGCTTCTCAGGGCACCGTCACGTCGTTTCCTGGGCTTTGATATGGCGCGGGAACTGGCTCATTCACCTTGCTGCGATCGGTGGTTTCAGCGTTGGCAGGTAATGGCGACGTATTCATTGCAGCCGGCATGGTTGCAGGATGCAGCCTCCTTGGGCACCGATCCAGTGATCTCGTCCGGATCGACACGGCGGAACGACGTGGCCTGGGCAAAATCCCGAGATTGGCAATAGGATCGCGCGGCCTGGGCACCACATTTCTCGCCCTTCGCCAGGCACTGGTCGATGCCGTAACCATCGGCCTGGTTGGCGACGATGAATACCCGGCTGTCAGCCGCGGCCGCCGTGACCGCGAGCAGGAGACCGAAGGCCGAAAGCATCAACGTGGTTCGCATATTGCACCGATGAATGAGAGAACCGCTAATCTGATACACGCAAGGAACTTAAGAATGCTTAACCATGCCGGCCTCGCCGTTTGGTTTCCCAAGCGGGCTTTTCTGAGGCACTTGACGCCGTACCCTCAGCTGGACCATGGTAATCCACATGTACGGTTACCTCGCCAATTGCGGCCTTTGCCGCGAGATTAAGAGCTAGCGACTAGCTGGCTGAGGCCGTCTTTTCTCACCCGAGATCACTGGACGCCCGGCCACAGGGGACGGGATTTCCATGGATTTGCGCCTCTACGATACGCTGACCCGGGAAAAGCGCGCCTTCGTGCCGCTCGATCCCGGCAACGTGCGCATGTATGTCTGCGGGCCGACCGTCTACGACTTCGCCCATATCGGCAACGCCCGCCCGGTGATCGTGTTCGACGTGCTGTTCCGGCTGCTGCGGCACCTCTACGGTGCCGATCATGTGACCTATGTCCGCAACATCACCGACGTCGACGACAAGATCAACGACCGCGCGGCGCGGGATTTTCCCGGCCTGCCACTGAACCAGGCGATTCGAAAGGTCACCGAACAGACCGCCGCGCAATTTCATGCGGACGTGGCGGCCTTGGGCTGCCTGCCACCAACAGCCGAGCCACGTGCGACCGATTTCGTGCTGCCGCGCGCTGATGGCAAGGCCGATATGGTAACGCTGATTAAGCAGTTGATCGCGCGCGGCCACGCCTATGAAGCGGGCGGCGAGGTGTTGTTCGATACCCAGTCGATGCCGGACTACGGTGCGCTTTCGGGCCGCAAGCTCGAAGAGCAGCGTCCCGGCGCGCGCATAGCGGTCGATGCGCACAAACGAAATCCGCTCGATTTCGTATTGTGGAAGCAATCATCGGGCGATGAGCCCGGATGGGAGAGCCCGTGGGGCCGTGGACGGCCGGGTTGGCACATCGAATGCTCGGCCATGAGCGCCGCTTATCTCGGCGAGGTGTTCGATATCCACGGTGGCGGCATCGACCTGATCTTCCCGCATCACGAGAACGAAATCGCCCAGTCGCGCTGCGCTCACGGCACGCCCGCAGTAGCGAACTATTGGATGCACAACGGATTCCTGGAAGTTGAAGGCGAGAAGATGTCGAAATCGCTCGGCAACTTCTTTACGATTCGCGATCTCCTCGAAAAATGGCCAGGCGATGTGCTTCGCCTGCAGATGCTGATTACGCATTACCGGCGTCCAATCGATTGGACCGAGAACACTGCAATCCTGGCAGCCAATGAGCTGGAAGAATGGGGTCATTTGCTCCAGAATCGCTTTCACCTACCGAACGATAAACAGCCTAATGCAGTAGTGGAAGCGCTGTCCGACGATTTGAATACCCCGAATGCGATCTCCGCTCTGCGCGATTTGTATTCCCGAGCAAAGAGAGGTGGCTCGAATGAGGAGCTTGAGTTCGCATCGGCGTGCAAATTTTTGGGCTTCCGCGAACTCGACCGTCCTGGACTATTCCGCTCAGGTGTCACTGCTATCAATGTCGACCAGGCGATATTCAAATATTCAGAAGTAGTCGGAAAATTGCGGGCTGCGATCGCAAACAATGCTCCTGAGTACTTAAAGCAGGAATTGCTGTCACTGATCAAGCGAGATGGGCTCGATGTAAAAATCGCCCGAAACGGCACAATTACGCTCGTTCGTGGCGATGAAGAAACATTTGAGATCAAGGTGAAGCAACGGATTGCAGATCGAACCGCCGCGCGTGCACGAAAGGACTTCAAGGAATCCGATCGCATTCGCGACGAACTTGCCGCTATTGGAGTCGTGTTGAAGGATGGCAAGGATGCCGATGGCCAACCCACAACCACCTGGGAGATCGCACGATGACGCCGCAACGCGTTAACCCCTCTCCCCTCGCGGGAGAGGGTGGCCCGCGCCAGAGGCGCGGGACGGGTGAGGGGGCGCGGTCTCTCGTCGGCGTAGCCCGCAAATTGCGTGCGACCATGACCGACGCCGAGCGCAAGCTCTGGATCGCGCTGAAAGATCGCAGGTTCGCCAAGTACAAGTTTCGACGGCAGGTTCCGATAGGGCCTTACGTCGTGGATTTCGTCTGCTTCGAAGCGCGATTGGTCGTGGAGGTCGACGGCGGCCAGCACGCTGAATCCGTCCGGGACTTCGAACGCGATCAATGGCTGACACGAAACGAATTTCGTGTGCTGCGCTTCTGGAATAACGACGTGCTTCAGAACTTGGAAGGTGTCCTGACTAAACTATTGGAGCAATTGGAAAGAACCCCTCACCCGTCGTCTCGCTCACGCGAGCCGCCACCCTCTCCCGCAAGGGGAGAGGGGAAGAAAGAGGAGCGTTCGCGATGAGCTGTCCCTATACGCCATTCCCAAAAAATGGGGCCTTCGTCGTGCTGCCGTTCATGGTGTTTCGGGGTATTCTGACGCCATGATGGGACAGCCTCCGCCCAAACCCGCTCTGCGGCCCTTTCTTGCCGAAGACACGCCCGTGCTGGCGGCGATCTTTGTCGCCGCCATCGAGGCATTGACCTCTGATGATTACAGCGAGGCGCAGCAGCAGGCCTGGGCCAGCGTCGCCGACGACGAGGTGGAATTCGGCAATCGGCTGGCTGGCGAACTGACGCTGGTCGCGACGCTGCAGCAATCGCCGGTCGGCTTCGCCTCGTTGAAGGGCACCGATCAGATCGACATGCTCTATGTTCACCCCAGCGCGGTGGGGCAGGGCGTGGCATCGCTATTGTGCGACGCCCTGGAGAAACTCGTCGGCGGCCGCGGCGCCAAGAGCCTTATCGTTGACGCCAGCGACAACGCGGTGGATTTCTTTGTCAAGCGCGACTACATCGCCAAGCAGCGCAACACCGTGACCGTCAACGGCGAATGGCTCGCCAATACCACGATGCAGAAGATGCTGACGCCAGGTCCCGCTCCGGGAGCCGCACCATGAATCGCGAGCGGCTCTATCTGTTTGACACCACGCTGCGCGACGGCGCGCAGACCAATGGCGTCGATTTCACGCTGCGCGACAAACAGTTGCTGGCGCAGATGCTCGATGAGCTCGGCATCGACTATGTCGAGGGCGGCTATCCCGGCGCCAATCCCACCGACACCGAATTCTTCGCCGAAAAGCCCGCGCTCGGCCACGCCCGCTTCACCGCGTTCGGCATGACGCGGCGTCCCGGCCGCTCGGCCGCGAACGATCCGGGTTTGGCGGCGCTGCTCGAAGCCAAGGCCGATGCGATCTGCTTTGTCGCCAAAGCATCGGCCTATCAGGTGCGGGTGGCGCTTGAGACCAGCAACGAGGAGAATCTGGCCTCGATCCGCGACAGCGTGAACGCGGCGAAGGCGGCCGGCCGCGAGGTCATGCTCGACTGCGAGCATTTTTTCGACGGCTACAAGGAAAACCCTGAATTCGCCATGGCCTGTGCCAAAGCGGCCTATGATTCCGGTGCGCGCTGGGTCGTCCTCTGCGACACCAATGGTGGCACCTTGCCGCACGAGGTCGAGACGATTGTCACGGCAGTCGTCAAACATATTCCCGGCGACCATGTCGGGATTCATGCGCATAACGATACCGATCAGGCGGTGGCCAATTCGCTGGCCGCGGTGCGCGCGGGCGCACGCCAGATCCAGGGCACGCTGAACGGCCTCGGCGAACGCTGCGGCAACGCCAATCTGTGTTCGCTGATACCAACGCTGCGGCTGAAACGCGAATTTTCCGATGCCTTCGAGATCGGCGTGTCACCAGCGCAGATGGCGACCCTGATGAAGGTGTCGCGGACCCTGGATGATATGCTGAACCGGGCGCCGAACCGGCATGCGCCCTATGTCGGCGAAAGCGCCTTCGTCACCAAGACCGGCATTCACGCCTCGGCCGTGCTCAAGGATCCGCAAACCTACGAACATGTGCCGCCCGAAGCGGTCGGCAATCATCGCAAGGTGCTGGTATCCGATCAGGCCGGGCGTTCCAACGTCATCGCCGAACTCGATCGGGCCGGTATTGCCCACGACCGCAACGACCCGAAGCTGGTTCGGCTGGTCGAGGAGATGAAGGACCGCGAGGCTGCCGGTTTTGCCTACGAGTCCGCCAATGCGTCATTCGACCTGTTGGCGCGGCGTACGCTCGGCCGGGTACCGGAGTATTTCCGGGTCGAACAATTCGACGTCAATGTCGAGCAGCGCTACAATGCCAACGGCCAGCGCATCACGGTGGCGATGGCGGTCGTCAAGGTCGATGTCGATGGCGAGAAACTGATCTCGGCGGCGGAGGGCAATGGGCCGGTCAATGCACTCGATGTGGCGCTGCGCAAGGATCTCGGCAAATATCAGAAATATATCGAGGGCCTGACGTTGATCGACTATCGCGTCCGTATCCTCAATGGCGGTACCGGGGCGGTGACGCGGGTGCTGATTGAGAGCGAGGACGAACAGGGTGAGCGCTGGACCACAATCGGGGTGTCGCCCAATATCATTGACGCGTCGTTCCAGGCGCTGATGGATTCGGTCATTTACAAGCTGGTGAAATCTGGAGCGCCGGCCTGAGAGGGTCGCCGCGGTCGCCTTGGTTACCAGACCAGCGTTTCCGAGGTTCTGACCATATCGAAGCTTGCGATGCTGTGCTCCCTCTCCCGCACGGGCGAAGCTATTGCTTCGCCCAGGCGGGGGAGGGTTGGGGTGGGGGCAGACACGGGCGGTGTGTATGCTGAGGCACCCCCACCCCACCCTCCCCCGCATCCGCCTTCGCCCGTAGTCGGGCTTCGGCGGACAAGAGCGGGAGAGGGAGTGAGAGGCCAATGCTTGTGGCCTGAAATGATAGGTTTCACGGAATCGCTCAACTAGGGGAGCGCTCGGATGATCGATCATGTCTCGGTTGGCGTCGGCGACCTGGAGCGCGCCGGCCGTTTCTACGAGCTGGCGCTGGCGCCGCTTGGAATGGTGCGGCTGGTGACCCGGCCTGCGACCATCGGCTTCGGCAAGAGCTATCCCGAGTTCTGGATCAATGTTCGTGCCGATATGATTCCGGTCGCGCCCGAAAGTGGCGTCCATATTGGTTTACGAGCGAAATCGAGCGCTGAGGTAGATGCGTTTCACGCCGCGGCGTTGAACGCGGGAGGCCGCTCCGACGGCGCGCCGGGCCTGCGCCCGCACGATCGCGTGCGCTACTATGCGGCTTTCGTCCGGGATCCCGACGGCAACCGCATCGAGGCGGTGACGTTCCCTGCCGATGATGCGGGGTTGCCGCGATAGCTCGCCCGCTAAAGCTTTCTTGCGATCTCCGGCGCTATTTTCTCCGTGCCTTCGGCGGCGCGGGCGGCAGCGGCGTGCAAACGCGGCAGGATATCCTCAACCCGTTCGGCTTTCAGGATATCGACCGCCAGCGAGGCGCGTATGAACTGCGTCGCGCGCATATGGGCGATCAGCGCCAGCAGGGGTTCCCAGAAGCGTTCGATATTGGCGAGCAGGACCGGCTTGGAGTGGCGGCCGAGCTGCTGCCAGGTCAGTTGCTCCACCAGTTCCTCCAGCGTGCCGATCCCGCCGGGCAGCGCCACGAAGGCGTCGGACCGCTCGAACATCAGCCGCTTGCGCTCGTGCATGTCGGGGGTAACGATCATTTCCTGAACGCGCGTCAGAGCGTTCTCGCGGGCGGTCAGGAAGTCGGGTATGATACCCGTAACATTGCCGCCATGGTCGAGCACGGAGGTGGCGACGGCGCCCATCAGACCAATGGATCCGCCACCATAGACCAGGCGGATCCCGTTCTCGGCGAGGGCTTTTCCCAGGCCCACGGCAGCCTCGACAAAACGAGGATTGGTACCGGGACCGGAGCCGCAGTACACGCAGACAGTTCGGATCTTGCTCATGTTTGCCATGTGGCACCGCAGCGTAAAGTCGTCAAGCCTGACGATCTGGCTGCCGTGCGATTGAATCTACCGCTAAATGCCTGAATATCGTCAAAGATTCGTTTCCCTCGATGATGCGCTTAAGGCTCGAAACCTCTATATGGCGTTAGCAATGAAGGTTAACACAAAAATCCGCACGACCTCGAACCCGCCCGGCCGCTTTGCTCGAGGCGTTCGCTGATGCCTCACCCTGATTCGGCCCGGCACGCCGGCGCAGCGCGCCCCGGCTCCGACAGCTCGGTTGAACGGGCGACCTTGATTGGGACGTTGGCGCATCTGTGGCCTTACATCTGGCCGGGCGATCGCGTCGATCTCAAGATGCGGGTGGTCTGGTCGGTGGTGCTGCTGCTGGTCGCCAAGGTCGCAACGCTGACGGTGCCCTTCACCTTCAAATGGGCGATTGACGCCCTGACCGGCGCCGACAGCGCCCCGGTCGCATCGTCCAGTTGGAAGCTGTGGCTGATTGCCTCGCCCTTGATCATGACCGTGAGCTATGGCGGCCTGCGGGTGCTGATGGCGGTGCTGACCCAATGGCGCGACGGCATCTTCGCGCGCGTTGCCATGCACGCGGTGCGCAAGCTTGCCTACCTGACCTTCATCCACATGCATGAGTTGTCGCTGCGGTTTCATCTGGAGCGCAAGACCGGCGGACTGACGCGGGTGCTGGAACGTGGCCGCTCCGGTATCGAAGTGATCGTGCGGATGGTGATCCTGCAGCTGGTTCCGACCGTTGTCGAGGTTTCGCTGCTGATGGGCGTGCTGCTGTGGAAGTTTGACTGGCGCTACGTGCTGGCCACCATGATTACGGTCGTGGTCTTCATGTATTACACCTACATCGCGACCGAATGGCGGATCGAAATTCGCCGCAAGATGAACGAATCCGACACCGAGGCCAATACCAAGGCGATCGATTCGCTTCTGAACTACGAGACCGTCAAATACTTCAGCGCGGAAGGGCGGGAGGCCACCCGCTACGACCGTTCGATGGAGCGTTACGAGCGGGCCAGCGTCAAGACCTATACCTCGCTTGCCGTGCTCAATACCGGGCAGGCGGTCATCTTCACCGCCGGCCTGACCGCGACCATGTTGATGTGCGCGATCGGCGTCCGCGGCGGCAAGAACACGGTGGGCGATTTCGTCATGATCAACGCCATGATGATCCAGCTCTACCAGCCGCTGAATTTCATGGGCATGGTCTATCGCGAGATCAAGCAGGCGATCATCGATATCGAGAAGATGTTCGACGTCTTGTCGCGCAACCCGGAGGTCAAGGATGTTCCGGGCGCGCGGCCGTTGATCGTGAGCTCGGGCCAGCTGCGCTTCGAGGATGTGAGCTTCGCCTACGATCCCGAGCGGCCGATCCTCAGGGGGCTAAGTTTCGAGGTGCCGGCGGGCAAGACGGTTGCGATCGTTGGACCGTCCGGCGCCGGCAAGTCGACCATCTCGCGGCTGTTGTTCCGACTTTATGACATCTCCGGCGGCAGGATCCTGATCGATGGCCAGGACATCAGAGGTGTCACCCAGGCGTCGCTGCGGGAGTCGATCGGCATGGTGCCGCAGGATACCGTGCTGTTCAACGACACCATCCGATACAATATTCGCTATGGCCGCTGGGACGCCACCGACGCCGAGGTGGAACAGGCGGCGCGGCTGGCGCAGATCGACGCCTTTATCCGGATGTCGCCGAAGGGCTATGAGACCCAGGTCGGCGAGCGGGGCTTGAAACTGTCGGGCGGGGAGAAGCAGCGGGTCGCCATTGCCCGAACGGTACTCAAGGCGCCCCCGATCCTGGTGCTGGACGAGGCGACCTCGGCGCTCGACAGCCATACCGAGCACGAAATTCAGGAAGCGCTGGAGCGGGTGTCCCGCAACCGCACCTCGCTCGTGATCGCGCACCGACTGTCCACGATCGTCGGCGCCGACGAAATCATCGTGCTGGATCAGGGCCGCATCGCCGAGCGTGGCACGCACTCCGAGCTTTTGGCATGCGGCGGACTTTATGCCAGTATGTGGAACAGGCAGCGTGAGGCTCAGGAGGCGCGCGAGCGGCTGGCGCTGATCGCCGACGACAGCGAAGCTCCAAACCGGGCTCCGCCTCCGCTCGACGACCCGCTCGGCGACGATGCGCTGTCGACCCAGGACGCTGCCGAATGACCCCCGTGTCATTTCTTCGCCGCCCCAGCGGAACATACAACGAGTAGCCAAGATTGATGTCCATCTCCCAATCCATCCGCGCGCAGATCCCCCCGATCCATCCCGCGGGCTATCCATTTATCGGCGGCTTTGCGCTGGCGAGCCTGTTGCTGTTCTGGCTCTGGTCGCCGCTCGGCTGGATCGGAGCCGTGCTGACGATCTGGTGCGCGCTGTTCTTCCGCGACCCGGTGCGGGTCACGCCGATAGGTGAGGGCATCGTGGTGGCGCCGGCAGACGGGCGCGTTTCGATGGTGACCCAGGTGATGCCGCCGGCCGAACTCGGCCTCGGGGACAGGCTGCTGCCGCGGATCTCGATTTTCATGAGTGTGTTCAACTGCCACATCAATCGCAGTCCGGCCGCAGGACGGGTCGACCGGATCGCGTATCGGCCCGGCACCTTCATCAATGCCGAACTCGACAAAGCCAGCGAGGACAATGAACGCAATTCGCTGGTCATATCGACCCCGCAGGGGAGCATCGGCGTGGTCCAGATCGCAGGGCTGGTGGCGCGCCGGATCATATGTTTCGTTCGCGAGGGGCAGTCGATCGGCGCCGGCGAGCGGTTCGGCCTGATCCGCTTCGGGTCGCGTCTTGACGTCTATCTGCCCGAGGGCACCAAGCCGCTGGTCTCGGAAGGTCAGACCTCGGTCGCCGGGGAGACCATTCTGGCGGATTTCAAGCTCGGTGACGCCGGCCGAACGTATCGCACCGATTAACCATCGTAGCCCTCGACGCGTGCGGACAGGCGCCGCCATGGCGCAGCCAACCGTGACTTGCTATATGGATGTCAGCCATGATGATCAATGATCCCCGAGATCCGGAGATGCGCCGCCGGCGGTTTCGCCCGATACCGGTGCGGATGCTGGTGCCCAACGTCATTACCCTGCTGGCGATCTGCGCGGGATTGACGGCGATCAGACTGTCCACCGAGGGGCGGATGGAATTGGCGGTGGCGGCGATCGTATTCGCTGCAGTGCTGGATTTCCTGGACGGTCGCGTCGCCCGTATGATCAAAGGCCAATCGAAATTTGGCGCTGAACTGGACAGCCTGGCGGATTTCGTCAATTTTGGGGTCGCGCCGGGCCTGATGCTTTACTTCTGGCAGTTGCATGACTTGCATAATGGCGGCTGGATCGCAGCGATGGTGTTCGCGATTTCGGGCGGCCTGCGTCTGGCGCGTTTCAACGCCACCATGGACGATCCGAACAAGCCCGCGTTTGCGGTCAACTACTTCACGGGCGTTCCGGCGCCCGCCGGTGCATTGACGGTGCTGCTGCCGATCTATCTCGCCTTTCTGGGTGTGCCGCGGCCGCCGGCCGTGCTGACGGCGCTGTTCACGCTTTTGATCGCCTTTCTGATGGTGTCGCGCCTGCCGGTGTATTCGGGCAAGACCGTGCGGATGCGGGTACCGCCGGAAATGGTGTTGCCGGTGTTCGTGGCCGTCGTGCTGTTCACCGCGATGTTGGTCAGCTACCCCTGGTACATCCTGTCGCTCGGATCGGTGCTCTACCTCTTGAGCCTGCCGGCCGGATGGAAGTCCTATCGCGACCATCAGCGCAAAGCGGCAGCCGTACACGCCGCGCCGCGAGCCGGTGCCGCCGCACCAGGTCCGCCGACGCCGTTTCCTTCGCCGGTCGCTTCCCCGGAGCAGGACGATCGGCCCGCCCGGCTGAACTGAGGGCCGCGCCGCTTTTGCCGATCGCGCTCTGTTCTTGTATATGGCGGCAGGGCCTTGATAAATGGCCGCCCCTAACTTCCGGAGAAAACGCCGTGACGGATTCGACCCAAGCGCCGCTGCCTGCTTCCCTGCTTGAAGCTCTGGGGCGCTACGACACGCCGACCATCTGCAACGCGCTGGAAATCGTCGCGCCCGAGCGTCGGCTGATCGGCTATACGACCAAGCCGCTGGTATGCCCGTTCCCCGATCTGCTACCGATGGTCGGCTATGCGCGCACCGTGACGATACGGTCGGTGCTTCAATCCGGCCTTGCGGCCGCCGAGCAGGCCAAGCGGCGCATCGCCTATTACGAATATGTCGGTACCGGCCATGGTCCGCGCATCACCGTAATCCAGGATATTGACGGAGCGGATGCGGGATATGGCGCGTTCTGGGGCGAGGTCCAAAGCAACGTGCACAAGGCGCTCGGCTGTCTCGGCGTCGTCACCGACGGATCGATCCGCGATATCGCGCAATGGGCGCCGGGTTTTCAGGCGCTTGCCGGTTCGATCGGTCCGTCGCACGCCTTTGTGCATGCCGAAAGCTTTGGCGGCGAAGTGCGCGTCGCCGGAATGACGGTGCGCTCCGACGACCTCATTCATGCCGACCGTCACGGCGCCGTGGTGATCCCGCGCGATGTAGCCGCCAAGGTCCCCGACGCCGCCGAACTCTGCGGACGCCGGGAAACACCCATCCTCGAAATCGCCCGCAGCAACGACTTCACCCTCGAAAAGCTGAAAGAGGCCTTGCGGCGGTCGTCCGAAATTCACTGACTGTGAAGCTGGACGGCAAGACCATATTGATCACTGGCTCGACCGACGGCGTCGGCCGCTACGTCGCGGCGCGGTCAGCCGCCGTCGGGGCCAAGGTCCTGATTCACGGCCGCGACAAAACGCGGGCCCAGACCTTGTCCGATGAGATCGCGCGGGCAGGGGGCCGCGAGCCGATTTTCTACCAGGCCGATCTGGCCTCGCTGGCCGGCGTGCGGCAGCTCGCGGCTGCCGTGCTCGCCGATCACCCGCGGCTCGACGTATTCATCAGTAATGCCGGGATCGGATCGCAGAACGGGGGCCCCGGACGGCAGACCAGTTTGGATGGTTACGAACTTCGTTTTGCCGTCAATTATCTCGCAGGTTTTTTGCTGGCCCATCTGCTGCGGCCGCGATTGAAGGCGAGCGCGCCGTCGCGCATCGTCAATGTCGCTTCGCTTGGACAGCATCCGATCGATTTCGACGATGTCATGATCACCATGGGCTACAGTGGGGGCCGCGCCTATGCGCAGAGCAAGCTCGCCCAGATCATGTTCACCATCGATCTCGCCGAAGAGCTGAAGGGATCCGGGGTCACGGTGAATGCGCTGCACCCGGCCACCTATATGAACACCACGATGGTGCGAGCCAGCGGCATCATGCCGGTCTCCACTGTGGAGCAGGGTGGGGAGGCGATCCTGCACCTCGCCGTCGGCGACGATATCGCGGGCAAGAGCGGGTTGTTCTTCAGCGGCATGCGAGAGGCACAAGCCAATCCGCAGGCCTATGATGCGGCCGCGCGCAAGCGCCTGCGCGAGCTCAGCCTCGAACTCGCGGGCCTATCGGCCAAATCATGAGATCCGACATTGGCCGGTGTGCGCTTGTGCCGTGCGACGGCTTCGTGATCAAAATTTCGTCCCGCCGATGTGAAGCACCGGCTTGACTCCCCAATCCCCCAACTATTAAATCTTTGGTTGTAAACGTTGAACGTAGCGATTTCTTACGATCGCGGGTTACCGCTTTCGATCTCTGTACGATCAGTTTGATTTCAGGTTGCCCAGTTTGATTTCTCGCAGGTAGGTCTCGCCGCTTTGGCCATCGATAAAAACCGGGGGGCTCTTCTGAAAAATGGAGAGGCAAGAAACATGCGCGTATTCATTCGACCAATTAGACTTCGCTGGTTTGCCGCGGCAGCTGCCGCTCTGCTCGGTGCCGCAGGAACCGCTCAGGCGCAGACCCCGCCGATACCGCCCTTGCCGCCCTATCTCGGGAACTTCAATACGGCCAACGGATGGAGTTTCGAACCGAAGCTGACCTCCGCCTTACCCGGCGACGTGTTCGTACCGACCAAGGAGGCGCTCGAGAAAAACGCACAATTCCCGCAGGTGCAACGGCTGTTCGATTTGTGGTCGTGGCAGGCGTTCCTGGCAGTGAACTGGCCGACGAACAGCGGGGGACAGCCGGCCCCGGCGATCACCGGCTACGGTCCGGGAGAGGAGCCCGCGTGGAACGCCTGGCACGAAAGCAACAATATTTTCCTCCCTGGTGGCGCCACCCCGTCGGCCTGCACCGCGCAACCTGCGGCTGCCGCAGCCGTTGCCACCAGCCGTAATCTGGCGGCGCTACGCCGGCCCGGCGTGCCGGCGGCGCCGCCGGCAGCGGCGGCCAAAACCATTCGCGCGCTATTCAACGTCTCCGCGGTCGGCGAACTGGTGCAGGGTCACGCCCCCATCAAGCGCATTGCAGGTGGCCGCATTTCCGACATCGACCAGGCATTTTCCGGTCCGCTGTATGATCAGAACGGCAACCCGACATTTTATGAAATCCTGCTCGACAACAACGAGGTTGGCTATCTCTGCAGCAACAAGCTTTACAGCATCGCCGGGCAGCTCAGCTTCTCCGCAGACCCCAATAACAAGGTTCAGTTCCCGCCCGGCCAGTGGCAAAGCAATGGCAGCGGCGCGTTCGAGCTGAAGCTCGCCTGGAAGGTGCTCGATCCCAAGAAGGACAGGGCCGAGCGCTTCTTCCATCAGCCCGCCCAGATCCTGATCGATGGCCAGTGGGTGTCGAGCGAGGTCGGACTCGTCGGCATGCACATTGCTCACAAATCTCAGTCCTCGCCGCAATGGATTTGGTCGACCTTCGAGCAGGTCGACAACCTCGCGACCGATCAGGTCGCCAATCCCGGGCTCAATCCGAACTATTTCAATCCGGGCTGTCCGACCTGCACGGTCGACATCCAGCCGGCCGGAGCTCATCCGGCCAATCACCCGGTGCAGGTTCTTCGCATGATTCCCATTCCGCCCGACAAGGTGGAACTCAACCGCGAGGCTCAGGCCGCGCTGCGGGCGCAGAATTCGGTGTGGCAATATTATCAGCTGATCGACACGCAATGGCCCACCAACCCCTCGGCACCGCCGACATCCCCGGGCGATTCCAATCTGCCGGAGTCGATCACCAACAAGTCGGGCGGAGAGCCGACGCCCGTGTACCTGACCAATGCCACCATGGAGACCTATTTCCAGGCCGGCAATCAGAATGCCTCCGGCCAGCAAGAGGGTAACCCGCCGAGCACGGTTCAGGTGTTCGGGACCGAGAGCTGCATAGGGTGTCATTCCTCCGCCGGCGTCGCGCAAACGGGCACCCCCCAGAAGCCGGTTTTCGGCGATCAGCTTTCCGCCGACTTCTCTTGGCTGTTGCAAATGAAGGCCCAGTGACGCGGGTGGACGCGGGTGGGGGGCCGAGGGCGCGATTGCCGCCGCCTGAAGGTCATCCGCCCGCCAGGCGAACGTCTCTTCAGGTGCCCGGACTTTGTTTTGGACTGGGCACGCTCCAAGTGGGGGCTGCGACATGACCCGCAAAAGGTCGGAAACGGACGGGCGATGGCGGGGCCGCCGCAAGCGAGCCGTCGCTATGGTTAGCAGAACGTTGACTCCGTGCCATGACGCCTACGGATTACCGCGATCGGTAGGTTTCGAAGCGCGGCTTGCGTCCATCGAGCGGCGTATTCGCCTCAGTAGCCACCCGCCGCCGGTTTAACCTTTACGCGTCTTTAATGGCGTGGACGTAGGGTTCTCGTTGCGCGGCTCGGGGTGGGCTACGCATCGTCCAGAATGGCCGGTCGTTCGCGTACGCGTTGGAGTGTTCCATGGATATCATGACGTGCATCGGGCTGTTGTGCGGCTTTGCCGTCATCACCACCATCATGCTGTTGGGTGGAAGCCTGGAAATGTTCTGGAGCGAACATGCGGTCATCATCATCTTCGGCGGATCGATCGCCGCCACCATGATCCGATTTCCGCTCAGCGCGATCCTGCATGGCCTGCCGCTTGGCGCCAAGTTTGCCTTCACCATGAGCCGGCTCGCGGCACGCGACCTGGTCGACGAATTGGCCCGTATCGCCGAGATCGCGCGCAAGCAGGGCCCGGTCGGATTGGAAAAGGTCGAAACCGACGAGCCCTTCCTGGCCAAGGGCATCCGCTACGTCGCTGACGGCTACGACCTCGAATTCATCCGCGACAATCTCGAGCGCGACCGTGACAACTTTCTGATGCATCTGGACGAAGGCGGCAAGATCTACCGCGCGATCGGCGACTGCGCCCCGGCGTTCGGCATGATTGGCACCTTGATCGGCATGGTGCAGATGTTTGCCAACATGACCGACCCTTCGAAGCTCGGTCCCTTCATGGCGACCGCGTTGCTGGCGACGCTGTACGGTGCACTGGTGGCCAACCTGTTCTGCCTGCCGCTCGCCGACAAGCTGCACGGCAAGCTGCTCGACGAGGAAACCAATCGAACGCTGATCATCGACGGCATCCTGATGATCCGGGATTCCAAGAGCCCGACGCTGGTCCGGGAAATGTTGCTGGCGTACCTGCCGGAAAAACACCGCCACGAGGAAGGCGAGCCGGTACCGGCCTGATCGACTGGTAGACGGTCCGGAAAAGAATTGATGGCCAAGAAAAAACGCGGCGATGGGCATGGCGGCGGACACGGCTGGTTCGTGACCTTTGCCGACCTCATGGGTCTGATGATGAGTTTCTTCGTGATGCTCGTCGCATTTTCCACCATGGACAACAACAAGCTCAAGATCGTCGCCGGCTCGATGCGCGACGCGTTCGGCGTTCAGACCGAAGCTCGCTATTCCGGCATCATCGAATCCGATGGTCTGCCGACCCGATCGAAGCTGAAGAACGCGGCGCACATTCCGCCCGAGGAGGCCTCCAACCGGCCAACCCCGGACGAACAGGAGCGCAGCCTCGCCGACGGCGCACGTATCAAAGTCGACCGCGAATTCGCGCTGGCCTCGGCATCCCTGCGGCAGGCCTTGCAGGACCTGCCGGAACTGACCGAAATGTCCAAACACGTCATGTTCGAGGAGACCAAGCAGGGCCTCAACCTGGAGATCGTCGACCAGGATGGCCGGTCGATGTTCGCCGACGGTTCCAAAGTGCCATACGACCGCACCCGCCGTTTGATCGAGAAACTCGCCGCCCCACTGAAGGCAACGCCGCTGCGTGTCTCGATTGCCGGTCACACCTCGGCCGGCTTCGTGCCGACGCGCAGCGACTACGGTGCGTTCGACCTGTCGGCAGATCGCGCCAACGCAGTCCGCCAGATCCTCGAGAGGGAAGGTTTGCCCCCGGCCCACATCTTCGCGGTCTCCGGAAAGGCCGATGGGGAACCCCTCTTTCCCGATGATCCCTCGTTGGCGGCGAACCGTCGGGTGACCATTACGCTGATGCGTGAGGATCCGCCGCTGCCGCCCGGCCTCAAGCCATAGCGTCCAAATTCTACCCTATTATAATACCGCAATGGACGATCCGGCGTCGGCAAAGCGCCCAGCATAACTGAGACGGATAGGGAAGGAATGGGCTTTGCAACGGCGGTTGCGGTTCAGCCTATCAGCCGCTGTCGGCCGGGGGTGGCCAATGTCAACCCCGGCAAGCATCAACATTTTTGCATGCTGTTGGTCTAAAATCAGGCTAGGCTGTAACACAAGCGCAGGACTATAAGCCGCCTCGCTTTGCTAACCGGCAGTGAAGCTTGTTGAGGCCTAAGCTCCCATGACCACCGATGTTGCAGCTCCTGCCGCGGAAACGACGGCGGCCGGTAGCCATGGCGAAGCCCACTCCACCGCCAGTTTCAAGGCTTTGCTGATCGGCAGCATTGGCGTCGTCTACGGCGATATCGGCACCAGTCCGCTCTATGCGTTGCGCGAGGCGGTGGTCGCGGCCAGCGGTCCCAGCGCTGTCGTGACCCCATCGGCGGTACTCGGCGTGGTGTCCTTGATCCTGTGGGCGCTGATCATCGTGGTGACGCTGAAATATGTCGTGATCCTGCTGCGCGCCGATAACCACGGCGAGGGCGGCACGCTGGCCCTGATGGCGCTGGCGCAACGGGCTGTCACCTACGGCGCCGGCACGATCGTGCTGCTCGGGATCGTCAGCGGCGCGCTGTTTTATGGCGACGCGGTGATCACCCCGGCGCTGTCGGTGCTTTCCGCCATCGAAGGCATCAAGCTCGTCACCGCGGCGCTGGATTCCTATGTCGTGCCGCTGACGGTCTTGATTTTGCTCGTGCTTTTCGCCGCTCAGTCGCGCGGCACCGCACGGGTTGCAGCCTTCTTCGGCCCGATCATGTGCGTCTGGTTCGGCGTCATCGCAATCGCGGCGATCCCTCCGATCATGCGATATCCCGAAGTGCTGCTGGGGCTCAATCCGTTCCTTGCCGTTTCATTCATGCTTCACCACGGCATCATCGGATTCGTTACCCTCGGCGCGGTGTTTCTCGCCGTCACCGGTGCGGAGGCGCTTTACGCCGATCTCGGGCATTTCGGCAAACGACCGATCCAGGCCGCCTGGCTTATTATCGTATTGCCGTCGCTGGCGTTGAACTATCTGGGGCAGGGCGCGCTCGTCATCGCTGATCCGAAATCAATCGAGAACCCGTTCTTCCTGATGTTTCCCGACTGGGCGCTGCTGCCAATGGTCGCTCTCGCCACGGCGGCGACCGTGATCGCCAGCCAAGCCGTCATCACCGGCGCCTATTCGTTGACGCGTCAGGCCATTCAGCTCGGATTGCTGCCGCGATTCGAAATTCGGCACACCTCGGAATCGCACTCCGGCCAGATCTACATCCCCCGCATCAACATGCTGCTGCTGGTTGCCGTGATGCTGCTGGTATTGATGTTCCGTTCGTCAAGCGCGCTGGCGTCGGCCTATGGCATTTCCGTCACCGGAACCATGGTGGTCACGGCCATGATGGGTTTTGTTGTGATCTGGCGGGTCTGGAGGTGGTCGCCATTCGCTGCCGCCGCGCTGATCGCCCCCTTCCTGTTTCTCGATCTCACCTTCCTTGCGGCGAACCTCCTGAAAGTGCTGGAGGGCGGCTGGGTGCCGCTGGCGCTGGGATCCGTCGTCATGCTGCTGATGTACACTTGGCGGCGCGGCAGCAGGCTATTGTTCGAGAAATCGCGCAAGCTGGAGTTTCCGCTGGCCGATCTGGTGGCGATGCTGGAAAAGCGGCCGCCGCAACGGGTATCGGGCACCGCCGTATTCCTCACCAGCGATCCGCTGAGCGCGCCGACCGCCCTGATGCACAGTCTCAAGCACTACAAGGTGCTGCATGAGAAGAACGTGATCCTCACTATCGAGACCGCGCCGACGCCGCGGATCAACCCGTCCGAGCGGGTCAGGCTGGAACAGATCAGCGCCACCTTCTCCAAGGTGACGCTGCGGTTTGGCTTCATGGAATCGCCCAATGTGCCGAAAGCACTGGCGATCGCGCGAAAGCTGGGGTGGCAATTCGATATCATGTCGACCTCGTTCTTCCTGTCGCGGCGCGCGCTCAAGCCGGCCGCGCATTCCGGCATGCCGCGCTGGCAGGATCACCTTTTCATTGCGCTCAGCCGCACGGCCAACGACGCCACTGACTACTTTCAGATTCCCAGTGGTCGTGTGGTCGAGGTGGGAACACAAGTTACCGTCTAGCCGCGGAGCCTGCGCCTGACGCTTCCCGGCCGCTTGATTTTAGCCGCGCAAGCGGCGACGTTGACGGAGCTGGCGCGAACGAGCAGTGTCGCCATGGCGGAAGCGCGCCCGCGCGAATGGATGGTTGGGGAGGATCGAGTGACGGGCAGGGTTCACGATTTGACGCCGGCAGATGTTGCGAAGGGAGTGAGCGAGGGACGTTACCTGCTGGTCGATGTCCGCGAGCCGAACGAAGTCGCGGTGGAGGCCTACCCGGACGCCGTCGTCGTTCCGCTGTCGAGCTTCGACCCGCAGGATATTCCCGATCCCGGCGGTAAGCAGGTGGTTTTTGCCTGCCGTTCGGGAAAAAGATCGGTCACCGCGTCGCTCGCCGCTCAGTCCGCGGGACTGGCCTACAACAAGCATCTGGCGGGCGGCATACTGGCCTGGAAGGCGGCGGGATTGCCTACCAAGGCCGGCGGCTGACCGCTCGATGACTTCCATGAACAAGGTCTTTGCGGATCTTCCAGTCACGATCTTCGAGGCCATGTCGCAGCTTGCGCGCGACAACGATGCCATCAATCTGGGCCAGGGCTTCCCGGACGATCCCGGGCCGGAGGATATTCGCCGCGCTGCCGCGGATGCCGTCATGGACGGTTATAACCAATACCCCTCGATGATGGGCACTCCGGAATTGCGCCAAGCCATCTCGGCGCATTACCGGCGCTGGCATGGCATCGAGCTCGATCCGATGACCGAGGTGATGGTGACATCGGGCGGCACCGAAGCGCTGACGTCGGCCATTCTTGCCGTCGTCGAGCCCGGCGACGAAGTGGTGGTGTTCCAACCGGTCTATGACTCCTACTTGCCGATCATACGCCAGGCCGGGGGAATCCCGCGCCTGGTCCGCCTCGAGCCGCCGCATTGGCGGCTGACCGAAGAGGCGCTGCGGGGAGTGTTCAACCACAAGACCAAGGCCGTCCTGTTCAACAATCCACTCAATCCTGCCGCGGTGGTCTATCCGCGCATTGATCTCGAGCTGCTGGCCCGGTTCTGTCAGGAGTTCGATGCGATCGCGATCTGCGATGAAGTCTGGGAGCATGTCGTCTTCGACGGCCGCGAACATATTCCGCTGATTAGCCTTCCGGGAATGCGCGAGCGCACCATCAAGGTCGGATCCGCCGGCAAGATCTTTTCGCTGACGGGCTGGAAGATCGGCTTTGTCTGCGCGGCGCCGCCGCTGTTGCGGGTCGCGGCCAAGGTGCATCAGTTTCTCACCTTCACGACCGCGCCCAATCTCCAGGTGGCGGTCGCCTACGGGCTCGGCAAGCCGGCGGATTATTTTTATCAGATGCGCAAGCAATTGGCGCGGAGCCGGGACCGTCTGACGGAGGGCCTGGAGACGATCGGCTTTCCTGTTCTCAAGTCCCAGGGCACTTATTTCCTGACGGTTGACCTTTCGCCCTTGGGGCTGAACGAGACCGATGAGGCGTTCTGCAGGCGCATCGTTACCGACTACAAGGTCGCGGCGATCCCGGTGTCGGCGTTCTACGAAAAGGATGCCGTGACCTCGGTTGTGCGTTTTTGTTTCGCCAAGAAGGATGCAACCCTCGACACCGCGCTCGAACGCCTTTCGGACGCTGTACACCGCCGATAAGAGGGCGATGACGATGCGCGGCTTCACTTCAATGGTTGTGGCGATCGCCGCCGTGCTCACCGCGTGGCCGCCGGCCGCGCAAGCGGAGCAGCGCAAGGTCAATTTCTACAACTGGTCGAACTATATAGCGCCGGGCGTTCTCGAAGACTTCACCCGGGAAACCGGCATCAAGGTCGTCTACGACACCTTCGATGCCAATGAGACGCTGGAAACGCGTTTGCTGGCGGGAAAATCCGGCTACGACGTGGTGGTTCCCACCGCCTATTTCCTGCAGCGCCAGATCAAGGCCAATGTCTTCCAGAAGCTCGACCGGTCGCAACTGCCGAACCTCGCCAACGCCTGGCCGACCGTTACGCAACGGCTGGCCATCTATGATCCCGGCAATCAATACGCCGCAAATTATATGTGGGGCACAACCGGCATCGGCTACAATGTCAAGGCGGTGCGGGACATCCTTGGCGCGGATGCGAAAATCGACAGCTGGGACATCGTCTTCAAGCCGGAAAACCTCGCCAAGTTCAGGGATTGCGGCATTCAAATGCTGGATTCCGCCGACGACATTTTTCCAGCGGCACTGGGCTATATCGGGCTCGATCCCAATTCAACCAAACCAGCCGATCTCGAAAAGGCCGCCGATCTCGTCAGCAAGATCAGGCCCTATGTCCGCAAGTTTCATTCGTCGGAATATCTGAGCGCGCTGGCGACCGGGGAGATCTGCCTGGTCGTGGGTTGGTCCGGCGACATCCTGCAGGCACGAAACCGCGCTGCGGAGGCCAACAACGGGATCGAGATCGGCTACGCGATCCCAAAAGAAGGCGCCCAGATGTTTTTCGACAATCTTGCCATACCCGCCGACGCGAACAACGTCACCGAGGCCAATGAGCTGATCAATTATCTCTATCGGCCGGAGGTTGCGGCCAGGAACACCAACTATCTGTCCTACGCCAATGGCAATCTGGCAAGCCAGAAGCTGGTCGACCCCAAAATAATCAACGACAGGAATATCTACCCTGATGAGGCGACGCTCAACAGGCTGTTCGTGATCACCGCGCGCGACCCGGCGACGCAGCGCATCATCAACCGGCTCTGGACCAAGGTGAAAACCGGGCGATAGCGTATTTTGTATCCAATCCATGCGCCGGCCCATGGATCCCGGTGCTGGTTTTCACGGAATGGCCGGGCAGCGCCAGTGCATTTGCGATTTTACGCGCGCGTGCGGATGTTCGTACGTCGAGTTGGTCAGGTCCGGAAGACCCAAAAAAGCCACGTGAATTGTTGATTTGCAACATACCGCCTTTCGAACGAATAGATCGGAAGGATGTTGCCCATGACGCGAAGCTTGCCAGCGCTGTCTGCGGCCATGGCGGCCGATCCTGGCGATCGGTGGCAGACATGTTCGGAAATGACCTTCATCCGTGTCGTTGCGACAGAGAGCGCGGGGCAAAACTACCATTGCATCGAATTTCAGCTTAAATGGATCTGGGGAAATCATGTTGTATTTGATCGAAACCTATTGGGCATGGGGGCTGGTGGCGGTGGGCTGCGGTGGCGTGGTTGGCCATTTCTGGCTGCCGCGCCTCTACCGGCAACCTGCTTTGGCGTGGGCAGTTCTCGTTCTTGGGATCGGAATGGTCGTGGCAGCCCTGGGGTTGCTACCGGGACCGGCAGGTCTTTATCTCGAAACGTTGCTGTTCTTGCTGGCGGCGTGTCTCGTCGGCATCTTGCTCGGCGGTTGGCTCACTCGCAGTACAGTCATGCCCAAGTCGCGCACGGGTTCCAGCCGCATCGGCGCGGCCGAGGCTAAGGCTGCGGAAGATGCGCGGTTGGCGGCAGCCGCCAGGGCGGCCGAGGATGTCCGTCGCGCCGCGGAGGCGAAGACCGCGGAAGATGCGCGGCTGGCCGCTGCCGCCAAGATGGCCGAGGATGCCCGTCGCACCGCGGAGGCGCAGGCCGCGGAAGATGCGCGGCTGGCGGCTGCCGCCAGGGCGGCCGAGGATGCCCGTCGCGCCGCGGAGGCGCAGACCGCGGAAGATGCGCGGCTGGCGGCTGCCGCCAGGGCGGCCGAGGATGCCCGTCGCGCCGCGGAGGCGCAGGCCGCGGAAGATGCGCGGCTAGCCGCTGCCGCCAAGACGGCCGAGGATGCAAGTCGCACCGCTGAGACAAAGGCTGCTGAAGCTCCACACGCGGTGGCTGCGGCGCTTCCCGCGCACCCCGGCCTGCAGCCGTCCGGGATCAGCCAGCCGGACGACGGCAAAGCCGATAACCTGAAGCTCATCAAAGGGATCGGGCCCAAAAATGAAGGGATCTGTCATGATATCGGCATCTACCATCTTGCCCAGATCGCCGATTGGACCGCAGATGAAGCGATATGGGTCGGCCATCACATGGCATTCCCCGGTCGCATCGAGCGTGAGCATTGGATCGATCAGGCAAAGCTGCTTGCGGCCGGCGGCGACACCGAGCATTCAGCCGGGGTGAAGGCGGGCACGATCCAGGTCGAACTCGGCATCTGACGCGCCGCTGAATGAAGCCGAGGTCGCAGCCCTGGGCGCCAGCCTGCCGGCGCAGGCCGCATCCGTTGAAGGTGAAGCGGCGCATGAGGGACGCCGACCCTATGGCCTCGTTTCGCCGCTTCACGGCGGTGCGGACGATCTGCAGCGCATTCGCGGCATCGGCCCGCAGAACGAGAGGCGCCTGCATGCGCTCGGTATCTGGCATTTCGATCAGATCGCAGCGTGGAGTCCCGAGAATGTTACCTGGGTCGGAAGCTACCTGGCGTTCCCGGGTCGGATCGATCGGGAGAAATGGATTGCGCAGGCGAGAGATCTTGCCGCCAGCCGAAACAGCCCATCCCCGCAGCCGACAAAAACGCGCAAGGGAAGAAAATGAAAGCGAGCAATCCGGGTCCTGGGGTGGCGTCATCGCCAGCGGCGATGCAGCCATAGCCACTGATCCGGATATTCGCGCACCCAGCCCTCGACGACCGAGGTGATCGCCTGCATGGTGCCGGGAACATCGATCTGTCCGGCCGCGTCGCGCACCGGCTGGACTTCTTCTGAAAGCTCGGCGCGAAAGCGATGGCCAGGCAGGCGGATGATGCGGACGCCGTGGATCGGGCACTCGATCTGCCGCAGCAGCCGCGCCAGCGTCGGATTGGCCTTGGTCTTGCGGCCAAAGAACGTGACGTCGACCCCATTGGTGAACCACTGGTCGACCAGCATGGCGACGTGCTGACCTCGTTGCAGGGCCTCAGCCATCTTGAAGGGAGCGTCACGGCCGGCCGGGATCAGCGTTCCCATCTTCACCGCGCGCAGCTCTTCAATGATGCGGTTGGCGGAGGCGCTGTTCGGTCGACGAAACAGCACCGCGGCATCGAGCCCATGGGCGACCGCCGCCACCGCTGGCAATTCCCAATTGCCGAGATGGCCGGCGAAGATCAGCGCCGGTTTGCCGTCGAGCCGCAGTTGCGCGAACAACTCGTGGGTACGCGTCTCGATTTCGATGCGGCTGTCTTCGGGGTGGGCAGGATCATGCTCCCAGACGTGGTCGAGATGGGCGAATTCCGCGCCCAGGCGGCCGAGGTTGTCCCAGACACCCGCGAGAATAGTCTCGATTTCCAAGGGCGATTTTTCCGGGAAGGCGGCCGTCAGATTGGCGCGGCCAATCTTCTGCTCCCGCGTCATTGGTCCGATCAGGCGCGTGATGCGGCCGAACAGGTTGGCGGTCTTGATCGGATCGAAATAGCGGGTGGTGCGCAATAGCCCGATGGTCACCGCGCCTACCGCGGCTTCCCCGATCGGCTTGATGGCGTCGCGCATGCGGGCCCGGATACGAAGCAGCAGACGTTGCATCAAAAGCCACTAATGATCGCGGCGAACACGTTCCGGATCCCCATGCGCAAGGGCGTCACCAAACGCGAAGCCGGTCAAACCGGCTCACGCGTCAGGATCAGCGAGGCATTCTGGCCACCAAAGCCGAACGAATTGGACATCACCGCGGTAACCCGGGCATCGCGCGCCTTGTTCGGTACCACGTCGAAGGGAATCGCCGGGTCGGGTACTTCGTAGTTGATGGTTGGTGGTATCCGCTGATGTTCGAGCGTCAGCAACGAGAAAATCGCTTCCACCGCGCCCGCCGCGGAAATGGTATGGCCGACCATCGATTTATTGGAAGAAACCGGAATTTGCGTGGCGCGTTCGCCAAACACGGCGGAGATGCCCAGATATTCCATCTTATCGTTTTCCGGCGTCGCGGTGCCATGAGCGTTGATGTAGTCGACCTGATCGGATGTCATGCCGGCGTCGGCCAAGGTCTTGCGGACGCACCCGATGATCGGTTTGCCATCCGGGCTCGACCGGGTGCGATGGAACGAGTCGGTCAGTTCGCCGCAGCCGGCGACGACCCCCAGAATCGGCGCGCCGCGAGCCACGGCCGCCTGGTAGCTTTCAAGCACCAGCGCTCCCGCGCCTTCCGCCATGACGAAACCGTCGCGATTCTTTGAGAATGGCTTGGATGCCGCTTGAGGCGGTTCGTTATGGGTCGATAGCGCCGATAGCAGTGAGAATCGGACCAAGGCTTCCGGATTGACGGTGCCTTCGGTTGCGACACACAGCGCGGCGTCTGTTTCGCCGCGGCGAATGGCCTCGACGCCGAGCTGGATGGCGGTGGCGCCGGATGCGCACGCCGTCGAAAGTGAAATCGGCGAGCCCTTGGTGCCGAATTTCTCGGCCAGAAAATCTGCCACCGAACCGAACAGGAAACGTCGGTGATAGGGCCTGAAATCTTTCATCGCCGCTGGCACGCAGCAAAGCGTCGTAATTGATTTCGGTCTGTCCGGTCGCGCGTCCCAGTTCCAGCCGTTGCGGCCACTCGACTTCAACCGGGGCGACGGCGAGAAACAGCGGTCCTGGAAAATCACCGGGGCTGCCGATCGCGGATTGGGCGATGGCTTCTTGCGTGGCAATGTCGCCGAGCCGTTCGGAAAGATCGGTGGATGAGAAGGGCTCGATCGGTACGAAATCGATCGTTCCAGCCATCGTGGTTTTCAAGCCTTCGGTCGGAAAGCGCGTAATGGCGCGGATACCGGATTCGCCGGCGGTCAGTTTTCGCCAGTTGTCGGTCTTGCCAGTGCCGAGCGATGTCACAATGCCCATGCCGGTGACCACGACGATCGGCCGGCCGAATTTATCGCGCGTAGCTGTCATGTTTGCCCCACCTGCCGAGCGCTGTGCTCACTTGATCGCCTCGACCAGCGCCATGCCTTCGCCCCGCCAATGGCCAGCGCCGATGACGATAATCTGGTTCGGCGGCAGCGGCATTTCAATCTCAAGCCCAGTGGGATCGTTGGGCGGAAACAACGCGCCGCGCGAAATCGAGAGTGCGGCCAGGCCAAGGCCGAGTGGAAACTGGGTTTCCATGGTGTGGCCGAACATGGTGCCGGTGGCGCGCACCGCGAAATCAGCATGCTGGCTCAGGAAAGCCCGTTCCTCCGATGTGACGGGTTCGGCGCCGGTGGCGCCGGTGATGATCGCCCCCTTGCTGTCGAGCTTGCCGAGCTTCGACCAGAGTTTTTGCAGCGATTCCGTCACCTCGCCAGGATGTTTGCGGCGCGCCAGATCGGCGACGACATTGGTCAGGCGGGCATAGGGTTTCGCACCGCGCGCCTCGGCGTGCGCCCTGGACTCGATCACCAGAAAAGCGCCCGCGGACCCCAGTGCGAACCCGCTGTGCTCGCGGCGTGCCCAAACCGGCGCAAACTGGTTCTTGAGGTTGAAACCGCCGAATTCGTAGAGCACCAGGAGGTCCTTGCGCTCGCCGTTGTGCGAACCGCCAATCAGCGCGATGTCGCTTTGCCCTCCAGCGATGCGCGCCAGCGCTATCCGCGCCGCGTCGATGCTTGCGGCCTCTTCGCCCATGAACGTGCGCGACGTGCCGGAAACACCGTGCACGATGGCGATGTTGCCGGCCAGCAGGTTCGAAAGCTGCGCCAGGAACAGGGTCGGGCGCAGATCGTTCATCAGCCGCTCGTTCAAGAAGCCGGGAGCGGAATTGCCCTTCGCTTGCAGGCTCAGAATGTTGCAATCCACCGCGAGATCGCGCTCGCCGCCGCCGGCGGCGATGACCATGTCCATCCGGCCCAGGATTTCCTTGTCGCCCTTGACGCCGGCGGACTCCAGCGCCAGCCCGGCGGCATAGGTGCCGATACGCTGCCAGGCTTCCATTTGGCGCTGGTCGCCTTTTTTGGGGATCTGAGCGTCGAGATTAACCTGTGCCCAGGGATGGACGATGTAGGGTGCAAAGCCCTTTTCATCGACGTTGATGCGCTGCTCTTTGAGCGCGTCCCAGTTCGCGTCCAGCCCCTCGCCGAGCGATGTCGCCAGCCCGATGCCGGTGATCCAGACTTCGGCCGGAGCCGAACCGGGGGATTTGGTCTCAGTCATGGGCGATGGCCTGCTCTGGAAAGCCAATGCGCCGGGCCATGGCGTCCATATGTGCGCGCAGATCAGGATTGGGAAAGGGGACGTGGCTGAACATGATCGTCGAATTGCACCTCAGCTTGCCGGCGACCCTGACCTTGGCATCGGTGATCGCATAGCCAGAGCCTTCATGCACGATGCTGGCATCGACGGTCAAAAGCTCCCCCGGGGAGACGAACCCGCGCATCTTGGCTTCTTTTACCGCCGCCAGAAACGGCATTCGCTCGAACCTCATCAGCGCGAGCAAGAGCCAACCTGAGGTCTGCGCCATCGATTCGATCAGCAGAACGCCGGGCATGATGGGATGGCCCGGGAAATGCCCTTCGAAGATGGTATTGTGCTGCGGAACCTGCGCCTCCACCGTAATGGTCTTCGCGCCGATGTTGAGGTCGGTGATGCGGTCGATCAGCTGGAAATATTCGAGGTGCATGATGGGCGGGTGGTCACGCGCCCTTGGCGGCGACCAATTCGTCGATGCGCGCGCTGAGGTTTTTCAGGACAAAATACTGTTCGGTGGTCGCCTTGCCGTCATTGACTTCCTGGGTCCATTTTTCCAGCGGCAGCTTGATGCCAAAGGCCTTGTCGATGGCGAAGGCAATGTCCAGAAAATCAAGGCTGTCGATCCCCAAATCGTCGATCGCGTGGCTCTCGGGGGTGATCGTGTCGCGCGGGATGTCGCAGGTTTCGGCGATAATCGTGGCGATTTGATCGAATGTGGAGGACATCACTAAACCTTTGATAAATTGACGATAAGTTCCGGGATGGCTCGGCAGGCGGGCGCCGCCCTCCGGAATGCCCTTGTCTGCCACCCGGAGTCGAGTGCCCGTATATCGGAGCGTCGCACCGAGTTCAATGGAGGCGGCAATCCCAGCTGGAATTGGGCCAGAAAGGCCGGTCTAGCAGCCAAAATGCTAGAAATGTGGCGTGGAGATATGCGCGCAGTCGCGACGCCCCATCAGCACACAATCCTGGGTGTTGCGCAAATCGGCAATGCTCATCGCCAGCCAAATTGCCACTGCCGTCAGCGCCACGGTAAAGGCAAAGGCCGCGACGTTGGCCAGCATGCGATGCCGGAAATCGTCCGGCTCGTCGTCGACCCGCTCATAGCGCGACAAGTCGTTCGGCTCTTGCTGGTCGTCCGTGCCAGTCGCGTGCCGTCCCATCTCGCCACGCCGGGACGGCGCAGTGCCCACGCTGCGCGGCCGGAATTGGAGCACCCGGTGCTCTTCCTCTTGCGTCGCGATGGGCTGCTGGGTCTTCACGGCTGCCAGCTCCAGGAGAACGAGATGTTGTCTAGCACGTTCGGGGTGCCTCTCACAGACAATGTTTGCCGAAGCAGGGGACGAATGATCTAGGCCTCCAGCGTTTGATGGAACCGGCTATAGTCGATCCTGAGCCGACCGTCGTCCGAGATGCCGATGATGTCAGCGTAACGATGTCCGAAACGGATATCGTAATAATCGTAGGATCTGCGTCCATGTACGGTTTGCGCTGCAACAACGTCGTACCCGGATACGACGACCACGAGCGAAACATCCGACGCCTCGAAGTCGTCCGCGCTGAGCCCGTAGAGCGGGCTTTGCTCATCGATGACATGGTACAGGGTCCAGCTCAAGGCCAGCGCGGGGTGCTCGTTGCGGAACAACGGCAGTTCGTAGAATCGTCGGAGCGATTGGCCCTCCAAGCTTTGCTCCAACCGGATCAGCCACAGCTTGGCCGTGGCATTGCCGATCAGGTTATGGCGCTCGTTGACGAAGCGAACCATCAGGGTTGGCTTGCCCTCGTGGGTTGAGATCACCGGATTGTCGACGAACAACAATCGAGCATTGGGCCGCGAGAAGCGCGCGAAGATCAACCCGGTCATGAGCGACATCGAGAAGATACCTGTGAACAGCTCGACGGCGGCGATGAAATGGCCGTAGTTGGTCTGGGGATGCATGTCGCCGTAGCCGGCGGTCGAAAGCGTCTCGATGCTGAAGTAGAGATAGTCGATGTAGGCGCCGCCGGGCACGTTTGAGACCGGCTGGTTCCCGATCCAGTAGAAAACCGCGAAAAACGCGTTGAAGACGACAAACACCAGCGCGGCGCCACCGATGAAGGCCGGCCACGAGGCGGTCATGCAGCGATGGCTGATGTCGGCCCAGAACCTGAGACCAAGTCCCTCCGCGATGATTTCGCGATTGCCAAATCGGATGACCTGCGCCTTGGGGGAGCGCTCGCCGGGACGTCTCGACATCTTTTACAAATCTCTTCAAGCGCTTAGCATAGGCATTTAATGGCTTAGGCTATCATGCCATAAGTATCACAATTGCCGATCGGTTTTTAAACGGGGGCTTCAAATCATGGCGAATACGCGCGATCCGATCCTTCACCCGATACCCATCCTCTCGCTGCACCCGACCCAGATGACGGTCGGGATGCGGGAGGTCAAGGAGAAGCGAAAGCGCTGGCGCGAGCACAAGTCGAAGACGAAGCAGGGGGAACTGCTGGGCAAGCATACCATCCCCGTGGTTCTGGGCCCGAACCAGCGTCACTACGTGATCGACCATCATCATCTGGCCCTTGCGCTGCACGACGAGGGCGTCAAGGACATTCTGGTGACGGTGGTCGCCGACCTCACCATGGTCGATCCCGATGCCTTCTGGGGTGTGCTCGACAATCACAGGTGGGTCTATCCCTATGACGCCAAGGGCGAACGCCGGCATTTCAAGGACATTCCGAAATCCGTGACCGGCCTCAAGGACGATCCGTTCCGCAGCCTGGCCGGCGAGTTGCGGCGCGTCGGCGGCTATGCCAAGGACACGACGCCTTTCAGCGAATTCCAATGGGCGGATTTCTTTCGTCGCAAAATGTCACGCAAGAGCGTGGAGGAGAATTTCGCCAAGTCCGTCGAGAAGGCCCTGGCGTTGGCGAAAGGCAGGGATGCAGTCTATTTGCCGGGCTGGTGCGGTGCCGCGTCGGACGATTGAACAAGGCGGCCGTTCCCGGAGGGCCTTGGTCTATTTCGGCAGCCGACCCATCAGGTAGAATTCGTCGTTCGGGCGCATGGCGGTGACATTGGCCATCCGGTTCGACAGCGCAAAAAAGGCCGCGATGGCGGCGATATCCCAGATGTCGTCGTCGCTGAACCCGTGACTTGCGACCTCCGCGAAATCCGCCTCCGCAATCCGGTGCGCCTTTCTGCTCACCTTCATCGCGAAATCCAGCATCGCTTTCTGGCGCGGCGTGATGTCCGCCTTGCAGTAGTTGACGGCAATCTGGTCTGCGAGAAGCGGATTCTTCGCCCGAATTCTCAAGATGGCACCGTGCGCGATGACGCAATAATGGCATTGATTGGCGCTCGACGTCGCCACCACGATCATTTCGCGCTCGGCTTTGGTCAGGCCGCCGTCCTTGTCCATCAGGGCATCGTGATAGGCAAAGAAGGCGCGAAATTCGTCAGGCCGATAGGCCAGGGTCAGGAAAACGTTTGGAACGAAGCCGGACTTCTCCTGCACGGCGAGCAGGCGCTCCCGGATATCGTGCGGCAGCGCATCGATCGATGGCACGGGGAAACGCCGGGCTGTCGGCGGGGTCATGGAGGTCAATCCTGCTCAACCCACGGGGAGGCGAAAACCACATCACCATAGTCAATGCCGGCATCCTCGCAAGGAGGAACCGCCATTCCGCCTTCAGCGCAGCGGCTTTTTCAAAAGCGAGAAGCGGTCGGGATCGAGGCCCATGGACGGCTGCAGCATCGGCGCTTCGACGGGGCGGACCACCGGACGTTCGGTAATCATGGGATCGTTGGGAACGTCGCGATGCGAGGTGGCGCCGCGCCAGCGGTCGAGCACGGCGGTGACGAAATGCAAATCCTGCCCGGTGGTGGCCGACGGTACCGTTGCAATGGTGGCTTCGCTGCGTGGCAATTGATGCGCCGGCACCTCCTTGAAGCGAAGCCGCGTCGGTAGCGCCACGCCCTCGCCGAAGGCGAGCACTTCGCGGGTGCCGAGCGAAGGCACGAACGACAGCAGGTTGGCGGCGGCGTCCGAGACCGCCGAGCGCAACAGCGCCTGGTCGCGGTCGTTGGCCAGTCGCATCGCAAACAGCGTGTTGCACTGGGAAATGATGGTGGCATCGAGTTCGGCCGGGCGCTGCGTCACCAGTCCGAGATAGACGCCGTATTTGCGGCCTTCCTTGGCGATGCGCGAGACCGCCTTGCGGGTCGGCCCGAAGCCGATGTTGCGGTCAGCGGCGGCGTAACGGTGCGCCTCTTCGCAGATGAACAACAGCGGCGAAACACCGTCGCTCCACAGCCCGAAGTCGAACGCCATGCGGCACAGCACGGAGACCACGGAATCCACCACCTCGGCAGGGAAGCCGGCAAGCTGCATGATGGTCATCGGCTTGCCGTTGGCCGGCAGCCGGAACAGATGGCTGATGACATCCGCCATGGTGTCACCGCCGACATTGGCATTGTCGAACATGAAGGCGTAGCGCGGATCGTTGCGCACCGTCTCGATCCGCGAAATCAGCTTGTGAAAGATGATGCGGGACGACCGGTTCTCGAGCTTGCCCATGCGCTCGTCGATCAGCGAAATCAGATCGACCAGGCGATAGGGCACCGGCGTATCGGCAGTATAGCCGTTGGCCCGGGGGTCGACGCGTTTTAATCCGACCCGGTCGGTGTTCTGGTATTGCGTATAAATGCCCTTCGCCATCGGGATCGCTTCGGCGAGAATGTCGAGTTCCTCCGGGACACCGGGGCGGCCGCCGAACAGCACGTCGACGATTTCCTCGAAGTTGAACAGCCAGAACGGCAGCTTCAGATTGCGCGGGTTGAGAACCAGCGCGCGATCGCCGAAACAGCGGCCATATTCGTTGTGAACATCGAGCAGGAAGATCCGCAAGTGCGGCCGGACTTTAAGAATCTCGTTGAGCAGCAGCGACACGCCGCTCGACTTGCCGACGCCGGTTGAGCCCAGCACGGCGAAGTGCTTGGAGAGCATCTCTTCGACGTCGATATAGGCGGTGACGGTCCGATCCTGCTGCAGGGTTCCGACGTTGATTTGGTCCGATCCCGACGGCGCGTAGACCGTGCGCAGCTCCTGGTTGCTGATCAGATCGACGGCGTCGCCGATAGCCGGATAGTGGGTGACGCCGCGCTGAAACTTCGACCGCGCCTCCCCGGCGATGATTTCACCCAGCAGATCGACCGAGGCGCTGGCAAAATAGAGCTCCGAAGAAGGCATGTCCTCGCAGGATACTTCGGTGATCATGGCGACGATCACGGAACTTGCGCAGCGGATGCTGACGAAGCGGCCGACGGTGGCCCTTGCCTCGGACAGGCCGATCTGGCTTGACAAAAGCAATCCGACGCGGGCGCCAGAGCCGCGCACCGAAATCACACGTCCGAAGGATGTCACGATGGTTGAACCTGGCTAGCTTGTGAATTGGGGGCGGCCATTACTATGCCACCGGGGGTTTGGACAAACCGTTAACCCGTGCGAGTCAACGCTTCGTCAATTTTACACTTTCTGGTCGCAAATTTCGCGCTGGCGGGACTTCCTGGGCGGGACTGGCATTCGACGCAACGGCTTACGTTGTTTCAGCGAGTATCTTAACGGCGGGTTTACCAAGGCCAAAAAACGCCTGGATACGAGGCGCCGAAAGAGGGCGACCACGAGGGTCGTCCCAGTCCCCCTACGGATCTAAATGGTGCAGGGGTGCCACTTGCGGGCGCCCTGTTTGAACCGCCACGGTTGTTTCTTCTTGAACCTTGCCGCCGCGAAGACCAGAGGATCCGGACGGCGGCGTCGCTTTCCACGCCTCGCACCCTGCAGACATGGATTTACGCCTCGCGGCGCGGGGCGCCCGAGGAGTTGCGTCAAACTTTCGCCCCCGAGAAATAGAGGGCGCGGGGAATGCCGCGATGCCCAGAGGCACCCGCGGCTCGTGTGCAAAGAAAGCGGCCGTACGCACACGAGGTAGTGCGAGGCACCGGATCATCCGGCATTCCCCACGCAATGGTTTTACGGTTTATCAACGTGCTCTCCTCGGCGAGATAAGCTCTATTGCCACCGTCGCCTTCGGATTAACGGTTGGTCCGACCCGGTTGAGCCGAACGCATCCTCCGAAGACTTGACACCAGCCTTGGGTGCCAGGACCACACGCCTTCCCCGTACGCTTCAGCGCCGTCGTCTAGCCTGCGAGGTATTCGCTCACGAAAGATTAATCCGCCCTGCGACCCACCGCACGCCTGACGCTGCCGCGTCCACCGCATCTCATCCCGCGTTTCCTGACGATCGCGATACGCCCCTCTTTGTGGGACGAGACAGAACACCTATAGACCGCTTCGAACAAAAATGGAACAGAAATATTTTTATTAATGCTGATTGACAGCCGCGAAACCCAGGATGCAGCCGAGTCGGGCCTCGCTCGCGGACTTCGTCATGGGCTAAAGCGCGAAGCACTTCTTCGCGCAGATGACCCGGGCATTCACGTCTTTCTTCTCGGATCGAGCAAAGACGTCATGGCCGAGACAAGCGCGGCCATGACGGAGTATTAAATCGATCAACGGGAGCGATGTCGGGGCTTTGCGCTGCGGGGAGGGGGAAAATCGCTATTTCGCTTCGATCGGCCCGCCGGTTTTTGCGGCGTCAATCGGTGGTCAAAACTTAGGCAGGGCGAGAGCCTTATTTGATCATATTTGCTATTTCAGCGACATCTAAAGACATCATTTTTATATGCAGTTTGAGTGACCGCGGGTCCAGGCGTGCCTTTTTGCGGGCTACAACCCAGTGGGATGAGATGGGCTGAAACTGAGCAGCTTGTCGAACTCAGGGGAGCCATAACGGACCCCATCGGGTGCCTCGATCGACACATGCCAGCCCGCTTCGGTGAGAGACCTGCCCTTGGCGATAGCGACCGCGGCGCTCAGCCGGACTGTTGCCGTCGACTCCTCCCCTTTGGATGCGTGGACAATAAAGGTCACGGCCCTACTTTTCGGCGCGATGCTCGATATCGCGCGCGAAGCAATTTCCGTTCCAGCAACGTAAGGACCGACCGCCTCGCGGCGCTTTCGCGGGGAGCAGGGGCGAGATGCGAATCACTCCGCCCATCGTCCCCGCACCGAATCACTCCGTTCGTCGTCCTCGCGAAAGCGGGGATCCAGTATTCCAGAGACAGTCATGATCAAATCGCCAGGCCGCGGCGTACTGGGTCGCCCGATCAATTCGGGCGATGACAGTAGTGGATGGCGCGGATGACAGCTGTGGCTGACGCGGGCGGTGCGCCCGCTTTCGCCGCTGTCTGCTTGACCCCTACGATCCGGCAAGGCCTTCTCGCCCGCGGCGCTGGTTTCCAGGCGTCTCTTGAGCCTTTAGCCGACACCCGATTCGGTCACGAGCAGGCGAGGGTCGTTGGGATCGGATTCGATCTTCTGCCGCAGCTTGCGGACGAGAATTCGCAGGTACTGGATATTCTCGCGCTTATTGCCGGTCCAGATTTCCTTCAGCAACGGGTCATGCGTCACCACCAGCCCGACATGCGAGGCCGGAATATGCAAAAGACGATATTCTTTTGATGGGGCTGACGTTCAGCGACACGGTGCGGCTGACGAGATTGATCGACAGCGGTCCGGCCGTCACACACGCAGGAACCGCCTGATCTTGGGTTCGTCATCGATCGCGAGGACGACGTTGGAGGTTTGGCAGCTTTCGCAACTACTTCCATCTTTCCGCTTGGGGCAACTCTATGAAAGCAGCGTTGGGCGGCAAGTGTAGAAAGCAACCTCTTTTGGCTGGCGTCTCGTTGATGGCGATGGCATCGAGCGGTAGCGCACAGGCGGATAATGACCCGGCCAGAGGCCAATGGGGACGAAGAACCGGGCTCTGCTGGCTATCTGGCGCATGTGGCAACGTCGCTTTATGAGCCCGGCGATGTGAGATCGCCGTCGGTCGGAAAGCCCAGCAGCGGCAAGCTTCGCTACTATGGCGCGCCCAAATCGCCGATGTGGTTCGGGGCGGTGGATGCAACGCGGTTTTAGTTGGAGGCGGAGCCGAACTGAGCTATAGGGTCGAAAGATTTGCGTGGCTCGGCACCATTATTCTGATTGGGGCAATCCTGAAGGGCGGTCTGTAGGACGATGCTTTCGCGAGGAGCCGAAGCGCTTTTTTGAGCGCGGAAAGTGGCTCAGGCGGTCGCGCTTGGCCTAGGGAGCCGGTTTTGCTTGAGCCGATGCACCGCACGGCGAGCCGAAAGCACCGATGCAGCGGATAACTGCGCCGCCCGCCATCCTGCTTGGTTTCAGTAGAGAGAATCGGCCACCTCGGGTAGGCGACGTGCGCGGCTATGTCAGCGCTTTTGCGATTCGGACCAATGCATGCCATTGGATCAGTTCTGCAAAATGGCCGCTGGTTGATTTGTAGTGAGCATATCGTGAATGCCGCGAGACGCGAGCGCACGACGTCAGGAGGTTGGGACGTAAGGTGGGCGTAAGCCCGGTGGCCTATGGTCGAACTGGCTGACGATTGGGCGGTGGGAGTGGTAAAAAGGTGAATATCTTCAAAGGCCTGTCAAGAACGGCTCGATTTGTCGTTCTGGCCCTGCTCGTGCTCGGCGGAGCCGCGCTATTGTGGGGCAGGGGTTTGATTGGATTTGCCGATGGTCAGGGCAATGCCCTGACCTCATCCGGGGGCGGGGACCAAGCTGGCGGCCAAAAGACATCTGAATCACAGGCTGTCGATTTGTCGGAAAAGCAGGCCAGCACCTTGCAAATCGGCCCGGTCGCATCGCGTGAGTTCACGCTATACAAAACCGCTGTCGGCACCATCGATTTCAACGAAGATTTCCTCGTCCAGGTTTTTTCCCAGTATCCGGGAAAGATCATCAAGGCCAATTACAACATCGGCGACGACGTCAAGGTCGGCGATATCCTGTTCACGATCGACAGTCCGGACCTGCTGCAAGCTGAATCAACCCTGCTCGCGGCCGCCGGCGTGCTCGAGCTGCAGAAACGGATTCTGGCGCGGGTCACCACGCTCTTGAAGGCGGGTGGCAGCGCACAGAAGGACGTCGATCAGTCCACCTCCGACGAGCAGACTGCGGAAGGTAACTTCAAGGCCGCCAGGGATGCGGTGCGGATATTCGGCAAGACCGACGCCGAGATCGATCAGATCGTCAGCGCGCGCAAGGTCGATTCGACCCTGCTGGTGCCGAGCCCGATCAGCGGCCGGGTTGTCGCGCGCAGCGCGGCGCCGGGATTTCTGACCCAGCCGGGCAATGCGCCGGCGCCGTATTCGGTCGCTGATCTATCGACGATGTGGATGCTGGCAAACGTCATCGAGACCGATGCGCCGGCCTACAAACTCGGCCAGGAAGTCGAGGTCAGGGTGCCGGCCTATCCGGATAATGTGTTCAAGGGCCACGTTACCACGGTCGGGCAGCTGATCGATCCGAATTCCCATCGGCAGCTGGTTCGCTCTGAAATCGAGGATCCCCAGCATTTGCTGCGATCGGGCATGTTTGCCAGTTTTGTCATCAGGGTCGGTGATCCCAAGAGCTCGCTCGCGGTGCCGGCAAACGGGGTGGTCCGGGAGGGTGACGGAACCATGACGGTCTGGGTCACCAGCGATCGCCGCCATTTTGTGAAGCGGACTGTTACCATCGGCCTGCAGCAGGATAACTGGGTCCAGATCCTGGACGGACTGCAACCTGGCGAGACCGTCGTCACCGACGGCGCGGTTTTCCTCAGCAATGTCCTTCTGCTGGGGACGTCGGGCTAAGCCGCGTAGAGCTCCGTTCCGTCCAAGAAACGCTCAGTGGGGTCTTGTGATCAAGTCTATCCTCGTCTTCGGTCTGACACGCAGCGCCATCATCGTGCTGGGTGTTGTGGTGTTCTGTGCCGCGGGACTGGTGGCATTTTCGAAGCTCAATATCGAGGCCTATCCCAATCCGGCGCCGGTCATTCTCGAGATCACCGCTCAGGCTGCTGGCCTATCCGCCGAAGAGATGGAAAAATATTACACGATCCCGATGGAAGTGGGTCTCTATCCCACGCCGGGCGTGATCAATATCCGGTCGACATCGTTCTACGGCCTGTCGTTCGTTCGCGTCACCTTCAAATACGGGGTCGATTTCTATTTCGCCCTGAGCCAGGCTTCCATCAGCCTGCAGCAGAACGTCAATCTGCCGGGCAATCAGGTGGCCCAGATTCAGCAGTCCAGCCTGGTCGGCGAAATCTACCGCTATCAGGTCGTTGGTCCGCCGCATTTCGGGCTGACCAACCTGCGGACGTTGCAGGACTATGTCGTCACACGGCGTCTCCTGACCATTCCAGGCGTTGTGCAGATAAACAGTTGGGGCGGTACCACCAAGCAGTTCAATGTTGATGCTGATCTCGGCAAGCTTGAAGCCTACAACATTTCGATTCCGCAAGTGATCACGGCGCTCGGCAACGCCAATATCAATGTCGGCGGACGCGAGATCACGATCGGGCAACAGTCGGTCAATATTCGCGGTGTGGGATTGGTCGACAGCGGCGGCGCTGACGATGTCACCAAGGGCTACAAGGTCGGGGATATCGAGAACATCGTCCTGAGCCAGTCGAACGGCCTTCCGATCCAGGTGAAGGACGTGGCCAAGGTCTCGGTCGGCTATGTGCCGCGGCTTGGAATTGGCGGCAGGGATCACGAAGACGATATTGCCGCCGCCATCGTGGTGATGGGACGGACCCAGCACACCAACGATATCATTCCGCGCGTCAAGGCGGAGGTCGAGAAGCTGAATTCCGACGGCAGCCTGCCGCCGGGCGTCCGAATCGTATCGTTCTACGATCGCAGCTCGCTGGTCGGGGTCACCACCCACACCGTGCTGCATAACCTGATCTTCGGCTGCCTGCTGGTCTTCGTCATCCAGTGGATATTTCTCGGCGATCTCCGCAGCGCCATCATTGTCAGCGCCAATATTCCCTTCGCGTTGTTCTTTGCCATCATCATCCTGGTCCTGCAGGGCGAGGATGCCAATCTCTTGTCGCTCGGCGCGGTCGATTTCGGCATCATTGTCGATTCCGCCGTGATCATGATGGAAAACATCTATCGCAATTTTCAGTCCACGAGCGAGCACCGGCAAACCCTCCTGCAGCATCTCGGCGAAGGCTACTGGGGCGCCGATCCGACCTCGGCGCATCACCAGACCACCTCGGCCCATCGCTGGACCGAGCGATTGCGTGTGATCTTCGTCAGTGCGCTGCAAGTCGACAAGGCGGTATTTTTCACGGCGGCGATCACGGTCACGGCGTTCGTGCCGCTGTTCACGATGCAAGGCGTCGAAGGCCAGATCTTTGGGCCGATGGCGCGAACCTACGGCTATGCGCTGGCCGGCGCGCTGCTCGCCACTTTCACGGTGACGCCGGTTCTGGCGGCGCTGCTGCTTCCCGCGCACATCGAGGAGGTCGAGACCATTATCGTGCGCGGGTTGCGCGCGAGTTACACGCCGGTGCTTCGTTTCGCGCTCGGCAATCTCACCCTTACCGTGCTGGTGGGAGTTGTCTTCCTCGGCCTGAGCGTCGCCGCGGCATCGCGGCTCGGCAGCGAATTCCTGCCGGCGCTGGAGGAGGGTAACTTCTGGATCAGGGCGGCGATGCCGTCGACCATGTCGCTCGATGCGGGGACTGAAGCGACGCGTAAGATGCGCGAGATCCTGCTCCGGCATCCGGAAGTGCTGACGGTAGTGTCGCAGCATGGCCGGCCCGACAATGGCAGCGACGCCTCGCCGTTTTCCAATGTCGAGCTGTTCGCGCCGCTCAAGCCGTTCGACGAGTGGCCCAAGGATCTGACCAAGGAAAAACTGACGGACGAATTGCAGCAGGAATTAAGCGAAGAATTGCCGGGCATCGGATTTAATTTCTCGCAATACATCCAGGACAATGTCGAGGAAGCGCTGTCGGGCGTGAAGGGGGCCAATTCGGTCAAGATCGTCGGGCCTAATCTTGCCACCCTGGAATCGATCGCAGGCCAGGTCATGGCCGAGATGGCCAAGGTGCGAGGCGTCGCCGATCTCGGAATCTTCCACCTGTTGGGCCAGCCCAACCTCAACATCAAGATCGACCGCGATAAGGCGGCGCGCTACGGTCTCAATACCGGTGACGTCAATACCGTGGTTCAGGCGGCACTCGGCGGCACCACCGCCACCACCGTTCTGGAGGGCGACCGCCAGTTCAATCTGGCGGTCCGGCTCGACCCCAAATACCGCGCCAGCATCGACGCCATCCGCACCGTCAAGGTCGCCTATCAGACGCCCGCGGGCACCAACGGCTACGTTCCGCTCAGCGAGCTCGCGGCTATTACGCTCGACACCGGGGCCTCGTTCATCTATCGCGAGCGCAGCCAGCGTTTCATCCCGATCAAGTTCAGCGTTCGCGGCCGCGATCTCGGCGGCACGGTCGAGGAAGCCCAGGCGCGGGTCGCAAAGGCCATCAATCTTCCGAACGGGTATCGGATCATCTGGGCGGGCGAATTCGAAGATCTGCAGAATGCCAAGCAGCGGCTCCTGATCGTGGTCCCGATCACGCTGCTTCTGATCCTCGTCCTGCTCTATGGCCTGTTCAATTCGCTGCGGGACAGTCTCTTGTCCGTCGCCGGTATCCCGTTCGCGATCGGTGGCGGCCTGATCGCGCTTTATTTCGCAGGCCTCGATTTCAGCGTGTCCGCCGCGATCGGGTTCATCTCGCTGTTCGGTGTCGCTGTCATGGACGGCATTCTCAACATCACCTATTTCCGCGAACTTAGGTCCCAGGGAATGGACGTCGCCGAGGCGGTCTTCCATGGTGCCGAGCAGCGGATGCGGCCGATGTTGATGACCGCGCTTTCCGCTGGCGTCGGACTGTTTCCGGCGGCAATCTCTCACGGCATCGGAAGCCAGGTGCAGCGCCCGCTGGCGACTGTGGTCGTGGGAGGCATGTTCATCGGGCCGCTGCTGCTGCTGGTTGTCGCGCCGGCGCTGCGCAAGATCTTCCTTTCGAAGGATCAAACGTCGGTCGGGACCGACATCGAAGCGGCCGATACCGCCGAGAGCCGTTTGGAAAGTTGATTGGAAGTGCAATGCCAAGGGCAGCGGGGGGAAACGGGCGAATGTTGGGGGTCGGACGTATCGACCCTCGACGTCCCCTCGTCCTGGCTCGCACTGTGATGTCCGTTGGAACCCGTCGCGCGGCCATGGTCGTGACCGCGGCCTCGATCATGTCGGCTGTGATTTCAGGCTGTGCCGTGGGACCGGATTTTGCTCCTGCTGCGGCGCCTGACGTCAAAGGCTACGTGCCTGGCAGGCTTGCCTCACCCGCCCCCGATCCCAGCGGACCGCGGGCGGCCGGCCAGCATTTCGTCACGGGCGCCGACGTTTCGGCGCGCTGGTGGTCGGCCTTCAAGTCTCAGCCGCTCAATGATCTCGTCAGGCAGTCGGTCGATCATAATCCCAATCTGCAGGCCGCCGAGGCCGCGATAAGGCTGGCCCAATACAATGCCCAGGCGCAGCGCGGATTCTTTTTTCCGCAGGTCACCGGCAGTTCGACCTCCGAAAAATTCCTGATTGCAAATCCCGGCCAGGTGCCGCCGATCCCGACGGCGGGACCGCAGTCCGAATATACTCTTTTTACCCATGAGCTGACGGTATCATTCGTGCCGGATATCTGGGGCGCCAATTTTCGCAGCGTCGAGAACCTGGACGCGGTGGCCGAGCAGCAGCTGTTTCAGCTTGAGGCCGCCTATCTGGCGCTCACCAGCAATGTCGTGACCGCCGCCATTCAAGAGGCCTCGCTGCGTGGTCAGATTGCCGCGACCAGGCGCATTATCGCCATCGAGCGGGACCTGCTCGACATCCTGAAGCGCCAGTTCAATCTTGGCCAGGCCGCGCAGGCCGATGTGCTCGCCCAGGATGCGGCTCTCGCCCAGGCGGAGGAACTGCTTCCGCCGCTCGACAAGCAGCTGGCGCAACAGCGCGATCTCTTGACGGCGCTGGCCGGAGAATATTCGGCCAACGAGATCGCACAGAAATTCGACCTTGAGCATTTGGGGCTGCCGGCGAATTTGCCGGTCAGCCTGCCCGGCAGACTGGTCGATCAGCGGCCTGACGTGCGGGCTGCGGAAGCCAACATGCATTCGGCGAGCGCGCTGGTGGGCGTCGCGATCGCTGCCCGGCTGCCGAACGTATTGCTCACGGCCAATGGCGGATCGGCTTCCTACAACCTGCCTGAGAGCTTCGCGGCGGGAACCGGATTTTACACGCTGGCCGCGGGTGTGACTGCGCCGATCTTCGACGGCTTTACGCTCTACAACAAACAGAAGGCGGCGGAGGCGGCGCTCGAGCAAGCCGAGGCGCAATACCGCTCCACGGTGATCACGGCATTCCAGAATGTCGCGGACGCGCTGCGGGCGCTGCAGGCGGATAGCCGGGCTGTGCGGGCCGCGGTGCGGGCGGAAACCGCAGCGAAGGCCAGTCTGGACATCGTCGAGCAGCAACTGAGGGCCGGCCAGGTCAACCAGCTCGCTGTGCTCAACGCGCAGCAGACCTATCTGACGGCGGCCGTTGTGCGCGTGCAATCGGAGGCCAATCGTCTATCGGATACCGCGGCGTTGTTCATGGCGTTGGGCGGCGGCTGGCCATCCGCCTGCACCACGCCGGATTGGCGTCAGTGTGCAATGGGGAACGATCCAGATCCGGCTCGCCCCCCGGCGGCGGAGTAGATCTAATCTGATGTCTGCGCAAACCAGCTCGGAGAGGAACCTACCAGACGACGAAGGCGCAGAGCAGCGAGAGCGGCAGGAGGGCAAGACCCATGTAGAGCCACGTCCTGTAGGCACCGGGATCCTTGGGCAAGATGAACAGATTAAAGACGCACCAAGCGCAAACCGCAAAGCCCAATGCAACCCGGATGAGATCGCCGGGTGTCTCGAACACAGACCTGATCGTCTCGATCTGAGGGCTGGCGACGCGCGCCGTCAAAACCGTCATTACAATCAGGAAAAGCGAGCGAAGAACTACCCCCCCAAACCAGACCATAGCCGGCACCTTGGGTTGAGATTGGTTCGATTTCTTGGCGTTGTTTGTCTGCAGCTTCGCGTCGGCGATCATCGCCCACTCCCGCAATCAGTTCGCGGTTAAATATTGCCCTGCCGCGGTGCCAGAGCAAGGGTTCGCTATCTTTTATTTATGAAGCTAAATGTCAGCGATACTTACCTGTCATGCAAAACCGTGTTGTTTCAGAGATTTGACCAGGATATCTGTCAAGATGTAAGCGTCGGCCCCGGGAGCAGGAGGCGGGAGGGCATATCTTTTTTTATAACAATTGGTCCGGCGATGGCATGCGTCTCCAGACGATTCGTAAGCTCCGGAATATAGGATGTAACCTCGGGACATCGGCGCTACAGCGCCCGGCGCCGTTTGCCACGCTTCAGCAACTGTCGGCGTCCCCAGGCGGTGCACCCGACATTCGCCGGTGCAGTTTCGAAAAGGCGAGGGAGGTTGGGCGGTGATGAGCAGCGCCGTCCGAGTTTCGACCAGAATGCGGTTCTACGTCTGCGAGAATTCGTTTATCGCGGCAACCCGAGCGCCTCGTGAACGTTCAAGCCATGGATGACGCGGTGCGCCCGTGCATTGTCGGCCACCAATGATCAAATAAAAAGGGCGGCAGATCGCCTGCCGCCCCGTCATGTGAGGACTATTACTTCAGGTTGCTCATCGCCGTCAGGTCGGCCGAGAGCTTGGCAATACCCGCCGCGCCGCACCAGTTGGAGCCAACGCCGGTCGGATTGATCGGGGTGACGTTCGTGGTTCCGGTACCGTCGAAAGTGCTTGTGAAAGCATTACAATTGCCCTTCGAGAGGTCGGTGTCGGAGTAGCGCAGATCGAGTGTGAACACCTTATAGGTGAAGCCAATGCCGATGTTCCAAGTGTCGTAATTGGCATATTTGATACCTAACGGGAATGCCGCGACACCATAGAACGCATCCGTGGTTCCGAGCCACTGGCGGCCGATTTCGCCGGAGACATACATGCCGACGCCGCTGCTGCCGAAGGCCGTGCTGGGGGCGGTGTACTTGCCGGTGAGCGACGCGTAGTCGCCCCAGGCGCCGGAGTTCAGGAAGTTCGGCGAATAATACTCGTTCACGCCGAATGCCCAGTTGTCATTGATGGTATAGTTGAGCTTGCCATAGGCTTCGAAGAAGCTGACGTTCTTCTTCATGACGTTCATGTCGGCGAGGAAGATCGTCGTTGTGCTGACGGGGCAGACAAAGCCACCGGGAATAAGAGCAGGGGTAATGGCGTTATCCGCGCAGCTCCCGCCCGGATACAGATAGCCCCAGACACCGAAATCGAAGGCAGCCGCGCCGAAGGTCGGACGGATACCGCCATAGATGTCGACTTCGGCGGCGGCGCGGTTGGCGAACGAGATGCTCTCGGCTGAGGTGCCGACATAGAGCTGCAGATCCTTGGTGACATTGTAGCGCGGCTCAAAATAGGCGGCGACCGACGGGTTGTGGTTTGATTGGGTCACGCCGCGGAAGATGTAGTCGTTCATAATCGCGCTGCCGAAAGCGATATCCCAGGGATCGAACGCCGCCGGCGGCGGTGCTTTCACCGCTTTCAACGGCATATCCGCCGCAAAAGCCGAACCCACCGTGATCGACAGTGCTGCCGCGACCATAACCAGTTTCTTCATTACTATCCCCATCTGAGTTGAGTTTTAGCTCGCGTTGACGACCGCAGCTGACGCCTGCCCCGAGATACCGTCTTGCTATTCATGGCTGAAAGTTAGCAAAGTTGTGAAGAACAAAACACGAGCATTTGCATAAGGATTGTGCTGATTGAACCTTAGGGTGTGTTTTAACGGTGGGTGTTGCATCTGGATCACAGGCTCCTGGTCAACCAGGTTTCTGTCGAAGCGATTTGGCATACTTCGGCGGTGCAGTGGCCCGACGATCCTGCCTTGGTGGCGCTGACTGGCATAGCCGGGCAGTCTCTGCTGGGGAGGTGATATTTGCGGCGGTTGCCCGACGCCGAAACTTCCGATCGTGTGCCGCCACGCACAAGCTTGGCGATTGGCGAGTTTTACCGCCTAAGCCGCAGCAAGTCGGGTGCGGAAGCTGGCCCAGCAAAAGAAAGCCGAATTCGAAGAGGGGCACTTCATGCCGGACCAGGTTCACATGATGATGTCGATCCCACCGAAATATGCGGTCTCTCAGGTTATTGGGTTTCTCAAGGGCAATCCACTTTGCCCCCAGGGTATACGGAGAGAAGAAGCGAATTTGGCGGAGCAGCATTCGAGCCTGTCAAAAAAGGGGCTCCAGCTTGCGCCGGAGCCCCCTAGCGATGACGGCATTGACGGAATGTTCCGGAACGCCTTGCTGGCGCGATCGGACGGGTAAGGAGATCACGCCCCGGAAGAACTCAGATGTTGTAGGCGCGCTCGCCGTGCTCGGTTATGTCGAGGCCCTCACGTTCCTCTTCGACGGAGGGACGCAGACCGATGACTAAATCCACTAGCTTGTAGAGGATGGCCGAACCGACACCTGACCAGATCAGAGTAGCGCCCACAGCCTTACCTTGGGCAATCATCTGGGTGACCAGATCGTAGGTACCCGCATTGTTACCGGTGATGTTGGTGTAGTCGGTAATGCCAACGCCACCAAGCGCAGGATTGACCAGAATGCCTGTACCGAGCGCACCGATGATCCCGCCGATGCAGTGGACGCCGAATACGTCGAGAGCGTCGTCGTAGCCGAGTGCGTTCTTCACCGTGCTGACGAAGAACAGGCAGACCGGAGAGACCACGAGGCCGAGCACAAGCGCGCCGATTGGGCCGGCAAACCCCGAAGCTGGGGTGACCGCCACCAGCCCTGCGACCGCTCCAGAGCAGATGCCCAGCAGCGAGGGCTTGCCCTTGACGACCCATTCGCTGAGCAGCCACGACAGCGCCGCACCCGCGGTGGCCACCATGGTATTGACGAAGGCCAGCGCGGTCGTGCCATTGGCTTCCAGGTTCGATCCGGCGTTGAAGCCGAACCAGCCCACCCACAGCAGCGAGGCGCCTATCATGGTCATGGTCAGCGAATGCGGGGCCATCAGGTCTTTGCCGTAGCCGGTGCGATTGCCGATGATCAGCGCGCCCACCAGACCGGCGATGCCGGCGTTGATATGCACCACAGTGCCGCCGGCGAAGTCGAGCGCGCCGGCGCCAGCAAGCCAGCCGACCGCGCCAGTGACTTCGTCAAGCTTGGCCTGGGCCGCCGTCTTGGCCGCGCCATCCGCTGCCGCGGCGAGCGCCTTGGCGGCGTTGGCGACATCATCGGGGGCCGCAACATACCAGACCCAATGGGCAATCGGGAAATAGATGACGGTCACCCATAGCAGGATGAACACCATCACCGCCGAGAACTTGATGCGCTCGGCGAAGGCGCCGACAATCAAGGCCGGGGTGATCATCGCGAATGTCATCTGGAAGACGAAGTAGGCGAGTTCCGGAATCACGACCCCGTTGGAGAACGTCGCAGCAGTTGAATTGGCATCGATTCCATGCATGAACGCCTTGCTCAGGCCGCCGATCCAGGGGGTCATGCTGCCGCCGTCGCTGAAGGCCAGTGAGTAACCGTATAGCGTCCAAATCACGCCGACCATGGATACGATCGCAAACACCTGCGTCAGGATCGAGGCCATGTTCTTGGTGCGGACTAGACCGCCATAGAACAGAGCCAAGCCGGGCAACGACATCATCAGCACCAGCGCGCTGGATACCAGCATCCACGCGGTATCGCCCTTGTTGGGCACCGGAGCCGCTGCCGCTGCCGCGTCGGTTGCCGCCGGTGCGGCGGGCGCCGCCGTCTGGGCAAGCGCGGCATCGACGAAGCCAACCGCGCAGAGCACTCCGATGGCAAGGACTGCCCATCCCGCGCTGGTGGGACGTTTCAACATCATCTATTTTACTCCTGATTGGATCTGGGGTTTGAGCACAATATCTAAAGGGCCGCGCCGTCCAACTCGCCGGTGCGGATACGAACGGCTTGATCTAGAGGTATGACAAAAATCTTGCCGTCGCCGATTTGGCCGGTTTTGGCGGTGGCGGTGATAGCATCGACGGTCTTGTCAACATCGCCTTGGACGACAGCGACCTCGATCTTGATCTTCGGCAGGAAGTTCACGGCATATTCGGCGCCGCGATAAACCTCAGTGTGGCCCTTCTGACGGCCGTATCCCTTGACTTCCGTTACTGTGAGACCATGAACGCCAATGGCAGTCAGGGCGTCACGAACTTCATCGAGCTTGAATGGCTTTATGATCGCCATAACAATTTTCATGCATTTTATCCCCGCTTATGCCCGGTCCGGATGCGACTGAGCGTTATCGACTGAGGGTAAACACGCGGAGAATGATTCATTTCGCGGCTCACGCTCAAACCCGCATAATCAAATACCGTGCCAGAAGTAGACGGCTTGCTAAACGAGCGTAAGACGAGTGTTTTCGCGCGCGGGAGATCCGCTCTATTCAGACCAAATAAAAGAAGCTTAAATCGCGATCACGCGTGATTAAAATTTGACCACGTCAAAGTCTCGACACTGTCCAGCCTGCTTGCCTACTGCACAAGCAACAATCGGATTGTGAGCGCGCGGCGCAATGCGGCTCTGCATGGATCTCTGTCGCAGGCGAAGTTAGCAGCCGGGGCCAGTGCGTTTTGCCGTCAACGAACCCGATGCAGCGCGGCGGCATTGGCACCCAAATTGCTTGCAGATAATCGGCCGATGGTGGCCGGGTACGCTTGTGGTGGCCAACGGCTTCGGCCCCCACCTTTTTCATCATCAACCCATGAGAGAGCTCCATGACGAAGTATAAGCTCGAGTATATCTGGCTCGACGGATACACGCCGACGCCGAATTTGCGCGGCAAAACGCAGATCAAGGAATTCGATTCATTTCCGACCCTCGAGCAGCTGCCGCTGTGGGGCTTTGACGGAAGCTCGACCATGCAGGCCGAGGGCCACAGCTCTGATTGCGTCCTGAAGCCGGTCGCGGTTTATCCGGACGGCGCGCGCACCAACGGCGTGCTGGTGATGTGCGAAGTGATGATGCCTGACGGCAAGCCGCATCCCTCGAACAAGCGCGCCACCATTCTCGACGATCCCGGCGCCTGGTTCGGCTATGAGCAGGAATATTTCTTCTACAAGGACGGCCGTCCGCTCGGCTTCCCGGCAAGCGGTTATCCCGCGCCGCAGGGACCCTATTACACCGGCGTTGGCTACAAGAACGTGGGCGACGTCGCACGCAAGATGGTGGAAGAGCATCTGGATCTTTGCCTCGCCGCCGGCATCAACCACGAAGGCATCAATGCCGAAGTCGCCAAGGGTCAGTGGGAATTCCAGATTTTCGGCAAGGGTTCCAAGAAGGCCGCAGATGAGATGTGGATGGCCCGCTATTTGATGCTGCGCCTGACCGAGAAATACGGCGTCGATATCGAATTCCACTGCAAGCCGCTCGGCGATACCGACTGGAACGGCTCCGGCATGCACGCCAACTTCTCGACCACCTATATGCGCGAAGTCGGCGGCAAGGAATATTTCGAGAAGCTGATGGAAGCCTTCAAGACCAATCGCGCCGATCACATCGCGGTCTATGGTCCGGACAACCACATGCGTCTGACCGGCAAGCACGAGACGGCCTCGATCGATACCTTCAGCTATGGTATCGCCGATCGCGGCGCGTCGATCCGTGTGCCGCACAGCTTCGCCAATAATGGCTACAAGGGCTATCTGGAAGACCGCCGTCCGAACTCGCAAGGCGACCCCTACCAGATCGCTTCCCAGATCCTGAAGACGATCGCTTCCGTGCCGACATCCGCCAAGGCGGCCGCGGCTTAAGGCCTTATCTATCTGAGGCCTGGCGCCTTCCTCTTTCTTCTGCAACCTGAACTGCCAGAGCGAGAAAATGCTCTGGCAGCTCTTAAGCAGGTGCGTCGCGCTGACGCGACGACGGCTCCGCGTCAGTTGGTATGGAACCTATCCCGCTCGCGGACGGGCGGTCCCACCTGCTTCGGGGCGTCACCGGCCTTGATCTCGTCGGGGGTTACGCGGCAGTCGCCGTTCCGGTCATAGCGCAGGATGAACTCGCTCGGCTTGTTGACGAACTCGTTGCGGCTGATCTTGCCGTCCTGGTTCTCGTCAAAATAGCCGAAGTCTGCGTCGGCCAGCACGCCGCCGGCCTTGCGAACGGTGGCGAATTCGGACTGGTCGAGATATCCGTCGCGGTTGCGATCGGCCAAGTTGAAGATGCGGTCAAGATAGCTTTTCCATTCGGCACAGGTGTAGACGCCGTCGTGATTGGCGTCCCAGATCTCCGGTCCGCCGGCAGCGGGTTGGGCCAGGGCAAAAGGGGAGGCAATAATGGAGGCAACAGCTGTGCCCGCCAGCAGCAGTTCCATCCTGATGCCAAGGCGGCGAACCAAAGTCATCGACAACAAGCCTCTTGCCCTCTCCGCGGCCCATTGCCGCCGGCCGACCGCGTGTATCGTCAGCCGTCACCCCTCAATCTATTGCACGGTACCGACTGACAGAACCGATTCGAAGGCTCCGAGAAGCGAGCTGTAATTCGAGCCAGCAAGAAAATCTCGCCAGGCTACGGAATCGCAGGGAAAACGGACCCTCTCGCCCCGCCGCGGTGGAGGGGCTTGCCATGGGATCAATTTTTGCACCGTGGTCTGGAATGCCTGGTGGTCTGGCGGAACGACCAGCAGATCCGCACGCACCAGATGGTAGTTGATCGGGGAATACGTCAGTTCTTCGGAGTGGAGAACTTCCACCGTGCAAACCGGCCGACCGCGGCCGGGGGAAGCCTGCGCCGACGCCGCCGCGCCGAGCAACAAAGCTACCGCAAGAACCATGTGTTTCATCACCATACCCCATTGCGTGCGCCCGGTCCCGCGCGAAGTGTTCGGACCCTACCGCTTTTTTTTAACGATTCTGAGGCCCCAGCGCAGCGAGGGAGCCCGGAATGACGCCGCGAGGGACGATCTCAGACTTGCGGAACCAGCCTACAGCGGCCTATGGCAGCGCGCCAAGCGTCAGACCCAAAAGATCTTGTCCCGCGTATCAAAGCACTTCAAAGCTGGTTTCGAGGAATAAAAGGTTCCGTGGTCAGGCACCGATGCGACTGTTGATCGTCGAAGACAATATGCAGCTTTCCGTGTTGCTGGCCAAGGGCCTGCAGACCGCCGGCTATGAAACGGACCTGCTGGCAAGCGCCGCGGAAGCCCGCGCGGCCCTGACCACGACCTCCTATGCGGCTTTGATTCTCGACCTCGGACTGCCCGACGGCGATGGCCTGGCGCTGCTGCGAGAGCTCAGGCATCGCCGGGATCCCATCCCCGTGCTCGTGCTCACGGCCCGCGGCGGACTTCAGGATCGCGTCAGCGGGCTGCGCAGCGGCGCCGATGATTACCTGGTCAAGCCGTTCGCCCTGGAAGAACTGGTGGCCCGCTTGGAGGCCCAATTACGCCGACCCGGCCAGCAGCTCGGAAACTCCCTTCATGTCGCCAACCTGGGCTTCGACTTCCGAAACCGTCAGGCCTTCGTCGACGATCAGCCTCAGGTCTTGTCATCCCGTGAAACCGCGGTGCTCGAACTTCTGATGCGCAGCAAGGGACGGGTCGTTTCCAAGAAGCAGGTCGAGGATCATATCTTCGGGCTTTCCGGAGAGGTCGCTTCCAACGCGGTCGAGGTCTATGTCCATCGTCTGCGAAAGCAGCTATCCGACAAGGGGGCCCGGGTGAAGATCCATACCATCCGCGGCGTCGGATATCTCATCGCCGAGGAACCGCGTGATCCGATTTAAATCGATCATCTCACGCATCGTCATTCTGCACGTGATCGTGGTGGCCATCACCTCGGTTCTGATGTCGCTGGCGCTGTCGTGGCTGTTGAATCTCGCGACCGACAACATGCATGACGAGTCAATGCGGAAGCAGGCGGAGGCTGTCGCCCAGCATCTGGTTGTGCAGGCCGATGGCAGCCTCTCGCTTGATCTTCCACCCGATCTCCAGGGCCTTTATTCCCAGCCCTACGGGCGTTATTCCTATGCCGTGGTCGACGATCGCGGCCACACCCTGTTTTCGTCGCGGAATGACCGGGCGCCGATATTTCCCGCCGACCCCAGGCACGCCGCCGTTGAATTTCTCAACACACGTGATGGCAATGCGGCGATATCAGGCGCGAGCATTCGATGGCAGGCGGGTGCCAGCACGGTCTTTATTCAGGCGGCGGAGGATCTGGCGAACCGCGACGTCCTGATCGACGACATCGAGGCGGATTTCTTCAAGAATGTGGGCTGGATAACACTCCCGATATTGCTGGTGCTGCTGATCACGGATATTGCGATCTTCCGGCGCGCCCTGCTGCCGCTGCGGCAGGCATCTGAAATCGCGGAGCATATCGGGCCGTCTCGCACCGATGTGCGGTTGCCGCTGAATGAGATTCCGAGCGAGGTAAGGCCGCTGGTCGCTGCGGTCAATCAGGCGCTCGACCGGCTTGACCAGGGCTTTCGCGTTCAGCGCGAATTTACCGCGGATGCCGCGCATGAATTGCGCACGCCGCTCAGCATTCTCCGCACCCGGGTGGATACGCTGGAAAACCAGGAGATCGCCCAGGCTCTGCATCAGGATATCGAGGCTATGAGCCGGATCGTCGGCCAATTGCTCGACATCGCCGAACTTGATGCCTTTACCATCGATCCCGGGGAATTGGCCGATGCACGGGCGGTCTGCCTGGAGGTCGCCGAGTTCATTGCGCCGCTGGCGCTGGAGCAGGGCCGGGAAATCGCGTTGCTGGCTTCCAGTGAGCCGGTATGGGTCAAAGGCGACGCCGAAATGATGAAGCGCGCCATCCGGAACCTGGCCGAGAACGCCATCAAATACGCCCCCCGCGCCAGCCTCATCGAGTTCGTCGTCGAGGAGGACGGCACGGTGAGGGTGCGGGATCGTGGTCCGGGCATTGCCGCGGAAGAACACCAGCTGATCTTTCGCCGTTTCTGGCGCCGCGATCGCAGTCGACCGGGCAACACGGGACTCGGGCTTTCGATCGTGCAGCGCATTGTCGAATTGCACGGCGCCACCGTCACCGTCGAGAACCGGAACGAGGGCGGCGCCGAGTTCTCGATCCATTTCGTCGCGGCCGATCCGGCCCAAGCTTGATCTAGAGCAAAGCCAACTGATCATTCAAAGAATAGTTTGAAGCCGCACGAGCAAGTCATGGCCCGGCTGCGGTCTTGGACCATGCTGCCATCACCAACGATCGGCGAACGAAGAGGTTTTTCATGATCAGTCGCGTGGCACTTGTTGTTGGGGCGGCAGTGTGCGCGTCAAGCGCGATGGCGGGCGATGCAGGCGATCCCAGCGCGGGCAAAGCGATCTTTGTGCGTATTTGCCAGAATTGCCATGCTGCGGAAATTGGCGTGAACAAGGTGGGGCCGACGCTCTGGGACGTGGTCGGGCGTCCAGCCGCCTCAGTGCCGGGTTATGATTATTCGGAAGGGATGAAGGCCAACAAGGCGCCCTGGAGCGTAGCGTCCCTTGATACCTATCTCGCCGACCCCCGCGGGGACGTTCACGGCGCGAAGATGTTTTTCAAGGGACTGCCCGAGCCGCAGAGCAGGGCTGACGTGATCGCCTATCTTCAGACATTGAAATAGTCCTAGCGCGCATCGCGCAGGGTGGGCAAAGGCGCGTCTGCGCCGTGCCTACCATTTTCGGCTGCGCAAAGATGGTGGGCACACCCTCGGCCCGAGCATTCGCGCGATCCGCTGGCTTCGCCCACCCTACGAAACCTCCAGGCGCTCTGACCTCATCCTGAGTTCCCCATCGGCGCGGCCGACCCACTACGCATGAAAGTCTGTTCTTCATTTCGACGCCGAGTTGTCCTCATCCTGAGCTTGCACCGTCGTTCGCGCCATCCTTCGAGACGCGTCGCTGGCGCGATGCCCTCTGGATGAGGACCGGGGAGACTGTGATACGATCAGAACTTCGGAATTGCTCGACTACACCGCGACCGAATGGCGGACGTTGGAGGCGCGCAGATAGGTGTCGAACACGGCGGCCACCACGCGCGCCAGGGGCGCGGCTTGCGGGGCAAGGCTGAGCTTGCCGTCCGCATGGGTCAGGAGGCCGTCCTCCTGCATCCGCAGCAGCTCGGGAATTTCTTCCGCATACCAATCCCCGGCAAATCCCAGATCAGTGCCGGCCGCGGCGAGGTCGACCGATCCGTCGCACATGATGCGCTCGATGACGAAAGCGCGCAGCGCATCCTGGTCGCGCAGGGCATGGCCGCGGGCGATCGGCAGCTTGCCGGCGGCCACGGCGCGCGACCATGCGCCGGTTTCGCTGTTGTTCTGGACATAGCCTTGGGGTGTCCGGCCGATCGCGGTCGCGCCGATACCGATCAGCGTTGGCGCGCCGTCGCTGGTATAGCCCTGAAAGTTGCGATGCAGCCGCCCCTCGGCCAAGGCGATGGCGAGGCTGTCGCCGGCCCGCGCGAAATGATCGATGCCGATCTGGATATAGCCTTGTGCGACCAGCGTTGCGGAAGCGGCCTTGGCTTGTTCGGCGCGCTCGGCGGCGGAAGGTAGAGCGGCGTCATCGATCATGCGCTGATTTTTGGCGACCCATGGCACATGCGCGTAGCCGAACAGCGCGATACGGTCGGGCTTCATGGTGACGCATTGCTCGACCGTCCGGCAAAGCGAAGCTGCGTTCTGGTGCGGCAGGCCGTAGATCAGGTCGAAATTGATGTTGACCACGCCGGCGGCGCGAAGCTGGGTAATCGCGCGCTCCACCATCTCGGGCGGCTGGATCCGGTTGATGGCGGCCTGGACCTTGGGATCGAATTCCTGCACGCCGAAACTGGCACGATTGAAGCGCAGCGACCCGATCTGTTTGATCATAGCGTCCGTCAGGGTGCGCGGGTCGCTCTCGATCGCCAGTTCGGCGTTGGGCAACAGGCGAAAGCGCGTATCAAGGCGCGCCATCAGGGTGGCCAGATCCTCGGGCTCCAGAACCGTCGGCGTGCCGCCGCCGAAATGCAGATGCGAGACCGGCATCCGCGCCGGAAGCGCGTCGGCGATCAGATCGATTTCTTCAAGCAGGTGGCGAACGTAGGTGCCGACCGGCGCATAGCGCGCCGCCAGCTTCATGTTGCAGCCGCAATACCAGCACATCTGCTTGCAGTACGGCACATGCAAATAGAGCGAGATCGGCTCGTTCGGATCGAGCCGCGTCAGCCAGTCGCGATAGCTCGCGGCGGGAAACTGCGTCGAAAAATGCGGCGCTGTGGGATAGCTGGTGTAGCGCGGAACGTTGATCCCTGCATATTTCTCGAAAGCGGGAGGCATCGCACTCACTTTTCAAACCGGGCACATGGCACGTAAGCATAGGTTTCGAAAAGCCTCTGACATTGACCCAGGTCAAATTTGGGGAGGGGCGCCGATGCGGGGGGCTCCAAGGAGGGCGAGGGCGACCCCAAGGGTCGCCCCCA
>CAVTNW010000023.1:0-59729 GCA_963736075.1 uncultured Alphaproteobacteria bacterium | reverse complement strand
GGACGATCTGTTGCGGGAGTTTCTGACGGAGACCAGCGAGAGCCTGGATACCGTCGACAACCAATTGGTCCGGTTCGAGCAGGAGCCGAACAACGCCAAGATCCTGGATAACATCTTTCGGCTGGTGCACACCATCAAGGGGACCTGCGGCTTTCTCGGACTGCCGCGGCTGGAAGCGCTGGCCCATGCCGGCGAAACCCTGATGGGCAAATTCCGCGACGGCATGCCGGTGACGGCCGAGGCGGTCACCCTGATCCTGAGCAGCATCGATCGCATCAAGCAGATTCTCTCGGGCCTGGAGGCGACCGAGGCCGAACCCGAGGGCTCCGATCAGGATCTGATCGTCAAGCTCCAGGAGATGGTGGAACGCGGCATGGCGGCGATGGCTTCGCCGATCGCGTCAGCGCCGGCGGCACCGCTGGCCGCGGCGCCCGCTGCCGCGCCGGCGACCGTCGAGGGCACGCTGGTGGCGCAGACGCTGGAGCGGCCATTGCGCCCCGGCGAAGTGTCGCTGGATGAGCTGGAGCGCGCCTTCCGCGAGACCCCGACCGAGGTTGTGGCGCCGCCGGTGCCGGAGAAGGCCGCTGCCCCGAGCCCAGCCGGCCACTGCCCCGGCCCCTGCAAAGCATGCCGCCGCCAAACATGGCGCCGGCAAGCTCGCCGCCGAGGGCGAGGTGCTGGAGGCCGACAAGGTCGCCAACCAGTCGATCCGGGTCAATGTCGATACCCTGGAACATCTGATGACGATGGTCTCGGAGCTGGTGCTGACCCGCAACCAGCTTCTGGAAATCTCGCGGCGCAACGAGGATACCGAGTTCAAGGTGCCGCTGCAGCGGCTCTCCAACGTCACCGCCGAGCTGCAGGAAGGCGTCATGAAGACCCGGATGCAGCCGATCGGCAACGCCTGGCAGAAGCTGCCACGAATCGTGCGCGACCTCTCGGGCGAACTTGGCAAGCAGATCGAACTGGAGATGCACGGCGCCGACACCGAGCTCGACCGCCAGGTGCTCGACCTGATCAAGGACCCGCTCACCCACATGGTGCGCAACTCGGCCGATCACGGCCTGGAGACGCCGGCGGAGCGGGCCGCCTGCGGCAAGCCCGAGCAGGGCACCATCCGGCTGTCGGCCTATCATGAAGGCGGCCACATCATCATCTGCATCGCCGACAACGGCCGAGGCCTCAATACCGAGAGGATCAAGGCCAAGGCGGTCGCCAACGGGCTGGTCAGCGAGGCCGAGCTCGAGAAGATGACGGAAGCGCAGATCCACAAGTTCATCTTCGCGCCGGGGTTCTCCACCGCCGCCACCGTGACATCGGTGTCCGGCCGCGGCGTCGGCATGGACGTGGTGCGCACCAATATCGACCAGATCGGCGGCACCATCGACGTCAAGTCGGTGGCCGGCGAGGGCTCTTCCGTCACCATCAAGATCCCGCTGACGCTCGCCATCGTCTCGGCCTTGATCGTGGAGGCCGCCGGCGACCGCTTTGCCATTCCGCAGCTGGCGGTGGTCGAACTGGTGCGGGCGCGGGCCAATTCCGAGCACCGCATCGAGCGCATCAAGGACACCGCGGTGCTGCGGCTGCGCAACAAGCTGTTGCCGCTGATGCACCTGAAGAAGCTGCTCAAGATCGACGACGGCTCCTCCTCGGACCCGGAAAACGGCTTCATCGTGGTGACCCAGGTCGGCAGCCAGACCTTCGGCATCGTGGTCGACGGCGTGTTCCACACCGAGGAGATCGTGGTCAAGCCGATGTCGACCAAGCTGCGCCACATCGAGATGTTCTCCGGCAATACCATCCTGGGCGACGGCGCGGTGATCATGATCATCGATCCCAACGGCATCGCCAAGGCGCTCGGCGCCTCCGGCCAGGCCAGCCATGAAATCGCCGAGGAGAACGCCGCCTCCCGCGCCAGCGCCGCCGAACAGATGACCTCGCTATTGGTGTTCCGCGCCGGTTCCAGCCAGCCCAAGGCGGTGCCGCTCGGGCTCGTCACCCGGCTGGAAGAGATCGCCATCGACAAGATCGAACTCTCCAACGGCCGCTACATGGTGCAGTACCGCGAGCAGCTGATGCCGCTGGTGCAGATGGAAGGGGTCAGCGTGCAGACCCAGGGCTCGCAGCCGATCCTGGTGTTCGCCGACGACGGCCGCTCGATGGGGCTTGTGGTCGACGAGATCATCGACATCGTCGAGGAACGGCTGCACATCGAGGTCGCGGGCTCCCAAGCGGGCATTCTCGGCTCCGCGGTCATCAAGGGCCAGGCCACCGAAGTGATCGATGTCGGCCACTTCCTGCCGATGGCGTTCGCCGACTGGTTCAGCCGCAAGGAGATGCGGCCCTCGGCCTCGGCGCAATCGGTGCTGCTGGTCGACGACTCGGCGTTCTTCCGCAACATGCTGGCGCCGGTGCTGAAGGCGGCGGGCTACCGGGTGCGGGTGGCGCCGAATGCGCAGGAGGGCCTCACCGCGCTGCGCTCGGGCCAGGTGTTCGACGTGGTGCTGACCGATATCGAAATGCCCGACATGAACGGCTTCGAATTCGCCGAGACCATTCGCGCCGACGCCCACTTCAACGCGATGCCGATCATCGCGCTGTCGGCGGTGGTGTCGCCGGCGGCGATCGAGCGCGGCCGGCAGGCCGGCTTCCATGATTACGTCGCCAAGTTCGACCGCCCCGGCCTGATCGCGGCGCTGAAGGAACAGACCGCCGAGATCGCGCGGGCGGCATGAACAAGTTCAGCCGGGCGGCATGAAGGAACAGGCCATGAGCACGAAAAACCAGACGACCGAGGGCGCGGTGGCCGAATACGTCACCGCGGTGATCGGCGGCCAGCTGTTCGGCCTGCCGATCTCGCGGGTCCAGGACGTGTTCATGCCGGAGCGGCTGACGCGGGTGCCGCTGTCCTCGAGCGAGATCGCAGGCGTACTCAATCTGCGCGGCCGCATCGTCACCGTGGTCGACATGCGCGCCCGCCTCGGGTTGCCGAAAAACGACGACGGCAAGCCGCCGATGGCGGTCGGCGTCGACCTGCGCGGGGAGTCCTACGGCCTCTTGATCGACCAGATCGGCGAGGTGCTCAAGCTGCCCGACGACGGGCGGGAGGAAAACCCGGTCAATCTCGATCCCCGCATGGCCAAGCTCGCCGGCGGCGTGCATCGCCTCGACGGCCAGCTCATGGTCGTGCTCGACGTCGATCGCGTCCTCGAAATCGTGCCGAAGATATCGCTGGCCGCCTAGTTGCCGATGGCCACAACCGCCTTGGAGCAGTCTGAAATGAGAACATGTCTGGTAGTCGATGACTCAAGCGTCATCCGAAAAATCGCAAGGCGAATCCTGGAAAGCTTGGATTTCCAGATCGTCGAAGCCGAGGACGGCGAAAAGGCACTTGACGTCTGCAAGCGCGGATTGCCCGACGCCATCCTGCTCGACTGGAACATGCCGGTCATGGACGGCTATGAATTCCTCGGCAATCTGCGCCGCATGCCCGGCGGCAACCAGCCCAAGGTGGTGTTCTGCACCACGGAGAACGGCATCGATCATATCGCGCGTGCGATGCACGCCGGCGCCGACGAATACATCATGAAGCCGTTCGACAAGGACATCGTCACGGCCAAGTTCCAGGAAGTCGGGCTGCTGAATTTCGCGGGGCCGGCGTAGTTCGGTTCCGCCCTATCGTCAGTTTTTTAATCGTTGCGTCAGGTTGAGAGATGAGTGCTGAACGAACGAGCAGCAGAACAGCGCGGCGCGGCTTCATAGCGCGGTGCGGTCATCCGCGGGGCTGCATCGGCCAACCCGCGCCTGCACACTCAGTTGTCCGATCCAAAGTCCTGTCCACGGCGGCATCGCCCCATGATGTCTATGCGGAATTGTTCCGATTTTATTTGGGAGGCCGCCGTTGACCCCGCCTGATTATGAATACCTGCGCAAGCTTCTCAGGGATCATTCCGGTCTCGATCTTTCGGCTGACAAGCAATACCTGATCGAAAGCCGGCTGCTGCCGCTTGCGCGAAAAGCTGGACTTCCCGGCATCAGCGAACTCGTGCAAAAGATGAAAGGTGGATCCACGGCGATCATCGGCCAGGTAGTCGAGGCCATGACCACCAACGAGACGTTCTTTTTTCGCGACAAGGTTCCGTTCGATCACTTTCGCGAATCGATCATTCCGGAAATCCTGCTGGCGCGGGCGAGCCGCAAGAGCATTCGGATCTGGTGCGCCGCCGGCTCCACGGGACAGGAACCCTATTCGCTGGCGATGTGTCTGAAGGAAATGAGTGCCGCGATCGCGGGCTGGCGGATCGAAATCCTCGCGACCGACCTTTCGCAGGAGGTGATCGAGAAATCCAAGGCGGGAATATACAGCCAATTCGAGGTCCAGCGCGGGCTCCCGATTCAACTGCTGGTCAAATACTTCAAGCAGACCGGAGAAGTCTGGCAGATCAATCCCGATATCCGCGCCATGGTCCAGCACCGCCAGCTGAATTTGCTGCACGATTTTTCCCAACTCGGGATCTTCGACATCATCTTCTGCCGGAACGTTCTGATCTACTTCGACCAGGAAACCAAGATCAACATCTTCAACCGACTAGCCAAAGCCAATGAACCAGACGGCTTTCTGGTGCTTGGCGCGGCGGAAACGGTAGTCGGGCTGACCGACGCCTTCAAGCCTTATCCGGAACGTCGCGGGCTCTACCGGCCTAACGGTGCGCGCGCGCTATCCATCAAGACGCCGACGGCTGGCGCAGCCGCGCCAAAGGTCGCTGTAATGGGAGGACGCTGACAATGACGGATCATGCAAAAGGGCCGGAACGGGTAACCTTCAGCCGTGGATATGGCGTCTGCATCATGGGCATCGACGGCACCTGGCGTCGCGATTGCGTGCTCAACGCCATATCGGACAGCGACGCCAAGCTCAGCGTGGAGGGTTCCATTCAGGGACTCAACCTCAAGGAATTTTTTCTGCTGCTGTCGTCGACCGGCCTCGCCTATCGCCGCTGCGAGCTGGTCCGGGTCAACGGCATCGAGATCGATGTGCAGTTTCTGAAGGGAAAAAACAAGAAGAAGCGGGCGGCCGCGGGCAACGAGGCCATGATGGGCGCCTGAAGGCCTTCAGGCCTTGGCATCTGCCGTGCCGGATCTGGCGGCATCCGCTTTTATACGGATCATCAAATTAATCATGAAGTAGCGCGGTATCGCTAGGCTCGCGGCAAACGTCGGCGCGAAGTTGATCGAGCCCGCCAATGTAGGGCGGCCCTATGCCGTGCCAGCTACAGCCAGCCCGGAGATTTTGATGGCCGCACGCTCCTTCAGGTTCCGCGACGTCACGATTCGAACTAAAATCGCGGCCACCCTCGGCGTTCTGGTCCTGATCATATGCGCCAGCGGCTGGTTCGCGGCCGATCGCCTGATGCGCGTCCGCGAGACCGCGGTGGATATCAACGCGGTACGGCTGCCGAGCGTCCGCTTTATCGGCGATGTCCGTTACAATATGGCGCGTCATCGCGCCATTATCAGCCGCCACGTCATGGTGTCCGAACCGGACGAGAAGGCCAAGATCGAAGTCCGCGTGCATCTTGCCGAGAAAAACGTTGAGGATGCACGCAAGGTTTATGAGCAGCTGATCACGTCCGCAAGCGAACGCGAAGCCTATAATGCGTTTGTGCCGGCGTGGCAGGCCTATCTGGCAGCCTGCGCCAAGATGCTGGCGCTCTCCGATACGGGCAACAATACCGGAGCGATGAACCTTTTCGTCAACGATGTATCGGGGGTCGGCCTGAAGGCGGAATCGACCATCGAGAAGATCGTCGAGATCAACCTGAAGGGCGCCGATGCTGCCGAGCAGGTAGGCAACGCGATATATGCGAGTTCGCGCAACATTCTGATCGCCTCGGCCGGACTTGCGGTCCTGTTCGCCTTGTCGGCCGGCTACTTCCTTAGCTCCGGCGTGGCCCGCCCCGTGAAGGCGATGACCGAAGCCATGAAACGGCTGGCCGGCGGTGATCTCGATGTCGCAATACCGGCGGCCGGCCGGCGCGACGAAATCGGTCATATGGCCGACGCGGTACTGGTGTTCAAGCAGCAGGCCATCGAAAATCGCCAGCAGGTCGATCGGGAACTGGTGGCGGAGCAGCAAGCGGTCGAACTTCGTCGACAGGCAATCCTCGACATGGCCGTTGCCGTCGAGCGCGAAACCACAGGTGCCATCGAGGCGATCGCGGTTACGGCCCGCGATGTTGATCAGGCTTCCCAGGAAATGTCGCAATTTGCATCGAACGTGGCCAGCGATACGCAGTCGGCGGCGGCGGCCTCGGGACTGGCGCTGACCAACTCGCAGGCGGTGGCAGCCGCGGCCGAGCAGCTTTCGAATTCGATTCACGAAATAGCGGCTCAAATCACCCGGACCGCGGCGATCACCCAGCGCGCCGTGGCCAGCGGCGAAAGTGCCGCCGCCACGGTGCGGTCGCTGAACGATGCGGTCAGCAGGATTTCCGACGTCACCATGCTGATCGGCGAAGTTGCCAGCCAAACCAACCTGCTCGCGCTCAATGCCACCATCGAGGCGGCACGCGCTGGTGAAGCCGGAAGGGGTTTTGCCGTCGTCGCCGCCGAAGTCAAGAATCTCGCCAGCCAGACCGCGCGATCGACCGACGATATCAACCGCCAGATTGCGGAAATTCAGTCGGCTACCGGTGCCGCCGTCGGCGCCATGGCGGAGGTCGGTGACCGGGTGCGAGAAATTGACGGCGCGGCAACTGCGATCGCCGCCGCGATCGAACAGCAAGGGGCTGCCACCAGCGAAATCGCCAAGAACATAGCGCAGACGGCCGCGGCGGCCCAGGAGGTCTCGGAAAGAGTGCAAAATGTCAGCGTCGGCGCCGGCCGGGTCAGCGGGCGCGCCAGCGATGTCAGATCGTCGATCGGTGAGGTCTCCAGCAATATCAGCGGGCTGCGGGAGATCCTGGTCCGTGTGGTCCGGACCTCGACGGCCGATGCCAATCGCCGCATGTCGGCTCGTCATCCAACGTCGCTTGGTGGCGAAATTTTCGATAGTGTCGGGATGCGGCATGAAGGCGAGCTGCTGGATATCTCCGAAACCGGCGCCCGTATCCGCTGTAATCCCGAGATGAAGCGAGGAGAGACTGGCGCGCTCAAGGTACAGGGTTTTGAGACGACGTTGCCCTTTGCCGTACGCGGCAAGGACGGTGACAATCTCAGGGTGGAATTGCAGTTGACGGATTCGCTATCCGCGTCGTATCGGCGATGGCTGAACGACCAGGTCAAATCCGGATTGGCCCAGGCGTCGTAATCAATAGCGGCACTGACTGCGGAGCATCCGTTGCGGCCCGACCGGCAGTCGTTTCGGAATGTTCCTCGCGTCGTTAAAAATCAATCGGCTGGAACTGCTGTATAATTTCTGAAACAAAGCGAACGATTTGGCGCGATCGCTTTACGCGCTCGAAAGAGCGGTGATGTATCCATGGCCGCAATCGACCCAGAATAAAGAGGCCACGGTGTCCATCATTCCCAAATTCGCGTCCGCTTCCTCGGGGGTACCCGACGACGGCGAGCGGCGCCCGCTGCAACTCCTGATCATCGACGACGATGCCACGCAGCGCGCACTGATTTCTCTCGCGGCCAAGCACGCCGGTCACGAGGTGACCCTGGCGCACTCCTGCTCGGAGGCGATCAAGCAAATCCAGTCCGCGCGATTCGACTGCGTGACGCTGGATCTGATGCTCGACGACGGCGAAGGTCTCGAGGTTCTGCAGGCAATGGCTGCTTCGAAGTTTGCCGGCTCGGTGGTCGTCATCAGTGGCGCCACCGCAGACCGTCGCATTGAAGCGCGCGCAGGCGCCAGATCGCTGGGGATAGAACTGCAGAGCTTGCCGAAGCCCTTAGACTTCGCGGCGCTGCGCATCTGTCTTGCCAACCTGCGCAAAACCGCCATGGGACTGCCCGTCATGCACATATGGGGCGGGGTCCAGGTAGACAGCGAAGCGGAACAGCACCGGGCTTGACCAGCGGTCGGCTTGCAAAGGGTATGCTTAGATGACGGTGCAGCGTAGGCGGACACAAGCCAAAATGGAGATCTTCGGCTCGGTCCTGCGGCGCTGGATCAAGCGCGAACGATGGAAAGGAACGGCGGCGACCTGCCTCTGACGAACCCGTTCGAACTCGGCATCCAGCAAACAGCGCAGGGCCAGGCCGAGGCCCGCATCGCAGCCGGCCAATATCTCGCGCGCCCTCGAGTAACGGGGCGTGCAGTCGTCGAGGACGATGATGTCGGCGTATTCCTGTATGCCGGGAGCAGGTTCGCTGGCGATCGCCCCGTCGATCAGCTGGATGCTGATTTGCACATGCGAGATAAGGGCCGCGAGGTCCGATACGATCGAGTTAAATGTGTCTTCGGAATGGACCGAAGACCCGTCGCTTGCCACATTTTCCATGAGCGCTCACCTTTACTGCGCTTTTAGAGCCCCTGCGCTACTTGTGCGTTAAGTCCTGGTCCCGTACAAATACTGTCGCTTCGAATCCTTGCCGGCGCAAGATCGCCCGGCAGGCGTGCGTCATTTTTCATTTTCCATGGGTGATGGAACATGACAGAGAAACCAAAATCCCGCGGCGAGATTTTCGTAGTCGACGACGATCCCGCCGTCCGTGAAACCCTCTCGATGGTCCTTTCGGGGGGCGGTTATGAGGTGATTTGCTTCGCAGATGGTGCCGCGCTACTGGCGATGGCGCGAAGCCGTACCCCTTCCTGCATCCTGCTCGATGTCCATATTCCCGGCAAATCGGGTCTCGACATCCTGAAAGAGCTGCATGGCGAGGATTATCCGGCGCCGATATTCATGATTTCCGGGCAGGGCGATATTTCCATGGCGGTCAGCGCCATCAAGAACGGGGCGCTCGATTTCATTGAAAAGCCGTTCCGGGGTAGCGAAATCGTCAGCCGGCTCGATGAGGCGATCACGGCCTATGCACGTCGGCAGGCAGAGGACGCCACCCTGAAGGTCGCCTCGCTTCACTTTCCCGGCCGCGAACCGCTGACGCGCCGCGAGCGTGAAGTTCTGGAACTGTTCGCTTCGGGCTCGTCCAACAAGGAAGCCGGGCGCCACCTTGGGATCAGCCCTCGCACCATTGAAGACCATCGTGCCAACATTATGAAGAAACTCGGAGCAAGAAATGCGGCGGATCTGATTCGAATTGTGATGACGGCGTCGCGCGCTTCCTAGGCCAGCATTTCCGAAATTTGGATATGGGCCTTATCCTGAGTTATCCATGACACAGCCGATCCACTGCGCACGAAGATCTTTTCTGCATTTCGGCCCCAGTTTGGAATATTTTTCTTTTCGTGTTGGAGCATCGCGCCGGCGATGGGTCTCGAGGCATGGCCGCGATTGACGGCCGCGCGGTGGGCGATCCCGAGCCGGTCCATCCGACCGCGCGGCTTCAAGCGGCGAGGGCCTTGCGGATCATCACGGCCAGGTCCGATTTACGATAGGGCTTGGCGAGGAGCAGGACGCCGGCGTCGAGCCGGCCATGATGAATGATCGCATTTTCGGTGTAGCCCGAGGTATAGAGGACCTTCAATGCTGGCTTTCTGCGTCCGATCGCGCTGGCAAGCTGGCGGCCGTTCATCGCGCCCGGCATGATCACGTCGGTGAAAAGCAGGTCGAATTCATTGCCCGCCTCGACGATCGCGAGCGCTTCCGCCGCGTTCGCCGCATCCAGCGTGACGTAGCCCAGCGAGTGCAGTTGCGTCAGCACGTAGTCTCGCACCAGCTTGTCGTCCTCGACGACAAGAATGGTTTCGTTGCCGCCTTGAACCGCCGGCGCGGCGGAAGCCTCCGGGGCCGCCGGTTCGCCGGCGCCTGATGGCAGGTACATCTTGATCGTCGTACCGTGGTCCTCCTCGCTGTAGATCTTGATGTGCCCCGCGGATTGTTTGACGAAGCCGTAGACCATGCTGAGCCCGAGGCCGGTGCCCTTGCCGGGTCCCTTCGACGTAAAGAACGGGTTGAAGACCTTGTCGAGCATGGTGGCCGGAATGCCGGTTCCGGAGTCGCTGACGGCGATCAGGGTGAAGCGGCCGGGCCTGATGTCGCTGTGCATGCCGGCGTAGTTTTCGTCGAGAAAGACCGAGCCGGTCTCGAAGATCAGCTTGCCGCCATCGGGCATCGCATCGCGGGCATTGATCGAAAGATTGAGGATGGCGGTGGCGAGCTGATTGGGGTCGACGGTCGCCAGGCAGGCCTCGTCTTCGAATACGGACTCGATCTCGATATGCTCGCCGAGCGTCGGCCGCAGCATCTTGATGGTATCGATGATCAGCGTGTTGACGTCGGTCTCCCGGGGCTGCAGCGGCTGCTTGCGGGCGAATGCCAGCAGGTGCTGGGTGAGCTCGGCGCCGCGCGCGGCCGCATCGTCGATCATCCGGGTGATGGCGGCAAGTTGCGGCTCGCCTTCGACGGCACCGGCCAGAATTTCGATCGTGCCCGTGATGACCGTCAGGATATTGTTGAAGTCATGGGCGATGCCGCCGGTGAGCTGACCGAGGGCTTCCATCTTCTCGGCCTGCCGGACCCGTTCCTCGGCCGCGATCTTGTCGGTGAGATCGCGGAAGAAGCCGTTGAAGACGAAGCCTTCGCTGCGTTTCAGCGCCGTGACGCTCAACTCGGCCCTGAATTCACTGCCGTCGCGGCGGCATGCCATCAGTTCGCGGCGGCGGCCGAAAGTCCGGACTGGCCTGGAACTTAGAAAGCACTCCAAACTGGCTTTGAGTTCGTCGCGCTCGGCGCCTGCAAATATCAATTCGAACAGGTTTTTCCCGAGCACCTCCTGGCGCGGCCACCCGAAGATCCTTTCCGCCTGCGGGTTCCAGGCCAGGATGCTTGCGTTCTCATCCGTCTGGACGAAGGCATCGAGCGCGGTATCGATGATCCCGCGGGCCATCTGCTCGCTTTCGCGCAAGGTTTCCTGCGCCCGCCGGCTTTCGGTCATGTCACGGCCGACGAAGAAGTACCGCTTGACCGGCTCGGACCATGTCCCGAGCCAGGACAGCCATACCGCCTGGCCGTCCCTATGGATACAGCGCGTATCCGATATCTTCGGGTGCTGCCCATGCCGGGCCATGCGCATTTCCCGGCGGGAATTCTCGAGATCGTCGGGATGAATGAACTCGACCCCGCTATGGCCGATCATTTCCTCCGGCCGATAGCCCAATATGGCTTCGCAGCTTGGGCTGATCTGAACCAGATTGCCTCTGGAATCCAACACCAGGATCAGATCCTGGGAGGTTTCGAAGATCCGCCGTCGTTCCTCGATTTCCTGATTGAGCGCCCGCTGAATGCGCTTGGCTTCCGTGATGTCGCGGGCGGTCTTCGAAGCGCCGATGATCGTGCCCGAGGGGCTCTTGATCGCCGATACGCCGACTGAAACATCGATCGCCAGGCCATTCTTGTGCAACCGTACCGTATCGTGGTGTTCGATTTTTTCGTTCCGTCCGATACGCCGCAGGATATCTTGGTTCTCGGACGCGCGATCGGGAGGTATGATGAGATCGATATTTTTCCCGACGACCTCCGCGGCCTTGAATCCAAACAACCGTTCCGCCGCCGCGTTCCAGCCGGTGATGGTGCCGTCGAGAGATTTTGTAATGATGGCGTCGTTGGACGATTCGACGGCGGCACTGAACAGACGCTCGCGCTCCGCATGGTGCTCCCTGGCAGTTTCGGTGCGGCGATGCTCCTCGATCTCCCGCTCCAACGCCGCCGTCTTCACAACCGCCTCCCCCATCACGCGCGCAAATGCGTGCGCCAATATGCCGGTCTCGCCACCGGCATCGAGCGGAATATCGACGGCGCCGCTGGTGCCCACTCCCTCCACCGCCGCCGTCAACTGACGGATCGGCCGGGTCAGCGAACGCGCAATAAAGAAGGCCAATGCGGCGGCGAAGATCACTGCGATCAGCCCCACCCGCGAAGAAGCCCTCACGACGGTTTCCGTCGGTGCTTCAAAAATGGCATGCGGAAGCTGTACGATGACACCGATCCATTCCTTGCCGGCCAGGAAGGCAGGCGTAAGCGCGACGATGCCCGGCCGTCCCGTCTCATCCGGCGCCACTTGTGCAACGCTTGTTGCTGATCCCGAAAACGCTTTGAGCTCCGGGAAGTCGACCGGCCAGCTTTTCGATGGCCCCAACCGGGAACCGAACTCCCGGCTGGTGTCGGGATGGATCAGATAGTCGCCCTTTTTGTCGACCAAGTAGATCTTCAAGCCCTGTTGCGCGGCTGACCGAACGCGATCGAAGGCCTCCCGCGCGTCGATGTTGATGATGACAATTCCAAAGCGCTTGCCGTCCGGCGCGAAAATCGGCGCCGCCACCCGAAACGCCGGAGCGTGCGGCGTCGCGATGTCGCCGTCATTCTCGCTCAGCTCCACTGGCGAAACATATATTTCATCCTCGGCCAGCTTGATGGTCTCCTGGAAGCTCGGCAGGTCACCCTGTTGCAACAGCTGCGCATCCGGGACGACCCGAAGTGGCTGGTTCGGGCCGGAGCGCTCGACGCGGATGATCTCGCGCTGGCCGTCATCGAGCCCGATCAAGCGGAATAGCGTGTAATCCGGCTTGTCGCGGAGATCCGCCACCAATCCGTCGAGCAACCGGGTCCGCCATTCCGCCTCCGGGATATGATCGAACGGATCCGTTCCACCATTAAAATGGGCAAGGACCAGTCCATTGACCGCTGCTCGGGCGCGAAAGGCTGCAATGTCTACGCGCGCGGCGTTGAAATAACCCTGAAGTCGGCTGGCGATGAGATCCGAGAGAAGTTGCATGCGGATGAGGAGGCGCGGCTGCAGCACCCTATCCAGGCTGCGATACGTCAGCCATCCGGTCGCCAATACCGTGGTCACCGCCAGAAGGATCATGGCGATCGCCAGTTTGCCGGTCAGTGTCAACCTCGCTCTTGCGCGGATGCCGGTTTGCCCCGCTAGCGAGCCGGGCCCGTCAGGGGGAGCCGTCTCGTTGCTATGGACGGGAGATAACATTGCCGGTCACGATCGGTGACGGCCAAGGACGCGACCTGGCTTCAAGACTACGCGTCACAGTCACCGGCAAAGCGGAGGGTTTGAATGGCTTTTGCAGCGGGGATAATGCGGCGAGCCTAGCCGCCACCATCGCGTCCTGAATCGCATCCAGGCCGATCGGCCGTCCGGAGATCACGACAATCGGGAGCTGCCGATCGATCAGTCGCATGGCTTCCAAGCCTAGGCAGACAATATCTGATCCGATCCGCCTGCACACGCACAGCTCTTCCCTTGGTTTGCGCAAAAGCCGACGCTACCGCAATCCAATGCTTTACCCGCAATGATGGTACGGCACCGATATTGCACCGTCAATTGAAACACCGGTGGAAAAGCTCCTTATTATACTGCTTTTCCGATTTGCAATGGCGCAAGAGCGCCGCCTTCCGACCAGATCAGATCCGATCGCAAATGTCGGATCGGGGTCGCGTCTCGACCGCGCGGCTTCAAGCGGCGAGGGCCTTGCGGATCATCACGGCCAGGTCCGATTTACGATAGGGCTTGGCGAGGAGCAGGACGCCGGCGTCGAGCCGGCCATGATGAATGATCGCATTTTCGGTGTAGCCCGAGGTATAGAGGACCTTCAATGCGGGCTTTCTGCGTCCGATCGCGCTGGCAAGCTGGCGGCCGTTCATCGCGCCCGGCATGATCACGTCGGTGAAAAGCAGGTCGAATTCATTGCCCGCCTCGACGATCGCGAGCGCTTCCGCCGCGTTCGCCGCATCCAGCGTGACGTAGCCCAGCGAGTGCAGTTGCGTCAGCACGTAGTCTCGCACCAGCTTGTCGTCCTCGACGACAAGAATGGTTTCGTTGCCGCCTTGAACCGCCGGCGCGGCGGAAGCCTCCGGGGCCGCCGGTTCGCCGGTGCCTGATGGCAGGTACATCTTGATCGTCGTACCGTGGTCCTCCTCGCTGTAGATCTTGATGTGCCCCGCGGATTGTTTGACGAAGCCGTAGACCATGCTGAGCCCGAGGCCGGTGCCCTTGCCGGGTCCCTTCGACGTAAAGAACGGGTTGAAGACCTTGTCGAGCATGGTGGCCGGAATGCCGGTTCCGGAGTCGCTGACGGCGATCAGGGTGAAGCGGCCGGGCCTGATGTCGCTGTGCATGCCGGCGTAGTTTTCGTCGAGAAAGACCGAGCCGGTCTCGAAGATCAGCTTGCCGCCATCGGGCATCGCATCGCGGGCATTGATCGAAAGATTGAGGATGGCGGTGGCGAGCTGATTGGGGTCGACGGTCGCCAGGCAGGCCTCGTCTTCGAATACGGACTCGATCTCGATATGCTCGCCGAGCGTCGGCCGCAGCATCTTGATGGTATCGATGATCAGTGTGTTGACGTCGGTCTCGCGGGGCTGCAGCGGCTGCTTGCGGGCGAATGCCAGCAGGTGCTGGGTGAGCTCGGCGCCGCGCGCGGCCGCATCGTCGATCATCCGGGTGATGGCGGCAAGTTGCGGCTCGCCTTCGACGGCACCGGCCAGAATTTCGATCGTGCCCGTGATGACCGTCAGGATATTGTTGAAGTCATGGGCGATGCCGCCGGTGAGCTGACCGAGGGCTTCCATCTTCTCGGCCTGCCGGACCCGTTCCTCGGCCGCGATCTTGTCGGTGAGATCGCGGAAGAAGCCGTTGAAGACGAACCCTTCGCTGCGTTTCAGCACCGTGACGCTCAACTCGGCCCTGAATTCACTGCCGTCGCGGCGGCATGCCATCAGTTCGCGGCGGCGGCCGAGAGGCCGGGATTCTTTGGATGTCAGGAAGCGTTGCAGCGCCGAGGTGAGATCATTGCGGTCTGTCTCCGCCACGATCAGGTCGAACAGGTTTTTCCCGAGCACCTCCTGGCGCGGCCACCCGAAGATCCTTTCCGCCTGCGGGTTCCAGGCCAGGATGCTTGCGTTCTCATCCATCTGGACGAAGGCATCGAGCGCGGTATCGATGATCCCGCGGGCCATCTGCTCGCTTTCGCGCAAGGTTTCCTGCGCCCGCCGGCTTTCGGTCATGTCACGGCCGACGAAGAAGTACCGCTTGACCGGCTCGGACCATGTCCCGAGCCAGGACAGCCATACCGCCTGGCCGTCCCTATGGATACAGCGCGTATCCGATATCTTCGGGTGCTGCCCATGCCGGGCCATGCGCATTTCCCGGCGGGAATTCTCGAGATCGTCGGGATGAATGAACTCGACCCCGCTATGGCCGATCATTTCCTCCGGCCGATAGCCCAATATGGCTTCGCAGCTTGGGCTGATCTGAACCAGATTGCCTCTGGAATCCAACACCAGGATCAGATCCTGGGAGGTTTCGAAGATCCGCCGTCGCTCCTCGATCTCCTTATTGAGCGCCCGCTGGATTCTTAGGCTTTCCGTGATGTCGCGGGCGGTCTTGGAGGCGCCGACGATGGCCCCCGACGGGCCTTTGATCGGAGCGATGCTGAGCGAAACCTCCACGAGGCTGCCGTCCTTGCGCCGCCGTACGGTTTGGTGTTGATCGATCGTTTCGCCGCGGCCAACCCGGCGCAGGATGTCCTTAATTTCGCCGATCCGGTCGCGAGGGACGATAAGATCGACGCCTTTTCCGACCGCTTCCGCGGCCGTGTATCCGAACAGGCGTTCCGCGGCCGGATTCCAGCCGGTGATGGTGCCGTCCAATGATTTCGTCACGATGGCATCGTGAGATGATTCCACCGCCGCGCTGAACAGACGCTCGCGCTCCGCATGGCGGTCCCGGGCCGCCTCGGTGCGGCGATGTTCATCAATCTCCCTCTCCAGCGCCGCGGTCTTGGCATTTCCCTCATCCAGTACCCGAGCGAAGGCGCGGGCCAGCACGCCGGTCTCGCCATCAGCCCCGACTGGAATCGGAACCGAACCGCTCTTGCCGATGGTTTCGACCGCCGCGGTCAATTGATTGATCGGCCGGGTCAGCGACCGCGCAACAAAGAAGGCCAATGCGGCGGCGCACAACATCGCGATCAACCCCACCAGCAGGGAAGCATTCCGGATCGCGGTCGCCGGCACCATGGCAATCTCGGTCGGAAGGGTCTCGATGACCGCGATCCATTCGCTGCCAACCAGAACGGCCGGCGCGAACGCCATCATCGCCGACCGTCCGACCGTGTCCTGGCCGACCCGCGCGATGCTTCGGCTCGTTCCGAGCAACGATGCGAACTCCGGGAAGTCGCTCTGCCAATCCATCGGTACGCCCAGCTGACCGCCGAATTCGCGCGAACGATCGGGGTGAACGAGATAGTCGCCGCGTGCATTGACGAGATAGATCGCCCCGCCCTTTGGCCCCGATGAGCGAACGCGTTCGAGCGCGGACCGCATATCGATGTCGAGGACGAAAATGCCGGATTTCTTGCCGTCGGCCGTGAACAGCGGTGTGGCGATACGCAGCGTCGGTTCCGGTGGCGGTTGTATTGCCGGAGTATCCGCCCTTAAAACCACCGGGGAGACATAAATTTCGTTCGGCCCCAAGGCCATCGTTTCCTTGAAAAATTCCTGGTCGCCTACTCGCTTCAGTTCTGGCTCGCTGACGATGCGCACCGCTTGGTCTGGGGTCTGGCGGTCGACGCGTACGAATTCGCGCCCACCGTCCTCGTTCCAGATGACGCGGAACCCCGAATAGCTCGGTTTGGCTTCGAGCTCGACCTTGAGACGGGCCGCCCACCGCGCCCGCCATGTCTGTTCGGGTATGCCGTCGATGGGATCGATGCCACCTGCCTGATGCGCGCGGATCAGCCCGTCCAACGACGCGGCAGATCTTCGGCCCGTGACATCGCCACGCGCGGCCGCGACGGAGGCTGCGAGCTCCCCGGCGACCAGCCGTGAATGCGTCTCGATCCGGTCGAGCACGCGCGGCAGGATTACAGCCAGGGCGTTGCGATAACTTAGCCAACCGACCGCGGATACGGCGACCGCAACCAACAGGATCATCGCAATCGCGAGTCTGGTCGTCAGCGTCGTGCTTGGTATCTTGCTGTTTCCGGTCCGCTCCGATGGGGAACGAGCCAGAACCGGCGACGCCATTGAGGTCTCAGGTGCGGGAGACTGCATCGTCGGCCGCGATCGATGGTGGCGACGTACCCTGCGCTGGTTCAAGGCAGCGCGCTACCGCCGCCAGCAAGGCGGAAGGCTTGAACGGCTTCTGCAGGCTCGAGATCGCGCCCAGCTTGGTCGCCATCGTGAGGAAATCCGGCGCCACCGCTGTATCCAGGGCGATTGGCCGGCCGGATATCACGATGATCGGAACCAGCGGCTGCTGCTGATGGATCAGCCTCATGGTTTCCAGGCCGTCCATTCCCGGCATGAAGATGTCGAGGAACAGCAGATCGAAATCGCCGGCGCCCAGTATGGCCAGGCCCTCGCGGCCATCACTGGCGGCGACAACGCAATGCCCGGCCCGTTCGAGCAGGAGCTTGATGGTGGCCTGAACGGCATTGTCGTCATCCACGATCAGGATCTTTGCCAAGGCCGGCCTTCCCGCGTTGATTGGCATCGAGGTTTGCTTTTGAAACCCTTGCTGGTATCGCGCAAGCGTTTCTTCCACCACGTTCCGCAATGTTGCTGTAAAAAACTGAGGTCCCGGAACCCTTTATGCACCCTATCAGGCAGACTATGTCTGAATCTTGGCAGCTCGCAACAAATGATTCGCTATTTGGATCCCATTGCGCCGAATCTTGGGCCGAGAGGCCGCCGACTGCATCACGCGAGGGCGATATTTCTGCATTGAACTACCGCCGCCGATACCGATGGGTCCGGCATTCGCGGACGCTTGCGCGCACCGTAATTTCACGTGGTTGAGTTTACATCTCGATTTAAGACGTCAATGTCAAGTTGACGATGACTTCGACCGCATCCTGGGTCTGGAGCCGCCCCGATCGCGCTTGACGTTTCCGGCGAATTTTGCGCTCGCCGCCCTTCGGCGGAACGATCCGGCGAAGGAAACCTGCGAGAGGTTTGAATGCCCTTTTTGGCCCGCTACAAGGTGCTTACCAAGATCCTCTCGATTGTTGCGTTCATGGCAGCGATCGCTGTCGGCCTGAGCTGGCTCGGCATCAGTGCGCTCGGCACCCTGGACGAGGCCTCCACCGACATGAGCCGCTCGTCGAAGCGCGCGCTGACAGGTGCGCGCGCCAACCAGGATGTGATGGCGCTGAACCGCGCCGAATTCCTGATCGCGCTCGACCCGGGAGCGGCGAACGTTGAGGAACGCAAGAAGGCCATCGACGAGGAGATGAAAAGTTTCTCGGAAAAGCTCGATAACCTCAGCCGGACTCGTGACGAGCAGGCGAGGGCGATGCTCCCTGCCGTCAACGAGGCTCTGACACAATATAAGCAGGACATAGCTGAAACACTTCGCCTGGCCGACGCCGCCAAGTATGTTGCGCTGGACCAGCAAACCCGTCGCCTTCGCGACGCCGCGCTGAAAAGCCGGGAATCCGCCGAGCGATTGCAGGGCGCCATAAGCTCGGTCTCGAACCGCCTGATCGAGCGCGTCGAGAAGTTCTCCGAGGCGGCCTCCGAGGAATATGCATCGAAATCACTGCTGATGATCTTGGCGACCGCTCTCGGCGTTGTGCTCGGCGTGGTCGCGGGTTTCGTGGTCGCCCGCTTTGGTATCGCCCATCCGATTGCCGAACTTTTGAACGACTCCGAGCGGCTTTCGGCGGGCGATACGTCGGCGCAATTCAAAACCACCGCACGCGCCGATGAAATTGGCAAGGTGTCGAGCGCGGTCGCGAAATTTCGTGACAACGTCATCGCTCAGCAGCAAGCCGCCAAGAGCTTCGCGGATGAGGTCGAGCAGCGCGAGGCGTTGAACCGCAATATGGAAAGCGCGGTGGAAGAGTTCCGTACGACATCGGGTGGTCTTTTGAAAATGGTGAACAACAATGCCGGCATGATGAGACAGACCGCCGAAGCCTTGACCGGAATCGCCAGCGAGGCGACGCAGCAAGCGGCTTCGGCGGCGACGGCCTCCGAGCAGACCGCGGCCAATGTGCAAACTGTCGCCGCTGCCGCCGAAGAACTCACCAGCTCGATCCAGGAAATCGGCCGACAGATCGCGCTGTCGAATTCCACCGTTCGCTCCGCGGGCGCCACCACGAAGCGCTCGGAGAGCGAGATCGAGGGGCTGGCCCAGGCCGCGCAAAGCATCTCTTCGGTGGTGGATTTGATTCAGGCGATCGCCGCGCAGACCAATTTGCTTGCGCTCAACGCTACCATTGAAGCCGCGCGTGCCGGTGAAGCCGGCCGGGGTTTCGCCGTTGTCGCCCAGGAAGTCAAATCGCTTGCCGAACAGACTGCCAAGGCGACCCAGGAGATCGCCCAGCACATCGCGGGGATTCAGTCATCCACCGGCAGTGCCGTTGCTTCGGTCAAGGAGGTCGCGGTAGCCATGCGCCAGATCGACGAAGTAACGACGGCCATCGCCAGTGCGGTGGAGGAGCAGGGCGCTGCAACCCACGAGATCTCGCAGAATGTCCAGATGGCCGCCTCGGGCACGCAGACGCTGGCATCGTCGATCTCGATGGTCAATGCTGCGATCGAAAACACCAACCGCTCCGCGGATCAGGTGCTGGACGCTTCCGGCAAGGTGTCCGGCGCCGCCGAGCAACTCGCTGCCGAGGTCCAGGCTTTCTTTGTCAAGCTGCGTAGCGGTGCGCTGGATCGCCGCAGCCAGGACGATCCAAGCTTCAATGGACCAGAGCGGCGCAATCGGAACAGCGGTCCGCGGCAACCAGCGGTCCGCATCCAGGACTGCAAGGTCGCGTGAGGAGGCGCGGCCGACGATGGCACGGATCCGGGGCGGGACTTGCTCTACCCGGCCTGGCTATGGGATGAGCTTTGGCGGTCTCCAACAGGTGTCGGCATGCCAGAACAGAAAAGTCCGCAAATGCTGCGCAGCGCGCGCTGGTTTGCGCCCGACGATCTCCGCGCCTTCGGCCATCGCTCGCGTGCCATGCAAATGGGTTACGCGCCGGAGGAATGGCAGGATCGCCCCGTGATCGCGATCCTCAACACCTGGTCGGACGCGCAGCCTTGCCACATGCATTTCAAGAGCCGGGTTGACGACGTCAAGCGCGGTGTCCTGATGGCCGGCGGCTTTCCGATGGAGTTGCCGGCGCTGTCGCTGTCGGAATCGCTGTTGAAGCCGACCACGATGCTGTACCGCAACCTGCTGGCGATTGATGCCGAGGAATTGCTGCGCGGCCACCCCGTCGATGGCGTGGTGCTGATGGGCGGCTGTGACAAGACCACGCCAGGGCTGCTGCTGGGCGCCACCAGCATGAATCTGCCTGCGATCTACCTTCCGGCGGGGCCGATGCTGCGCGGCAACTGGAAAGGCAGAACCCTGGGCTCGGGGTCAGATGCCTGGAAATACTGGGACGAGCGCCGGGCCGGGAAAATATCCGACAAGGACTGGGTCGATGTCGAGGCCGGCATCGCGCGCAGCTACGGCACCTGCATGACCATGGGCACGGCCTCGACCATGACCGCGATCGCCGAAGCCATCGGCATGACACTGCCGGGGGCGTCCTCGATCCCGGCAGCGGATGCCGGTCACATCCGGATGAGTTCGGAGTGCGGCCGGCGCATAGTCGGTATGGTCTGGGAGGATTTGACGCCGCGGAAAATCCAGACCCGCCGGGCCTTCGAAAACGCGATCGCGGTGGCGATGGCGATGGGCTGTTCGACCAATGCGATCATTCATCTGATCGCGCAGGCGCGTCGCGCCGGCCAGGATATCGGGCTGGACGATTTTGAGCTTGCCAGCCGGAAGGTGCCTGTCATCGCCAATGTTCGTCCGAGCGGCGACACCTACCTGATGGAAGATTTCTTCTATGCCGGCGGATTGCCGGCCCTGATGAGCCGGATCAAGGATCATCTTCACCTCGACTGCTTGACGGTGACAGGCCAGACGCTGGGCGAGAATATCGCTACCGCCGAAGTCTATCATGACGACGTCATCCGAACGGTTGCCAATCCGATCTACGCCGAGGGGGCACTGGCGGTTCTCAGGGGCAACCTCGCGCCGGATGGATGTGTGATAAAACCCTCCGCCTGCGAGCCGCGCTTGCTCAGGCATAGCGGGCCGGCTTTGGTGTTCGACGACTATCCCTCGTTGAAACAGGCGATCGATGATCCCGATCTCGACGTGACGGCCGATCACGTCATGATCCTGCGCAATGCCGGTCCGCAGGGTGGTCCCGGCATGCCGGAATGGGGCATGCTTCCGATCCCGACGAAGCTCGTGAAACAAGGTGTGCGCGACATGGTGCGGCTGTCGGACGCGCGCATGAGCGGAACCAGCTACGGCGCCTGCATCCTGCACGTATCGCCGGAATCCTATATCGGCGGGCCCTTGGCGCTGGTGCGTAACGGCGACCGCATTACACTCGACGTGGCCGCGCGCTCCATCGATCTCGACGTCTCCGATACGGAGCTGGCGAAACGCCGTGCAGAATGGAAACCACCCGGGCCTCGCTTCGGGCGCGGCTATGGCTGGATGTTCACAAGGCACATCAAACAGGCCAATGAGGGCTGCGATTTCGATTTTCTGGAAACGAGTTTCGGCGCACCGGTAGCAGAGCCGTCGATTTATTAGTCTCGTCGTTTTCGGGTTCGCGCCCAGCGCGCCCTGGAATGACAACCAGCGGAGGGCGAGCCATCATGACGAGACTGACCGACGTCACCCGCAACAAATTGAAAACCGTCTCTACCGCGACGGTGGCAACCGCGCTGTTCAAGCGCGGCTTTCGCATTCAGACGATCCAGGACGTGCATCCGCTGGCCGCGGACCAGCCGACGCTGGTCGGCGAAGCCTTTACGCTGCGTTATATGCCGGCGCGCGAGGATCTTAACCGGATCGAGGTTTTTCGCGATCGCTCCCACCCGCAGCGCAAGGCGGTGGAAGATTGTCCGCCCGGCGCGGTGCTGGTGATGGATAGCCGCAAGGATGCCCGCGCCGCGTCCGCCGGCGCCATTCTGGTGACGCGGCTGATGCAGCGCGGCGTCGCCGGCGTCATCACCGATGGTGGCTTTCGGGATTCCGCGGAAATTGCCACATTAGGTTTTCCCGCCTATCACCACCGGCCCAGTGCGCCGACCAATCTCACCCTGCACCAGGCGATCGAGATCAACGTTCCGATCGGTTGCGGCGATGCGCCGGTATTTCCGGGCGACGTCATCCTCGGCGACAGCGACGGCGTGATCGTGATCCCCGCGCATTTCGCAGACGAGATCGCCAACGAAGCCTTTGAGATGACCGCGTTCGAGGATTTTGTCACCGAAGAAGTCCGCAAGGGCCGCTCGATCTTCGGCCTCTACCCCGCGACGGACCCGCAGACGCTGGAGGATTTTGCAGCGTGGCGGACGAGGATGGGAAGATAGCCCGCACGGAGGCCGCTGGCTTGTTGCACCTCGCCGGGCTTCGCCGGATCGGGTGCGCCGATTATGCTGCCGGGCTGGGGCAAACCGCCATCAGGCCCACAAAATGCGTGTCGACATGCTGACCGGCGATGCCGAACCGGATGTCGGCGAACACCCCGATGCTGTCGACGCCGTCGATGTGAGTGTGGCGGCGCAGCTGCAGCGCGCCATTCACATGACAACCCGAGCGAAACCTGAAATCGAACGGCCCGGGCATCTCGGAGATCACGACATCCCTCTCCTCAGGCCCGCTCGACTGGCAGCGTATCGTCGCGGTCGAGGGAACGCCGGCGGCCGGCCCTCGATTGATGGCAATGTCAAAGACGAGGTCACCGTCGAGTGCGGTCCAGGTTCGTTTGACGATGTCGTTCATGTCGCCGCTCCTCACATCGCAGGTACGGGCCGCTACCACTAGTCGCCTGTTCCTCTGGCAGCAAGCTTACAGCGCGCGTCGTCGGGCCTTGACGACGCTGTCGAGATCGAACCCGAACGGCATCAAATGCGGCCGTGTCCGCGTCTCATCGCGCTACCTCAACAGGCCTGCTCCGGTCGAACGAGCGGTGCCTCTGCAGCGGCTCACGCCTCGCACCCATTCGCCAATCCCACCGCCCATAAGGCAAATGCATAGGCGATGGCGACCTCATCGAGGCGGTTGAAGCGGCCGGAAGCGCCGCCGTGGCCGGCGCCCATATTGGTGCGCAGCATCACCGGACCGCCGGAGGTCATGGTGCCGCGCAGCCGCGCGATCCATTTCGCCGGCTCCCAATAGGTGACACGCGGGTCGGTCAGGCCGGCCATGGCCAGGATTGCCGGATAATGCTTGGCCGCCACATTGTCATAGGGCGAATAGGACAGGATGGTCTTGAAGTCGGCTTCGCTTTCGATCGGGTTGCCCCATTCCGGCCATTCGGGCGGCGTCAGCGGAAGCTTGTCATCGAGCATGGTGTTGAGCACGTCGACGAAAGGCACCTCGGCGACGATGCCTGCGAACAATTCGCCGGCGCGGTTGGCCACCGCGCCCATCAGCATGCCGCCGGCGCTGCCGCCATGGCCGACGATGCGCTTTGTCCCGGTATATCCTGCCGAGATCAGCGCCTGTGCCGAGGCGGCGAAATCGTCAAAACTGTTGGTCTTTTTCTCGCGCTTGCCGTCGAGATACCAGCCCCAGCCCTTGTCGGTCCCGCCCCGGACATGCGCGATGGCATAAACAAAGCCACGATCGACCAGCGACAGGCGGTTGGCGGAAAACGACGCCGGCATCGCCATGCCGTAGGAGCCATAGCCGTACAGCAAGAGCGGCGCCGTACCATCGCGGCGGAGATCCCTGGCGTGCAGGATCGAGACCGGCACCTGCGCACCGTCATGGGAGGGTGCCATGATGCGGGTGGTGACGTAGTCGGCCGGGTTGTGGCCGGTTGGAATTTCCTGACGCTTGCGCAGGGTGCGCGTGCGGGCCGCCATATCGTAGTCGTAGACTTCCGACGGCGTCGTCATCGACGAATAGGAAAAGCGCAAGTTCGTCGTATCGAACTCATAGCCTCCGATGGTATCCAGTGAATAGGCCTCCTCGTCAAAGGCGATGGCATGCTCCTCGCCGCTTTTGAGATCGCGGATGATGATGGCGGGCAGCGCATGCGCCCGCTCCAGCCGGACCAGATGCCCGGCGAGAAGCTCGAGATCGATGATGTAGACACCGGCGCGATGGGCGATCAGGTCGCGCCAGTGGGTGCGCGCGGGCGAGGTGAGCGGCGCGGTGGCGATCTTGAAATCGATGGCGCCGTCCGCATTGGTAAGAATGAACAGCTGATTGCCGCGGTCGGCGACCGAATATTGCACGCCGGCCTCACGCGCCGCGACCAGGCGCGGCGGCGCATCGGGGTCGCTGAGATCGATCAGGCGCTGCTCGGAAGTTTCGTGGTCGCCGCCCGCGATCACGCAGAAGCGGCCGCTGGAGCTCTCATGCAGATGGGTAAACCAGCCGGCATCATGCTCCTCATAGACCAGGATATCTTCCGCCTGCGGTGTGCCCAGGCGATGCCGCCACACCTGCATCGGGCGGTGGTTGTCGTCGAGCTTGACGTAAAAGAAACTCCCGCAGTCCCTGCTCCATACCACCGCGCCGTCGGTATCCTCGACCACGTCGTCGCGGTCCGCTTTATCTGCCCAGTCGCGCACGCGGATGGTGAAATATTCCGAGCCCTTGACATCCGCACTCCAGGCCTGAAGCCTGTGATCGGGCGAGTGCCGGGCGCCGCCGAATTTGAAATAGCCGTGGCTCGCTGCCAGCGCGTCGCCGTCGAGCACGATCTCGATCTCGCCGCCATCGCGCGGGCAGCGCCCGAACAGTTCGTGCTGGCCGCCGTCGCGGAACTTGCGCACATAGGCATAAGGGCCGTCAGGCGCAGGCACACTGGAATCGTCCTCCTTGATCCGGCCGCGCATTTCCGCGACCAGCGTCTTTTGCAAGGCGGCGGTGTGTCCGAGCAGACTTTCGGTATAGCCGTTTTCGGCTTCGAGGTAGCTGCGGATGTCCGGGGCCAACAGGCCGGGATCACGCAATACCTCCTGCCAATGGTCATCCTTCAGCCACGCATAATCATCGGTGACCGTGATGCCGTGGCAGGTAAATGAATGCGGCCGGCGCGGCGCCACCGGTGCGGCTGTTGTCGGGATGATCGGGTCTGTCACTAAAGTCCTCGTGCGGTACTTGCGGAACGGGCCGCTGTCCTCTGCCATATCGGGTCGATTTCCCGGATTGCCAGATGCACGCCGCGCCTGCGGCAATCCCGCTGGACGCGCGGCCTAATTGCGCAGGCGGGTGCCGGCATTGGTGCCGAACATCGGGATCCGGTTGATCGCCAGCACGACCGCGAACGTGATCACCAGCATGGCGATGCCCAGCACTGCAATCGCGGCGAGATCGCCGCTTTCGTTCAGGTCGTAGATCAAGACGCTGATCACCTTGGTTTGCGAGGTGAACAGCACGATCGCCGCCGACAATTCGCGCATCACGCCGATGAAGATAAAGCACCAGGTCGCGATCAAGCCGGTGCGCAGCAGCGGCGCGGTGATCCGCAACAGCGACGTCAGCCGGGTCGCGCCGAGAATGCGGCTGGCGTCCTCGAGTTCGGGATGGATGGTCAAAAACGCGGCCTGCAATTGCTGATAGGCCGAGGGCAGGTTGATGGTCAGGAATGCGATCAAGAGGATCCACAGCGTACCGTAGAGCACGAAGGGAGGCCTGGTGTAACTCAGGAACAGGCCGACCCCGAGCACGATCCCGGGGATGGCGACCGGGGCGGTGGCGAGAAAGCCGAGCAGGCGAGAGCCCGCGATCACCCGCCGCGTCGTGACATAGGCGATCACCAGCGCCAGCAGCGTGCCGATGGTCGCGGTCGCGGTGCCCAGGATCACGGTGTTTTTCAGCGCCAGTTGCGTCGCCGACAATTCGGTGAAGACGAATACGATGTTGCGCAGGGTGGCCGTCGCGGGCGTCACCAGCGTGGTCGCGTTCGGCGAGAATGCGGCATTGAGCAGGGCGAAGTAGGGCAGGAAGACGGGATTGAGCAGCACCACCAGACAAAAGGCCAGCGCCGCCCAGCGCCACCGCTTCATTTCGACCAGTCGGGGCGCGCCATATTTGCCGCCGACCACCGAATAGCCGCGGCGGCCCAGAATGAATTTCTGCGCCTGCAGCAGCAGGATCGTCACCAGCAGGAGCGGCATCGCGGCGGCCGCGGCCAATTCCAGTTTCGGCGGATACTGGAACAGGCTCCAGATCTTCGTGGTCATGGTGTGGAAGCCGGCCGGCAGCGCCAGGATGGCGGGCGAGCCGAACAGCGTCATGGCCTGAAGAAAGGCAATCAGGCTGCCGGCCACCAGCGCCGGCAGCGCCAGCGGAATGGTGACGCGCCGCGCCGTGGTCCAGGCGCCGCCGCCGAGGATGGCGGAAGCGTCTTCGAGTTCGCCCGGCATGCGGTCGAGCGCGTTGGCGACCAGAACGAACACGAAGGGGAACGTGTAGCAGGAGATCACAAAAACGATGCCGGCCATCGAGTAGATGTTGAGCAGGTATTCGTCGGACGCAGCGCCGGTCAAGAAGCGGAACAGCTGGTTGAGCAAGCCGCTGTTGGGTGCGGCCAGCAGCTCCCAGGCGACGGCGCCGAGAAAGGGCGGCGTCACGAACGAGGCGGTCACCAGCGCGCGAATGAATTGCCGCCCGGGCATGTCGGTGCGCGACACCAGCCAGCCCATTGGCGCCGCGACCAGGCAGCAGATCGCGGCAGAGGCGGTGGCGATGATGGCCGTGGTCAGCAACGGATCAAGGAAATCCGGATTGGTGAACAGCACGAGAAAATTGCGCAAGGTCGCATGACCGCCGCGGTCGGTGACGCTGTAGACGCCAAGCCAGCACAAAGGCAGCAGCACCAGCACGATCAGGCCCGCGGCGAACAGCCACAGCACCGGCCTGGTCCAGTCGAATGTGCCGCGCGTGCCGTCGACGGTGTCTGCGGTGGTGGTATTGGTGATGGTCATGTCATCGGCCCAGCGCGCGGCAGCGCTCCGGCGGCAGGGTAAGCCAGACCTCGGCGCCCCTGGGCACGGCGGTCTCGGTCGATGTCACGATGCGCAAAGTGGTGCGGTCGGACATCTCGACCATATAGTCGCGGCCGGCGCCGAGAAAGACCTGGCGCGTCACGGTGGCCTTGACGGCGTTCTCCGGGTTTTCCGGCGCTTGCGTCGAAAGCTGGATGTCGTGCTGGCGGATAGCCACCATCGCGCTCTCGCCGGATGTCAGCTTCGCGCCGACGACCCTGAGGGTCACGCCGCCGAACGTGACGTGGTTTTCGTCACGGGCGACCGTCTTGATTACATTGCTGGCGCCGATGAAGCGGGCGACGAATTCCGATTGCGGATTTTCATAGATCTCTTGCGGCGTGCCGAGCTGATCGATCTTGCCGCCGTTCATGACAGCGATCAGGTCGGCGGTGGTCATAGCCTCCGACTGGTCGTGGGTGACGTAGACCGTCGTATAGCGGTATTCGTCATGCAGGCGCCGGATCTCGAACCGCATCTCCTCGCGCAAATTGGCATCGAGGTTGGACAGCGGTTCGTCGAGCAGAAGGGTCTCCGGTTCGACGATCAGGGCGCGTGCCAGCGCCACGCGCTGCTGCTGTCCGCCGGACAGTTCGCCGGGATAACGCGAAGCCAGTATTTCCAGCTTTGTCGTGGCCAGGATCGCCTTGAGCTTGGTTGCGATGGTGGCGCGATCAAGCTTCCGCAAACGAAGCCCGAACACGATATTTTCCGCAACCGTCATGTGCGGCCACAGCGCGTAGCTCTGGAAGATCATCGACATCTTGCGCTGCTCGGGCGGCAGGGTCCTGAGCTTGGAGGACACCAGGCGGTCGCCGACATGGATCTCGCCATCGGAGGGTTCCAGGAAACCGGCAATCAGCCGCAGCGTCGTGGTCTTGCCGCAGCCGGACGGGCCGAGCAGGCAGACCAGCTGGCCATGGTCGATCCGCAGCGACACGTCATCGACCACCGCCAGCGATCCGAACCGCTTGGTCAGGCCACGCAAATCAACGGACGCCAATCGGTTGCCTCCCTGCCGTTCACCATAAGCATTAAAAATGACGCGCCGAACAGGCCTGGCGCCGGCGAATCAACGCCCCGCCGCCTCATGCCTTCACACTCTCCCCCAGCCATTCGATCGCGGCCTCGACGCCGCCCTTGCCGTGCGGGATCCGCAGCGCCTTCAATCCGACTTCGATGACGCCGAGCGTGCCCAGGATCATCGGCGCGTTGACGTGGCCCATATGGGCGATCCGGAAAGCCTGGCCTTCCAATGCGCCGATGCCGACACCGAGCACCACGCCGCATTTCTCCTTGGCATAGCGATGCAGGTCGTGCGGATCATGGCCGCCGGACATCACCACGGTCGTGACCGTGTTCGAGCGCTCGGCGGCATCGGCGATGTTGAAACCGAGCACCTGGCCCTGCGCCCAGACCTCGACCGCGCGGCGCACGGCTTCGCCGAGCAGGCGATGGCGCAGGAACACGTTGTCGAGCCCTTCGGCAAGCAGCATGTCGATCGCCTGGCGCAGCGCGAACAACAGGTGGATCGGCGCGGTTCCGGCATAGCGGCGATAGTGCTCGGCGCCTTCGCGCTCGCTCCAGTCCCAATAGGGTGTCCGCAGTCCCGCCGTCTGGTGCACCTCGCGGGCGCGATCGTTGACGGCGACGAAGCCGAGGCCGGGCGGCGCCATCAGGCCTTTCTGCGACCCGGACATGGCGACGTCGATCCCCCATGCATCCATCTCAAAGGGCATGCAGCCGAGCGAGGCCACGGCGTCGACCAGGAACAGCGCCGGATGGTCGGCGGCCTTGATTGCCTTGCCGATGGCCTCGATGTCGTTGTAGGCGCCCGAAGCCGTATCGACCTGCACCGCGAGGATCGCCTTGATGCGGTGTTCCCGGTCCTGCCGCAGGCGGGCTTCGACCTCGGCCGGACGTATTGCCCGGCGCCAGTCGCCTCTGAGCACTTCGACCTCGGCGCCCATGGCGGCGGCGGCGTTGCCCCAGCCAACCGCGAACCTACCGCTTTCCAGAACCAGCACCTTGTCGCCGCGCGACAGCACGTTGGAGAGCACGGCTTCCCAGGCGCCATGGCCATTGGCGATATAGATATAGGAGCGGCCTTTGGTCGCGAACAAGCGCGAGAGATCGCGCAGCAGGCTTTCGGTCAGCTCGACCATCTCCTGCGAATAAATATCCAGCGCCGGCCGATGCATCGCCCGCAGCACTTCGTCGGGCATCGTGGTAGGCCCGGGAATGGCAAGAAATTCCCGGCCGGCGCGAACAACCATGTTTTGTTCCTTAATCGGTAGGATGCGAGGCCATCCGGAGCATCATCCAGACAGGGCCTGCGGAAGGGTGCAGAGCGCTTGGCTCCGTCAAGGGATGCAGGGGAATGGCGCGAAATTCAAGACTGGCACGCTATTTTCCGAGCGCGCCAGCGATATCGTGCCAGATCTGATCCTTGATCTCGGTCGCGGGCGGGCTGGGGATGATGGCGGCGGGGCCGGTCCGCTTTTGGCAGGCTTCAACCAGCCGTAGAACCCACACCTCGCCGTCGGTGTAATAGAGATCGCCGCCGCCGTTGCGCCCGGCCATGGTGGGGCCGATGCCCGTCACCTGGTACTTCGCCTCGACCATGCCGGCGGCTTCGAGGTCGGCTGAGATCAGCGTCCGCTCGGCATCGATGTCGGCATCGATGTGATGGGTGATGGCGCCGGTGTAGTGGCTGACGCCCACGCCCCGATCGAAGGTCACGGCGCCGAGCCAGACCGGCCGCTGCTCCTGGCCCTGCTCGAATACCTTCCAGAACCGCACGTGATGACGCTGATCGGCGCTGTTGCCGGCGGGCTTCTCGAACGCGAGATCCTCTCGCCGGTCGAGATAATAGAGATTGCTGACGGGGGCGGCACGGTAGGGCCGGTCCAGCACCACGCTGCCGACGATGGCAAGCGAGGATTTGAGCGTCACGGGATCGGCCGGGTACCAGCCGGCCTCCTGCATGGCGCACAGCACGTCCTTGTTGTCGCCGACCAGGCCGATATTGATCGGGTCGCCGGGAATGCCCTGCGCCGTTCGCGTCACCATCGGCAGGTTGGCAAGGCCCCTCTGGTGCTCGTAATGGGCCCATACCTTCGGCAACAGGACATAGGCGATCACGGTGTAGGCGAGCATGACGGCGAGCGCCACCAGCAGGAAACGCTCCAGCCGCGAGCGGTCACGCCGCGGCCGACGGGGCAGGCTTTCGGTGTCAGTCACGTCTCACCTGGCTCAGGAACGAAGATCGCGCGAAGGCGCCATTGTGGAAAAAGGTGGGCAGGCTGGTTCGCCCGCTGCGAATGAGAGACCTGATTACCGCCGGGTTTCGCGGCAGCCGGCTTCCTCGGCCTCGTCCACGGAACAGAACCAGCGCGTGCCCTTGCTGATGTCCATCTTGATCTGAGCATACCAGCGGCTGGTCGGGGTGTGGTAGATGCACTCGCCGGCACCATTGACATTGCCCTTGATGGTGCAGTCGGGGGAGGGAGCGACCGATCCCGAGGCTGAGGCCAACAGGATCGCGTGGGCATTCTGCGGTGGCTTGGCGGCTCCCAGGATGGTCGTCTTCTTGTTGCGGACGCGCCAGTCCCACGGCGCGATGAAGGCACCCTGCCACATCCCGACCTTGGCCTCGCGCGCGGCCGCCTCGTCGGCGTCGTAGTCATGGGAAGTCCGCGTATAGGACAGCGCCCATCCGCTCTTCACCAGCCACTTCTGAATGTCCTCGCCGCCGACTTCGCAGCGCGCCACCTGCCGGCCGCGGCGGTCGGTCTGGCGCACGTGGCAGGTCCAGTCCTTGTTGTCGACATGCTTGATCAATTCGTCGCGGGCGGCCACCCCGCAGGTCCAGCGCTCGCCTTTGTTGTTGAGGCAAAGCTGATCGACCGACGGCGCGTCGATGCCGCCTAGACGAATGCGGCTGGAGCCGATCTGGACCTGATCGCCCTCATGGACCTTGGCAATTCCAGTGATGTCGGTGGCGGCGGCCGCCACCGGCAGGAGCAGCAGCGCGAGCAGCAACGGGAATTTCGCGGGCCTGCAAAAAGGCCGTCTGCAATGTTCAATCATATTCATTATGCTGCATTATGCGCCGGATTGTGGTGCGGATTTGGCCGTCATGCCAGTCCAAGTTGCGGCGTCCGCTCTCAACTTAACGCGATGGCGGCGGTTCAAACCCCCCGCATCATGGCACGGCGGGCCAGCACCAGGCCCATCAGCACGAACGCCGAGGTGACCTCGGGGCCGCCGACCAGGATGCGCGTCGGGGTTTTCATCTTGTTCCACTCATAGGCCTTGAACGGCCCCTGCCGGCCGCCTTCGCCGAGATGGCGGAGAATGCAATGCAGGGCCGGAGCGAAGGTGGCGGGTTCGGCGCCGAGATGGGCGAGCGCGATCAGCGCCAGCGCTGCATCGAACACGTTCATCTCGCAGGCGATCAGTTCGCCCTGCACATAGGCCAGCACGCGGCCCCGGATGAAGGCGAGCGTACCGTCGGGGTCGATTGATCGCTGCGCGGCCAGCGGCAGCGCGATGAAGGCGGCGTAGCAGCGGCCGAAATAGGCGCAATAGAGTTCCGGCAAATAATAGATATGTGACCGTGGATCAGTGAATGCGCCGCTGGCGGCCAGCCGCTTCTGAAAGCCGATGATCCGACGCACGGTCGCGAGCCGGCCCGGGCTCTCGATGATGTTCCAGCGGCGGAAGTTGCGGAAACTGACTTCGAGGATGTCCAGGTTGAGGGTCGGATCGAGATCGTTGCCGAACGGGCGCTCGCCCGCGAGGTTGTCGATCCAGGTCACGACGCCGCCTTCGTAATCGATGGTGTCATTGAGCGGCACCGTCACCAGGGGCTCGTTGACGCCGCCTCGGACCTGATAGCCGGCATAGAGGTCGAGCAAGGGTTGATTGAGGATCGGGTCGGTCGAGCCGGCCTGCGTCGCTGCCGAGAAGGCGCAGGCTGTGGTGTCGCAATCCGGCACATAGATGCCGAAGCCGAGGTCCTGCTTGACGCCGGCGAAGAACCGGCTGAAGCGCGGATGCGGTGGCGGCGCGATCGCGGTGATGACGCTGATGGTCGTCCCGTCGCACGAGCGCACCTGTTCGCGGCTGGTGGTAAGACAGAACTCGACCATCTCGGCGATGACGCGGCGCGAGGTCGCGGACTGATCCACCGATGCCAGGCCGCTGTCGACAAAGCAAAGCAGCGCCTCGATGAAGAACGCGTCGTAGTAGGCGGAGCGATGGCGAATCTGCACCGGCTCCCACATCGGCTCGGCGATGCCGGTCCAGGCCGGGTTGATCAGCGCACGCGCCGGCGAGCGCGCGATGAAGATCCGAGCCATGTTGAACAGCAGCGTCGAGTTCTTGTAGCCGCGCGAGTTCAGGCCCGTGAGGGCCATCAGCAGTTCGCGGCCCCTGATGTCGGCGTCGCCGATCAGGTTGAAGGCGGCATAGGCCGGAATGAAACCGTGACGGGCGAAAGCGCGCAACAGGTGCTGGCCGCAGGCGTGGATCACGGGCTCGATCTTGGCGACATCCGGTACAGAGGCCGGCGCCGGCGCCGGCCTGGGCCTGGGATGCTCGAGTTCGATTCTATCCAACAGCGCGGCCACCGGCTGGCCGATCGCGGCCCAGTCGGGGATGAGGTCGTCGCGGGCCCGGACCAGCGCCTCGCGCAGCGGCCTCAGCCGGGTCTGGTCACGCAATTCGGTGAGCCCGGTGCGGCGTAAAAGTGGCCGCAGCGCCGGATTTCCAAGCGCGGTCTTGTAGAATTTGGCCAGATGGAGGTCGCCGCCGGCCCCGTTCGAGAGCACGGGATCACAGAGGTCATAGAGCGACGGACCATCCTTGGGGACCGTCAGCGCGCGGTAGGCGGCACCGACAACTGTTTGAAAACGCATGATTTTTTACGCGCGTCCGCCCCCGCGCGCCCCCCGCAACGCTCTTTTCGCGACCGGTCGCCGCCGCCTTCCAGCCCGAAAAATGCAAATCATCGAACATTGCAAACCCGCAAAACGCTACACGAAAGGCCGGGAAACACAAATGTGATGGACATCACAGTGTCATGCTCAGCTCCGGGCGATCTTGGGAGTTAGGGTTTCGGGCGGGAAAATGTTTAGCAAGAGTCAAATCTGCGCGTTTGCGACACGGCGTTATTTACCAAATGAGGTTGCCGGATCGGCCCATGCAAGGTATGGGATGCATGTTGCAGTGCCGCAAAATGAGCGTATTTGGGCGGCATCTCGCCGGGCAACCCAAAAACTCTAAAGGCCCTGGGCGCGACCAAAGCGTGTGTCCAGTGCTAACGGGCAGGATTTGAACGCCATGAAACTAGCGCAAATCAGTTTCTCTCGCCGCTCCCTGACCATTGCCGCCGTTTTGGTCGGCATGGTGTCGCTGGCGATCGGCGCCCATGCTGCGCTGAACATGCGTGCGCTGGACGCGGCCAAGGCGGTCGCCACGGACCAGGATTCCGGCGTCGCCGGCAAGGCTTCGAGGGTCGCTCTGGTGATCGGCAACGGGCATTATCCCGATGCCACCGCGCCGCTCGGCCAGCCGATCAACGATGCCCGCGCGCTGACCGCGGCGCTGCGGCGCAACGGCTTCGAGGTCGATGTCATCGAAGACGCCAGCAAGGACGACATGGTCAGGGCGATCGGCCGCCTGAAATCGAAGATCAGGCCGGACTCGGTGGTGATGCTGTTCTTCGGCGGCTATGGCATCCAGGCCGGCCGCGAGAGCTACATGATCCCGGTTGATGCCACGATCTGGAAGGAATCCGACGTGCGCCGCGAGGGGTTCAGCATCGAAGCCGTGCTCGGCATGATGAAGGAGCAGGGCGCCTGCGCCAAGCTGGTGGTGCTCGATGCCTCCCGGCGCAATCCCTATGAACGCCGGTTCCGGGCTTTCTCTCACGGTCTGGCGCCGATCAACACACCCGACAATGCGCTGGTCATTTCGTCGGCCACGCCGGGCCAGGTCGCCGAGGATTCCTTGGCGCCCACCAGCGTGTTGGTGTCCGAGCTGCTCAATAACCTCGATGCGCAGGCCGCGGCTGCCGAGACCGTCTTCAACAAGACCCGCATCGCCATCTCCCGGGCCTCCGACGGCGCGCAGGTGCCCTCGGTCTCCTCTTCGCTGATGGAAGATGTCTTCCTCGGCAGCAGGGAAAACGCCGGCGGCTGATGGCTGCGGTGCCGCGGTCGCTCCCCCGCGAAGAGCGGGAGAGGGAGTGAGAGGCCAATGCCCGTGGCCGCCCCTGAATTGACCTGCACCCGAGCCGCTCTTAAGACTTGTTCGGGCCTGACAACGCAAAAGCCGGCGGGCATCAAGGGAGATCATCCATGCGCAATGTCTTTATTTGCGATGCCGTGCGCACTCCGATCGGCAGGTTCGGCGGGTCGCTCGCCAAGGTTCGCGCCGACGATCTGGCCGCGACCCCGATCAAGGCCTTGATGGCGCGCCACCCCGGGCTCGACTGGGCTGAGCTCGACGAAGTCTATTACGGCTGTGCCAACCAGGCCGGCGAGGATAATCGCAACGTGGCGCGGATGGCGCTTTTGCTGGCCGGCCTGCCGGAGACCGTTCCCGGTCTGACGCTCAATCGGCTGTGCGCCTCGGGGCTCGACGCGGTCGGCGCCGCCGGGCGCGCGATTCGAGCCGGCGAGATCGATTTCGCCATCGCCGGCGGCGTCGAATCGATGACGCGGGCACCGTTCGTGATGGGCAAGGCGCCGGAAGCCTTTTCGCGTTCCGCCGAAATCTTCGACACCACAATCGGCTGGCGCTTCATCAATCCCTTGATGAAGGCGCAATATGGCGTCGATGCGATGCCTGAAACCGGCGAGAACGTCGCCGAGGAATTCCAGGTCTCGCGCGCCGATCAGGACGCGTTCGCGATCCGCTCGCAGCAGCGCGCCGGAAAGGCGATCGCATCCGGCTATTTCGCCGAGGAGATCACGCCGGTATCAGTGCCGGGCGGCAAGGGCGGCCCGCTCACGATCGATAAGGACGAGCATCCCCGTCCGGAAACCACGCTCGAGGCACTGACCAAACTGAAGCCGATCGTGCGCAATCCCGGCACCGTGACAGCCGGCAATGCCTCCGGGGTCAATGACGGCGCCGCAGCGATGTTACTTGCTTGCGAGCCAGCGGTGAAAAAGCACGGGCTGAAGCCGCGGGCGCGGATTTTGGGGCTGGCTTCGGCGGCGGTGCCGCCGCGCATCATGGGCATCGGCCCAGTGCCCGCGACCCGCAAGCTGATGGCGCGGCTCGGCCTCAAGATCAGCGATTTCGATCTGATCGAGCTCAACGAAGCCTTTGCCAGCCAGGGCATCGCCTGCCTGCGCCAGCTCGGCGTCGCCGAGGATGCCGACTTCGTCAACCCGCATGGTGGCGCGATCGCTTTGGGCCACCCGCTCGGCATGAGCGGCGCGCGGCTGGCGATGACGGCGGTGCATGGCATGGAGAAGCGCGGCGGCCTGCGCGCGCTGGCCACCATGTGCGTCGGCGTCGGGCAGGGTGTGGCGATGGCGATCGAAAAGCTGAACTGACGCGATGTCGGTCATCGCCCGACGATTGGGTCGACCGGGCGTCAGCCGCCGTGCATGGAGCGCGCCATGATCATCGAACATCAAGAGCAAGTCACGCCGGCTGTCCTCGCCGTGATGGAACGGACATCCGATCCGCGGCTGCGCGAGATCATGATCTCGCTGATCACGCATTTGCACGGCTTTGTCCGCGACGTCAGGCTGACCGAAGCGGAGTTCCGCGAGGCCGCCGCCATCCTGGTCGAACTGGGGCAGCGCTCGAATGACACCCATAATGAAGTGATATTGATGGCCGGCTCGCTAGGGGTTTCCTCGCTGGTGTGCCTGTTGAACAATGGCGATCACGGCAATACCGAAACCGCGCAGTCCCTGCTCGGACCCTTCTGGCGGCTGAACTCGCCGGTGATGGAGAACGGGGGCTCCATCGTCCGCTCCGACACGCCGGGACCGCCGCTGTTCGTCAATGGGCGCGTCGTCGACCGGGCCGGCAACCCGGTCGCGGGGGCGGAGGTGGATGTGTGGCACGCTTCCCCGGTCGGGCTCTACGAAAACCAGGATCCCGGGCAGGCCGACATGAACCTGCGCGGCAAGTTTACCACCGATGCGCAGGGACGCTTCTGGTTTCGTTCGGTGATGATGGTCGGTTACCCGCTTCCCACCGATGGGGTGGTCGGCAGGCTGTTGGATTCGCAGAACCGGCATCCTTTTCGACCGGCGCATCTGCACGCCCTGATCTTCAAGCCGGGATTCAAGGTGCTGATTTCGCAGGTCTATGATCCCGCCGACCCGCATATCGACAGCGACGTGCAGTTCGGCGTGACCAAAGCGCTGATCGGCAAGTTCGAGCGTCACGACCGGCCTCACCCGACCGAACCCGCGGTCGTCGCGCCCTGGTATTCGCTCGACCACATCTACCGGATGGAAGCCGGCGAGGCCGTGTTGCCGCGGCCGCCGATCAAGTAGGCTACCGCGAACGGTTGCATGCACGGCGCGCGGCGGCAGGTCGAGGTGAGGAATTCACCGCGCGTTCTTTTAATCTCGTTGATGACGCTCTCCCTGACACCGTTGCAGGCGCGAGCCCTTGTCACGGCCCGGCATAAGCAAACCGATAAGCTGAACCCGCGAGCCCGGCCGATCAGGCTTTTGCGATTTGACGTCAATGTTGCTTGATGACAAGATACCATTACAGGCTGGAGTGCCGCAATGTTGATGCAATTGATGGAATTGTCTCTCTGAGCGCAAAATCGGCGTCGCCGCCAACTTTGGCTGCATGGAGAAAAATATGCTCGCTTAATGGGAGGACTTCGCCGTGACCAAGTATGCCTTGACTGTTCTTGTTCTCTGCATCTTTGCCCTGTTTTCCTATTCGGTCAGATCCCAGTCGAACGATGGGACCCCTGACCTGACGGCCTTGCGCACGGAGCTCACCCAGAAGCTCGCCGACGCCGAAAAGGCCAATCAGGATCGCGAGCAGCAGCTCGCCAAGACGGTCGACAGCGTTCGCGCCGAGCTGCAGCGGTTGTCCAGCGATGACAAGGCCAACAGCGACAAGATCGCCCAGACCGTCATGCTTCGCTCCGACGTGCTCAAGCTGATCCAGGACGCCAAGTCGAGCAGCGACAAGGCCGCGCAGATCATGCTCGACCAGATCGACGCGCTGCGCTCCGACCAGGTCAAATTCCTCAAGGACGCCAAGGATACCGGCGACAAGGCCGCGCAAGCGCTGCGGCAGGAGGTTGCGGCCTCCCAAGCCAAGCTCGTGGCGCAGGTCGGCGATACGCTCAAGGCCAACACCGCCCCCACCGAGGCCCTGGCGCAACGCGTCGACGCGATGAAAAAGGACCTCGACGAGGTGAAAAAGAACGTCGACGAGGACCAGCAGAGCACATCCAATATATCGCCGGGCTTCGCGCTCATCGTTGCGCTGGTCGCGCTCGTACTGGGCCCCTTCTTGGCCTACAGGCTAACCGCGAACCAGCTTTCGACCATCAAGGAGCAGGCAGCGGCCGAAGCCGCAGCGCCGCCGTCCCCAGCCGACAAGGCGGCCGAAGCGGAGCCGCCGCTGGCCCCGTCCGCGGTGTCCGAGCCGCATCAGGATTCCGTTCTCCATCACGAAGCGCCACCGCTTGGCGAGCAAGCCAGCCATCACCATCACGCCGACGGCAATCTGGAAGCTGAGCCCGATCCGGAAAAGGTCTGATACCGTCAGCGGACGCAATCACGCTACGGTTACGAGGCACCGGGCGCTGCGGCTGATCAAGCCAGCCGTGGCAACGGCATGGCATTCTGCGTCTTTATTGCGCTAGATCATGGTCCGGCATACCGGAGCAATCATACTTTCATGCTGGGTTTGTCGGCCTTCGCTGACGCACGATGCGCCATCATCCCTGATCCTACATGATTTCCATCGAGGCATTACTGGGACCCATGGTCAAGAATCGTAGATCTGCCGGGCCGGTGCAATCGGTGTTGCGCGACGCCAGGGAACTCACGGCCCTCGAGCAGTATTGGTCCCCGTCCGGAGGGCGAAAGCCGCGCAAGCCGCCGAAGGACTATAATTATATCGACGAACTCGCCCATCTGCAGTTCGAACTGATCAAGCTGCAGGAATGGGTCCGGCTGCAGGGCCTCAAGGTCGCCGTGATCTTTGAAGGGCGCGACGCCGCCGGCAAGGGCGGGGTGATCAAGCGCATCACCGAGAGCCTCAATCCGCGCATCTGCCGCGTGGTGGCGCTGGGCACGCCGACCGAGCGCGAACGCGGCGAGTGGTATTTCCAGCGCTATGTCGCCGAACTGCCGCGCAAGGGCGAGATCGTGCTGTTCGATCGCAGCTGGTACAACCGCGCCGGGGTCGAGCATGTCATGCAGTTCTGCAGCGAGGACGAATATCGGGAGTTTCTGCGTTCATGCCCGATCTTCGAGGAGATGCTGGTGCGCGCGGGGATTCGCCTCATCAAATACTGGTTCTCGGTCAATGACGAGGAGCAGGAACGACGCTTTCAGGATCGCATCAAGAACCCGATCAAGCGCTGGAAGCTGAGCCCGATGGACATGGAATCGCGCAAGCGCTGGGTGGAATATTCCAAGGCCAAGGACGTGATGTTCGCCCATACCGACCGCAAGAAGACTCCATGGTACGTCGTCAACGCCGATGACAAGAAGCGCGCCCGGCTCAACTGCATCCGGCATCTCCTGAACCAGATTCCCTATCAGGATCTTGGACCGGTCGAGATCGAGCTGCCGCCGCGCCAGCCGGATACCGGCTATAAGCGGCCGAAGAAATCGACCCAGCGCTTCGTCCCGCAGGTTTATTGAGTGGGATCCGGGGGCTAAAACCTCGCCCGGCTTGCGCTCCCAACGAGACGCGCGAAGCGCGCACTCGATGGCGTGCCCACCATCTTTCCGCGTCCGAAAAGGGTGGGCACGGCGCAAAGGCGCTTTCGCCCACCCTACGCAAAATAACGAACCGACATTCCCTTCACTCCATCACCGCGTGCTCCGGCGCCACCGCCTGCTTGCGCAGCGAGGCGCGGGTCGAGCCGATCATGATCGCGAGCGGAATCGAGCACAGGATGAAGACCATCACCATCTGATAGTCGAGCGAAAAGGCGATGATCTGCGCCTGCACGTCGATCATCACATCCGCCAAGGCGCGTCCGGCGTCGGTACCCATGTTGATCATGCCGGAGACGTTAGGCATCTGCATCGCCTGGTTGAAGGGATTGACGTGCTCGGCGAGGATGGCGTGCTCGCGCCGCGCGCCTTCGGTCAGCTGCGCGATCACCAGGGAGATGCCGATCGAACTGGCGACATTGCGCATCAGGGTCAGCATCGAGGTGCCGTCGGTGCGCAGCTGGTTGGGCAGCGTCAGGAAGGATACCGTGGAGAGCGGCACGAACACCAGGCCGAAGCCGAATCCCTGGATGATGCTCAAGGTGACGATTTCGTGCACGCCGGTCTGGTCGGTCCAGCCGGTCATGTAGAACAGCGACAGCGCGGTGAGACCAAGACCGGTGATGATCAGTGTGCGCGCCTCGATGGTGCGCATCATGCGGCCGACCAGCATCATGGCGACGAAGGTGCCGCAGCCGCGGCTCGCCAGCAGCACGCCGGCGGTGATGATGGGATAGCCGATCACGTTCTGCAGATAGGGCGAGGAGAGCGCCATGGTCGAATACAGCACGAGCCCCATCACCGCCATGAAGATGCAGCCGGTGACGAAGTTGCGGTCCTTGAACAGCGCGAACTGGATGAACGGCCGCGGCGTGGTCAGCGAATGGGCGAAGAAATAGTAGAAGCCGATCGCCGAGACGGTGAACTCGGCGATGATCTCGCCTGATTCCAGCCAGCCGAGCTGCTCGCCGCGGTCGAGCGCCAATTGCAGGCTGCCGATGGCGATCGCCAGCGCCGTGAAGCCGAACCAGTCGAAGCGCAGATCGATATCCTTGCGGGTCTCGTCCATGAACACCAAAAGGCCGAGCACGGTGAAGATCCCGAACGGCAGATTGACAAAAAACACCCAGTGCCAGGAATAGGTCTCGGTCAGCCAGGCGCCGAGCGAGGGGCCCATGATCGGGCCCATCATCACGCCCATGCCCCAGATCGACATCGCCTTGGCGCGCTCATGCAGCGCGTAGGAGTCGAGCATCACCGCCTGCGACAGCGGCACCAAGGCGGCGCCGAACACACCCTGCAGCAGCCGGAACAGCACCATCTGGTCGATGTCCTGGGCGAGCCCGCACAGCACCGAGGCAAATGTGAAGCCGCCGGAGCAGACGATGAAGATCCGCTTGCGGCCGAACCGGTTGGCGATCCACCCGACCGGCGCGGTCATGATCGCGGCGGCGACGATGTAGGAGGTCAAGACCCAGTTGATCTGGTCCTGCGAGGCCGACAGCGTGCCCTGCATATAGGGCAGCGCGACATTGGCGATGGTGGTGTCGAGCGCCTGCATGATGGTCGCGGTCATGGCGCAGATCGTCACCATGTTGCGGCGCAGGCCGGGAACCGCGATCGGGGCTGCCGCCGAAGTCGACATGACCGGTCATTCCTCCTTGGCGGCGCCCGCCGTGAATGGAAGCAGGGCGGCGAGCGAACGGCGATGGCCGGTATCGATCGAGGTCGTGACGCTCATGCCGGCCTTCAGCTTGCGGACATAGGCATCATGGCCGTCGAAGTAGATCCGCACCGGTACCCGCTGCACCACCTTGACGAAGTTCCCGGTGGCGTTCTGCGGCGGCAGGATCGCGAATTGCGCGCCGGTACCGGGGCTGAGCGAGCCGACGCTGCCCTTGAAGACGTGATCGGGAAAGGCATCGACGTCGATCGTCACCGGCTGGCCGATCGCGACATAGGTGAAATCGGATTCCTTCGGGTTGGCGTCGACCCACGGGTTGGCAACATCGATGATGGAGAACATCGGGGTGCCGGCTACGACGAAGCGGCCGAGCTGGATCTGCTCGACCTGGGTCGCGATGCCGGCCATCGGTGCCCGCAACACGGTGTGGTCGAGATTGCGCTCGGCCTGCCCGAGCGCGGCCTGGGCCTGGGCATAGGGCGGGAACTGGTCGAGCGGCAGATCGGGATCGCCCAGCAATTGGGTCTTGGCACTCGACAGCTGCTGCTTGACAAAGGCGAGTTCGGCGCTCGCCGTCACCAGCGCGTTCGAGGAATTGTCCAGATCGAGCTGGGAGCCGAAACTGCTCTTGGCCAGCGCGGTCTTGCGATCGACGTCGCGCTGCTTCAGGTCGACGCCCTGCTGGGTCAGGTCGACCATCTGGCCGAAGATCTTGATGTTGGCCTTCAGGTTCTCATAGGTGGTGCGGGTCTGCGCCAGCGTGGCCTTGGCCTGGTCGACCGCGAGGCGAAACGGCACCGGGTCGATCTCCACCAGTTCGTCGCCTTCCTTGACCTCTTGGCCCTCCCTGACCACCACCTTTTCGATCTTGCCGGAGATGTCGGGCGTGATCAGGACTTTCTGCGCGCCGACATAGGCGTCATCGGTGGTGACGTAGCGTCCGCCACTGAGATAGAAAACAGCGCCGCCGATCAGCGCGGCCAGCGGCAAGGCGACCAGCAACAGCGCGCGACGGTAACGCCGCATCGCGGCCATCAGGCGGCGGCTCGGCTTCGCCGCCATTTTTGGCCGCGGCTTGCCCGCCGGGTCGCCCTTCTGCTCGGGGGCGAACTTCAGAACCTGGTCAGCCATAACGCGGCTCCTTCTTCGGCGGCTCGGCGGTCGGGTTCTGGATCGCGTTGCGCACGTTTTCCTTGATGGTTTCGAGCTGGGCGAGCAGGCGGTGGGCCTCAGTGGGATTGATGCCCGCCAGCGCGGTCGCGGTCAGTTCGGAGCGCAGCCCGCCCAATTTGCCAAGCAGCGGGCGCGCCGCCTTGCGCAGATAGAGCCGGTTGACGCGGCGATCGGTTTCGTCGCCGCGGCGCTCGATCCAGCCGTTGTCGCACAGCCGATCGATCAGCCGCGTCAGCGTGATCGGCTGCATTTCCATTTGTTCCGCGAGTTCCGACTGCTTCAGCCCCTCGGTGCGCTCGACCTTGGCCAGCACCGCCCATTGCGCCCGGGTAATGCCGTAGCGGGCCGCCTGCCGGTCGGCATAGGCGCGCACCAGCCGCTGCACCTCGCCAAGCGTGAACAGCAGGTTCAAATCCACGGTGCCGCGAGCCATCGCCGTCGCTTTCATGAGCCTTCGATATCATAAGCAAGCTTACGAAGATCTTATAAGCAAGCTTATTAATAAGGGACATCGGCCATTTGGGAAGGCTGACCCGCCGGCAGCACATGCCTTGGGCCCGGGAGAGCCGCTTTTGTGAGCGAATGGGGAAGCGACCGCGCCGCCTGGCGATGGCTGCGCCGCAAATATTCCGCAATCCGGATTAGACGGACCGGCCCCGGCGCGTTACATGAGGGCCCTGATGACCCTGACCAAGCCAACCTTTCCGGCGCCGGATCACGATCACGGCCGCTGCGCCGCGGATGCGCTGCGCCATGCCGAAGGGGTCTGCAAGCTGCGGGCCCAGAAATTCACCCCGATCCGCCGCCAGGTGCTGCAGGCGCTGTTGTCCAGCCATCGCCCGCTCGGGGCCTATGAGGTGATCGACGAACTGGCCAAGCTGATGCCGCGGCCGGCGCCGATCACGGTCTATCGCGCGCTCGATTTCCTGATGGACAACGGCCTGGTCCACCGCATCGAAAGCCGCAACGCCTTTCTCGCCTGCGCCCATGATCACGACGCCGCGGCGATGGTGGCCTTTCTGATCTGCGAGGCCTGCGGCTCGGTCGGCGAGATTCCGGCGGCGCCGGTGGCGCAGGGTCTCAACGCCGCCGCGCGCGCCACCGGTTTTGTGCCCAAACTGTCGGTGGTCGAAATCACCGGTACCTGCGCGCATTGCCAGAAATAACAACACGGCGACCAAGCCGGCACGAGGGCCCATGACGTCAGAGCCGTTGACCGCACGCCTCGACCGGGCGCCCGCTCGGTCCGGGCGCCATCGCGCTGATGCTGCTGCTCTGTTTGAGCTGGGGTTTCAACCAGATCTCGGTCAAGCTGGTTCTCCCCGACATTCCGCCGATGCTGCAGGCCACCCTGCGCTCCGTCGGCGCACTGCCGCTGCTGCTGTTGATTGCGCGGGCGCGCGGGGTGAAACTGTTCGCCTCCGACGGCACGCTTCGTGCCGGCCTGTTCGCGGGCGTGCTGTTCGGCTTCGAATTCGTGCTGATCTATCGCGGGCTGAAGCTCACATCGGCGTCGCGCGCGGTGGTTTTTCTCTATACCGCGCCGTTTTTCGTGGCGCTCGGTTCCTACCAGTTTCTCGGCGAGCGGCTGCGTGCCGCGCAATGGGGTGGGCTCGCCTTGAGCTTTCTCGGCGTCGCGCTGGCGATCGGCGTTCCCCAGGCCAACGTCGATGCCGATGTGCTGCTCGGCGATCTCCTGATCGTCGGCGGTGGCGCGCTGTGGGCGGCCACGACGCTGGTGGTGAAAACCACCTCGCTGCTGCGGGCCCCGCCCGAAAAGGCGCTCGCCTACCAGGTGGCGATGTCGATCCCGATCCTCGGGCTGGCGGCGTGGCTTTCCGGCGAAAGCCTGACCCGGTTGCCCGGCGCCACTGGCATGGTGGCTGATGGCCTATCAGACCGTCTGGGTGGTCGGATTGACCTTTTTGCTCTGGTTCGCGCTGGTCAAGACCTACTCCGCCAGCCAGTTATCGGCCTTCACCTTCATCACCCCGTTGTTCGGCGTCGTGGCGAGCTACTTCATCATGCATGACAGGCTGACCCCGGTATTCGCCGCGGCGGCGCTTCTGGTGATCGCGGGGCTTTATCTCGTCAACCGGCCGGCCTCGGTTAAGGCAAGGCCTGCTGGGGGCTAACAATTGCGCGTAAACAGCGGTCGTGCTAATTTTTAGCGCTGCCGAGGGATGCCCGAAGGGCACGCTGAGTACGGCAGTCGGGAGGTTACCTTGCATGGCCATGAACCATGCCGCGCCAGTCCGGCGTAGCGCGCGACTGGATCAATGGAATGAGATTGTAGGGGACACGTTCAGGGGCTGCGTCGTTGACGCGGATCGGACGCAATTTGACGGCCGGCTGGCGACGCATCATTTCGGCACCATCGGACTGGTACGGATCAAGGCGCAGCCGTCGCGCGTCAGACGCTGGCAGTCCGGGATGCCTCCCAAACGATCCGGTTCGGTGTTCCTGCATCTCCAGGTCGGCGGTACCGGCGTCAACATCCAGTCCGGCCGCGAGATCACCATCAACCCGGGTTGCGCCGCGCTGTGCGATCCCGACCGGGGCTATGGCGTCGATTTCGTCACACCTTATGAGTTGTTCGTGCTGGATTTACCCTTATCCAGCATCGCGCTGGCGCACCCGGCGTTCGATCTCGATCGCGCGGCCGGCCTGGCCATTGACCCCCACCGATCCAAGCTTCTGATCTCCTTCATGCGCACGGCCTGGAGCCAGCTCGATTTGCTCGCTACCGACGCCGACTGGCGCGATTGCATCGATCGCGTCGGCCTCGATCTCGCGCTCCATGCGATCGGACAATCGATCGAACCCTGCGCCTCGGGGGCGCCCGCTGAACTTCGCAGGCTGGTGCTGGTTTATGTCCGCGAACATCTGTTCGATCCGGAGCTTCGCACCTCGTCGATCGCGCAGGCGCTTCACATCAGTTCGCGGTCGGTCCAGCTGGTGTTCGAGCGGCTATCGACGACGGCGTCGGCCTTCATTCTCGAGCAGCGGCTGAGCCACGCCGCCGAGCGGCTGCGGACCGAACGCGGCGGCGTGTCGATTACCCAGGTGGCCTACGATTGCGGATTCAGCGATTCGGCCTATTTCTCGCGGTGTTTCAGTAAGAGCCACCGTGTCTCTCCGCGAGACTTCAGGGCCGGCCGGCGCGACCAGGCGTTCTGAGCGGACCGAATTCCCCGGCGCGAGCCGACGCAGGAGGTCGATTCGTCGGTTCGAGCCTTGCCGAATTCTCCAACTCGGCTGCGGACCCGTCAAAGCCGCCCCTCTCTGTTCCAGATACATTTTTTTCCCAATTGCCGCCCGGACGGCATCCTAACCGATCGCGCTGCGGCGCAATCGACACGTCACCGATGGAGAGGAAGATGTCCGCAAAGCCCAAGGTACTTCTGATCGTCACCCAGGACACCAAGGAGCAGGAAGGCCGCTTCCTGCGCGGCGTTCTGGAGGAAAACGGCTGCGAGGTGATCCACCTCGACGCCAGCGTCCGGCGCACCGTTGGCGGCGCCGAGATCTCACCCGAAGAAATCGCCGGCGCCGCCGGCAAAACCATCGAGGAAGTCCGGGCACTCGGTCATGAGGGCAAGTGCCAGGCGGTCATGATCGAGGGCGCCATGAAACTGGCGATCGAGGCCCACGAGAGGCTGGGCTTTTCCGGCATTCTGTCGATCGGCGGCTCGATGGGGACCACGCTCGGAACCGCCATCATGCGGGCATTTCCCTATGGACTTCCCAAGCTGATGATCTCGACGCTGGCCTCCGGCTTTACGGCGCCGTTCGTCGGCCTGAAGGACATCTGCATGCTGAACGCGGTGTGCGATATTTCGGGCCTCAACAGCATCGCCCGTGAAGTATTTCGCAACGGCGCCGCAGCCGTCGCCGGGATGGCCCATGCCTATCGCCCGGCCAAGGCCGACGGCCGCCCGTTGGTCCTGATCTCGACGCTGGGAACGACCGAGCGCGGCATGCGCACGCTGCGCGAAAAACTGGAAGCCGACGGCTACGAGGTGATGGCGTTCCACACCACCGGCAACGGCGGCAAGACGCTTGATTCGATCGCCACCGATCGCGACGTCGCCGCCATCGTCGACATGTCGCTGGTGGAGATCAACGACCATATCCACAATGGCATCTGTACCGCGGGTCCGGAGCGCGCCACCGCCGGCCCCGCCCGCGGCATTCCCACCATCTTCGCGCCTGGCAATACCGATTTCTACATCATGCCCTCGCCGATGGCGGTCGGCGACGACCCCTTCGGCGGACGCCGGTTTCACATCCATAATGCCGCGCTGACCGCGGTGCGGACTAATTCAGGCGACCTGGAGCGGCTCGCCGATCATGTCGCGGGAATTGCCAAGGACGCCAAGGGTCCGGTTCGCTTCTATATTCCGCTGAAGGGGTTTTCCCATCACGACAGCCCTGAGGGTCATCTGCACGATCCCAGCCTGCCGCCGATCTTCGCCGACTATGTCGCCCGCGCGATGCCCGGGAATGTCGACGTCCGCCGGTTCGAATACCACATCAACGATCCGGAATTCGCCATCGCCCTGGCCGACGCGGTGCGCGAACTCAGCAGCGTCAAGGCGGTGGCATGAGCGGAGACTTTCCGCGATGACCAAGGATATTCCGATCACGCGCGAGGACATCGAAGAGATCGTCACGATTCTCGACCAGACGCCCTATGACCAAGTCGATGTCAGGATCGGACGATTCACGCTCAAGGTCGCCCGCACCGGCAAGGGCTGGTCGCAGGAACTGGAATTGGATGATGTGGCAGGCGTGGCGCCAGCCCTCGAACCCGCAACGGTCAGCACCGAGCCGAAGCCCGCGGCGGACGATTCCACGCTGGCGATCCGTCCGCCCTTGCCCGGGACGTTTTACCGCGCGCCGCAGCCGGGAGCGCCGCCTTTTGTGGAGGTCGGCGACCGGGTCGGGCCTGACACGGTGGTGGCCATCATCGAAACCATGAAGCTGATGACGTCGGTTTCGGCCGGCTGTTGCGGGATCGTCGAAGCGATCGTCATCCCAAATGCGACCCTGGTTGATACCGAGGCCGTGCTGATGCGGGTGAGGCCAGACGCCGCATGATCCGCCGCCTCTTCATTGCCAATCGCGGCGAGATCGCGTTGCGGATCATTCGCACCGCGCAACGGCTGGGAATGACCACCATTCTCGGCGTGTCCGAGGCCGATCGTCTCTCGCTGCCGGCACAGATCGCGGACGAAAACGCGCTTCTAGGCCCGGCGCCTTCCGCTGCGAGCTATCTGTCGATCGGGCGCGAGATCGCCGCGGCGGCGGCGGCGGGCGCCGATGCGATCCACCCCGGTTATGGCTTCCTGTCCGAGAATGCCGGTTTTGCCCGCGCCGTGGCCGCTGCCGGCATCATCTTCGTCGGGCCCGATGTGTCCAGCCTGGATGCGATGGGCGACAAGCTGAAGGCCCGGCAGATCGCCGATGAAGTCGGCTTGCCGGTGGTTCCGGGTGGCGAAGCCGAGGACAAGGCGGCCGCGCGCGACCAGGCCGCCATCACCGGCTATCCGCTGCTGTTGAAGGCCGTGGCCGGCGGCGGTGGCCGCGGTATGAAACGCGTCGACAGCGCCGCCGAACTGGACCGTCAGATCGACATGGCGATGGCAGAGGCGCAAGCGGCGTTCGGCGATCCGCGCATTTATCTCGAGCGCTATATCGGCCGGGGCCGCCATGTCGAGGTGCAGGTGCTCGGCGATGGAAAGTGCGCGATCCATCTCGGCACCCGGGATTGTTCGATCCAGCGCCGCTATCAAAAGCTGATCGAGGAGGCGCCGGCCTTCGGCATTCCCGAACCGCCGTTGCGCGCTTTGACCGATGCCGCTGTGCGGCTGACCCAGCATCTGCGCTATCGCGGCGCCGGCACCGTCGAATTCCTGGTCGATGCCGAAACGTTCGACTTCTATTTCCTTGAAATGAATGCCCGCATCCAGGTCGAACATCCCGTGACCGAAGCGATCACCGGCATCGACCTGATCGAGCAGCAATTGCTGGTCGCCGATGGCCAGCCGCTCGGCCTGACCCAGGCCAGGGTCGATTTCGAGGGCCACGCGATCGAACTCCGCATCAATGCCGAGGACTGGGAGCGTGATTTCCGTCCCTCGCCCGGCCGGGTAAAGCGTGCCAGCTGGCCCGCGGGTCCCGGCATCCGGGTCGACAGCCATATCGGCAAGGGCGGCGAGGTGCCCCCATTCTACGACTCCTTGATCGGCAAGCTGATCGTGGCCGGAAAAACCCGCGCCGAGGCAGTGGCGCGGCTGGCTGACGCTCTCGATGGCATCGAGATCGAGGGCATCCAGACCACGGCCGGCTTGCATCGCCACATCGTGGCCGACCCGCGCTTCATCCGCGGCGAGGTCGATACGCGCTTCCTGGAAGGATTGTCCATAGGCTCGGTTCAAGGATCGGCTCATGGCTGAAATCGGACTCATCGACGTCTCGATGCGGGACGGCAACCAGAGCCTGTGGGGCGCCACCGGGCTCGGCACCCACCACATGCTGCAGATCGCGGGCGCGCTCGACCGCGTCGGATTTCGTGCCATCGATTTCACCTCGTCGAGCCACATGGCGGTCGCGGTGCGCTATTTCCGCGACAATCCCTGGGAGCGGATCAGGCGGGCACGCGCCGCGATGCCGCGCACCCCGTTGCAGTTCATCACCACCGGCTTGCGCTTTATCGCCTGGCAGCAGGCCGATCCGGATTTCATGCGGCTGGTCTACCGTCGCCTGCAGGCCTGCGGCATCCGCCGCTTCATCATGCTCGACCCGATGCATGATATCGACGCCGTGCTCGAGGCTTCGCGCATCATCAAGCAAGAAGGCGATGCCGAGGTCATGGTGGCGCTGACCTTCACCCTGTCCGACCTCCACGACGACGCCTTCTATGCCGGCTTCGCGCGCCGGCTGGCGAACAGTGCGGATATCGACCTGTTCTACCTGAAGGATCCCTCCGGGCTGATGAGTCCCGACCGCGCCCGGACGCTGACGCGCGCCGTGAAGGCCGAGATCGGCAAAAAGCAGCTTGAAATGCATATTCACTGCACGATCGGCTACGGCGCCTTGTCGAGCCTCGAAGGGGCCGAACAAGGCGCCTCCGCGGTGCATGTCGGCATCGGCCCGGCGGGCGAAGGTACTTCGCTGCCCGAAGCCGTCCGCATGGTCGCCAACCTTCGCGCCAAAGGCCACACGGTTGCGGTCGACGACGCCATGCTGTCGCATGTCAATGATTACTGGTGGCGGCTGGCAAGAGCGGAAGGATTGCCGCCGGGCGAACCGCAGAGCTTCGACGCCAGTTTTCTGCAGCACCAGATCGCCGGCGGCGTCATGACCACCATGGAGCGCCAGTTGACCGAGCTCAAGCTCGCCCACCGCCTGCCGGAGGTCATCGCCGAGACCGAACAGGTGCGCCGGGATCTCGGCCAGCCGATCATGGTGACGCCGTTCCCGCAGATGGTCTGCACCCAGGCGCTGTTCAACGTGGTCGGCGGCCGGCGTTACGGCCAAGTCTCCGACCAGGTGATGCGCTACGTGATGGGCAAGTTCGGCCGGCCGACCCGTCCGGTCGATCCCAAGGTCGAGGCCGCGATCCTGGACCGCCCGCGCGCCCGCGAACTGGAGCGGGAGGACGATTTCCCAACCTTGACCGATTTGCGCCGCCGTTTCGGCGCCACCATGCCCGAGGAGGAGTTCCTGCTGCGCGCGGTGATGCCGGGTGACCAGGTCGACGCCATGCTCGGCGCGGGACGCGGCCGCACCGGCTATTCGCCGGAAATGGCACCTCTGCTGGTCTTGCTGAAGAAACTCGCCGAGCGGCCGGCCGCACGCGATCTGGTAGTCGAGCGGCCGGGATTCCGGCTCGCGCTGCACGTGGGGAGCGGTCTTGACTGAGTTAAACCCTGCTTTGATCGAACGGGTGCAGGCGACCCGCGGGGTCATCTTCGACATGGATGGGACGCTGGTGCTTGGCGATGCCAAAAGCGGCGGCCACCAGCCGCTGCCTGGCGCGATCGACCTTTTGAAGCTGTTGCGGCGGCGCGCGATTCCGTTCCGCATTTTTACCAACGGCACCTTGAAGACGCCGCAGACCTACGCCGCGAGCCTGCGCCATGCCGGCCTCGATGTCAGCGATGGCGAAATGATGACGCCCTCCACCTCGGCGGCGGCATGGTTCGAAAAGCGCGGCATTCGTAAAATTCGGGTGCTGGGCGGGGCCGGCGTGCAGGGTCCGCTGCGCGAGCAGGGGCTTGAGGTGGTCGCCCCTTCCGAAAGCGCCGACGGCATCGAGGCGATCTACACCGGCTGGTTCCGGGAATTCACCTTCCCGGATCTGGAGGCCGCCTGCCACGACGTCTGGGCCGGCGCCTTGCTGACGACCGCCTCCAACGTGCCGTTCTTTGCAACCCAAAACGGCAAGGCGATCGGCGCCAGTTTCGCCATCAACGCCATGATCCGTTCGCTGACCGGCAAGCGGGCGCGGGTGCTGGGCAAGCCGTCCCGCGAGGCCATGTGTTGCGCGCTCGGCCAGATGGGCATCCCCGCCTCCGCGGCAAGCCAGGCCATCGTCGTTGGCGACGACGCGGCGCTGGAGATGCGCATGGCGCGCAGCGCCGGAGCCCTTGCCATCGCGGTCACCACCGGTCTCGGCGATCGTGCCTCATTCGGCGGGCCCGTGGCGGCCGAGCGGCCCGATCTCGTTCTCGACGGGCTCCTGCCGATGATCGACTTGCTGCGCTGACATGTGCGTTGTTCCGCCAGCACCGGAAATATTTTGCTCCGCGGCGCCGATGGGTGGCGTGAGAGCGCAACGAGAGCGAAGCAGGCCATGGCGGCCTGCCTTCGGAGCCTGCAACAAAAGGCTGACGATCGTCGGCCTTCACTGACCTTCGCTACATTGATATGAACGCCAAAAACTTCACAATCCGCACAACAGGGAGAGAACATGACCAAGGATCTTGCCAATAGCGGGCGCTCAATGGTGCGCCGTCCCACCCGTCGCGACGTGCTGGCACTCGGTGGCGCCAGCGGGCTCGCGCTCGGTCTTGGCGTTCGCGGCGCTTTCGCCGCCGGCGCCGAAAACACGCTCAAAATCGGGTTTGTCAGCCCGCGCACCGGCGCGCTGGCGGGTTTCGGCGAAACCGACGGCTACGTGCTCGAACTGGCGCGCAAGTCGCTCGCCGGCGGGCTGAAGATCGGCGACAAGACCTACGACGTCCAGATCCTCGACCGCGACACCCAATCGGATCCATCGCGCGCCAGCCAATTGGCCAAGGCCCTGATCAACACCGACCAGGTCGACCTGATGCTGCCGATCTCCACTCCGGAGACCATCAATCCGGTGGCGGACGCCTGCGAGGCCGCCGGCGTGCCCTGCCTGTCGACCGTGATGCCCTGGGAAGCCTGGTATTTCGGGCGCGGCGGCAAGCCGGGAGCGCCTTCGCCCTTCAAATGGACCTACCATTTCGGCTTTGGCGGCGGCGAGTTTTTCAAGGCCTATGTATCGATGTGGAGCAGCATGGAGACCAACAAGAAGGTCGGCGTGCTCTATCCCAACGATGCCGACGGCAACGCCATCCGGCAGAACCTGGCACCGGGGCTGGCCAAGGCCGGCTTCACCATCATCGATCCCGGCCCTTACGAGGACGGCACGACCGATTATTCGGCTCAAATTTCGACCTTCAAGAAGGAAAAATGCGAGATCTTCAACACCTTCCCGATCCCGCCGGATTTCGCCGCGTTCTGGCGCCAGGCCGCCCAGCAGGGTTACACCAAGATCGTGAAAATAGCCCAGATTGCCAAGACCGGCCTGTTCCCGGCCCAGGTCGAATCGCTCGGCGACCTCGGCTACAACCTCGCCACCGCCTGCTACTGGCACAAGACCTTCCCCTACAAGTCGTCGCTGACCGGAATTTCCGGCGTCGAACTCGCTGACGGCTATGAGAAGGCGTCCGGCAAGCAATGGACCCAGCAGCTCGGCGCCAGCATGGCCCTGTTCGACGCCGGCATCGCCGCGCTGAAGGCCAGCGCCAATCCGAAGGACAAGGCGGCTGTCGCCAAGGCGCTCGGCTCCCTGAACACGGTGACGATGTGCGGCAAGGTCGATTTCACTTCGGGGCCGGTTGCAAACGTTTCGCCGGGACCTATCATCGGCTGCCAATGGCTCAAGTCCAAGCCGGGATCGAAGTTCAAGCTCGATTTCGCGGTGGTCGAGAACGCCACCGATCCGAACGTGCCGGTCGCAGCCAAGCTTGTTGCCTATAACCAGAAGTGAGGCGCGCGAGCGGACGAGGTGACGGCTGAGTTGAACGACACGGTGCTTTCGACGTCCGGCATCCACAAGCGCTTCAGCGCGCTTGTGGTGCTGGACGCGATCGACTTTTCGCTCCGCCGCCATGAGGCGGTCGGCATCGTCGGGCCGAACGGCGCGGGCAAAACGACCCTGCTCAGCGTGCTCGCGGGCGCGCTGCCGCCGACTTCAGGATCGATCCATTTTCACGGCGCCGACGTCACCGGCCTGCCGGCCGCGCAACGCTGCCGGCTCGGGATCGTGCGCACCCACCAGATTCCCAGGCCGTTCAACGGCATGACCGTGTTCGAGAACGTGTTCGTCGCCGCGACCAATGGCGGGCAGTTCAAGCGCGAGGAAGCCAACCGGCGCGCGATCGAGGCGATCGCCGCGTGCGGCATGCTGCGCGTCGCCAATCGGCGCGCCGAAACGCTCGGCCTGCTCGATCGCAAACGGCTCGAACTCGCGCGTGCGCTCGGGGCCGACCCTTCGGTGCTGCTGCTCGACGAGATCGGCGGTGGCCTGACCGACAGCGAAGCCGGCGAACTGGTCGAGACCATTCGCGGACTGCACAAAAGCGGCATCGCCATCGTCTGGATCGAGCATATCGTTCACGTCCTGCTGCAGGTCGCCGAGCGGCTGATCTGCATGGATGCGGGCCGCATCATCGCCGACGGCGAGCCGCGCGCGGTGATGGCCGACAAGGCCGTGATCTCGGCCTATCTCGGCGGGAGTGTTCATTGAGCCTGCTTGCCGTCGAACATCTCGATGTTCGCCATGGTCTGTTGCAGGCGGTGCGCGGCGTCAGCTTTGCAATCGAGCGCGGCGAGACGATCGCGTTGGTCGGCGCCAATGGCGCCGGCAAGACCACGCTGTTGCGCGCCATCGCCGGCGCGCACCCGGTCGCCGGCGGCCGCGTCACGTTCAATGGCGCCGAGGTCACGAAGGCGCCGTCGTATCAGCGCGTTGGCTTCGGCATTGCTTTGGTGCCGGAGGGACGGCGCCTGTTCGCGCAGATGAGCGTCGAGGAGAACCTGACGCTGGCGCGCGCTGCCGGCCGCGCCGGCGCCTGGACCATCGAGGCGGTGATGGAGGCCTTCCCCAATCTCCGGGCGCGCCGCCATGCCCGCGCCGGCACCCTGTCGGGCGGCGAGCAGCAGGCGACCGCGATCGGGCGCGCGCTGATGACCAATCCCGAACTCTTGATGCTGGACGAGGTTTCGCTTGGCCTTTCGCCGCTGGTGGTGGAGCGCGTCTATGCCTCGCTGCAGATACTATTGACCTCAGGCACCACCATCATCCTGGTGGAACAGGATCTTAGCCGCGCGTTGCGCGTCTCCGGCCGTGTGCTCTGCATGCTGGAAGGAAAAATAGTCCTGGAAGGCAGAGCCGCGGACCTGACGCGAGAACAGGTCACCGAGGCCTATTTCGGCCTCGGCAAAGCGGGCCGCGAGGCCATCCTGCCGTGATCTGGTTCAATCAAATCGTGCAGGGCGTGTTGCTCGGCGGCTATTACGCTCTGATCGCCTGCGGACTGTCCTTCATGTACAGTGTGATGGGCATCATCAACATCGCCCACGGCAGTTTTGCCGTGCTGGCGGCGTACGCGCTGTTCGTGCTCGCCGACCGTTTCGGCGTGTCGCCTTTTCTCGGCCTGCTTCTCGTGCTGCCGGCGATGGCGGTGATCGGCTGGGCGCTGCAGCGGCTGATTCTGCAGCGAAGCGCGCGGGCCGGCGTGCTGGTGCCGATTCTCTCGACGTTCGGCCTGTCGATCGTGATCGACAATCTGCTGTTTGAGCAATTTGGCGCCGACACCCGCTCGCTGGCACCCTATATCGGCTCGTTCTCCTACGATTCATGGTCGCTGACCGACGATATCGATGTCGGCTACCTCTCGGTCCTGGTGTTTGCCGCCGCGGTGGTGGTGCTGGGCAGCCTGCATTTCTTTCTATCGCGAACGCCGCTCGGCCAGGCGATCCGGGCGACCGCCGAGGACCCCGACACGGTCGGCCTGGTCGGCATCAATGCACGGCGGGTCAATGCGATCGCCACCGCGATCGCGATGGCGACCGTAGGCCTTGCCGGCGCGGCGCTGGCGATGCGCGCCACCTTCGACCCCTATGCCGGCGGCCCGCATCTGATCTTCGCCTTCGAGGCGGCGGTGATCGGCGGCGCCGGGTCGTTGTGGGGCACGCTGCTCGGCGGCGTTGTGCTCGGGGTCGCGCAGAATATTGGCGCCCAGATCAACCCGCAGGGATTTTTCATCGCCGGCCATGCCGTCTTTCTGGCGGTGCTGTTCGCGCGGCTCTATCTGGGTGGCCGTGGCAGCCTGTTGCTGTCGGCGCTGGGGCGCCGGGCATGAACCTCGACAACATCACGGTCGAGCGCTGGAGCCGCCTGTCGATCGGCTCGGTGGCCGCCTCGGTCGCTGTCATCCTTCTGCTCGCGGCCGGTCCACGGCTGTTCGACGCCAATGTCATCGACCAGCTGACCACGCTGTTCATCTACGTCATTCTGGCCGTTACCTGGAACGCGCTGGCGGGCTATGGCGGCCTGGTGTCGATCGGTCAGCAGGCCTTCTTCGGCCTTGGCGCCTATGGCGCGGTGCGCCTGGCCGATGCCGGCGTCAGCGTCTATGTCGCGCTGGTGCTATCAGCGCTCGTGGTCGGACTGGTGGCGCTGCCGATTTCGGCCTTCATGCTGCGGCTGCGCACCGGCGAGTTCGCGATCGGCATGTGGGTGGTCGCGGCGCTGACGCACCTGCTCGTCAATCTCGACACGCTGGTGCGCGGCGAGACCGGCACCTCGCTGATTGCGCTCGATGCCTATGCCGCCGAAACCCGTCACGCGTTGACCTACTGGACCGCGCTCGGCGGCATGACCGCGATGCTCGGCATTCTGTTTGCGCTGCTGCGCTCGCCGCTGGGCGCGGCGGTCCAGGCCATCCGCGACGATGATGACGCGGCCGCTTCAGTCGGCGTCCGCGTGATGCGCACCAAGCGGATCATCTTCGTGCTGGCCGCCGTCGGTATCGCGCTGGCGGGGGCGCTTTGGCTCGCCACCACGATTACGTTCCAGCCGAAAACCTATTTCAGCGTGCAATGGACCGCCTACATGATTTTCATGGTGCTGGTCGGCGGCCTCGGCACCTTCGAAGGCCCGATCCTGGGCGCGGTGATTTTCTTCGCCATCGAGGCCTGGTTCGGCCAAACCGGAGTCTGGTATCTGGTCGGCCTGGGCGCCGCCGCGCTTTCATTCGCGTTGTTTCTTCCCAGGGGGATCTGGGGTTGGGTCGATGCGCATGTCGGGCTGCGGCTGCTGCCGGTCGGCCGCACCTTGAGGATGCCGCTCGGGGCGAGCGAAGCGCGCGATCAGATCCCCCGCTTTCGCGGAGGATGACAGTTGAGTACGTGGCGGGCGCATCGGTCCAACTGGCCACCTTCAAATTCCATGCAGTCTGGAGTTCGCAGGATGGCTTCAGCGAAGCGATAGCCATCTTTCTTCCGGTTCTTCGCGGCGGCAACGTTCGCTTCAGAAGAAACAGCAGCGACCGTTCGAGCCGGGCGCCCACCAGGGGCGCCCCTGCGCCATGTCGATTCCGTAGGGGCGACCCTCATTGGCGCTAGCTTAAGGTCCGGCGGTCAGCCCGAGCCCGCCGCGCCGGTCTCCGTCCGCCTCTCCCCTCGCGGGAGAGGCCGCCGCGTAGCGGCGGGTGAGGGGGTCTCTCAACGGGCCGTGTCGCTTGTAGTGAGACCCCTTCACCCCAGCCCTCTCCCGCCAAAGCGAAGCAAGCGCTTCGCTTCGGGGGAGAGGGAGCGCAGCAGCGCAAGCTTGCAACCCACCGTATCCCGCAGTTTCTCGGCTTCGGCTGTTTGGCATTGCAATGAACAGCAAATGGCTGCCTATTCAATAGCTTAGATTGATTGCAGGGTCCTGCCCGCGATCCCACGCCGCTGGCAAAGGATCGGCATCTGCTATCAAGGCCCCCTTGGTTTGGCATCCTGGCAGGCTATCTCATGAGCAGCGCCCTTGGACGCCCCTATTGGGAGCCGTGGTTCCTGACTTCCACGGATCCATTGCTGACTGTCATCAAAACCTGATATTCGAGACCCCATGAACCAGCCCGTCAAACCGCCCCAGAACGACGCCGCCGGCCCGAGCGCCCGGCATAAGACCACCCAGGTCATGGTCGGTCATGTCGCCGTCGGCGGCGGTGCACCGATCGTGGTGCAGTCGATGACCAACACCGACACCGCCGATATCGACGGCACGGTGGCGCAGATCGCAGCGCTGTCGCGCGCCGGCTCCGAACTGGTGCGGATCACGGTCGACCGCGACGAGGCCGCGGCCGCGGTACCTCATATCCGCGATGGCCTGCGCCAACGCGGCATCACCACGCCGCTGATCGGCGACTTCCACTATATCGGCCACAAGCTCTTGGCCGACCATCCGGCCTGCGCCGAGGCGCTCGACAAATACCGCATCAACCCCGGCAATGTCGGCTTCAAGAACAAGCGCGACAGCCAGTTCACCGACATCATCGAGATCGCGCTCAAGAACAACAAGCCGGTGCGGATCGGCGCCAATTGGGGCTCGCTCGACCAGGAACTCTTGACCAAGCTGATGGAAGACAACGCCAAGTCGGCCGAGCCGCTCGACGCCCGCGCGGTGACCCGCGAGGCGATGGTGCAGTCGGCGCTGCTGTCGGCGGCGCGCGCCGAGGAAATCGGCCTGCCGAAAAACCGCATCATCCTGTCGGCCAAAGTCTCCGGCGTGCAGGACCTGATCGCGGTCTACAGGGAAGTGGCCCGGCGTTCGGATTATGCCATCCATCTCGGCCTCACCGAGGCCGGCATGGGCTCGAAGGGCATCGTGGCTTCTGCCGCCGCGCTCGGCATTCTGCTGCAGGACGGCATCGGCGATACCATCCGGATTTCGCTGACGCCGGAGCCCGGCGGCGACCGCACGCTGGAAGTGCAGGTGGCGCAGGAACTGCTGCAGACCATGGGCTTCCGCACCTTCGTGCCGCTGGTCGCGGCCTGCCCGGGCTGCGGCCGCACCACCTCGACCACCTTCCAGGAACTGGCGCGCTCGATCCAGGATTTCATCCGCGACGAGATGCCGTCGTGGAAGACCCGCTATCCCGGCGTCGAGTCGCTCAACGTCGCGATCATGGGCTGCATCGTCAACGGCCCCGGCGAATCCAAGCATGCCGACATCGGCATCTCGCTGCCCGGCACCGGCGAGACCCCGGCGGCGCCGGTGTTCGTCGACGGCAAGAAATTCCGCACTTTGCGCGGGCCGAACATCGCCACCGAGTTCAAGGCGATGGTGATCGACTATATCGACCAGCGCTATGGGGCCGGCGCGAAGCCGGTGGCGGAGCCGGTCGACGCGGCGGAATAAGCCGATGTCTCTCGCAATGACGCCACTTGGGTAGGGTGGGCAAAGGCGCACCTTTGCGCCGTGCCCACCATTTCTGCCGCGACAAAGATGGTAGGCACGCCATCGAGCGCGCGCAGGCGCGCGTCTCGCTGGCTTTGCCCACGCTACCGAATTATGGCCGAGCAGTCGTCATAGACCTCGCCCCAGTCGGGGCCGCAAGATGCCGACGGCACCTTCATTGCGCCGTGCGATCGACAACCTCAGGTCCTTGCCAATACGGGCCGACCACCGCAGAGTGGAGGCCGACCGGTTCACCGCAAGGCCGCGACGCGGCGGCCGAAAGCGCGGCGGGTCCAACGCGGGGGGAACAGAGATGGCAGAGCCTCCGACCTTTCCCCGCACCCAGCGGATCGGCATCCTGGTTTTCGAGGGCTTCGAGCCGATCGATGTGTTCGGCTTCGTCGAGGCTTTTTCGATCGCGCGCTTTCTCGGCACCGATTACGCATCCCAGGGACCCTATCCGTTCGAGATCGTGCTGATCGCGAAGGCGTTGGCCAAGGTGAAGAGCATCAATGGTCCCTCGGTGGTGCCGGATTGGGATTTTGCCCAGGCGCTGCGCGAGCCGCTCGATCTGCTGATGGTTCCGGGCGGCGGCGGCAGCTGGCCGCTGCTCGACGAAAACAACGATCCGCAAGGGGTCGCCGCGCTGATCGAGTGGATGCGCGCCATGGACAAGAAGGTGCGGATCATGGCCTCGGTCTGCACCGGCGCCGCCGTGCTGGCGAAATGCGGTCTTTTGGATGGCCTGCCCGCCGCGACCAATCATTCCGCGTTCAGCTGGGTCGCGCCGCACGGCCCGAAGGTGCTGTGGGACAGCGTCGCGCGCTGGGTCGACGCCGGCAAATACGTCACCTCGGCGGGCGTCTCGGCCGGCATCGATCTCGGCTTTTACCTGGTATCGCGGCTTGCCGGCCGGGCGGTCGCCGAAAACGCGGTGGCGGCGGCCGAATATGACTGGCACCGGGATCCGCAGACGCCGATCGATTATCCGCCGCGCGCGAGCTATTGAGGCGCATTCGCTCCCCGGCAATTCGCGGTTGCAAAAGCTGGCCGGCCGGGCAAGGTGGACGCTTACCAGCGTTAAGCCTGGGCCCGGCGCGGCCGGACCATGCCTGAAGGGTTGTTGACACGAGATGTCCGTCGAACCCAGCGAGAGGCCAGAGCGGGCTGATAGCGCCGAGGCGCCGCATTACCACGGCCATCGCGAGCGGCTGCGCGCGCGCTTCCACGCCGCCGGGCCTGACGCGCTGAGCGATTACGAACTGATGGAGATGGTATTGTTCAGCGCGCGGGCCCAGGGCGACGTCAAGCCGCTGGCCAAGAGCCTGATCAAGACCTTCGGTTCTTTCGCCGAAGCGATCCACGCGCCGGAAACGCGGCTGCGCGAAGTCAAAGGCATTGGCGACAAGACGATCACGCAGCTCAAGCTGATCGCGGCGGCGGCCCAGCGCATTTCCAAAGGCCAGCTGAAGCAGCGCACCCTCTTGTCATCCTGGGATGACGTGATCGCGCACTGCCGCACCAGCCTGGCGTTTGCCGACAAGGAGCAGTTCTGCATTCTCTTTCTCGACAAGCGCAACCAGCTGATATCGGAGGAAGTGCAGCAGACCGGCACCGTCGATCACACCCCGGTCTATCCGCGCGAGGTAATAAAACGGGCGCTGGAATTATCGGCCACCGCGCTGATCCTGGTGCACAACCACCCCTCCGGCGATCCCTCGCCGTCGCAGGCCGACGTGCAGATGACCAAGGCCATCATCGACATCGCCGCTCCGCTCGGTATCGCCGTGCACGACCACATCATCGTGGGCCGCAACGGGCATGCGAGCTTGAAGGGGATGAAGCTGATTTGAACCTTGGGCAGGCTGGCCGCTGTTGCGATCCCACTCAATGTCCGTGTTTGAGTTAACCGCGGAGGCCATTTGCCCGGGATGCTATTTCTCACCTCGTGCCAAGGCTGACATGTGCAACTTAGTTACCGGCGTCTGCATTCAGCCCTGAAATAGACATTGGTAACTTTCTCAGGT
>CAVTNW010000022.1:0-655885 GCA_963736075.1 uncultured Alphaproteobacteria bacterium | reverse complement strand
GCGAAAGAAGCGATTACCGCGGCAGAATACAAGGCGTTTCAAGGGGCGTATGATTTCCTGAATCGCGAGCTATTTGAGGGTTCGTTGCCGCATGTCCTGGTGGCCTTGCAGCGTCACGCGAAGGCGTACGGGTATTTTTCGCCGGAGCGTTTTGTCGGGCGGCGGGATGGCCGCGAAGCGCACGAGCTGGCAATGAATCCGGATCACTTTGGGCGCACGGATCAGGAGATTCTATCTGACGTTGGCGCACGAGATGGCGCATGTGTGGCAGCAGACGTATGGCCGGCCGCCGCGGCGCTGTTACCACGATAGGGAGTGGGCGGCGAAGATGCGGGAGATTGGCTTGCAGCCTTCGACCACGGGGCACCCTAGTGCAGGAGACGGGGCAAACGGTATCGCACTAGTTTGTGCCGGGTGGGCGGTTCGCCCGGGCCTACCAAAAACTGGAAGGGTCGGGTTTTGCGCTCCGGTGGCAATCGCGCACCGAGGGCGACGGCACGGCGCGAAAGAACAAAAGAGCGAGCAAAACGAAATTCACTTGCCCGGAGTGTGGCCAAAATGCGTGGGGCAAACCCGACAGCTTGTTGATTTGCGGGGAGTGCTACGAGGGCGGGGAAGCGGATGTTTGCTACCTGCTGGCGGAGCCAGACGACGAATAAAAGGCGGGCGGTCCCCGATAGCCGTTAGAGAGCTTGATTGCAATTGGGGCGTTGGGCGCAGGAGCGGCATTTCGCTGGCATGTTGTGCGAACGGCTGCCGGTGTCCTTGGTTCTGGCGGTTCTGAGGCGTTCACTGACTTGCAAAACCCATTGGCGGTGTTTGGTCGGTGAAGGGCACTCGAACCAATGGTCGGCGTACTGGATGCGCATGAAGAGCGGTGTTTCGCCATAGGTGTCTTCGATCAAGAGGCAATAGGCGGCGGCTTGGATGATTTAATCATGAGGGCGGCGCGGGGCGCGAGAGTGTTTGCGCTCGATCGGGGCGAGGCCGTGGGGCGTGCGCAGGAGGGCGTCAGGTTTGCCTTTGAGTCCGTAGCGTGTCGAGAAGAGAACGGGACAGGGCTGTTCGAGATTGTCGGAAGAGACCAGCGTGCCGCTGGGCAGTGCAGCTCTTTGCCGGTGATAGCGGCGTTTGAGAAAGAGCGCGAGGGCCGCGAGGAGAAGCGCCGCGGCGGTGACGAGGAGGAGCACTTTAACGTCCTCCGATGCGAAGAGCATACAGCGCGAGGAAGAGAAGGGCGGCGGCGACCAGGAGGCAATTCACATCACAGTGCGCGCGTGGGTCCCCCTCACAGTGTCCGCGGCGCGTTGCTCGTGATAGACAATGCCGGCGTCGCGTTGCGCTTGCGCTTCGCGTGAAACGGGTGCGCCGTGCCGGGCCAGAAACCACGAATTTTCGCAGTAGACGAATTCCCGCAATTCGCTGGCGGCGATCATGTCTTCGTCACTGAACGGCATTGCCTTCAGGGTAGTGGATGAAGTAAGACTCGGGCATGGGAGCGCATAAACTTCCTGCTCTTTTCCGCCGATCAGTCCTGGCATGGAACATTCTCCGGTTCCGACCTGGGCTGTGCGGGTCAATGTCAGTTTCGCGGTACTTGTTCTCTCCGGGGCCTGCACAGTAAACACAGCCTGGCGGTTAAGCCGCGGGGCTCGCGTGTCTCCATTTCAAGAAAACTGCCTGCTGCAAGCGGTCGATGCGTGGCGTCTGCGTCGGCGTCGGTTGTTCGGAAATATATGGGACGCGGTGAGCTTGCCGCTAGCGCTCTGGCGCCGGGTTTAAGCTTGCCACGCGGAATCGGGCCTCGATCCGAGGGTTCCAGTTGTTTGACTTCAAACCGTATGCCCTGTTCGGACGGCGGCGGCGTGCAATGGGCGCAACACCAATGCCGGCCCTCAAACCAATACTGCCGGCCCTGGCATCGGCGGCAAGGTTGTAACTGTTCCATCTGTTCATAGGGCAACGGCATCGCAAGAATAGTCGGGCGGGGAAGGCCTCTTTCTCGACAATTCCATGGGAGCGAGCTTCGCCCACTCCCACCGAACGGGGATTCCAATCCAAACGAACTACTCTTCTGTGTCGGTCACCTCCTCTTCGTCGCCGGAGATGGCGAAGCTGTTGTCTTCTGGCTGCGCGGTGGCGATGCGGATCGGCTCGGGGAGCCATCCGGTTCCAGCGAGTGTTTTCTCGGCGAGTTCGGCGAGGGGGCCTTTCTTGAGTTTCGCTGCCGCGTTGTTGTTGGGAGCCTTTCCGGCTTCGGTCATCGCTTCGAGGATTTGAGGCTTGGAGACTTTGCTAAAGAAGTTGTCGGCGGTGGGCGTAAACCAGTTCCGCATATCCATCTTCAGAGCAGTGGCCACCGCGTCGGCGTGCTGAAGGCGAGTGGGGGTGGCATCGTTTTTGGTCTTGATGCCGTTGAGGCTGAGGGCGGCGCAAAAGGCCAACAGCGAGAGTAGCGTGTCCTTGGGCTGAACTAAAACCCAGTCCCAAAGCGCGTTGGGTGTTTTCGGCAAGCGCGTGAGCCATGCGGTTTTCTGTTCACTGAGCGTCTGGACGGAAGGTGAAGCGGCGGCTTCCCCGAGATGGGGTTGGGTGCTGTTGATTTGGATGCTGCTGTGGGAGCGGTACAAGTGGAGGTCGAGGCCGAACTGGCTCAGAACGAGGGCATGGACGACTCCGGCCAGGGCGATGTCTGGGCTGCTGGCTGAGTTCGGCGGCGATGGCTGCAGTTTTGATGGTGGTGAGGGTTTCGACCAAGAGTGGCGGAATAGGCACTTGCGGCTGGTCAGTTGTTGGTTCGTCGGACGACCGCCTCCGTTTCCGCTTCATCCGGGCCGTGGGCCAGTTGAGCGGCATCTTCTTTACGAAGAATCCGGCGATGAGTTGCGGTTCGCCGTCAGGGCCGATGGTGACGATCGTGCCGCACTGGGCTTTTGTGTCGGCGTCAAACGTGGCGGTCTGTTTGCTTTCGATTTCCTCGATCTGTTCCTGCAATGCTTCGATCTGGTCATAAAGGGCGTCCTGGTCGGCGTCCGCCTCCGTTTCCGCCTGCTCCTGGAGCTTGGCTTTCTGGCTTCGAGCTTGCCGACTTTGGCGGCGTCTTTCTTCGGCAAAGGTCGGGCGTTGGTTCGATGCGGCGGAATTTGCCGAGGGCTTGGTGGTCGATTTGGGGCTGGACGTCGATCCACTTCCAGCCTTCGGCTTTGGCGGCGGTCGCCAATGTTTGGAGCTTTTCATTCACCAAGCGGGTGAGTAATTCCGGATCTGCGAGGGAAGCGCCGTCTTCGCCTTCGGAAAACAGGTCGCGGTGGACGATGCCGCCTGCGGCTTCATAGGCGTCAAGGCCGACGAAGCGGACGCGTTTGTCAGTGGCGGGGATTTCCTCCTTAAGCAGGATGCGGCGGATCACGTTCGGCTTATCGCGATCCCATGGCGGAAGTTCATTCCAGATGCGTTCTTGGGTGGCGTGATCATCGGTGAGCGTGAAGGCCTGCAGGACTTCCAGGTTCATCTCGCCAGCTTCATAAGCGGTCCAGAGAGGGACTGAGACGGGCGAGCGCGAGGCGGCGGTGGACGATGGTTTCACTGACACCGAAACGAACGGCGATGTCGCCAATCGATTTGCCCTCGTCTACCATCCGGCGCCAGGCGATGACTTCCTGTTGGGGCGACAACTCGATTAATCCTGAAGTTTACTTGCGCAGTGAGATTTCTCAGTGTCCGGTAACGCCACTTTTATGGCATTACCGGAAAGTGGCCGAAAAAACGCGCAGTCTCGCGATTTGAACAATCTACGATTCCGCGTGTCTCACTTTCTAAACAGGCATTTGACGTTATACTGGACGAGACCGCGCTGCCGAAACCCGCCCGTGTCGATTGAACAAACCAATGTTGTGGATTTCATCAGCACTGACCGCTGTACGGGTGACGTGGTCCTCACGATCAGCGATCATCTTGATTGGTCAGACACCATTGCCCACCAACTCCTGCTCCAAGCCAAATTGAACCGTTATCTGGCGTTTGTTGAAAGTGGCGAGTTGATGCAGAGCTATCCACGGGCGAATGGAAGTGCGGTAGTGTTCAAAGTCGTTTTCAAGTTTGCCCCTGATGACGGTGGCAGAGCGTTCTTGGCACGGGCGCGTGAAGTAATTACGTCGGCGGGTTTTACGCTAAGGGACGAAGTGTACACTGGCGCGACGTTCAATTAGACAACAGGCTTTACGGAATTTGGGGAACGCGAACCCGGCCTGAGCCAGAAGCATACAGCGCCGATTTGCGATTAACCCCGATACATCCGAACCATCTCCGTAAGCTCGTCCTGAGTGAAATCCATCAGCACTTCCCCCACCACGCGTTGCTTCTTAGCGAGCGCCAGCGCTCCAAGGATTGCTATCACCGTCGTCGAGTTATCCGTCTGCCCTAAATCGCGGCACGCCAGGGAAGAGACTCGCAACCATGCGTCCCAATACCCATTGGTCAACCACTCCGGCAATGGAGGGTTGTTCCCGACGCCTCGGCAAAGCTCGATACAACCAATAAGCCCATAAGGATTGTAGTCCACGTCCCGTCTCGTTTGCTGAATCCGCACGATGTGCGGAACCGCCGCATACGACGCCAAATCAACGTCGCCTTGGTGGTGGAGATCTTCCCACAGCTCTTGCCACGCCGCTGGATCGCCGTTTTCGATACGGAGAAGAGCTGGACGCGGATCATACAGCATTCGGTATCCACCTAACATTTCGCTCCATCGCCTATCGTCAAGTGGCAACATTGTTTACGTCACGCTGAAAAAATAGTTTTCAATCCGCATGATAGCGAAGAGCGGGATGCATTCGGAGATTCGCAGTTTCCGATAACGCCACTTTGCGGGATTTACCGGAAATTGATTGCTGTAAATCCTTTCGTTTCAGACAGCTATGAATCGTGGGCTACGTGAATAACGTATACTTGAATAGTGAGGAGAATCGTTGCCCTACCGAAGTACGAGAAGCAGGTAAGACGGCTGCTCTCGGACGAGGAGAGAGGCGCGATGGAGGCCAGCGTTGCTAGCGATCCACTCGCCTTTCCGGTTATCCGAGGGACGGGCGGATTTCGAAAGGCACGGTGGAGTCGAGGTACCAGTGGAAAGAGCGGCGGTGTCCGCGCTATTTTCTACTACTTCGTGTCGGGCGATACGGTTTTCTTCACGATTCTTTATGCAAAAAACGAAATGGAGAATTTGACTCATGAGCAAGAGAAAGAACTCAAGCGTCTTGCGCAAGCCATCGAAAAGCGTGAGTAAGGGGACGACGTTTGGCCGTGATTTGATTGCGGGAGCCAAGGAGATTCTGGCTCACGTCGAAGGTCGAAAACGGCTGAAGGAGTACACGCTGCCTGTGCCCATTGACGTGAAAGGAATCCGCGCGAAAGTGGGGATGTCGCAGGCGCAGTTTGCGGAGGCGTTCTGTTTGAATCGCCGCACGCTTCAGCAGTGGGAGCAAGGAAAGGCATCGCCTGACTTGGCGGTGCGTGCGTATTTGACGGTGATTGAAAGAAGTCCAGATGTGGTCAAGGCAGCGCTTCACCAGTGATTTTCAGAGCCTATCGGTGAAAGTCGTTGAAACACGTGAATACCGGAAACAATAGATGTGGTGTTACCGCTGCATCACGGCAGGTGTTTCCACGCAGCGGACTTTGACCCGCGCCGGTCCCGCGCAAACCTGGGGAGAGTAACGCGGCGAGTAGATACTGTAGGGAACCAGGATCTCGGAATCGCTAATCCATCGGAGGTTCTCGGGGCGCACCGTCCTTCCCTCCTGCGAAAAGATTACGTCAGACTGGAGACCGTGATTTGAATACAGCATCACGAAAGTTACGCCACCCAGCGCACCCGAATCGGCGTAATCGACCCGCAACGCACGTTTTCGATCAGGCGAATAGATGGGAGATGGGGTGATTTTAGTCAGCGCTAAAATTGTCGATAGGCAAGCCGTGAGAATGGAGCAGGCAACCACGAACACGGCTAAACAACGAACTGAAATGCGTGAGAACGGTCGTCTGCTTCTAACAAATCGAAATGCCCAGATGCTCGCTGACACTAAGACAACACAGGTCGCGAAAACAAATAGTAGAACGTAATTCAGGAACACCATAGCGCGGTCGCGGCACCTCTGACGCCTAAATACTACGTTACAGTACAAAGCGATTTCGGGCAGCAGTGCGACCAGTCGTGGTCGATAGACGCCGTTACCGGACAGTGGCATCGAATCAAGTCGATAGTCGCCGTTATCTCGAAGCCCCCGTGCACGTGAATCGGTAGACCGGCTCAGAAGTGAGCGTAGAAGGCGATTCGGGCCGTATGGAAGCTTTGATTGGGGTACAACACTATCAGAGGAATCTCATTGCGAACTTACCATGTGGTGCTAGCTGCCGGCGCTTGTGCCCGCTTGCATGGCCGAACTCCAGGCGTTCAATGTGTGCGTGATGGCCAACGTTACTGTCGCGAAGGTGCAAGGCGTCGTCCAAGACAAATCGGAACGACGTATCTCTGATGCAAGAGTTGAGCTGCTTGCCGGTGTCGATCATCATCCAGTTGCCAACACGACAGCGGATATCAACGGTAGCTTTGCGTTCGCCCGGCTGAGGCCCGGTTGGTATTGGCTGAATGTGAGCAGCACAGGGTTTTCGCGCACTGATGCCCACATTCGGGTCCGCCCGCGATGGTTTCTTCTCTTCCGTCGCCCTAGCTTCCTCGTTGTACCACTTGGCGTCGGAGGCGAGGATTGCGTCGAAGTTCGTCCATCAACCTCCGAAGCGCGGCTCCCGCAGAACTGGCGAATTACGAGATTCAATTGATTGGCTCTTCGGAATGCTCAGTGGCCGATACCACGGTTCGCTGACTTTCGTTGCGACTAGTGTTGGTGACTGGTGAAGGATGAGGTGACTATCTCTCCCAGCAGCAGCTCTAATCACACCCTAGATCATCAAGAAAAGTCGCCACTTCGGTGATTCGATCGGCCTCAATTCCAAGTTCGCGCTGGATGAGGAACCGCAGTGTTAGCCAAACATCCGGTGTTGTCCAAGAGATAGACCGTTTCACTTTATTAATCGGCCTCACTATGCCCAAGGAATTCGCCTCGATTTCGATGCTCGAAAGATATGGGAGGGCGAGTTTCTCCAAAACCAGATGGTACAGGTCACCTACGGTCCGAATCGATTCACATTGATCGTCCGGCAGTTCGACTGAGAACACTTCTTCCGTATGCATCACGAGTTCAACAAAGTCCAGGCCCATTAGTTCTATGATGTCGCACGGGAGGGTGTCTTCCAACTGCCGCTCTAACGTATTGTCATCTTGATACGCATGGCCCCAATATATTTGTCAGCCGCTCCATAGTACGCCACCATATTCCCAACGTTTCCGACTTCGCCCTCGATAAAAATCACGTTCGGGACATTCCCCACTTTCTCCCAAGGCAATTCGGGCAGGACAAACGCACTTTCTGAACGAGCGATGAGTCGTTCGGGGTTTTCGCGATCAAACAGCGCCCAACCGGGGCCGTATACCAACTGCTCGTTCGCGCCGTTGTACAGCAGTAAGATACCGTGATCGGTGAGAAACACCACGCCCGGCTCCATGACTCGCGAATCGAAAGCGCCCGGCCGCCGTGTTAGGACGGGCTGGTTGGTGGCGTCGCGCCAGTGCAGGAGATCGTCCGACTGTGCCAGTCCCATGTAATCGCGGGCTTTCCCGTCCGCGTCCTTACGAGTTCCGAGGTAGTACATCCACCACTTTCCACCTATCTTCTTCGGCACAATCGCGCCTGACTTGGTCCATTGCTCGTTCCATGTTCCTTTGTAGGCGGGCAGGATGACGCCCTGGCGCTCCCAATGGATCAGATCCTTTGAAGTGGCCAGACATAACTGCGCGGCATGCGTGTCATATCCGGTGTAAGTCAGATAGTAAGTGTCGTCCACCTTGAGGAGGCGCGGGTCTTCGACACCGCCATTCTTTTCGTAGGTTGCAGCGGCCTGATCGTGCCGTGATCGATCAATCGGTGGCGGGAAATCGCAATCAGTTCGGCGGCGGCACCGTGGCCGACCAGGAGATCGCGCTCGATCTTCAGATCATCGCCGGCCTGCTGCCGAATGCCCGGATCGTGGTCTACTTCGCCGGCAACACCATTCAAAGCCTGGTCGATGCGATCCATCAGGCGATCTTTGATGACGTCAACCGGCCGCAGGTGCTGTCGGTCAGTTGGGGCAGCGCCGAGGAGTTCTGGACCGCGCCCGGACGCGACGCCATGCAGGCCGCGCTGGCCGATGCCAAGCGATTGCGCGTCAGCGTGGTGTTCGCCGCCGGCGACGAATTGGCGACCGGCGGATTGACCGACGGCAAGGCTCACGTCTGGTTCCCTGCCTCCAGCCCCTACGCGCTCGGCTGCGGCGGCACGCTGCCGACGCTGGCCGGAAATGGCCCCGGCATCGCCGCGGAAGCCGTCTGGAACGATGGTCAAAGCGGCACCGGCGGCGGAATCAGCGACAGCTTTCCGGTGCCGGCCTATCAGTTGAACCTGCCGCTGCCGCCGTCGGTCAACGATGGCGCCACCCGTCGCGGGGTCCCCGATGTCGCGGGCGCCGCCGCCGGCAGCCCCGGCTATCGCATCGTCCTCAACGGCAACGAGATGACAAAGGATGGCACCAGCGCGGTGGCGCCGCTATGGGCGGCGCTGATCGCCATCGCCAACGCCCAGCGCGGCGCCCCGCTCGGCTTCATCAATTCCGCGCTCTATGCCAACCCATCGCTGTTTCGCGCCATCACCCAAGGCAACAATCGCGCCGACGGCAAAGGCTATGACGCCGGCCCCGGCTGGAATGCCTGCACCGGACTCGGCGTCCCCAAAGGCGCCGATATCATCAGAGAACTCGCCGCGATCCCGCTGGCGTGATGGTGGCTCGGGCGGTGCTGTCCTGGATCCGCAGGGCGGATCCGTTCTCGCGCTAACAACAGCTTCCGTCATTCCCCGCCCGCGCTTTAGCCCCCCGTCATTGCGAGGAGCCCTCGCGACGAAGCAATCCATGCTTGTGCCAGGCGCGAGCTCCGAGGCATCACTTTCGTGGGCGCCATACCGCGATCTTGGCTGCCGGGCCGAGGTCGATCGGCTCCAGAAATTCCGGCGTTTCGCCGCGGGCAAGCCGCGCCGCCAAACCGCCGGGGGCACGTTGCATGATCATGTCTCCATCAACGGGTACCTTGCAGACCGCCAGGTAGTCGACGTGGCGGTCCGCCAGCATTTGGCGCGCGAGCGGCGGCGGCGCCAGCATCAGCTCAAGCATCGCGAGGTTGCCATCGTTATTGCGATGGTAGGGTGCGGCAAAGATGTCGTGCTTGGTTTCCACCAGGATGGCCGGCCCGAGATCGATCGGTGCCATCACGCGTCCTTTGGGAAGTTGGTTCATCGAAGCGACGTCCGACGCGTTCTGGCATATGGACTGCTCGATGGTTGAGATCTGCGGCTTCAGGATCGAGTCGATCAGCGGCTTTGCGGTCAGGCCGATGGCGGCAAATGTCATGGGCGAGACGACAAGTGCCAACAGCGCCAGATTGCGTCCAGCGGCAAGCGATGGCCAGAGGGCCACCGCGCCCGCCGCAAACATTGGCGCTGCCACCATGGACGCGCCGGCAGAGCTTCGCACTTCCCAAAGGCTGAGCCCGATCAGCACGGCGAGCGACACGCCGCCGGTTATCCAGCGGAACCGCTCCAGCGGATTGCAACGGATCAGTGCCGCAGCGACCACCCCCAACGTGATCAAAGGAAATGCGTAATTGCCGAGCACCATCTCCGGCACCAGCCGGAGCATTTTCGCCAATGAGATCGCCTCCTGAACGTTGTCGAGCCAGATCGAAATGACGAGGGGATCAAGCTGCGCGTACGGCGATGCCACGCATCCCGCATACTGCGAGATGAACGCGCCGATCAGGGCGACCGCCACCCCGGTTGCCGTGACCAGGCGCAGCAAGAGCGTCGAGTGGCAGCGATCAATCGCCACCATGAGGGTCAGGCCAAGGCCCCCGCCGGTGGTCAAGAGCAGAAGTGGGCCGCCGAGGAAGTCACAGACCGGTGACGCCAGCGACGGCAGCGGCAGCAGTGCCAATGCGAGTGCGAGCATTGATGCCGCCAGCGTCATCGCGAACGCGGCGACGTGCGGCGCGACGGATGCGCCACGCCAAATAAAAAGTCCCGCTATGGTGACGCCCAGCGCGGCGATCGCAGGCAGCATTTCAACGCCGATCGCCAACGATAGCGCTGCCGAAAGGCCGGCCAGCGCGGCCTTGACCGCACTTCGCTCGATCTGCAGCGTGAACAAAATCAGCGCCAGCAGGAGATCAATCTGAGCGTTATGATGATCGATCGCGCCGGGCCGGAAATGGACGAGCGCCGGCACAGCCAGCAGCGCCAGCACCGCTGAGCTGATTTGTGAGGTCATGATGCCATCGCTCATCTGTCGGGCAATCGCTACGACCAGCATGAGCGCGACGGCGAACAGCAGCAGGGGCCAAAGATAGAGCGTCACCGCTTCGGCGCCCTGCATTCCAATCAGGGGCTTCAGCAACAGGATCGATAGGCTCAAGGGCAGATCGATCAGGCGCGACCAGTGCATCAGTACGCCCGGCGGGTCCAGTCGATATTGCCAGAGGTCAAACCAGCCTTGCCCGTTGATCAGATCGCGAACTTCGACCAGCCGCATGGCATCATCGGGAGACATCGCATCGATGACACCAGTCCTGATCGAAAGCAGTTTAAAGGCAAGCAGGGCCGCCAGTCCGAGCACCGTGATGAGGACGCCCGTACTCCCGCTTCGCCGCTCCGAGGTTAGAACAAGGTCCGACATGGCTCCCCATTGATACCGGCGGCGACAACCAACGGCTTGCAGGCGAAAAAAACAGCGGGCGAGAGCAACGCCATACATCCTGGGCCGCGCCGAAGCGCATTGGGTCCCGCGAGCACAAGGGTATCTGTATCGGCACACGTTAAACAAACTCTTTACTGGCGGATTGGGCGGCTGCTTTATCATTGAAGCGCCGTTCCGGCTGATGAACTACCTTCGACGCGAGCCCGCAGGGCGGATTGAAGCCGAAGGCGTAATCCGGCGTTACGCCCGGCGAGATGGCGGGTTACGGCTTCGGCTTCAACCCGCCCTACGAACTCGCGGCAATCCCGCTGGCGCGATGCTGGATCGGGGGACTCCAACAACAGCTTCCGTCATGCCGGGGCCCGAGCGCGACTCGGGGGCCCGGAATGACGACGAGAAAGTCCGCAGGGCGCATCGCGATCCGCCGTCTTGGTCTGTAAGATGCGGATTTGAGATCGGAGCACAGCGGACTTGCCGGAACTGCTGTAGGCCCGACCCGATCGCGGCCCCAATCCGGAAAATCCCCCAAGGTGGTAGCCGACCATTCGAATATGCTGCTTGCGAAATGGGCTGTCGCCGTCCGATCTTGCGCGCTGTCGTTCGGGCGCGACCGCTGCAAACACGGGGCAAATACCATGACCAGCCAACCGGAATTCGCCACGGTTCAAACCAACGGGATTCGGCTGCGGGTGGCGCTGGCCGGCAAGGGACCGCTGATCGTGCTGGTGCACGGCTGGCCGGAGAGCTGGTACTCCTGGCGGCATCAGATCCCGGCCCTTGCTGAGGCGGGCTATCGCGTCGCCGCGCCCGATGTCCGGGGCTATGGCGGCAGCGACAAGCCAGCCGCGATCGAGGCCTATGCGATCAAGGAGATGTGCGCCGACATGGCCGGGCTCGTCGAAGCGCTCGGCGAGCCGCAGGCCATTCTGGTCGGCCACGACTGGGGGGCGCCCATTGTCTGGAACACCTCGCTGTTCTTTCCACACCGGGTTCGGGCGGTGGCCGGACTAAGCGTCCCTCACGCCGGAAGAGGGCCGGCCCCCCGCATCGAGCTGTTTCGAAACCTCTACAAGGACCGCTTCTTCTATCAGCTCTATTTCCAGCAACCCGGTGTCGCGGAGGCCGAATTCGAGACCGATGTGCGTGCCTCCTTGCGAAAAATCTACTATTCGCTTTCAGGCGAAGCCAGGAAGGCGGCGCCCAGACCGGCCAAGCCGGCCGACGCGAAATTCCTCGACGGTCTGATAGACCCGAACCCGCTGCCAAATTGGCTCACGCCCGACGACCTCGACTACTACGCCGGGGAATTCGCTCGCAGTGGCTTTCGCGGACCGCTCAACCGTTACCGCACGTCCGAACTCGACTTCGCCCAGCAGGCGGAGATCGCGAACCGCCGGATCGAGCAACCCGCGGCCTTTATTGCCGGCAGCCTTGAACCGGTTCTCGGCTTCTTCCCGGGGGTCGACCTGGTCGCGCGCATGCGCGAGCACGTGACCGATCTGCGGCTGGTTCGAATCATCGACGGCGCCGGCCATTGGGTGCAGCAGGAGCGCCCCGCCGAGGTGAATGCGGCTCTGCTGGAGTTTCTCGGGGAGTTGGCCTGATCGAGTGATCCCATGACGACTTTGAAAGTCGGCATCGCCAGTTACGAGGAGATGAAGGCTCGCACCAGGGCGGTGGCGCGCGGCGAGCGCCGCATGGCGGCCGACCAGGCCAAGGTCTGGTTCACCTCCACCGAGTCCTTCGCCAAGAGTTCTGTCGGCCGGCAATCGCGAACTGCTGCGTGTCATCGGCGAGAATGGGGAGGGCAGCGCATGAAGTTCAATCGAACAGCTGGCGCGATTTTTGCGGCGGCGCTGATGTGTTCGGGCGGCGCGCAAGCGGCGGGGTTTCAGTTGCTTGACATCCCACCGAGCGGCGACGGCGCGGAGCTGAGGGGCGCCGTCTGGTCGCCTTGCGATGCGGCACCCGGCGTTGTGACGGTCGGGCCATTCGAGCTGCCGGCGACGCCAGACTGTCCGATCCGTGGCGAACATCTGCCGCTTGTCATCATATCGCACGGGCGCGGCGGGACCTTCCTCGGACATCACGATCTCGCCGAGAGGCTCGCCGACGAAGGCTTCATGGTCGTCGCGATCAATCACCCCGGCGACAACGCGCTCGATCTGTCGAGCTTCAAACAACCATCGATCTACACCTCAAGGCCCAAGGACATTCGCCGTACGCTGGATTTCATGCTCGGCCAGAGTCCGCTGCGGGCGTCGATCGATGCCCATGCGATCGGATTGTTCGGCTTTTCGCGCGGCGGCTATACCGGGCTGGTGCTCGCGGGCGCGACGCCCGATTGGGGGTCGAAAAACGAATTGTGCGCGGCCAGTCCGGCGGAGCCGATGTGCACGGCGATAGCCGGCGAGCCGAACCCGCCGGCCAATCGCGAGCCGCGCATCATCGCCTTCGTTCTCGCCGATCCGCTGAACCTGTTCCTGGCCGAGGGATTGAAGGGCGTAACGGCGCCGATCCAGTTCTGGTCCTCCGAGTTCGGCGGCGACGGCGTGACGCCGCAGGCCGAAATGTTCGTCCGCGACGCGCTGCCGACGCCGCCGGAAGATCATCAGGTGAAGGGAGCCGGACATTTCGCTTTCCTGGCCCCCTGTCCGGCTTGGCTCGCGGCGCGCGAGCCTAGGCTCTGCGCTGATCCGCCTGGTTTCGATCGCGCGGCATTTCACCGCGCCATGAATGCCGCGGTGCTGGCTTTCTTCCGAAACAGGCTGGCGCGCCCGCAATGATGGCATCGGCGCGCGAGGTTGCAGAACTCTAGGCGCTTAATACGACCACGCGTCGATCGGCGCGCCGTAGCCCGGACCGCAGGAGCCGTATCGATGGGCGGCGGAGCCGCAGGCGGCGGTTATTCCGAGCGGGCCGAGGTCGATGAAGCCGCCGGGGTAATCCGGGTTTGTGCCGCCGCGGTACCCACGCTCCGGGCCGCGGAGGCCGGCCAATCGGCTGCCATGCCTGAGGTGATGCGTTCTGCCAAACGCGGCGGTATGCAAACGTCCGACGTGACGGCCGCCTTGATCAGCCTTTCCGTCGGAAGCCATCGCGCCGGCTGTTACGCCGGCGGCCAGCGCGAGCACGGTGCCCGCAACAATAAGCCTTCTCATCATAGTCTCCTCCGCGTGCTTTTCGGACTCGGCGGCCTCAGCCACAGCATTGAGATAAGTGTCGCGGCGCCACGCGCAATGACGATCGTTTCGACGCGGGTCGTGGCCGCGGTCTTCCCAATATAAGTTCCGGTCATCGAGTTTGACTTGCATCGACGCACGTTCCTGCGCAGGTTATGACGTTGCGCAACTCAACGGCCGCGAACTTCCGGGGAAACCACTATGCCCAGCCATGACGAAGACATCGTACGCCTCAACCGTCGGACGCTGCTGGCTGGAGGCAGTCTCATCTCCGTGGTCGCGGCCACGCAGGCATCCGTCGGCCAGGCGGCCGCAGCGGACAACCCGCCGGCTCCGCGCGATGTTTCGCCTGATATCGCCAAGGAGATGGGGACCTGGATCTATTCGCTGGCGCTGCAGGCCGCGACCTACGCCGCGCCCCTTGTCGCCATGTATCTGTTGCGGGACTCGATCTCCACCGGAAGCGGGGCCAAGGCGGCCCCCGGCCAGATCTGGAAAATGGCCGACATCTCCACGCCCCAATTGGCTGAGGAGTCCGGCTATGTGACCCCGAACATCAACGTGGTCTACGGCTTCGGCTTCATGGACCTTGGCCGGCAGCCGGTTATTCTCACCGCGCCGGACTCGCATGGCCGTTACTACATGATCGAGATCTGCGACATGTGGACCAATGCCTTTGCCTATCCGGCCGGCGCCGTGGCCGGCTACAACGGTGGAAAATTCGCGCTGGTCGGACCTGGCTGGGCCGGCAGCTTGCCGGCCGGCGTGCAGCGCATTGATTGTCCGACCCGCTGGATCGAGCTGCAACCGCGCGTGCACGTCAAGAACGAGGCCGATCTGGCGGCGGCCAAGGCGGTGCTGGACGGCATCACGGTTCAAGGGCTGGCGCAATATAAGGGAGATCCGGCGCCCGCGGCGGTTGCCTATGCGTACGCGGCGCCGAGGATCAACGCCAAGGTGGCCTCAAGCCAGATGCAGTTCGACGATCCGCTGCAGTTCTGGGAAATCTTCGCGGCAGCCATGAACGAAAATCCACCGCCTGCAGCCGAGATTGCCTCGGTCGTTCCGCAATTCAAGTATCTTGGAATTGAGCTCGGCAAAGCCTGGCGCCGAGAGGATGTGAACCCTCTCGTCTTGGCGCAGATGAAGGTTGCTGCCGGTCAGATCGGCAAAATGATGAACGACTCTCTCAGTCTCGGCGGACGCCTGGTCAAGGGCTGGGCGATCCCGCCGTCGAATGTCGGGATGAGCGGCACCGACTATTTCGTGCGCGCGGTCGTCGCCGTGTTCGGCCTGACGGCCAACACGCCGATCGAGGCGATCTATTATTCAGGGCTGGCGGACGGCAATGGGCAGCCATTGACCGGCGCCAGGCGCTACACCATCACGTTTGTCAGGCCGATGGATTACCTCGAGCCGGTAGCGCCGGGCTTCTGGTCCCTGACGATGTACGACGGCGTCACGCGTTTCACGGCTCCCAATGCGATCAATCGCTACAGCCTGGGCAGCGATGACATCCTCACGCGCGCCGCCGACGGCTCCTTTACGCTCTACCTGCAGCGCGACAATCCGGGTTCCGACCAGGAAGCCAACTGGCTGCCGACCCCTGCGGGACCGTTCTACCTGGTGCTGCGCAACTACGCGCCGGTCCCGCAGGTCGCCGCGGCCTTGAAAAATCGCGCGACATTCCAAGGCCCGCCGCCAGTGATGGCCGTCGGGTGAGGATAGCTGGGATGGCTCCCCCCGTCATTGCGAGGAGCCCTTGCGACGAAGCAATCCACGTTGGGACAAGACGAGAGATGGATTGCTTCGCTGCGCTCGCAATGACGGGGGTGGCGGGAGCGCCAATAACGGCCGCGCAATGCATTCATATCGACGGAGCAGGCAATGACCGCAGAAGGACTGATCACACGACAGAGCAGTTACGGACCGCAGGAAACCATGCAGCGATTCGAGGCCGCGGTCAGGGCCAAAGGCATGACCGTGTTCGCCCATATCGATCACGCCGCCGGCGCCGCCAGCGTGGGATTGCCGCTGCGGCCGACCGACCTCCTCATTTTCGGCAATGCCAAGGGCGGCACACCGCTGATGCAGTCAGCTCAGACGATCGGAATTGACCTGCCGCTGAAGGCCCTGGTCTGGCAGGACGCATCCGGCGCCACCTGGCTGTCCTACAACGATCCGGCCTGGCTGGCGAAACGGCACGGCGCAGGCAGCGATGCCGAAGCCACCGTCAACGCCATGTCCGCCGCATTGGAGGCGCTGGCGCGAACGGCGACCACCGCTCCATAGCCCGCGCGAGACCGCCGGGGGCCAATTACCCAGTGTTTTGATTCTGACGCGGACACCGTGATCCGCCAGCTTATCTCTAACGGCTATTTACTAGGATATCTCGTTATGAGATTATATCGACGTGAAGGCGATTATCTATTCCAGCACCGCGACCCGCGCCCTTCGCCGCCACGCGAACAAGGCAAAGCTGATTCGCTCGAAAATCGAAGCAATACGCGGCAAATCCGGCGGCACAAGCCCGCAATGTCATCGCCCTTGTCGGCGTCAAGGGTAGCCGGTTGCGGGTTCAAGATTTTCGCATCCTGTTCACCGAAACCGCAGATACGATCACCGTTCACGATATCGGCCCGCGCGGCGGAATTTACGACTGAGGAGCAACAACAATGCCTGTCATGACAAAAACACCCAAGGGCGACGACATCGTGATCCTGTCGCGCAAGGAATACGATCGGCTCGTCGTCGCCGCGCACGAGGATGCCGCTGACGTCGAAACCCTCCGGCGCTCGATCGCCCGCGTCAAGAGCGGGGAGGAGCACACCCTCACCAGCGCCGAGGTTGACGACTTGCTCGCGGCGAAAACACCGCTCGCGTTCTACCGAAAAAGAGCCGGGCTCACTCAAGCCGCGCTCGCCCAACGCGCCGGCATCGCGCAAGGCTTCCTTTCCGAGATCGAGGCAGGCCGCAAGCACGGCGACGTTCAAACGCTGCGCAAGATTGCCGACGTGCTGAAAATCTCGCTCGACGACCTCGTCATTCCCCAGGCTTCGATTGATACGCCGCGAAAGCGAAGGGCTCGACTTTGATTGGTATGGGCGGCGATTCCTTGAAGTTTATCGTATGGAAGCTCGCTCCGACCTCATCCTGAGGAGCGAGCGAACGCTCGCGTCTCGAAGGATGAGGACTGGGGAGTATGTCGAATGATCTTCGAGCTACGGCGGACATGTCGGCTCCAATCCGCCCTCCGTGCTTTGGAGTCATGCTCGGGCATGTCCCGACCATCCACGCCTGAACTTCGGGGCCTCCGCAAGGTAGACGGGGATGCGCGACAAGCGCGGGTATCACGATAGACAGAAAGAGCAGTCAAAGCCGATGCCGCCAGCGGCGGCGCTGTGACAAACCTAGTTGAGCGATTCCGTGAAACTTATCATATCGAAACTCTCCGACCTCATCCTGAGGAGCGAGCCATCGGCTCGCGTCTCGAAGGATGGCCGCTTGCACCGGCGTTTGCGGCCATCCTTCGAGACGCATCGCTGGCGCGATGCTCCTCAGGATGAGGATGGGAGCAAGCTGATAGGATCAGAACTTCGGAAACGCCGGTCTAGATCCCGAGCAGCCAGACCGCGACGATGGTGCCGAGCACGGCCAGGCCGGAGATCGTCCAGCCCGTGAGATAGGCGGCCTCGTCGGTTTTCGGCCGCTCCACCAGGGTATCATTCCAGTCGGTCATCGGAGCCTCCCAGAGGTTGCCGCTGGTGGTTAAGTCGCGGCCAGCGGCGCGAGGGTTCAAACACCTTAATCGATGGCTTGGCTGCCGGTTCCATTGCTGCGATGCGGAAAGCGAAACTTCCCCTCTTTGGGCTAAACGGCATTCGTCAACCTGTAATTGAATTGACACATCCCTGAAGCATCGCTGACACGAGGCGCACCTAGTTTTCCCTGCCATTCGCTGTCGCGGAACGGCATCGACGATTTCAGCCATGGAACAGGGGAATCACTATGCTCAAACAACTGACGAGACGTCTGCGCGATCGCACGGTCGTTACCGCCGCGATCTTGTCGCTGGTAGGAGGTCAGGCCCATGCGGCCGACCTCAGTCTGATGGGGGGGCCGCACGACAACGACGGCAGGACCGCAAGCCCCATCAAACACGTCATCGTCATCCTGGGCGAAAACCGCACCTTCGACCATCTGTTCGCGACCTACCAGCCGGGCAACGGCGAGCATGTCGACAACTTGCTGTCCAAGGGCATCATCAACAGGGACGGCACGCCGGGTCCGAACTACGCCAGGGCCGCACAATCCGCGGCGGTCGACACCAACTTCTACGCCATCAGCCCGGGCCAGAAGACACCCTATAACAGCACCAGCAACAAGCTGCAGGCTCCGGGAACCTCCTACGCCCCGCAAACCTGCTACACCGATGTCGACACCGCCGCGCTGGATGGTCCCGGATGCATGGCCACGCTGGCGCTGGCCGCCCAGGCCGATTACGGCCTGCTGCCGCAGGACCTGGTATTGCTGACGACGGGCGCGACCGGCCTGCCCGGCGGTTCGCCGGATTCGCGCATCCTGAACTACAATAACCTGCCGAACGGACCTTATCCGCTGGTCACGGCACAGCAGGGCGAAACCAATCCCAGCCTCTATCAGACTTACGGCGGTAGCCCCGTGCATCGCTTCTATCAGATGTGGCAAGAGCTGGACTGCGACGTCGCCAAGGCCTCCCACCACAATCCAAGCGGATGTCAGGCTGATCTGTTTCCCTGGGTCGAGGAGACAGTGTCCTCCGGCAGCAATGGCAACCCGACGCCACATCCGCTGGCGGAAGGCAATATCGCGATGGGCTTCTACAACGTCGCCAACGGCGACGTGCCCTATCTGACGCAGCTGGCTCGCCGCTATACGCTCAACGACAACTACCATCAGCCTGTCATGGGCGGCACGTTCGCCAATCATATGATGCTGGGCTATGGCGAACCCTTGTACTACGCCGACGCCAATGGCGATCCTGCGAACCCTGACCACGTCCTGGTGCCGGGTTCGAATCCGCCTGCTTACGTCAACGAGGTTGAGAATCCCAATCCGGCGCCGGGCACCAACAATTGGTACAGCAACGACGGATATGGCGGCGGCAGCTACACCAACTGTTCGGACTATACTCAGCCGGGCGTTGCCCCGATCGTCAATTATCTGAACGCGCTCCAGGTCCCGCCGAACTGCGCACCGCACGCATATTATCTGCTCAACAACTACGTCCCCGCTTTCATCGGCAGCGGCGCCACCGATCCGATCAACAACGGGCCATTCACGTTGCCGCCCGTGATCAAGCAGCGCCACATCGGCGATGAGCTCAGCCAGGCCAACATCTCCTGGGCCTATTTCGGCGAGCGCTGGAACGACTTCAAGACCGCCCCGGGCGAGGGCGCCAATTTCGGATCGCTCGACCCGGTCGCTTATCTCTATTGCAATATTTGCAACCCGTTCCTTTATTCGGCCTCCGTCATGACCAATCCGGCGGCGCGCAACGCGCACCTGAAGGATACGCTCGATCTCTATGACGCCATCGCCAATGGCAGCCTGCCGGCGGTGTCGATCGTGAAGCCGAGCACCTTCAACGACGGTCATCCGGCCTCATCCAAGGTCGAGCTGTTCGAAGCCTTCACCAAGAAGATCATCGATGAGGTGCAGTCCAACGAAGAGCTCTGGGAGCAAACCGCGATCGTGATCACGGTCGATGAAGGCGGCGGCTATTACGACTCCGGCTACGTCCAGCCGCTCGACTACTTCGGCGATGGCACCCGGATTCCGCTGCTGGTGGTCTCGAAATACTCGCAGGGCGGACATGTGTCGCATGAATATTCCGATCACGTCTCGATCACGAAATTCATCGAACGCAACTGGTCGCTTCCCACGCTCTCCCGCCACAGCCGCGACAATCTGCCGAACCCGCAGACCTCGGACGACAATCCCTACGTCCCGCAGAACCGGCCGGCGATCGGCGATCTCTGGGGCAATTTCTCGTTTGTCCATGTGACCGACAACGACTGATTGGGATGACGACGACGATGCCCATCGCGTAGGGGCGGCCCTTGTGGCCGCCCTGCCGCAACGAACTCCAATCGCGCAAGGCAGAAGGAGGGCGCCCACAAGGGGCGCCCCTACAAATTCCCGGCGCGGCGACGACGCACCCGCGAAGCCGCTGCCGTCGATTAAGAAAGTATCCAGGGTCGGACGACCTGTCCGACCCTGTTCCAAGGAGCACCGCTTGCCATCCCCTGCCGCCCAGCGCCCGAACGCAACGCCGATCCATGAGGCGCGAGCCGCCTTTGCCCGTGGCGATGTGGCGATGGCCGAGCGGATCTGCTCCGAGGTGCTTGCGCGCGCTCCGGGCGATGGAGGCGCCTGGGCGCTGCTGACCGAAACGGCGCTGCTGCGCGGACGTCCCGACGCCGCCATCGTCTGCGCCGATCGCGCGGTTGCCCTGCGGCCGAAGGATCCGATCGCGCATGTCCTGCGCGCCAAATGCCTATTGGTCCGCGGCGAGACCCGGCATGCGCATGAGGCCACCAAAGCCGCCTCGACGTTGGTCGGCGACGCCCCGGCCGCGCTTGATGCCGTCGGCGCGATGTTCGGCCTGCTCGGATACCATCAACAAGCAAAGACATTTTTCCGGCGCGCGGCCGCCGCCGGTCCGCTTGTGCCGCAATACCTGTTCAACCTGGCGGCGACCGAGCGAATGATCGGCGCGCTGGACGAGGCGGAGGCGCATTGCGACGCCGCCATCGCCCTCGATCCCCAATATGCCGTGGCCCACTACCTGCGTTCCGACCTGCGCAGCTACTCGGCCGATCACAATCACATCGAGCAAATGGAAGCGCTGATCGGCCATGGCCGGCTGGCGCCGCCCGACGAGATCATGCTGCGCTTCGCGCTGGCCAAGGAATATGAAGACCTCGAACTGCATGCCCGCGCGTTCGATCATGTCGGTGCCGGCTGCAGGCTGCAGCACCGGCTGGCGCCGCACGATCATGCGGCGGGGATCGCGGAGATCGACCGCATCATCCGCACCCAGACCAGGAGCTGGATCGACGCCGCCCCGCCCGGTTATACCGCGACGGCGCCGGTGTTCGTCGTTGGACTGCCGCGCACCGGCACCACGCTGGTCGAGCGGATCATCGCCAGTCACCCCGCGATCGGCTCCGTCGGAGAAACCGGCGCCTTCGCGGCCGAGGTCCACCGGGCCAGCAAGGGCCGATCAACCGGCAGCGGTCCCGGCGACATCGGCAGACGCTATATCGATGCGGTGACCGCGGTCCGCGCCCCGCAACATCCGCGTTTCCTCGACAAGACGCTGCAGAACTACCTTTACTGCGGCCTGATCCATGCGGCGCTGCCGGCAGCCAAGATCATCCTGGTGCAGCGGCATCCCATGGACGCCTGCTGGGCCATCTACAAGGCGCATTTTCGCGGGCAATTTCCCTTCGCCTATCACCAGATCGAACTGGCGGAATACTATCTGGCCTATCGCCGCCTGGCGCGGCATTGGCGGGCAACACTGCCGGCTGAGGCGTTGCTGGAAATCAATTACGAAGACATTGTGAAACACCAAGCCGCGGCAAGCCGCCGCCTGCTCGGCTTTGTGGGCCTGCCCTGGGACGACGAGGTGCTGCGCTTTCACCAAAGTCCGGCGCCATCGGCGACGGCCAGCGCCGTCCAGGTGCGGCGCCCGATCTATGCGTCCTCGCTCGGCAAATGGCGACATCATGCGGAACGGCTGGCGCCCTTGCGCGCGCGGCTGGCGCGCGAGCTTGCGGAAGCGGAATTGCTATGAGGCCGCGGCCCTCCGGCCGCTCGCGCGCTCAGGCCTATCCCAGCCCGGCCTCGCGGAGCTGCTGCGCAAACCAGTGCGATATCGGCCCATCGATCACGCCGCCGACATAGATATCCGAGACGACGCTGCTTTTGCCGAGCACCAGATAGACCCCGATCCAATAGGCGAACCACAGATGGGGGTCGGTCAAGGCGCGCAGTTTGTGCTGGTCGTGTTCCGGCGGCTGGTGATTGCTGGCCTTCCTGACTTCGATCGCCAGCAGGTTGTTGGGGATTTCGCGCTGGTGCACGACGATATCGGGATAGATCGATTTCGCCAGATGATCGTCGGTCGAGACGATGGTGCCGTGCGGCAGCCGCAGCGTGCGCTCGCCCAGCCGGTCGTAATCGCAATCGATGTCGAAGCCGCGGAATTGACGTTCGATATGCACCGCCAGCCGGTGCGTCAGAGTGCGCTCGCCGAGATCCCTGGCGAACAAAAAGGCCTCGCACGCATAGAATTTCGAGAGCGCGGTGACGAGTTTGCCCAACTCGGTCTGCATCGCAGCCTGCATGTCACCCCCACCCGCCGTCCCCCGCCGTCATTGCGAAGAGCCCTTGCGACGAAGCAATCCATTTATCCCTGCGCTTCCGCAAGCGGTGGATTGCTTCGCTGCGCTCGCAATGACGATCCTGCGTGAGCTGGGCAAAGGCGCCCTTGCGCCACCGCACGATCTCGTCACATCCGCACTTCGATCAACCGCGGTCCGTGTTCGGGAATGGCTTCCGCCAGCGCCTCGACGAATTCATCGGCGGTGGTGACCGCGCGCCCGACCACTCCCATGCCCCGGGCCAGCGCGACGAAGTCCAGCGTCGGCGAGTCGATCTTCAGCATGTCCATCGCGCGCTGACCGGGCAGACCGGCGCCGACGCCGTCGAATTCGCCGCGCAGGATCTGATAGATGCGGTTGGCGAACACGATGGTGGTGACGTTGAGGCCTTCGCGGGCCTGGGTCCACAGCGATTGCAGGGTGTACATCGCGCTGCCGTCGCCGACCATGCAGATCACCTTGCGGTCGGGGCAGGCCACCGCGGCGCCGGTGGCGACCGGGGTCGAAAATCCGATCGATCCGCCCATGTTCTGCAGCCAGTCATGCGGCAAAGCCGCGGCGGTCGGCGGAAAGAAGCCGCGCCCGGTGGTGATGGATTCATCGACCACGATGGCATTTTCCGGGATCGCCATCGCGATCGCCTGCGCGATCGATGCGTGGGTCAGGGCGCCGGTCGGGCGCGTCAACTCGACCATGGCCTGCGGCCTGGCGTCCGCCGGCTTGGCGCCGAGCGCATCCGCCAGGGCTTGAAGGGCGGCGACCGAGTTCTCGCCGCCCGCGGTCAGGCGATGGACCGCGCAGCCTTCCGGCTTCAGCAGGCTCGGCTTGTTCGGATAGGCGAAAAAGGCCACGGGATCGTTGGCCTCGACCAGCACGATGTCGCGGAAATTTTTCAGGATCGGCAGCGCCTGTTCGATCACATAGGGAATGCGGTCGATCGCAAAGCGGCCGCGGCCGCGCGCCATCCGCGGATTATAGGTCTGACCCATCACCTTGCAGCCGCTCTTGCCGGCGATCTGCGCCGCCAGCGCGAGCCCGCGCTCGGTCAGCGCCCCGCCGGTCAGCAGCAGCAGGCTCTCGGTGCCGCCGCGCAGCGCCTTGGCGGCGTTGTCGACGGCCTGCGCCGAGTAGGCCGGGGCTTGCGATTCTACCGGCACTTGCGCGATGCCGTCAGCCTCGTTCCATGCGGTATCGGCGGGCAGGATCAGGGTGGCGATCTGCGGCGGCGCGCTGTTGGCCGCGGCGATGGCGGCGGCACCGTCGCTCGCCACGGATCTGGCATCCGGCGAGGTCCGCACCCAGGCCGACATCGGGCGCGCCAGCCCCTCGATATCGGAGGTCAGCGGTGCATTGAAGCCGATGTGATAGGTGGCGTGCTGGCCGACGATATTGACGATGCCGGAGTTGGCCTTCTTGGCGTTGTGCAGGTTGGCCAGACCGTTGGCGAGCCCGGGCCCGAGATGCAGCAGCGTCGAGGCGGCCCTGCCCGTCATCCGGAAATAGCCGTCGGCCGCGCCGGTTACCACGCCCTCGAACAGGCCGAGCACGCAGCGCATGCCCTCGACGCGGTCCAGCGCTGCGACAAAATGCATCTCGGAGGTGCCGGGATTGGCAAAGCAGACGTCGACGCCGCCGGCCACCAGCGTCCGCACCAGACTTTCCGCACCGTTCATCTGTTCCACTCCCGTTCGCGCCGCCTCGACGACCAGACCTTCACAGATCAATCACTCCCGGCGGCCGCCGTCAAAGGCTTAAGCCGGCATTGCTGCCATCGCTTGGCCACGTGTGCCTTTTTTTAACCGCGATGTTCGACGACCACGGCGCCGATATGGCCGCAGCCGGTGAAAACCGTTAGCATCATGTCGGCTATCGTGGCCAAAAGTATCACTGTGAGGGGAACGATGATCCGGGCTTTGGCTATTCTGATTGCGGCGCTGACCGTGCTCGCCGGCAGCGGCCCGGCGGGGGCACAGGGCTTCGATCCCGGCAGCGATATCATGCGCCCGAATTACAGGTTCGGCGGCTACGGCGGCTCAAGTCCGATTCCGCGCACCACCGTCAGCTTTGCCAGCCCCTATCCACCGGGCACCATCGTCGTGGAGACTTCCGAGCGGCGGCTTTACCTGGTGCTGCCCAATGGCCAGGCGCTGCGCTATGGCATCGGCGTCGGCCGCGACGGCTTTCGCTGGGGCGGTGTCCACCGCATCTCCGCGAAGAAGCAATGGCCAAGCTGGACCCCGCCCTCGGATATGCTGCGGCGGCGGCCGGACCTGCCGCGCCACATGGCCGGCGGCATCGAGAATCCGCTCGGCGCGCGCGCGATCTACCTGGGATCGACGCTCTATCGCATTCACGGCTCCAACGAGCCGGAGACCATCGGCCAGGCGGTATCCTCCGGCTGCTTTCGCATGACCAACGAGGACGTCACCGACCTCTACGACCGCGTCGCCGTCGGCGCCACCGTCGTGGTGAAGAATTAGGCCCGCAATTCGGATCGCAGCCCTCGCTTGGCTGGCGATGGCCTGCGGCGAGGCGGCCTGCCCGGCTCAGGCCGCGGCCGAAATCCCCGCCATCGCCTCGCGCCAGCGCGCGGAACGGAAAACCTTCACCGATAGTGAGATCACAGACGGGTTCTTCAAAACCGCCTTCGGCGCCGAATATCATCTGGCCGGCCGGGTCGACCGCATCCGGAAATACGATGGGCCGGTGCGGGTGTTCGCCGACGGCAAGCGCTCCGACCGCAAGGCGCAGCTCGCCCGCGTCATCGCCGACATCGGCCGGCGGGTCGCGCATCTTGACATCGCCATGGCCGATCGCCGCGAGGCCGCCAATATTGTCGTCAAACTGGTGCGCGACCGCGATCTCGACCGCACCATCCGCGCCTTCTACGGCCTGCAGCGGGCCCGCGAGATCAAGACCTCGCTGGACCCGCAATGCCTGTCCGGCTTTCGCAAGAACGAGCGCTATCAGATCGAGCATTCCGACGTCATCCTCCCCGTCGACGCCGGGGATTTTGTCTTTCTCGACTGCGCCTATGAGGAACTGCTGCAGTCGCTCGGACCGATCAACGATACCAGCTCGGTGCCATGGACCATGTTCAACGACAATGTGTCGATGGGATTCTTCGACATCTACGATCAGTACATCCTGAACATCCTGTACGACCCGCGCATCCAACCGGGCATGACCATCGACGAGGTCAAGGCCGTCCTGCCCGAGGTGCTGACCGACGTCCGCGCCTGGGTCGGGAGGATCAACAACCTGCCGCAGTAGTGGACCGGAGTGACCCGATTTGTACACCGTCATTGCGAGCGCAGCGAAGCAATCCATCTCCCCCCCGGCGCAAGCGTGGATTGCTTCGTCGCAAGGGCTCCTCGCCATGACGGGAGCGGCGTGAGGTTTCGATAAAGCTCTCACACCAGTCCTGCTGCTGACGGAGTGTGTCGAGGCGGCGGCCGAAAGCACGAAGCCATCGCGGTCTCCGACGGGCCGAACCGATCACTCAAATCGGCGCGAGGGCAACGGCGGCGCGGGATAGCGGCCGAGCTTCGAGTTCCAGTAGGCCCAGGATCGCGCGTCGATGATGCCGGGGGGTGCGTTGTCGAGGGCCTCTCGGAATTCGGCATCGGTGACATAACGCAGGATCGTGCGCATCTGTTCATGGGTGGCGCGGGCCATCGCGTAGGCCATGAAGCGCGCCGGATCGGCCAAGGCCTGTTCGGGCGGTTCGAACCAAACCAGGCTGCGGGCGATTGGCTCGGTCTCGGCGTTGAGTGGAATTGGCCTCATGGCATGGTCCTGGAATCCGGCTCGAACGATCGGACAAGGTCGGCAATTGCTGGCAGCCGATCGAGATCGACCTCGCGCGCTGCCCGCGCCAGTCGATCCTGCAGGTCGCGCGGCAGGCGATGAAGATTGCCGTCACCGAAATACGACAGGGCCTTCAGCGTGAGCTGAGGATCGAATAACGGGCCATAGATTTCGCGCGCGCAGACCAGCGCTGCTGGCAGATCGATCCGGCGATCCGTCAAGAGGGCGTCGATATCAAGATAGTCTTTCGCTTCGGCGCGTTGCTCGGCCGCCTTGGTTCCCGCCAAGTCAAGCAGGGATGCGACCTGAACGCCATTATCGGGGGCGATCAGGGGCGTCGTCAGCCTGCCAAGCGCCGGCAGGCCGAAGAACGAGATTTTGACCGGTCCATCGCGATCAACGGATACCGAAAGCGTGTTCGGCTCCTGCTGAGTGATGGTCGCGCCGATGAGGAAGGGCAAGGTGGACGCAAGCCAGGCGGGCTCGAAGGCGCGATCGCCGAAGAAATCGAAGTCAACCGATGCGCGGTGTCCGAGATGCAGGGCAAGCGCCGTTCCACCGTAGAGGACGAACTCCCTTGGCACGCCGACGAACTCATCCCACAACCGGCGCTGCTGGGCGGGGAGCACACTCAAGCGGGGTTGGAAGTGCGGACCCATGTCTTGCGTCACCAAATCAAGCCAAGTCCCATCATACAGCTAAAATATCAAGCTAACCAAGACGTTAAAGTTGCAATCGGTCACTGGCTGCCGGGCTGGATCGCGTCCATTCGGCACGATGCGAGCAAAGACGTGGATGGCCGGGACGAGGCCCGGCCATGACGGTGGATCGGCATCAGAGCCTCTCGCCGGGATGACAGATCCCCTTCAGCGCCATCCATTCATCGGCGGTCAACAGCGCCGGGCCGCTTGGCGGCCGGTCCTCGCTGGCCATGCGCGCCAGCCGGTCTTCGGTCATGGGATGGCTCGACAGGATGGACAGGCTGTTGTCGGCCTGCTTGCCGGTGACGCGGAGCAGCAGTTGCCCCATCGGCTTCGGCGACCGGCCGAGCCTGGTCATCATCTCGATCGCGAAATCGTCGGCGTTCTGCTCCGCCTCGCGCGAATAGGAGGCCGTCACCAGCGAGCGCGAGGCGAAGATCAGGGCGCCGGACCCCGTGATATCGCCGAACAACAGCCCGATCAGAAACGAGGTGCCGCCGTTATAGATCAGGTTGCGCATGGCATCGCGGTGCCTGAGGTGACCGAGTTCGTGGGCGAGGATGCCGGCGATTTCGTCGGCACTGTTCGCCTTGGCCAGCAATCCGTCGAACACATAGACCTTGCCGCCGGGCAGCGCGAACGCATTGGGGACCGGCGTTGCCAGCACCGCGGCCTCGACCGCGGTGTCCATGCCGGCCGATTGGCGAAGGGTATGGACGAGCTTGGCGAAGGCCGCCTGCCCCGCCGCGGCATCGCAGACCCTGCCGCCGAACAGCGTCTTGATCTGCTTCTCCGCGACATCCCCGATCCGCCGCTCGACGGCCTGCGGCACCAGCGGCGCCAGCCGGTCGGCCACCAGCGGCATGCCGAACCACACCACGCCGATGATCGACACCGCCGCCGCGATCGACCAGAAGGCAATGGCGGCGACGCCGTGCCGGTTGGGACGGTTGTCATCGAGGTGGGCGCAGCGGGGGATGAGTTCTGCGGCCACCGCTGTATTGCGGATCTCAAGCCGTGCCAGCTCCGGCGCCGTCAGACAGCTCAGCCGGAGCATGCCGCTTGGACTGTCAAGCTTTCGGATATCGGAATAAGGCCACGCGATGGTGGGTTGCAGGGGTTCACTGAGTTCAAGCTCATTCTTGAACCCCAACGTCACCAGACGCCGGCGATTGGACCGGCCATCGAAATAAACCGCCTGAGCGGCGGCTTCCAACCGGGGCAAACCATCTGCCGGCGCGCTATCCATCGATGCCTGCACTCATGCGCTAAAACCCGACCAGGTCCAGTCCATCGGCGAGGCCTTCGCCCACCGCATCCGCCAGATCGCCCTTGACGGCAACGTCGGCCGCGCGATCGATCTGGTGGACGATGGTCGATGCCGCAAGCTTCGCCCAGACGTCGCGCAACAGGTACATCCGCATCACGACGTTCAGCACCAGGATCAGCGCCAGATAGCCGATCGCGACCAGCGCCAGCATCGGAAGGTCGCCCTGCAGATGGCCGCCGGCGAACAGCTTTGCGATCGGTATCTGGCGGAAGCTCGCGGTCAGCGCGGCACAGCCGAAAAGGTAGGCCGAAAACAGCGTCACGATCAGCACGAACCAGAAGATCACCTTCCAGTACACGCCGATCAGCGCACCGGTGCCCAGCTCGGACTCCAGGCTGACATCGCCGAAGCGGATACCGGAAAGCCACCAGCGCCACTCGATGGCTTTGTAGATGGCGTAAAGAAACGGCGCCGCCAGCGGTATGAAAATCGCAAACAGCGAAGCAATGATGGAAAACGGCCGCAAGGCCGGGACGGTCTTGGCAAGCGGAATGAGAACGAACAGCACCAGGAAGGACGCCATGGCGAACAGCCACACGCCCCAGCCGCGCTTGAACAGCTCCCAGCCGGTTGCCGCGAAATGGCCCTGCAGGTCGCCGTAATAGGAATGCCGCATCTTGTAGCGCTCGAGCGCGGCTTCGCGCCAGGGCAGGATCAGTCCGAGCGTCAGCGCCATCAACAGGCCCCACAGCGCCGCGCGCGCGGCATAGGCCCAGCCCGATCCATCCATCCAGAACCGCACCCCGCGCCACACCGTGCGGGTCAGACGGTACCGCCGCGCCCGGTAGATCGCGAACTGTCCGAACACGTAGAAGAACAACACCAGCGGAACGGCGGCAAAGGCCTTGAGGCGTTCGGCCTCCAGGCCGACCAGAAAATAGGCGACATAGACCGGCACCAGGATCGCCAGCGCGAACAGGAATCCGATCAGGAGTTCCCTGGCCCGGCCGGTGTACTCAAGCGCGTCATCATCGACCGCTGTATGCAACCAGAGATGACGCCTGATGTCGGTGGCCAGCCAGAAGCGATAGAAGCCGACGGTGACGAGTTCAAGCGCGGCGCCGCGCGTCACCAGCCGTCGAAATTCGCCGCGCCCGCCCGAAAATGACACGGCGGCGGGCCGCGCCGGCGGGACCATGGCCATCTGGTTCATCGATCAATCCATCAAATACAATTAAAAATATCGAGGCAAGCGCGGTCGAGCAATTTCTCATAGCAGCACATTATGAAGATTTCTGGAACAGTTCCCGCCCGATCAGCATGCGGCGAATTTCGCTGGTGCCGGCGCCGATCTCGTACAGCTTGGCATCGCGTAATAGCCGGCCGGTCGGATAGTCGTTGATGTAGCCATTGCCGCCGAGCAGCTGGATGGCGTCGAGCGCGCATTGCGTCGCCTTTTCCGCCGCGTAGAGAATGGCGCCGGCGGCGTCCTCGCGGGTGGTCTCGCCGCGGTCGCAGGCCTTGGCCACCGCATAGACATAGGCCCGCGACGCATTCATCGTGGTATACATGTCGGCGATCTTGCCCTGCACCAGCTGGAAGCTGCCGATCGGTTCGCCGAACTGCCGGCGCTCGTGCACATAGGGCATCACCACGTCCATGCACGCCTGCATGATGCCGATCGGGCCCGCCGCCAGCACCGCGCGCTCGTAGTCGAGACCGGACATCAGCACCTGGACGCCGCGACCGGCCTCGCTCAGCACGTTTTCTTCCGGCACTTCGCAATCGACAAACACCAGTTCGCAGGTGTCCGAGCCGCGCATGCCGAGCTTGTCGAGCTTCTGCGCCGTGGAAAATCCCTTGATGCCCTTCTCGATGATGAAGGCGGTGATGCCGCGCGGCCCGGCGCCCGGATCGGTCTTGGCATAGACCACCAGCGTATCGGCGACCGGCCCGTTGGTGATCCACATCTTGCTGCCGTTCAGGACGAAGCGGTCGCCCTTCTTCTCGGCCCGGGTCTTCATCGACACCACGTCGGAGCCGGCGCCGGGCTCCGACATCGCCAGCGCCCCGACATGCTCGCCGGAAATCAGCTTCGGCAGATATTTGCGCTTCTGCGCGGCGCTGCCGTTGCGGCGCAGCTGATTGACGCACAGGTTCGAATGCGCGCCATAGGACAGCCCCACCGCCGCCGACGCCCGCGAGATTTCCTCCATCGCGATGCAATGTTCGAGGTAGCCGAGCCCTGCTCCGCCATCCGCTTCCTCGACGGTGATGCCGTGCAGCCCGAGCGCGCCGAGCTTGGGCCACAGGTCGCGCGGGAACTGGTTGCTGCGATCGATGTCGGCGGCACGCGGGGCAATCTCGCGGCTGGCGAAATTCTGCACGGTATCGCGGATGGCGTCCGCGGTCTCGCCGAGATCGAAGTTGAAGGGACGATGGGCGTTGGCGATCATGGTCGGGCGGCCTCCGGGCAGTTTATCTCGCCTCAGCCTTATTCCTCGGAAATAAGCTTGTCACGGGCCGGCCCGCCCGAGAAGGGGCTTTCGGCCCATGGCCGGGAGCGCCGATGGCCTTGAAACTTTCCTTGCCCTGGCCGCCGCAAGGGGATGTAATTCGAATCCAACCGGCCTTCCGGAGCCAACCGGATGCGAACCATCAGGGAGCCGCCCCATGCATGGGACATTCGATATCGTACAACATCCGCAACAGGCGGCCGCTCGGGAGCGGGCCTATGCGATTCCGCTCGAAGAATTCGATCCGGGCGACCCCGAATTATTTCGCACCGATACCTTCTGGCCCTATTTCGAGCGGCTGCGCCGGGAACAGCCGGTGCATTATTGCAAGGACAGCCTGTTCGGGCCCTATTGGTCGATCACCAAATACAACGACATCATGGAGATCGAGACCCAGCATGCGGTGTTCTCGTCGGCCTCCTCGCTCGGCGGCATCACCATCCGCGACATCGACCCCGACCTGCGCCGCGAAAGCTTCATCGCCATGGATCCGCCGCGCCACAGCGCCCAGCGCAAGACCGTGGCGCCGATGTTCACGCCGACCCATCTCGACCAGCTCGCGATCTCGATCCGGCAGCGGTCGGCCGAATGCCTCGATCATCTGCCGGTCAACGAGGTGTTCGACTGGGTCGACCAGGTTTCGATCGAGCTGACCACCCAGATGCTCGCGGTCCTGTTCGACTTCCCCTGGGAGGACCGCCGCAAGCTGACGCGCTGGTCGGATATCGCCACCACCATTCCCGGTCCGGGCGGCCTGGTCGCGACCGAAGCCGAGCGGCAGGCTGAACTCGGGGAATGCGCGGGCTATTTCGCCGGGCTGTGGAAGGAGCGCGTCCAGCAGCCGCCGAAAAGCGACCTGCTGTCGATGATGGCCCACAGCGAAGCCACCCGCGACATGGACCCCCGGAATTTCCTCGGCAACCTCGTGCTGTTGATCGTCGGCGGCAATGACACCACCCGCAACACCATGTCGGGCAGCATCGCGGCGCTGAGCCAGCATCCGGATCAGTACCGCAAGCTGCGCGACAATCCGGCCCTGATCGACAGCTTCGTGCCGGAAGTGATCCGCTGGCAGACGCCGCTGGCGCATATGCGCCGCACCGCCCTGCAGGATATCGAGTTCCGCGGCCAGGCGATCAGGAAGGGCGACAAGGTCGTGATGTGGTATATCTCGGGCAATCGCGACGGCGAGGTAATCGAACGTCCGGACGAATTCCTGATCGACCGCGCCCGGCCGCGTACCCACCTCTCGTTCGGCTTCGGCATTCACCGCTGCGTCGGCATCCGGCTGGCCGAGCTGCAATTGAAGATCATCTGGGAGGAAATCCTTAAGCGCTTCGACAGCATAGAGGTGGTCGGCGAGCCCCGGCGGGTATATTCGAGCTTCGTCAGGGGATACGAGACCCTGCCGGTCCGCATCGCCGGCTGAACGTGGTATGCTCCGGTTGGGCGATTCCATGAACCCTATCGTATCAACGCTTTCCGACCTCATCCTGAGGAGCGAGCCATCGCCCGGAGGGCGAGGGCTCGCGTCTCGAAGGATGGCCGCTTGCACTGCCTTTGCGACCATCCTTCGAGACGCATCGCTTGCGCGATGCTCCTCAGGATGAGGACCGGGGAGCATGCGATATGATCAGAACTTTGGAAACGCCGGTCTAATAGGTGCATGGGATCGACCAGATGAACATCCAGACATCCGTCCGCGCCGACAAGGCTGAAGCACTGCGTCTCGCCCGCGAAGAGGCCTATTCGACGCCGCTGAGGGAATTTCACCCCGGCGCGCCGCGGCTGTTCCGGGACGATACGCTGTGGCCCTGGTTCGAGCGGTTGCGCAAGGAAGAGCCGGTGCACTACTGCACCAATGCGCCGATCGAGCCCTATTGGTCGATCACCCGCTATGACGACATCATGCACGTCGACACCCACCACGGCATTTTCTCCTCCGACGTTTCGCTCGGCGGCATCTCGATCCGCGACGTGCCGCCGGGCTATGACTGGCCGAGCTTCATCGCCATGGACCAGCCGCAGCACTCGGCCCAGCGCAAGACCGTGTCGCCGATGTTCACGCCCGATCATCTGGACGAACTGGCCATCCTGATCCGCGGCCGCACCGGCAAGGTATTGGACGCCCTGCCCCGCAACGAGACCTTCGACTTCGTCGATCGGGTCTCGATCGAACTGACCACCCAGATGCTGGCGACCCTGTTCGATTTCCCGTTCGAAGAGCGCCGCAAGCTGACGCGCTGGTCCGACGTCTCGACCGCGTTGCCCAAAAGCGGCATCGTCGAATCGGCCGAGCAGCGCCGCGCCGAGATGGACGAGTGCGCGGCCTATTTCACCAAGCTCTGGAACGAACGCGTCAACGCCGAACCGAGGAACGACCTGATCTCGATGATGGCGCATCACGACGCCACCCGCCACATGGACCCCGACAACCTGATGGGCAACATCATCCTCTTGATCGTCGGCGGCAACGACACCACCCGCAACACCATGAGCGGATCGGTGCTGGCCTTGAACGACCACCCCGACCAGTACCGGAAGCTGCGCGACCAGCCGGCGCTGATCGATTCGATGGTGCCGGAAGTGATCCGCTGGCAGACGCCGCTCGCCCATATGCGGCGCACCGCGCTCGAAGATACCGAGATCGGCGGCAAGACCATCCGCAAGGGCGACCGGGTGGTGATGTGGTACGTCTCGGGCAACCGCGACGAGGATGGCATCGAGAACCCCGACGATTTCATCATCGACCGCGCCCGGCCCCGCACCCACCTGTCGTTCGGCTTCGGCATCCACCGCTGCGTCGGCATGCGGCTCGCCGAACTGCAGCTCAGAATCGTCTGGGAGGAAATCCTCAAACGCTTCGATCGCATCGAGGTGGTCGGCGAGCCGAAGCGGGTCTATTCCAGCTTCGTGCGCGGCTACGAATCGCTGCCGGTCCGTATACCCAGTTAGTGGTGGGCAGGCTTGCGCTTTGCCCACCCACCATGGTGAGATCGTAGGGTGGGCAAAGCCATCGGGCCGCGCGAGAGCGCGGGCCGATGGAGTGCCCACCATCTTTTTCGCATCCGAAATGGTGGGCACGGCGCAAAGCGCGCCTTTGCCCACCCTACGCACTCGCACCAGGCACAGAACAGCAGCTTGAATCCCGATGACCGCTGACCACGCCGAACCCGACGACTATGCCGATATCCGCGATGCCGTGGCCAAACTGTGCGCGCAATTTCCCGGCGAATACTGGCGCAAGCTTGATCGCGAGATGGCCTATCCAACAGCCTTCGTCGATGCGCTGACCGCGGCCGGATATCTCTCGGTGCTGATCCCCGAGGAATATGGCGGCGCCGGACTGAAACTGTCGGCGGCGGCCGCCATCCTCGAGGAGATCCAGCGTTCGGGCTGCAACGGCGGCGGCTGTCATGCCCAGATGTACACCATGGGCACGCTGCTGCGTCATGGCAGCGCTGCGCAAAAGGCCAGATTCCTGCCCAGGGTCGCGAGCGGCGAGGTGCGGCTGCAGGCCTTCGGCGTCACCGAACCCACAAGCGGCACCGATACCTCCTCGCTGAAGACCTTTGCCCGGCGCGACGGCAACGGCGACTACATCGTCAACGGCCAGAAGATCTGGACCAGCCGCGCCGAATATTCCGACCTGATGATCCTGCTGGCGCGCACCACGCCGAAGGAGCAGGCCGCCAAGCGCACCGATGGCCTGTCGGTCTTCATCGTCGACATGAAGGCCGCCAAGGACAACGGGCTCTCGATCAGCCCGATCCGCACCATGATGAACCATTCCACCACCGAGGTGTTCTTCACCGATCTCAAGGTACCGGCCGAAAACCTGATCGGCGAGGAAGGCCGCGGTTTCCGCTATATCCTCTCCGGCATGAATGCCGAGCGGATCCTGATCGCGGCCGAGTGCATCGGCGACGCCAAATGGTTCATCGCCAAGGCCTCCGCCTATGCCCGGGAGCGCGTGGTGTTCGGCCGGCCGATCGGCCAGAACCAGGGCATCCAGTTTCCGATCGCGAAAGCCTATGCGGCGATGCGCGCCGCCGAATTGATGGTGAGAGAGGCCACGCGCAAATACGAGGCCGGGCAGGATTGCGGCGCCGAGGCCAACATGGCCAAGATGCTGGCCGCCGACGCCTCCTGGGAAGCCGCCAATGCCTGCATCCAGACCCATGGCGGTTTCGGCTTTGCCGAAGAATACGACATCGAGCGCAAGTTCCGCGAGACCAGGCTCTACCAGGTGGCGCCGATCTCGACCAATCTCATCCTGTCCTATATCGCCGAACACGTGCTGGGCCTGCCCCGCTCCTACTGAGAAGTACCGATGCTGCCACTTCAGGGACTGACCGTGATCGCGGTCGAACAGGCGGTCGCCGCGCCGTTCTGCAGTTCGCGGCTGGCCGATGCCGGCGCCCATGTCATCAAGGTGGAGCGGCCCGAGGGCGATTTTGCCCGCGGCTATGATGCGGCGGCCAAGGGCCAGAGCAGCTACTTCGTCTGGCTCAACCGCGGCAAGGAGTCGGTGGTCATCGATCTCGCGACCAAAGAGGGCCGCCAGAGCCTCGAACAGCTGATCGCCGGCGCCGACGTCCTGATTCAGAACCTCAAGCCGGGTTCGATGGACAAGCTCGGCTTTACCCTGCAACGGCTGCGCCGGGATTACCCGAAGCTGATCTGCTGCACCATTTCGGGCTATGGCGACGATGGCCCCTATGCCCATCGCAAGGCCTATGATCTCCTGATCCAGGCCGAAAGCGGATTAGCCTCGATCACCGGCGGAGCGGACGGCCCCTCCCGCGTCGGGCTGTCGATCGTCGATATCGCCACCGGCGCCACCGCGCATGCCGCCATCCTCGAAGCCCTGATCGCGCCGCGGCCGCGACGGCAACGGCGCCGACATCCGGATCTCGATGTTCGACGTGATGGCCGACTGGCTCACGGTGCCGCTGCTCAATGCCGAGGCCGGCAACCCGCCGCAGCGCATGGGGCTCGCCCATCCCTCGATCGCGCCCTATGGCGTGTTTCGCTCTGCCGATGGCAGGGACATCCTGATCTCGATCCAGAGCGAGCGGGAGTGGAAGAAGCTGTGCGCGGAGGTTTTGGGGCAGCCTGACCTGCCCGGCGATCCCAGGTTCTCCAACATGGTCGAGCGCGTCCGCAACCGCGGGCTCACCGACCGGATCGTCGGCGACAGCTTTGCGCGCCTGACCCGCGACCAATTGCTGCAACGCCTGACCGATGCCGACATCGCCTTTGCCGAGGTCAACAGCATGGCCGATCTGGCCGTGCACCCCCATCTGCGCCGCATCGAGGTGGACACGCCGAAGGGAGCGGTGCGCTATCCCGCGCCGGCGGCGATCTTCGTCGATCAGCCCAGGCGCTATGGCGCCGTGCCGGGGATCGGCGACAAAACGGATCGCGCCAAACTTCCTCCGGGGAGGACGCCATCGTCATGACCGAACGACCCGATCTCGAGCATCTCAGGCAATGGATCGGCCGCCACGATGCGGCCTGTGACATCGTCACGGCGCAACTGGTCAAGGGCCTGCGCGCCACCCTGTTCATGGACATCGGCCAGCCCGCGCCGGGCGATGCCGCGCCGTTGACCGTGCATTGGTGCCTGGCGCAGCCGGTTTATCCGATGTCCGAACTCGGCCCCGACGGCCACCCGAGCCGCGGCGGCTTTTTGCCGCCGGTGCCGCTGCCGCGCCGGATGTGGGCCGGCGGCGAAGTGGAATTTGTCGAACCGCTGCGGGTCGGCGACGAGATGGCGCGCCGTTCAACCATCGCCGACGTGACGATGAAGCGCGGCAGCAGTGGTCTGTTGTGCTTCGTCGCCGTCGAGCACGTCATTACCACCGCGCGCGGCACCGCGATCCGCGAGCGGCAGGACATCGTCTATCGGGAAATGTCGGCCGCACCACCGCCGGCGCCGGTCCAGCCCGCCGCGCCGCCCACCGCGCAACATCGCGTCAGCCATGGGGCCGACCCCGTGCTGCTGTTTCGTTACTCGGCGCTGACCTTCAACGGCCACCGCATCCACTACGACCGCGACTACGTCACGCGGGTCGAAGGCTATCCCGGGCTGATCTTCCACGGCCCGCTGCAGGCCGCCCTGCTGGTGGAGTTCGCCGCCAAACTGCGCGGCGCCGCGCCGAAGAAATTCAGCTACCGCGGCCTGCAACCGCTGTTCGAAGGCAGCGACTTCAGCCTCAATGCCAACGCGACCGAGGCCGGCATGGAACTATGGACCGCGAACGCGCAGGGCCAGCCGACCATGAAGGGCACGGCAGTCTGGTGAGATCGATCATAATCGCGAATTCGAAGGGTGGGCAAAGCCATCGGATCGCGCGAAAGCGCGGGCCGATGGCGTGCCCACCATCTGTTTCGCAACCGAGATGGTGGGCACGGCGCCAAGAGCGCCTTTGCCCACCCTACGCGCTCGGTTTACGGGCGACAGCAATGATCGTTCAAAGAGGGCGCCCCTACAAATTGAGGTTTTAGATCCGTAGCACCGAAATCCACGCCGAATTTGAACTTGGAACTGGCCTGTTTTTGAAATCAGATTCATGCAACATGGCGTTGCGAGGCATCATCGGGGGGATAAAATGGGAGGTCTTAGTCTCTGGCATTGGATCATCTTTTTGATGGTGATCTCAGCACCGATCCCAATCGGAAAGCTTTTACAAAAGCAGGGCCGAAGCTGGGCTTGGGCGCTCTTATATTTCGTGCCGATCCTGAATATTATTTTTCTCTGGGTGTGGGCATTTTCCAATGACGAAAGCCCATACGCGTAAGCAAGTTTGATCTGTAGCACGGCCCAACAATTCGGGTCAGGTCCGTAGGGCGGATCGTGATCCGCCGCCAGATCCGTCATTGCGAGCGAAGCGAAGCAATCCATCGTTTGCGCAAACGACCGCGGATCGATGGATTGCTTCGTCGCAAGCGCTCCTCGCAATGACGGGGTGCCCAGGCGCCCTTGGCTGATGGTCTGAGGAAGAGAGGCATCCTTGTCGCTGGCAGCCGCCGATGTTAATAAGCGCCATGCAGCTGTCGACCATCACGGGAATTACGCCGGAACAGTTTTTCGCCTGGATCTTGGGGCGGGAGGAGCGGTACGAACTGGTCGACGGCGAGGTGGTGATGATGGCCGGAGCCGGTCGCAGGCACGACCGGATCGTCGTCAACCTTTTGGCCGCCATCCATTCCCAGATCAAGGCAGGTCCGTGTCAGACCTTCACCGGCGATACCTGCGTCGTGACATCCTCCTCGACCCGGAGGATGCCTGACCTGGGCGTCGATTGCGGGAAGCCTGACGACGATTCCATGACCGCTGACAAGCCGTCGCTGCTCGTGGAGGTTTTGTCGCCCACGACGGGCGGCTTTGATGTGACGGTCAAACTCGCGGAATATCAGTCCGTACCATCCGTCGACTACATCCGGTTGGTGGATACCGAGAGCCCGAACGTGCATCTTTATTCGCGGGACGACGATGGGCTCTGGAAGAATGTCGTGCTCAAGGGACTGGAAGCCGTGGTCGAACTCAATAAGCTGAACGTCCGTCTCGACTTGCGGGAAATCTACAGCAGGCTGGAATTCAGACCGAGGCCCAGACTTGTCGACCCTTTCTCCGAGAGCGACGAACCGACTGGCGGTTTTCACCCGTAGGGATCGTCATTGCGAGCGAAGCGAAGCAATCCATCGTTTGCGCAAACGGCCGCGGATCGATGGATTGCTTCGTCGCAAGCGCTCCTCGCAATGACGGGAACGATGCCCCGTGTGGTGGGGCGATCCGGCAGCAGGGCGCCCACCAGGGGCGCCCCTACCAATTGAGGTTTCGATCCGTGTCATCCCGCAAGCCAAAAAGCACGCCCGCCACCGCCACGGTCTCCGTCAAGCAGGCCACGCTCGAGCTGTTGCGCGCCTTCGGCATCAGGAAAGTGTTCGGCAATCCCGGCTCGACCGAATTGCCGTTCCTGAGCGACTGGCCCGACGACATCGACTACGTGCTGGGCCTGCAGGAGGCCTCGGTGGTCGGCATGGCTGACGGCTATGCCCAGGCCACCCGCAATGCGGCCTTTGTCAATCTGCATTCCGCCGCCGGGCTCGGCAATGCGATGGGCAATATCTACACCGCGCACCGCAACCAGACGCCGATGGTGATCACGGCGGGCCAGCAGGCGCGCAGCATCCTGCCGCTGCAGGCCTTTCTCTATGCCGAGCGCGCCGCGGAATTCCCGCGGCCGTATGTCAAATTCGCCGTCGAGCCGGCGCGGCCGCAGGACGTGCCGGCGGCGATCGCGCGCGCCTACTACGTGGCGATGCAGCCGCCCTGCGGGCCGACCTTCGTGTCGGTACCGATCGACGACTGGAGCCACCAGACCGAGGTGCTGGAAGCCCGCCACATCAGCCGCGAGCTCGGCCCCGATGCCGCCGCGATGCAGGCGCTGGTGGCGGCGCTTTCGGCAAGCAAGCACCCTGCGCTGGTGGTCGGCCCCGACGTCGACCGCGCCGAGGCCGTCGATTTGATGGTGCGCGTGGCGGAGAAAACCAAAGCGTCGGTGTGGGTCAGCCCGTTTTCGGCGCGCTGCGGTTTTCCGGAGCGGCATCCGCAATTCCAGGGTTTCCTGCACGCCTCGCCGGCGCAGCTGTCGGAAGCCTTGCGCCCGTATGATCTGGTGGTCGTGATCGGCGCGCCGGTCTTTACCTTCCACGTCGAGGGCCATGCCGCGATCTTCGACGGCGCGGCGCGCCTGTTCCAGATCACCTGCGATCCCGATGCCGCCGCGGTGACGCCGCGCGGCACCAGCATCGTCGCCACCCTCAAGCCGGCGCTGTCGATGCTGCTCGAACTGCTGCCCGAGAGCCAACGCAAGCCTCCGCCGCCGCGAACGCTGCCGCCGCCGCCACGCGCGGCCGACCCGATTCAGGTCGAATTCCTGTTGCACGCGCTCTCCTCCGCCATGCCCGAGAACGCCGCACTGGTGGAGGAAGCCCCGTCGCATCGCCCGGCCATGCACACCTACCTGCCGATGCGCGGCCAGGACAGTTTCTACACCATGGCCAGCGGCGGCCTCGGTCACAGCCTGCCGGCGTCGGTCGGCATGGCGCTCGGGCGGCCGGGCATCCGCACCGTCTGCCTGATCGGCGACGGCTCGGCGATGTATTCGATCCAGGCGCTGTGGACCGCGGCGCAGCGCCGGCTGCCGCTCACCGTCGTCGTCATCAACAACGGCGGCTATGGCGCGATGCGCTCATTCAGCCAGGTGATGCAGGTCCGCAACGTCCCCGGCCTCGAACTGCCCGGCCTGGATTTTGTCAAGCTCGCGCAAGGCATGGGCTGCGACGCGGTACGGGTGAGCAAAGCTGTGGAACTGGCGCCCGCGCTCACGCGCGGCCTCGCGCATGAGGGGGCGAGCCTGATCGAGGTGATGGTCGATTCCGCCGTGCCGCTGCTCTACGCGCAGAAGAATTGAGATGCTGTCGACATTCGCGAGGCTTTTAGAGCACCTGCGCCTTCCCGCAGAATGCGCAGTTCAGTCTGCCCGTTCATAACCCGGCCAGGGGCTGCCATGTACCAGATTATATGCACCCTGTTGGCGACCATCGCTTACGGAACAGCGACCGGGCATTGCGAGGTGCCGCAGCCAGGCACGAGCACGATCACGTTTCAATCTTCCACCTATGGCGACTTTCGCCAGATTCTGACGCGCGAAGCCCCGACCGGAACGATCACGATTCGGGCGATCCTCGGCTTTCCCGATGCGGCCAGGGATCGCTATCCCGCCATCATCATCGTTCACGGGCTCGGCGGCTATCGTGATGACAATGAAGGTTATGTCGCCGCCGAGCTGCGCAAATCAGGCTTCGCCACGCTGACCTATGACAGCTTTGCCGCGCGCGGAACGACAGGAGCGGCCATGCAGGGATCCCCTGCCTATCTGCCGGCCGGCGTGGTCGACGCCTACGCCGCGCTGCGGCGGCTTGCGAACGAGCCCCGGATCGACGCCGAACGAATTGCCATCCTGGGTTTCTCGTACGGCGGTGAAATGGCGCATCTGACGGCCTTCGAGCGGCTTCGATCGGCACTCCATCCCGGATCAGGCCGATTTGCCGCGCACGTCGCCTTCTATCCTGGCGGGAGCCTTGGCGCGATCGCCGAACGCGGCGCTTATACCGGCGCTCCGCTGTTGATGCTGCTCGGCGGCAAGGACGACAATCTGCCGGTGGCAAAGGTCGAAAATTACCTGGCCTACGCCAAAGCCGAGGGCAATCCGGCCCCGATCGAAACCGTAATTTATCCAGACGCCTACCATGCGTGGACCGTTCCCGGCCTGGGCAGCCCCCGGTTTTACCCGGAGTACGTGAGCGCGAAAAAATGTCCGCTCATTCTGCTCGGCCCAAAGGCGCCGACGTTTCTAATCGACGGTGAGACAAAACCGTTCGACCCCGATTCCCTGGCCGCATGCATGGCCGCAGCCCCAGGATATTCGATGGGATTCAATGCAGCGGTTCGAAGCCAATCGCTCGCCGATGCGGTGCGCTTTCTGCAGCGAACCCTGCAACCCTAGCCCAGCGTTTCCGAGGTTCTCATCATATCAGCTTACTCATCATCCTCATCCCCAGGGAGCATCGCGTCAGCGATGCGTCTCGAAGGATCGCCGCAAACGCCGGTGCAAGCGGCCATCCTTCGAGACGCGAGCCGACGGCTCGCTCCTAATAGGAAAGCGCCTTCAAACTTCCGGTCCTTATCCTGAGGAGCCTGGCGAAGCCGGGCGTCTCGAAGGATGGCGGCTCGAAAGGTCGTCGCCCGGGTCCATCCTTCGAGACGCATCGCTGGCGCGATGCTCCTCAGGATGAGGACAACTCGGCGTCGAAATGAAGAACAGACTTTCATGCGCAGCGGGTCGGCCCACGCCGATGGCGAACTCAGGATGAGGTTGGAGACCGTGGATACATTAAGTTTCAAGGAATCGCTCGTCTACTCCTGAGCATGATCTGGAAGACGGCGAACGGCTTTCCAAAAGATCAGGCTCAAACAAGGAGTTGAGATCGTGATCCGATATAACCCGATCGGATAAAGGTTGGCGGGAATAATTGCCCGCTACACCCCGGCCCGCGCCATCATCGATCTGACCACGAACGGATGGATGCGACCGACCGGCGCCATGTAGAGGCGGCCCAGCAGGTTATGGACATGCACGGCGGTCGAGACGACATAATGAGGCAGGCCGTCGCGCTGCGACTTCAGCACCGACACCCGCACATCCAGGTGACGGTCGTCGATCCCCAGCAGAAGCTCGGTCTCGGACTTGGCAAAAATGCTGAAGATGCCGAGCCGATCGCCAACCTGATAGCTCTCGGAGGCCCGGGTGGCGGCCTTCATCGCGCCCACATCCTTGAGGCCGAACAGCCGGACGATGCGATTGCGGATGGCCATCAGGTCATCGACCCATCTGGGGGTCGAGCGGGAAGCGCGAAGGAAGATTTCCGTCGGCGACAGCATCGCCGCGCCGAGAGGCGCCTCGTAGGCATCGAAGAAGTCGGCCCCGGCCAGCCAGGGCTTTAGCGCGCTGTCGTCGGGTACGGTTGTCGCGGTCACTTGGGTCACGGTGTCCCTTCCCTCGGTTGGGTCATCTCTGCAAGCAGTCTATCACAGGCGCGCCGTCCGTGTATGGTCGATGGCGCGTGTCCCAGATACGGAGCTTTTCGATATGACATCTCTCCGTTTGACTTTCGCAGTCCTGACGGCCTCGGCCCTGACATCTGCCATCGGCTTCCCGGTGACGGCCGAGGCCAAGCTGACCCGGCTGGAGATCACCTCGAAGCAAAGCTACGGCAGTTTCAGACCAGGCGAATTCCTGCTGTGGGAAGGCCGTGTCGTCGGCGAACTGCAGCCAACGGAAAAAATCCCGGGTCTCGACCAGGCATCCCGAAACGCCGAAGGGCGGGTGGAATATTCGGCGAAGATTTCGCTGATTTTTCCCGCCCATCCCGACAGCGGCAACGGCGCGCTATTGGTCGATATCCCAAACCGCGGCCGTCCCTACGCGCAGGCGCTTTACAACAGCCCGCGCGATGAGCCGTTCGAGGCCGGCACGTTTGAGGTCGGCACCGGCTTCCTCCAGGATCGTGGCTTTTCGACTGCCGAGGTGGACTGGGAGCTCGGACAGGGCGCAGAGCTGCCCGCTTTCACGGACTCCTCCGGGCATAAGCGTTTCGTCGAAGGCGTGGGTTTTGCCATCGTCCGTGATACCGCCGATTTCCTGGCCCATGCTACTTCCGACACGGCGGGTACCGCCAATCCCCTGCATGGCGCAATCAAGCGGACGCTGGCGGCCGGCAAGTCGCAGTCGGGGCGCTACCTCAAGACCTTCCTGCTCGACGGCTTCAACATGTCGGAGGGCCGGCGCGTGTTCGACGGCATGCACGTGTTCGTCTCCGGTGCGGGCATGCTGCCGATCATGCAATCCGGAACCGGGCCTCAGTCGAGCGCCACCGGCGTGCCGACCTTCGATAATCCTGAATTTCGCGGGGTCAACGAGGACGTGCTGACACCAGGCGAAATCATCCGGCAGGTCAACGCGCGTGGCGAGACGCCGCCGCGCATCATCATGATCAACTCGACCACCGACTATTTCTCGCTGCGCGCCTCGCTGGCACGGACCGGGGCCGAAGGCACCACCGAGCAACCCTTTCCGGACAATGTCCGTGTCTATGACATTGCCGGCGCTTCCCATGTCGTTCTGCGCAAGGCCAGCTGCGAGCTGCCGCCAGCGAGACTGGATTGGAGCCCGGTGTCGCGGGCGACCCTGCTGCATCTGGACGAATGGGTGGCGAATGGAACCGAACCGCCGCCTACCCGGCTGATGCCGCTGCAGGACGCCGAGGGCGACCCCACGGTGCTGCGCGCCCCCAGTCACCTGCCCAAGGCAAAGATCGAGATTCCGAAGCGCGATGCAGACGGCAACGCCGTCGGCGGCGTGCGGCTGCCCGACATGGAAGCACCTCTTGGCGTCAACGCGCGGCAGAATCCACCGCTGTCCTTTCTTTGCATGCTGGCCGGCGCCTATGTCGCGTTTCCCGTCGACCAGGCAGACGCCGACACCGCCCACGATCCGCATCGTCCGGTCTTGGCGAGGTACAAGACCCGAAATGAGTATGTGAATCGCATCCGAATAGCGGCACGCGAACTGGAGCGGGACGGTTTTCTGCTGCCGGACGATGCGGCCATCATCGTGCAATCCGCCGCGGAGAATCCTTTGTGGAGCAAGGCATCGCCGTAGCCGGCCCCGATCGGTTCAATGCTGTGATTTCGGCGGGGTGGACGCCACGATGGCTGCGCAAACCGCCAGCACGGCAAAGCCCCATTTCATTTCGACCTCTGATCTGTGATCAATGGCTGGCCGCCAAGATTGAACGATGTTTTTAACAGGGGGATGACCGCGGCATGATGGGAGGTCGCCCAGGTTTTGGCGCGCATGGCACCGCAAAGACCTACGGTATCCCGGAGGGGTCGTGAGGGTGTCGCTCCCGGATAACGGGAACTCTTCTTCAGCTCTTGCCAAGGGCCAATTTGGCGGTCTGAGCAAAATTGAGCAGCCGGCCCGGCCAATACCTGCAAAACTGGATCCTGGTTTCAGGGGAAGCAAGAATGGTCACCAGGGAAGAGTTCGCCTCGCTGCTTTTGATCGGAACACCCTCCACGTCCCGTCGTCGGACAGTGATTCCTCCCAAGCATCGCTCCCGGCTGATCGCGCTCGGCTACCTCGCCGATATCGGGGGGGGGGGGGAAGGTTGCGCATGACCCCGTCCGGCAGAAATCGCTTGGCCGCCGGAGCTCCCGCGACTGATCGGTGGACTGAAAAACTGCAGTGCAATTTCTGCGCAAGCATTGGCACTGTCATCTTGTCACAGGGCGATCGCGACCCGATACCGACGGTTCTGTCCATTTCGGATTGCTTCAAGGTTGTTCAGACCGACTACGGTCCTGACTTCCATTGCGCCACCTGCAAAGTCGCCGTGCGGGCCTGATGCACAGGCGCAAGGCTGCCATCGCGCGCGCTCAGGTCGAATTGAGAAGTCCGCCGATATCTCTCGGCCTCGACCGAAGAGGAGAGAGCGTCACAACGTGATGCGGCGGCCCTCCTCGGCCGACCAATAGCCGGCGTAGTTGACCTTGATGGTCTCGAAGGCCAGCGCGAGGTCGGAGCGCGGCTGCCGGCCGGTGGCGGCGCATTCGACAAAATCCTGGATTTCCTGCTGGTAGCCGCGGGTCCATTCCTCCTCGAGGCAGACATATTGCCAGCCGGTTTTGCGATCGACCTTTTCGGTGATGTAGACGCCCGCGAGCTTCTCCTCGCTGGTCTGATAGCTCATCAGGTGGGTGTTTGGCGTGATGTTGGCGAACAAGGCGCCGCCATTGGTGTAGGTCTCGATCAGGTTGCGCACGCCGCCCATGATGATGTCGCCGGAAAACACGCTGGCCTTGGTGCCATCGGAGAAGGTGACGGTGAGCGCGCCCCAATCCTCGACGTCGACCGGATTGGCCTGGATGAAGCCGCGCTCGTCGCTGCGCAGGCAGGCCGAGACATGGCCGACGTCGCAGCTCACGCTGGCGACGCGGATCGCCTCGCCCCGCGCTCTTGCCTCGACCTGCTTCAGATAAAGCACCGCCGACAGCGGATGGCAGCCCATCCGGATCAGCGAGCCGCCGCCGGTCATCGCCCATTGCGCGGCATGCGCCGCATGCGAGCCGCTGTGGCTTTCCTCCGCCTTCATGAACAGGATCTTGTCCCTGGTCGCCTTCAGGATCTCCGCGGTCTTGGTCAAAGCCGGCGCGTAGATCCAGTCCTCGGCATACATGAACAGCCTGCCGCTGTTTCTGATCGCAGCCGACGTCGCCTCCATCTCCTCCAGCACGCGCTCATACATCAGCGCCTTGCGCACCTGCGTGCCGATCGGGGCCAGATCGCCGTCCCGCCCGAAATAGCCCGCGAACGGTTTTTCGCAGATCACGTGCTTGCCGGCCTGCATCGCGGCGACGATCATCCGGGCATGCAGATAAGGCGGCGTGCAGATGTCGACGACATCGATCTCGCCGTCGGCGATCACCTCGCCAAAGCTGCGGTAGGAGGCCGGTATGCAGTGCCTCTTGGCGAAATCGGTGACCTGCTCGCCCCGCGCCGCGACGGCTCTGACTTCGACCTCGACGCCATAGACACGCCGATAGGCATGCATGTGCAGCTCCGAGACAAAGCCGCAGCCGACCAGGCCGACCCTGATTTTCGCCATTTCCGGAAGCCTCCCGTCGTCCATTGCTACGGCACCCATTATCATGAGCAGGATGACGACGGCATCGAAAACAACGGACCGTCAGCGTGCGCGCGGCGGCGATGACAGCCGTGTTTGTCGCTTGGCCCGCCGCCCTTTTCACTTCCCGTAATTCTCGCGCATCTTAGCCTGGATCTTGGCCATGCCCGATATCCAGCGGTCGTAATTCTCGCTCTTGTTGCGCATGTAGCCCAGCACCTGCGGATGCGGCAGGATCAGGAAGATCTCGCGTTCGATGCCATCGAGTGCATCCTGCGCGACCTGCTCCGGCGAAAGGTCGCCGTCGCCGGATTGCGGGCCTTTGGGAATGGCGCGCAGCATGTTGGTATCGACGCCCTGCGGACAGAGGATCGAGACCTTGATGCCGTGGGCCTTGTGGGCGATCGCGAGATTCTCGGCAAATCCCACCGCCGCGTGCTTGGTGGTGGAATAAGCGGGGCTGCCGACCTGCGACAACAGGCCGGCCGCCGAGATGGTGTTGAGGAAGTAGCCGCCGCCGCGCGCCTTCATGCGCGGGATCAGGTGACGGGCGGCATAGACATGGGCCATGACATGGATGGCCCAGCTTCGCGCAAAGGGCTCGTCGGAGGCGCCACCGGCATTTTCGGACAGCGGATCAAAACCGCCGCCGATGCCGGCATTGGAGCAGAACAGCGCGATGGCGCCGAACTGCCGCTCGGTTTCCTCGATGACGTGAATAATGTTCTTTTCCTGCGCGACATCGCATTGGAAGGCCGCACCATCGATCGCGGCCGCGACACTTCGCGCGCCTTCGATATCGAGATCGGCCACGATCACCTTGGCGGCGCCGGCGCGGTGCAGGGCTTCGCAGAGCGCGCGGCCGATGCCGTTGGCCCCGCCGGTGACGACCGCGACCTTGCCGGCCACCTGCATTGCGCCCTCGCCTCTTCCGTTCTGGAAAATTTCAGGTCAGAACAAGATCCATCACCGCGGTATAATGGCATGCCGCGCCCAACAGCACAAAACAATGCCAGATCGCGTTCTGGAAGCGCAGCCGCCGCCAGGCGTGAAAGATCACCCCGAAGGTATAGAGCAGGCCACCGGCGACGATGAACCACAGCGCCAGCTGCGGCAGCGACGACAGGCCGCCGTCAAAGGCGATCAAGCCGCTCCAGCCCAGCGCCAGATAGAGGCCGACCGATAGCCGGTCGAAGCGGCCGGGGAAGAACAGCTTCAGCACGATGCCGGCTGCGGCCACGCTCCACACCCCCGCCAGCAACGAGATCGCGAACAGGCGGTCCTGCAGCTGGGCGAATACCGGCGTGTAGGTCCCGGCGATCAGCATGTAGATCGCAGAATGATCCAAGCGGCGCAGCAGCCATTTGCTGTGCGAGATCGGCCACAGATTATAGGCGGCCGAGAATCCGAGCATCGCCAGCAGGCCCGCCGCATAGACCGACACGGTGACGACCTGGTAGGCGGAGGCGAACACGGCCGCCAGCACGATCAGCACGGTGGTGGCGATCAATCCGCTGAACACGCCGATGCCGTGCACGATGCCATCGGCGATGAGTTCGGCGCGATCGTAGTTCCAGCGGATTGCCCCGGCCGCCGCATGGGCCGAGGTCGAGGCGAGTTGCTTCAGTCTGAACACGGTCATGGGCGGCCCGAACCAGCTTCGCTGAGTGTCGATAGATCAACCGACTCCGGAGGTCAACGAACGTTCCGACCCTCTCGGCTTCAATCGCGTCTTAAATATGAAACTTGATTTTGGCCAGCCAATCGCCACCTTTCCGGTAGTTCTACCGTCCATTGCCTCCATCAATTGCGAGTTTTCCGCGCCGCATGGCCCTCCGGTTTTCCGATATTGTCGAGGAAGCGCGGCTTTCGGCGCGGGCCCTGAAGGATTATGGCGATCACTTTTTCCACCCCACCGTCCGCCTCGGCGTCACCGGGCTGTCACGCGCCGGCAAGACCGTCTTCATCACCGCGCTGATTCGCGGGCTGACCCGCGGCGGCCGCTTTCCGGTGTTCGAGCCGCTGGCGTCGGGGCGGATCGCGCGGGCGCGGCTCGAGCCGCAGCCCGACGACGCGGTGCCGCGTTTCGATTATGAGAATCATGTCAAGACCCTGGTCGAGGCGCGGCGCTGGCCGAACTCGACCGTCGATATCAGCGAATTGCGTCTGGTGATCGACTATCAGCGGCCAAATGGCGCCGACCGCACGCTGACGCTCGATATTGTCGACTATCCCGGCGAATGGCTGCTCGACCTGCCCCTGCTCAACCAGAGCTACGAACAATGGTCGAGCCAAAGCCTGGCGCTGTCGCGGCAGCTGCCACGCGAAAGGCTCGCCGCGCCGTGGCACGCCTACCTGGCAACGCTGAAGCCGCAGGAACCGGCCGACGAGCAGGCCGCGCTGGCCGCCGCGCGGCTGTTCACCGATTACCTCGGTGCCTGCCGCGACGAACGTTTTGCCATGAGCCTGTTGCCGCCGGGCCGCTTCCTGATGCCCGGCAACCTCGCGGGATCGCCGGCGCTGACGTTTGCGCCGCTCGATCTGCCCGCTGACGGCGTGGCGCCGGAGGGATCGCTGTGGGCGATGATGGTGCGCCGCTACGAGGCCTACAAGGACGTCGTGGTCAGGCCGTTCTTCCGCGATCATTTCTCAAGGCTCGATCGCCAGGTCGTGCTGGTGGATGCGCTGGCGGCGTTCAACGCCGGCCCGGAAGCGCTGGTCGACCTCGAAGCGGCGCTGGCGGGCATCCTGGATTGCTTCAGGATCGGACGCAGCACATTCATCAGCAGCCTGTTCCGGCCGCGGATCGACCGCATTTTGTTTGCCGCCAGCAAGGCCGATCATCTGCACCATTCCAGTCACGATCGTCTGGAGGCGGTGTTGCGGCGGACCGTCAGCGGCGCGGTCGCCCGCGCCGCCGACACCGGGGCCGACATCGACGTGGTCGCGCTGTCGGCGGTGCGCGCCACCCGCGAGGCCCAGGTGCAGCGTGGCCGCGACAAATGGCCGGCGATTCTTGGCACCCCTTCTTCCGGCGAGATCGCCGACGGCGAGGCCTTCGATGGCTCGACCGAGGTCGCGACCTTTCCGGGCGAGCTGCCCAGCGATCCCGAGCAACTGTTCGCCGGCAATGGCGCGTTTGCCGGTCTCTCCACCGCCGCGGCGGAGCAGACCGATTTCCGCTTTCTGCGCTTTCGTCCGCCGCAGCTCGAGAGCGCCGATGCGCAAGGCCCGGCCTTGCCGCACATCCGCCTCGACCGCGCCCTCCAGTTCCTGATCGGAGACCGACTGCAATGAGCGAGCGCACCTCTCATCGCAAGCCCACCACCTTCAAGCTCGATGATCCCCGCGTGATGGTGATATCAGCCGATGACACCAGCCGGCCGTCGCGCGGCACGGTCCAGGTCACCCCCGAGGCCGACCCGGCCCTGCTGCCGGTCCTGGTCGAGACCCCCGTCGAGCCGTCGATGCGACGCGGCGTTCGCTGGGGCACGGTGTTCTGGAGCGCGATCGCCGGACTGACCCTGATGGGGGTCGGGCTTGGCATCACCGGCTTGATCGAGGACCTGTTTGCCAAGAGCGAAGGTCTGGGTTTTCTCGGACTGGGCTTTGCGTTTGCCGCCGCGCTGGCGCTTTCGGCGGTCGCCGCGCGCGAAGCCTTCGGCCTGATGCGGCTTTCGTCGATCGAAAAACTGCACCGGCGCGCCGCCGCGGTCCTGCTCAGCGACGATCGCCGCGAAAGCCGCGACATCGTGCAGGATCTGGTCAAGCTCGCGCACCAGAACCCGCATCTGGCGCGGGCCCGCGCCGCGCTGCAAGGTCACGCCGGCGACATCATCGACGGCGCCGACCTGATCCGGCTGGCCGAACGCGAACTGATGACGCCGCTCGATCAGGAGGCGCGCCGCCTGGTTTCCCAGGCCGCGCAGCGGGTCTCGATCCTCACCGCGGTCAGCCCGCGCGCGCTGATCGACGTACTGTTCGTCTTCCTGGCCTCGCTGCGCCTGATCCGGCAACTGGCGCGGCTCTACGGCGGACGGCCGGGAACGCTCGGCATGATCGCCTTGATGCGCCACGTCATCGGGCATGTCGCCATCACCGGCGGCATGGCGGCCAGCGACAGCCTGCTGCAGCAGGTGCTCGGCCATGGCATCGCCGCCAAGCTGTCGCAGCGGCTGGGCGAAGGCATCCTCAACGGCCTGTTGACCGCGCGGCTCGGCCTAGCCGCCATCGACGTCACCCGCCCGCTGCCGTTCACCGCGCTGCCGCGGCCCGCGCTCGCCGACCTCGCCAAGGATCTGCTGCGCAAGCGCGACGTCGAGGAGGGATGAGCCAAGCGCGGCCGCGGACACGCTGCCCAGCCGCCGGTCACCCGGCTTTGCCACCTCGCCCGCGAGCGTGCGGGCGCGATAGAGCGGCGAGTCTGGCGCGGGCAGAAGCTCCGGCGTCCAGCCGGTGAGCTTTTCCAGCGCATAGGTATCCATCACGGTCCCGCGCCAGACCCGATCGACCCGTTGCAGCGGCACCCTGACCGCCGTCGTCGACGCCCACACCGGACTTTTATCATCGGGCTCGCGGGCGACATAGAGCCCGGTATGCCCCTCGATCAGGCCGATGCCGGGATCGCGGAAACCGAGATAGCGGTTGCGCTCGTTGATCTGGATCACCGGCACGCGATCCCCTAGAAACCAGCGCAGCATGGCGCAGGTCCGGTAGTCGGTGGCCGCGATCCAGCTTGCGCCGGTGGTCTGCAGCTCGGCCCTGGCGCGGTCTGCGACCGGCCCGTAGCCCGCTTCGCTGCCGACCGGATCGTTAGAGCCGATGAAATTCCAGGGACTGACCACGTAATACAGAAATACCAGAACGACAAAGCCGATGCCGGAGGCAATCGCCGCCTGGGTCCAGCGCACGGTCGAGCGGATCATCCAGGCGGGAAAACCCTCGCGCGGCAGCATCGCGATGTTGATGGCGGTGGCGGCGAAGCCGGCCGGCCACAGGAACATCGGCCAGGTATCGCCGACCCGCAGGCTCAGCGATTTCCAGAGGAAATAGCTGAAGGGCACGATCACCGCAGTGGACAAGAGAATGGCGACCGCGTTGCCCCGGCGGTAGCCCCGCCATGCCGTCAGCGCGACTCCCGACAGCACCACCGGCAGCAGGATGAATCCGACCAGCCCGAATTGCAGGCCGAGGTATTCGCCGAGCGTGCGAAGTGACAATTCATGGGTCGCGGTGGCCCGCACCAGCTGAAAGCGGAACGACGCCCAATCATGTTCGGTATTCCAGATCAGGACCGGCGAGAACACCACTAGCGCGATCAAGAGCGCGCCCCAGGGGTAGGGACTCGACAGCCAGCGCCGGCGCCAGTCCGGCACCAGCATGAAGGCCACGACCGCCGGCAGCAGCATGATGGCGGTGAACTTCGACAATAGCGCCAGCCCGGCGAAGAAGCCGGCCGCCAGCCACCAGCGCGCATCGCCGCTCTGGTGCAGCCTAACCAGCGCCCACAGCATGGCGGTCGCAAACGGGATCAGCGCCACGTCGGGCGAGACCTTGGCCATCAAGAGGCCGTAATACAGCGCGGCTTCCGGCATCAGCAGCGCCAGCGCGACCGCGCGGGCGTCATGGGTGACGCGACGGACGATATCAGCGAGCAGGAGTTGCGTGACCAGCATCGCCACGATGCCGGCAAACCGGACGCCGATGTTGGTGTCGCCGAAGATCGCGGTGCCGAAGCGGATGAACCAGGCGATCGCCGGCGGATGATCGAGGAAGGAAAGCACATTCTCCTTCGACCAGGTCCAGTAATAGGCCTCGTCGGTGCGCAGATCGATGGCGCCGGCATAGATCAGCCGCAGCGCGGTCATCGCAGCGATCAGCGCGGCAATCGCCAGCCAGCGCCGGACGCTGGAGCTGTCGGGCCTGGCGGCACTGTCGTTGATCAGGGCGGTGGTCACGCGGCCTTTTTGCCGACTCCCCAGGGGCTGTCAACGTGTGGCGCGCTGTCGAACGTGCGCCAGCCTCGATCCCCATGGTCTTGCCGAGCCCCCTCCCCCGTGATTGCGAATCGCAGCGAAGCAATCGATCTCTCGCCTCGCACAAGCATGGATTGCTTCGTCGCAAGCGCTCCTCGCAATGACGGGGCCGGGGGGAGGCCTCCAGCGCCCCCTCCTCCCCCGTCATTGCGAGCGCAGCGAAGCAATCCATATCTCGCCTCGCACAAGCTTGAATTGCTTCGTCGCAAGCGAGACGACGCGTCAGCGCCACAACGCTGGATTATCGGCTCGCCGTCTTGGCGTCGATGACCTTCTGCAGGTCCTCGCGTTCCTCGCAGCCGCCCGGGCAGAGCTTGGCCAGCGCGTCGAGTTGCTCCCGCGCCTTGTCGAGATGGCCGGTCTCGACGAAGAGCTCGCCGAGATATTCGCGCGCGGCCCGGTGATCGGGCGCGAGCTCCAGCGCCTTGGTGTAATAGGTCAGCGAGGTCTTGAAGTCGCCGGTCTTGCGCAGGGTAAAGCCAAGCAGATTGTAGACATCCGCCTGCTGGCTATCCTCGGCAAGGTCACGCAGTTCCGCAAGCGCGGCGCTATAGTTCTTGGCCGCGATCTTGGCGCGGACCGAGGTGAGGTCAGGCGCGTCGGTCGACGATAGGTTGTCGACCGCGTAGGCCGGCGCCGGCAGCAGGATCGGCGCGAGGCCGAGACCGGCAACCAGGGTGATGCCGGCGAGCAGGGTGTGAAGCTTGTTGGTCATGAGGATGAACTCCGTGTTCGATTCAGGATTGCAGCACTGGCGTGAAGGCGTAGGCATCGCCGTCCCTGGCGAAGGCGCCGGCGCCGGGGAACGGAAAATGCGCGCCGCAGATCATCATCTTGTCGGCGATGACGCGGTCGATCAGCTTGCGGCGGGTGCTGACGGCCAGCGGGCCGTCCTGGTCGTAGCTGCCCTGCCAATCCGGATGCGGCGCCAGCAGCGCGGGCACGTACATGGTGTCGTTCGACACCATCAACTGATCCTTGCCGGAGGTGACCAGGAAGGCCGAATGACCGGGCGTATGGCCGGGCGCGGCAAGCAGACGGACACCGGGCGCTACCTCGGCATTGTCCTCGACCAGGATCCAGTTCTTCCAGGTCGGGAACACGTCGCCGATGCGTTTGCCGGCCGCCCGCCGGCCTTCCGCCAGTTTCTCGACCCGGCCCGGCTCCGTCCACCATTTGTATTCGGTGCCGTTGACGATCAGTTCGGCATTCGGAAAGACCGGCGCGTTGGTGCCCTTTTCCATCAGGCCCCAGACATGATCGGGATGAAAATGCGAGACCAGGATGGTGCTGATCTCCGCGCGGTCGATGCCGGCGGCCTTCATATTGGCGGGCAGGTTGGTGGCATTCGCCTGCCACTGGCCAACGCCTGAACCGGAGTTGATCATGATCTGCCGGTCGCCGATTTTGAGCACGATCACCGTCAGCGGGATCGGCATGAACTCCGTGGTCAGGCCGGCCTTGGCGAGCGCCGCCTTGGTTTCCTCGATCGAGGCGTTGCGGATGAAGGCGGGATCGTGGGGTTTGCGCCAGATGCCGTCATAGACGGCGGTCACCTCGATGGCGCCGACCTTGTAGCGATAGACGCCATTGGCCGGCTCAAGCGGCATTTCGGCGTGAGCCGGGTTGACCAAAGCCAGTTTGCGGTTTTGCAGCCCAAAGGCCGCGGCCACGGCGGCGGACGCCAGGACGCCCCGGCGAGACATGGTAAACATTGACGTTCTCCTGAATTGCAAGTGGATGCGGAGCGCCATGCCCGGATCGAACATCGCCTCCAGTCAACCAGACCGGATCGATCCGCGATTTATTCTCGAGCCGGCCATTTTTTGTCATTGGGAGTTAAGCACCGGATTGCTTCGCTGCGCTCGCAATGACGGCGGAGGCGCTGGATTCGGCTTGAGGCAATCTGGCGTCGGTGGCATATTATGCCATACCCGCCCGGATCTCGAACAACTTGGGAGTGCGCCTGGTGCCGACCAGAAATGTTGTGCTGACGGAACATCAGGCCGAACTTATCGAGACCCTTGTCGAGTCCGGTCGCTACCAGAACGCCAGCGAGGTGTTGCGTGACGGCTTGCGGCTGGTGGAGCAACGCGAGGCGGAGGACACCAGCAAGCTGAAGGCCCTGCGAGCAGCGGCGCGCGTCGGCGTTGGCGCGTTGGATCGAGGCGAATTCAAGGAATTTAGCAATGCCGAGGAGCTGCAAGCTTATTTGAACGACATCTCGGAGAAGCTCATTTCAAAAGCTGGCGGATAACCTTCAATGGCCGAGCGGAAATGGCGCGTCCGCCTCGGCGCCGCGGCAGAACTCGACTTTGCGAATATCGTCAAATGGACCACTGAAAATTTCGGCGCGCGGCAATCGCGGATCTATCAGCAGACGCTCGTTCAGGCGATTGGGGAACTTGCTGAAGGTCCCGATGTCGCGGGCTCCAAGGTACGAGATGAGATCATGCCGGGCCTTCGCACGGTCCACGTTGCGCGACACGGTCGGCGTGGAAGTCACTTCGTGATGTACCGGGTGGCGCCAAAAACAACGATCGAAATCATACGAATCCTGCATGACAGAATGGACCTTCAGCGCCACCTTCCATTGATCCCGGACGAGAATGCCGGATAGAATGCGGTGCAGGTTCTGACGCTTCGTCTCATCTCACCTCGGCGTCATTCCGGGGTGCCCCTTGGGGCGAGCACGGAATCCATAACCTCCATCGGTCGTTATGGATTCGCCCCCGTCATTGCGAGGAGCCCTTGCGACGAAGCAATCCAAGTTTGTGCCGGACGAGAGATGGATTGCTTCGCTGCGCTCGCAATGACGGCGGAGGAGGCGCTGGAGACCTCGGCCGGTGGGGAGCCCGTCATCGCGATTGGGGGCCGTCCGGCGCATTACGAGGTGTACCTGCGATTTTCCTGAAAAATGGGAATAAACCGAACTGAAAAGCGGTCTACCCTGATAGCCAGACTTTCATGACCGCCGCCTTTGGCGCATCGGTGAACCGACAATGCGTGGATATTCCCCATGAATTCCAGAGCGGCCATGCCATTTGCGCCGTACTGCCCGCCGGAAATGAACCCGGCAAGGCTGGTCGGCCGCATCCTGAACATCGGCACGAATTTCGGGCTTCGCATCCTGGCGGCTGCGAACGCCGCCGCCGGCACCCTCACGGCGACCAGCCGGGCCAAGGAGCCGGATGCCGCGGCGCTGGCATCGGGCCGCGCCGATGTTTCGGCGAAAGCGCGAGCCACCGCCGCCCATGACAGCTATGGCCGGTTTCAGCGCGATATCGTGCCCCACCTCGATGCCGCCTATAACTTCGCGCGCTTTCTCAGCCGAAATCCCGACGCGGCCCAGGATATCGTGCAGGAGGCCTTCCTTCGCGCCTATCGCGGCTTCCCGGGATATCAGGGCGGCGACGCCCGCGCCTGGATCTTTACCATCGTTCGTAACTGCTACCATGACTGGCTGCTCGCCAACAGGCGCAAGGCGCGGGTCGAGGTTGATGTTCACGCCAGCGAGGATGCCGACGATTTCTCCATCGACGATGTGGCTTCCGAAGAAGATTCCCCCGAAACCGTGCTGCTGCGCAGCGCCGAGTCCCGCACCATCCGCGCCGTTCTCAACGACCTGCCGAGATCGCTGCGCGAGGTGCTGGTGTTGCGCGAACTGGAAGGCCTGTCCTATCGCCAGATCGCGGAAGCCTCGGCCCTGCCGATCGGCACCGTGATGTCGCGGCTGGCACGCGCACGGACGCAATTCGAGAGTGCCTGGCGGCAAGCCATGCGTCTCCAGGAGAAATCGACATGACTTCTTCTGATGCAAGGCCGTGTTCGCAGTGGGAACTGATGCTGCACGGCTTTGTCGATGGCGAACTCGATGCCATCCATTCGCTGCAGCTCGAACACCATCTGAGGACGTGCCCGCAATGCGCGGACCAGCTCGAAAGGCTCAAGGCATTGAAAGAGGTGGTCGGACAAAAGGGGGTACGCTGGCGCGCTCCGGATCATGTGCGCGCCCAGGTGCTGGCGGCGATCTCGCGCGAGGCCGCTATCCCTGCGGCAGCGGTGGATGCAACGGCGCGCCGCCAAAGCCGGCAACCATTCAACCTGCTCGGATTTATCAGGCAGTGGATGTTCATTCCGTCGCTGGCGGCGCTCGCGGCCAGCCTGTTCCTGGTGATCACGCCGATCCATAATCGATCATCCATCGAGGATGACGTCGTGGCCGGCCACGTCCGGTCGCTGCTGGCCAATCACTTGACCGATGTCGCAACCTCCGATCAGCACACCGTCAAGCCGTGGTTCAACGGCAAAATCGATTTCTCTCCTCCCGTCGTTGATCTCGCCCCTCAGGGCTTTCCCCTGGTGGGGGGCCGTATCGACTATATCGGCGGCCGGGTGGTCGCCGCCCTGATCTACCGGCGGCAGGCGCATGTCATCAACCTGTTCGTCTGGCCGGCCGCGCCCGCGGCTGCCACCACCGCCTCCCATGATGGTTACAACATCGAGAACTGGAGCGAGGATGGGTTGGCATTCTACGCGGTCTCGGATGTCAGCGCCGCCGACCTCGGCGCATTTCGCCAGGCCTTTTCCGAACGCACCGCCAAATGATTCCGATGGCATGGCGCCTAGACGAGCGATTTTGAAGTTCTGATCATATCGTCAGGTCTCCCCGGTCCTCATCCCCAGGGAGCATCGCGCAAGCGCGATGCGTCTCGAAGGATGGCCGCAAAGGCGGTGCAAGCGGCCATCCTTCGAGACGCGCGCGAAGAGCGCGCTCCTCAGGATGAGGTCGGAGCAAGGCTCGATATGATAAGCTTCAAGGAATCGCTGAGCTAGTTGAGCGTTTCCGAAGTTCGGATCATATCGAAGCTTGCGATGCTGCGCTCCCTCTCCCGCAAGGGCGAAGCTCTTGCTTCGCCCTTGCGGGAGAGGGAGTGAGAGGCCATTGCTCGTGGCCTGATACGATAGGTTTGACGGAATCGCTCAACTAGCCGCAATTAAACTCCGCGCTCTTCGATCACCCCTTGATCACAGCTCGACTGCATCGCATGGCCGCCATTTCTCGAGAGCCGATCATGGCCCTGCTCCGCGGCATCGGCGTCCGGCAGATCAGGCTCGGCTGCGGACTGCTGCTGTTTGGCTATCTGCTCAGCCATTTCCTCGACCACGCGCTCGGCAATATCTCGCTCGATGCCCTTGCCAGCGGAGTCCGTTACCACATCGCCTTCTGGCAGTTTCCGCCGGTGGCGATCACCTTCTATGCCGCGGCTGCTGTTCATTCAGCTCTCGGACTCTGGGCGCTGTACCAGCGCCGGCAATTTCACTGGAAGACCATCGAGCCGTTGCAACTCGTGCTCGGCCTCAGCATTCCGGCGCTGGTGATCGCCCACGTCGCCGGCGTCAGGCTCGGCGCGGCGATGTTCGGAGAGCAAAAACTCTATCCGCAGGTGCTCTATGCCTACTGGGTGGCGGCGCCATGGAAAATGTGGCTGCTGCTCGCCGTGCTGACCATCGCCTGGATCCATGGCTGCATCGGCCTCTATTTCTGGCTGCGCATGAAAGCCTTCTACCGGCGCGCCGCACCCTTTCTGCTGGCCGCGGCGGTGCTGGTGCCGACGCTGGCCACGCTCGGTCTCTATCAGGGCGGACGCAACGTCGTGGCCTTGAGCCAGAGCGCGGCGTGGCGGACGGAAAATCTCTCGCAACACCTGGTCGGCACCAGGGCCGAGCAGGCCGTGCTGGACCAGGTCGCGGACGACTTCCTGATCTTCTATCTGGCGCTGATCGGGCTGGTGCTGCTGGCCCGGGGGGCGCGCGCGCTGCATGAGCGGCGCGGCGGCCTGATCACGCTCAGCTATGGCAATGGCCGGACCGTCCGAGTGCCGCGCGGGCTCAGCGTGCTGGAAGCGAGCCTGCGCCATCACGTGCCGCACGCCAGCGTCTGCGGCGGCCGCGCGCGCTGCTCGACCTGCCGCATCCGCATCATCGGGGATTGCGCCGCGCTGCCGGCGCCGTCGCCGCGCGAGGCGTTCGTGCTCAACCGGGTCGGAGCCGGCGCGGATCCCGCCATCCGCCTCGCCTGCCAGCTCAGGCCGCAGAGCGATCTTGCCTTCTTCCAGATTTTCGTGCCGCAGGCCGCGGCGAACCGTTCGGCTGCCAGACTGGCCTCGCGCAGCGGCGAGGAGCGCTACCTGGTCAGCCTGTTCGTCGACATGCGAGGCTCGACCCGGCTCGCCGAACACCGTTTGCCGTTCGATACCGTGTTCATCGTCAACCGCTTCCTCGCCGCGGTGTCGCAGGCGGTGATCGCATGCGGCGGCCAGCCCAACCAGTTCGTCGGCGATGGCGCGCTGGCGCTGTTCGGGCTTGCCACCCCACCGCAGGTGGCCTGTCGCCAGGCGCTGCGGGCCGCCGCCATGATCGCCGCCAATGTCGTTGAATTGAACGGGTTTCTGAGAGACGACCTGCGCCAGCCGATCGGCTTCGGCATCGGCATTCACGGCGGCGAGGTCATCATCGGCGACATCGGCTACCGCGATCACATGGTGTTCACCGCGCTCGGCGACGCCGTCAATGTCGCGGCCCGGCTGCAGGACATGACCAAGAGCCTCGCCTGCCAGGCCATCATCTCCGAAGAGGTTTTTACCATGGCCGGCCTCGCCGGCGGCGATCTGCCGCGTCGGGAGGTCAGCATCCGCGGCCGCACCGACAAGATGACGGTGCGCGCGGTCGGCGATGCTCGCGAGCTCACCGCGTTGACCGGCGACAGCGATGTCGCCGCGGTTTAGCAGCATTTGCGAGACCGTCAGCGCATGACGCGCGCGTTGTGTGATTCAACGCACACCTGAATATCCGTTCAGGAAATTGTCCGCGGTTTTCTCGAACCCCGCTCGAACGCGGCACGACTGATGGGCGATGGGCCAGACCGACCCGATCACCCCTGCGCCAAGCGCGCATCATCAGAGGAGAACGACCATGTTACGCAAACTCACCCTTGGACTGGTTGCCGCCGCTTCGCTCAGCGCCCTGGCGCTGGCACCCTCCGCAGCCTCCGCGAAGCCGTGGGGCGGCGGCGGCGGATGGGGCGGTGGCTGGGGCGGCATCCATCACCATTACTTCGACCGTGGCATCGGTTTCGTCGATGCCGGCAGCTGCTACGTCACCCACCGCATCCTGACCCCCTACGGCTACCGCCTGATCACCGAGAACGTCTGCGATTGAGCACCACTAGCCCGGCCGCCGCAGGCGGCCGGGCTGCCTCGTCATTGCGAGCGCAGCGAAGCAATCCATCGCCATCGGCTGCGTCGGTTGCGTGCCTTCACGTAAAGTCTATTGGGGTTGTGGACGCGGCTGGACTAGGATTCGCGTTCACGGCGCAACATGGCATCCATCGACATCCACGCTATCCTCAGAGCACACCGGCGCGATCTCAGGCTCGACCTGTTTCGCGGCCTTGCCAACTGGTTCCTGTTCGTGGATCACATTCCCCACAATGTCGTGAACTGGATCACGATCCGGAACTACGGCTTCAGCGGGGTTGCGGATCTGTTCGTGTTCGTTTTCGGCTATGCGGCGGCGATCGTCTACGCCGAGATGATGCTGGAGCGCGGCTTCATCGTCGGCGCCACCCGGTTGTTCAAGCGCGCCTGGCAACTCTACGCCGCCTATGTCGTGCTGTTCGTGATCTACGCCGTCACGATTACAACTGTCGCAGCGGACTATCAGGTGCCGGATCTGATCTACGAATTCAACGTCGCCGGCCTGGTCGACCATCCGATCCGGACGCTGGCCTACGGGCTGTGGCTGCAATCCAAGGCGCTCAATCTCGATATCCTGCAGCTGTACATCCTGTTGATCGCGCTGTTCCCGCCGGTGTTGTGGGTGCTGCTGCGCAAGCCCGACCTGATGCTGGCCGGATCGGTTGCGCTGTACCTGGTGGCGCGTGCCCTGCAATGGAACCTGCCGTCCTTTCCGGATGGAAGCTGGCTCTTCAATCCATTCTGCTGGCAGCTGCTGTTCGTTCTCGGCGCCTGGCTGGCGCTTGGCGGGATCGAAAAATGCCGTCCGCTGCTGAAGCTGCGGATGCTGCCCTATGCCGGCGCCGCCTACCTGCTATTCGCGATGGTCATGAAGCTGGCCGGCGAATTTCCGGAATTCGGCAAGGCGGTGCCGGCCTGGCTGTTGGACGCCTTCATTCCCGTCGACAAGACCAATCTGGCGCCGTACCGCATCCTGCATTTCATGCTGATCGCGTTCTTCATCACCCGGTTGATATCGAAGGATTGGCCCGGGCTGAAATGGCCGGTGCTGCGGCCGATCATCAAATGCGGCGAGCAGTCGCTTGCGGTGTTTTGTGTCGGCGTCTTTCTTTCATTTGTCGGCCATATCGTGCTGATCACAGGCTCTGGATCGTTGCTCGATCAGGTTCTCGTCAGCGTCGGCGGCCTCACCATCCTGACCCTTCTGGCCTACTATATTTCCTGGTCCAAGAAACAAGACCAGCAGAGCATCGCGCCTCCGGCCAGCCATGTTCCGCGGGACGTCGATCGCGTGACCTCCGACGGCTTGCGGGCTTCGGACCTCGGCGAGGTGCTGAAGCCAACTCCATCAGCGGCCGAGACGAAGCCGCTGGTTCGATCCGGCGCCTGAAATCTATTCGCGCTTCTTTTCTTCCGCGGGCGGCCTGCCGGCGGGAGCGGCGGGCCTCGCCGGGGCCGGCCTTGTTTCGCTCGGTCGCGGTTGCTGAACCGGCGCCCGCGGCTCTTCCCGGATGCACAAACATTTTAAACGCACCGATCAGCCAATGCTGCCACTCGTGCCCGGCAATGGCGGCGATGCGCTCGACCTTCTTGTGGTCGCTCTTGATGAAGCCAGTTAGCTTGCTGGAGCCAGTGCAGGGCCTGGCTTCCGTGGTCCTTGTCGTAGACCTTGATCTGAAAGCCTGATGTCGGATCAGCGCGCGAGAAGATCATGCGGCGCGCCGGGGCGCGAACGTGTGGCGCCACAGATGGCGGCCGATGCGCAGTTCCGTCTTCGATCCGCGCCTTTGTCGTGTGACCGGCTGCCTGTTAAAGCGCTCGCCAACGGTTCAAATCATCGCGAAAAGGGGCAAAAACTGCAAATGTGCCGCCATAATGATCGTTTTCCGCCGAAATCCCGATGTCGTTTAAGCTTTCAAGCCTGCCCCATACCGCGTATCCTGCGCGCATCGGACATGCCGGTTTGCGGGGACCGGCCGTCCGTAATTATTTTTTGATCCTGCGGAGACGACGTGATGGCTAAAGGTACTGTGAAGTGGTTCAACGCGACCAAGGGCTTCGGATTTATTCAGCCCTCCAGCGGTGGCAAGGATGTTTTTGTTCATATTTCGGCGGTCGAGAAAGCTGGCCTTTCGACGCTCAACGAAGGGCAGACGGTAGAGTACGAAGAGGTTGCCAACCGCGGCAAGACCTCGGCTGAGAACCTCAAGGTTTGACGAGGCCTTAAGGGTTCGACGCCTTCGCGCGTTCGATAACGGCGTCCTCTCGGAGACCATCCGGGAGCGGAGCACCCAGAAAATCCAAAACCAGACTTACCGGCAGGAGTGGAATACGCTCCTGTGCGGCTTTTGATCGGCGCGTGGTCCGCGCGGATCCGCCGTTCGCGTTTTACCTGCGAGCTATTTCAACACCGCCCTTCCGATCATATTCTCAAGGCCATCCCGATTCCCCACATGACCGGCGACAGGCCGGTGCCGCGGGGGCTTTCCGATCCGAAAGCACGGGAGCCTTTAAGGGCGTGCCATGAAGTCCCGAGCCTCCCCCTTCCCGCCCCTGGTGGCGCCTTACGCCGCTGACGATCGCGAGCTTGCGGCCGCCTTGCTTGCAGGCGCCGGCCTTGCCGCCGAGCAGGACGCCCGCATCGACGGCACGGCGAGACGCCTGATCAATGCCATTCGCGCCAGCGACGATGGCCTCGGCGGCGTCGAGGACATGCTGCGCGAGTTCGCGCTTTCCACCAAGGAGGGCCTGGCGCTGATGGTGCTGGCGGAGGCCTTGCTGCGCGTGCCCGACAGCCGCACCGCCGACCGCTTCATCGAGGACAAGCTCGGCCAGGGCGACTTCGTGCATCACGAAACCAAATCCAGCGCGTTCCTGGTCAACGCCTCGGCATGGGCGCTTGGCATGTCGGCGCGCATGGTTGCGCCGGGCGAGACCGCGCAGGGAACCATCGGGCGGCTGGCAAAACGGCTGGGCCTGCCGGCGGTGCGTGCCGCCACCCGCCAGGCCATGCGGCTGATGGGCAGCCATTTCGTGCTGGGCGAGACCATCGAATTGGCGCTGGCACGGGCGCAGGCCAATGCAGCGGGCGCGCAGCGCTATTCCTTCGACATGCTCGGCGAGGGCGCCCGCACCGCCAGCGATGCAACGCGCTATTTCAATTCCTACGCCAGCGCGATCGAGGCGATCGGCCGCACCGCCGATCGCCGGCCGCTGCCCGACCGGCCCGGCATCTCGGTCAAGCTGTCGGCGCTGCATCCGCGCTTCGAGGCCCTGAGCCGCGAGCGGGTGATGGACGAACTGGTGCCACGGCTGATCGATCTGGCGCGCCAGGCCAAGGCCCACGATCTCAATTTCACCGTCGATGCCGAGGAAGCCGATCGGCTGGAGCTGTCGCTGGAGGTGATCGCGGCCACGCTGGCCGACCCTTCGCTGCAGGGCTGGGACGGTTTTGGTCTGGCGATCCAGGCCTATCAGAAGCGCGCCTTGGCCGTGATCGACCATATCGACGACCTTGCGACAGCGCTGCAGCGGCGGCTGATGGTGCGCCTGGTCAAGGGCGCCTATTGGGATAGCGAGATCAAGCGCGCGCAGGAACGCGGCCTCGACGGCTATCCGGTGTTCACCCGCAAGGCCATGACCGACCTCAACTACGTCGCCTGCGCGCGGCGATTGCTGGCGCTGCGGCCCCGCTTGTTCCCGCAATTTGCCACCCATAATGCGCTGAGCGTCGCCACCGTTCTCGAACTGGCCGGCGGCGAAGGCGGCTTCGAATTCCAGCGCCTGCACGGCATGGGGGAAGCGCTGTACGCGCAGCTTTACCGTGATCGTCCGGACCTGACCTGCCGGACCTATGCGCCGGTCGGCAGTCACCGCGATCTGTTGGCCTATCTGGTGCGGCGGCTGCTGGAGAACGGCGCCAATTCCTCCTTCGTGGCGATCGCCGCCGATCCGGCCGTGCCGGTGGCGACGCTATTGAAGCGGCCGGCCGAGATCATCGGCGCCGCCGCCAATGCCTGCCATCGCAACATCCGCGCTCCTGGCGACCTGTTTGAGCCGCAGCGGCGGAATTCACGCGGCATCGAATTCGGCGAGCGCGCCGCACTGGCCGACCTGATCGCCGCGGTGGCGGCGGAAACCGCGCCGGTTGAGGCGGCGCCACTGATCGATGGCGAGCCGGCAACCGGCACGGCGCGGCCGATCGAAAGCCCGATTGATCAGACCACGCTGATCGGAAGCGTGATCGATCCGACGCCGGCGCACGCCACCCAGGCGATCGCCGCCGCCCGCCTTGGATTTGCTGCCTGGAGCCGAACACCGGCGCATCAGCGCGCGGCCATTCTGGAGCGGGCCGCGAACCTCTTGGAGCACGGGCGCGCGCGTTTCATCGCGCTGCTGCAGCGCGAGGGCGGCAAGACGCTCGATGACGCGCTGTCGGAAGTGCGCGAAGCCATCGATTTCTGCCGCTATTATGCCGCCGAGGGCCGCAGGCTGTTCGGCGACGGCGAGCTGATGCCCGGTCCGACCGGCGAGAGCAACCGGCTCAGGCTGCGCGGCCGTGGCGTCTTCATCGCGATATCGCCGTGGAACTTTCCGCTGGCGATCTTCACCGGCCAGGTGACGGCGGCGCTGATGGCCGGCAATGCGGTGGTGGCCAAGCCCGCCGAGCAGACGCCGCTGATCGCAGCCGAACTGGTCCGGCTGCTGCACCGGGCCGGCGTGCCCACCTCCGCGCTGCATCTCGTACCCGGCGACGGCGCGATCGGCGCCGCGCTGGCCGCTGATCCCGAGGTCGCCGGCGTCGTCTTCACCGGTTCGACCGAGGTGGCGCGGTCCATCAACCGAACGCTCGCCGCCCGCGGCGGTCCGATCGTGCCGCTGATCGCGGAGACCGGGGGCATCAACGCAATGATCGTCGATGCGACGGCCCTGCCCGAGCAGGTCGCCGACGATGTCGTGACCTCGGCCTTTCGCTCGGCCGGCCAGCGCTGCTCGGCGCTGCGGCTGTTGTTCCTGCAGGACGACGTCGCCGAGCGCATGATCGAAATGATCGCAGGCGCCGCGCGCGAACTCAGGGTTGGCGACCCCCGCGATCCCGCCACCCAGATCGGGCCGGTGATCGACGGCGCGGCGAAGGCGCGGCTTGCGGCGCATATTACGCAAATGCAGGGCACCGCCCGGCTGCATTTCGCCGGCGTCGCGCCCGAGGGCCTTTATGTCGCGCCGCATGTCTTCGAACTGGCCAGTGCCGATCAGCTGACCGAGGAGGTGTTCGGGCCCGTTCTGCATCTGGTGCGCTATGCGGCCGACGATTTCGATGCCGTGCTGCAGGCGATCGAGCGCTCGGGCTACGGGCTGACGCTCGGCATCCACTCGCGCATCGACGATCGGATCGAGGGCGTGGTCGACCGGCTTGCGGTCGGCAATGTCTACGTCAACCGCAACATGATCGGAGCCGTGGTCGGCGTGCAGCCGTTCGGCGGCTTTGGCCTGTCGGGCACCGGTCCGAAGGCCGGCGGCCCGCACTATTTGGCGCGCTTTGCCACCGAGCAGACCGTGACCGTCAACACCGCCGCCACCGGCGGCAACGCCGGCCTGCTGACGGATCGGGAGTAGACGATGGCCCGGCCAGATGGCATGTGATGCCGATCGTGCGGCGGCATCATCAGCGCAGACGGACAATTTCCTTCAAGACCTCACGGGAGCGGCGCCACCATGGAAAAGGGCATCTTCGAAGGTCTCAAGGTCCTGGACTGCGCGAGCTTCATCGCGGCTCCTGCGGCCGCGACCGTGCTGTCGGATTTCGGCGCCGAGGTGATCAAGATCGAGCCGCCCGGCGCCGGCGATCCCTATCGCAACCTGCCGAAACTGCCGGGCTATCCGGTCAGTCCGCACAACTACGCCTGGATGCTGGAGTCCCGCAACAAGCAGTCACTCGCGCTCGATCTCTCCAGGCCGGAAGGCCAGGCCGTGCTGGTTCGGCTCATCGCCGCGGCCGATGTCTTCATCACCAATTTTCCCCCTGGCGTGCGCCGGCGGCTCGGCATCACCCACGGGGAACTGATGCCGCTCAATCCACGGCTGATCTATGCCTCCTTCACCGGCTACGGCGAAAAGGGCGAGGAAGCCGACAAGCCCGGCTTCGACAGCAATGCCTACTGGGCGCGCTCCGGCCTGATGGACCTGGTGCGCGCGGACGAGAACACCACGCCGGCGCGCTCGGTCGCCGGCATGGGCGACCACCCCTGCGCGATGGCCTTGTTCGGGGCGATCGTCACCGCGCTGTACCAGCGCGAGCGAACCGGCAAAGGCTCGCATGTCAGTTCGAACCTGATGGCCAATGGCATCTGGGCCAACGGCATCCTGGCCCAGGCCAAGTTATGCGGCGCGAAATTCGGCGAGCGGCGGCCGCGCGAGCGCGCGCTGAACGCGGTGACCAACCACTACCGCTGCAAGGACGGCCGCTGGCTGATGCTCTCGCTGCTCAACGAGGATAAGCAATGGCCAGTGCTGGCGCGCTGCCTCGGACGTGAGGATCTCATCGCCGATTCCCGGTTTGCGACCCGGCCCGACCGCCACGCGCGTTCTTTGGAACTGATCGGGATTTTCGACGCGATCTTTGCCACCCGGGATCTCGCGGAATGGCGGGGGATCCTCGACGGCAATGGCCTGGTGTTCGGCGTGGTCGGCATCCTCGACGATATCCCCAGCGATCAACAGATGATCGACAATGAAGTGCTGGTGCCCTTTGCGGGCGAGCGCCTGATGACCGTCAACAGCCCGATCTTCATCGACGGCGCCAGCAAGGTCCCGCCGCGCCATCCCCCCGCGATCGGCGAACACAGCGACCAGATCCTGCGCCAGGCCGGCTACGACGAAACCGCGATCGCGCAACTGCGGGCATCGGGCACGGTGGGGTGAGCGGGGGCGGCGTCGATAAGCCTCGAGTATGATTCGAAATCCGGAAAACACGTTACGCGTGGTGCTCAACGAGTTGAGCGTCTCCGTGAACGTTATCTATCGAGGCGCGCTCCGACCTCATCCTGAGTTTCCCATCGGCTTTGGCCGACCCACTGGGAATGAAACTTTGCTATAGTGAGGTGTCGTCGGCACAAAGGTCGGTAACTCCCTGGTGCAAATAGCCCGATCCTGAGTTGGACCTTGGGACCTTGGAGCACCCCTGATTGTCGCTATCGGTCCGATGGACCGTGGAGCACGCGTATTAGAATTCCCTGAATTGAGGTCCCTTCGCCGGCGGCACCACCATGATGGAGAGATCGGATGGAAGTACTGCATCAGCGTTGCGCTGGACTGGATGTTCACAAGAAGACGGTTGTGGCCTGCGTGCGACTTGCCTCGGAGGGTAAAGTTGTCACGGAGGTGAAGACGTTTGCGACCACCACGCAGGGTCTTTTGGCCTTGTCCGATTGGCTTTCGGAGAACGGCTGCAGCCATATCGCCATGGAGGCGACCGGTGTCTACTGGAAGCCGGTGTGGCACGTGCTGTCTGACGGGGAGTTCGAACTCATTCTGACGAACGCCGCGCATGTCAAGAATTTGCCGGGGCGCAAGACCGACGTTAGCGACGCGGCCTGGCTGGCTGAGCTTTTGGCGCACGGGTTGATCCGGGCGAGCTTTGTCCCGGACGGCCAGACGCAGGAATTGCGCGCCTTGTTGCGCACTCGCAAGCAACTGATCCGCGAAAGGACCCGTCATATCCAGCGCATTCACAAGACGCTGGAGGACGCCAACATCAAGCTCGACGCGCAGCTTTCCGACGTGCTTGGCAAGAGCGGAAGGGCGATACTCAACGCCATGGTGGCGGGCGAGACCGATCCGATCCGGCTTGCTGCTCTTGCTCATACCAACGTGAAGAGCACGCAAGCTGAGCTGCGGGAAGCTTTGCGCGGGCGGGTGACGTCCCATCATCGTTTCCTGCTGCAACTTCATCTCGGACAGATCGATAGTCTCGATGCCGCTATCGTGAAGATTGACCGAGAGGTGGATGACAATCTCGCGCCCTTTCGCACCGCCGTCGACCTCGTCAGGACCATCCCCGGCGTAGGCGCGCTCAGCGCAGAAGTAATCGTCTCTGAGATCGGCACTGACATGAGCCGCTTCCCCACTGCGGGACATTTGCTGTCCTGGGCCGGCCTTTGTCCGCGCAACGACGAGAGCGCCGGGAAACGCCGATCGAGCCGCCTGCGCAAAGGCGCGCAGTGGCTCAAGACGACGCTGGTCGAATGCGCCTGGGCGGCCAAGAACAAAAAGGGGAGCTACCTGCAAGCCCAGTTTCTCCGCTTGCGCAGCCGCCGCGGGCCACAAAAGGCGATCTGCGCCGTCGCCGCCTCCATTCTGACAGCCGTGTACCACATGCTCAAAGATGGAACTGTCTATCAGGATCTCGGATCCGAACATTTCAACCGCCGTTCCAAAATGACCAAAACCCAGCGCCTCGTCAGGAACCTTGAACACATGGGCTACGCCGTGAAAATTCAGCCAATCGCCGCTTAACCGGAGTTAGTTTCGTATTAGAGCATGAGGTCGGTGACGGCAATGCGTGGAGAGCGCTTCAAAGTTCTCGATCCTCATCCTGAGTTTCCCATCGGCTTTGGCCGACCCACTGGGAATGAAACTTTGCTATAGTGAGGTGTCGTCGGCACAAAGGTCGGTAACTCCCTGGTGCAAATAGCCCGATCCTGAGTTGGACCTTGGGACCTTGGAGCACCCCTGATTGTCGCTATCGGTCCGATGGACCGTGGAGCACGCGTATTAGAATTCCCTGAATTGAGGTCCCTTCGCCGGCGGCACCACCATGATGGAGAGATCGGATGGAAGTACTGCATCAGCGTTGCGCTGGACTGGATGTTCACAAGAAGACGGTTGTGGCCTGCGTGCGACTTGCCTCGGAGGGTAAAGTTGTCACGGAGGTGAAGACGTTTGCGACCACCACGCAGGGTCTTTTGGCCTTGTCCGATTGGCTTTCGGAGAACGGCTGCAGCCATATCGCCATGGAGGCGACCGGTGTCTACTGGAAGCCGGTGTGGCACGTGCTGTCTGACGGGGAGTTCGAACTCATTCTGACGAACGCCGCGCATGTCAAGAATTTGCCGGGGCGCAAGACCGACGTTAGCGACGCGGCCTGGCTGGCTGAGCTTTTGGCGCACGGGTTGATCCGGGCGAGCTTTGTCCCGGACGGCCAGACGCAGGAATTGCGCGCCTTGTTGCGCACTCGCAAGCAACTGATCCGCGAAAGGACCCGTCATATCCAGCGCATTCACAAGACGCTGGAGGACGCCAACATCAAGCTCGACGCGCAGCTTTCCGACGTGCTTGGCAAGAGCGGAAGGGCGATACTCAACGCCATGGTGGCGGGCGAGACCGATCCGATCCGGCTTGCTGCTCTTGCTCATACCAACGTGAAGAGCACGCAAGCTGAGCTGCGGGAAGCTTTGCGCGGGCGGGTGACGTCCCATCATCGTTTCCTGCTGCAACTTCATCTCGGACAGATCGATAGTCTCGATGCCGCTATCGTGAAGATTGACCGAGAGGTGGATGACAATCTCGCGCCCTTTCGCACCGCCGTCGACCTCGTCAGGACCATCCCCGGCGTAGGCGCGCTCAGCGCAGAAGTAATCGTCTCTGAGATCGGCACTGACATGAGCCGCTTCCCCACTGCGGGACATTTGCTGTCCTGGGCCGGCCTTTGTCCGCGCAACGACGAGAGCGCCGGGAAACGCCGATCGAGCCGCCTGCGCAAAGGCGCGCAGTGGCTCAAGACGACGCTGGTCGAATGCGCCTGGGCGGCCAAGAACAAAAAGGGGAGCTACCTGCAAGCCCAGTTTCTCCGCTTGCGCAGCCGCCGCGGGCCACAAAAGGCGATCTGCGCCGTCGCCGCCTCCATTCTGACAGCCGTGTACCACATGCTCAAAGATGGAACTGTCTATCAGGATCTCGGATCCGAACATTTCAACCGCCGTTCCAAAATGACCAAAACCCAGCGCCTCGTCAGGAACCTTGAACACATGGGCTACGCCGTGAAAATTCAGCCAATCGCCGCTTAACCGGAGTTAGTTTCGTATTAGGAGCGTGCGCTTCTCGCGCGCGCGTCTCGAAGGATGGCCGCTTGCACTGCCTTTGCGGCCATCCTTCGAGACGCATCGCTGCGCGATGCTCCTCAGGATGAGGACGGTATCGGGACGTATCGATTCCGCGATGCTCCCTCAGGATGACGACCGGGGAGGATGCCGATATGATCAGAAGTTCGTGAAACGCTGGTCTAATGCTGCCGGCCGAGCCACAGCCAGCCGCCAAGTGCCAGTACGACGATCACCGCGATCGCGATCGCCCATACGCTGACGCGAACGTCGCTCGTGGTTTGCCGCACGCTTTCATTGTGCGCGATCTCGCGATCGCGCTTGTTGGTGTCCTTGCCCGCATCGTTCATCGTCACCCCCGTCAGGGCATCGCTGGCGCCGCTGACCTCGCCGTTAGGCCCCGGCCGTCGTCGACGGCCGCAGCTGCACCTCGACCGAGGACAGCCCCTCGGCGCTAGCCTGGCCGCTGCCGCCGAGGCCGGCGAGCCGGCTCAACGAATAGGCCGCCACCGCCGCGCACAGCGCGGCAACCGCGGCCGCCATGAACACCGACGCCGGGCTCCATCGCATCGCCAGCAGCATGCCGCCGATCAGAGGCCCGACAATCGAGCCGACCCTTCCGATCCCGAGCGCCCAGCCGACGCCGGTTGCCCTGACCGAGGTCGGATAGAGCGCCGCGGCCAGCGCGTTGGCGGCGGTCTGGCCGCCGACGACGCAAAAGCCGGCGACGAAGATTGCCATGGTTACGAAGACAATGGAATGACCGAGCTGGCCGATCGCGCCGACCGCGACAACGGCGATCAGATACACCAGCGCCAGCACGCGGAACGAGAAGCGGTCGATGACGCGGCCGATTACCAATACTCCGACCACGCCGCCGACCTGCAACATAGTGCCGATCGCTACCGCCGCAGCTACCGACGCGCCGAGGTCGTTGAGCACCACCGGCAGCCAGTTGGAGAGGAAATAGAGGTCGAGCAGACTCATGAAGAACACCACCCACAACAGCAGCGTGGCGAGTGTCCGCCCCTCCCCGAACAGATGCCGCACCGGAATGCCAGACAGTTGCGCTTCATGCACGACGAACTGCGTCGCTCTGTCGAACGCAGCCTTCGGATTGACCGCGCCGAGCAGGCGCGCGACCCGCGCGTCGGCGCCTCCCGAAAGCGCCATGAACCGCACCGATTCGGGAAGCCGCAGCGCCAGGATCGGCACCAGCAACAGCGGCGCGATGCCGCCGGCGACGAACACCGAGCGCCAGCCGAATTGCGGAATCAATGCCGCGGCGAGAAAGCCGCCGAGCGCCGCGCCGACCGAAAACCCGCAGAACATGATCATCACCATGGTGGCGCGGCGGCGCCGAGGATTGAATTCCGAGGTCAGCGCAATGGCATTGGGCATCGCGCCGCCGAGCCCCAACCCGGTGAGCAGCCGGATCGCCAGCAAGGAGGTGATGTCGTGCACGAAGGCAGTGGCCAGCGCGCCCAGGCCGAAGGCCAGCGTCGAGCCGATGATGATCTTCTTGCGCCCCACGCGGTCAGCCAGCGGACCGAACAGCAGCGCCCCGATCATCAGCCCGACCAGGCCGGCCGAGAACACCGGGCCGAGCGCGCCCTTGCTCAAGCCCCATTCCCGGGCCAGCGCCGGCGCGACATAGCCGATCGCCTGGGTATCAAACCCGTCGCAGAACAACACCGCCGCGCAGGTCAAAAGCAGCCGGAGCTGAAACGCGCCCACCGGCTGCCGATCGATGAAGTCGGCGACATCGACCTGCGATGCGCCGATGTGAGCTTCCGACATCGCCACGGTTAGTCCCCTCCCTTGAAACGGGCTTTCCGGTTCTTGCGACCGGACTCTGTTTCGACAGCTTCATGCGATCCAATCATTTCAGGCCACGAGCGTTGGCCTCTCGCTCCCTCTCCCGCTCGCGGGGGAGGGCTGGGGTGGGGGTGCCTCAGCATAAACACCGCCCGCGTCTGCCCCCACCCCGACCCTCCCCCGCAATAGCGCTATCGTATGCACACTTTTGATTCGACCTCCTTGGTCGGCTTGACGAAAAATGTGAGTCATCAGAGTCGCTTGTATCAATTCTGGCAACGATCGATGACTCAAGCAGGGCGTCTCGCTAACCAATTGAAAAAGAATCTCTTTTCGAGAAGTGTGAATCGAATAGCGCAATAGCGGGAGAGGGAGCGCAGCATCGCAAGCTTCGATATGATCAGAACTTCGGAAAGGCTGGTCAAGTGCCTGCTCAGCTGCGCAGGGCGTCCCTGGAGTAGCCGGCGATGCGCTTATAACCTTCGGACAGCGCGACAAGTTCCGCGCGGCTGATGACCTTGTCGATATCGGCGAACGGCCGATCGTGGGTGCGCTGGTAGACCTCGCGCAGGATGGCGTCCGGCGGGTTGGTGCGGTTGGTCAGGACGACCCGCGTGGTCGCCGGCAGCCGCTCATGCTCATAGGCCGCGAGCGCGGCAGCCGGATCCTCGTTTGCAAGCAGCGCCGACACCAGCGCGCGGGCATCCAGGATCGCCTGGCCGGCGCCGTTGGAGCCGCGCGGCACCATCGGGTGGGCGGCATCGCCCAACAGCGTCACCCGGCCAAAACTCCAGCGCGGCAGCGGGTCCTGATCGACCATCGGAAATTCCAGCACGCTGTCGGCCGCGCGAATCAAGGCGGGCACGTCGAGCCAATCGAAATGCCAGTCGGCGAAGGCGCCGATGAAATCGTCGATCGAGCCCGGCCGGTTCCAGTCGCGCCGGCGATAGCGAGGGGTTTCGATTTCGGCCACCCAGTTGATCAGCTGCAGGCCGTCGGCGCCGGCAGGGCGGATCGGATAGATCACCATCTTGCCATGCGACAGCCATCCTGCGCGCACCATGCTGGCGCCCGACAGCACCGGCTTCCAGCGCGTGACGCCGCGCCACATGTTGACGCCGGAATAGCGCGGCTCGCCTTCGCCGGGGAAAAACTGCCGGCGAACCGCCGAGTGAATGCCATCGCAGGCGATCGCGACGCGGCCGCGCCGGGTGGCGGTGGCTGCACCCCCTGCGACATCCGAAAAATGCACGCTGACCCCGGCCGCATCCTGTTCGACGGCGAGACAATGCTGGCCGGTGTTCAGCCGCTCGGCGCCCGCCCGCGCCACGAAGGCATCGAGCAGGACCCGGTGCAGGTCGGCGCGATGAATCGAGAATTGCGGATGATCGTAGCCCGCCGCGCGTCCCAGCGGCTCCTGATAGATCAGCTGCCCGAAGCGATTGAAGAAGGTTGCATCCCTGGTAGCGATCGCCACCGCTGCAAGCGCAGGTTCAAGCCCGAGGGCTGCAAGTTCCTTGCTGGCATGGGGAAGCAGATTGATGCCGACGCCGACCGGCCTGATCTCGGCTGCCTGCTCAAAGATCCGGCAGGAGATCCCGGCGGCCTGCAACGCGAGCCCCAGCGTCAGCCCGCCAATACCGGCCCCGACGATAATGACGTCGTCCATGATTCCTCCCCGGCTTTGTCATCAAGCAGTTGGCGGCGATGAGACACGAAATGTGAGACCACTGTCAATGCAAGCCGCGCGTGTCCGCCCCTCGCCGCGTGCGGGTCACCGTCATTGCGTCGGCCGGTCGCGATTGAGCCGTTACAGACCATTGAAAGTTCGCTAAAGCTGCGTTTCTCAGCTTCCACTGCCGACCGCATCATCAAAGGCCTGTTGTCTTGCCCAACCCCCACGATTTTCACACTCCGAAATCATCCTACACGAGAGAAGATCTGCTCAAGTCCAGCGAAGGGGACTATTTCGGCCCCGGCAATGCACAATTGCCGGCACCGCCGATGCTTATGATGGACCGCATCGCCGAGATCAGCATGGACGGCGGCGCATTCGGAAAGGGCAATATCATCGGTGAGTTGAACATCACGCCGAGCCTCTGGTTCTTTGATTGCCAGTTTCCTGGCGACCCAGTGATGCCGGGATGTCTGGGGTTGGATGCGATGTGGCAGTTGATCGGCTATTGGCTCGGCTGGTCGGGCTCGCCGGGCAAAGGCCGCGCCGTCGGAGTTGGGGAGGTGAAGTTCGGAGGTGGCATCACGCCACAAACCAAACTCGTGCACTATGAAGTTGACATGCGCCAGGTGAGGCGTGGCAGGCTCGGTCTCGGGATTGCAGACGGCCGCGTGCTTGCCGATGGCACATGCGTCTACCTTGCCAGGGACATGAGGGTAGCAATGGTCCAGTAGGCGCTGCGCTCTCAGCGCGTAGCGCGCAGGCCGACTTGTCCGCCGTGCACCATCCCGGCCTCCGTCATTGCGAGGGGCCCTTGCGACGAAGCAATCCATGCTTGTGCCAGACGAGAGATGGATTGCTTCGCTTCGCTCGCAATGACGATCGCGCGCGCGGCCACTTATCCATTGCAATGACGCCGGCGAGACGAGGCGTCAGCACCCAGCCGCTACCGCTCGCCGATGAAGCACATGCCGACGCGCGAGGTCTTGTCCATGGGCTGACAGGTGAGACCCTCGGCGCAATCCCACGATGCGAAGCTTGCGTCATTGTCGGCGGCATCGGGGTGGCGAATATAGCAATGGGCGCCCCAGCCGTCGTCATATTGGGTGCCGGCCAGTTCGGTACTGCCGCGCAGTTGCGGGCGGGCGGCAAAGCCGTGGGAGAAATCCGGCTGCCGGCCATCGCGAAAAGCGGTCACGATATCGCGGCGGCGGACCTGATCGCCGAAGAAATGCGGCGAGGCCGGCACGATCGTCGAATTGTTGGGATCGGCCACCATCCAGTCGACGCCCGGAAAATGAAAGCCGCCGATGCCGCGGGTCTGATGGCAGCCCGAACACGTCACGTCGTTGAGGCGGCGTTCGAAGCCGGCCAATGAGCGGATATTCGCAAGTTGTTCGCCGCGCTCGACGGCCCGTTTGAGGGCGGCTTCGACGTCGCTTGCGCTGAACACCGCGCCGGTTCTGGAGGTGCCCTCGCCTTCCACCAGGCCGAATTCCGGCTGCAGGCTGGAGGGCGCAAATCCGACCGGGGTTGGACCGATGGCCGCGGTGGCGAGGAAACGATCTGGGAAAAGGATGGTGCCGCGATCGAGTTCCTGCAGATGCCTGGGATCGAGCAGCCAGGCCTTGAAATCGCTCCTTAGCTTGTCATCGGCCATGATCTTTTCGCGATCGATCTGGTTTTCCAGGGCCGATTCCTCGAACGCTCGCGTCGCGGCGTTGTAGTCGAACACCTTGAAGAGATAGTCGGTGCGAAAATCCCGCACCGCCGACTTCGGCGCATGCGCGATCTGAATATTGGTTTCGATACGATCGATATTTTCCGGCCGCACCAGATCCAGCGGACCATCGCTGGCGATCAGCTTTTCGGCAAGCTCGGCTCCGTTTTGCGGCCAATCGCCGGCTGCCAGCCAGCGGCGGGCGATCTCGGCACAGCTTAAGGCCTTGCCGCGCTCGGCCGCGGCATCGCCCGTGTCATCAGCTTTGGCCTTCAGCACGATATTGAGCGTCATCGGCAGCCGCGGGGAGATCGCGCCTTCGCCGGCCTCCGGCGCGCCGATGCCGACGTCTTTGATGTCCGTCCGCACCAGGCGGTAGAGCAGCCTGATTTCACCGCAATTGGCTTCTGAGACATAGGCGCGGTCCATCCGGTTGACGATGCCCGTCAGCACGAAGCGCGCAGAACCGGAATAAAGCGGCGCGCGGTCGAACAACTGAACATCGTAAGCCGTGCCGACGCCGATGCTTTCGTTCGGAAGATCGGTCTTATGCCTCGATATGTATCGATCGAACTCGGCGTCGAGCGCCTTGCGGACGGCAGCCATCGACGGCAGGTCGAACAATTCGCCACTGGTGAGCGGCGCATCGCCGGGTCGCGCCGGGGCCAGCACGTGGCCGAGCGCAAACCTGCCCGCATCGAGGGCGCGGAGCGCCAGCGGATCGATGATCGCGGTGCCCCGCTCCAGTGCCGCAGCACTTTCCGCAGCGCGTAGCGGCATAACGCCGGCAAGCAACATCAAGACGGCAACGAGAATTCGCAAAGGGGCGCCTGTCCTTTTGGCAACGCCATCGGAACCACGCTTATGCGAGGCGCGGTTCCGACAGGCGAGCGCTTCCTATTGCGCAAACTAGCCGAAATGGAGGCGGGTTTTTAGTGCCTTTTCCGGCAAATGCTGCCGCTGGCTTTGGGCAAAAAAGGCGACCGATCAGGAACACGGCAGGCGATCCGCAGCGCGCCCGTCCTTGTTCGGTATTGCCGCGGCGCTTGCTTCAGTGGCCGATAATCAGGCCGCTGCTGGTCACGACCACCCAACGGCCGTCCTGACGCCGGATGGCATCGACCCGGCCAAGACCAGGCACGGGATCGCCGGGATGAACCTCGTAATACATTCCGTCGCGATCTTCGATCAGCGCGACGCCCCCGGAGATTTTACGCAGCAGCCAGCCTTCCACTGCCGGCAACCTGCCGACCCTGGATGCCGCGGACCCCTGCGGCGTAATCGATCCCGTGGACTCCTTGGTCGCCATCCGTGCGGCTGCGGCCGGTGCCGTGGCAATCTGCGGCGGCGCCTCCCGCAGCAACTCGAGCGCTTCGCTCAGCCGCCCGAGTTTGGAGGCCGGATCGGCCTGCGCCTTTTCGAGCTTTGCCAGGATTTCGCCGGTCTTGCTGAGCTGCGCTAGGCTGAGCCGGGAGCTGCTTTCGAGGCTGGCCTTCAGCGCCTGGACGTCGGCGTCGATCCGCGCCACCGATTCCTCAAGGCCGCGGTCACTTACCGCCTCGTGACCGAAACCGCCGGTGAGGCCCGGGATCGTCAGCAGGGTGCCGATCGCGCTGGCCACCGCGGCCACCGCGGCGGCCGCCACCAGCGCCACTAGCCGGCGCTTGCGGGGCCTGACTGGACCCGCTCCGAATTGCGGTTTGCGGCCGGCGCGGTCGGTTTCCCAGGCGCGGTTGCCGGATGACATGTTGATGACCCTGCTGGCGATACGCAAGGCATCCTCGCCGGAAGCCTCAAGCTTCGCAGGAGTGGCCCTGCCTGCGTCCGGCTCCGGTCTTTCGGCGGCGCGGTTGTCCCCCGCCGAGGCGGATGCGGCAGGGTGTGATCCCTGCGCGGCCACCGGCGCCGGCGCCGCTATCGGCTCGCTGTGGGCAACTGAAGCCTCGCCAGTAGCCGCCTCTGCGCTGAGGGAACCGGCTTCACTACCGGTTGGCTCTTCCTGCTGTGCGGTCACGGTCAAATTCTCCAAATGGATTTGACCATTTGGTAACTTTCATTGCTTGCGAAATCGTTACGCACGGGGCGTACTTCTACGTGGCCGCGCGGCAAGCCGTGGGCGCGCGGCGGCACGCCGCCTCTGGCCGGCTCGGTGAAAGGCTCCGCGAGTGAGCCATCAAATCCATCGCCACGATTGGGGGGTTATGGATTTGAGGGCGCGCCCCGGAATGACGGCGAGCGGCGACAGAAACGAAGCGTCAGAACAGAAAGCTAACGTGCGACAATCAGGCCTTTGGTGGTCACCACCACCCAGCGGCCGTCCTGACGCTTGATGGCATCGACCCGGCCGAGACCGGGCACGGCATCGCCGGCAAACACCTCGAAGGTTCCCTGCCGGTTCTGGATCACGGCGCTGCCGTTGCCGACGTCACTCAACACCCAGCCTTGCAACGTCGGTAATTTCGCCGGCCCGGCCTTGGGCGCGGAAAGCGGCGGCGCGGACGCTAACCCGGCAGCGGCCGGGGGCGTCATCGATGCATCCTTGGCCGCGACCTGGGACGCAGCGCCGACTTTATCCATGGCATCGCTGAGCTTGGCAGGTCTGGCCACAAGCTTGGCTTGCGCCTTCTCGACCAGGTCAAGGCGATCGCTGATGCTGTTGGACTGGCTCAGGCCGAGCTTGGCGTTTTGTTCGACATTGGCCTTCAGCTCCTGGAGGTCGGCGTCCATCTGAACCACGGAGGCTTCAAGCGTGCTGTTGTCGGGCTTGGTCGCATGAGCGTCGACAAAATGCCCCACACCAACGGTCGCCAATGCGCCGCCAATGGCGCCCGATACGGCGGCCAGCGCCACCACGAGCGCCAGCGCGGACGATCGCCACACGGCCTGCCGCGGTCCGGAGGCGACCGCCGGTGCAGCTTGTTTGGCTGCCCCGGCGCGGCGGTCCGGTGGCGCGACCGGAGCCCTGGCAGCAGCCTTGGCAGCAGCGCTCGGCGCGTCAGCCCGGGCTGTCTTTGATTTTTCTGGATCCAGTTTGGTCCTGAACAGCCCGAGCCTTTCACGGCCGCGCTTGGGCAGGGGATCATCCGCAACATCGGCGCCGGCCGGAGCTTTCGTCTCCACCTCTGCCAAATCTGCCAGCGTGCCGCTCGCCGCATCCGCCGAAGCGGAGGCAGCCGGTGCAGGGCTGGGGAAGGCGGATGCACCGCCGGTCGGCTCGACCTGTTGTTCGCTCACGGTCGGAATCTCCATTCTAGAGTGTCCATTTCGACATTTCTTGGCGCTTATCTCGTCGTTTGCCTGCCGTTTGCCTTGTCTCTTGCCTTGTCGCTTGCAAAATCCGCCAGCGGCGACCGGCCTGCCGGGGTACCGAAGCTCGCCCGGCGCGGCCTTGGAATTGACCGATATTGCCCTGCGGCATGACCCGGATGCCGCGTTTGCCCAGGTGCATTTCCCGACTAACATGGCAGGACCGGACCAGCCGGCAGGCGGGGAATTCCATGGCGATCGAGAAATGCATCGACGTTTTTGACGAAAACGAAGTCATTTTTGAGGAGGGCTCGACCGGACGCGAGCTGTTTGTGGTGCTCGACGGCCTGGTCGAGATCGCCAAGATCGACGACGCCCGCAAGACCGTCATCGTGACGCTCGGCAAGGGCGAGTTCTTCGGCGAGATGGCGGTGATCGACGGCTCCTCGCGCTCGGCCTCCGCGATCGCCGCCGCGCCGAACACCCGGGTGATGCGGATCAATCATGCAAGGTTCGTCTACCTGGTCAGTCAGCAGCCGGCCTTTGCGCTCATGATCATGGACGCGCTCAGCAAGCGGCTGCGCCGATCCAATGACGTCTCGTTCCGGGCCGCCCATCCATGAGCGAGCGCAAGCCAAGCCCGTTTCCCGTTCTTCTGAACAACGACGTCTGCTCGCTGATCCAGGCGGCTGAAGACGTCTACCAGGTCCGCTTCAAGAACCGGGCCGCCAACGCCTATGTGGTGCGCGGAAAATCCCGGACCATCATGATCGACGTCGGGCTGTCGTCCAACTATCCCGCGCTGCTGGAATGCCTGCAGCATATCGACTGCCCGCCGCACAAGATCGACATGGTCATCCTCAGCCACGAGCATCTCGATCACATCGGCGCCGCCTGGCATTTTGCCGAAAGCCGCACCCTGATCGCCGCCCATCGCCTCGCCGCCAACAAGATCCGGCTGCGCGACGACTTTTCGATGCTGCGCAAGATGTTCAACGAGCCCGACGTGCCGATCGATGTCGATATCTGGCTCGAAGAGGGCAACCTGCTCGACCTCGGCAACTTCCGCCTCAACGTGATGTATACGCCCGGCCACACCTCGGCCTGCATCAGCCTGTTCGACCAGGACCAGGGGCTGCTGTTTGCCGCCGATACCCTGATGCCCGGCGGGGTGATGGGCGGGGTGTTCGGATCGGGCAGCATCGCCGACTACATCCAGTCGCTGGAGCGGCTGCAGGGATTGAATTCGAAGATCCTGCTGTCCGGGCATGGCCGGCTGTCCGACACGCCGCAGGACGATGTCAGGATCGCGCTCGCCCGCTCGCACGGCCTGTTGTCGGACACCGCGCAACTGTTCGACGCACTGGATGCGCGGTCGAATTTCGAGCCGATCATGCAATCGGTGCGCGACCTCAACAAGCTCGACGATGGCTGAGCGGGCGGTCGCGTCCGCAAAGGATGCGCCGCCGCCGACGGCGTAGGGGCGCCCCTTGTGGGTGCCCTCGTGCCGCATCGCGGATCGGAGTTGGTCGCAGCAGGGCGGCCACAAGGGTCGCCCCTACACGATGGACCGATGGCATACAAGAGCGGTTTCTCAGGTTGCCTCGCTGAACCGCTCGTTCAAAGCACCACCGGCGCGTCCGGCAGTTCGTTGGGATCGCCGGGATGAGGCGGAAAATGCGTTGCCAGTTGCCTGGAGACGGCTTCGATGCCGCCGATGATGCCGGCCTGGAAATGTCCAGTCCTGAAATCGCGCTCCATGTCGGCGCAGATCTGCTGCCAGCCGGCCGCGCCGATCGAAGCGTCGATGCCGCGATCGGCGACGATCTCGACCTTGCGGTCGGCGAGCAGCAGATAGATCAGCACGCCGTTGTTATGGGCGGTGTCCCAGATCCGAAGCTGCGAGAAGATATCGAGGGCGCGCTCGCGCGCCGATTGATCCTTCAACAGCGGCGCGCCGTCGAGTGCGCCTTCCACCACGAAGCGGACCTGGCCGGAATGCGTCTTTTCACCGGCCTTGATCGCCTGCTCGATCGCGGCCAGCACCGGCGGCGGAAAGAAGCGCCTGACCTGCCAGTGGTGGGCGAGAAGATGCCTGCCGATGCGGTTCAACCTCATCTTCACCAGCTCCCCGACGCACCGCCGCCGCCAAAGCTGCCGCCGCCACCGCTGAAGGAGCCCGAGTTGCTCGAGCCGCCGCCGCCTGAAAAGCCGCCACCACCGCCGGAATAGCCACCGCCGCCGACAAAACCGCCGCGGCCGCCGCCACCGAAATTGAAGATGCTGTCGCCGATCATGGTGAAGACAAAGGCGATTCCCCCCGAGATCAGCGACAACAGCGGCGAGGCCAGGAGAAACCAGGCCAGCAGCCCGACGAGGCCGCCGGCGGCGACCGAGCCGATCAACCGGCCCAGCGTGGCGCGCAGGATGGTGCCGACGATGAACACGGCGAACAGGATGACGGGATTGAAGAGGTCTTCGATCGAACCGGTCGAGCCGGAGGAGTCACGGCGTGGCCGTGGTGCCGGGGCCGGCAGCGGCTCGCCGTCGATCACGTTTATGATCCGATCGATGCCGGCTGTGATTCCGCCGGCGAAATCGCCGCTGCGGAATTTCGGCGTGATGACTTCGTCGATGATGCGCTTGGCGGTGACATCGTTCAGCGCGCCTTCAAGCCCGTAGCCGACCTCGATGCGCAGTTTGCGATCGTCCTTGGCGACCACCAGCAATGCGCCATCGTCGATCTTCTTGCGGCCGATCTTCCAGGCTTCCGCGACCCGGATCGAATATTGTTCGATTGCCTCAGGCGCCGTGGTCGGCACGATCAATACCGCGATCTGGCTGCCCTTGCGGGCCTCCAGATCCTTCAGCGTCTGGTTCAGCCGGGCGATATCGCCGCTCGATAACGTGCCGGTCTGATCGACCACCCGTCCGGTAAGCGGCGGCACCGCGACGTCGGCCCGGGCGGCGAACCCCCAGCATACAAGCAGCGCCAGCAGACAGGCTCTCGCGACGTTCATCAGGGATCAATCAGTGTTGCCGGACTATTTGGCGGGCGCGGGCGTCGGACTGAAATCCACCTTCGGCGCGGTCGAAATTTCCTTCTCATTGTCGACCGTGAAATTGGCCTTTTCCTTGTAGCCGAACGCCATCGCCGTCAGGTTGTTCGGGAAGGTTCGGATGCCGACATTATAGTCCTGCACCGCCTTGATGTAGCGGTTGCGCGCCACCGTGATGCGATTCTCGGTGCCTTCGAGCTGCGCCATCAGGTCGTGGAACAAGGCGTCGGATTTGAGCTGCGGATAGTTCTCGGTCACCACCAGGAGCTTGGACAGCGCGCTGGTCAGTTCGCCCTGGGCGGCCTGGAATTTCGCAAACGCCCCGGGATCGTTGACCAGCTCCGGCGTGGCCTGGATACTGCCGACCTTGGCGCGGGCATTGGTCACCCCGAGCAGCACGTCCTTTTCCTGCTGCGCAAAGCCCTTCACCGAATTGACCAGGTTGGGCACCAGATCGGCGCGCCGCTGATACTGGTTCAGGACTTCAGACCATGCCGACTTGACCTGCTCGTCATTGTTCTGGATCGCGTTGTAGCCGCAATTGGTCAGGCTCAGCATCGCCAGCGCCGCCAGCACGTTAAACAATCTGCGCATCGAAATCTCCCGCTGCATTCTGGGCAAGCTATCAGATCGATCGTGCCAGGTAAGCCATCCTGAGAGCGCCTACCGCGGCCAATTCGTCGCCGCTAGCTCTTGCCTATCATTTGCAGAATTAGCAACGGGTAACGACTGCACGGCGCCATGGCGTCACCGGCGGACGCGGCATCGAGTCCTGTTTCCAGCGAGCTCTGATCGATTCTGAGCGACATGTGATCCCATTCACTTGCAATCTCAGGTTGGCGCGGCCAATCTCTGGTTTCAACAAAAGGCCGCGCCGGAACGCGGCGACCAGAGGGCTGCTGCGATGACATCGACCTCCCGCTTCACGCTGACCGCGTCATCCGCGCTCAGCGACGATTACATCTACACTTCCGACACCCTGCTTAACCTCGCCCAGCCGTCCGCACTCGGCGTGTTCGCGACGGACGCGGGTCCAAACGCGCTATTTGCGCGGATTGACGGGGCGCTGTGCCAGCTGTCGCCGGCCGACGGAGAAAACACCGCGGGGTGGTCGGTGACCACGGTCGGCAGCGCATCCGGCGTCACCCAGGCGGTCGCCGGGACCCAGAACGATGGCACCATCCACGGCTTCTACACCGATGCCAACAAGCTTTATCATATCGCATTCGATGGATCGGCGTGGTCGGCGCCGGCAAGCTTGCCGCTGTGCAGCGGGCTGCAGGCGACCGTCAACCAGACCACCGGCGAACTGATCGTCACCGGCGTCGACGCCGATGGCAATCTGCTGTTTGTCCGACAGTCCCCCACCGACGGAAGCTGGCAGGCGACGTCGATTACATTTGAAGCATCGCTCGCCGGGACCCGTCCTGTCCTCGCGCTGACCAATCCGGGCTGCGATTGGGTGATGGCAACCCCCGGGGTTGGCAGCCAGCTCAACCTTTTCCAGGGCTCGCCGACCAGCCTGACCAGCGGTCCGCAGGTCGTCCCGGTCAAAGCACCGGTCGCACAGGTCGTACTGGCGTTCTGGCAGAGCAACTCGCCGCTGTTCTTGTTCACGGACAGCCAGTTCAATCTTTACGCCACCGTCGGCTCCTCCTCGAGTGTGGTTCAGATCTCGCAGGCCTCGGTGGCGTCCGCCGCGGCGATCCTCGATCAGAACCGCCGGCTGCACGTGTACACGGTGTCGCCGGCGGGCGTTCTCTCGGTGCTGCATCAGACCGGATGGAACAACACCACCGGACCGGTCTGGGCGCCGATCATTCCGCTCGCTTCCGACATTCAGCTCGTGTTCACCGACACCAACCCGCTTGACGCGACCGCCTTCTTCGCGGTCGATCCCGAAGGCGCGCTGTCGCATTATCGCAAGGTCACCCGGCAGGACGGCGCGCGGGTGTGGGCGTCCGGCAAGGCGCAGACCCCCGGCGGCGCCAAGAATTTCCAGGTTCCGCTCTATCGAACGGAGATCCGGGTTGTCGACGAGAACGGAAGCCCCGCCGCGGGCTACGCCCTGACCGTCAGCGCGTCTCGCGAGACCAGTGTCCTGGTGAAAGGCGTGGCTCAGGCGATCGGGCCGTCACGCACCCTGACGGTGACGACGAATCCGGTCGGACGGGTCACGCTCTCGACCATCGCCTCGGGGCTGCACGCGCCGCAACTGAGCTTCGAGGGTCCCGGGCTTTGGGCCACAGCTCCGCACAACGCCGCCGACGGCATTCAGGCCTATCTGCGCGGCGAAGGCGTGCTCAACCAGGGCACATCGCGCGTCCTGCCGATGTTCGGGCCGAAGACGTTGCAGCAGGCCACGGTGGGCGGACAGCCGCTCGCACCGGCGACGCAGAACCCCAACAATGGCAGCCAGCTGGCGCAGGTCGCGGCGGGCGGCATCACCTCGATGTTCAAGATCCATCCGAAGCCTGACGGCACGAGCGCGCTCGCGGCCGCCGGCGTGGTCGGCTTCTCCATCGACTTTTCCAATCCGGACCGCCCCGCTTATGTCGAGTACCGAAGCTCGGAAGCGCTGGCGGCGGCGCAACGCAAGCTGCTGCACGCGCATGGAGGTTTGGCAGCCGACAGCTGGTGGGACGACGTCGCCGGCTTTTTCGAGGATGTCCTGAAGGGGATCGAGAACGGCGTGATCGCGGTCGTCAATGTCGTCGTCCATGCCGCGGTGGATCTTGCGGTGCAGATCGGTGACGAGATCCACAAACTTGTCAATCTTGCCGTCAAGGATATCGAGACGATCGCCGCCGTCGTCGCTGGGATCCTGGCCAAGATCGAGGCCGCGATTGAGGCTGTCATCGACTGGCTCAAGATGGTGTTCGACTGGGACGCCATATGGAACACGGCGAAAGCGCTCGAGAGTGCGCTGACCCAAGCCTTTCCCTACCTGCAGAACGTCATCAGCAACGACGCCGAGCCGTTGGTCAACGGCTTCTTCGCCAAGCTCGAGACCCTCGTTACAGATTCGTTCGACAAGGTGATCGCGGGTTTCGATCAGGGGCAAACGCTTGCTTCCCTGTCGGGCTCGACGTCGCGGCTGGCGCTGCAGGCCACCGGCGCTCTGCGCCGCCCGGTCGCCGCGGGCTTCGACATTGGGCAGTGGATCAGCGGCGTCCAGCACAACTGGCTGCTCGAAAAGATCGAGAGCTACCTCGGCGGCGGGTCGTTCGACTCGGTCGATGCGCTGGCACAGCCGCTGGAGACGTTGAAGACCGCCTTCGACACGGTGTTCACCGACTTCCAGACTGCCGCCGTGGCCTTTGCGAACTTCGTCCAGACCGCCATCACCGAACCCAAGGATTTCCCGACCATCGGCGTTGCCGACTTCCTGGTCGCCGCCAAATCCGTCGCGCTCGCCGTGCTGGCGTTCCTCGACGGCATCATCGAGGCCTTCCTGCAGGTGATCTCGATCGCGATCGGGGCGGTCGGCACGATTCTTTTGCAACCGCTCGAGGTGCCATTCCTGTCCTCTCTGATCGAGCGCATCGCATCGCTCCTCGGCATCACCCTGCCGAGCGTGTCGTTCGCCAAGCTGTTCTGCCTCGGCTTCGCGATCCCGATCACGCTGGTCTACAAGATCGTCAATGGCGCCGGCGAGCAGCCGTTTCCGGGGGGCAACCTGCCGGATGGCGCGGCGCGGCTCGCTTCCGTGGGCAGCGACGCCGCCAAGGCCTGCCAGTTCGTCGCCGCCGGACTCGCGGCGCTGTGGGCGGTGTTCGACACCGGCCTCGACGCCGTGCCGTCGGCCAGTTTCTTGGCATTCAAGGTCATCGATGTGATTGCCCCGACGCTGATCGGCATCTTCTCCTGGCCCGGCTTCATCCCTTTCAGCAGCGTTGCGCTGGATACGCCCGAGGATCGAGCGGCCTTCGCCAACTGGATCATCGGCTGGGGCGTCGTCGCCCTCGACATCGCCCTTCTGGTCACGAGTTCGATCGACTGGGCCAAAGAATCGACCATGGCGCGTTATCAGGATCCGGTCGGCAAGATCCTGCTCACGGCGATCGGCGCCATCCAGCTGATCTCCGGCATCGTGGCAAGCGCGCTCGGCACCACCGGCGGATCGATCGCGGCCAATATCCTCGGCCCGATGCCTCTGTTGATGCAATTCCTCCGCCTGCAATCCCTGGTCGAAGGCAGCGAAGAGGTGACGCTCGCCATCAAGCTCGTGATTGATTTCTTCGCCGGCGAAGGCACCGCCGTCGCCATCGCCAGCTCTTAACCGGGGAGAAGTCTCGTGAGCTATCCGATTGACACGCTGCTGCAGAAAATGGCCGGGAAAACCATCACGCTCGGATGGGACGTCGTCGTCGCTTACAACACAACCGCCGTCAACACACTGTTCGCCCAGCAATATGTCCAGAACGTCGCGGCCGGGCAAGATCTTCCTCCGCAGACAACGACGCTGCCGATCGCCGGCAGCTCGGTCACGCTCGACGTCGTCAACCTGACGCTCGGGCCGCCGCTGATCTCGTTCCCCGATGCCGACACCACCACCCAGCAGGCGATGGTCACGATGGACTTCATCGCGGGCGAACTCGTGGTCCTCGATCAGGCGGGCGAAGTCGAATATGTCTCCAGCTACCAGTCCATCGTGCCGGGCGACCAGTATGCGCTCACCATGACCGTTGACCTCGGATCGGTCACCGGCGAAGTCGAGGAACATAAGGTCGTCGTCGATCTTTCCAATGCCTCGAACTTCAAGGCGAACCTGATCGGGGCCGGCTCGGCCAGCCTGCTCGGCTCCTATTTCCAGACGCTGTTTCAGGACGCGACCAAGGCCACGCTGACTTACGAGTTGGGATCGCTGGTGTTCGGAACCGGCGTGAACCTCGTTCCGCAGATGTTCGAAATTCGCACCCAGCCGCCGCCATCCGGCGGGGACGACGGCGCCGTGCTGCTGTTCGTTGCAACAAGCTACAACCCCGATGGCGGCAATCTGCCGGGCCTGTCCTTCCCCTATCTCATTCCGGACGGCTACTCCGGCGCGCTCGTGGTCGCCAGCGCTACGCTGTTCGGCAATATCATGGTCCCGTATTACGAGCAGGTGACGCCCGGCAATGCCACGCTCGCGGTGAGTACGCTCGGCGGATCGAACCCCGCCTCTTATATCCGCTTCACCGGCGGCTCGGCACAAACGACAGCGCCGATTTCGAAAACCTGGTTCTCGGGCGGTGGGATATTTCATTCCGTCTGGTCGGGTTCGGCCAGCAATAATAGGCAGAACCTGAGCAACGTGGTCGTGCCCTATGCGGGCCTCACCATCCAGCCCGCCAACGACCTTTTGTCGATGTCGTGGTCGAGCCAGTTCAACCAGAGCTTCGGCGCTTCGACCAGTGCCCCGCGGGTCGGCACGTCCTATAGCACTGACACCCTGACGCTGACGATATCGGCCAACCTGTCGGCCAAGGGATCGGTTGACAGCGGCAACGTCGTATCCTTTGCGGGCGGCGGCTCAGCGTCGGTCAACTTCGCATCGAGCGGGTGGCTGTCGCAATGGTTCGGCAACGGCAACCTGGTCAACGTGGCAGGAAACGAGATCGCGAGCGCCGCCCAGCCCGTGGTAGAGGCGACGCTGAAAGTCACGATCCCTGAGGTCGATGCCTTCGCGGTCAGCCATCTGTTGTTTCCATCCTCCAATGCGCTGCAGTTGTCGGCCGCGACCATCCCCGGCGACCTCGCGCTGTTCGGCGCGGTGACCTCGGCCGCGGGCACGCTCTCGGTGAGCCCGCTGCAGGCCGTGATCGCCTGGGGGCAGACCCAGCAGTTCACGGCTTCGCAGCCGGTGACGAAATGGACGCGGTATCCAGCCATCGGCGGGATCTCGCCAGCCGGCCTCTACACCGCGCCGAAAGCCGGATTTACAGGACCGGTCGTGATCACGGCCTATTCGGGCGGCGAACTCACGACCGCGGTTGTCACCATCGTCAGCGCACCGGTCATGGTCAGCCCCGCCTTCAGCGTCGTGCAGCCCAATGCGCAAGCCTTTGCGATCTCGAGCTCCGTGCTCGGAGGGGCTTCGCCGACCTGGAGCATCGCACCTTCCGACGGCTCGCTCGGAACGGTCGACCAGAGCGGCAACTATACGCCACCTTCGTCGAGCTTTCCTTCGGGCATCAACATTGCGGTGGTGACCGCAGCGGCCGACGGTCAGAGTGCCAGCATGGTGCTCTGTCTGTTCGATGCCGTGTTCGCCTACAACGTCACGCCCACCTACACCCCGGCCCCGCTCACCGCCGGCCAGACCCAGCAATTCACCTCGGAGCCCAGCATTGGCACATGGTCGCTCAGCCCGCCGCTCGGCACCATCTCCTCGAGCGGTCTCTACACGGCTCCCGCTGCAATCAGCGCGCCGGCCACCGTGGTCGTGATCGTGCAGGATCCGGGCACCAGCTGGGTCGGATTCGCTCTGGTGATGCTCGCCCCCACCGAGGACGCATGAAACGTCTGGTTCGCGTGCTGCTGCCGTGGCTCGAGCGCCACGATGCGGTGGCGGCGCAGTTCGGCTTCCGGCTGCCGGAGCCCGGCGAGGACATCTCCGCCGAGACCGCGGCCTATGAGCGGCAATCGGCCGCCCGCTTCGCGCGCCCGCCCTTCGCCGCGCCGTCCCGCGCGGTCGAGCCGCTGCCGGCGGTCATTGCCGAGCGCGGACAACGCTTGCTCGCCGCCCTTGCAACGGCGCTCGAGGGCGACGCCAGCCGGCTGCGTGCCGGGATCGTCGATTTGACCGAACTGCTCAGCATGCAGAAGGCCGTCTGCCTCGACGACATTGAGCAGCGTGTGGCGCTGGCATCGGCGGATGACTGGACCGGGCTTGCCGAGATCTGCCTGCCGGAGGAGGCGGACGACGCGACCTTGCAAGGCACCTACGACCGCGACGGCAAGGGGCTCACGATCACCTCGGTCAATCCCAACCTGCGGGTTACCCCGGTGCAGAACTTCCTGATGCCGGGCTCGGGCGTGCGGGTGATCGGCTTCCAGGTCGTGTTCGGCACCGCGCATGTCCACGTCATCAGCTATCGCGGCCGCCTTATCCTGAAGGATGGCTATCATCGCTGCTACGGGCTATTGGCCCGCGGCATCACTGCAATCCCCTGCATCATCGAGGAGGCCCGCGGCTTTTCCGATGTGCAAGCCGTGGGCTCGACGCTGATCGGCGCGGAGGATCTGTTGGGCTCCCATCCGCCGCGGCTTGCCGACTTCCACGACCCGGAGCTGTCGATGACGCTCGAGCAGCAGAATTTTCGCAAGACCATCCGCATCAGCGCCGAGGAGTTCGTCGTCAACGTCTGACGCGAGCCCCCGCTCAGCCCCGCGTCGCCCTGGCATCCCGGATCGCCTGCCAGACTTTCATCGGCGTCAGCGGCGGCGGCAGGTTGGTGATGCCGAGTTCGGCGAGCGCGTCCATCACGCCGTTGACGATGCAGGGCGGCCCGCCGATCGCGCCGGATTCGCCGCAGCCCTTGGCGCCCAAGGGATTGGTGCGGCACGGCGCCGAACCATCCAGCGTGACCTCGATGGGCGGAATATCGTCGGCGCGCGGCACGCAGTAATCCTGGTAGCTCGCGGTCAGGAGCTGGCCCTCGGCATCGTAGCTGACGCCCTCGTACAGCGCCTGGCCGATGCCCTGGGCGACGCCGCCGTGCACCTGGCCCGTCACCAGCATCGGATTGACGGCGACGCCGACGTCATCGACCGTGGTGTAGCGCACCACCCGCGTCATGCCGGTGTCGGGATCGATCTCGACCTCGCAGATATGGGTGCCGTTGGGCCAGCTCGGCCCGTCGACCTCGCCGGTGCTGTCGACGCTGAGGCGGGCAGCCTTCTCGTCCTTGGCGATCTCGAAAAGGCCGATCCGCCGGTCGGTGCCGACCACCGTGAGGAAGCCCCGCTGATACTCGATATCCTCCACCGCCGCTTCCAGCTTCTCGGCGGCCTTTTCGCGCGCCTTGGCGATCAGGTCGTTGGTTGACACCGCGACCGCGGTGCCGCCGACGAACAGCGACCGCGAGCCGACACTGCCGAAACCGGTGGCGAGATCGGTGTCGCCCTGCACCACGTCGATCTTCTCGATGGGAATGCCAAGTGAATCCGAGATCATTTGGGCGTAGGTGGTCTGCAGCCCCTGCCCCATCGCCATGGTGCCCGAATGCAGGATGATCCTGCCCTCAGCGGTGGCGTGCAACTTGACATTCTCGGTGTGGGCACGGCCGCCCGTCCATTCGATATAGCTGGTCAGGCCGCGGCCATAGAGCAGGCCCTTTTTCCTCGCCGCCTTCTTGCGCGCGGCAAAGCCGTCCCAGTCGGCCAGTTTCGAGGCGCGCTCCAGCATGTGGGCGAAGGCACCGGAATCGTAGACCTGGCCGACCGCGTTGGTATAGGGCAGTTGCGCCGGCTTGATGTAGTTGGTCTTGCGGATGGCGCGCGGGTCGATGCCGAGCTGCCGCGCCGCGGCGTCCATCAGCCGCTCGACGACGAAGACGCCTTCGGGACGGCCGGCGCCGCGATAGGCACCGACCGGCGTGGTATGGGTCATCACCGCCTTGATGTCGTAATGCACCAGCGGCAGGTCGTAGACGCCGCTCTGCACGAACGGGCCCAGCACCAGCGGAATGATGACGCCGGTGCCGGTGAGATAGGCGCCGGTGCCGCCGAGCGAGCGGACCCGATAGGCCAGCACGCGGCCCTTGGCATCGAGCGCCAATTCCGCCGTCGAGGTCAGGTCGCGGCCATGGCTGCCGCCGATGAAGTCGTCGCTGCGCTCGCCGCGCCAGCGCACCTTGCGTCCGAGCTTGACCGCGGCATAGGCAACCAGGCCGTCTTCCGGATAAAGGCTGGTCTTGTGGCCGAAGCCGCCGCCGATATCGCCGACCAGGACGCGGATACTTTCCTTCGGCCGCTTCAGGATTGCCTCGGCGAGAATGTCGCGGGTCGAGCCCGGCGTCTGCGACTGGGTGTGCAAGATCAGCCGGCCGGTCTTCTTCTCGACCTCCGCGATGGTCGAGCGCGGCTCCATCGCCGAGGGCACCAGCCGCTGGCTGATGAGATCGAGCGAGACCCTGTGGTCCGCCTTGGCAAAGGCGGCTTCGACCGCGGCGGCGTCGCCATAGCTCATGACCGCGGCGATATTGTCCGGCGCGCCCTCCCACACCACCGGCGCGCCCGGCTTGAGCGCTGCCTCGGGATCGACCACCGACGGCAATATCTCGTAGTCGATCGCAATCGCTTCGGCTGCGCTTTGGGCTGCAAACCGCGAGGTCGCCACCACGGCGGCCACCGGCTCGCCGGCAAACCGCACGATCTCATGGGCCAACAGCCGCCGCGGCGGCGCCGTCATCGGCTTGCCGTCAGGCCGCGGAAAGACCAACAGCGTCGGCAGGGTGCCGATGTCATCGGCGATCAGGTCCGCGCCGGTATAGACCGCCTGAACACCGGGCATGGCGGCCGCGGCCTTGGTATCGACACTGACGATCTTGGCGTGGGCATGCGGCGAGCGCAGCACATACAGCCACAGCGCGCCCTCTTCCGGCCGGTCGTCGATGAACTGCCCCTTCCCGGTCAAAAGCCGCTGGTCCTCCAGCCGCTTGACGGGCTGGCCCGCCCCAAAACGCATATTGGTGGGAAGAATATTCATCCGTGGGTCCTTCGGGTGGCTTGTTCAATTGAGGTCGTGTTGTAGCGGATAGGCAAGGTCCGGGCCAAGCCCGGCGGTCATACCCAGCGAAGGCGATGCGAAGGCGGGGTATCCAGTACAACCCGGCCTTTCGGCCCTATCAACGCCTCTGCTGTCGCGTGACCCGATGTTCCTCAGAAAGTAGCCCGCATGAGCGCACGCGATATGCGGGGGCCGTTGTAAGTGCGAGAGGTCCCGGATGTCGAGGCGCCGAACCGGATGACGAGCTGGCGAATATCGGCGTCTCCGGTCGGCATACCCAAATCGGGATATTCCGGCAACCGCTCGATCGCCGTCAAGATAGCCGCCATTGCACGGCGCGCGGCTCCGGGATTGGCCTGATCGAGAAAGGTCCGCAATCGCTCGACATCCGCCACCGCGTCAGGCGAAAGAACGATCATCCAATCTGGTGCGGGGATGGGCGGGGTAATTCTTCCGCCGTATCCCAGCTTGCGACCCACGCCTTGACGCCGTCCAGCGAAACCGCCGTGCGGCTATGCAGGAATTCAACGAGCCGACGCCGGTCCTCCGCGACATCAGGACCTGCCAGATCGACAACCGAATCCAGCAATGCCACGGCTTCGGCAAGAACCGCGGCGACATCCTGCCCCCGCTCGGCCGCCATTTCGGTCAGGCGCGCGTCGGTGCCGACGTCGATTTCCAGGGTGCGGCGAACGATGTTCATCGGGTGATGATAGTCGGAGCTCAAGGTAAGCTCGCTGTTTTGATTGATTCATGGCGGCAGATCACGATCCGCCCTGCGAGCCGTTACCGCAGCCACTATGCGCGAACCAATCGCGGCTGATTGCTGGGAAGTCCACCCTTCAGGCCGGCCGGTCGTAGGTGATGAGATAGCGCTCCGGAAACGGCCCTGCCGCGTAGTCAATATCCGCGACCGGACGTACGCCCGGAATTTGCAGGATGCGGCGAACGATTTCCGGGACCTGGATGCGGCTGATCTGGTCGCCGAGGCAGGTGTGCATCCCGTAGCCCAGGTGCATGTAGACCGACTCCGGCCGGTCGATGGCGAAGCTGGACGGCGCCGGCAGCTGGAAGCCGTCGCGCATCGCCGACCGGGTCGAGATCAGCACGGTGCTGCCGGCCTTGATCGTCGCCGCGCGCAGCGAGCCCTTGGCGATCCGGTAGTCGGTCCGGCAGTGGCGCACCACGAACGGATTGATCGGGTTGAAGCGCAGCGCTTCCCAGCAATAGCGATACATCAGATGATCGTCGTTGCTGCTGGCGACGTCGATCGCCTCCTTCAGGATCTTCGGACGTTTGAACAGCTGGTCGAGCAGCTGCACGATGGCCGCCGACGTGGTCTCGATGCCGCCGACCAGCGTGCCCATCATGTTGGTGATGATGCGCTCATCGCCGAAACCGATCGAATCGTCAAAATGGCTTTTCAGCAGGCGGCTGAACACGTCGTCGAGCGGCGCGCCGTTCTTCAACTGCTCGCGCCGTTGCGGAAGCAGCTGGGTCAGGTAGGCGCGCATCTCCTGCCCGGCGTCGATGTTGTCCTGGTGCACCTTCGGATCATTGTCCAGGTTGTGGAACATGTCGTACTGGGTAGCCCGCGACCAGCGGAACATCGACGCCAGGTCGGGGCCGGGAAAGCCGAAATAGTCTCCGGTCAGCTGGATCGGCACCAGGCGCGACAGCGTGCTCACCACCTCGATCTGGTTCTGGGTGTAGAGCTGTTTTTCGACCGACGCATTGGCGAGGCTGCGCACCTTCTGGCGAATGGCCGGCAGATCCTCCATGCGCATGAAGGCGCGCATGATGCCCTTGTCGCGCTGGTTGATCTCGGTGCAGTCGCGGCCGAGCATGTAGGGGCCGACCGAGGGGTCCATCATCGGCCCATAGGTGACGTTGAAGATGTCGGGCCGGCTGAGCGCTTCCTGCACGTCGGGAAACCGGGTGACGAACACCGGCCCTGCGGCGCCCAACGCCAGGTTGGGCCTGACGTGCCGGATCAGCGCAAACAGCGCATCCGGATGGTTGGCGATCATCCATTTCAGGAATTTCGCCGCCAGACCCTGCTTCTGCTCCGCCATTGCCGCCGCCCCCTAACTTAAGAAGTGTATCCTGCTCCCGTAGAAGCCGAGCTCATCCATCTCAGATCGACTTGAGGAATTCGATGATGGCGTTGCGCTCATCGGGAGAGAGCTCAGGGCCGATCACGCCCTCGTGCTTGTCGTTGGAGAATTCATGCCCGGTGTTGCGATTGGCGGGCCTCGACGTATCGAGGATGAAGTAACCCTCGCCGTCGTAGCTCCTGCCTTTGGGATCGACCGTCCGCGTCACGATACCGACGCGCACCGGATCGAAGCTGGGATCGCCGAGCAGGAACGCCTTCGGGCGTTCCGCGACCGGGCTGAGCAGGTCATAGATCGTCGGCACCGAGCCGTTGTGCAGGAACGGCGCGGTCGCCCACACGCCGTTCAGCGGACGCGCCTTGTAGCCGAAACCTGCCGCGAGACAGTTCGGCCGATCGCCTTCGATCTCCGCGTGGTCCGTTCCGGTCGATCGAAGCCAGGCGTCGATGCTCTGTTGGACCGCGGCGCCGAGCGCGAGCGCATAGAGTTGCAACGCATGGTCCGAAACGTGGATCGTATCCAGCGTGTTGTCGGCCTTGCGTTGGCAGACATCGATGTCGAGGCCGAGGCCGGGGCTGGTCTGGCCGGCGCGGACCAGTTCGCGGCCGGCGGTATCCACGGCGCGGTTGCGCAGCACGTTGCCCTGGGTCGGATCGGTACCGATATGGGTTTGCGCGATGATCTCGACGTTGAGGACTGATTCCGTCGTCTGCTTCTCCTGCCCATCCGGGCCGCGCCAGCGGATCGGGCCGAAGTGCTTCCAGAACTCCGCGTCCGGCGCCTTGCCGTGCACGATGTCCGGCGTCAGCGCCGGAAGATGACAGCCGCTGCAATGCTTGTCGTAGAGCTGGGCTCCCACGGCGGCCTTGGCCTTGTCGATCGCAGGAAAGCTGGCGGGCCAGGTCGGCGCATTCAGGCCGGTGAAGGCCTTGGCCACCAGCGGCTGGTCCTTTCCGGCGAGTTGCTGTTCGATCCAGCGCAGATTGTCGAACGGGATGCTGCTCGCAAAGCGTCCCTCCGCCGGCGAGGCGGTGAGGTTGAGCTCCGCCGAAACCCCCATCGCCTCGCCGGCATTGCGCACCAGCGGTGACATGATCGAGCCGTCATACTGCACCCAATCGAACCATGACGAGGTCCAGATGTGCGGGTAGGTGACAGGGGCGTTGATGTTGACATAGTTGCCGTAGCGTTCGGGGTCGATCGCGAACACCTGGTTGCCGATGCGATTGAGCGCATCGAGGCGGGAAAATCCTTCCGTGACGTCGATCCCACCGGGCTGATTGACCAATGCATCGATGATCCCATCGAGGTCCTTCTTCAGCTGGAGGCTTGTCAGATCGTTGTACTCCGTTCCCAGGACGGCCTTGGCGAACCGCCTGAAGCGGCCGTCGAAGAACGGCAGTTTTGCCGACAAGGCGGTCTGTCCGAGCGCGGCGCGGAGCGCATAGGTCAACTGACCGAGATCGGTCACGGCGGGCCCGCCTTCGATGACATAGCGCTTCCCGTTGAAGACCAGCTGGCCGGTATGGCAGGCGGCGCAGGTCAATCCGACGGCGGTCTCCTTGTGCGAAAGTCCCTTGATTGACTGAAACGGCGAATAGGCAAAGCCGATCGGCAAGACCGTATGCATTGTTCCTGCTTTTGGCGGAGGCGATGAAACCGAACCGCAGCAGATAGCGGTTGTCGGCAAACCGTTCGCGCCTGAAAAAGGGAATGGCCAACGGCGAGTTCAGCGGCGCTTCGAGGGCAAGAAACCACGATAGCGGAATCGGCAGGGTGTGCGTGCCCTGGGCTTCGTGATGGAATCGATCGGCGTCTTCGGCGTTCCAGCCCTGATCGAGCGAAACCTGCTCGCTCACCGCAGCTGGCTCAGGGAGACCCGGCGGCTCCAGGGCTTCGATGATCGCGCCAACTTGGGGGCTGGTCAGGACGGCGATCACGGCAACGACCGCGATGATCGCCAGAACAACCAGAAAGCGTCGCCACCAAAGGTTCGAAATTGCGCCGGCAACTGTCGACATGGCTCCCCCGGGGGTCAGCAAATGGCTTCCCGATCATCAACGCCGTTCCAGCGTCCCGGCTCACGAACGCCTTGCGGCGATCGAGAAGCCGGGATCTGCCAGCCTAGAAAACCGGCTTGGTCGGCGGATTCTGTGGATCTTGAGGTTCAATATTCACTTCGTAGTCCAAAGGTCTGGTGCTTATGAGTTTGAAACGGCCATCCTCAATCCTGATGGAATAAAGACCGGCCAACGCGCCCTTGGGCGGTATGCATGCCGGCGTCTCGCCGACATGGCGGGTATTGGTGTCGACGGCTCTAAAAATACTATTCTTGTAATCGATGTTGCTCTTGCTCATGTGGGCCGTGCCCACGGCGGTACCGAAGCCGGCTTCGGAATCCTTTACGCAGGCCCCATGGTTGCCGACTTTTTTCGAGGTCACGTCCTCATAGTGGCAGGAGCCATCCTTGGATTTATCCCACATCTTGTGAGCGTACTGGAATACGCCGTCCTCGTATTTGATGAATGCAATGGCCAGGCATTGGTAGTGCCCGAGTATCTGCTTGGTTCTCGCGCTTACCTCTCTGACCTCCCCGTAATAAACGGGTTCACCGGTTTCCTGGGTCCAGAAGTGAAGCTTCGCGGCAATTTCAGCAGGGTCCGTGACGGTCTGGGCACCAGCCGTCGAAACCGCAGTCAAGGTCACCGCAATTGAAATCATCGCTTTCCACATGGAGTACCCCTCTCATCAAATTCAGCAGGCAAAAATAAATTTGGTTCAGGAGGCCAAGGTTCTCACCGAATTTGAAACAACGCAACCGAAAGATGTGGTATGCGGCACGTTTATCAACCAGGTTGGACCTGTCCGACCCAGGCCGGCCGAGGCGGTCAGCCATTAGAACGCCGAGGTCAAATTTCCTGAACGTCGCAAACACGTGACGGATGCTGATCCACTGAAGTGCGAAAACGTGGTCTATCCCTTTTTAATCCTTTTTTGACTTCCGCGGGATTCGGCTATGAACCCGCCGACAGATGCTTGGTGACGGTGAGACTCGTCACCGTCAGATTGGTGATGGCGAGATTGGGGATGCTGACGGCGCTCATCTAAGTATTCCTTGCCATGCAATCTCTGAATGAATATTGCGAATATCGTCAGACTATCAGGGTATCGGCATAAGGGATGTGAGATTTCCCACAATCCTTCGAGGAAAGATCGCAAGGTGCTTGCCGCGTTTGTCGCTCACCTCTGACAATTCAGCCAGTCCGTAGGGCGCATTGTAGCCGAAGGCGTAATGCGCCTGCCTGCCTCGATGTCATCCCTAGCTGGGCGGCCCCGAGCTCAAGGCAAACTCGCCGTTAGATGATCCATGGCGGCGGATCACATACCGCCCTGCGAGCTATTACATCCCGCCGCAGCGCCGTGGCTTCGCGCCGTGATCGGCGTTAACGTCCGAGGCTCCACGGACCCCATCGGAGGTAGACCATCATGCGCGATGCCAATGCCCTGGTCAGCACCGGGCAGCTTGCCGCCCTCCTCCATCAACCCGATCTCAGGATCTATGATTGCACGACCTATCTGGAGCCGCCGCCGCCCGGCAGTGACGATCCCTATGTGGCCGTCCCGGGTCTTGCCTCCTTCGAGGCGGGCCATATTCCCGGTGCGGATTTTCTCGACCTGCAGGGCGATTTTTCCGATCCCGATACACCTCTCCGCTTCATGATGCCTTCCGCCGATCGGCTTGCCGCGGCTTTCGGTCGTCACGGTCTGGGCGATGGCACCAGGGTCGTGCTCTACAGTATCGGGACGATGATGTGGGCGACGCGGCTGTGGTGGATGCTGAGGTCGATCGGCTTCGACAACGCCGCCGTCCTCAATGGCGGCTTCGACAAATGGCGCGCCGAAGGGCGACCTACCGAAAGCGGCGGCGCTGCCGGCTACAAGCCGGCGCGGCTGGTGGCGAGGCCAAGGCCGGGCCTCTTCACCGACAGGCACGCCGTGCAGGCCGCGATCGGGCAAGTGGACCACATCACCGTCAACGCCCTTGGACCGCAGTTCCACCGGGGCTTGGAGCCCAGTCGATACGGCCGGCCCGGCCGGATCCCCGGCAGCGTGAACGTGCCGGCGGCAAGCCTGACCGATCCCTCCAGCCGTGAATTCCTGCCGCTCTATCAGGCGGAGCAGAAGTTCACATCCAATGGCATCACCAGGGACAAGAAAGTGATCTGCTATTGCGGCGGCGGCATCTCGGCCACCATCGATCTCTTTCTGCTGCACCAGCTCGGCTACGACCAACTGAGCCTCTACGATGGCTCAATGGGAGAGTGGGCCAGGGATCCCGCACTGCCGATCGAGACGGACTGATCTTTCCACCTTGCAGATCAAGCCGGCCTGGCCGCAAGGTCGATCGCGGCCAGATCGCGGATGGCCCGGATCTAGACTTGCTATTCAGATCGGTCCTGACCCTGCTTTCTCTCGAATGGCCTTCGCGCGCTTGAATAATTGTGCGGCGTCGGCATAGCGACCCTGGTCCTTGTAGAGACCGGCCAGGTTGTCCAGAACATCCGCGAGATCCGGATGGTCCGGACCGAGCGTCTTCTCGAAGGTCGCCACCGACCGCTTGAAAAGCCGCTCGGCATCGGCGTTACGCCCTTGACGCGCGTAAAGCGCGGCCAAATTGTTCAGCGCCTGCGCGACGTCGGGATGGTCGGGTCCGAACGCCTTCTCGGTCACCGCCATCGATCGCTTGAGCAGCCGCTCGGCATCGGCGTAACGATGCCGGTGGATGTAGGCATCGGCCAGGTTGCTCATCAACACCGTGGCTTCGGGATCATCGGGGCCGTGCGCCTTTTCGAGCACGGCCAGCCCCCGCTTGAACAGCGGCTCGGCCTGCTCGTACCGACCCTGATTGCTGTAGACAGCGGCGAGGTTGCTCAACGCCAGCACGATCGACGGATCGTCGCCACCGGTCGTTTTATCGCGAATGGCGATCGACCGCTTGAGCAGCGGCTCGGCTTCCGCGTAACGCTCTTCCGCGCGGTAGAGTTCGCCCAGATTGTTCAGCACGGATGCGACTTCCGGATGATCCGGGCCGAGCGTCTTCTCCCGGATAGCCAGTGACCGCTTGTAAAGCGTTTCGGCAACGGCGTATTGACCCAGATTGTAGTGGATGGTGCCGAGGTCATTGAGCGGCATCGCCACGTTCGCATCATCGGGACCGAACTCCTTCTCGCGAAGCGCCAGGGACTTCTGAGCCAATGGCAGCGCTTCCGCGTACTTCCCGGCCCGATAAAGTTCCTTCATCTGCGAGATGAGCGTGCTCGCCTCATCCTCTTGCGCATAGGATGGCGCGCCGAGTAACAGGCTCAGGACGAGCGCGGTGACCGAACCACGGATCAATGATTTCAGGGCCTTCATCGCGCATACCTTTCTCGGGGTTCTCGGCAGGTACGCGCGTTTGTGCTTCCAGAGACCGGACAGGTTCAATGCAGGCGGGGTAAACAGCGCAGCGTGGATGGCGTCGTCGCACGGGCTCCTCGAAATGACGGGGTCGGCGAGAGGTCTCCACCCCTCCTCACCCGTCACGCTTTTCGCGGGCGATTGCCTTCCAATGTCCCCTGTTGACCCGTACGATGCCGGCACGAGGCCCGGGGGAGCCGCATGAGGCAGCGTGCGTCGTTTCTCTCCGACACAGGTTTAAGATGCCGGGGGATTGACCGCTGTGATCAATCTCGTCCGTAGCGGACGGCCGCAGGATTCGCCGGTCGCATCGCTAACTTTCGTCGCCGGCTCTTGCTGGTTGGCGGTTGCAATTGGCTGTGGCTTGGCGTCCTTTGGCTCGCGATATGTGCGCTGGCCTTGATGGCATTTCGTCTCCGCACGGCGCGTCGATTGGTTCGCCCTGTTTGAACCGAAGGCCAGGTTTCTTTCATGCGTATCTTGCTCTCTGAAGGGTCGGGGCTCACCTCCCGCCAGGTCGCTGGACAACTCGGTTCGCTCGGGCACGAGGTCGAGATTCTCTCGTCCTCGAAGATTTGCCTTACGCGGTTCACCAAGCATGTAAGGGCGGTACACAGCGTTCCGCGTTTTGGACTCGATCCTTTCGGATGGCTGGAGGCCGCCGAGCGCATCGCGGGCGAAAGCAAGGCCGACCTGCTGTTTCCGACGCAGGAGCAGGTGACTGTGCTGTCAGCGCGCCAAAAACACCTGCGCGTCGCGACCATCGTGCCGCCTTTCGCGGGCCTCGCACGGGTTCAGGACAAGATTTCCGCGTTTCGCGCCCTGAAAGCGATTGGCGCCCCGCAGCCGCAGACCTTCGTGATTTCGAACGAGCACGATCTGCGCGACGTCGCAACCTTTCCGATTTTCGTGAAACGCCCAGTGAGCACGGCGAGTTCGGGCGTCCGGCGCGCGACGAACACGCGGGAACTCGAGGTCGCCGCACGCGAGTTCGGACTCGGGCAATCCGAGCTGATTGCGCAGAGTCAGGCGTTCGGCCCCCTCGCGATGGTGCAAGCGGTCGCAGACAGAGGCCGCCTCGTCGCGCACCATGCCTGCCTGCGCTTGCGGGAGGGGGTCGGCGGTGGGGCATCGCTGAAGGAAAGCATTGTCTTACCGGGGTTCACCGACATGCTCGCCATGCTGGTCGCGGAGCTCGACTGGCATGGAGCATTGTCGATGGACCTGATCGTTGCCGATGGCGGGCCTGTCATCATCGACGTCAATCCGCGGCTCGTCGAACCTGCGAACGCCCTGGCGGCCGGCGTCGATCTCGTCGCCGCCATGCTCGAGGTCGCGGGCGACACGCCGGCGACGGCGCGGTCTTCTGGCCGCGCAGGCGTCCGCACGCGGCAGACGCTGCTGGCAATCCTCGGGGCCGCCGAGCGGCCGGGCACCCGACGTTCTGTCCTTCGCGAAGCGTTTGATGCCATTGTCGCCCGCGGCGATTATGCCGGCTCGGTCGAGGAACTGACGCCGATCGCGGGCGATCCGGTCGCGGCCGTCCCTGTCGTCGCCGCGCTCGCGGCGGCGCTCATCTATCCCTCGCTGTGGGCGAAATTTCACGCCGGTGCGGTAGGCCCCTACGCGGTGACGCCGAAAGCGTGGAACGAGATTCTGGCGGCGGCGGACTGACTTCCGCCGTTGTCCCTCCTTTGGCGACATCATTCGTCGCCGAGGCGGTTTCGGCCCCTTGCCACAGGAAGCAATTTTTTTTGATAGCTTGTCAATTCAGGCATTTCCCGAACGACTATGGCGTGGAGGTTGCAATCAATGCCGCCTCGCCAAACTTGAGGAGCACCAAATGCAATACATGCTCTTGATTTACGAAGATGAAAGTCTGTATGGACCAGACAAAAGCGGTCCCGCCATTCAAGAAATCGTCGGCAAGCATATGGCTTTCAATAAAGAGTTGGGAGCCGCTCGGGTGGGTGGAGCAGGGCTTAAGTCGACTGCCGCCGCGACCACCGTGCGCACGAGAGGTGGCGCAAAGACAGTGCATGACGGGCCGTTCGCTGAAACGAAAGAGCAGCTCGGAGGCTATTACCTGATCGACGTGCCCGATCTCGATGCGGCCATCGCCATCGCGAAAAAGCTCCCGGTCCTTCAAGACGGCTCAATTGAAATCCGTCCACTCCTGGGCGGCACGTGAACGACGCGGCTCTCGATCGCGTTGTCAGGGAAGCGAGTGGGCGCATCGTCGCCGCGCTCGCGGCCCGTTTTCGCAACCTGGATTTGGCAGAAGACGCCTTCGCCGAGGCGTGCGTAAAAGCCTTGGAAGCCTGGCCAAGTGTCGGGGTTCCACATAATCCAGGCGGATGGCTTTATCGGATCGCGGAACGTCGCGCGCTCGACTCCCTTCGACGTCAGCGAACGCGGGAGCGGTTGGCTTCGGAATTTTTGCCGCTGGAATCCTCGACTGCGATACCGGAGACGGACGATTGCGCGGCCATTCCAGATGAACGATTGCGGCTGATTTTCATCTGCTGCCACCCCGCTGTAGCGCCGGATGCGCGCGTTGCATTGACGCTTAGACTGGTTTGCGGCCTCTCGGTTCAGGAAATATCGAGCGCATTTCTCATTGGCGAAACCACCTTGGCGCAGCGTCTCGTTCGAGCCAAGCGCAAGATAGCGGATGCCGGAGTGCCGTTCGATATGCCGCGTCCCGCCGACTGGATCGAGCGGCTTGAAGCGGTTTTGACCACGCTCGAAATCGCCTATGCCAAGGCCTATGAAGATGCGGCTGGGGCGGGCGCCCACGCCGGCTATGCCTCGGAAATTCTGGACCTGACGCGGGTCTTGGCCGAACTCCTTCCGAATGAGCCTGAAGCCCACGCCCTTGCGGCGCTGGTCCGTTTCGCAGAGGCGCGACGCCCGGCACGCCAGGACGATCACGGCGCGATGGTGCCTCTTTCGGAACAGGACCCGGCGCGATGGCGACCTACTTTGATAGACGCGGGGGAGGGATATCTGCAAAGCGCGCTGAAATTGGCACCGGCGGGGCCCAGAGCGCTCCAAGCTGCGATCCATGGGACCTGGTGCGCCCGCAAGAGCCTGGCAACGCCACCGCCTTGGCGGGAGGTTCTCGCCCTTTATGATCGATTATTGGGTTTTCGCGATGATGTTGTCGTCCGGCTCAACCGAGCAGTCGCGGTTTCCGAAGTTGTCGGAGCACAGGCCGCGCTGAATGAGGTGGAGGCTCTTCCCTTGGAAAACCTTCAATGTTTTTTACCGTTTCAAGTGCTTCTCGCCGATCTGTTGCGTCGCCTCGGCCGCATTCCCGAGGCGGGCGCGGCCTACGAGGCCGCTCTTTCGCTGAATCCGACACTCGCCGAGAAAATCTGGCTGGAAAGGCGCAAAAGCTCGCTTTCTGCTGGCTAACTTTTATCGGCACGTCGTCTCCTTCTGGCACATCGCGTCAAGTCGCTGCGATGCGAAATGACGGCGCCCGCCCTCACCCGATGTCCCGCAGCACCGCCTCCACCACCTTGCGTTCGTCGGCGGTGAGCGCGGCCTGCGGCGGCACGGGATCGCCGACCTCGTAGCCCTGGATCGCAAGCCCGGCCTTGATGCAGGCGGCGAGATTATAGCGCGCAAAGGCTTCGTTCAGCCGCCACAATCGGCGTTGCAGTTTCATGGCATCGTCCCAGCAGCCGGCGATGCAGAGATTGTAGAGCTCGACGCTTTGGCGGGGAATGAGACAGGCCGGTCCCGCCATCCAGCCGACACCCCCGATCAGCATCACCGCCGCCGGAATATGCGCCGATGCCGAGAATACGCTTAACGTATCGCCGCATCGATTCATGATCGACAATAGCCGCCCGGTATTGGTGGAGGCATCCTTGATGTAACGGATGCGCGGATGCGCCGCGAGTTTCGCGATCACCTCGAGCGTCAGGTCGACACGCTGGAAATTCGGATTGGTGTAGATCACGACGGGAAGGTCGACCGCCTCGGCGATGGCGCGGAAATAGCTGTAGACCTGGGCATCCCCAAGCGGGAAATAGGCCTCGAGTATCGCGAGAATGCCATCGGCGCCGAGTTGCTGATAGGCCCTGGCCTGGGCGACCGCCTCCGACGTCGAGGTCGCGGCGACACCGGCGACCACCGGCACCCGGCCCTTTGCCGCCGCGATGGTGGTCGCTACCACTTCGGTGCGCTGCGAAGGGTTGAGATAGGCGAACTCGCCGGTCGAGCCCAGCGGCGTCAACCCGTGCACGCCGGAAGCGATGAGATCATCGCAGAGACGGCCGAGCACCTCGGTGCGGAGGCGCCCGTCGGCATCGACAGGCGAAACCAGGTAGGGAAAGACGCCGTGGAAATCAGCCATGTTGCGATGTATCCTCAGATGATCGGATGCCGGCCATGATGCGCCACCCGCGTGAATTATCTCCGTGGTGTTTCTCCACCCCTCCCGGCTTGCCCGGCGAACGGCGGGACCAGGGAGGGCTTACGGCTTGCTCCGACAACTACGTCCTGATCGCTCGTCACTGAAACCGCAACCCCCCTCCCCACTCGATCCGAAAGAGCCGATCCGGTGCTCGGGAGCGGCGTGGATCGCCCTCAACTATTTCGCGTTTGCATATCAACTGTCGCTACAGCGAAAAAATATTGCCGACGCTGGAGCCGCGCCATCCGGATAAACTATTGAAATATAGCATCTTATCGTCAATATCCGGGCTGCCGGTACCAGCTTGACTTCAAGTTGCCGGCAGTATTTTGTCGTCAGGGCAAAGATTATTTCTACCCGGGTTTCGGGAGGGCGCTTCGTTGAAGGAGCTCATTAGGCGGCTTTCACCGCCAGCCCAGAGCCGTGCCGGGGATCTTCGAGCCTCCTAAAAAGCTCAGGGTGTACTTCATGCGTACCTGCCTCCCCCGCAAACCACGTCCCGGTGTTCGACTGGCGGCCGCGGCGCTGTGCGCGACCGCATTCATCGCCGGCGGCATGAGCGCGCTGGCCCATGCCTTCGAACTCGAAAGCCCCGAGATGCGGCCGGATCAGCTGATGCCGAACCGCTTCGTCTTCAAGGGAATGGGCTGCCAGGGCGAGAACCTGTCGCCGCCCTTGAGCTGGAGCGGGGCTCCCGAGGGCACCCGGAGCTTCGCCTTGATGGTCCATGATCCGGATGCGCCGACCGGCGGTGCCGGCATCTGGCACTGGGTGGTCATCAATATCCCGGCCAGCGTGAGTTCGCTCGAGGCCGGCGCCAGCACGCCCGACGGCTCGAAGCTGCCGCCGGGAAGCCGGCAGATCGCCAACGACTATGTAGGGATGACCGGAAATGCCGCCTGGGGCGGTCCCTGTCCGCCGAAGGGTGCCGCGCACGCCTATAACTTCACGCTCTACGCGCTCAAGGTCGAGAAACTGGACCTCGCCCCGGCGGCGACCGCCTCGCAGGCCGGCTTCTTCATCAACATGAATGCGCTCGGCAAGGCGCGGCTCAGCATCAAATACGGTCGTGAATGATCGAGGCCATCATGTTACACGGGCTTCGCCTCCGCCAATCATGACGATTCGCCGCTCGGTCCCGGGCGGGCCGTGGCGGGAGGTCACTACCATGGTCCACCCGCCCACTCTGAAGCCTGCGCCATGCCGTCCTCTCCGCTGATCCCGCGAATGACATGTCGAAAATAGTCGAACGAACGCTCGATTTTTTGGAACTCTTTGCCGAAGAAAAGCGCCCGTTGTCGCTGTCGGATATTTCCAGGCTGCTCAAAATTCCAGCCTCGAGCTGCCACGACGTGCTGCAGACGCTGCAGGACCGCGGCTACATCTATGAACTTGCGCCCCGCGCCGGCTATTATCCGACCCGCCGGCTGCTCGATCTCTCCCGGATGATCGCCGATCACGATCCGATCGCGTTGCGCGCGGATATCCTGCTGCGGGCGATGCGCGACAGCCTGGATGAATCGGTCCTGCTGGCCAAGGTGACCGGCCTTGACGCCACCTATCTCTTGACGTTCGAACCGTCCCATCCGCTTCGCTTCCGCGCCAATGTCGGCGACCGCGTCAGAAGCCTTTACGCAACCTCGGGCGGCAAGGCGATCCTGTCGGTACTTTCCGAACGGGATCTGGGCTCCTGCCTGAAGTCGCTGACGCTCAAGCCCTTGACCAAGAATACCATCACCTCAAAGGCGGCGCTGCGCGATGACATCGACGCCGGCCGGCGGCGCGGCTGGTTCTTGAACCAGGAAGAGAGCCAGGATGGCGTGATGACGCTGTCATCGGTATTCGCCTGGAACGAATTGAACTACGTGGTCACCATCGCGGGCCCGGTATCGCGTATCCGACCGCGGCTCGACTGGATGGCCGGATTGCTGGTCGACGCCTGCAGCCGCCTGGAGATGCGCCGCGAAGTCGCGTAGCCGAGCGATTCCATTTAATCCCGTCGTATCCAAGCTCTCCGACTTCATCCAGAGAGGATGAGGGCCGCGGAGTATGCCGTCATGTCGAGAAATTCGGAAAATGCTGGTCTATACCATGAACCCGTGTCTTGGTTCTGACGCTTCGTCGCTTCCCGGCGTCATTCCAGGGCGCGCCCTTGCGCGAGCCTGGCATCCCAACGAAAACCACATCGCGGAGGACGCCACTGCTGCCCGGACCCTCGCGACAAAATTTTCCATCATGAGCAAAATCGAACAAAAGTGCGGCAGCAGGTATGGCATTTTATCGTCATTGCGGCCTGACCCAGCATCCATTTGGCAATTGAGAGCGTTTCCAGCGTCCCCCCGCCCACCAAGAGAGGGATAATTGCTGATGCCCCAAACCCGAAGCTTCCGGCTCGGATCGATGGTCGATTTGCGATGCACGCGCTGCCGGACGGGCACGATGCAGTGTTCAAACCTGAAGCCGGTCTTCCGGTCATCCGGCCGCAACGTCTTGCGGTGCAACAATTGCCAACACATCGTTGAGATCGTGTCGAAGGCTGAACGCAAGGCCCCTCCGGAGACCTGCTCATCGGACGAACTTGCTCTTTGGTCTGGTGCTCCCGGCAGGCGTCCAGGGCGGACAACTACCGCTTGCAGAGCAGGCGACAAGGAACCTGTTGCCGTCAAACACACCATGAACTACCAGGGCATCGAATTCAGCTTTGCCGAAACTCAGCCGGGCTTGTGGCAATGGCAGTTCCAGATCGGCGAAACCGTCAAGAACGGCAAGACCGAAACCAATCTACAGGGCATTGCCGCGCACCGAGTGCAACGGCGGATCGACCGCGAGATCAGGCAGGCGCAAGAACTCGCCGCCAGGCGATCACGCGCCAATTAGGTCGGCATCTCCAGCGCCTGCTCAGGCGATCCTTCGATCAGGCTGGCGCCGATTTGAGCTTCGACAACAGCGTCACGGGAACGGGCACGGTCATCTCGAGCGCCATCTGTCCGAACGCCTTGCCCTGCGGATCGAGGCGGGAGGAGGCCATCCCGCCGCCGCCGAGCGCATTCTCAAGCACGAAATTAAGGGCGCCAAGGCCGGGCGCCTCATAGCGATGGACCGGTCCGCCGACCAGCGCGCGAAAATGCGCCGCGATGCGTTCGGCCGTTACCTCGCGACGCAAGACCGGCACAAAGGCCGGATCGCGGGCGATGATCGCGATATTGGACAGATTGCCCTTGTCGCCGGAGCGCGCCAGCGCCAGCCTGATCAGCGGCACCTGCACCGTGGCGGCCGCCGGGGCGACATCGACATCCGGCGCGGCCGGCTCGCTGGAAACGCCGACAGCGGGGCTGCCGGAGGGAATCTCGACCGAGATGGTTTCGTCTCCCAGCATGACACGGGGACGAGGCATGGCGGTTTTCTTGACGAAGAACGTGCAGAGCCGGATCAGCGGCGCCGGCTTGGGCCGGCCGCCGAGAATGCCGGTGGTGCCGGGGGCAAAGGAGATCCCGACCGAACCGACTTCGCGCGCGAACAGATCGATTGCCTTGCGATCCCGGTGCAGCACGACCAGGCGCAACAGCACCTCGCGCGAGCGGCTGCCGCCGGTGTCGCCGCCATAGGCGGCATCGGCTCCGACTTCCTCGATATGGGTGGAGGTGAAATCGCCGATCGCGCGCTCCGCGAAGGTCATGCGCGCGCGCGCCAGCAGCGCCTCGGCCGTGCGCCGGGCTTTTCGCGCGGCATCGATGCCGACGATCGAGATGGTGGCGACCGCGCGAAATCCGTCCTGGTAGGTCGCAGACACCTTGTAGAGATCGGTCGGCGGCCGTCCGCGCGCCCCGGTGACGAGAACGCGGTCGACAGCCTGCTCGGTTAGTTGCACCTGTGAGAAGTCGGCGATCACGTCGGGCAGGATATAGGCAGGCGGGATCGCCGATCTCATAAAGCGCCTGCTCGGCGACGGTGCCGCGCGTCACCAGCCCGCCAGTGCCAGCCGGCTTGGTGACGACAAAACGGCCGTCCGGGCTGCACTCGGCGATGGGATAGCCGATATTGTGCCAGTCCGGCACCTCTTCCCAATCCGTGTAGAGACCGCCGGTGCTCTGCGGCCCGCATTCCAGGAGGTGGCCGACCAGGCTTCCCGCCGCCAGCAGATCGTAATCCGACGGCGACCATGCGAACTCATGCATCAGGATGCCCAGCGCGAGCGCGCTGTCGGCGCAGCGTCCGGTGATGACGACGTCGGCGCCGCGATCGAGCGCGCTTTTGATCGGCAGCGCTCCGAGATAGGCGTTGGCCGTCAACAGCCGCGGCGGCAAAGCCAGCCCGGTCAAGTCCTCGACGGTGCCTTCGGCGCGAAGTTTCTCGGTCAACGGCAATACATCGTCGCCTTCGACCGCGGCGATCGCCAGCGAAACCCCGATCTCGCTGCAGATCGCCCGCAGCGCCGCCGTGCAACCGGCCGGATTGACCCCGCCGGCATTGGTGACGATGCGGATCTTGCGACGGCTGATCTCCGGCAACGCATCGCGCAGATAGTCGATGAAATCAGGCGGAAAGCCCGCGGCCGGATCCTTCATCCGGGCCCGCGCCAACAGCGACATCGTGACTTCGGCGAGATAATCCATCATCAGGTAATCGATTCTTGCGCCGAGCAATTGCGGAATGGCGCGCGGGCTGTCGCCCCATGCGCCGGAGGCGCCGCCGATCCGGACCAGTCGCTGAGATGTCACCTAGACCAGCCTTTCCGAAATTCGCATCATATCGAAGCTTGCGCTGCTGCGCTCCCTCTCCCGCGCTCTTTCGCGCGGGGGAGGGTTGGGGTGGGGGCCAACGCGGGCGGTGTCTATGCTGACGCACCCCCACTCCAACCCTCCGCCGCAAAGAGCGGGAGAGGGAGCGATAGAGCAACGCTCGGAAACGATAGGTTTCACGGATTCGCTCACCTACCTGCCCTCCTCGGCCCATCGCGGTTTGCGCTTCTCGTTGAAGGCTGCCAACCCCTCGATCGCATCCGCGCCCTTGGCGGCCATGGCGATCTGGGCCTCGGCGAAGGCCAGCGCCTCGTGGAACGCCATCATTTCCATGGCAAAGATGGCCTGCTTGCCGCGCCGCATCGCGGCCGGCGACGACGAGCGCAGTTGCGCTAGCCACTGTTCGATCCGCGCGTCGAGTTCACCGGGTGGGACCACCTCGTTGACGATCCCCATCTCGAGCGCCCGCGACGCCGCAATGAGTTTTCCGGTCAGGCACAGCTCGTTGATGTGGCGCGCATGCATCATGCCGCGCAACAGCACCAGCACCTGCATCGGAAACACCCCGACCTTGACCTCCGGAAGCCCGAACCGCGCTCTGTCGGAGGCGATTGCCAGATCGCACAGCGCCATCAGGCCCATGCCGCCGGCGACGCAATCGCCGTTGACGCGTCCGATCAGGGGAATGCCGAGCGCCTTGATGGCGCGCGCCAGCCGGCCGAAATCGGTGGTCGGCTCGTCCGGCATGGCCTGGAAGGTATCGGTGCCCGCGCTCAGATCGGCCCCGGCGCAGAAGGCCTTGTCGCCGACCCCGGTCAGAACGATCGCCCGCAGATCGCGATCGGCCACGGCGCCGGCAACCGCGGCGTGGATGCCCGCGATCACAGCCGGATTGATGGCGTTGCGACGCGCTTCCCGATCGATCCAAATCCAGAGGACGGATGCTCTGCGCTCGCAGCGGATTTCCGCACTTTCGCTGTCAGTCATGGCATTGATCTCCGAAAAGCACCCGGCATCGCCGCGCGCCGTTCACGACGCGACTTCCGTCGCCGCATCGGGTGCCGCCGAGGTGGCCGCGCCGGCAGGTTCGGCAGCAAAAATCTCGGCATTGTGCTCACCGAGATTGGGAGCCAGCCGGCGAACGGATGCCGGCGAACGGCCGAACCGGACCGGATGCCGGCAGACTTTTACCTTGCCCTCGGTGGGGTGCTCCATCTCCTGGAAGAAATCCACCGCCATAAGATGCGGATCCTCGATCAACTGCTCGATCGAATTGACCGGGCAGGCCGGAATGTCGACGCGGTGCAGGAGCTCCAGCCATTCGCTGTTGTCGCGGGCGAGCAGGTGCTGCGCGAGGAAGCGGCCGACATCCTCGGCATGAAGGGTGCGGCTTTCCTGCGAACTGAAGCGCGCGTCGGTGTCGATCAGGTCGGGGCAGCCGACGATGCCGGAGAAGGCCCGCCAATGCCGGTCGGTATAGACCACCAGCGACAGATGGCCGTCCCGGGTCGGATAGGGCCCGCGCGAGCGCGACAGCAGCCGCTTGTAACCCATGGCACCGGCCGGCGGCACGAAGGCCGCGCCGCCCATGTGATCGGCGAGCACGAATTGCGCCATGGTCTCGAACATCGGGACCTCGATGTCCTGCCCTTCACCGGTCATCGCCCGGTGATAGAGCGCGCTGGTGACGGCATTGGCGACATAGAGACCGACAATACGGTCACACATGTTGACCGGGGCATAGCGCGGGGCGCCATCGACGGCGCCAAACAGTCCGGCGATGCCGGCGGCCGCCTGCATCAGGTCATCATAGACCGCCTTGCCGGCCTCCGGACCATCCGAGCCATAGCCGACCGCGGCGCAGAAGATGATCCGGCTGTTGGCCTGGCGCACGCCCTCATAGTCGAGCCCGAGACGGCCAAGCGCCTGCGGGCGCACGTTGGAGACCAGCACGTCGGCACGCGCCGCCAGCGCCATCGCCGCGCTTTTGCCTTGCGGCGTCTTGAGATCGAGCACGACGCTGCGCTTGTTACGGTTGGCGTTCATGAACATCGGGCCCATGCCGGGGTGCCGCCAGGGACCGATCCAGCGCATCGAATCGCCGCCGGCGGTTTCGATCTTCACGACGTCGGCGCCGAGATCGCCGAGATGCTGGGTCGCCGACGGCCCCATCACGACGGTGGTGAGGTCGAGCACGCGGACGCCGCTCAGCGGACCCGAAGGCTGCTCCGGCGCCAGCCGCCACACCTCGCGGGTTGCTGCGCTCAAGGTTTCCCCCTTCCCGTTTGCCGATCTCCCCGCCCGCGCTTCGAAGCGTGCCGCTTGGGGATAAAATTCTTTCGCACTACCGAATTTCCAGAAGGCATTCGGTTTGTCAAGCAGACACGGAATCCGACGATTTATACAATAATGCGGCTATTGACAAAAGACGGCGCGGAATATCAATTTCGGCATCGCGAATACACTTTCGCCAAACAGATGGCTGAGCGCGGCCGCCAAGGTGGCGCAACGAGGGATGGAAGCCATGGACCGCGTCCTGAAGCAGGGTCAGGAACAGACCGCGCCAGCCGCGGCGGACCGCACCGATCTCCAACAGGGCGACCTCGAACAGAGCACCATGCGGCGCGTCATGCGCCGCATCGTCCCGTTCCTGATGTTCTGCTACTTCGTCAACTTTCTCGATCGCGTCAATGTCGGCTTCGCCGCGCTGCAGATGAACGGCGATCTCAAGCTGAACCCGGAGATGTTCGGCTTCGGCGCCGGGCTGTTCTTCCTGGGCTATTTCATCTTCGAGGTGCCTTCGAACCTGATGCTCTACAGGTTCGGGGCGCGCCGCTGGATCGCCCGGATCGTGTTCACCTGGGGACTCTGCGCCACCGGGATGGCCTTCATCAAGGGCGAGCACAGCTTCTACGCCGTGCGTTTCCTGCTCGGCGTGGCCGAAGCCGGCTTCCAGCCGGGGATTTTCTATTTCCTGACGCTGTGGTTTCCCGCGGCCTACCGCGGCCGGGTCCTCGGCCTGTTTTTCGCCGCCATTCCGATCAGCGGCATGATCGGCTCGCCGATCTCGGGCATGCTGTTGTCGCTGGATGGAGCCTTCGGCCTGCGCGGCTGGCAATGGCTCTATTTGATCGAGGGATTGCCCGCGGTCATGCTGGCGCCCGTGGTCGCCTTCTATCTCCAGGATCGGGTCGCCGATGCCACTTGGCTGGCGCCGGAACAGCGGGCCTGGCTGGCCGGTCGGCTCTCAAGCGAACTGAAGGCGCGCGAGCGGCGGCGCAGCTATTCGGTGATGCAGGCGCTGACCAATCCCTGGGTGCTCTTTCTCGGCGCCATCTACTTTTCCAACGTCTGCCTCAACAACGCCGTCGGATTCTTTCTGCCGCAGATCGTGAAGGGCTTTGGCCTGACCAACCTGCAGACTGGATTCGTCGCGGCCGTTCCCAGTGCCTGTGCCCTGATCTCTGTGATCTGGTGGGGCCGGCGCTCGGACCATCGCGCCGAGCGTTATGGACATGCCGCGCTGGCGACCTTTCTGGGCGGGACCGGACTGCTGCTGTCGGTCCTGGTCCATCACTCCTTATGGCAGCTCGCGGCGCTAGCCCTTGCCGTATCCGGCACGCTGTCCTTTGCCCCGGTATTCTGGACCATCGCCCCCTCGTTCCTGTCGGGCGCCGCCGCGGCAGGCGGACTGGCCGCGATCAGCGCCGTGGGCATTCTCGGCGGATGGCTCGCGCCATGGTTTGTCGGCTACATGAAATTGCATACCGGTAACTTCACCTGGGGCCTTGGCAGCGTCGCGGTATTCGGCATGGTCGCGGGCATCGCGCTCTACGGGATCGGCCGCCGCCAGGGTTCGGCGATCGAGCTGCCGGCAGGCGCAGAGCCCGTTCCCGGGCAACAATAATTCTTCAACGCGCGACCGCTGGGCGGCCGCGGCAACGAAAGGACAACAGGTGTCAGACACTGCGCTCGAACGCTCGCCCTACGTGATCCGGCCTTCGGAAATGCCGACCTATAGCCCGGCCAATCACACCGGCACCACAAACACCCGCCTGATCGGCCCCCTGGTCAATGGCGCCAAGCATCTGGAGATCGCGCTCGGCGACATCGCGCGCAACGAGGGCTCGCCGCCGCATGCCCATCCCGACCTCGAGCAGGCCACCTATGTGCTGGAGGGCGAGGCGATGGCCGAGATCGACGGCAAGCAATATCATGTCAGGGCCGGCGATCTCTTGTATTACCCGCCGCACGTGTTCCACTCGATCAAGGTCCTCAGCGAACGCATCAAGCTATTGGTGATCTACGCCCCGCCCTACGGCGAAGACCCCGACAAGCTGATCAGGCAGCCCCCGGCATGACGATCTGACTGCAAACGGGCCAACGTGATCATGACGATCTCCGTCGAAGAGCTTTGGAGCATGCCCGAACCGGCGCTGATCGGCGCCTACCACAGCACCCGCCGCCAATATGTCGAACAGAAGTTCGCCCGCGACACCCAGCGTGCGCGCCTGGAGTGGCTGAAGGCCAAGATGTTCATCTCCAGCTCAGGCGGGGTGACCGACCGCAAGATGGCCGTCGATGTCTCGGAGGAGCTTGCGCGCAAGGGTCAGGAATTGCGGGAGATGACCCGGGATCTCGACCTGCTCAAGGTCGATGCCGACGTCATCGCGATGGTGATCCAACTGCGCGGGGTAGCCGGCCAAGACGCCATGAACGCCGACCCCGAGCGCGAGGCGGTTGATCAGGCTTAACCCGCTTCATCCATCGATCAGCGGCCCAAGGCAAAACTCGCCGTTGTGATGATGCATGACGGCGGATCACGATCCGCCCCAAGCGCTGCACTGTGTTGTCCGGGCGCACCGTCAGACGCCCGGACCATGCCCTGGCGATCCTTGGCTAGCGGACGTGCTCCCCATCCATAATCGCCTCTTTGTGATCGTCGTCGGGACCGCTCGGATCCCCGGCATTGTCGTCGCCGCCGTTAAGTCCGTCACCATTTTGATGGCCGCCATCTTCGAGCTCAGGCGGAGCGTCGCTGTCCTCTTTGGCCTCGAGCGCGGCTTTCAATTCTGCGCCGAGGTGCCAGGCATCATTTTCGATCAGTGGGGGGAGCGGCGCCTCAATATTGAATCCGTGTGCTGGATCCAAACCATGTTCGGCTTCAAACTCTGCCAGCGCCTTCCTGGCGTCCGCCAGGACCTCGGATCCCACGACGATCATCGCGGATTTCTCTTCCGAGGATAGTGGCCTCTCTTTCTGAAGCTCGTTGAACGCGTCCCAGATGGTCCTTTGGTCCTGGATAGAAAGATACAAAAGGGCTATCCTGGCGACGTCCGGGGGCGACGATTTCACAAAGTCGAGCATTTCCTGCATCTTTCCCATTGCGGGCTCCTACAATTGCTGTCGGGTTTCGGGGTGCTCCGGCCAGGACTGCGCGCGGTTTGTGAGAGGCAGCGCAGGCCCGCCGTGGTGACCGTGCGCGTTACGGCACGACCGGGGTGATCAGCTTGATGATTTCGGGCTTCGGCACGCAATACATGCCGCGATCGCCCCATTCCACCAACCTGGTGGTCCCGAGCTGAGGCATCATCATTGTGACCGTCCGGTCGTGATAGCCGGTGCCGTTTTCGTCGTCATCGAACACCTGCGAATTGAACTCGAGCTTCACGCCATAGTTGGGTTGCGGTCCGGGTTTGGTCGGAACGCGGAACAACATTTGCGCGGTAAACTCCATTGCCGCATGCTGGGCGGGCGCCTCGCCGGCGACCTGAAGTGTCCAGGACGCGTTCTGCCCGTCGCTGGTGATGCTCCGGTTATTGATGCCAATGTCCGGTATGCTCCGCGACACGCTGTGTCCGAACGTCACCGACCCACCGATGGTCGCAGTCGGGTCAGCGCCGAAGAAGCCGCCGCTGGCCGAGAACGACTCGCTCATCGACGTCGTGTACGATGTCGAACCCTGCGTAGTGTCGGGCGTGACCGCGATCAGTTCGGTCGTTGGAACGATCAGACCAGTGGGATCTACGAGATGGCAGTCGTAATTATACTCGTGCAGCTTGAACGTGCCATCCACGGATGTGAACAGGATGCTGTCGATTTCCACCATGTAGTAGGAATACCAGGCGTCGTCAGCCGATTTCCCGGTGACGGCCCATGATTGGATGCCGTGCTGATACCGGCTGCCGCCACCCATGCCGAAGCCGCCCGGCAGGGTCTGATGGACGAGTGCATTGATATGAGCAAAGTTTTTGTAAAGCTGAGAAGTATCGACCATGTGGGCTCTCCGTTGTTTAATCTACGGTAGTAGCCAATCATGGATGCTCTCATTTCGAGGTGATGCAGTTCACATCCGGCGCAAAATCTTCATCCATATCTGCAACGATAGGGTTCCCGACCCGAGCCCGCAGGTGAAGAACCCTCAAGCGGTGGATGAAGTAGCTCCAATCCGCCCTGCGTTCCTCACACGCTCGAACGAGGAAGCATCGAAGCCAATGTAGTCATTGCGTCCACGTGACGCGCCGCTGGAATTGCGTTCACCCTCCGGCGTTGGCAATCTGCTCGGCGAACAATCCGGGCATCCAGCGATGCCGCTTATTACCCATCGCGTCGTTAAGCTTAACCTCGTCATCCCTCGGAACCACCGGCGGCGCCCACCGCCATAACGGAAGGCAGCCGTCCTCGGCCCGGTTAACCCTCGTGCGATTTACACCGCGTGCGGCAGGCTCCATCCTTCGGCGCCCGCCGCTCGCTGGCGGGCTTTTCCGTCGGGAAAATCCGCTCGTAGATCGCGCGGGCCTCCTGAATCAGACGGGCCCGCTCAAGATCAGGCTTCGGGATCAATCGAACAACTTCGCCCACGTGCTCTCCAATGCTTGCGAATTCGGCGGAACAGTTCCGCCACCGGCCACCCGCGATACACTGGATCATCTCTTGCGAATATCGTGCCAGCTGCCCGGCCTCCCGGGGCAAGATCCGACAGGTCTATCGATGGACCAGCACCGGGATCCTGCAATGGGTGAGCACCTTGACCGTCTCGCTGCCGATCAGGATCGAGGCCAATCCATGGCGACCGTGCGAGGCCATGACGATGAGATCGCAGCCTTTCGTTTCCGCGGTATCGATGATCGCCTGGTAGGGGTGCTCATGCTCGACCTGGAGCAGTTCGCATGCGACGCCCGCGGCCTGCGCCGCGACAGCGACCGCGCCAAGCGTCTTCTCGGCCTGTTGCCGCATCCGCAGCACGTAGTCGGCTGGCGTATCCTCGATCATCTCGGCATCGGTCGTGAAGGTGTGAAACGGCGGCAGCACCGTCAGCGCGATCGCCTTGCAGCCGATCCGCTTGGCCAAGGCGATGCCGTGCAGCACAGCCTTCAGGGAAAGCTGCGATCCGTCCGTCGGTATCAGGATTGTGTGGTACATCGAGGTGCTCCTTGGCGTGTGGATGGTGGGCGGCGGTCGACGGCGGCTTACCGGGTGACTGGGTGTACGACATGGCAGTTGACGCCACTACGGCGCCAAAGTCGCCTCCGCCTGCAATATTCCGCCGCCCAGGGCGCTCATGGCTTTCAGGAATTGCATGCCGAAACAATCGATACCGAGGTCCGGTCACCCAACCGTGACAGTTGTCAACGCCGCCGGAGGTCGACTCTCCGATCGGTCTGGCGCAGCCTGCCGATTGGCTTCGCGGCCACAGCCATCGTCGGACTGGACGCGTGACATGCGAAAACTGATCATCGGAATGGTATGTCTCACAACGCTGGTCGGGCCTTCCGCCCTCGCGCAAGACCGCAGCGCCGTCACCGGACGACACGCCCGGCACCACCGCCATTTTGTGCGGCTGCCACCCCACCATCAGCCGCGCCGAGGCAGCGCGCCCGAGGGCCCGATGGGACCAACCACCAAAGAGCAGGCCGTCGATCGCAAGATCAACCATATCTGCCGCGGTTGCTGAAGCTCGCACGATGGCGATGGCGGCGCCGACCGGACGTGATCCAACGCAACATCAGTTCGGTGGCACGTAGCCATCCGACAGCGTTTGCATGAAGCTGACCAGCGCATCTTCTTCGGCATCCGACAGGCCGAGGTGCCCGACACGGCTGGTGTTGATGTTGACCGTCGATTCCGGTGCGGGCCAGCAGGTGGTCCCCTCGCCGGCGTCATGGGGCTTGCAGCGCGGCAGCACATCGCGCGTGTTGTAGAAATGCACGATCTGCTTCAGGCTGGTGAAATACCCGTTATGTCCGTAGGCCTTCACGAAGGCCGGATCAGGCCGCTTGTCGACATTGCGCAAGGTCGGCGTCTGAACGCGCGACTGGTTGCCGGGCGCCAGCTTGAGCCATCGCGCATCCACCGCCGAGGGGTTGCTCAACAGATGCCCGGAGCTGAGAAAACTGCCGACACCGCCGTCGACGAAGGCCGCTCCACGGGGGTTGGCGACATAGCCGAATGCATCCGGCTGGTCTTCCGCATAGTACGGCAGCCTGGGATTGGCGGGAGTTCCAATATTGCTGGCCGTGAAGTCGGTGAACAACGGATCCTCGCCAGGGCCGCCGTCGCGATGACAGCCATTGCACTGCGCCTTGCCGCGGAACAGCTCGTATCCGCTTTTCTCCTGCGCGGTGAATTGCGCCTTGCCGGCGAGCACCGCATCGAACTTCGAGGTGAACGGCGTCACCTCGGCGGAGGCCTCATAGCCGGCGATCGACTGCGCCATCTGATCGAACGTGGCGCTGGCGCGGCCGCGATCGACCGGATCCAGATGAACCGGCAGCGGATCGCCGGCCGCCGCCGGCCCAGGCCGGTCGCAGGCCTGCTCGACGTCGTCCGGCCAGGTGACCGCGAAGGCCTGGGCTCCCCACACCCCTTCAAACAGCTTTCGATAGGGGCGCTCTGAGGCCCGATAGACCGCGCAGGCGATATCCGGCAGGCCCATTTCGACAGGGTCGGTCGGCGGCCCCTCCGCCTGCTCGGCGGCCGGGTTGCCCAGCCGGCGGCCGGTCGCACGCATGTCCCAGAAATTGCCGCCGACCAGATCGCCCTGGCCGGGATTGTAATGCAGCACGGGCGACAGCGCGGCATATCCGTGGGTCTGCGGCCGTCGGTCCCCGAAGCGCGTCCGCACCGAACCCGGATATGATCCGGTGGTGCGGTTCAGCTCCGAGAGCGGGCCGCTGAAGCCCGCTTCGGGCATGTGGCAGAAGGCGCAAGCCTCGTTGCGATTGACTGACAGATTTTTGTCATAGAGCAGCAACTTGCCGAGCAGTTCGATGCGCTGCACCTGGTTGTCGGGCGGCGCCGCCAACCGCTCGACGGTCTGCGCCTCGATGCGGTCGATCTCGGCCTCGAGCCGGGCAATTTCCTGCAACGCGCTTGACGAAAGCGGTGCGCTGGCCTGCTCCGTCCCGGGTGCCCCTGCCCCCGGCATCAGCGAGAGGGCGACCAAGACGATCGTCAAAAATCCGCGTCGTATGGCCATCTCGAACGCTCCATCAAGCGAGCAGCAGAAAGAAAGCAAAGCCGCGCGAAAATGTGCATCAAAATCAGGTGTCGCCGCGATGACAATGATCGCGGCAAAGCCTGCCGCGCGCAAGGGCAACGGCCGCTCCGGCGGCCATTTTGCCGGGGCGAAGAGGGCGACCACAAGGGTCGCCCCTACAGGGGATCGACATACGTAGGGGCGCCCCTTGTGGGCGCCCTGCCTGAGCGGGGCGCAGTTGCTCGCATCACGAGGCCCCCTGGTTGAACGACACGTAATCTTGTTGGTGCTGGCCCATCCCGGTAGTCTGCACGGTTCGCAAGGAGGCGGCCATGGCAAGAGGATCGAAGGTGTTCAAACCAGCCGATGTGCCGGAGAGCAATGCATCCGGCTATCCCGAGCCGTTCCGGGAGGGACAGCGCAAGCGCTATAATCGGCGGCTGGGCGATCATGCCGGGCTCAAGAATTACGGCGTCAATCTCATTCGGGTTTTGCCCGGTGGCCAGTCGTCGGCGCGGCACGCTCATTCCAGGCAGGACGAGTTCGTCTACGTGCTGGAGGGCGAATTCGTGCTCGTGACCGACGCCGGCCGTGAAACCGTGGGGCCGGGCACCTGCATCGGCTTTCCGGCCGGAACAGGCGACGGCCATCATTTCCTGAATCTCACGCAAGCCGATGCCGTCTTCCTCGTGATCGGCGACCGGACGGCGGGCGATCAGGCGACCTATCCGGACATCGATCTGGAATTGAAAGCGGGACCCGACGGCGTGACCGGCTACTACCGGAAAGACGGAACGCCGTATCCGCGCACACCCCGGGATTGAGATCTTGCCGGCGGGCGATCCGGGTTGTGCTTGCGTCGGGCTAAAGGCGATGCCAGCGCGCACCCTACGCGCCGGTGCCTGCGGTTGCGCACAGCCCGCGTAAGCTGTGAACAGCCGAAAACCTCGCGTTGACGCCGAACCACGACACAGATTTGACTTCGCCCCGGTCGGTACGCCTTTCACCCGCCGGGCGGCTTGTGTCCGCGATCTCTAACATCTCTTCATCGCCCGGCGCGTTCGCGTCGGGTTTTTTTCGTGGTGGAGACTTCAGTGAGCAAGATCGAAGGCCCGGCTTCAACGGCCGGATGACCGCGGCGGATCCGACCGCCAACGCGCAGCAAATCGACCGCGCGATCCGCCATGCCGCGGCCATGCGGCCGCCAGCCATCGCCACCCCAACGGCAGCGGCAACGTCGCTGCCGCCCAACAACCTCACGACGACAGGACCCAAGCCCATGACAATACGAGCCACCGCAACCAGCCCTACCGGCATCAAGCAGATGAGCGCGGGCTTCAAGGCCGATGCCGACCCGCTCAAGGCCGAGTTCGGCCAGTCGACCAACTTCCCAACGGCGGAGTGATTCCCGATGAGCAATGCTGATGCCACCATCCTCGGCCGTCCGCCGCATTATCGTGACGAGTTCGCAGCGCAGGCCAGGAAGCTCTGCGAACTCGGGGCGACCGACTTCGAACTGGGCGAATTCTTCGGCGTGACGACGCGGACCATCTACCTCTGGAAGAACCGGCATCCCAAGTTTTGCCGGGCGGTGAAGGTCGGCAAGGTGAAAGCCGATGAGCGCGTCGAGCGCGCGCTGTTCAATCGCGCCGTCGGCTACAGCTATGAGAGCGAAAAGGTCTTCCACTTCCAGGGCGGGATTGTCCGCGCTCCCATTGTCGAGCACGTCGTGCCCGATGCCGGGGCCGCGCTCAATTGGCTGAAGAATCGCAGGTGGAAAGTTTGGGGCGATAGAGCGCATGACGGGCCCGACGGTGGCCCGATCCCGGTCATCACCCGCATCGAGCGCGTGATCGTCGATCCGCCAAAGCGCGAGGAATGAGCGCGGCAGGGTGGGCAAAGCCCATCGGGCCGTGCGAACGCGCGGGCCGGATCCTAGCGCGGGGAGTAAGCCTGGGCATCGAGATAGCAGGGGCGGTACATGCCCATCAGCTGCCTGCCGCGCAGGAAGATCATCCGCGGTTTCAGCCCGCCGCGCGCGGCGATCCAGCGCCGTACCGGGTAGGGATAGGTCGAATTCAGCATCTGCGTCGCGGCGGGGTTGGTCACCTCGCGGCCGTCAGCGCCAAAATCCCACGCCGCGTGGAAACCCAGATTGGCGCGCGACGTCACGCAAATCCTGTCGCGGGGAACCGCGCCGAGAACGATGGTGCAGGCCGAGGCGCACAGGCCGTCGATCATAACCGTCTCGCCCGAAGTGCGCAGGCTCCGATATCTGTCGACGTAAGTGCCGATCAGGCCGCCGCGATCATCGGCAATCCGCACCGTCGCGTGGCTCACTCCCACCCCTGCCCAAAGCAGAACCGCCGCGAGCAACCCTGTCGCAAATCTCATATCCCCTCCCCAATCCAAAGCCGTCCAACCCAATCGGAGTCTTAAGTGATGCAACGCGCTCGCTGGCGAGCGTTGGGATTGCCATGCGGTCTAGATGAGGAGGCAGCCGAACACAAATTAAATGTGCCGTCGAAACTGCATCAGCCCACCGGAAGATCCCGAACCGGAACTTTTTGGACGCGGCCTCCGCGGCACACGCTGAGCCGCGCCAACGTCATCACGCGCAGGCCGACCAAACGATTTTCATGGAACATGAAACGACATCGGCAAGCGGATTTACGTAACACGCTCGTTCTACACGAGCCGACGCCGATGGCTCAAACCGGCAGTCGTTCGTCCTTCGCCAAAATTTGATATCGTCCCTCCATTGCATGGACAGGCGTCCCACGGGAACATGCTGTGACAGATGCGACGGCGAGAATTCATCGCCGGGCTCTGCGGCACGGCAACCGGGCCGTCAATCGCGGGGCGCGCGCAGCAGTCCGACCGGGTACGGCCGGATCGATTCTCGGCACGATTGATGGGGCTTAAACATGAAAGCGGCCAGGATCCATCGCTTTGGCGCACCGGACGTCGTTGTCGTTGAGGACGTGCCTCGTCCGGCCCCGGCGGCAGGAGAACTTCTGATCAGGGTCGCCGCTTCGGGAGTAGGACCATGGGACGCGCTCATTCGCGAAGGCAAAAGCAAAGTAAGTCCGCCCCCACCGCTTACGCTCGGCTCCGACTTGTCAGGAGTGATCGAAGAGGTCGGACCGGGCGTTCGTGAATTCAAGAAAGGCGATGAGATCTATGGTGTTACGAACCAGCAGTTTTGCGGGGCAAACGCACAATACGCTGTCGCCCATGCCAATAGGGTGGCGCTGAGGCCTTCGCGCTTAAGCCATGTGGAATGCGCATCAGCTCCCGTGATTGCGGTCACCGCCTGGCAGATGCTCTTTGAGTATGGGAACGCGAAACCCGATCAGACCGTGATGATTCTGGGAGCCGCTGGCAATGTCGGTGCGTACGCGGTTCAGCTCGCGGTGAACGCAGGCCTGAAGGTAATTGGTGTCGTCGGCTCGAAGGACATCGAGTACGTCAAAGCTCTTGGCAGCCAGACGGTGGTCAATTATCAAGCAGGCTACTCCGAGAATGCCGTGCGGCCTGTTGATCTGATACTTGACACGGTTGGAGGAGAAACGCGGGAGCGCTCACACAGCTTCATGAAAACCGGTGGCGTTCTTGTTTCTGTCGTATCCACCGATCCCATGCTGGAGCGACCCGACGTGCGCTCGGTATTCTTCTACGCTGAGGTGACTACGGAACGGCTGAACGGCATTTCCAGATTGTTGTGCAGTGGACAGCTGAGCCCTCGGGTGGGCACCCTTCTGCCGTTGAGCGATGTGCGCACCGCTCACGAGATGCTCGCCGGCGCACCGCATCGGCGGGGAAAGATCGTTCTCGACGTAAACGGCTGAAGGCCAGACCTGGGGTCAGTGGAACAGGCGGTCAGCCCGAGCCCGCCGCGCCGGTCTCCGTCCGCCTCTCCCCTCGCGGGAGAGGCCGCCGCGTAGCGGCGCAGCAGCGCAAGCTGTTCGATCCCCTCGCGTGCGCTATTGCAAGAGTTGACCGAGATAGCTGAATAATTTTTCCTGGGCTGAGAGTGGCCCGCGTGCCGCGATATAGGTATCTGGCCGCAGCAGAAAAAACGCCGGTCCCGCGACGCCGTAGGCGTCATGCGCGATGTGCAGGGTATCGATCAGCACACGATCGGGTTTGAAGAGATCCCGCGGCAGTTTGGGATCGACGATAACGGCATAAGGCTCGACTGTGCCGGCGTAGCGGTTGGCAATCTCGGTCGCCAATTTCGCAATATCGGGATAAGCACCACTGGCCTCGGTGCCCGCGAACAGCAGCAGCGTGAACGCCGTGCTCCGCGTGATCTCGTTAAGCGATAACGTTGCCTTGTCCGAAGCACGAACCATTTCGGCGTCGCGTATGCGCTCTCCAGGCTTCGGTCCCTTGGCTCCGCCGAGATCGAGATTGATCGGCGACTCCGGATAGAACACCTTGAGCTCTTCCAGCGTATTGCGCATGAAATTCTGCACGCGATCGCTGCGGATCAGGTAGGGGCCGAACATCCGGGTCGCCCACTGTCGCAACTCGCTGGGATGAAGCACGCCCTGATAGGCAAAGTTGGTTCCCCTGATCAGTCCCTCGGCGACGGGATGGCGCTCGGCGTGATAGCTTTCGAGGATGCTGTTCTTGAAGCTTCCCTTGACAACGCCCGCGAGCTTCCAGCCTAGATTGAAGGCATCCTGGATCCCGGTGTTCATGCCCTGCCCCCCAATCGGCACATGCACGTGGCCCGCATCGCCCGCCAGAAACGCGCGATCCCTGGAGAAACGGTTGGAGTAGCGGTGGGAGGTGCGATAGCGCGCCAGCCAGCCCGGTTCGGAGAGTTCGCAGGAGAAGCCGGACAGCTGTTCGAAATGATGGCGGATTTCGTCCAGCGTCGGTGCTTCGTTCATCGCTTCTACCGCCCCGAGTTGGGATGCCGCGGCCGCGGCACCCGTGGCGTTGTCGTCGGGTAGCGAAATGAAGATGCGAACAATGTCATCGGGGAATTCGATAACCATCATGTAGCCGACCGGCGTCAGGAACAAGTAGGAGCGTCTCTTCGGCAAGGCCCACTTGATCTTGCAATCGGCCTGGATGAACTGCTCGCCGGTGTAGCGTTCGCCTTCGAACGTGAAATTGAGCGAGCGACGCACAAGGCTGTTCGAACCTTCGGCGCCGACGATATATTGTGAGCGGATCGTTTGCTCGCTTTCCGCTTTCGTGGCTGGGTCGATGCTTTTCAGTTTCGTCGTCACCCCATCAGCCGTCATCTCGAAGGAGAGGGCTTCCGTGTTCCACTGGACATCCGCGCCGCGCTCATGCAGGAGATCGAGCAGCAGATGCTGGGTCCGATTCTGCCCAATGATTAGCGGGTGCTTGTAGGGACTGTCGATGTCGTCGAGGTCCCAACTTCCCACATGCTTGCCATAGGCGTGAACCACGACTTCCTTCAAGGGCTGGGCTTCACGCCGCGCGCGCTCGGCGACGCCGACCTTATCAAGGACTTCCTGCGTCCGCACGTGCAGGATCATGGCCTTCGTGACCTCCCGGATCGAGGGGCTCTTGTCCACGATGCGCGGCTTGACGCCGTGGCGGAGCAGTTCATTGGCGACGGTCATACCCACCGGACCGGCGCCAATCACCAATACGTCCGCGTCGTACTTCATATCGCGCCTCCATATTCTGCGCTATTTGCGACAGCCGAACGAGTTGTTCGATCAGGCCGCCTTCTGGATCAGTCCATGCGGATCGATGACGAACTTGTCGCGCAGGGCGAAAACCGCGTAGGCAGACCACCGCAGGGATTTTACCCGCAGCCAACCCCGGGCGTTTGCGCCGGCTTGCCGAGCTTTCGTGCCATTGCTGAAAAAACGCAGCGAGAGGAGGAAGTCTATGATTGCCTGGGCATGGCGCCGCGCGTGGGTCTAATGCGTAAAGCGCGAAGAGACCCGATCGTTACCTGTATCAAAGACCGAAAGGGGACGAGCCATGCCTGTGTGAAGGCCAAGGTAACCGTTGCCATGTCGCTACCGGAGGACGCTGCCAACTCTTGGGGCAATCCATGCCAAATGGCGGCGCCCATTCTGCCGGAAGCACCATTGAACGCGCAATCATGGCTTCGAATCCAAGCCCGGTTAGCACACCTTTCGACGATACCTTGCCTTGCCTGATGCTCTCGGCTGAATGGCTGTCGATCCGTTTATTGGTCACGCCGCCATCTCCCGCCGCCATCGGCCTGGCGTCAGACCTGTGGCCCGTCTGAAGGACGTGCCGAATGCGGCCTGGCTCGAGTAGCCGACGCAAAGCGCGATTTCGGTGAGGCCCATTTCGGGACGCCGGCCCATCAACTCCTTGGCCCGCTCGATCCTTTGCGCGGTGAGCCAGGCGTACGGCGGCATACCTATCGTCTGCGAAAAGGCGCGGCAGAAATGATGCGGAGAGAGTCCGGCAATCTCCGCCAAATCGGCAAGCGCGATGTCTTCGGCCAGGTTCTCCAAAAGATACTCGGTCACGCGCTTGACCCGCCACGCGGCCAGTCCGCCTTTCTTGTTAACCTGTGGCCTGACGTGATGCTCGCTGAGCAGCCGCTCTACAATGAGCACGGCACGCGCTTCCATCTCCACGCGGGTGGGAGGCGTATGAAAAGATGATGCGCGCGCGGCGTAATCGCTGAGAAAACGGTGAAGCATTTCGTCGCCGAAGAAAATCAGGTCATCGCGTAAAGCACCCGGTCCCGGTTGCGTGATGCCGAGATCGGTTGCGACGCGTGCGACAAGCCGATCCGGAAGATAAAACTGGGCGAATCGGATCCGGCCGCCTGCCCGGAAGTGGTTAGGCATCCCTTTGGGCTGCATCGCGATCTTGCGCTGCCCGGAGCGCGCCCTCTGACCGCGAAAACGGCCGAACTCGCAAACGACATCCGCGCCGGAAAGCTGCCAGGCGATGACCGAATCCGGCCCCGACGCCATCCAGACCTCTTCGCCAAAGCCATCAGGTGCATCAATCACGGCCACCGGCGCGACCCAGCTTTCCGCGACACCGTGAGCCTCGATACGCCCATTGCGCAATTTCATGCGCTGATGCGCCAGGAAAACAGGTCCCTCAGGGTTGGTCACAGCGGCCCCTAAAAAATGATTGGCGCGATCGGACGCGCAGCCTTTCCTGGCTGCGCCTTGATTGTATTCTTAATTCCAAATATAGATCAATCTGGCGATAAAAACCTTATCTGTCTCGGAATTAGCAACAATAACACGATCCATGCTCCTTACCGACGTCCGGGTCTTTCTCGAAATTGTCAGCACCGGCAGCTTCACGGCCGCCGCACAATCTCTGGGCGCACCAAAATCCAGCGTCGCGCGTCAGCTCATGCGCCTTGAGGCCGAGGTCGGCGCGCAGCTCATTGCGCGAACGACCCGCACCGTAGAATTGACGGATGAGGGCCGAACCTTCGTGCCCCACGCCCGCCGCCTGCTCGACGACAGCATCGAGGCGCAGAACGTTCTGCGCACCCATGGCGAGAGCGCCAATGGTCTGCTCCATGTCTCGGCGCCCAGCACCTTCGGCCGCCGTTTCCTCGCGCCGCATTTGCCGGCCTTTCGCAGCAAGCATCCCAATGTGCGCGTCGCCTTGCGCTTGACATCGAGCAAGCCGGAAATCCGCGTCGGGCAAACCGATATCGCCGTTCGGTTGGGTCCGCTCGTCGAGCCGAATCTTGGTGTGCGACCGTTAGGTCATATCGACTACGTTCTCGTCGCATCGCCAGCCTATCTGAAGGGCCGACCGCCGCTCGCCGATCCCTTGGATCTCGCCAGCCACGATCTTCTGGAACTGAATCCCCCCGCGACCGACAACCGCCTCGATCTCTACCGGAATGGCGAATTGCGCTCGGTTCGCTGCGTTCCCGCCATCGAAATCGATGATCCGGAATCGGTCAGGGCCGCGACGCTCGCCGGCGGAGGCATCGCAACGCTGCCAGCCTTTCTGGCGATGAACGAAATCGAGAGCGGCGAACTGACCCGCGTCCTCGACGAATGGGCGCCGGCGCCCGTTCCCGTCCATCTGGTTTACGGAACCAAGGTCGCCCCGCCGTTGCGCGTGCGAGCCTATCTCGACTTTCTCCTCGAGACAGTCGGACAAAATCTGCCGTGGCAGATGAGAGGGTCTGCCGACCGGCGCTAGCTTAAGGTTCGGCGGTCAGCCCGAGCCCGCCACGCCGGTCTCCGTCCGCCTCTCCCCTTGCGGGAGAGGCCGCCGCGTAGCGGCGGGTGAGGGGGTCTCTCAATGGGCCGTGTCGCTCGCGGTGAGACCCCCCCACCCCAGCCCTCTCCCGCCAAAGCGAAGCAAGCGCTTCGCTTCGGGGGAGAGGGAGCGCAGTAGCGCAAGCGGATCAGTGCGCGCCGTTGACCTTTGCAGCGGCGGGTATATCGTTATGATCATAACGATAACATCGAGGGGAGGAATCCGATGCCCGAGTCCGCCGGCGCCACCAGCCACGGCCATGACGATCGCAGCAAATACGATGCGCTGATGGAGATCGTGCAAAACCGGCTGACGACGCGCGCCTTCGATGCCGGTTACGCGATGCCGCGGGAGCATTACGACATGATCCTGGAGGCGGCGCGCCACGCGCCGTCGGGGGCGAACGCGCAGCCCTGGCACTTCATCGCCGTTACCGATCAGGACATCAAAAACAAGATCACGGAATATTTCCGCGAAGAGCAGGTGATGCGGGCGAGGCTGAAAATGAAATTTCCGACGCCGGACTATCGGGGTCTGGCGTCGGCCCCCGGGTTCATCGTCGTCGCGAGCGACTTCCGCTGGGTCAAGGCGTTCCCGGTCCTCAACGACGGCTCCGAACTCGACAAGATGTACAAGGAAAACGCCGAGCGGATCCTGCTTCAGAGCGTGGCGGCCGCGACGATGTCGGCGCATCTGGCGGCGGCCGCGCTCGGATATAATGTATGGTGGGTGACGGCGATCGGCCAGGAGAGGGCGCAGCAGGCGATGAAGCCGCTGCTCGGCATTCCCGCGGAACTGTCGGTGCTGGACATCATGTGCTTCGGTCCGCCCGCCAAGCCGCCCTACAAGCGCTGGAAAAAAACCCTCGCCGACATCAGCAACTGGAACCGGTTCGACGCCTCGCATTTCATGACGGATGCGCAGATCGACGAATGGGTGGCGAACACCCGCCACAAGGTGATGTACCGCGATGCCGGCAATGTCGACTAGAACAGCTTTATCCGTCCGGCATTCCGGCGTCCCCTACACGCTGGACGACCAGATTGGATTCCTGCTGCGCCGCGCCTATCAGCGCGCCTCGTCGAACCTGATGCAGCGCATCGGCACTTACGATCTGACCGCGCCGCAATTCGCGACGCTCGCGCGGCTTTATGAGCGCGGTCCGCTGTCGCAAAATCTGCTCGGCCGCCTTGTCGCCATGGAGCCCGCCAATATCCGTGACGTGGTCCGTCGGCTGACGAAGCGCCGGCTGGTTTCGACCCGGCGCGACTCCGACGATGCCAGGTTGCTGCTCGTCGGCCTGACGCCCGCCGGAAGGATGCTGATCGGGGAGCTGCTGCCGATCGAGATCAAATGCACGGAAAAGACGCTTTCCGCGCTCAATCCCCGCGAGCGGAAGCTGCTCTACGAACTGCTGGGCCGGCTGGCCGACGGCTGAACACTGCAAGGGAGGACGACAATGGAAAGCCAGCCAAAACCGCCCGCGCTCGACTACGACCATTTTCTCGACATCATCAAGCGTCGTCGCAGCGTCCGGCGTTTCGAAAAGGGCAAGAAGGTGGAGCGCGAGACGCTGCTGAAGATCGCCGAGGCCGGACGCTGGGCGCCTACCGGGGCCAACGCGCAATGCTGGGACCTCGTCATCGTCGACGAGCCCGAGACCCGGCAGGGCGTGCTCGACGTCTTCCTGCGCCAGTCGCAGCGGCTGGTCGATCACGCCAAGGGTTTTCCCGCGGTGAAGAAAACCTATCTCGCCAACACGGTTGCGATCTTCGTTGTTCTTGGCGACGCGCGGTTCAAGGCCTGTTTTCCGCAGGCCACGACCGCGGAATGGTCGCGCGAATACGAGGCGAACAACGAGCGCATCTTTCTCGCCTCCCTGGGCGCTGCGATCCAGAACATCCAGCTCGCCGTCACGGCCTGCGGCCTGACCTCGGCATGGTTGTCAGGCGGCGGCGAGGACAAGACCAACGAGGAACTCGCCGCCCTCCTCGGTTATCCGCCGTTGCTCACCGCGATCGGCACGATTCCGATCGGCTATCCGGAAAAGGACGTCAGCCGGCGCTATCGGCGGCCGCTCGAGCAGATTGTGCACTGGAACCGGTATGACGCGCACAAACTTCGGCCCGACGCGATGATTGAGCACTACGTCAGCGAGGTGCGGCCGTTCGCGATGTATCGCGGCGTGGAGAATGTGAGTGAGTGGGGGGATGCCGACGAAATTCTCGGGCCGTGGACCGACTTTTACACGGCTCCGCGATAGCCTGGATCTTCCACCTGGTTCTCTCCCATCTCGCACCTCGGTCGTCCAATCCTTCCGATCGCCCAGCTCGAACTTCCCGCGCGCGTAACCTGTGGAGACCGACGCCTGGGGCTTCTTGATCTGCTCCTCCAGGAATCCGCCGGCAACAATCAGCGCCCTGACCGCCTCCCGGGCATCGCCCCCGCAGGCTTGCGGGGCTGCTACGGGCACTCGGCCTCGACAGGGTGCATTTGCTCGGGCCTTCGCGCGGCGGTGCGGTCGTCATCGAGGTTGCCAAAACTCACCCCGACGTCATCCGTTCGCCGATCCCTTCCGACGCCTCGTGCAAGCTCCACTTGGCGGAAACGGAGGACAACCGCAAGGCCGATGCCTTTCGAGCCGACCGCTTCCGTGAACTGCGCACGACGGTCGAAGCCGGCGATGCGGAAGGGGGAGGTCCGTAGGGCGGATCGCGATCCGCCGTCTTGGTCGCCAAGATGGCGGATGACGCCTTCGGCTCCAATCCGCCCTACGAGCTAGGTTGAGGTCGTTGGCGATCGGTTCTGGAGCATTTGAAGCATCGGTGCTGGCCATCGGAAATGTCCTTGCCAAATGAATTCTTTAGTTCGAGGAGGATGGTGCATCTGGACTCGACGGGCAGACATCGATCGTAACAATGCTCGATGAAACCGGCGAGGTCGGTCGATAGGCTTCTTGATTCGGAACGTAGATAAACGCGATGCGACAGCCGTTGGGAGAGATAGTCGGGCTCCAGACGTATCCGGGCAGGATCTGCGAGACGATCCCATTGTCGAGTCGGTAAAAGCCGTGATCTTCTTGTGCTCGTACTGGATTCGATGCGAAAAAGAGTCCGGCCTTCGTTGGAGCTAACTGCAGCGCAGTAGCTCCTCCACCGTGCATGGCGCCGGACCACGACCCAAACGGGATACAGAGGCGTTCGGTCTTCGCCGCCTGCGGATCGACCCGCCAGATCGGCCAGCAATTCGTCTCGCGCCAAATCGCGAAGTGATTGATCGGCGAAACCCCGAGGTTGCCGTTCCAGAGATAGAAGACTCCGTCGAATGTATGAAAATGGGTCGAACCTGAGCCGGCCAGCGCGTTAGAAATCGGCAATTCAACACGCCCTGATCGATCGGCCCGCGTCAGAGTAACCGGCACGCCAGGTACCACGTTAACAGCAGCCAGATCCTGATTCTCACCAAAAGCGATATAGAAGCGATGCTCGGAGTCGGTCACATAGTCTTTGCCGGCCATGGCGGGATCGGAATAGATTTCGCAGTCGGTTGTTTCGATTGTTAGAGGATTGTTCGCTCCGCCCACCGGAAGGCCCTTCACTGGCCTCGTCTCTCCTTCTTGTCCCGGCGCCCCAACCCAGCGCGTCCACAAGACCGCGCCTGTCTTCGGATCAACCGTTTCCTGATGATAGGTGACCTCTCCACGCGCAGCGCAATAGCTCCGTGCCGCCATGCGTGGGTCGGCCCCAAAGGGTTTGGGCTTTTCCCCGAGCCGCCAGAGATAGAGCCAGTCTTCTGCAGCACGCATTTCTTCAGAGGTTCGCGGCTTCGGGCCTTTGTTGGCGCTCACAAGGATAGTGTCATTGTCGAGCCAGTAGATGCCGGCCGCGACGACGCGCGTCCGGTAGAGCCCAGAATCCCAGACCGCGCGAATGGTCTCGTTCACGGAAATCTTGTTAACGACCGGCGGATTCATCATCGGGGACTTAAGCAATCCGGAAACGATCGGAAACCAAAAAGCAATCGAAAATATTCCAATGAGACAGCACACCCCGAAGAACAGCATTCGGTCAGCCCGAGGCGATAGTTTCGCCATGTCATCACGCGCCTCTCTTGACGTTGGAGGCCGAGATCTTCGAAAATCGCGTTGAGATCATTTGCTTTCAGTCCTATGCCAGTGCAGCGTGGTATCGCTCATATTTCGCGTCCCCGAATGCCTCAACTAGTGCTTGGAGCGCCGACTTTTGACCCCGCGACGCCTATATTCAAATTTTTGGAAAAGTCGAGACCCGGAAAAAAACCGTTTGAAAAACCGTTTTAGTTTCGTCTCCTGAAACGGCGAACCCGGCCACGTGCCTTGAAAAGCTTGGTGGGCGCGCCAGGGCTCGAACCTGGGACCGATGATTAAGAGTTCGTGTGTTTTCAGCGATCTATCAATGCCCATTCCGACAAACGTGCGGTTAGGGCTGCATTGAAAGGACAAAGGGTTTTCCCTTTGTCTGAATGGTGCGCCATGCCCGTAACCGAAGGTGCGGTCATTTGCGATGTCCTCTTGATCTATTGGCGAAATAGAGTAGCTGCTTGAAAGGTTTTCAACGACTTATCGAAAAGAATTGCATCGCATCAGCATAGGGACTGAGACTTCCGACCATGCGCTTTCTGTCTTGTGAGAAGGCCAATCGTGACTCCAGAGCGGGGCCGGTTACGCGTTGAACGATCGCTCCGGATTTGACATCGAAGACTATCAGCCCAGGCGCCCTGTCCAATCCTCGGTAGCTTGTAGCGATCAGGGTCGCACTGGTTTGTCCAAAAAACTTCGTCGCGCTTTGCTCATCTTTTAGCGTTCGCGCCATATCAAAAAAGGCGACGCGCTGACCAGTCTCGGTACGATATACATCGGCATCTCGATGGTCGCTAAGGTCTTGCCTCGGGTCCATCGTTACACCAAGCAACGAGACGATTGTACTCGCATCGGGAGAAAGCAGAAGCTGGGCCAGATTTTGGAACCGACGGTTTTTGTCAACGAGTTGAAAGTGTGGGAACAACTCCGCTTTGCTGGTAAGGTCTATTCCGTAAGCAAAATCCTTCGCTGTGTCAGCGCCAAATGCGATGACCCCGGTATATGAAGCAGCGATGGTAAAGAGGCGCGGCCCGTTTGACGTCGATTCGATATTTGTCTGAAACGCCACGGTGCGGTTTCCAGCAACCGGCGGATCCATGTTGTACTGATCGACAACACTTAGGTTCTTAGCATCTACTTCGACAGCCAATGTAAACCGGATGCGAGCATTCTCCACAGGACGTGCAATCCAGAGAGATTTACTGTCCTTTGAAAACGCCACCCCTGTGGGAAGTGCAATCCGTTGCAGGTTGCTGAGGTCAGGATCTGCATCAGATATCTCACGATGCGCAATCTCCTGAAAATCCCGAGTCGAGAACACCCGAATTTGCTTCCTTTGAACGATTGCTACCAGCTGACCGTCGGGGCTCCATGCGATTCCAGCGTCCGCAGTGCCGCGACCATCCAAAACCCTGTGGCCCACAGCCTTATTTTCCGCTACATCGAATAGCCAGAGGGACGCCTGGACCTGACCGGAGGAGTCCCTAGTCGTCATGCCGCTGAGTAAGTGCTGTCCATCCGGACTCCAGATAAACGGATTCCCAGGCAGGCCTTGGGTCTTCGTTTCGAACTGAAATTGAAGAACATCTTCGCCCTTAGAGGTAATTCTCACGCCAAATACTCCCTCAAGACGATCAAACAACGCGACCGCCGACAGCACTGCAATGATAGGCAAGCCGATTTTTGAAAATCTACGCCCCCAGCGAAATCCCTCTTTCGGCATCAGCCTTCCTATTGACCACATCGCCTTGATTTACTCGACCTTGAAAGCTGGCTCATTCCCTCACAGATTCGTCTTTCCGCTCCTATTCTTGCAAATCCGGCAGTAGCTGAAGATAGATTGCGGGCCGGACGTTGGTTTCGATCACAGCCAGCACCGCTATGCCAGAAGCAAGTATGAAGGTCTTGTCCTCGACCTGCGTACATTCCACAGGGAACTGCGCGGCATAGACCCGTTCCTGGCCGTCAAAGAGCGCACAGCGACTTCGAACCGTCAATCCCGTCAGCGGGCTTGTCGCTAGCGAGCGCGTCCTACGACACCGGTCATTTTTCGTGAGATTGAAGGTATCGACGTCGGTCGACCGATCGGAGGCAGCATAACCAATGTCGCGGCTCGGCGCCATGGCCTCAACCTCGATGCGGCTGGCCGAGGTGATTGCCGTTGCGAGGCGTTTCCGCAGGGATTCCTGCGGATATCCGTTGCAACCTACTGCTCCCGCGAACCAATCAAGAGACATCGTTTCGCTCACCTCTCCCGGATCGCCTCGTGCCGATACCTCAGCAGCGGCGACAGCAGATATTCGATGACGCGGCGCTGGCCGGTCTTGATCTCGACCGTCACCGCCATGCCCGGCGCAAGGCTGACGATCTTGTCTTCGATCTGCATTTCGGTGCGATCGAGCGAGACGCGCGCGGAATAGACCAGTTCCTGGCCCTGCGGCTCGGAGCTGTCGGATAGCGCAGTTCGCGATTTTGTCTCGTCGGCCTTGTCGGCCGGCTTGTCGCGGGTGATGACGTCCTGCGACACCGTCATTACTTGGCCATGCAGCAGGCCGTATTTGGTGAAGTTGAACGTGTCGATCTTGATCTCGGCCGTCTGGCCGGGAACAACAAAACCGATATCGCGGTTCGATACCATCGCCTCGGCCTCGAGGCGAGCGTCGGCCGGCACCACCACCAGGAGCGCCTGCGCCGGCGTCACTACGCCGCCGACAGTGTGGATGCTGGGGCGCCGGTTGCAGAGCTGCGCCACATCCGCGTATCGCGATCGGCATATCGCAGACGTGGCTGGACTTACGGCTGGCTCTACCGGCTCGAGATTGACCCAAAGCGGACCTCCGGGCATGCCTCGAGTTGCAAGCGTAAGGGCTTCAGCCTCACTGCAGTGGTTCAGAAGTCTGGTCTCTCTCACCTCATCGTTCGGCTATCACCCCAACCGAATCGCGCCGTCATAGTACTCCGCCCCCTGCTTGGCGCCCCCTAAAAAAAGCCCTGCCGTGAGGCAGGGCGTCGGAGGTTCTTGCAATCGATCGCATTGCGTGGTCGATCGCCGATTGGAGTTTAGATCAGGGTTGCTGCGGCTCGTTGCCGTTATTGAAGGTGAGCAGCGGCTGCCAAGTTGCGCAGAAATGGTCGGTCCTGAAGCTGTCGAACGGATGCGGCCCTTGCGGTGTGAGCAACTGGATCTCCTGATCGCGATCATCGCCGTCATGGTCCTGATCGCCCCCCGCATTGAAGTGCGGCCAGTGCGGCAGCTGGGTGCGCGGCGCCTTTAGGCTGACCAAGGTGGCAAGATCATCCTTGCTGTTCCTGTTAGGATCGCCGGTCTTCACGAAATTGGCCCAGTAGGTCTTCATATCGGTCGCCAGCGTCGACTGCGCGGAGGTGAACGCCGCGCCGAAGTTGAAGATGTACTGGAGTTCGGCTGCGTGCTGAGAAGCCGTCGTGAAGCCTGAGCCATTCGACCCCGGACCTGGGACGCCGGGCGTGCCCAGGGTCGGGGCATTTGGATCGTTGAACTCGTAAGCAAAGACCCAGGTTTGCCTGGACAGGTCGCTGTTTGAATCAAAGCCGTTACAGGCGAACACGAAATCGGTGAAGATTTGCGAGAGCGCCTCATCGACGTTGCCGCCGCCAAAGTTGTTGTTGAGAGTCGACGTGCTTGTCGGCGGAACGAAGTTGTGGAAATTGGCGATCGGGTATTCGCTTGCCGCCGTCGCCGAGGCGGCGACGACTGCCTCGGTGAAGGGCGCGGTCGGCCCCTGTGTGGACGGTTTGGCCGTCACGAGGGTGGCCAGAAAGAACTGGATCTCCTGCAAGTAGGAGCAGGTCGCCGGCGTGCCGGTGACCGGCGGGGTCGCACATAGAATGTTCTGGACCTGAAGGTCGAAGCTCGCCGGACCGCCGGCGGCGAAGATTGTCGCAGGGTTGCCTCCGGGAGCGGTGACCGCACTGGGAAAGAAGCTCGGCTCGAACAGCCGGCCCTCATTGGCATTGGTACCCTGGAGCACCGGGACCTGGTTGAACTGGCCGGTCGAGAAGGCCGTATGCAGGTCGCGCGGCAGGATTTTCGTGCCGAAATTGGGCGTGATGCCAAAGCCGCCAAAGTCCGTTTCATTCGCGAAGACTTGCGCTGCAGTCAGTCCCTGGAGGCAGGCCAGGGTCAAGGTGCCGCCGCAGAATGCGTTGGCGTCCTGCTGAGCGAAAGTGTTGCTAAGGGTCTGGTAAACGGCGAGCGATGGCACGTCATGATACATGTACGCGCCGCTCTCGATGATCGCACCGCCGAACAGATCCCGGCCGGTGAGCCCCCTGAAGGTGTTCGTGGAGGCAAGATGCGACGAGACGCTGAGACCGCCGGCTGATTCGCCCCCGATCGTCACCGCGTCCCGATCACCGCCGAAAGCCTCAATGTTGTCCTGGACCCAGGCCATCGCGAATTGTTGGTCCATGAAACCGTAGTTGCCGGCGTCGCCGACGTTCTGAAAGGCGTTGGGCGCGGTCGCCGCCAGCACGCTGGCTGCGAGGAAGCCGAGGCTCCCGAGGCGGTAGTTGATCGTGACGACGATGATGTCGTTCTCGGCCACCATCACCGACGGGTCGTAGTCAGACCCGGCGCCGCTGACGAGCGCGCCGCCGTGAATCCATATGAAAACCGGAAGCTTGGACTTCGCGGTGGCGGTGGAGGGAGTATAGATATTGAGGAACAAGCAATCCTCGGAATCGGTTGCCCGTCCCTGCGTGCAGGTGTGGCCGATGGTTGCCGCGACGATCGATCCCTGGCCAGGATTGGGCGCCTGGGGCGGCTTCCAGCGCATTGTGCCTATCGGCGGCTGGCCGTAGCGGATACCGAAGAAAACGTTCACTCCGCTTATGGGATCTCCCGGAAGTTCCTGGAAGTTCATCAGGCCCTGATAGGTGCCGGTCGTCGTGGTGACAGGGGCCGTCAGCCCGGCCGCATTCAACGCCGGCGCGGTAGCCAGGATGCAAGCGACGCTCATCGCGCCGATTACGCCAAGCCGGGACTGCCGTAATTGCTCTCTCATGGGCTTCCTCCCTTTTTTGTAAGGGCCGGCATTACCGGCCTATTCCGGCGAGCTTCTGTGGTGCCGGTCATCCATTGCCATTGCCGGCAGTCTTGCCGACAACGCAAGGATGACGGCGATCCAATCTGCACGCAAGCAAATCCGTGCGGGAATTTTGACACCGGAAATTCGCTGTCCCGGAATGACGACGGGCGCCGCTTGCGCCTTCCGCCGCATTGTGCACCCCACCAAAGTTCGAACTGGTCATCAATCTCAAGACCGCGAGGGCCCTCGGCCTTACCGTGCCGCCGCCCGTGTTCGCCTGAGCCGACGAGGTGATCGAATAAGGTTGACCGGACGCCACGGTCATCGGCCGTGGCGATTCCTACGGGCCAACTGCAGACGATGTGCGCTAAGGTCGAAGAGGCGGGCCTTGTCCAATGCCAGGAGGGTTCCATGGCCAACGAAGCGCACGTTGACCTACTCAAGGACGGAGTGGCCGTGTGGAACGCTTGGCGTGATGAGAATCCCGATATTGGGCGTCTGCCTCAAACATTATTTGAAAAGGTTTCCGAGAGTATCGCTGAAGAACGCGGTTTGTGTCCGGACCTCAGCGACGCCGATCTTAGGAGTGCGGACTTCAGATTGATGAACCTCGGGAAGGCGGACCTCAGCGGCACGAACCTCAGTGACGCGGACCTCCGTGAGGCGAACCTCCGCCAAGCGAACCTTAGCGGCGCGAATCTCACAAAGGCGATCCTCTGCAAGGCGGATCTCGGCGAGGCAAACCTCAGCGGGGCGATCCTCCGCGAGGCGGACCTCAGCGGGGCCTTCCTTGGCGGGGCAAACCTCAGCGATTCGGACCTCAGTGAGGCGAGGCTTGCTGTGGCGAACCTCCTTGGGGCGGTGCTGCGCGAGGCGGATCTCAGCGGGGCAGATCTCCGGGGGACGTACCTCCTAGGGGCGGACCTCACCCGGGCAAAGCTCCCCGGGGCGGACCTCAACGGAGGCAATCTTGGCGGGGCGGACCTCACCGGGGCAGACCTCAGCGGGGCAGACCTCCGGCATGCTATTTTGGTAGATACCAACCTTATGGGGGCCGATCTTACCGGATGCCAGATTTACGGCGTGTCCGCTTGGGGCTTAAAACTGGAAAAGGCCAAGCAGCAGAACCTGGTCGTCACGGACGAGTTCACCGTCGACAACATTGAGGTCGCGCAGTTCATCTACCTCTTGTTACACAACGAGAAACTCCGCGACGTCATCGACACCATTACCTCCAAAGTGGTTCTGATCCTGGGTCGCTTCACAGATCAGCGTAAGGCAGTTCTCGACGCTCTGCGTGAAGCGTTGCGCAAGCGTGACTACGTGCCGATCCTTTTCGACTTCGCTGTTCCGGCAACGCGGGACATTACCGAGACCGTCTCGCTGCTGGCGCGTATGGCCCGATTCATCATCGCTGACCTGACTGACCCGAGCAGTATCCCCAAGGAGTTGGAAGCTATCGTTCCTAATCTTGCCGTGCCCGTTCAGCCGCTGCTCGAAGCTTCCTCCCGGCCCTATGCGATGTTCAAAGACAATTGGAAGTACGACTGGGTGCTTCCGATCTACCGATACGAGGGCCTTGAGCCGTTGCTCCTGACGCTTGCGGATAAGGTCATCGCTCCCGCGGAAGAGAAGGTGAAAGCCTTGCAAGAGCGACGGCGCATGATCGAGGCGCAACTGACTAATCCTAAATAGGTCCGGAGGGCGGATCGCGATCCGCCGTCTTGGTCGCCAAGATGGCGGATTACGCCTTCGGCTCCAATCCGCCCTACGAGCTGGAAATCCCAGGGCGGTCCAGCTTCTGCTCGGGCATACAAAGATCGAAAGCACCGCCAGATATCCGGGCATCGAAGTCGATGACGCCCTGGCAATAGCGGAACAAGTTGACGTTTGAAATACCCCGGGCGGAGCAGGCATGCGCCGCCCGACCTCCGTTTCGTAGCTGCCATTAAAAATGACGACACGATGTTGTATTCGATCCTGACCTGCTTGCTTCCCAATGCCTCCCCAAAAGTCTATCCTGGTGGACGAAGACGCGAGAGGCGGCGAAATGCTATCGGAGCAATTCACTTGTTGTTTCGACCATTATCGCGGGCTCTACTTTCACACATGGATCGTTGCGACTTTCGTAATCATCATGGCCGCCGCTCCACCGCGGGCTTTAGCAACACCAGAAGCGTCCGCGTGCGGGTACCTCGCTGGTCTGATCGATAAGGCGCCGCCGGGGCCGCTGTTCTTGCCCAGCTACCCGACCGTGGAATCGGGGCCTCTCCATGGCGCCGCATACCTTTATGACAATGCCGTGGCCGCCATCGCATTGGTCGGTTGCGGTGAGCGAGACAAAGCAGGTCGGATCGGCGCGGCAATTCTCTGGGCCATCGATAACGACCGCACCTGGCATGATGGACGGCTCCGGAACGCTTACGCCGCGGGGGCGGTTGCGAATGGCTCCGCCAAACTTCCGGGTTGGTGGGACAATACTCAGAACAAATGGTTGGAAGATCGATATCAGGTGGGCAGCGATAACGGCAACATCGCATGGGCCATGTTGGCTTTGCTGTCGATTGACGATGGGAGCGCCAGCTCTCGATTCCGCGATGGTGCGGCACGGCTTGGCACCTGGGTCGCGCAATGGGCCGACACGCGCGGTACTGGCGGTTTCACGGGCGGTACGTTTGGGCACGAACCGACGCCCGACGTACGGACATGGAAATCGACTGAACACAATACTGACCTCGCCGCCGCGTTTGGCCTTCTTGCAATCCGCACAGGCGCTTCGCGCTGGCGTGATATGGCAACGGCTGCCGAGCACTTCGTCGATACGATGTGGGATCCGGCATGCGCCTGTTTCGCCGCAGGCACCGCCGAAGACGGCGTCACGCACAATCCGACTTTGGCCCTGGATGCCCAAGTCTGGCCCTTAACGGCGCTCCCCGGAGCGGCCACGAAATTTGCATCGGCCATTGCCACCGCCGAACAGCGAATGAGTGTCGACAGGGGCTTTTCTTACGGTGAAGACCGAGATGGGGTGTGGACCGAAGGGACGGCCCAAATGGCTCTCTTGCTGGAATTGCTCGGCAGGACTGGGGAGGCAAAATCGCTGCTCGCCGTCATCGAATCCCAGAGGTCGCCGGATGGCGGGTACTATGCCACAAGTGTGCGAGGGTTACCGACTGGGTTCATGTTGGATACCGATCCGACCAAGCCACGACTCTATTTCCGATTGCCACATCTCGGCGCAGCTTCGTGGGCTGCCCTTGCGGAACGGGGGTTCAATCCCTTTACGGCGACAAATAAACTTCCGTAGGTAAGGCCGCCGTGGCCGGCGGGCTGATGGCACAGATCGTAGGATGGGCGGAGCGAAGCGATACCCATCTATTTTCGTCTATGAAAGCGATGGGTTTCGCAAAGGGCTCAACCCATCGGACATGCTGACTACGACAGTTCGGATCACACATTTTCGCGCGACTGTTCGGCAAGCCGGACTGCGTGACGATCAGGACCGCGCCGACACATTCCTGTTGGCCGTCGTCATGGCCGGCCGCTGCCTCCTCGACCATTCAACTTTGGGAAGATGTCACTTATATCAATGTATGAGGGATCAGCGCTCGCTGGATGAGTAAGTTCTGTGCCGTCACTCCTGTAAGAACGGTCAGCCCCCACTGGGCAACACCGGACGCATGACGGGTTTCTCGCTCGAGGAGCTCGCCGGTCCCGACGAGGTTTTTCAAGGACGCAAGCGTCGACATCACGTTCGCGTCGCCAAAGGGGGGGGACGGCTGCTGCGTGATCCCGGGATTCGTCAGGTTCTATATCCTCGCTATCGCCTTGGTGATAAATTGCGCTCCCGTGTGAATTGAACGCGCTTGCGGGTTTGCCTGAGAAATTTCCCCCCTGGTTATGAAAGGAGGCACGATGACCACAAGCTTTCAAGCCGATATTCGTCCGCTTTTTACCGAGCGAGACATTCAGGGAATGAAAAAGGGGTTCAACCTGGCGAGCTATGATGAAGTTAAAGCTCACGCAGCCGCTATTTATGACCGCATTCGCGGAATTGGTGGCGCCGTCATGCCGCCGCCGCCGCCAAGGGGCGAAGGCCCATGGCCGCAATCCCGCATTGATCTGTTTGCTAAATGGGTGGCCGACGGTTGTCCACCTTGAAGGCCCTGGGTCCGTAGGGCGGATCGCGATCCGCCGTCTTGGTCGCCAAGCTGGCGGATTACGCCTTCGGCTCCGATCTGCCCACGGGCCTCAAAGCTAAGAATGATTTTTGGCAAGCCAGGCGGAGATTGTTTCCAAGGCGGCAGAGGACGAATATATTGCGCTATGTCGAAAATTTCGTGATCGATCCTTGATATCTTTCCAATTCAAAAGGACGAGCGTGTGCGCACCATACGGCACAACTTCGACGGAAGATTCGATATACAATAATTCCGTAAGGCGAATTGAACCGAACGCCAGCAGGCAGATGTAAATCAGCGCCATGATGCCGCTCAAAATTAGAAATAGGTAAGCAATGTCAATGGCGCACCGCTTCAGGAAGGTCACGATGTGGAATTTTATGAATTCACTGTTGTCGATGCCCAATTGCGCGAGATACGCCTTTTTATTCTTCAGAACTTCTACAATCGCATCATTCTCATCAAAGAGCTCGCGGAAGTGCCGTCGGGCATCCTCTCGATCGCCCGACCGGGAGACTTCAAAGATCCTCCTATTAGATATTAGCAAGCTTTCTTCTTGCGCACTAATCTCACTTTTAAGTTCCTCATCAATGTTTTGCCGCTCTGAATATGCTAAGTTTGCGACCTGCTCAAAAGTGAGCGTGTAGCCTACGATAGAAGGGCTAAACAACAGCCATATCGAGACGATAAAGATCATGCAAAGTTCCACAATCTCTCTGCCCACCATTCGGTTGCTAGCTGCACGAGAAATTAACGCCGCGGTCACACCGTAAACGCGCTCCACTATCCAGTTCAATGCGTAAGAGACAGCTTGTGCAGAGGACAGCCCAAAGAGCGCCTCGTCACCTGAAAATTTCATAAAGAGATAGTTTCCATCAGGAAGATGGCACGAATCTTGGCTTCTTATGATATCCCTTATTTCGTTACGTTTACGCTCGATAAGCCGATCAAAGAAACCGAACGTGCGATAAGAATGCACCAAGAATGCTCCAAAGAGTACATTCAAAAACAGCATCAGGTAAAATCCATCGGCCGTAAAATGAAACCACTCTGACAATTGTTGTGTTGCTAAGAGGAGCCCGATCTGAGCGACCAGCAGCGAGAAATAGCAATAGATCTTGACGCGAAGACCGGTATCACTCTTCGCTCTAAGTGAGATGAATGGCGTTGATAGAAATATCGCTCCCTGAACTGACCGCAGCGCCTCATCGTGCTGCTTCAAGAAATATGCGACAGAGTTCCCACCGTGACTATGAGCCACAATTATTATGTTTTCCTCGTCGTTCTTGCTTCTCAGGTTTCGAACTGCAGATTCTATTAGCTTTGCACCGGCTAGACGATCAGTAAATCGGTTCCGGCCTGACCATTCTATTGGTAAGAATTTGACAATTCTGTTTCGTTTCACAAACTCCGCTTCGAAGCACCTTCGCAAGGACGATTCTTCTTTGGTCCATCCCGCGTCCGGGGCGAATGTCCCGTGTACCAACAAGACTGTCGTCATGGCGTCGTCCCGCGCAACCGATATCGCCCGAAAAGGGTAATTGCATTTGAGGAAGAAGACAAAGAAGATTAGCGATTTGCCCAACCCGTGCTTGATATTTTTCGGAGAGGGCGACATGCCGTAAGTGATTGAAGTTGTTAGAGGCGAGTAGCGATTTTCGTCGCCCGATAGGCTTCGCGGCCCGCTTTCCCGGGCTGCTGCCGAGCCGAACAAATTGGTCGTGGGGCTCGATCAGCAAGCGTAGGTCCGTAGGGCGGATCGCGATCCGCCGTCTTGGTCGGCAAGATGGCGGATTACGCCTTCGGCTCCAATCCGCGCTACGAGCTCTTTCGCGAGTCTGATCCTGAAGCGCCTGCGTATAATGATGGACAATCCCGGCACCTGCCGCATTGGTGGCGGCCTGCACGTTGGGGGCCGCGCATGGCGATCCATCCTGAGTTCCTCATCGGCGCGGGCCGAGCCGCTGCGCATGAAAGAGCTGCGCGTTCGGTGTCACCTCGCCTCGCCCGGCGCAGCTGCAAGGCGGTGGTCGGCGCGCAGCGCCGGATGAGGAGGACTCTCCGCGAGTCGAACTCGCGGAGAGAGCCCCTCACCCCAACCCTCTCCCCGCGATAGACGCGGGGCGAGGGGGCTCACCGCCGCTGCCGCGAGATCGGGCCTGATTTTCACGTTCGTATTGCAGCGACAAGTGGTGATCTGTGCCGGGACGGCGTGTCCTCCGCCCTGCAAATGACATTCCCCCTTGCCTGAACTCAGGGATAAGGCGACAAAAAGAGCCAACATCCCGTCGGAGCGGGGCGCGCGCACGCCATGAGCCGGTCGCCATCGACCGAAGGATTCCAGATCGCCGATGACGATCGACACTCTACTGACGAACGACGCTCTACCATCGGCCGACGACCGGCCGCCGGTGGCGGAACTGCGCCACATCCGTGCCGGCTACCGGCGAGATGATACCGTGCTCAGCGATCTCTCGCTGATGCTGCGGGCTGCGGAAATCTTCGTCCTGATGGGGCCGAACGGCGCCGGCAAGACCACGCTGGTCCGCGTTCTCACCGGGCGGCTCAAGCCGACCGGGGGCGTCGTCACCGGGGCCAGCGCCAATTCCCGCAAGGGCTCGGCGGTTCGCCTGGTGCCGCAGGATATCGCCTTGTTTCCACTCATGAGCGCGCGCGAAAACTGTGTCGCCTTTGCGCGAATGGCGGGCGCGGGTTGGCGTGATGCGGCGGTTCTCGCCGATCGCGCGCTCGTGCTGGCGAGTTGCCGTGACATCGCGGCGAAGCGGGTCGGCGGACTCTCCGGCGGGTTTCGGCGTCGGGTCAACATTGCCGTGGCGCTGGTCGGCAGCCCGCGGCTTTTGATCCTTGACGAGCCGACCGCGGGAATTGACGCCGAGGCGAAGTCGGTGATCGCCGCCACGATCCGCGCCCTGAAGGAGACGGGAATCTCGATCCTGATCGTGACCCATGACTTCGACGATGCCGATGCGCTGGCTGACCGCGCCGGCTTCCTCTTCAACGGCCGGCTGGTGCTGGCGGGTGTTCCCCGCGATCTTATCGGGCAGGCCTTCGGCAACAAGAAGCAGATCGAGATCGTGCTCTCCTCGCCGCCCGGGCCGGCCGAGCAGCAACGGCTGAAGCGGTTGGGCGCGGCCGCCACGCCGTCGGAGGTGGTCTGGGAGACGTTCCAGAATCTGGAGGGCCGGCATGCCGAGTATATTGCGACGCTGAGCGAGGGCAGCCTGCCGATCAAGGAAATCAGGATTCGCGATCCCGGCCTGGGCACGCTCTACCGCCATCTCGGTGGAAGCGACCCGGCATGATCGGGGCGTCCGCATGGATCATGCTGCTGTCGACCATCCGGGACCGCGCCGCGCTCCTGATGTCGTTCGTGCTGCCGCCGCTGCTGTTCGTGGTCTTTGCCGCGATCTTTTCCGGCACGTCCGGCAGCGACCTGAAACTCAAGATCGGCGTCATCGATGCCGCCGGCAATGAAGCCAGCACCCGGCTGGTGAGCGCGCTTCAAGCCGATCGCGGCTTTCGCTTCATCATCCTGCAATCGGGTGACGAGGCGGCGCTGTCCGATTTCGTCAGGCGCGGCATGGCCGACGTCGGCCTCCTGATTCGCGGCGATCCCGGCCGCCGGCCGGACCAGGGACCGCCGCCGCTGCTATTGGTCGAGGATCCGGCCAAGCCATTGGCGGCGACCATCGCCTTCGGCGAGGTGATGCGCACGCTCAACGAAAAACTGCCCGACGTCGCGCTTGGCCGGATCCTCGCCGATGTCGAAGCCTCCGGCGCCATCGGCAAGGACGAGCGCGAATTCCTCAACCAGGCGTTTCGGGACCATGCGGAGCAAGGCGGCCCCTTCAGTTTTTCCAATGTGATCGCCAAGACCACCGTGGCGCCAGGCGGCGGCCGTTCAAACGGCAATCTCCTGACCTATGCGGGCGCGGTCGTCGCGGTCTTCCTGCTGTTCGCCGGGGTTCACGGCGCGTTGACGCTACTCGACGAACGGGCCAACGGCGTCGCCGAGCGGCTCGCCATCGGGGCCGGAGAATTCGATCCGACCGTGGTCGGCAAGCTCGGCTTTCTCACCGCGCAGGGCGTGGTGCAGGCCGCGGTCGTGTATGCCGCCGCCTACCTGCTCTATGGGGCGTCGTTCGATCCGGCGCGGATCGGCCTCTGGTTGACGACCTGCCTGCTGGCGGCCGCGGCCGCCAGCGCGCTGGCGCTTCTGATGTGCGCGGCCTGCCGCAGCCGGAAGCAAGCGGAAACGCTGACCACGTTCGGCGTGCTGCTGCTTTCGGCCATCGGCGGAAGCATGGTGCCGCGCTACCTGATGCCGCCGTGGTTGCAGGAGCTCGGCTGGCTGACTCCGAACGCCTGGATCATCCGGGCGTTTGAACTTGCGGTGCAGCCCGCGGCGACGCTCCGGGAACTCGGCCTCCCCTGGGCCGTCCTGATCCTGATCTGCCTCGTCGGCACGGCCGCGGCGGCGTGGCTGTCCTCTCGCCGGCTGGCCTATTGAGCGGAGCCGGCTCTGATGCTGCGGAGATGCAGTTGAAACTCCCGCCCGGCCGGCCCGACGGAAACTTCCGCGGCCTCAAAAGTCGGCTTGCGGACCCGGCCGGCGTCGTTGCTGAAGGCATAGGGCTCCAGGGGGATGCCGAGCCTCGATCGTTCCATGCTGCCGCTGCCATCCAGGTCCTGGAAAACCGCGACCGCATAGCGGCTTGGCGCGACGTCGCGCAGCACGAATTTCATTGTCGAGGATTGCGCCGGCTGGCTTTCGCCCCGGTCGCAGGTGCCGGGATCCAGGCCGCCCGAACATAGCGCGACGTGGACCGTGGTACCATTGGGGATGATCCCGCTGACCACGACGGATACGTCGCCCGCGGAGGCCGGGAGCAGCGTGGCCAAAAAAATCGCCACCGATGTGAAACCGGTCTTTGCAGGCATCGTATATTTCCCTTCGCTCGGATTCAGGTCGATCGATTAAACACGGGATAAAATGCCGCGCCGGGGGATTTCTATAACCGCTCCAGCGATCGCCTGCTATCCATTAACCAACAGGGGGTGACGACTCCTCGATGAACAGCCGATTCAATGGGGCGGCCGGTCCGACGGTCAAAGCCAGTCGCAAAAAGGCGGTTGTCGTCGGGGCCGGCCCCGGCGGGCTCGCGGCCGCAATGCTGCTCGCCAAAGAGGGGCTTGACGTCACGCTGTTCGAAAAGGACAGCCGGGTCGGCGGACGAACCAAGATCCTCGACGACGGCGGCTTCCGCTTCGACATGGGCCCGACATTCTTTCTGTATCCGCAGATCCTGGATTCGATTTTTGCACGATGCGGACTGGCGATGGGCGACTACATCGCCCTGAAGCGGGTCGATCCGAGTTATCGGCTGGCCTTCGAGGACGGACCGGAGGTCCGCATCGGCGGCGATCTCGCCGAGCTCGAACGCGAGATTGCCAAGATCGACGCCGAGGACGCCCGGCAGATCCGCCGCTTCATCAGCGTCAACCGGCGCAAGCTCGCCGACTTCACCCCGGTGCTGCAGCGCTCCTTTACCAGCCTGGTCGACTATCTCGCGCCCTCGGTGCTGAAAGCGTTGCGGCACATCATTCCATTGTCGTCCGTCGATCAGGAACTGTCGCGCTACTTCCGGGATCCGAGGGTCCGGCTGGCGTTTTCGTTCCAGACCAAGTACCTGGGCATGTCGCCCTTTCGCTGCCCCAACCTTTTTACCTTCCTGGCCTTTCTTGAATATGAATTCGGCGTCTGGCACCCGGTGGGCGGCTGCGGCGCGGTCAGCGATGGCATGGCGCGCGCGGCGCGGGATCTCGGGGTCGAGATCAGGCTCGGCGAGCCGGTCGAGGCGCTCGAATTCGAGGGCCGCCGGGCGCGCGGCGTTCGCACCGGCAAGGGCGCGGTCGCAGCCGATGCGGTGGTGCTGAATGCGGATTTCGCGCATGCGGTCACGCGCCTGATTCCCGGCCACCTGCGCCGCAAATGGTCCGACCGCAATGTCGCCGACATGAAATATTCCTGCTCGACCTTCATGCTCTATCTCGGCATCGAGGGCAGCTACGACATCGACCACCACAATATCTTCCTGTCGCGCAACTACGCGCAGAACATCGCCGAGATCGAGAGCGCGGCGGTGGTGCCGTCGGAGCCTTCGATGTACGTGGCCAACCCTGGCCGCACCGATCCGGCCTTCGCCGGCAACGGAACGTCCTCGCTGTACGTGCTGGTCCCGGTCGGCCATTGCGGCGCGATCGACTGGCAGCGGGAGAAGCAGCCGTTTCGCGACAGGGTGATCGACCGGCTGGAATCACTTGGCTTGAGCGGGCTGCGTCAACGCATCCGCTATGAAAGACTGGTGACGCCGGAAGACTGGCGCGACCAGTCGTCGATCCATCTCGGCGCCACCTTCAACCTCGCGCACGGTCTTGACCAGATGCTGTATTTCAGGCCGCATAACCGGCTGCAGGATGTCGATGGCGTCTACCTCGTCGGCGGCGGCACCCATCCGGGATCGGGACTGCCGGTGATCTATGAGGGCGCGCGCATCTCCGCCGAACTGGTGCTGGCCGATCTGGGCGTGGCCGCGGCCAGCCTGGGCGCCCATGCGGCGCCCGCGCCTGATCCGCAACGTTCCTTGGTGCTTGGGCCTTGACGGTGGGCCGTCGCGCCGTCGCCACCCGGCGGCATCAGGATTCGTCACCGGCGAAACTGGGACTTTGACATGACAAACAACGCGCCCGTCATTGTGATCGGAAGCGGATTGGGCGGCCTGGCGGCGGCGGCGGTTGCCGCGGCACGGGGGCACAAGGTCGCCGTCATCGACAAGAACGATTGGCTCGGCGGCAAGGCCGCCGTGCTCAGCGAGGGTGGTTTCCGCTTCGACATGGGGCCGACCATCCTGACCGTGCCGCGCGTGCTCGATCGGATATTCACCGAGGCCGGCGAGAAGATGAGCGACTGGCTCGAGCTGGTGCGGCTCGATCCGCAGTGGCGCTGCTTCTTCAACAGCGGCGAGAGGCTCGATCTGGTCGAGGATGTCGACAACATGGCCGAAAGCGCCGAGGCCTTCTCGGGCAAGAAAGGGCTGGCGCAGGGCTACCGGAAATTCCAGCGCATCTCCGCGCATCTGCACGATGTCTCGGAACGCTTTTTCTTCTGGCGGGCCGTCGAGGACATCCGCGATACCATGAACATTCGCGAGAACATGAATCCGTCGACGTTGCGGGATGTGCTCTCGCTGCGCATGGGCCGTTCGGTGGCCGGCACCATCCGGGGCATGGTTCACGACGAGCGCGTCGCGCAGATGCTCGATCACTTCGTGCAGTATGTCGGCTCCTCGCCCTTTGCCTCGCCCGCGGTGCTCTGCTCGATCGCGCACATGCAGACCAGCGGCGGGGTGTGGTATCCGGTCGGCGGCACCCGCGCCGTGGCCGAGGCGCTGCGCGCGCTGGGAGAAAAGCTCGGGGTCGACTATCATACCGGCCGCGAAGCCCGGCGCATCGCCATGGAGGGCGATGAGGTCACCGGCGTGGTCCTGACCGACGGTTCACATCTCGAGGCATCGGCGGTCATTTCCAACATGGATTCGCTGCGCACCTATGACGAGCTGGTCGGCGGCGCGGCCGCGCGCCACTACAGCCGCGCCGGCTTCGAACCGGCCTGCTCCGGCGTCGTGCTCTATCTCGGGCTGTCCAAGCGCTACGACCACCTCGAACACCATAATTTCGTGTTCTCGGACAATGCCGAGCGGGAGTTCGACCAGATCTACGGGCGCGGCGAACCCGCCGACGACCCGACCTGCTACGTCGCCGCGCCCGCGCGCACCGACCCCTCGGTGGCGCCGGAAGGCGGCGAAGCGCTGTACGTTCTGGTGCACACGCCCTATCTGCGCGATCATCACGACTGGTCGAAGATGTATCCCGCCTATCGCAAGACCATCATCGAGAAACTGAAGCGGACCGCCGGGCTGACCGATATCGAACAGCGCATCGTGGTCGACCGCCATCTCACCCCGCAGGATATCCATGAGCGGTACAAGGTGCTGAAGGGGGCGATCTACGGCCTGGCCAGCCACGGCAAATTTACCGGGGCCTTCAAGCCGGGCAACCGCAGCCGCTTCATCAAGGGCCTCTATCTGGCGGGCGGCGCCGCCCATCCCGGTCCGGGCATGCCGATGGTCATGATGTCCGGATGGATCGCCGCGGACGCATTGGACGCCGATCGCCGGGCCGAGAAGGCCGCCTCCTGAGATGTCGCAGCGCCGGCAGCGCGCCAGGCAGACCATGCAGCGGCGGCTCGCCGCGAGGTCGCCGATCCTGTTTCGCATTTTCGCGCGGATCTTCGAACGCACGCTTCGCAACAGCTTCCATGCGGTGCGGCTGGCCAATCGTCCGGCGCGATCGGTCCTGCAGTCGCCGCAGCTGGTGATTTTCAGCAATCATCCCTCCTGGTGGGACGGGGTGACGTTTCTTTATCTGGCCGACCAGCTGCTGAAAGGTCGCGCGGTCTACACGCCGATCGACCACGCGATGTCGTCACGTTACGGTTTTGTCGCACGCGTCGGCGCGTTCGGCGTGGAGCAGCATACGGCGGAAGGCGCGCTGCACTTTCTCGAAGCCTGCCGGATCCTGCTGGCGGATGCCGGCAACGTGCTGCTGGTCACCGCGCAGGGCCGTTTCGCCGATTGCCGCGAGCGGCCGCTGAACCTCGATCCCGGCATCGCCCATGTGGTGGAGATCGCGCCGCAAACCATCTATCTGCCGCTGGCGATCGAATATACCCATTGGCTGGAGAAGCAGCCGGAGCTGCTGTTGCGCTTCGGCAGCCCGATCGCGGCAGGCGAACTGGCCGGCCTGCGGCCGCCGGCAAGGCTCGCCGCGCTCGAGCAGTCGCTGACCCTGACGATGGACGCGCTGGCCGGCGATGCCATTGCCCGCAATGCCCCGGCGTTCGAGATCCTGATGTCCGGCCGCGGCGGTATCAATCCCGCCTACGACCTGTGGCGGCGGGCGCAGGCCCTGCTGAGCGGGCGCGCCTATCGCGGGGAACACGGAGCCTCGCCATGACGGCGCTGCTGTTGGTCGCGGCGGCGCTGGCGCTGCTTCCGGCGTTGAACACGCTCATCAATGTGGCGCTGTTGCGAACGCCGCCGCTGCCGGCTGGCACGCCCGGCGTCGCCATCCTGATTCCGGCGCGCGACGAGGAAGCAACCATCGGCGCCTGCGTCGACGCCGCGCTGGCGAGCCAAGGGGTCGATGTCGAGGTCATCGTTCTCGACGACGGTTCGCGCGACCAGACGCGGGCGATCGTGGAAGAGCGCTGCCGGCGCGACGTGCGGCTAAGAATGGCCTCGGCGCCGCCGCTGCCCGAGGGCTGGAAGGGCAAGCCGCACGCGTGCCAGGTGCTGTCGCAGCTCGCGAGCCGGCCCTTTCTGCTGTTCGTCGACGCCGACGTGCGGCTTTCGCCCGACGCCGCGGCGCGGCTGGTGCCGCCCGCGGGGGTCGACCTGGTCAGCGGCGTACCGCGTCAGATCGTCGGCGGCGCGGTTGAGGCCGCGGTCATTCCGATGATCGACAGCTTGATCTACGGCTATCTGCCGGTGGCGCTGATGCGGGCGATGCCGTGGCAGGCGCTGACGGCGGCGTGCGGCCAGCTGATCATGGTTCGCGCGGCGGCCTATCGGCAATGCGGCGGCCATGGCGCGGTCGCGGGGTACATGCACGACGGCATGCAGCTGGCGAAGCTGTTCAGGCGCCATGGTTGTCGCACCGATCTGGTGCACGGTGCCGGGCTCGCGCAATGCCGGATGTACGACAGCGCCAAAGCGGTGTTCGAAGGTTTTGCCAAGAATGCCACCGAGGGCATGGCCCGCCCGCTGGCCCTGCCGGTCTGGACGCTTGCTCCTGGCCGGCGGCCATCTGCTACCTATAGTTGTTATCCCGTCCGCTTTCGCGTCCGGTGCCGCCGCCAGCCCGGCATGCGTGGTCGCGCTGTCGTCGGCCGCGCTGCTGCTCGTCGCGCGCGTGCTGCAAGCCGTCAAATGCCGCGAGCCCTGGCAGGCCGTCGCGCTTCATCCGCTCGGCGTGCTCCTGACATTGGCGATCCAGTGGCGGGCGCTGTTCGGCTATCTGAGGGGCCGGCAGGTGCAATGGCGCGGCCGTACCTACGCTCCGACCTCCTGAAAAAAGCAAGCGCCGGGCGGCCAGGGCTGAACCCTACCGCTCCGTGACGTCGGTTATTTCATCGACCGCCAGCAGCGCCGCCGAGAAATCGTCATCGCGAAAGAACATGCTGCGCGAGATCAGGACCGGAATTCCAGCGAGCGAGGCCGCAACCAGGCCGTTGGCCGAATCTTCGATGGCCAGGCATTCCGACGCCGGCAGCCCCAATCGCGACAGCACCTCCAGATAGACGTCCGGCGCCGGCTTCTTTCTCGGCACCTCGTCGCCCGCGACGATGACCTCGAACCTATCAACCCAATCACGGCCCAATGCGGCCGTCAGCAATACATCGATGTTGTCGCGCGAGGTCGTGGTCGCAATCGCCAGACGCTGGCCGCGCTTTCGCGCCGCGACCAACAGAGCCTCCATGCCCGGCCGAAGCGGACATCCGCCACCGGCGATCAGCCCGGCGTAGCCCTTGGTTTTGATCCGATGGAGTTGCGCGATCTCGGCATCCGAGAGCGGCTGCCGACCTCGCTGCCGTTCAAAGGCGCGCATCCGCTCCTTGCCCCCCGCTACCTGGAGCAGTTCCTTGTAAAGAGCCTGGTCCCAGTACCAATCGAGGTTGGTTTCGACGAAGGCCGCATTGAAGGCCTGGCGGTGAACCTCCTCGGTTTCGGCCAGCGTCCCATCGACATCGAAGATCAAGGCGCGCGCCCGAACGATCAGGTCCCGTACCCGATCCAACCGCACGGCCGATGGCGCAGGCACCTCGCTCATATCTATTTCCCGGACAGCGGCCTTTGCACGGAATAAAACATATCGTGCCTTCACGCGCCAGCGCGACGTCAGTTGACGAGCACGGGTGCCTTCCACAGATAGGACCGGTCGTCTGGCTCGACCGAAATTAGCCCGCTCTTCTCACGGGTTCACGATCGCGTGTGAAACGCCAAAAAGATCCCGCGGACCGGCGCGCCGGGCGATCCATTCTGGCAGAATAGAACGCGATAACATTCGGGTGACCGCGCTTCGGTCCGTGCGCCTTTTTACTATTTTTTACTATTCAGAATAACCTTGCGCTGATTAGGACTGGGACGAATTGCGGTAGCGGCGCATCCGATGCAGAGCGGAGACCGCGCGCCGACGAAAGAGGTCGGCCGAAACAAGATCAAGTGACGCCATGCTGTTCGTGACACGGGATTTCCTGTTGGGATTTCTCCCGATCGTGCTGATCGCATTCTATTCCGCGCTGGCGCTGGGTCTTCGACGGCTGCTGGTCCCGACGCTGCTGATCGCCTCCATCGTGTTCTATGCGTTCGGCAATCCGGTACAGACGCCGATCCTGGCGGTCTCGATCCTGGTGAACTATGGCGCCGGCCGCGCGCTGGCCGGCGCTGGTCTGCCGCGCCTGAGCCGCAAGGCGCTGTTCGTGCTTGCGATCGCATTCGATCTCGGCATGCTCGGCTTCTTCAAATACACCAACTTCCTTTTGGCGAACCTGGCGGCGCTCGTCGGAGCCGACGCGCCGCACGTCGCCATCGCGCTGCCGCTCGGTATCTCGTTCTATACCTTCACCCAGATCGCCTTTCTCGCCGACATCTATACCCGGGGAGGACGCCAGCGCGATCTCGCAAGCTACGGGCTGTTCGTCACCTATTTCCCGCATCTGATCGCGGGCCCGATCATCCACTGGCGGGAGGTGATGCCGCAGTTCGCCAAGCTCGGCCGCAAGGACGGCTTTGGGTTCGCCTCTGCGGAGTTCTCCTCGTATCTGATCCAGGGCGCCTGCCTGTTCTCGATCGGCCTGCTCAAGAAGCTGTTGATCGCCGACCAGCTGAACGTGTTCGTCAATCTCGGCTACAAGGCGGTGCCGACGCTCGGCTTTGCCGACGCCTGGCTGCTCAGCCTGGCCTATACGTTCCAGCTCTATTTCGACTTCTCCGGTTATGCCGACATGGCGGTGGGCATCTCGCTCCTGATCGGCGTCCGCATCCCCAACAATTTCAATTCACCCTACTGGGCGGATTCGATTCAGGATTTCTGGCGGCGCTGGCACATGACGCTGTCGCGCTGGCTGCGCGACTATCTCTATATTCCGCTCGGCGGCAATCGCGGGCCGGCGGCGATGGTCTACCGCAACCTGTTCCTGACCTTCTTCCTCGGCGGCCTGTGGCATGGCGCGGCCTGGACGTTCGTGGTCTGGGGCGCGCTGCATGGCACGGCATGCTGCATCCACAAGGCCTGGTCTTCCGGTGGCCTTCGCCTGCCCAAGCCGGTCGCCGTCGTCGCGACCTTCCTGTTCATCAATGTCACCTGGGTCTACTTCAGGGCGCCTGACCTCGCGACCGCCAACGAGCTCCTGCTGCACATGGCGAGCCCGCATTGGGGGGCACCCGCCTTGCTGTTTGCCGTCAGGCCGCTTCTGGCACTCGCCGCCGCCATCGTCTGGCTTTGCCCGAACAGTCAGACCATCGCCGCGATCGACTGGAGCGGCAACGTCGCGCTGTCGGGGGCGCTCGCCGGCGCCGCCGCCATCGTCACTCTCATCGCCACCAACACCTCCGAGCTCTCACCTTTCATCTACTTCAATTTCTGACCCGAGGGCCACCGTGACAAGGCTGTTGCAATTCCTATCGTGCGCCGCCGCCGGCGCGATCGCGTGCGCGCTCGCGATGCTGCTCAGTTACGACTTCTTCACGGCGAGCAACCGCAAGGTGCCCTATTCCTACACCCAGTTCCTGCTCGAGAACGTCGGCGCACCGCGGATCGTGATCGATGCCGGATCGAGCTCGATGTTCGGGATTGATCCCGCCTTGATCGAGCAGGCCTTCGGCAAGCCGGTCATCGACGTCGCCGACAACGGCTCCATTCCGCTGGAGATGAAAATCGACCGGCTGACGAGATATGCGCGGGAGGGCGACACGCTGATCCTGCCGCTGGAGTGGGTGTACTATACCCGCCAAAGCGTTCCGCAGGATTTCACCGACAGGACGCCGGACGAATACGCCGCCTACTACGCCAGCCAGCCGTTGGCGGATCGCCTCGCCTTCGTCGTCCGGCACGCATCGCTGCACAATCTGTCCGACGCCGGCCGGCTCTATCTGCGGACCAATCTGCGGCAGGTCCACACCGCGCGCATCCAGGCCGACATGGCGAAATGGCCGCTCGGAGACCGCAAGGACGATAGCCGCCGGCACGCCTACGTCGACGGCAAGAGCTGTGCCGACTATATCGCCGCGGCGGGCACCATGGTGTCCGACGTCGCCTGGGCGGCGGCCCAGCTCGCGGACCTTCAGGTGAAGCGCCACATCCAGGTCTATGTGACGTGGCCGGCGGTCGCGGGAACGGACTGCTATATCCTGAAGGACAATCGGCTGCCGATTGCCGACGAGGCGCGGGCGCTGTTCGAGCGGCACGGCATCACCGTGGTGGGCGAGCCCGCCGACTCCTATTTCACGCCGGAGCACGTGCTCGACACCTATTATCACATCGACAGCGCCGCCGCCCGCGTCCGCACCGAGAGACTGGTCGCGCGGCTTCGGGACGCGGGCCTCCCGCCGGACGGCACGGACAACACCACCCGCGGCAGGTTGACGGTATCACTCGCGGCCGAAGCCATGCAGAAGCTGGCGCAAGGGCTCTCCGCGGAATTGCCGGCCCAACTCACGAGTGGTCAGGCGCGGCCGGTCGAGGCCAAATAGCTCCGGCGCGTCGACCGCAGCTCGAATGCCCGTCGCGGTACCGCGTTAGGCCGCTCGCAATGACGGCGGAGGAGGCGCTGCAGACCTACCGCCAGTCCCGTCATTGCGAGGAGCGCTTGCGACGAAGCAATCCATGCCGGTGCAAGGCGAGAGATGGATTGCTTCGCTGCGCTCGCAATGACGACGGAGGGGGCGCTGGAGGCCTCACGCCAGTCCCCTCATTGATTGGTGCGGCGGCCGAACGAAACCGCGTAGGCCTCGGTGCGGGTGTTGATGATCGGGTCATCCGAGGGATCAATGCCGGTCGTCACGTTGGTCGGCAGGAACAGCAACTCGTTCTCGACTTTCTTGGTGTCCAGCGCCTTGACCACCGCGATTTCGCCGAGTTCCACGGTCGGCCGGCTGTCCGGCCACACCTTGGTGGCATCGTTGGTCGGATCATCGGCGGCGGCCACCTGCACCAGCAGGCGGAACTTGACCGGCCCTTGTTCCAGCGATGCCCGAAGATTGTCGGCCAGCGCATTCGGAGGCCGTTTGGCGGCCTCCTCATCACTCACAAAGGCCGGGCCGCTCTCCGGCACGATGCGGTAGCGGCCGAATTGGCTCTTGCCTTGCGCATTGGTGAACTTGAATGCATTGACGCCGAAGAACGGCTGCGTGCCATAACTGACCGCCACCGGCCGCGGCGTCGTGACAAAAGCGCGCGCGGCCGGATGAGCCGACAGGAATTTCTCGATCGGCGTCGGCTTGGGCACATCGGGACCGCTCGCGCCGACCGCCTGCAGCAGCGCCAGAAAGTCCTCGCCGGTCGCGACCGGAAAGCCATTTGCCGATATGCAGACAATGTCGGCCTCGCTTCCATCCCCAAGATGGAACTTGATGGCCATGCCGCGGACCCCGCCGGTCGACGGATGGGTGTCAGGCGCGTCCGGCACGCCGCCCGAATTGGAAAAGCGAATCACGAGCGGAGTCGGGGCCCCCTTGAGAAAGACCGCCGAACTGAGCGCATCGGCGCCTGCGGCCGGCGTGAACGTGCCTTCGAACACGGCGCCCTTGGCATGGTTGGCCCGCACGCCCGGATGCGCGCCATAAAGCGCGTTCATCTGGTTGACCAAGCGAACGCCGAGCGGGTCGTCTTCGGCACCGGCGAGAGGAATGCCTGCCGCCATCAGCGCCGCGAATGCGATGCCCACGCCAACACTTCCAAACAACCGCATCACTATCCTCCTGGTCAATGACGAACCGCTTGCCGCGTTGCTTCCAGCCAAGGAAAGCACGCGTACACGGCGACCAGTTTAAAACGAAATTCGCGCCTGAACCAGTCAGGAAGAAAGGCTCATGCGGGTTGATAATGTGATGGAACCGATTGCGCGTTTGGTGAAGAGAACCTTCGCTGGTCATTCTTGGCCTGCATCGCGCGGACTTCCTCGCGGGTCGCAAGCTCGCCTCTCTCAGGATCACGGCCGATGCGGTCACGCAATCACTTGACAACCGCTGACCGGTCCTTACAATTGACCTTACTGCCAGTAAGGAAGCTCATGACCGCGGCCAGGCTGACCTCGAAAGGACAATTGACACTGCCCAAGGATGTGCGCGACGCGCTCGGCGTCGGGCCTGGAGACAGAGTGGAGTTCGTTAAAATGCAGGACGGCAACTTTGCGGTCATGCCGGCCACGCACTCGGTGAAAAGGCTGAAAGGGCTTATCCGCCGCCCGGGAAAAGCGGTCTCGCTTGAAGACATGGATAGGGCGATTGCCATCGGAGCCAAGGGCGATTGATCGGTCTCGACACCAACGTCGTCATTCGATACCTGGCGCAGGATGACGAGACCCAGTCACCGATCGCGACGCGCTTTGTCTCCCGCCTGAGCCGCGAACAGCCGGGGTTTGTCAGTTCCGTCGTGCTCGCGGAGATTACCTGGGTGCTGTCGCGCGCTTACAAGGCCTCGCACGACGACATCGCAAGAGCGGTGGAAGGTCTGCTTCGTTCAACCGAACTCATCATCGAGAACGCAGAAGCTGCCTATCGTGCGCTCGGGATCTATCAGGCTTCAACGTCGGCCGAATTCGCCGATGCGCTAATCGCACAGACGGCGGCGCTCGCAGGCGCCCGCGAAACAGTAACATTCGACCGAAGCGCGGCAGCAGAGCTTGGCATGCGTCTGCTGCGCTAGGCATGCGTTTCCGAAGTTCCGATCAAATCGAAAGCTTGCGATGCTGCGCTTCCGCCCCGTGCATCGCGGGGGGGGGGTGCGGCAGGCGCCAGAAACCTCGCGCGGGCTCCGTCATTGAAGCATCCAGGCTCGTGCAAGACGAGCGATGGATTGCTTCGCTGCGCTCGCAATGACGGGGGCGCACCGGCGAGCCTTGAGGCGTCGACGCGACTTGTAGGGATGTTTACCAAGCAGCGCAGTTATCCTACTGGGCGCTCGTTAGCCGCGCCCTGCGGGTTCGCCGTTAGACCTTATCGACTCTGAACAATTCCGATCATTGGCGCTCCCTAGGGGAATCGAACCCCTGTTTCAGCCTTGAGAGGGCCGTGTCCTAACCGCTAGACGAAGGGAGCGTTCAAGTGTCCAGGGAATAGCCCTGAAATCGGCTTGCCGCAAGGCGGTCGGCTTCAGGGTTCGCTGACGAATTTCAGGCGCCCGGTGGGGCGGAGCGTATGGATGTCGAACGTGCGGATTTCGGTGGCGCCGGCGATGTCGATCGTCACCAAGAGGCGGTCGCCGGCGGTGCCGGTGGTGACGATGCGGGCGCCCTTCGGCAGGCTGGCGGTGATGTCGGCCATGGCCGGACTTCCCTCGGCGCGGAAAAGACGATAGCCGATGGCGACCAGAACGGCCGCGACCGCCAGCGCCGTGGTCAGGCCGGCGATCAGCATCATCCGCCGCACCTGAGCGAACAGCGCGGCCTGCTGGGGAGTGGGTTCAGGCGCCACCAGTTCAGTCATGAAAGGTCTCTCAACCATTTGGCGCGTATTGCCGGGGCAAAATCGGTATCCACGTTACACCCTACCCGACAGGAACAAGGCTCAACCTTGATAGAGACTACGACCAGCGGTGAAAGGCTTGAGGTCACCGTCGCCGGCGACGAGGGATCGGTCCGGCTCGACCGCGCGCTGGCCGTGCGGCTGCCGGATCTGTCGCGCTCGCGACTGAAAGCCCTGATCCTCGCGGGCCAGGTCAGCATCCTCCGCGGCACCGTCCCGGCCCCCCCTGTCCGCGACCCCGCTTATCATGTCGCCGCCGGCGATACGATCACAATCGACGTGCCGGAGGCAGCCGCCGCCGAGCCGGCGCCTGAAGCCATCGCGCTCGATATCGTCTATGAAGATGACGACATCGTCGTCATCGACAAGCCGCGGGGACTGGTGGTGCATCCGGCCGCCGGCCACGAGACCGGCACCCTGGTCAACGCGCTGCTCGCCCACTGCGGCGCCAGCCTTTCCGGCATCGGCGGGGTCCGGCGGCCCGGCATCGTGCACCGGCTCGACAAGGACACCACCGGGCTGATGGTGGTGGCCAAGAACGACCGGGCGCATCAATCGCTGACCGCCCAGTTCGCCGATCACGGACGCACCGGCGCCATGCGCCGCGGCTATCGGGCGCTGGTCTGGGGGGTGCCGAACCGGCAGCGCGGTACCATCGACGCGCCGATCGACCGCCACCCGCATGCCCGTGAGAAAATGGCGGTGCGCGACGGCGGCCGCGAGGCGGTCACCCACTGGGAGTGTGAGGAAACCTTCTCCGGACGTGACGGCAAACCGGTCGCGGCGCTGCTCGCCTGCCAGCTGGAAACTGGGCGCACCCACCAGATCCGGGTGCATCTGGCTCATATCGGCCACCCCTTGATGGGCGACAGCGTCTATGGACCGCACTTCAAAACCAAGGCCGGCCATCTCGGCCCCGAAGGTCAGGCCGCGCTCGCGGCCCTCGATCGCCAAGCGCTACATGCATACTTGTTGGCGCTGGAACACCCCCAAACCGGGGCCCTGATGGAGTGGAGGGCGGATTTGCCGGACGACCTGGCGCGCCTAAGAAATGCGCTGCGAGCGACCCAATGACGCAGGCCCTCCGGGAAAGAGTAGATATGACAATAGGTTATATCTGTCACACGGGGACGTGACCCCTGTTATCCTTCCAAATGACCCCCGTTTTGGTCTATATTGCACCTGCGTTGAATATCCAACGTGGAACATCGCAGCGCGACTGGCTTTGACAAAGTGGTTGCCTGCCTGGCCCGCCGATGTCGGGGGCCTGAACCTCTGGAGGGCGCTACCAAATGGCCCGTACAGCTACCCTGCCGGTTCTCAACGGGGAATCCGGCTTATCCCGTTACCTCGCCGAGATCCGCAAGTTTCCGATGCTGGAACCCCAGCAGGAATACATGCTCGCCAAGCGTTGGCGCGAGCATGACGATCGCGATGCGGCCCACCACCTCGTCACCAGCCATCTCCGGCTCGTGGCCAAAATTGCCATGGGCTATCGCGGCTACGGATTGCCGATCTCCGAGGTCGTCTCGGAAGGCAATGTCGGCCTGATGCAGGCGGTAAAACGGTTCGAGCCCGATAAGGGCTTCCGTCTTGCTACCTACGCTATGTGGTGGATCAAGGCTTCCATACAAGAGTACATCCTGCGTTCCTGGTCGCTCGTGAAGATGGGCACCACCGCGAACCAGAAAAAACTGTTCTTCAACCTGCGCAAGGCCAAGAGCCGGATCTCGGCGCTGGACGAGGGCGATCTGCATCCCGACCAGGTCAAGCTGATCGCCAAGCGCCTCGGCGTCACCGATCAGGACGTGATCGACATGAACCGCCGGCTCAGCGGCGACGCCTCGCTCAACGCCCCGATCCGGGACGATGGCGAGGCCGGCGAATGGCAGGACTGGCTGGTCGACACTTCGCCCAACCAGGAAGCCATCATGGCCGAGCACGAGGAGTTCGATCATCGCCGTGAGGCGTTGAACGGCGCCATCGGCGTGCTCAATCCCAGGGAACGCCGCATCTTCGAGGCGCGGCGGCTGGCCGAGGAGCCGATGACACTGGAAGACCTCGCCGCCGAGTTCGGCGTGTCCCGCGAACGCGTGCGGCAGATCGAGGTGCGCGCCTTCGAGAAGGTGCAATCCGCGGTCAAGGGCACCATCGCCCGGCAGGAACAGGAAGCGCTGGAAGCCGCGCATTAGTCTGACGGATCGAACCACGGGAAGAAAAGCCGGCGGCAACGCCGGCTTTTTTATTGGGCGTTGGTTGAGCGATTTCGCAAGCATCGGCATCGGCGGTGAACTCCCTCTCCCCGCCTCTATCGCGGGCTCTCCCCGCAAGCGGGGCGAGGTGCGACGGCGCTGGCGGCTCTTGGGACGGTATGCGGGCTCGCGCCTTGCAGTTCGAACCGGGCCGCTCAATAACTCGGGCGCAGCGTGCTGAGATAGTCCGACAGCGTGGTGGGGTCGCCGCGCGTGCTCTGCCGCAGCGGCTGGTTGCTCAACAGCACGCCGGCCTGGGTCTTGTAATCCGGCGACACATCGGCGGCCGGCCGCAGCGGCTGGCTGAGGATCTTGCGGTACCTGTCATAGGCCTGCTGGTCGCCGACGAAGATGCAGACGCAATGCTGCGGTTCGGCATAGAGATAACGCCGGGCATCGCCAACCCCGTCGACGACGAACTGGTGCGGCGGCAGCGTGCGCAGCCCTTTCTGCCCAGCCGGATCGCTGGCGAGCTGGATATGAAAACCGGCGGATGACAGATAAAAACTGTTCTTCTCCAGGTAGGGCTGGGCCTCCGAGGCGAACAGCACCGAGGCCTGGAGCCCCAGCAGCAGCGCCGGCAACAGGCACAAGGCCCGCATGCCGGGGACCCGACATAGATGCCGACGGTCCGCTGCAACCGCTGCGATGATCGATGCTGACATGGCCAATTCCCCGCCTCCAGCTTGCCTGCTGCGACCGGCATAACGCCGCGACAGTGCGCCAACATTGTGTTGAACCTCAAGCGGCATTCGGTCAGCCAAAGAAGAAAGCCGGTCGACTGATTCCGTGAAACCTATCGTACCCGGCTCTCCGCCCCATCCTCCGAGACGCATCGCTGCGCGATGCGACGTTGCTCAGGGAGAATTCAGCGTCCTGCGGATTGACCCCAGCACCGCCGTCGTCGCCCTACGCGTCAAAATCGCAGCCGCCGAAATGACAAATTCTTCGCGTCATCCTAAGGGCCCCACTGCCGTGCCAGCGTGGCCAGCGCGCAGCCCTCGCAATAGCGCGCGTCCTTGTAGTCGATCCAGTCATGGGCATAGACCCGGTCGAGGGGAATGCCATAGCGCGCCCGCAGCACCTTAACCAGGATCCGCCACGCCGCCACTTGCGCCTCGGTGGCGCCGCGCGTCACGTCGGGATAATTGCCGGCAAACTCCACGCCGATGGAATTGCTGCCGATCACCTGGTGATAGGTCGACGCGTTGTCGATGAACCGGTTGTCGTTGCGGTTGGCGCCGTCGCCATGGGTCGGCACCAGGTCTTCAGCCACGGACCAGTACACCGTGCCATCGGTTTCGACCCAGACCGTGACGCCGCGCCGGGTGGGGTTCTTGGCCTGCTCCTGCGCCCCGTAGCGCGCCGAGCCGGCCGGCCCCTCGGTCTGGTGCACGATGATGTTGCGCCAGGGATGGGCTTTGGCCAGATCGCCCCACGGCGCCAGCCAGACCATCTTGAGGCCGGGAATCTCGGGCGTACCGGACATCTTGGCGATGGAGCCGAGGTCGGGCGTCTGCGCGCGCGCCGAAGTGAAGATGGCGATGACGCCGAGCATCATCGCCAGCCGCCGCAAGTTCATGGCTTTCATCCCGTGCAAAGCAAATGCCGGCGCTGGATAGCACGCTCAGGCGTGTTTGCGCAGGGCCTGCTCCGGGCTCGCTGGCTCCGCGGGTATCAGCGGGGGTGAGGGTTCGTAGATCTCGTGGCGGTTCTTGCCGGCCTTCTTGGCAGCATAAAGCGCGGCATCGGCGGCGGCGACCAGCCGGTCCGGAAGGCAGCCGATCTGCTGGGTCCATTGCGCGACCCCGATCGAGAGCGAGATCGGGATATCCTGGCCGGCGCAGGCGGCGGCATCGGCCCGGCACACATCGAGGATGCGGCGCGCGATCATTGCACCCTCCTGCGAGGTCGAGGCGGGCAGCACGATACAGAACTCGTCGCCGCCGCTACGCGCCAGCATGTCGCCGGACCGCAGCCGGGTTTGCGCCATCAGGGTGAAATGCTGCAGGCAGGCGTCGCCCGCGGCATGCCCGTGGGTGTCGTTGATCGCCTTGAAGCCGTCGAGATCGATCACCAGCAGCGCGAAGGGCTGACCGCTGCGCTCCGACCGCGTGCATTCCTCGGCCAGCCGCTGCGACAGCAGCCGCCGATTGCCGACGCCGGTGAGTTCGTCAAGCAATGCCAATTCGGCGACGTCGTTGCGTAGCCGATCCATCGCCATCAGCAGGAAGCCGAAATTCCACGCATTCGACAGGAACAACAGCCCGAGCGCCAGCAGGGCCTGCAGCGGGTTGTAGTGGAGGTAGGAAAGGTCGCCGCCGAGATGCAGCAGGCTGCCCCCGGCGCGCAGCATATTGATCGCCACGATGACGACGGTGACGCCGCCGGCGAGCCGCGCGCCGGGGTTGTTGCGTCCCTCCTGGCGCGACAGCAGCAGCTTCAGTGTCAACGCCAGCGGCAATGACTGGCCCAGCGAATAGACCAGCAAGCGCATCGGCATGCTGTCGATAGCGAGGGTGAAGCAGATCATGCCGACGAGAGCCAGTCCCGTGATCAGCGCGGTGGCGCGCCAGGACGGCGGTTGCGCGTAGAACTGCTTGATGCCCATGGCAGCGAGGCAGGCGGCGAAAATAATCGCGGTGCCGGCGGCGAGCAGCGGCAACAGCGAATCGATGGCCAGGCGCAGCGTCGCCAGCCCCGAGCCTGCGGCCGCGACAAACGCCGCGCCGGCCCAGAACCGTGCCGCCAGGAATTTGGGATAGCAGCGCGCGACATAGGCCCAGAACAGCCCCTGGGCGAGGAAATTGACGAGGAATACGGTCCACAGCGTCGGAACGCTGAGCATTGCGAATGCGGAAAGCAAATTAAACCGTCCCCCTGTTACCTGAACAGCCCAGCCACGACCATTCCCTGCCCGCGCCCAACATAGGGCGGAGCATTTAACGGACCCTCACCGCGACGCCGCGATTCCGAACCGCGGTTCTGAATTTGCTGAAGCTGTCGGCACCCCGGATCCGCCCGCGTGTCGCGCGCCGGCTTCAATGATCAGCGCGGGATGGCCGATTGCCTTGGAGCATTGTTAACCCTGACGAGGCGCGATCAACGTCAGCGCTTCGAAAATCCGCCTGCAGCGCGTCGCGCCAAGGAAAAATGTGCCAAAAAAGCATAACATCTGTGGATAACGCGATGACGCACGCGTGACAACGCGGGGCAGCACGCCCCGAATCTGTTGGGATCATATTGAGGATGTTGCGAGGCTGGCCCTCCGCCGAGCATGCCTCGTGTGGCGTTTCCATCCATAAACACTGAGAGGATGCTATGGCTAAGAAAGCGAAGAAGGCGAAAAAGGCGAAGAAGGCCAAGAAAGCCAAGAAGAAGTAACTTTTCAAGCCCGGGTGGAGCGTTCGCTCTGCCCGGGCGCCCGGCGCGATCATGGCGAGTCTAGGCAAAGCGGCGGGCTTCATGCCCGCTTTTTGATTCCGGGCCGGGGCAACCCGCGTCCTCGCTTTGAAGGAGCGCGCAGCTTGTGCGCCTCTTGCAGCGTGTGTACGGCGATCGGGTCAGCGGGCTTGGTTGCCAGCGATCCAGCAAGGGCTGTGTCGGCGGCGACCGTTGCCAGGCTCTGCCGGCGGTATAAGGGTTACCGGACCACCGCCGATGCCCCGCGCGAGCCGCGGGCTCCGCGCGCCCTTCTCCGGACCGGGAGCTTGCATCCGATGACTGCGATCCGTGGAGCCGCCGCTGCCGTCACCGGGGCGGCCAGTGGCATCGGCCGGGCACTGGCGCTCGCACTCGCCGCCCGCGGCTGCGACCTCGCGCTGGCCGATCGCGACGAGGCCGGATTGCAGACCGTCGCCGCCGAGATCGGCAAAGCCCCAACGGTGAAGGTCAGCATCCACCGCGTCGATGTCGCCGCACCCGACCAGATCGAGGCGTTCGCTTTAGCCGCGATCGCGGCCCATCCCGGCCTCAACATCCTCGTCAACAATGCCGGGGTGGCGCTGCTCGGCCAGTTCGACGAGATCGACCAGGCCGAGATGGAATGGCTGATGAACATCAATTTCTGGGGCGTGGTGCGCACCACGCGCGCCCTGCTGCCGCATCTTTCGCGCCAGGGCGAGGCCCACATCGTCAACCTTTCGAGCATTTTCGGCATCGTCGCGCCGCCGGGCCAGACTGCCTACGCGGCGGCGAAATTCGCGGTGCGCGGCTTTTCGGAGAGCCTGCGGCATGAACTGCAGATGGCGGCAAGCCCGGTCAAACTGTCGGTGGTGCATCCCGGCGGCGTCGCGACGAATATCGTGCGCAACTCCCGCAGTGGCCATGGCGCGACCGACAACGCGCGCCGCGCCCAATTGATCGAACGGTTCGAGGCCGCGGCCAAAACCACGCCGCAAGCAGCCGCGCTGCGCATCATCGCCGGCATCGAGAACAACTCCCCACGCATTCTGATCGGCAACGACGCCCGCTTCATGGACTTGTTGCAACGCCTGCGCCCCGGCACCTATTGGTCGGTGCTGGCGCGCCGGATCGAGAAGATGGGGCGGGGCAGGAGGTAGGATGCGCGCGAGAAGAAGGGTCGACATGGCGTAGGGGCGCCCCTCGTGGGCGCCCTGCCTGACCGACATGGTCCTCAGTCGAGAACCCTCACCTTCCGACCAATTGATCGGCGAAGTAGGCGATGGTTTTGCGATAGATGGTGGCGTGATTCCATTCGCGCATGGCCTCGAAATTGTCGCTGCCTTCGCCGTAGGGCGCGCCCATCTTGAAGCCGTTGGTGTGCAAGAGATTGGCGGTGGAAGCCAGCACGTCGGGCACGCTGTGACGCAGGTCAACCCGGCCGTCGCCGTCGAAATCAACGCCGTATTTGATGTAGGACGACGGCAGGAATTGGGTCTGGCCGATTTCGCCGGCGTAGGCGCCGATCAGGTCGCGTAGCGGAAGGTCGCCGCGCTGCACGATCTTGAGTGCCGCCAGCAACTCGCCCTGGAACAGCTCCGAGCGGCGGCAATCATGCGCCAGCGTCGCCAGCGTCCGGATCACCGGCAATTTCCCCATGTCGCCCTTGCCGAAATCGCTTTCCAGCCCCCAGATCGCGACCAGGATCTGCCGCGGCACGCCGAACTTCTGCTCGATGCTCGACAGCAGCGCGGCGTGGCGCGCCAGCATGGCCCGGCCGCCATTGATGCGCCCCGCGCCGACCCGGGTCGAGACATATTGCTCGAAGGTCTTGTTGAAGGTGTAGCGTTGGCGCCGGTCGAAATTCAGGACCGTCATGTCCTCGCTCACCCCTGTCAGCGCCGAGCCGATCACGCCTTGCGATATGCCGGCGGAGGCTGCCTCCGACGAGAAGCTCGCCACGAAGGCGTTGAAATCGCCGCCGCAGCGGGCGGCGAAGCAAGGCGTGGCGAGGATGAGGGTGCAAAGCAAGATGGCAAAGCGGAGAAAGGGCATGAGGCAGCGGTTCCTTGGGATGGCCGGATCTGATCGTACCATCCCTTACGCTATTTCGCGGGATTGATGGTAGTGAAGCAGCCGGCTCTTTCCCGCAGCCATGCCATCGCCATCGGTTGGATCCCGGCTACCAATGCCCCTTCCACTTGTTCCAGGCGAACAGGGCGTCGGCAAAGCGGTCGTAGCCGAAGCGCGTCAGCGGCGCCATCAGCCGGTTGCCGAACAGCACCGCAAGCCAGCCCTCGCCTTTCGTCATCCGCCAGATCGCGATCACGACATCGGCGCCGACGATGAGGCCGCCTTGCTCGTCGGTGGCATGCAGGCGGCGCCTGACATCATCGAGCGATGCGCCATAGGCGCGGAGCGCGGTCGGCTCCTCATTGATGTCGCGAAACGCAAGCCGCCCCGAGCGCAGCGCTGTCAAAAGCTTGTTGCGCTGCCAGTCGATACCGGCGTCGCAGACCGGGCAACGGGTGTTGTACCAGACAACGAGATTTTGGCCGGCCAAGTGTCGAAACCCTTCTTTCGCCTGGCGGCGCGCCAAGCTCCCCTGACTGAGGCGCAAAAAACGGCTTCTGCGCGGCATCGCCGCAAAATTTGTTCGTCGCATGGCCGGCGGGCCTTTCGAAGTTGGCCTTCAACCGCAGGCGTTGCTCTGATAGCATGGAGTCGCGGAGCAAGTGCAGGCGAGCCGATGCCGGACGAATTGCGAAGCCAGGAAAAACCGCCTCGCCGATTGCCATTTTGGCAGGTGCCGCTGTTCCGACTGCTGGCGATCAACCTCGCCGCCGGAACGGCGCTGGCGGCGCTCCTGGTCGGCGGCCTGATGGTGCTCAACCCCTATTCCTTGCGCGATCTGATTCTCGGCGACAGTGCGCCCGGCACCGCGCTCGGTCTCTTGCTGTTCGGCTTCATCGTCACCTTCGGCTCAACCGCGATGGGCACCGCGATCATGATGGCCGGGGCCCGTCAGACCGATAACGATGGACCCCGCGGATCACCGCAACTGCTGACGCAACCGCTGGACAGGCGCTCGGCGCCGGCAAGTCATCGGCGCGGAAAACGTTACTCTCCCACCGAACCATAAACGTTCGGCGGCAGGGTCGATGCCGCCGAATGCGGTCGGCCGTCCGCACGGCCCATGCGGCTTCAGGACGGCGGCGCCAGTACGCGGATGATCGCCATCATGCCATTATCCTCGTGTCCGAGGATGTGGCAGTGATAGACGAAATCGCCGATGTCCATGCCGCGGAAGTCCATGCGTACGGTGACGCTCGGATAAGGGCCGGTCCCGCTCCAGAAGGGAATCTGAATCATGTCCAGAAACTGCTGCTGGCTCGGCGGCACCGGTACGCCGTTCGCCGCCATCAACAGAAAGTGGATCTGGTGAAAGTGGAACTCGTGGTTTTCCATGGACCGGTTCTGGATGGTCCAATCCTCCACGGCGCCCTGATGGGTGACGATCGACGGCGGATTGTTGGGGTCGAACAGTGTCGGCGTCGCTCCGTCGACGGTGATGAAAAAGTTGGTCGGACCGGACGGGTTGCTCGGGTCCTGCAGCACCTCGGAGAAATAGAGCGTGCGCCGCGCCGTCACCGTCGCGGTGGCAAGGCCGGCGAACATCGGCGAAGCCGCCGGCGCCGATGGGGCGGGGATGACCGGAAGGGTCGGCATCGGATGGCTGGTGGCCTGGATAGTGGCCAGCGTCCGGGTCGGATCGTTGTCGCCGTCCGGGCCGGTATTGATGTTGAGCGTGATGAAGCTGGCCTTTTTCACGCTCGTCGAAGGTCCGGTGACGATGAATTCGGCCCGAGCGGCGGGAGCGAGCAGAATGTCGGTCTGGGGCACGAGCTTGCCTTGACCGGTGCCGTCCTGGGAGCCGACGGGCACGCCGTCGAGCCCCACGATCTGCAGCGTCTGCGGCACGCCGTCATAGACCACCTGGAGATCGATGATGGTGTCGGCGGCGGCATTGGCGACGCGCCAGAACTCCTTTTGGCCGGGCTTCATCTGGATGATGGCCGGCGTCTCGGCCGGAAAGGCGATGGGAACATAGTTGAGCGTGACGTCCCATGACGGAATGGCGCCGCCCGGCGTCGGGTTGCCGGCCACGTTCTGGTCGCGAATGATCAGGATCCGCTCGGGCAGGCCGGCGACCGCCGGTTGAATGTTCTCGATCCCGTTGACGACGATCGCGCCGGACGCGCCGCCCTGCACCGCGGCTTCGGAAATGCCGTGGACATGTGGGTGATACCAGTAGAGCCCGGGCGGCTCGTTGCTCGGGAATTTCAGGGAATAGTCGAAGGTCTCCCCTGAATTGATGATGGTGTGGATGACCTGATCGCCGTGGCAGGCCGGCGTGGTGTTGGTGCCGTGGAAGTGCATGTTCAACGAGGTAATGGTCATTGTCTTGTCGCCGCACTGGTTCGATGGATTTGACACCACTTGGGTCGGCGAGCCGGCGGGCGGCTGCGGGTTCTTGTTGGTCGCCGCGATGTTGAGCGTGTCGCCCGGATTGAGATGCAGCGTCGGCGATTCCAGCGCATTACTGTCCGCGGTCACGAAGCAGAACAGTGTGCGGCCGGCGCTGTCCGTGGTGGTGAAGTAGTTGAAGGCTACGTTCAGCGCGTTGTCGCTGCTGAAGAGATCCGGCGGCGGCGCGACGAGGCTGCCGGCGGCGGGACGCGGACACGGATTGCCTGGTGTGCTTGGCGTCTGAGCGAAGGCGCAATATGGCATCAGCGCCAGGGAGCCGATGCCGATCACTAGACTGCGGACGAGGCGGCGCCAACGCGCCGCCAGTCCCGAACTGGCTTCTGCGTAGTTCATCATATCCTCCCACCTGCTTTTGGCGTGCGTCTCCCGTGCGGGAGCCCACGCGTGGACCTTTGCATCGGTAGCACTGCAGGTGAGGGATCAAGGCAAGCAACCGGTTCAATACAGTCTCGCGATCACCGCCCGTTCAATGATGTTCACAATCCCCCAGCCGACTACACGGACACCAAGGTAGGCAACTACCATATATATCTTAAAAGGCATTGTCAATTTCAAATTGATAGATTTATATATCCGACTCCAGGTTGTGGACGGAAAGTCGGACCTGGCGGCTCCATCACCACGAGCCGCAGATCAGATGGGGAGACAACAACGATGCAGCGGGGCAGTGCCGCCAAACGATCGCGGTGGATGGTCACCGCGGTGCTACAGCCCCGCCGCCTGCTTGCAGCCGCGTCCGTTGTGATCGCCGTCAGTTTGGCGGCGTCGGTCGCCGTCAACCGGTTGCCGGGCGGCAATGCCATCGCTCCGCTGCAGCTGGGCGGTCCATTTAGCCTCATGGCGCCCGACGGACACGTGGTGACCGATCGAGATTTTCCCGGCAAATGGCTGATCATTTACTTTGGCTATACGTCCTGCCCGGATGCCTGCCCGACAGCCTTGAGCGACATCACCGCTGCGCTGGAGCAGCTCGGGCCCCTTGCCGACAAGGTGCAGCCGCTGTTCATTACCGTGGATCCGGATCGCGACAGCCCAGAGCTGATGGCCGACTACGTCGGCTCATTCGATCCGCGCTTCATCGGGCTGCGCGGCACCGCGGAACAGACCGCAGCCGTCGCGGCGGCATTCCGCGTCACCTACGTGGTGCGCAAGCTTGGTCACGACGCCTACGCCATCGACCACAGCTCCTACATCTACCTCATGAACCCGGACGGGGCGCTGGCCAAGCTTTTGACCGGAGACCTGCCGGGCCATCAGCTCGCCGATGAACTGCGACCATTCTTCAGATGATGCATGCCCGCTCCGGCGTTCCATGGAGCAGCGTGAGAAGCCGGCACGAAGGGGATTGCTCATGCGCCATAAGCTCAAGCGATGGCTGATCGGCCTTGGGATCGCCGGCGTCGTGGGCGCCTCGGCGGCGGGCGTTAGGCTGGCGCGGCACGTTGCGTTCGCCGAGGTCGCCCATTTCGCCGATGCCGACGACCCAGCGGCCGTCGCGATCGGAAAGCAGCTGTACCGGCAGCATTGCGCCGCCTGCCACGGCCGTTATCTCCAGGGACAGCCGCTCTGGCAGCTCAACGACCAGTTTGCCGGCCGGCGTGCGCCGGCCCATGACGAAACCGGTCACAGCTGGCAGCATTCCGACGAAGCGCTGTTCCTCATGACCAAGTTCGGCAGCTTCGAGCCGGCAGCAGTCGATCGCCCATCCTTCATGCCGGCCTTCAAGGACGTTCTCAGCGATGCCGAGCTGCTGGCCGTCATCGCCTTCATCAAGCGGCGTTGGCCGCTCGGGCTGCGCGCATCGCAGGCGATGCTCAACCCCGGCCTTGCCGGGATGCCGGCGGATGCCTCGCGGACCGCATGGAAGCTGCCGCCGACATGCATGGCCAACGTCGTCCGCCAGGAGTTGTCGCGGTAGCTCTGGACTGACCTCGAGTTATTCGCCTCCGATTTTGCCGGCAGGCCGTCCATGGGGCGCTGCTGGCTCGACCTGGTCACCAATGACCCAAGCGGACTGCAATCCGACTGAACATTTACTCGCCGGTCTTTGGCGGATATTTTCAAGCCATGACCCCGACGTGCTGCGTTCTTCTAGACCTCGACGGCACTTTGATTGATTCGCAGCCCGGCATTTTGGCAAGCTGCCTGGCAGCTCTACGTGCGCTTGGGCATGAGCCGGATGAAACGCTCGACATCAAGCGCACCATCGGGCCGCCGCTTGAGGACATGATGCGGGTTTTGCTGCAGCCGTACGGAGACCCCAGAGTCGGCGAAGCCGTGTCGGCGTATCGTCAACACTACGGCGAGAGCGGTTTTCTCGGAAGCGAGCCCTATCCGGGAATCGGCAGCTCTCTTGAAGAGATGCGGCAGGCCGGATTGCGCGTTTACCTGGCAACCTCGAAGCGGGAAACTTTCGCGAGCCGCATTCTGCACCATCTGGGGTTGGCAACATACTTTGATGGCATTCACGGTTCTGTGCCAGGCGGGGCGCTGGATCATAAGCCTGAACTGCTCGCCCATATCTTGTCGCAGCACAAAGTTTTGCCTTCCCACAGCCTGATGGTCGGTGACCGCCGATTTGATATTTCCGGTGCCCATGCGGTTGGAATGCGCAGTCTTGGCGTGCTCTGGGGATATGGCAGCCGGGACGAACTTGAGACAGCTGGCGCAGATCAACTGGTGGAATCGACCGCCGATCTCGCTCGGACGGTGCTTTCGATGGTCCGCACGAAATAGTCTACAAGCTAGCCCGCTTGGAGGCTGGTTCAAGCCGGAAGCCTGATCCCGGCGGCATACGCTGCCCACCCGTGCTCGGAGAGCGATGCGGATCTGGCATCACCGCCGCGAAGGTCAAAAGCCAACCGTGCGCCTGCGCGACATTTCGATCCGAAATCAAACACATGCTGTGACACTTTTGAGGCCGCCGCATAGCGGCGCGCTATCGAGTCAAGAGCCGGCCGGCATTTCCCGCGCCGCCCGATTTCAACGATTATTCGCCAATAGCCGGCCAAATGTTTTGCGGCCACGGCAACATTAGAGGAGACACCGATATGTTCAGGCAAGCAGCAAATCCAAGCACTTTCTGGAAGGGCCTCGCGCTGGCCTGCGCCATCGCCGGATCGATCGGCGTGGCGTCGGCCGCCTTGGCCGGCGAATGCCCCGCCGACAAGATCAAGGCCAATGCCCGAGAGAAGGTCGACTACAAGCCGGTCGGCGTCTCCGACGTCACGCTGGGAGCGATCGACCTCGGCAAAGAGCCGGCGCACATCGAGGGCCGCGAACTGCGCTTCCGCAAGCTGACGATCGAGCCCGGCGGCATCGTGCCCTGGCACAGCCACGACGATCGGCCGGCGCTGATTTTCGTGCAGCAGGGCGAGATCGTCGAATATGCCAGCAATTGCACCGATCCGATCGTACACAAGACCGGAGATCTCCGGAAAGAAATGTTCGGCACCTCGCATTGGTGGAAGAATCTGGGCAAGGAGACCGTGATTCTCTATGTCGCCGACGTCCGCAAGGATCCGAACGACCACAACATGTAAGGGGGGCGAGCGTCTCCCGCCTGTGATGTCCGGGCCCGCCAGGTTACGCCAGGCCCGGGCGTCAATTCACTTCTCTGGCTTCAACGCGAGCACGGCGCCGATGACCAATAACCCCACCGGCATGAAGCCCAAAAATATCGAGAAGCATGGCCGGTCGCCGGGCGTGGTGCCGCGGCCCATCGTGACCGGCCTGATGGCGTTCTTTTACCGTCGTCGACCGGTTTGCAACGCGGGCGATCCTGCCTCCCCGAGAAAACCTTACAACGCTGCGCAGGAGGCTCGGATTTCGCCGTCAACGACAGTATCTTGAGGATGCCGATTGCCGGTTTTGTGGCTGGTCTCCAGATCCAGCACATCGACAGGCGGCCAGTCATTCGATAGGATTATTTCATTGACAGTCATTTCCGCATCGAGAAGTTTTGATAGGGGCGAACTTTGCGTTTATCCTGTTCGTCAGGCTAGAGAGCCGAGGGGGTCAATTCGTGTTTTGTTTCTGACGTTTTGTCTCTGCTCGGCGTCGTTCCGGCGAGCCGCGTCGAGCGAACCCAAAAATCCATAACCCCAATGGGTGGCTATGGATTTCCGGGGTCCCTCGCTGCGATCGGGCGCCGGATGACGGAAACAACGGTTAGAGTGAGAACGGTTAGAGTGAAAACGCCCACGCTGACCGATCGAACAAAGGCACCAGACCAAGGGAATGAAACGGAATGAAACGGATAGCTCCATGACCCATCATGACATGTCAACTCTCGCGCATCGCGTCGAGCGCGACGTCCGGTTCGATCTATTCCGCGGCATCGGGCTGTGGATGATTTTCCTCGACCACATCCCGCAGGACGTGGTGGCTTGGCTGACACTTCGCAACTACGGGTTCAGCGATGCCGCCGAGTTCTTTGTGTTCATTTCCGGCTATCTGGCAGCCTACATCTACGCACCGATCATACGCAGTGGACAGTTTTTCGCCGCACTGAAGCGCCTGTGGACGCGGGTCGCGCAGATGTATGTCGCCCATATCCTCTTGTTTTTGACCTTCACCGCGCAGATCGCACGCACCATCCGGAGAACTGACAACCCGATGTATGCGGATGAATTCAATGTTCACAGTTTCCTCGATCACCCCGATATCCTGATCGGCAAGGCGCTGACGCTGCAATACAAGCCGGTCAACCTCGACGTGATCCCGCTCTATATATGTCTGATCGGCGCCTCGCCCTTTATCCTGTGGTGCATGATCCGCCGTCCGAACTTGACCCTGGCGGCCTCCGCCGTGCTCTATGTGCTGGCGCGCTGGTTCGACTGGAATCTGCCGTCCTACCCGGCTGGGGCGACCTGGTACTTCAACCCGTTTGCCTGGCAACTGATGTTCGTGTTCGCGGCCTGGTGCGGCATCGGGGCTGTCGCCCAGATCCGGGTTCTGCTCGCCTCGCGCGTGGTGCTGGTGCTGGCCATTGCCTGGATCTTGTTTGCGTTGCTGATCGTGTCGACCTGGCACAGCGCGTTCTTGGCGTCGCTGATCCCGAAATGGATGATCAAGGCGATCTACCCCATCGACAAGACCGACCTCGACATGCTGCGTTTCACGCATTTTCTCGCGGTGGCGCTCGTTGTCAGCCGGTTTGTCCCGCGCCATTGGGCCGATCTGCATTCCAGGTGGGCCTATCCGGCGGTGTTGTGCGGCCGGCACTCGCTTCCGCTGTTTTGCATCAGCGTCTTCCTGTCGTTCGCCGCCCACTGGATCCTGGTCCAGTATACCCACGGCGTCTGGGAACAACTGACCGTCAGCCTTATCGGCATCCTGACGATGATCGCGATTGCCTGGGTACTTGATCAGGTCAAGAAGGTGCCGGTCCTGTTCGTCGACGTGGAAGACGATGACGTCCCTGTGGCCGCCAAGCCGAGCATGGGTTATGCGCTGCCGCAGACGGGGGCCGCAGGCGGCTGAAATCCGGGCTGCCGCGCCTGTAAAGCTTGCGCGGGAAGCGAGCCGGCCCGCTCGAAAGTTCAGATCAATTGTTGTGGAATCCGTTAAAGTCGGAGGAAGAAGCCTATGTCGTCACACCCGATCAAATACCTGATGATGGTCGGCAGCGTGCTGCTGTTTTCGATCGGAGTGGTACAGGCGCAAACGCCTGCCCCCGAAGCCATGGCGGCAGCGCGAAGCCTCGTCACCACACTGAAGCTCTCCGATCAGTACAAGGCGCTTCTACCTGTCATTCTGCTTGGTCTGAAGCCCTCTTTGGTGCAGGACCGGCCGGAGATCGAACGTGACTTTGATGCGATGATCCCTGCGATCGCGGATGCCTACACCCCCTATTACAACGCCATGGTCGATGGCATCGCCACCGTCTATGCGAACACTTTTTCGGTCGCCGAGTTGCACCAGATAGAGGACTTCTATCGCCAGCCGGTGGGACAGAAACTGCTGGAAAAGTCGCTGGTCCTTCGGCAGCAAAGCGTGCAGATCGGCGAGGAAGCCAGCCGCAAGGCGACCGAGGAGCTGCGGACCAGCCTGACCCAGCTGCTTCGCGAGAAGGGGCATAAGTTGTGACGGTGGGGGCTTATAAACAAGCTCATGCCATCGTCCTCCCGGCCCTGAGCCGGAGACGTCGCGCCAGAACAGACGTGGAGGAGAATGGGTCCCGGCTCAAGGCCGGGACGATGCGGAAAGCGTGTCGTCAAGCGGGTTAACTAGCTTAAGCGCCGAGAGCATCGCTTGCTCAATTATCCAAAAAGCTCCGCAGCTTCCTTGACCTTGACGGATGCTTCAGCTTGCGCAGCGCTTTGGCCTCGATCTGGCGGATGCGCTCTCTCGTCACCGAGAACTGCTGGCCGACTTCTTCCAGCGTGTGGTCGGTGTTCATGCCGATGCCGAAGCGCATGCGCAGCACGCGTTCCTCGCGCGGGGTCAGCGAGGCCAAGACGCGCGTGGTGGTCTCGCGCAGGTTGGACTGGATCGCCGCATCGATCGGCAGGATCGCGTTCTTGTCCTCGATGAAATCGCCGAGGTGGGAATCCTCCTCGTCGCCGACCGGGGTCTCCAGCGACAACGGCTCTTTGGCAATCTTCAGAACCTTGCGCACTTTCTCGAGCGGCATGCCGAGCTTTTCGGCCAGTTCCTCCGGCGTCGGTTCGCGGCCGATCTCGTTCAGCATCTGGCGCGAGGTACGCACGATCTTGTTGATGGTCTCGATCATGTGCACGGGAATGCGGATGGTGCGCGCCTGGTCGGCAATCGAGCGGGTGATCGCCTGCCGGATCCACCAGGTGGCATAGGTCGAGAACTTGTAACCCCTGCGGTATTCGAACTTGTCGACCGCCTTCATCAGCCCGATATTGCCTTCCTGGATCAGGTCGAGGAACTGCAGGCCGCGGTTGGTGTATTTCTTCGCGATCGAAATCACGAGCCGCAGATTGGCCTCGACCATTTCCTTCTTGGCCTGGCGCGCCTCGCGCTCGCCCTTCTGCACGCCGTGCACGATCTTGCGGAATTCGCCGATCTCAAGCCCGGTCAGGGCGGCCAGCGACTGGATCTCGTGGCGCAGCTCCTTGATGCGGTCCTTTTCGTGGTGGACGAAATTCTTCCAGCCCTTGGCGCCGAGCTTGGAGACGCGGTTGAGCCAGCGCGGATCGAGCTCCGAGCCCTGATAATTGCGCAGGAAATCCTCGCGAGCGACGCCGTGGCTGTCGCCGAGACGCAACAGCCGGCCCTCGAACGACACCAGCTTCTTGTTGATGTCGTAGAGCTGCTCGACCAGCGAATCGATGCGGGCCTGGTTGAGCCGCAGCGACTTCACCTCGACGATGATTTCATCCTTCAGCTTCTTGTATTTGCGCTCCTGGTTCGGTGACAGCTTTTCGCTCTGCAGCTGGTTGGCGATGTCCTGCTCCTGCAGGCGGCGCAGCTTCTTGTAGTTGTCGGCGATCTTGTCGAAGATCTCGACCACCTTCGGCTTCAGCTCGGCCTCGATCGCGGCCAGCGACATCTGGTTTTCGAACTCGTCGTCATCCATGTCGGACTCGGCGGACGATTCCGCCGTATCCTTTTCCTCGCCCTCGGGCGCAGCCGATGGCGCGGCACGGAACGGGGTCGGAGCCGGCGGCGCCGCCGGCGGCGCGATATGCGCGGGCGCGGCCTGCACGGCCGGGCCGGTGCCGCCATTGCCGCTGGCGGCAGCCGACAGCGGCTGGCCGTCGGGGCCGAGCGGGGCCGCGAGCAGCGGGTTCATGTTGTTCTTGGCGTCGGGACCGGCATAGGTCGCTTCGAGGTCGATGATGTCGCGCAGGAAGATCTTGCCCTCGTTGAGTTCATCGCGCCAGATGATGATGGCCTGGAAGGTCAGCGGGCTTTCGCACAGCCCCGCGATCATCGCCTCGCGGCCGGCCTCGATGCGCTTGGCAATGGCGATTTCGCCCTCGCGCGACAACAATTCGACGGTGCCCATCTCGCGCAGATACATGCGGACGGGATCGTCCGTGCGCTCGCCGGGCTCGGATTTCTTGACTTCGGTGACGGCCTTCTGGGTGACCTCGACTAGTTCGTTGTCGGTATCGTCCTCGGCCTCTTCCTTGGTTTCTTCCTCGCTGTCGGTGTCTTCGGCCTCGGAGACGTTGATGCCCATGTCGGAGAGCATCGACATGATGTCCTCGATCTGCTCAGGCGAGGTGGTGTCCGACGGCAAGACTTCGTTGAGCTGATCGAAGGTCACGAAGCCGCGCTTCTTGGCCTGCTTGATCATCTTCTTGACCGCGGCATCGGACAGGTCGAGCAACGGCGACGGCGCGTCGGGCGAATCCTTTTCAGGCGCGTCCGCGACCTTGTCGTCCTTGTCCTTGTCCTTTACCTGCAGCGTCTTTGCCTTGGTGGCCATGCATTGCTCCTAAACGCGCTTCAACCAGGATGCGTCGCCGCGCCCGCCCTTGATCTCACTTGCCCGCGACGCGGAAAGGGCGGCGCAAACGTTCGCCACCCCTTCAATTGCGCTCGCCGATTTACTACTCTTGGCCCCTGCTGCACCACTTCCGCGCAAAGCGCATAACGGTTGTGCAATCAGGATACGCACCAGACTTTTCCAACGCATGCCCCGATGGCGAACCGGCCTCGCCTTCGCCGTCAAAATGCTCCAGACCCATTAAGCTTCGCTTAACCCTGTTTTTGCCGCCAAACCATGGATTTGGCGAGTCTTTTTGCGGTTCCGGCGGCCGCCATCCGCATTAATCTTTAATCAAACGCTGCGCTGGAACCGGCCCGAGGATTCGCCGAACCCCTCGATCAAGGCCTCGGTACCATCCACTTCAGCCATCCGGGCCTTGACGTCACGCAGCCAAGCCAGACTGACCTCGCTGGCATCGGCGCCCAAGGCCGCTTCCGCGTCCTTCAACTCCCTAAGTAATGAGTGCCATTGGCGATGCAAGGAGACCAGCTGGCGCCACGTGGAAAGAACGTCCTCAGGCGCGGCCTGGGCTTTTGCCCCCCATACCGCGGCGGTCGTGATCACGAGCTCAACTCTCTGAATAGATTTGGAAAATCCGGCTGCCTCGAGGTCGGCGCGGATTTTCTCGGCCTGTTCGGTCGGTTCCGGGCTGTGATGATGGTCGTTGGCAAAGGCTGTGATGATGCCGGCACGCAGTTTTTGCGCCTCGGGATGGACCAAATCCAGCGCCGACACCTCTTCCAGATGGTCGTGCAGCAGCCAGGGATGGTTCATCAGGGTCTGCAAAATCAGCGCCTCGCGGCGGGAAATCGCGCTGCGCTGGCCCCGCATGATCGGGCTCAAGGCCAGTTGGGGGCTCGCCGCCTGGTAAGGCCTGCGGTCAATGGTCTGGCTGGCCGCCGACGCTCCGCCCCTGCCACGGGGCTCGATCCGCCCCGCCGCGCCCGGCGTGAAGGAGCCGCGCGGCGGACGCCGCCAGCCTGATTCGCCGCCGAACTGGCCTGCGCTACCGCGAATTCCGCCCCGCCCAGGCGAACCGCGACCGCCCTCCGGCATGAAGGCGCGCCGCAGCCGCTCCGCCAGATCCCCGCGGTAGTAGCGCCGCACCACCTCATCGCGGATCCCCCTGCAGAGTTCGCCGATCCGCGCCTCCAGCGCCGCGCGCCGCTCCGGCGTGGCAAACGTGCCGCCTGCGATCTCGCGCGACCAGATCACGTCGGCGAGGCCGCGCGCGGCTTTGATGACTTCCTCGATCGCGGCCCGTCCGCCCGAGCGCGCGAGATCGTCAGGGTCCTGGCCTTCCGGCAGGAGCGCAAAGCGCAGGCTCTTGCCGGGCAAGAGATGCGGCAGCGCCAGATCGGCGGCGCGCCACATCGCCTTCTGACCGGCCTTGTCGCCGTCGAAACAGAGCACGGGCTCGTCCGCCATCTTCCACAACAGCGCGAGCTGGTTTTCGGTCAGCGCGGTGCCGAGCGGGGCGACGCTGGCCGCAAAACCCGCGCCGACCATGGCGATGACATCGACATAGCCCTCCACCACCACCAGGATGCTGCCGTTGTGGGCCGCGAGCCGCGCCGGGGCGAGATTGTAGAGATTGTCGCCCTTGTGAAAGAGCGGGGTTTCCGGCGAATTCAGATATTTTGCCGGCGCATCCTTTTCCAGCGCACGGCCACCGAAGGCGATCACGCGCCCGCGCAGGTCGGTGATCGGAAACATCACGCGATCGCGGAAGCGGTCATAGGGCAGCGGGATGTCGTCGCCCGCCACCAGAAGTCCGGCCTCGACCATGTCCTCGACGGGAATGCCGAGCGACCCCAAGTGCTCCTTCAGGGCAAAACGTTCGCCCGGCGCGCCCGGCGCATAGCCGATGCGGAACTGAAGTTGCGCCGCCGGCGAGATCGAGCGGTCGCCGAGATAACCCCGAGCCTTGGCGCCGTGCCGGGAAGCCAACATGTCGGCAAAAAATTTCGCCGCCAGTTCCATGACATCGTAAAGCGTCTTGCGGCGCTGCTCATGGCGTGCGGCATCCGGGGTCGAGGCGGGCACGGGCATGCCGGCCATCGAGGCCAGCCGCTCGACGGCTTCAGGAAAGGAGACCCCCTCGGTCTCCATCACGAAGTCGAAGATGTTGCCGTGCTTGCCGGTGGAGAAATCGTGATAGAATTGCTTCTGGTCATTGACGGTAAAGGACGGCGTCTTTTCCTGCTGGAATGGCGACAGTCCCTTCCACTCCCGCCCTGCCTTCTTCAGCTTCACGCGGCGGCCGACCACTTCCGAAACCGAAAGCCGGGCGCGCAGTTCGTCAAGAAATTCGGGCGTGAAGCGCATCGGATCGAGTTTCGGTGAGTCGGGGAGCCAACCGGATAGGGATACAGGGGCGTCGGATTAAAGTACGAGGATTGTTGGATTCTCCCGGCTATTCACAGGGGCGGAGGGACATTTGCGTGCCGCGCGCTCCATTACGAGAAATACAATTGTAATTGTGCTGATTCCCGTCGTGCGCAGAACGACCAAGCCCATCGTACCACAGACACGGGGCTCTTACTGCTCCAGGAATCGCCCCGAAGCAATGCGCGGCAGCTGGGCGACCGGCCAGTTGTAGATGTAGGTCCAGGCCTCGCCCACGGTGCCATCGGCGGATGTCACGGCCAGCATCTGCCTGACATATTCGGTCGGCTCGGCAAAACCCTCGCCGCAGGCTTCATACATGTCGAGTTCGCGCAGCAATTCAGTAGCCGAGCGCAGCCGGAAGAGTTCGCCGAACACGATGTCCGCGGAATCGTCCGACGGCACCAGACCAGGATAGTGTTTCACCAGATAGAGCCGGCCCCGGCAGCGCGCGGGCGAAAGAAAATCCGCGCCGCGCGACAATAGCTTCGCCATCGGGTGATCGAAGCCGCGCATCAGCGTGCCGTAGACGAACAGACGATCGGACATTCTTTAACCGGCCGAAACCACGTTGATGCTGACCTCCATGCCGACGAAGGCATCGGCCGAACCGAGATAGGTGCCGTGCAGCGGGATTGCCTGGCTGGGATCGCGCGCCACCGCGACCCGCACCAGGTCGCGGTTGCCGACGATGCCGTTGGTGGGATCGAACTCGATCCATCCAGCGCTCGGCAGGTAGACCTGAACCCAGGCATGGGTCGAGCCGCCGCCGACATAGCCATGCTCCCGATCGCCATGAACGAAGATGTATCCCGAGACGAAACGCGCGGCGATGCCGAGCCGCCGTAGCGCCTCGATCATGAAAAGCGCGTAATCGCGGCAGGAGCCGGAACCGGTCTGCAGGGTGTCGAGCGGGTGCTGGGTACCCTGTTCGTGCCGCTTGCGATAGGTGAATGTCCGGCGGATGCCGTGCGTCATTTCGCTCAGGATCTTGAAAGTCGGGGTCGGCCCTTCCTCGTCGAGGAAGTTACGCGCCCAGGCGGAAAGTTCGCCTTCGGGATCGGCATATTGCGGCGTAATGAACTGCACGAGATCCGGGAACTCCTCCTGGTCGTATATGAAGGGATAGAAATAGGCCGGATCGTCCGGGGTCAGCGCGAACTCCTCGGCGGGATTATGATCGACGGTGGCGCTCGAGACGAACGACAGGACCTCGGCGCGCTCATCGAAGGTCGCAATCGCGACGCTGTTGCCGAACACGTCGTGGATCCAGCGCAGCGACATCGGCTGTGGCGCGATCTTCAGGCCACCCGAGAGTAGACGCAGATCGTGGCTGTCGCGCGGGCGCAGCATGATGCGGTGCTCGCCAAATGCCACCGGATGCGCATAGTGATATTCGGTCTTGTGATGAATGGTCAGCAGGGGCATCGTCGGCGTAATCATCCTGATTTTAGGCTATCTAATCTATACCGATCCCAGCTTATGTCTAAATCGGTATGCTGCTTCGATAGGCAATGCGCAGAAGGAAATGACGTTGGACCGCCACGACCAGGACACCTCATTACTACTTGACAGCCACGATGTCGCGCCGGTGCTTGAGAATAATACCCCCGGCCGCTCGCCGTTCCTGTTCTGCTGCGATCATTATGGGCGGGCCATCCCGCGCCGGCTCGGCGATCTCGGGCTGCCGGCGCGCGAGCTTGACCGGCACATCGCCTGGGATCTCGGCATCGCCGGCATAGCCGACGCGCTGTCGGACCATCTCGATGCCGCACTGATCGCGCAGCGCTACTCGCGGCTGGTGATCGACTGCAATCGCCCGCCGCTGGCCGCAAGCTCCATCCCGCAGGTCAGCGACGCCACCGTCATCCCCGGCAATGAAGGTCTGACGCGCGAGGCGGCCGAGGCGCGGCGGCGCGCGATATTCGATCCCTACCACCTGCGCATCGCCGAGGTGATCGAGCGGCGCCGACGCGAACAGATTCCGACGGTGCTGGTGGCACTGCACAGCTTCACGCCGGTCTATGCCGGCATCGTCAGGCCCTGGCATATCGGCACGCTCTATCATCGCGACACCCAACTGCCGCCGCGGCTTCTGAAATTGTTGCGGGAGGAAAGCGATCTGGTGGTCGGCGACAACGAACCCTATGCGGTCAGCGACGACACCGACTACAGCATCCCCGTGCACGGCGAGGCGCGCGGGCTGTTGAACACCGGCATCGAAATTCGCCAGGACCTGATCACCGCAGCGGCCGGACAGATCGCGTGGGCGGAGCGGCTGGCGCGGATTTTTCGCCAGATCGAGCAGATGTTGCGGGCCGAGCAGCTCATCTAGCCTCACCGCGTCCGGACCAGCGCCAGCCAGATGCCGCCGCCGATCATGAAGCCGCCGGAAACGCGCGACAACAGCCGCGTCCGCCGCGCCGAGAAGAACAGCCTCACGCGACCGGCCAACAGCGCATAGCCGGCGTCGGTCATCCCCGCGATCACCATGAAGGTCAATCCGAGCAGGGCCACCTGCGGGACATGGTCCTGGTTCATGTCCACGAACTGCGGAATGAAGGCGCCGAAGAACACGAGCACTTTGGGGTTACTGAGCAGCACCAAAAATCCCTGCAGAAAAAATCCGCCGCGCGGCGGGGACGGCGGCATATCGGCCGCGACGCCCTGTACCGGCGAGCGGATCAGCCTGACGCCGAGCCACACCAGGTAGGCGGCGCCGGCAAAGCGCACCCAGTCGAACCAGTAGCCCATGGTCGCCATCAGCGAGGCCAACCCGACGGCGACGATGCCGATCACGATCGCGAGGCCCGCCTGCGCGCCGAGGATGTTGATCAACGCCGCGCGGGTGCCATAGCGCAGACCATTGGCTACCACCATCGTCACGATCGGCCCGGGCAACAGCGCCAGCGCGATGCAGGCGGCGACGAAGGCCAGATAGAGTTGCAGGGACATGATGAGGACTCGCCAGCACGTCGTTATGGTCGGGTTTGTTCCGGTCATCCACGTCTTATCTGAACTCGCCTCGATCCAAAAGACGTCAATGCCCGGCCACGATGGAGAACTCAGCTTCCGGCCAAGACCGACTTCAACCATTGCGTGAGCGCATCCGAGCCCAGAAATTCCAGCGCCACCCGCTGAACGACCGTCGCCGTGCCTTGGCCCTGCGCCGCTGCGACCACGAGGTCGCAGCGATGCGACACCGCGATGCCGACGGCGGCATGCCGCGAACCATCGGGCATGTTCAAGTCATAGGCCCTCGATCGCCCGCGCATGTCGGCAAGGCGGATCACCCGGCCCGCTTCAAGCGGCGCGAAGCGCGGGCTGATCATGTCGAGATCGGCGACGCGATCGACTTCGTCGTCATCGGCAACGCCGCTGTCACAGTTGCAAAAGCCGAGCTTCGGCCGCACATAGACCTCGACCTCCTCGCCGCAGGCGGCCGCGGCGCAATGGAACGCGCGCCCCGACGGCCAGCCATCGCGCGGAAACGGCCAGGTGATTTCGCGCCAGCCATCGGTGTTTGACCGCGCATGCCAGCTGCCGGCGGCGCCGATCAGCGCGGCCATCGCGACACTTACCGCGGCCAAGAGCTTGCGCATGTCGCACCTCACCTGGATCAGGGCAGGCCCGCCACCGCGCGGGCGGCGCCGGTCAGTTGCAGGATATCAAGCCCGGTATTGGCGCGATCGACGATATAGATATAGCCGCGGTCGTCGGTTTCGACATTGTTGGTCTGGATCGCGACCTTGCAGCGCTCCTTGCCTTCGATGGCGACGCAGCGCTTGTCGGTCGCCGCCGTGATCGAGGGAATGAAATAGCCGACCTCGGCCGGATGATAGGGATCGCGAATATCGAGCGCGCGAACGCCGGCATTGAAGAAGGCGATGAACGCCATCTTCTTGTAGTAGACCGGCGCCATGCTCTCGTTCGAGGAATGCGAGCCGAACCGCCCGCCGCGTTCGCAGAACGAACCGCTGGCCTCGGCAACGGTATAGCTCGAAATCATCATCGGGCGGTTTTCCACCGTGACATCGGCGAACCAGACCATCTGCCTGGGCTCGCCGCATTCGTTCAGGATCGCCTCGTCGACGATCATCACGATGTCGCGGACCTTGCCGTCCTTGTCGTGGGCGAATTCGGCTATCGGCATCTGCGGCATCGGAAAGGTGGTGTGGGCGCCGTTGAAGGCGGACATCGTCAGCCGGGAAATTTCGGGAGCGCGGAGGTTTTCCGGTGTCGGCTCTGTTGGCCCATGGATCAGTTTGTCGCGGTCGACGATCTGCAACATGCCGCCCTTGTTGGTGCCGTAACCGAAATAGACACGGTTGCCCTGCGGGCCGGTCGAGATCGGTCCGTGCAGTTCGGTCGGTACCGCGCCGGTCGAGCCCGGCTCCTGGCCGGGAAGCCCGAAATCCCTGATCTTGACGGGGTGCGCGGGATCCGAGAGGTCGTAGACCTGGGTCATGCGCCGGGTGCGCCAGTCGGGTGCGCCGGAGACCAGGAAGGCCACGCCGGTGTCGCATTCCCACCAGCTCTTGTGGGTGTCCTTCAGCCCAGCGAGACGGGTGATCAGCACCGGATTGGCGGGATCGGCGACATTCCAGATCTCATGGGCCTCGCTGCCGAAGGTCCGCAGCAGGTAGACCGCATCAGGGTCGCCCTTGGGCAGGGTCTTGCCGTCGCAGATCCGCGCCATCTGCGCGCCGCCGCCCTCGTACTTTCCTTCCTGGCCCGGAATATGGTGCAGATATTTGGGATGGGCCGGATCGGTCACGTCGACGATCGAGGTGCCGTTCGGCTCGGCCTTGCCGGTCATGGGATTGACGGGATCCGGAACATCGTCGGTGCCGCCGTGGTGGCCGATATAGGCAATCCAGCGGTCGCCCTGATGGTGGATGGTCGGCTGATAGGCGCTGCGCGCCTGCAGGTCGTTGGTTCCGACCAGTTGCATGTTGGAGGCTTCGGGCGGCGCTCCGATCACCTGCTGTTGCGCCGACGCGCCGCCGCAGGCCGCCAAGACCAATCCAACGCAGGCTGCCAGTTTGACGCGACCGGACATGTTTCTTCCCCGAGGGCTGTCGAAACTGATCTTCGTCAGCTGCTCGATAACCCTAGCACAGCGTGGTGCGCACGCCAAAGGCATCCGCTTGACATGCAACCATTTGGTTGCCTATAAAGCCCGATGTTGGATGAGGTCTTCAAAGCGCTGGCCGATGCTTCGCGACGGGCGCTGCTCGACAGGCTTCATACCAAAAACGGACAGACCCTGAACGAACTCTGCGACGGCCTTGCCATGACGCGGCAGGCCGTCACCAAGCACCTGGCTATTCTCGAGGCCGCCAACCTGGTGACCACGTTCAAGCATGGCCGCGAGAAGCTGCACTATCTCAACCCGGTTCCGATCCATCAGATCGGCGATAGGTGGATCAAGAAATTCGAACGCGGCAAGCTTGCCGCGCTCAGCGAACTGAAACGGCAATTGGAGACCCGCGATGAGTAACCCCGCGAACGCCGCGCGCGATCCCGCCTCAACCCAGGGACAGGCCCCATGAATATCGATCGATTCAGGCCGTCGCTGGTCTACACCATCTACATCGCCTCGACGCCGGAACAGGTTTGGCGGGCGCTGACATCGGGGGAATTCAGCCGGAAATATTTTTTCGGCAACTCAGTAGAGGTCGATCTCAGGATCGGCGGGGACTACGTCGTGCGGCCTCCGGATGGTTCGGTTCATATCCGTGGCGAGGTGATCGAATGCACGCCGCCACGCAAACTCACCATCACCTTCAACGTCAATTGGCCGGAACTGATTGAAAAACTCGGACCGACGCTCGTGACCTTCGAAATCGAGCCCGCCGGCGGCGAAGTCGTCCGGCTGACCATGACCGAAGCCCATGACCGGCCGATCGACGACGACATCCTCTCCGGCGGCCGTCAGGGCTGGCCCGCGATCCTGTCCAGCCTGAAAAGCCTGTTGGAACGAGGCGAGCCGCTGGTCATCGAGATGGAGCCGCCGCGGCGGATGCTGGAGGCACTGAAGAAGCTCGGCATCGCGACGCCGTAAGTTCCGCGCCGAAGAGCAAGCTGCGCGCCAGCGCGGCGGCGGTTAGGAGAGCGCCACCGGGGCCACAATCCGGCGATAGAGATGCCAGGTGGCGTGACCGAGCACCGGCAGCGTCACCAACAGGCCGAGGAAGTAGGGCAGCGCCGAGACGGTCAAAAGCACGACGATGATCGCGGCCCATCCGATCATCGGCAGCGGGCTCGTCACCACCGCCCGCACGCTGGTGATCATCGCGGTAACGAAATCGACGTCACGGTCGAGCAGCAGCGGAAACGAGACCACGGTGAGCGAAAACAGGATCAACGATAATGCCGCACCGACGGCATTGCCGACCGCCAGAAACACCAATCCTTCATTGGTGGTCAGCACCACCGTCATGAATTCCCGCAAACTTGAAAACGAGGCGTTGAGCCCGATCAGCAGCGCGATCAACAGACGCACCTGATACATCCACATGATGAAGATGAACAAGGTGACGAACGCCATCCAGCCGATTTCCCCCCGCGACGTCACGGTGGTCCAGATGCCGGAAAGCGTGGGCTTCTGCCCGGCCTCCCGCTGCCGGCTTATTTCGTAGAGGCCGATGGCGACGAAGGGGCCGATCAGCGCGAAGCCGGCGGCGAGCGGATAGGCCAGATAGACCAGGCCGAACGCCGTCAGGCAGAGCAGGATCGCGATGCCGCCGGCGGCATAAAGCGCGCCGAAGGCCAGCCCGAACAGCGGCATGGCCTGAAAATCGCGCAAGCCCTGGCTCAGCGCCTCGGCAATGTCGGTGGTGGTGATGCGCCGCACCACCGGATCGATCTTGCCGGAGATGGATGTCATCGGGCTCGCCTCCTCCAGATAGTTTTGACTATTGGGGCAGGATGTGGCTCCCATCGTGTTGATCTGCGTCAATCTTCACCGGCGCGCGTTACATCACCCCGTCAGCGCCGCCTTCACCAGGCCGCTGGCCTTGCCGAAGTCCATCTGCCCGGCATATTTTGTTTTCAGCGCCGCGATCACCTTGCCCATGTCCTTCATCCCGGCCGCGTTGGTCTCGGCGATGGCCGCCGCAATCGCCGTCTTGACGTCGGCTTCCGACATCTGCTTCGGCAGGTAGGCCGAGATGATGGCGATTTCCTCGCGCTCCGCTGCGGCAAGCTCGGCGCGGCCGCCCTTGTCGTACAAGTCGACGGATTCCTGGCGCTGCTTTATCATTTTCTGGAAAACCCCGAGCAGGTCGGCGTCGCTCAGCGGCGGTTTGCCCTGGCCGCGTGCCTCGATGTCGGCGTTCTTGATGGTCGAGTTGACCATCCGCAGCGTCGAGAGCTTGCGCTCGTCCTTGGCCCGCATCGCGTCCTTGACCGCGTTGTTGATGTCGTCGCGCAGCATCGCTTGATCCCCTCGCGGCCGCTCCGGCCGCATCATCATGAGCCCTGATCTAGGCCGAAGGCAGCCACGAGACAACACCCCGCGCGTGGCGTTGGCGGCCATCCCCGACGACCGGGCCAACACCCCGCCGGGGTAGCCCGACGCGCAACTAACAAAAACGGACATTCCAGATCTGGAACCGGCAAAAGGCCGCCATGGCCCGTCAACACGTTCACGAACGGTATGTGCATCCGCGCGTTTCGGGCTTTGACGCCTGCGCCGGCGGCGACTATGTAATGCGCTCATGACCCCGACAGAAAATGCCCTGGCCTGGCCGGACCATGTTCCGACCGCGCTGCTCGTGCTCGCCGATGGCACCGTGCTGGAAGGCTTTGGCCTTGGCGCGGAAGGCCAAGCAGTCGGCGAGGTCTGCTTCAATACCGCGATGACCGGCTATGAGGAAATCCTTACCGACCCCTCCTATGCTGGGCAGATCATCACCTTCACCTTTCCGCATATCGGCAATGTCGGTACCAACGACGAGGATATCGAGACGGTGAACATGGCGGCGACGCCAGGCGCGCGCGGCGTGATCCTGCGCGCCGGCATCACCAGCCCCTCGAACTACCGCGCCAGCCGCCACCTCGACCACTGGCTGAAGGCCCGCGGCATCATTGGCCTATGCGGCATCGACACCCGGGCGCTGACGGCCCGGATTCGTGAGAAGGGCATGCCGAACGCGGTCATTGTCCATGCCAAGGACGGCCAGTTCGACCTGCACGGGCTCAAGCAAGAGGCCCGCGAATGGCCCGGCCTGGAAGGCATGGACCTGGTGCCGATGGTGACCACGGGCCAGCGCTTTACCTGGGACGAAACGTCGTGGGCGTGGGAAAAAGGATTCGGCCGCCAGACCGATCCCGAGTTCAGCGTCGTTGCCATCGACTATGGCATCAAGCGCAACATCCTGCGGCTATTAGCCGGCGAGGGCTGCAAGATCACGGTGGTGCCGGCGACCACATCGGCCGAAGAAATTCTCGCCATGAAACCGGACGGCGTGTTCCTGTCGAACGGCCCCGGCGATCCCGCCGAGACCGGAAAATACGCCGTGCCAGTGATCCAGAAGGTCATCCATTCCGGCACGCCGACGTTCGGCATCTGTCTCGGTCACCAGATGCTGGGCCTGGCTGTGGGCGCCAGGACCCGGAAGATGCACCAGGGCCACCACGGTGCCAATCATCCAGTCAAGGACGAGACCACCGGCAAGGTGGAAATTACCTCGATGAACCACGGTTTCGCGGTCGATGCCGCGACCCTGCCGGAGGGCGCGCTGCAGACCCATGTCTCGCTGTTTGACGGCTCCAATTGCGGCATTCAGCTCAGGGGACGGCCGGTATTCTCGGTGCAGTACCACCCGGAGGCCTCCCCTGGCCCGCGCGATTCGCACTATCTGTTCAAGCGCTTCGCTGATCTGATGCGGGCAAACAAAAGCGCCTGACAACGAGAGGCCCATTTGCCCCAGAGCGCGGGCGGATCGAGGCTACGCGGCCAGGACCTCTCCTCGCGACGGAACCGCTGGCATCGTCGGCGATCATTTAGTATGATGCCCATCATCGTAAGGCTGCAGGACGATCCCCATGGACGACCAGACCACCCGCAAAACCGACTACGGCGTGACCCCGACGGAAATCATGGCCGCGATGGCCGGCCTCGATTTCGTCCGCGCCATCCTGGACGGCAAATTGCCGGCGCCGCCGATCATGCAGACCATCGAACCCTTCGATAGCAGCGCCGAGCCGGGCATTGTGGTAATGCATAGCCTACCCGGCCTGCGGCACTACAATCCGATCGGTTCGGTCCATGGCGGTTATGCCGCGACGCTGTTGGATTCGGCGATGGGGCTTGCGGTGCATTCGACGCTGCCGCCGGGCACCGGCTACACCACGCTCGAATTCAAGGTATCCTTCATCAAGGGAATGACGGTGGCTACCGGACCGGTCCGCACCGAGGGCCGCACCCTCAATGTCGGCCGCCGCGCCGCGACCGCCGAGGCACGCATCACCGACGCCCAAGGCCGCCTGCTCGCCCACGCCACCACGACCTGCCTGGTGTTCGAGATGCCCAAGGCCTCGATCGCGGGAACGTGAGCCGCGGCCAACAGTTGATTGAGCGCCATTATCGCGCGCAGGAGATTGGCCATGTCAGCCATCCGCGAGGACATCAAACCGCTGGTCTTCACCTTTGGGGATGACGGACGGGTGCCGAACAACCCGATGCCGTTTCTGGTCTACCCGCAGGCGGTCGACGTCGGCGGCGACCACCCCGAGGAGACGTTCGAGGAATTGTTCAGCGCCAATGGCTGGGGCGATATGTGGCGCAACGGCATCTATGATTATCTGCACTACCACGCCACGGTTCACGAAGTACTTGGCATCGCCCGCGGTCACGCGCGTGTTCGCTTCGGCGGCGACCACGGTGAAGAAATCGAAATGGCTGCCGGCGATGTCGCCATCCTGCCCGCCGGCACCGGACATCAATGCCTGTCGGCAAGCCCGAACCTTTCGGTGGTCGGAGCCTATCCGCCCGGACCGCGCATGCAGGTCACGCTGCCGACCGCTGCCAATCACCAGAAGGCGCTGGCGACGATTCCGCGGGTCAAGCTCCCGAAGACCGATCCGGTGAAGGGAGAAGACGGCCCGTTGCTGAGCCTGTGGAAGCAAAATGCCTAGGGTGGGCGTCTTTCAAGCCCCCCTAGGCGGTTGATTCCGAGGGTACCCTGCGAGATCGGCACATGCCTCACGCCGCGTTGCTGCCCTCCTGACGGGTGGCTTCGAACAAGAACCAGGTGCGGCGCTCGGTTTCGTCGATGAAGGTTTCGAGCAGGCCGGCGGTGCCGGCATCCTCATGCTCGTCGGCGAGCTGGTGGGCCTTGCGCATCGCCGCCGCGATGTGTTTGTTGTCTTCCATCAGCTCGCGCAGCATCTGGCGCGGCGGCACGTAACTCTCATTGTTGTCCTTGATGGTCTGCAGCTTGCCGATCTGACCGATCGAACGCAACGTGGTGCCGCCCAGTTTGCGGACACGCTCGGCCAGCTGATCGGTGGTCGCGAAAATCGCCTCCGACTGCTGGTCGAGCATCAGATGATAGTCGCGAAAATGCCGGCCGCTGACGTGCCAGTGGAAGTTCTTGGTCTTCAGATAAAGCGCGAAGGCATCGGCCAAAAGGGTGTTGAGCGACACTGAAAGCTGCTCTACCGCCTGCTTCGGCAGATCGGTCGGCGTGTCAAGATCGGGGGAGACTTTGTCGGAGATGGCTTTGCTCACGATGCACCTTCCTGTTAGGTAAGCTGGAGGATTGACGGCACCGACGAGGGTTGCCGGGCAATCCAACGCATCACCTTCATGCCGGTTCCTGCCCCGGAACCCCGTTTTAGCGGGCGGCCTATCAACCATGGATGATTGGATCGACTATTACGATTCCACGCATACAATTTATGCGAGCAAGCTGCATCGCGACCTGCATTTTCAACTGATTGCGAAGGATATCATCAGCTACATCCCGGCGCCCGACGCGGTGGTACTGGATTATGCCTGCGGCGAAGCGCTGTCGGCGGCGCAGGTGGCGGAAGCCTGCGGCCGGTTGATCCTGGCCGAGCCGGCGCCGGGCGTGCGCGGCCGGCTGATCGCGCGCTTTGCTCCGAACATGAAGATAAGGGTGCGTTCGCTGGACGACTTACGGAAAATGCAGGAGAAATCGGTCGATCTCGTGGTGATGAACTCGGTTGCCCAGTACATGACGCCAGCCGAACTCGACGACGCGCTGGCGGTGATCCGAAGGTTGTTGCGCCCCGGCGGCCGCCTGGTTCTGGGGGATGTGCTGCGACCCGACGTTGGCATGATCAGGGACGTGATCGCATTGCTGCGGTTCGCCTTCACTCACGGCTTCCTGAAAGACGCCCTGATCGGGCTGGTCTCCACGGCGCTTTCCGATTATCGGCAATTGCGCGCACGGATCGGCCTGCACCGCTATGGCGAAACCGAGATGATCGCGAAGCTGGCGGCGGCGGACTTTAACGCCGCCCGCGCGCCCTTCAATATCGGGTACAATCCGTGGCGGCTGACCTTCATAGCTGAGTCCGGCGCCTGACCGCGACCGACCGACGGAGGTAACCTTAACTGGTGGTACTCGTGGCTTTTCTTGGCCTAATCGGTGATGATTGCAGCGGCCCGGTGGCGGAAAGCGTCGACGCAGGAGCAGTGCATTGCTCTTTATCCTGGTTCAAATCCAGGCCGGGTCTCCAATGTTCGCTGCTTCTGTTCGGTACACGGCGGAACCGCCCACCGCCACGCGCGCGACCTCTTCGTCGCCGCAGCCGGCATCTGCAGCCGGCAAGATCCGGCCGTGCTTGAGTTTTGCGAGCGGCCCGTTTGCCCTTGCTGCCCCGATAACAGCGATAACGCGATAACGGCTCGAGGCACTTATTCATCCTCCGCGTTATCGGCGTTATCGCTGTTACCGGGGTTTGACGGTTCAAGCCAATAACGGCCTTTACCTACCTTGTGCACCTCGCCAGCCGTGGCCAGGTACTGACGGCCATCACGACGTGACTATGGCCCTGCTACGGCGCAGCTCGAAGAAGACCCAAAATGCCGGTTGATGTGGACTTTAAGGCCCTTTCGCGGCTGCGAAATCTGTTCTAAAGACCAACCGCGCGCGAGGGTAACCTGGCGCTGAGGCATTGGGGACGCGCAGCATGCGCGCCCTTTTTTTGTGCCCGAATTCCCGTGAGTCTTGATGCCCAAGCGAACCGACATCTCCACCATTCTGATCATCGGCGCCGGTCCCATCGTGATCGGACAGGCCTGCGAGTTCGATTATTCGGGAACCCAGGCGGTTAAGACCCTGAAGGAGGAGGGCTACCGCATTGTCCTGGTCAATTCCAATCCGGCTACCATCATGACCGATCCGGAACTGGCCGACGCCACCTATATCGAGCCCATCACGCCGGAAATCGTCGCCAAGATCATCGAGAAGGAGCGCCATGTCCTGCCTGGCGGTTTCGCGCTGCTGCCGACCATGGGCGGACAGACGGCGCTGAATTGCGCGCTGTCGCTGCGCCGGCAGGGCACGCTGGCCAAATTCGACGTCGAGATGATCGGCGCCACCGCCGATGCGATCGACAAGGCCGAGGACCGCGGCCGGTTCCGCAAGGCCATGACCCGGATCGGGCTGGAGACGCCGCGTTCGGTGCAGACCAAGACGCTGCCCGATGCGCTGCGGGCGCTCGATGAGATCGGCCTGCCCGCCATCATCCGGCCCTCCTTTACCATGGGCGGCACCGGCGGCGGCATCGCCTACACCAAGCATGAATTCATCGAAATCGTCGAGCGCGGCATCGACGCCTCTCCCACCGACGAAGTCCTGATCGAGGAATTGGTGTTGGGGTGGAAAGAGTTCGAGATGGAGGTGGTGCGCGACAAAAAGGACAATTGCATCATCGTCTGTTCGATCGAGAACCTCGACCCGATGGGAGTGCATACCGGCGATTCCATCACGGTGGCGCCGGCGCTGACGCTGACCGACAAGGAATACCAGATCATGCGCGACGCCTCGCTGGCCGTGCTGCGCGAGATCGGGGTGGAGACCGGCGGCTCCAATGTGCAGTTCGGCGTCAATCCGGCCGACGGACGCATGGTCGTGATCGAGATGAACCCGAGGGTGTCGCGCTCATCCGCGCTGGCGTCCAAGGCCACCGGCTTTCCGATCGCCAAGGTCGCCGCCAAGCTCGCGGTCGGCTACACACTCGACGAGATCGCCAACGACATCACCGGCGGCGCGACGCCAGCGTCGTTCGAGCCGACCATCGATTACGTCGTCACCAAGATTCCGCGCTTTGCCTTCGAGAAATTCCCCGGCGCCTCCCATACGCTGACCACCTCGATGAAGTCGGTCGGCGAGGTGATGGCGATCGGCCGCACGTTCCAGGAAAGCCTGCAAAAGGCCTTGCGCGGGCTCGAAACCGGCCTGACCGGGCTTGACGAGATCGAAATCGAAGGCCTTGGCCGCAGCGACGACAAGAATGCCATCCGTGCCGCGCTCGGTACCCCGACGCCGAACCGGCTTCTGCAGGTGGCGCAGGCGATGCGGCTCGGCTGGACGAACGAGGAAATCTTCACATCCTGCAAGATCGACCCCTGGTTTCTCGCTGAAATGCGCGGCATCGTCGAGATCGAGAACAAGGTCAGGAACAGCGGGCTGCCCGGCAACGCGTTCGGCATGCAGACCCTGAAGGCAATGGGCTTTTCCGACGCCCGGCTGGCGGTGCTGGCCGGAACCAGCGAGGCCGACATCACGGCGCGGCGTCATGCGCTCGGGGTTCGCCCGGTGTTCAAGCGAATCGACACCTGCGCCGCCGAGTTCGCCTCGCCGACCGCCTACATGTATTCGACCTATGAAGCGCCGTTTGCGGGCGCAATTGTCGACGAGAGCGCGCCGTCCGACAAGAACAAGATCATCATCCTGGGCGGCGGACCGAACCGCATTGGCCAGGGCATCGAGTTCGACTACTGCTGTTGCCATGCCTGCTTCGCCCTGCACGATGCGGGCTATGAAAGCATCATGATCAACTGCAATCCAGAGACGGTCTCGACCGACTACGACACTGCCGATCGCCTGTACTTCGAACCGCTGACGGCCGAGGACGTTCTCGAGATCATCGCCACCGAGCGGCAGAATGGCAGGCTGCACGGCGTCATCGTGCAGTTCGGCGGCCAGACCCCGCTCAAGCTCGCCCGCGCGCTGGAGGCGGCCAATGTGCCGATCCTCGGCACTTCGCCTGACGCCATCGATCTGGCCGAAGATCGCGACCGCTTCAAGCGCGTGCTCGACAAGCTCAGGCTGAAGCAGCCGAAAAACGGCATCGCCTATTCGGTCGAGCAGTCGCGGCTGGTGGCCGCCGATCTCGGGCTGCCGCTGGTCGTGCGTCCGTCCTACGTGCTCGGCGGCCGTGCCATGCAGATCATCCGCGAAGAGAACCAGCTGAGCGACTACCTGCTCGGCACCTTGCCGGAGCTGGTACCCGCCGACGTCAAGGCGCGCTATCCGAACGACAAGACCGGTCAGATCAACACCGTGCTCGGCAAGAATCCGCTGCTGTTCGACCGCTATCTGTCCGACGCCACCGAGATCGACGTCGACTGCCTGTGCGACGGCAAGGATACTTTCATTGCCGGCATCATGGAGCATATCGAGGAAGCCGGCATTCACTCCGGCGACTCCGCCTGCTCGCTGCCGCCGCACTCGCTGGATCCGAAGATGATTGCCGAGTTGGAGCGCCAGACCCGCGAACTGGCGCTCGGCCTCGACGTGGTCGGGCTGATGAACGTGCAATATGCCATCAAGGACGGCGAAATCTACGTACTCGAAGTCAATCCGCGGGCATCGCGCACGGTGCCCTTTGTCGCCAAGGTAATCGGCATGCCGGTGGCGAAGATTGCAGCGAGGCTGATGGCCGGCGAGAAGCTTTCGGAGTTCAAGCTGACCCAGCGAAAGCTCGGCCATGTCGGCGTCAAGGAGTCGGTATTTCCGTTCGCCCGCTTCCCCGGCGTCGACACCGTGCTTGGTCCGGAAATGCGCTCGACCGGCGAGGTGATGGGGATCGATCGCTCGTTCGAAGTGGCCTTTGCCAAGAGCCAGCTCGGCGGCGGCACCCGGGTGCCGCGCAAGGGCACAGTGTTCGTCTCGGTCCGCGAGACCGACAAGACCCGGATCGCAGACGCGGTACGGCTATTATATTCGCTCGGCTTCAAGGTGCTGGCCACCTCGGGGACCCAGCGATACCTCGCCGGGCACGGCATCCCTGCCGAAAAGGTGAACAAGGTGCTGGAGGGACGGCCGCATATCGTCGACGCCATCACCAATGGGGAAATCCAGCTGGTTTTCAATACCACCGAGGGTCCGCAGGCGCTGGCCGACAGCCGCTCGTTGCGACGAGCTGCCCTCTTGCATAAAGTGCCGTATTACACCACTCTTTCGGGTGCCGTGGCGGCCGCCCGGGGCATCCGAGCCTACCTGGACGGGGACCTTGAGGTCCGCACGCTGCAGAGTTATTTTTCCGAAACCTGATCTTTGGACCGGCTCTGAGGCCGCCAATCGATCGGCCGTGAAGCCCTCGTGCCTGGAACTCGCCAGCCATGGGGTGGTTCTGTTTCGGCGTTTGTGCGTGCCGCGGACGGGTCCGCATGAGGTTGAAGGACGTGAGAAGATGATGGAAAAGGTTCCGATGACGCCTGGCGGCTATGCCGCCCTCGAAGTCGAATTGAAGCAGCGCCAGTCGGTGGAGCGTCCGCGCATCATCGAGCACATTGCCGAGGCGCGTTCGCATGGCGACCTCTCGGAAAATGCCGAATATCACGCCGCCAAGGAAGAGCAGTCCCACAATGAAGGCCGGATCGCCGAACTGGAGGACAAATTGGCGCGCGCCGATATCATCGACATCACCAAGTTGTCCGGCGACACCATCAAGTTCGGCGCCACCGTCACCCTGGTCGATGAAGACACCGACAAGAAGACGGTATGGCAGATCGTCGGAGAACCGGAAGCTGATGCCAAGAAGGGCCGCATTTCCATCACCTCGCCGCTGGCGCGAGCGCTGATCGGCAAGAAGAAGGGGGCCTCGGTCGAAGTGATGGCGCCCGGCGGCGCCAAGGCCTACGAGATCACCAAGGTCGAATGGCGCTGAAGCCACCGACGCTGCACCAGCATTTTGAAATATCCTTGAATGGCCAAGGGCCGGAATGGTTTTCCGGCCTGCGGCCTGCCTGGCTGGTGCCAAGCTGCTCCGCGAAACATTACAGATTTCTCACGGCGAAATGCTTTGCCTCGGCACCTTGACGCGGTACCAATCCAGCGCGTGGAAGCTTCGGGGGACAACCATCATGAGTGAAATACTGGCGGCATGGACGCCGCGCGCCTTGAGTGTACTGCGTATCATCGCCGGCTTGATGATCATCGAGCACGGCATGGCCAAACTGATCGGTTTCCCGTCGGTTCCGGCCTTTGCCAAATTGCAGCCGCTGTCCCTGTTGGGTGCTGCCGGCTTCATCGAACTGGTCGGCGGCGCGCTGGTGATCATCGGCCTGTTTACGCAGCCGATTTGCTTCGTGATCGCCGGTGAGATGGCGGTCGCCTACTTCATGTCGCATGCGCCGAAGAGCTTCTATCCGCTGCTCAATGGCGGCACCCTCGCGATCATGTACTGCTTCACCTTTCTCTATCTGTCGACCGCGGGCGCCGGGCCGTGGAGCGTTGATGCTGTGATGAAGAAGCGCTGAGGCACCAGCATGGACAAGTTCGACAAATTACTCGCCGCGGGCGAGCCGGTGCTGCGCAGCATTTTCCGCATCATTACCGGATTGCTGCTATTTCAATTCGGCGTAGCCAAGCTCTTGAAATTTCCGCCGGGCACGATGTTCGAGAAAGTGCAGGCGCTCTCACTGTTCGGCGCTGCAGGGATGCTGGAACTGATCCTGGGCGGCCTCCTGATTCTCGGCCTGTTCTCGCGGCTGGTGGCCTTCATCCTGTGCGGAGAGATGGCATTCGCCTATTTCATCGAGCATTTTCCGAGAGGATTCATCCCGCTGCTCAATGGCGGCACCCTCGCCATCATGATCTGCTTTGCCTGCCTCTATTTGTCCTGCGCTGGCGGCGGCCCGTTGAGCCTTGATGCCGCGCTGCGCAAGAGGACTGGTTGAAAACGTCAACCGGCATTCCGGGACATGCCCGGCAATGCGCGCGAAATGCAGCTCATGGGCATCGAAACCGAAACCGGCGCTTTTCCGGGCTCACGCTGAGCCCGGAACTTTCATTTCCAGCGGTACCGCGGCCTCGTATTTGGAATTGTGCAGCACCAGCGACGTCCGGACATTGCGCACATGTGGCGCCGCCGTCAGGTGCGTGACGAAATCCTGGAATGTCGCCATATCGGGCGCCACGCACTTCAAAATAAAGTCTATTTCGCCCGATAGCATCCAGCACTCACGTACCAGCGGCTCGGCGCGGACGAATTCCTCGAACGCGCGCAGGTCGGCCTCGGCCTGACTGGACAGGTGCACCGACGCGAACATCGTGACGTCAAAGCCGAGCCGGCGCGGATCCAATAGCCCACGATAACCCTGGATGTAGCCGGCCTCTTCCAGCGTCCGTACTCGGCGCAGGCAGGGTGGCGGCGAAATGCCGACGCGTTTGGCCAGTTCAACGTTGGTGATTCGGCCGTCGGCCTGGATCTCACGGAGGATTTTGAGGTCGATCTCGTCCAGATTTTTCGGCACGTGGGATCCCGGGCTCAAACACACAGATAACGGTAATAGTCATAGCGCGGCAGGGTGAAGGCGCGCAATTTTATTACGTCCCTGACACCCGTTTATTGGCCTTCGCGGGTAAAATTTGCCGATATGGATTGCAATTCTTGCATAGCTTGCCAGATATCCTACACTCCGATTTGACACTTTTGTCGCCGCCGCGGTGCCTTTCCAAGCGCCAGCCGCTCAAACGCTGACCAAAAATTCCCAGGAGACGCACCTGTCCATGTCTGCCCCGATCCACGCCAAGGTCGTCATCATCGGCTCCGGCCCGGCCGGCTACACAGCGGCGATCTACGCGGCGCGTGCGATGCTTGAACCCGTGCTGATCCAGGGCATCCAGCCAGGCGGCCAACTCACGATCACGACCGATGTGGAAAACTATCCGGGATTCGTCGATGTGATCCAGGGGCCGTGGCTGATGGAGCAGATGGAAAAGCAGGCCGCCCATGTCGGCACCAAGATCGTAACCGATATCGTCACCAAAGTTGAGCTGGCGAGGCGGCCGTTCCGGCTCTCTTGCGACAGCGGCGACATCTATCTGGCCGAAACGGTGATCCTCGCCACCGGTGCACAGGCGCGCTGGCTCGGCACCCCGTCGGAAGAAAAGTTCAAGGGATTTGGCGTATCGGCCTGCGCCACCTGCGATGGTTTTTTCTACCGCGGCAAGCAGGTCATCGTGGTCGGTGGCGGCAATACCGCGGTCGAAGAAGCGCTGTTTCTGACCAATTTTGCCGCGCAGGTCACGATCGTGCACCGCCGCGATCATTTCCGCGCCGAGCGCATCCTTCAGGAGCGCCTGTTCAATCATCCCAAGATCAAGGTGGTGTGGGACAGCGCCATCGACGAAATCTGCGGCACCGAGAATCCAAGCAAGGTCACCCAGGTCCGGCTGAAAAATGTCAAAACCGGCACACTGACCGAACTGCCGGCGGACGGCGTCTTCATTGCGATCGGGCATGCGCCGGCAACTGAACTTGTTGTCGGCCAGGTCAAGCTGAAACCATCCGGATATGTCGAAGTGGCGCCGAACTCGACCGCGACCTCGGTGCCCGGGGTATTCGCGGCCGGCGACGTTGCCGACGAAACCTATCGGCAGGCCGTCACGGCCGCGGGCCTTGGCTGCATGGCCGCTCTCGAAGCCGAACGATTTCTCGCGTCGCGCGCCAGCGAACGCGCCGCGGCGGAATGAAGATGGCTCGAACTCGCGACGGATTTACCGACATGGATTGGGACAAACTGAAGGTATTTCACGCCGCGGCGGAAGCGGGCAGCTTTACCCATGCCGGCGAGCAGCTTGGCCTGTCGCAATCGGCGGTTTCGCGGCAGGTCAGCGCGCTAGAGCAGGAACTCTCGGTGTCGCTGTTCCATCGCCACGCCCGCGGTCTTATTCTGACCGAGCAGGGCGACCTCTTGTTTCGCACCGCCCATGATGTGTTCATGCAGCTGCAGGCGGCGCGTGCCAAGCTTACCGACAGCCGCGAGCGGCCGAGCGGCGATCTCAAGATTACCTCGCCTCCGGCGCTGGGCATCAACTGGCTGATTCCGCGGCTGCACGAATTTACTGCGCTTTATCCGGAGATTCGCATTTCCATGATCGTCACCGACGAGGAACTTGACCTCTCGATGCGCGAAGCCGACGTCGCGATCCGGACCCGCAAGCCGACCCAGCCCGACCTCATTCAGCGCAAATTGTTCTCGATCGGCTTCCATGCCTATTGCTCGCCGGAATATATCAAGCGCTTCGGAACGCCGCGCACCCTTGACGACCTCGACAGCCATCGCATCATCATGCTGAGCGATACGCAGGTTCCGACGCACTTGCAGAACCGCAGCTGGCTGATCGATGCCGGCCGCAACGGCTCGGGTCCGCGCGAGGCCTATTTCAAGGTCAATAACATCTTGGGCCTGGTCCGCGCCTGCCAACAGGGGCTCGGTATCGCGGCACTGCCGGACTATCTGGTCGAGGAAAACAACCGCCTGGTGCAGTTATTCGGCGAATCCAACTCGATCCAGCTCGACACCTATTTCGTGTACCCTGAAGAATTGAAGACGGTGGCGCGGGTGCAGGTGTTTCGGGATTTCGTGGTCAGCAAGGCCCAGCGCTGGCCATCGTAGCCTTGCGCAATCCCCGTCTCCGCATGACTGACATGCGGTGCGAGCAGTTGCTGCAATACGCAACCGCGCGTCATAGTAATGGACGCTGAGCCTTCGCGTTGCGCATAGTCCCCCTCCTCCAGTGGCGCGGACGTTCAGCAATCCCTCTTGGAAGGTGATTGTGTCGGCCTCACGTGGCCAACGCCTTGAGCCGGGCTCTTCGAGCCCGGCTTTTTTTGTGCCAAGCGGAATCCCCCCTCGTTGACAGAAGGGCCGCGTCCGATCATCATTTGGACATGAAAAATCGCTGCGTCGCTGCGTTCGTGAAAAAAGCTCCCCTTTTCGGGGGCTGACGATCGACGCGTGCGATAGACTTCTCGCCCACCGATCCGCAAAACCCCGCCGTCTGGACGGGGTTTTTTATTGCGCCCGTCTCCGGCTTCAAATGAAGGAGATGGACACATGATTGACTTTCGATCTCGCCTTCGCGGCCTTTGGCTGCCGCTGATCACGCCTTTTCGCAACGGCGAACTCGACGAGACCTCGCTGCGCCGCCTGGCGCGGCACTATAACTCACGGCCGGTCAATGGGCTGGTTCTGGCTGCCACGACCGGCGAGGGCCTCACCCTCGATCTCCAGGAAACCGAACGGCTGGTATTCACGGTCCGGGACGAAATCGGCCACCATTCTCTTCCGCTCTGCCTCGGTCTGTCGGGCAGCAACACCAAGGCCTTGGCGGGCACGCTTGCAGGCACCGCGGCGTGGCCGATCGACGGATACCTGATCTCCAGTCCCTCTTATTCGCGGCCCTCGCAGCGCGGTCTTGAGCTTCACTTCACAGCGCTCGCGGAGCGAGCTTCACATCCGCTCCTGCTCTACAACATCCCCCACCGCACCGCCGTCAATCTCGGCAATGAGGCGACGCTGCGGCTGGCCGGTCATGGCAACATTGTCGGACTCAAGGATTGCTGCGCTGACGGCACTCAGTGGCGCGATTTGCTGCGCCGGCGCCCGCCAGGCTTCGCCGTTCTGACCGGCGAGGATGCGCACTATCATGAAGCCCTGATCGACGGCGCCGACGGTGGCATTCTGGCTTCGGCGCATATCGAAACCAAAACCTTCGCAGAAATCTGCAAGCTGGTGATGGCGGATGAGCAGGATGCCGCACTGGCCTGTTGGCAGTCGGTAGCCGATCTCACGCGATTGCTGTTTGCCGAGCCGAGTCCGGCACCGATCAAGTACTGGCTATGGCGCACCGGCTTGATCGAGAGCGCAGAGCTTCGGTTGCCGATGACGGAGGTGAGCCCGGAGCTCGCCGCGCGTCTCGATCGGGAGATCGCAAGGCGAAAGATGCTATCCACGGCGGATGCCTGATGATCCCTTTGCCGATCAATCCAGTCGTGTGCGCGAAAGCCGCAGGGCGTTGCCGATCACGCTGACCGAGGACAGCGCCATGGCCGCGGCGCCCACCATCGGCGACAGCAGTAAGCCGAACGCCGGATATAGCGCGCCGGCGGCGATCGGCACCCCGGTGGCATTGTACAGAAAGGCGAAAGCGAGATTCTCTCGGATATTGCGCATGGTCGCCACCGACAGCCGCCGCGCCCGCACGATGCCGAGCAGGTCTCCGGTCAACAGCGTGACCCCAGCGCTTTCGATCGCGACATCGGTGCCGCCGCCCATCGCGACCCCGACATCGGCGGCGGCGAGCGCCGGCGCATCGTTGACCCCGTCGCCGACCATGGCGACGCGACGACCCTCACGGCGCAGCCGCTGCACCACCTCGTTCTTGCGCTCGGGCAGGACGCCGGCCTCGATCTCGTCGATCCCGAGCTGCCTCGCCACCGCGCGCGCGGTCGTCAAATTGTCGCCGGTGAGCATGACGACGCGCAGGCCGCAGGCGTGCAGCGCCCGCAAGGCACCCTGCGCCGACGGCTTTATCGGATCGGCGATGGCGATGACGCCAGCGGCGCGGCCGTCAATCGCCGCATAGATCGCGGTGGCGCCATCTCGCCGCGCGGCCTCGGCGACGGCGTCCAAGTCCTGCGTCGCAATGTGCAACTCGCTCATCAGCATCGAGTTGCCGAGCGCGATGGTACGGCCGTCGACGGTCGCGGTCGCGCCGCGGCCGGACAATGAATTGAAATCGCTGGCATCGGCAAGGCTGAGCCGGCGATCCCCGGCGGCACGGAGGATCGCCTGTGCCAGCGGATGCTCGCTGCCGCGCTCGACGGTAGCGATAAGCCGTAGCAGCGCATTCTCGTCGATGCCTTGCGCCGTCACGATACTGACCACCTTCGGCCTGCCTTCGGTAAGGGTGCCGGTTTTGTCGATCACGATGGTGTCGATGCTTTCGAACCGCTCCAGCGCCTCGGCATCGCGGATCAGGATTCCCGAATGCGCCCCACGCCCGACGCCAACCATGATCGACATTGGGGTTGCCAGACCGAGCGCGCAGGGACAGGCAATAATCAGCACCGTCACGGCGGCGACCAGACCAAAGGCAAAGCGCGGCTCTGGTCCGAATATCGACCATGCCGAAAATGCCAGCAGCGCGCTCGCGATCACCGCCGGCACGAACCATCCGGCGACCCGGTCAGCGAGCCGCTGGATCGGCGCCCGCGAGCGCTGGGCCCGAGCCACCATATCGACGATCCGCGCCAGCACGGTATCGCCTCCGACCTTGTCCGCGCGCAACACCAGTCCGCCGCCTTGGTTGACGGTGCCGCCGATCACGCGCGCGCCTTGGGCCTTGGAAACCGGCATCGACTCACCGGTCACCATGGATTCGTCGACGGACGAATGTCCCTCGCTGACGATGCCATCGACCGGAATCTTCTCGCCGGGGCGCACCCGCAGGAGATCGCCGGCTATGATGGTGTCGATTGCCACGTCCTCATCGCCCTGGGGCGAAATACGGCGCGCAGTCTTCGGCTTCAGTCCAAGCAGCGCGCGGATCGCGCCGGATGTGCGCGCCCGCGCCCGCAATTCCAGCACCTGTCCGAGCAACACCAGAACCGTGATGACCGCGGCGGCCTCGAAATAGACCGCGACCGTGCCATGTATCCCGCGGAAGGCCGCCGGAAACCATTGCGGCGCCACCGTGGCGACCACGCTGTAGAGATAGGCGACGCCGGTCCCCATCGCGATCAACGTGAACATGTTAAGGCTTCGCGTCAGCAAGGACCGATAGCCGCGCACAAAGAACGGCGCCGCGACCCACAGCACCACGGGCGTCGAAAGTGCAAACGAAATCCAGTTTGACCATGTCGGCGGCACGAGGCGCATCACACCGAGATGGCTGCCCATCTCGATCGCAACGACCGGAAGCGTCAGCGCCAAGCCGATCCAAAATCGCCTGGTCATATCGATCAGTTCGGGATCTGGCGCATCCACGAGCAAGACCTGCTCGGGCTCCAGCGCCATGCCGCAGACCGGGCACGCTCCGGGGCCGGTCTGCCGCACCTCCGGATGCATGGGACAGACGTAGATGGTCCCGGCCGGTGCCGCAGGTTCAGGCAGGCCTGGTTGCAGGAATGTCACCGGTGCCGCTTCGAAGCGTTCGCGGCAGCGCGCGCAACAGAAGAAATAATCATGCCCGTGATGGGAAAAACGGTGCTTGGCGGTCGCAGGATCGACACGCATGCCGCAAACCGGATCGACCGCCAGGTTTGCGGCGATGGCTTCCGCGCCGTGCCGGCCGCCGCAGCAGGCGCCATCCCGCGGCGGGGTATCGTGATCCCGATGATCGGCACCCCCGATCACCGTGCCGTCCGCGTGATCCCGCTCCGCCACCGAACTCTCTCCAGCCCTTGATCCATATACCCTAGGGGGGTATATGGTCGATATGCGCGCCGAGATCAAGACGTCATGCCTGAAACGGCTGAGGCGAATCGAAGGCCAGATCCGCGGCCTGGCCGCGATGGTCGAGGGTGACCGCTATTGCATCGACGTGGTGACGCAGATCACCGCAGCAAAGGCGGCACTGCGGCGCGTCGAGGAGGAAATCCTGCGCGACCACGTCGCCCACTGCGTCGAGCATGCGATCCTGTCCGGCGACAAGACCGACCAGCGCCGCAAGATCGCGGAATTGATGGACGTCATCGGCCGCGCCGACAGGTAGCGCGTGAGCCATCCGCAGTTGGGCTTTACCGCGGCCGCGATAAGGGCAAGCCCTGCGCAAACCGGTCCTGGTTAATGCGTGGTGAGGCCGGTCCTCAAATTGGAACGATGTGGCGGCAAAGTCCTTAAAATCCGGCAGCTATGATGATCTCCCAACATCCAAAAAAAGGGGGAAACCAATGACCACTCCACCCATTCAAAATGCCGGCGCCCCGGCTTCCGGGCAGCGTCAGACGCTGCAGGATCTCATGCTGGTGTCCTCGTTCGGTCTGTGGGCCGTGCTGCTGGGGCTGACGCCGGTGCTGGCCTTCCATCTGCTGTGACCAATTGATGCCGTGCCGACTGTGCCCGTGGTTAATCCGCGGATAGCAGCTGGCATCGAATGCGATCGGAACTGCAACCGGCTTGCAAGAATTCGACAGGTATCAATGCCTGCACAAGTACAAAAAGCAAAACGCGGGGGCGTCGAGATGGCCAATAACCAATCCTATTGCGAACTACAGCGCTTCAGTGCCCAGGACGTTCTTTGGGCACTCGGAATCTGGTCAGTGATCCTGTGCCTGTCGCCGGTCATAGCATTCTACGTTCTGATGGTCGCCTAGCAGCAATCCAGCCTGCGCTGCAGCGAGGGAACATCCCCGGCGCGGGGCGCGCGCGCTGACCTCGTCCGAGAAAGCCACTTTCCAAGCTCTGGACTGCTCCGGGCAGCCATGCTGCGCAACATGAAACACCGGATGCCGTCGTTTCGGCTTACTGCCGAAGTGATGACGGGCGGGATTGAACGCGGTCCACAACAAAAAACGCGCGAACCGCGCGCTTTTTTTGCCGGTTGGGTGGGACTGGCTACGCCGCCTGCTTGTGCATCGTGCCGGCCGCGGACGCCGATCCACGGATCGCCTTCACCGAGCGCTCGATCGCGGTCCATAGCCGGCCGATTTCGGCCGCCGCGCGGCCCTCGGCAGAGTATTCGCGGGCGCCTTCGCCGTGACTGAGCGCCATCAAGAGATCGGCACGGTTGGTGATCTGTCCGCCCCATACAGGTGCGCGAAACTTGACCAGCGCTTCCCGCGCGATGGTGACGATCGGACTTTCGGCGTCGTCCCTGCGGGCGGGGGCCCCGTTGATCACGACTGCATAGGGCTTGCGGGCAGCGCGGCAGCTCTGAATGGTGTCCTGGACGGCATTGACGTCGAATACGCCAGGGCGCGCCGGAACAATCACCATCGTGGCACTCTTGATGGAATCTTCCACGACCGCGGAGGTATTCGGCGGCGTATCGATGAACACCCATTCGAAGCCCTCACGCTTGGCGGCCGCGATGATGGCGCTGACGGAAGTTACCGCAGTCTTGATCGGCGGCTCGTTGGTGCCGCGCAGCTTGTGCCAGAGCGTGAGCGATCCCTGTGGATCGGCATCGATCAGCAGGCAGGGTTTCGTTGCCTTGTGGACGTGAGCTGCGAGATGGGCGGCCAGTGTACTTTTTCCCGAGCCACCTTTACGCGAAGCGAAAACTATGACGTTCATACGTTGGCCTCCAGTTTGACTCCAGAGAATCAAAATGAATCAGCGTGCTGATTCGTGAAAGACAAATTTGCTGCCAAACATGATGCGACCCCGCTTTCGTGAGTGAGTTTGGCTTTTGAGTCACACCTTGAGTTGCAACCGCACCGCAATGAATCGAGAAAAGTTGAAGAGTCGTGGCGCGACCTTCCGGCGGACACCGATGCCTTGCGTTGAAGCCATACCTGATTTGTACTGCCAAGGATGGCGAAAACCCCCCATTTGCAAGGCGCCGGAACCGATGAGCGTGGGGTCCTAGTCGGCGATCGTGATCAGACCGGGGGCATGAGCACCTTAACATGATTATGCCTTCGCGTTCCGGCGCACCCTGACACAGCTTGCACCGCTGAATGACATCGCCGGCATCAAGCCGATGGCGCGATCATTGATGGAGACCGTATTTGTACGGAACAACAGCCTGTGGCCACGCGGACGTCTGAGATCAGAACTCTCACTTCACGACCCATTCCCGTTGCGCGCACGGCGACAGCGCCGCTGACTTGGACGTTGTCAGGTCGCAGCCGGCTTTAAGGTCTTCTTCGGCTTGCGCGCCCTGGCGCGGATCGGACGCGTCGTCGTTGCCGGCCTGATGCTGAGAGGCCGGCCCGCCGCGACCGGTGAGACCTCGGGCTCGAATCTGAAGAATGCCCTGCAGCCCGGACTAAGTTGCGCCTTGTTCCTGATCATGCAGACGGTGATACGGTCGACGTCCGGAATCTCGGAACTGCAGAGGCGGAACGCGTCGCCGGAGCAGGCCTGTTGCTGCTCCGCAGTATAAGCCATGCTGGCTCTCGGCAGCATCACAACCGCCAGCGCCGTCGCGATCGTCAGGCTGGGCTGAAAGCTCCTGGACCGAACAGCAAACATGAGTAGCCCCGAATGTCGCTTTGGCAAATAGTGGGCGAACGAAGTTCGATTAGCAAGGGCCGGGGAAGGCCCGGCTTCGGACTTTTAGTCTTCCGGCCACCGGGACAAGACCGCTCGATTACCCGACGTCATTGAAAATTTGGCATCTGGACGCGCTACACGACCAATCGCACCAATGCGATGATAGCGCGGTGGCCTTTCAGCGCGCCCTCGGGCCCTGCTGGTCAACCCCCGATCGGCCGAGGCCCATCCAAATCCGGCCACCGTTTCCGCTCCCAACGCGTTGCGGCTGCCGGATGAAGCGTTGACCTGCTGCGACAACGCGATCGCTCTGAAGCCGGATTTCGCCCACGCCCATTACACCCGAGGCATACGCCTGCAGCGCTTTGCCGAAGCGGTCGCGAGCTTCGACAGGGTGATCTCCATCGATCCGCTACGCGCCGATGCCTGCAACAGGAGCTGCACGAACTCGGGCGCTTTGCTGAGGCGATCGCGAGCCATGACCGGGTCCTCGCGTTGCGGCCCAGTCCCACGGCGTTCGTCAATCGCGGCGTTGCGTTCAAGGACGCGAGGCAGTCGGCCGAGGCCCTCACCGACCTCGATCGAGCGCTCGCGCCCGACCATGCGATTGCCCGGGGCGAGCCGGGGTGGATCGCTGCTGGTCCTCAAGCGGCGCGCCGAGGCGCTCGCCAGCTTTGAAAAGCGCTTTCGATTAATCGGAGCTGACGGAGGCCCTGCTCGGTTGTGCCAATGTCCTTATGCTGATCAAACGAGTGGCCGAGGCGATGGCAGCCTGCCAGCGCGCTTTGGCGATCGAGCCCGATTCGGTATCGGCGCTCACCCAGCTTGGGCAGTGCCATGCGCAGCAAGGCGAGCCGGAAATCGCCGTCTCGTATCCCGATCGCGCGCTCGCGATCAAGCCGGATGATGAAGCCGCGCTGTCAAACCGGCTTTTCGTTCTGGATTTCAGCAGCAATGCCTGGCGCGGGCACCCTGCTCACCGTTGTACTGCCGAGCTTCGCCACGACCGGCACCCCCATGTTACCAGATAAACTTCGTTGCGGTGGGCATCGCGCTGTGTTCGACCCCGGAATGCCTCAGGCATATTCGTCACGCGCTGCCCGCTCTGATTGCCCGGAACTGCAGTCCGGCCGCCTATACCAGAGCCGTCGAGGAGGCCTACTGGAAAATGTGGCAGAGATGCAGAGCACCAACTCGCAAAACGCGGAACTAAATCTTTTCCGCCAGCAGGCGAACCCGGAACAGGGCCTTCTTGTTTTCGTCCAGCAGCTCCATCTGCCAGTCGGAATTCGGCTTCAGTGCGCGCGTGATGCCTCCGACGAGATCCGCGCAAACCTTGGTCATTTCGCGCCACGCCTCGTCTTCGTTCTGCAGATCAAACGCGACATCCGACGTCCCCGAATAATTTCCGTGGGAGATGCGAAAATAATAGCGTGGCATCTTAATGACCTCGGCACGGCGGCCACAGGAAGGATCGTTATAAGCGATAACAAAATGGTTATACATAGTAATAGCGGGCGAGATTCTTTCTTCATTCAGGTCAATTCGTGACATCGGTGCGCGCTGGCGTTGAGCACAATCTCAAGACGACAGTGAAGTTGCCACTGTACGACAACGGGCATACCTCGCTGGCTGCCGCGAAGTTGCCACAAGACGGTCATCGCGCTGACCCGCGGCAATGCTGAAAACGCAGGGCCGGCGGCGGCGCGCCGGCTTTCGATGCGGTTATGCGGCCGCCCTGTTGGCGCCAGCCCAACGATTGATGGCCGCATAAAGCTGCTCGGGCTCGAACGGCTTGGAAAGATAATCGTTCATCCCGGCGGCCAGACAGCTCTCGCGCTGACCGACCAGTGCATTGCCCGTCAGGGCGATAATCGGCACTTCCCGCATCGGCCCGCACGATTGGCGGATCTTTCGCGCGGCCGAGACACCGTCCAATACCGGCATCTGCATATCCATCAATACCAGGTCGTACGACCGGGCTTCGAGAGCGGTGACGGCCTCGGCACCGTTCGGCACGATCTCCGCCTGGTGTCCCACCTTGGCAAGCAGCTTCGAGATCAGCTTCTGAATCAGGGCATTGTCCTCGGCGACGAGGATCTTCAGCGAACGCGCGTTGGTTTCGATGGGTGCGGCGACAACGGCAACCTTTGGCTCGGATCCCTCGGCGCAGCGCACGGTGAACCAGAAAGTGCTGCCACATCCCGGCACACTGTCGACGCCGATCGTGCCGCCCATCATCAGACACAATTGCTTGCAGATCGCCAATCCAAGGCCCGTGCCGCCGTATTTGCGAGACACAGAGGTGTCGGCCTGGGTGAACGGACTGAACAATCGGGCCTGCACATCCGGCGCGATGCCGGGGCCCTCGTCGATAACTTTGACATAAAGCTCGAACTCCTCGTCCGGTCCGGCGCGATGCGACACTGCAATGCGCACTCCGCCTTTTTCCGCGAACTTGATCGCGTTATTGGCGAGGTTGAGCAGAATCTGGCGAATTCGATTCGGATCGCCGATCAGCCATTTCGGGACATCGTCTGCCAGTGAAATCTCGATTCGCAGGCCCTTGTCGGTGGCCACGGTATCGAGCAGCGAACTAACCTCGCCGGTCAGCCGCTCCAGACTGAAATTGATCGCCTCCGGATGCAGACGACCGGCTTCCAGCTTTGAGAAATCCAGGATGTCATTGATGACGGCCAGCAGCGCGCCGGCTGAACTGCGCGCAACCTCGGCCAGTTGCTTCTGTTCCTCGTTGAGCGGCGTATCGCGAAGCAGGCTGAGCATGCCGGTCATGCTGGTCATCGGCGTGCGAATTTCATGGCTCATCATCGCCAGAAAGTCCGATTTCGCGGAGGATGCTGCTTCCGCGGCGTCCCTCGCCAGGCTCAGTTCGGCAGCGGTTGCAATCAGTTCGAACTTCTGCGCTTCGAGGTTGGCCTTGACGCGCTCGAGGTCGATTACCCTTTGCTCGAGGTCCACCTCCATGTGCCGCAGATCCGTCCGCGCACGCTGCGCTATCTCGGCCTGCACGACCGAGCGAAGCTTTTGCGCCAATTCAAGACTGGCCTTGTTCCAAGAATTGGAGCGGCCGTGCACGGTTTCGACCCACGGGGCAAACGAGGTCCGGGGCGAGACCCGCCCGGTGGTCGGATCTACGGTTCCGAGCTTGGTGGGATTGCCCCCCCATTTGATGATGCTTGGGTTTTCCGGCCTGAACCAGACGATCGCGTCCTCGCTTCCGAGCGATAGCGGCGCCAAGAGCGCACCGCTCAATTCGGGAGCTGTATGGGCGAGCTCCGGAAATCGCGCACTCAAATCCTCTACCGCTATGATCTCTCCATGCGCATCGGCCAGCAAAAGCTCGATCGCCCGATTGGCCTCGCGCCTTGGATGCCTGCCGAGGTGAAGATTTTCGCCCGACAGCCGCACGACGGCGCCGGTCGCATCGACGATACGAAGCAGGTCATCCTCGACGGCTGCGAAAGCTTCCGACAAAGGCACCGGCGTCAACAGCTGATCGATAATTGTTTGCAAATGGGCCGCGCGCTGTTCGTCGATTTCGGCCGCCTCCACGTCGGCCAGCCGTAGCGCGACGTATTGGCCGATCATGTCCGCGACGCTGCGCAAGTCCGGCGCGGCAGGCCGGGGCGATCGATGATGGCACAGCAACAAGCCCCATAGCTTCTGGCGCGAGATGACTGCGACCGTCATGGTGGCTCCGGCCCCCATGTTCCGCATATACTCGCGATGGGTCGGCGATAAGCTGCGAAGCGAGCTGCAGGTCAGATCGATTGGCGCGCCATCGCCAATCGTCGGATCTGAAAGCAGCGGAACCGGCACGTAGGACGTGTCGAACACCGCGCCGACGCGGTGTCGCTGATAGAGCCGGCGCGCCTGCGGAGGAATGTCGCTGGCCGGGTAGCGCAGCCCCAAATAGGAATCTAGATCGGGCTCACAAGCCTCGGCGATCACTTCGCCGTCGCCGTTTTCGCAGAAGTGGTATGCCATGACCCGGTCGTAGCCCGCGATCGACTTCAAACCGTGAACCGCGATGGCGCAGATCTCCTGGCGATTGGTGGCGCCTGAGAATACTTCCAGCAAGGACTGCATCATGATGACCGGCGGAGTCTGCCCCGGCTCACGCCGCACCGGCTCCATATCGACACATATATGTCCACCGGAGCGATGCGCACGGACGTGAAGCGTGCCGCCGTCCGGCCCACGCATGACGTAGATCTGCTCCAGCGTCATGCCGTTGGCGGAGGCGGGATTGCAGATGCTCTGACAGACTTCCTCCCCGAGAACGTCGGATAGTTGCTGCCCGATGGCGGTTGCCGCCGAGTGACCCAGTATCGAAGCGAGGTTGGCGCTGGCGTGGGTTATCACACCGGTGTCGGACAACACTGCCAGCAAGGCGCCGTGCGGCTGGATGCTGCCAGGAATGTGGATGGGTTCGTTGCTGCAAGCGGTGGTGTCGATCGCGGGCTTTTCAATATCCATGACTGAACTCGCGGTTCCGGCTAACGTCGGCCGCAAACCAGCGCAACAGGGATTGGAACGTGCGCTGAGCTCCGGCGACAACATCATTGCGTTTCAAGGGGTGGAGACGTCCGTAGCCGTCCAGCCGCTCTCGGAAATCGTTCCACATCGGACCAAGGTCGCGACCGCGGCCGCCGAAAAATTGCCGGGCCGGGCCGATCGAAAGGCCTGGTCGCGCCTCGATGCCCCGCAGAATGATCTGGCCGCCCAGCGTCGCCCCCTCCAGCACATACAAGGCGCCGAGACCGTGGGCGATGGTTGGCAGTTCTGGCAGCAGGTCGGCCGCCGCCTGTGGCACCGAGGACGAGTCGGTGCCGAGCGCAGCGAGATCGTGGGCGATTGCGGAGGCGTGCAGGCGTGACGCGATCGAGATGCCAAGGCCATCCCAGTCCGGAAAGGCCGCGAGCTTGGCCTCGAGCGGCTGATAGAAACCGAAAAAGCCGGCAAGCCAGTGGCGGTAGTCGCTGCAAGTCGAGACGGCGTCAGGAAGATTGAGCTGCTGCTCGGCCTGGCGATGCAGCCCGGCAGTTCGGATGCGCAATTCGACGGAAAGCTTCTCCGAGGGAAGATGATCCGTGACGCCCAGCCCCGCATGTTGGGACGAATGAGATCTCTCCGGCTCATGACGCGGCTCTGTACTGGTCAAATCACTCTCCACCACGCCGGCGCGTCCCGCACTTGAACAACCGGCACGCCGAGCCCGCCGACTAACTGCGACGAACAGGTCGGCATTCCTGCGTTCGTTCTGGCGCCGCCAGAATTCGGAAGCAGGAGCCCGGACAGCACCGAGCAGACGTCGGGTGCCACATTCGATGCAATCTCCAGTTTTTAAGCGAACCGGCCTTGTGCCACCGTTAATTTGCGACGACGTAAAACTACTGACCGATTACATGATCGACCGCTCCCCCCGGTCACGCCTGCGCCCACCTTAGGGAGGCGAGCGTCGTTGCTGCGGTCGACGCCGGTTAAAGCGATTCATGCCGCGGCACCAAATGCGGTGTTTTCCGTCAGTTTGTCGAGCAGTTACATCACGCATCCGCGCCGGCCGTTGCGGCCAACTCACCGATCGCGGCAGCGGTCGCCTCGATGGTTGCAACCAGCGCCGGCATGCATCGCCGGATCGCCGTGACCGAGGGGCATACCAGCTCGATGTCGCGGGCAATGGCGGCAAGGCGCGCGGCGCCAAAACTGCTGGCAAATCCCTTGAGAACATGTGCCGCGCGGCGGCTCTGATCGAGATCATCCGCCGCCAACGCAGTCTCGATGGTCTCAAGCGAAAGCAATGCCTGCGGCGACAGTTCCGCAAGCATCGGGCCGAGGTCTTCCGGCCCCAAGGCTTCGCGCAATTGTGCAATCTGCTCGGGATCGAGCAATGGCTCACTGGCGAAATCATGCATGGCGTTCACCTCACCTGCTGATGATCTGCCGCGGCGACCCCCGCCGATCGATAGATATGACCGTGGTATCGTCTGGCAGCGCCGCATCTGCCTGGATGCCCGCTGCTGCGCAAACGCGCTTGACGAGCTGATCGGGCGTCGAACTCGCATCGCAGGCGTCGATCGCCTCGAGCAGGCCCGCCTCACCGATCCGGTGGCCGTGGCGATCCGGATTCTCCGGTAACCCGTCGCTATAGAGCAGCAGTGTCGAGCCGTGCGGGAACGCCCTTTCGTGCAATTCATATTGCATCTCACGCGCGATGCCGAGCGGCGCACCTGAGGCTTCGATGAGCTGCGAGCAACCCTGCCAGCCGGTGATCAGGATCGGCGGCGGTGCACCGGCGGACGCGACCCTCAACCGACCGGCACCGTGATCGATCACGACATACAGGAATGTCGCAAATTGCCCGAGCCGGAGTAGCCTGACCAATCGTTCGTTCAGCGCCACCAGGAAGGCGGTAGGGTCGCCATGGAGGTGCCGGTATTCGTGGATCAAAGCATGCAGACGGAAGGTGTTCAGCGCGGCGGTGACGCCATGCCCGGTAAAATCCGCGATGAAGATGCCGAATGCACTGGTGTTGATCGGCAGCATCCCCCAGATGTCACCACCTATTTCCGAGGAAGGGCGGAAATAAGATGCGATCCGCAGGCCGGTCGAACCGGCCATCGCTTCCTGGGCGCTGGTAGACGGCAACAGCTCGAGCTGCATGCGCCGCGCGGCATCCAGTTCTCCGGATGTGCGCTCCTGATAGTCGCGCAGTTCACGCAGCAGGCTCCGCCGCTCGAGATGGGTAATGACCCGAGCGATCAATTCAGATGGATTGATCGGCTTCGACAGAAAATCCGAGGCACCCGCGGCGAACAGCCCTCCCATCTGTTTGCGATCAACCGTCGCGGTCTGCATCAGGATCGGGATGTCGATCAGTGCCGGTTGGGCCCTGATCCGCCGGCAGACATCGAGGCCGCTCAGATCGGGCATCTGCATGTCGAGAAGGATCAGGTCGGGCCGCAGGCTCTCGATCTGCTGCAGCGCTGAAACCCCGCCTTCGGCGAATCGAAGGCTCTTGAACCCCTGCTTCTGCAGGATCCCGGCGACCAGCCGGCGGCACAGCGGATCGTCATCGGCGATCAGGAGCGAACAACCCAAAATGCCCTTGCGGTCGGCCGCAGCAGGCTCCGGGCTCTGCATCGGATCAATGGCCACGTTCATAGTTCAAATCCCAGAATGACCGTTCGACCGCAGTCCTGATAGCTTACGCTGTCGCAGAACGCTTCGAGAATGAGCAGGCCCCGGCCGCTGCCACGATGCTCCGGCCGGCTCTTGCGGGGCTCGAAACCGATCCCATTGTCGTGCACCGCGATCAGCAGGCGATCGGCGCTCCAGCGCGCTTTGATCACCACCTTGCTCTGCGAATGGTCCGGCGACGCCAAACGCTTCTTGATCAGCTCGTGCGAGGCCTCGACGCCGCCGAGCGTATCGCGAAGCCCAGCCTCCAGCCGCAGATGACCGTGTAGGACGGCATTCAACAGCGCTTCATGCAAGACGGTCAGGATCCTGTCGCGCAGTTCCTGGTCGAGCCCCAGTCGGTCGCCGATCGCCCCTACGAACGCCCGCGCGATCGGCTGCCGGTAGATCGACTGGATCGAAACCGCGAGATCGAGACGATTTTGGTCATTATCTTCCGCGCCACTCGCTGCCTCGTCGACTACGAGGCCCGCCTCGATACACGCGATTGCTGGTGCCGCCAATGATTGCGCGAGCGTGTGCTCGGACGTGCCATCCCAGCGCGTCGCGCAGTCCTCCCGCAAATCCACCACGGGCGCCATGATGATCAGGCCTGGATGGTGAAGAGTTCGTCGAACTTCGAGACGGTAAACATCCGCTTGACCTGTCCTTGCGGCTGCGACAGTACCAGCGCGCGGCCGGCTTTGCTGGCTTCATCACGGGCGATCAGCAGCATTCCGAGACCCGCGGAGTCGATGAATTGCAACTGCGACAGCTCCACCACGATGGTGTGGTCTTTGGCCTGAAACAGCCGGTTGGCGACTTCGCGAAAAGCCGTGTGGTCGGCAAAGGTGAATTCACCGCTGATGTTGACGCAGGCGTCGTTCTGCTGGAATTGGCACTTCATGTTACGCTCCTAGAATAGTTCGATGGATCCTTTGGCATCGTCAGGGCTGGCGTGGCGATGGGTCTCGGCATCAGGCGTTCCCCTGAGCAGTTCCGCGGCAAACCGCGCGCGCATCTCGCTCATGGTGAAACGGTCGAGCAGTCCTGCCACCCACCCCAGGTCCGCCGGCGCCAATTCGAGCAATTGCGGCGCCACGCTGGCAGTCGTGCGCTTGTTTTCTTCAAGGGCCTCGCCGATCACGCTCAACGCGTCGACCACGTGCTCCAGCCGCTGTCGCGCGCGATCCTGGAACTGCAGGCCGGTAATCATGCCGTCGACGTCGGCCGAGATCAGCCCGGCCTCCTTTACCGCCTCCGCGACGATGTTTTCGAGCACGCCGCCACGCTGCACCATCGCAGCCAACAGCACTTCGAGCCGGTCCTTGGCAAGGATGTTGTCGGATAGATCGATGGTCGCCACGCGATGCAGGGTGGTGTTGCTGGTGCCGATCCCGTCGATCACCGCCTTCAGATCCTCTTTCATGGTGACGGACAGCGCTTGCGTCGCTTTGGAAAGCTCGCGTACCTCGTCCGCCACGACGCGGAAGGTGACCCCTGCCACGCCGGCTCGCTCAGCCTCGATTCGCGCATTCAACGCCAGCATGTTGGTCGTGCTGTTGACCTGGTCCAGCTTCGCCATGCATTTTTCGACATTGACGATGTTGGCACTGACCTCGTTCAGCGCATAGACCATGGCCATCGAGTCCTTGGACAACATCAATATCTTGGCCACGACGTCGCCCAGGGTGTCCTTGAGCAGCCGCGCGATTTCCTCGATCGGAACCGGCCGGTCTTCGACTTCGATGCTGGCTGCCAGATGGGTCAGGCTCTCGACGCGTCCGGTCTGCTGCTGGGCGCTGAGCGCCAGCCGCTGGAAACGGCCGCTGAGATCGTCCGCCTCCTTTTCCACGAAGCCGGATGTATCCTGGATCTCCGCGATCAAGGTCCGGATCACCCGTTGCTGCATTTCGGCGAGCGACATCCAGCTCTGCAACAGATCGATATGCGGATCATGGCGGAGGTCGTTGCCGAGCGACGGCATCTCGGGTCGCCCCGGGACTTCCGCGACCACGGCAGCACTGACCGCCCTGTTCAAGCCGAACATGTCACACCCTGACGGCTCGTTTTGCGGTGGCGCTGCAGTTCTTCAACACCTGTTCCGGAATCTTGCCAATCGGCAGCTCGATTTCGACCGCGCCGCAGTCGAACGCCGCTTTCGGCATGCCATAGACCACGCAGGACGACTCACACTGGCCGATCGTGGATGCGCCGGCCTGGCGCATCTCGAGCAGTCCCGCGGCACCGTCCTTGCCCATTCCGGTCAGAATGATACCGACTGAATTCCCCCCTGCCGCGCGCGCCACCGATCGGAATAGAACGTCGACCGACGGACGATGGCCGGATACGGCGGCCTGCTGGTTCAAGCGGCAGATGTAATTGGCGCCGGAGCGCGCCAGTTCGAGATGCTGCCCACCCGGTGCGACGTAGACGTGCCCTGGAAGCACGCGCTCGCCGTCCTTCGCCTGGGTCACCGTCACGGCGCAACGCTGGTCGAGCCGGCCTGCGAAGGCGGCCGTGAAAGCTTCAGGCATATGCTGGGTGACAAGGATGGCCGGTGAATCCGCCGGGAACGCGCCGAGCAGCGCGTGCAGTGCCTCGACACCGCCCGTCGACGCGCCCACCGCGATCAGTTTCTCCGATGAGCTATAACCAGCGCCGGGCGGCGCCACGACCGCGGGCCGATCCTGCGCCAGTGGCCGGACATGAGCCTTGGCGGCCGTCTTGACCTTGGCGATGATTTCGTCGCGCAGCAGGGCAAATCCCTCGCTCAGGCCGATGGTCGGCTTCGCCACATAGTCGACGGCGCCCATTTCAAGGGCGCGCAAGGTGACTTCGGCACCGCGCTGCGTCAGCGATGAGATCATCACCACCGGCATCGGCCGCAGCGTCATGATCTTCTCGAGAAATGCCAAGCCGTCCATGCGCGGCATCTCGATGTCCAGCGTCACCACGTCGGGATTGAGCGACTTGATCATGTCGCGAGCAACGATCGGATCCGGTGCCGCCCCGACCACGGTAATCGCGGGATCCGAGCCCAGCATCTGGGTCAGCATCTGCCGGACCAGGGCTGAGTTGTCGACGATGAGAACGCGGGTGATGGGCATGAAGGACCTCAAAAGAGCTCTGCTGAGCCGGTGACGGGTTCTGCTTCCAGCTTGGACTTGTACAGCGCCTCGACCTGAAGCTCGGCGAGTTCTTCGTTCGGCCGCAGTTCGAGCACCATGGCCTTGCCGGTCGCCGGGAAATAATGGACCCGGCGCGCCAGGTTGCCGCGCAGATGCGCCGCGGCGATCGGCAGCCCCTCGGCCGCGAGATAGTCTTCGACGAAATCGGCGTTGCGATGGCCGATATTGCTGCTGGCAGTTCATGACGTTGCCACCGCCGAACACCTTGATCTCGAGGCGGTCGCGACGGCCGCCTCGAACGAGGATGTCGTTGATCAGCCGTTCCATCGCCACGTTGCCGTAGCGCATGCCCGACGACACGACGTCCCAGCTCGAATTCGTCGAATTGCCGGCTTCCGGCAGCATGAAGTGATTCATGCCTCCGACCCCGGCGAAGGGATCGCGGATGCAGGCGGCGACGCATGATCCGAGCACCGTCACCAGCATTTCGTCGTCAAGCTGCGTGACGTGGTGCTCGCCCGGGAACACCTTGACAGCGACTTCGGTAAATCGCGGATCGACATAGCGGCAGGTGCTGGCGCCGAGATCGGCGATCTCGCCGAACAGATCGGCGCGCGCGCGTTGCTTGGTGCGGCGCAGGCTCATTTGACCCTGCTGTAGACGGTGCGATCGATCAGCTTGAAGCGGTCGGTGACGTTGAGCAGGCTCTCGGAATGCCCGACCATCAGCCATCCGTCCGGCTTGAGAAGGTCGGCATAGCGGTCGAACAGCCTCGCCTGGGTGGGCTTGTCGAAATAGATCACCACGTTGCGGCAGAAGATGACGTCGAAGGGGCCCTTCATTGGCCACGCTTCGAGCAGATTGAGCGACCCAAAGGAAATCAGCGATCGCAAGCTGTCGTTCATCGCGATCCGGCCATCGGGCTCGACCGTGACATAGCGCTTGCGGTAATTCGGTGGAATGGTCTCCAGCCGTTCGGCGTCGTACAGACCATCCGCGGCGCGGTTGACGACATTGGTATCGAGGTCGGTAGCGAGGATCTTGCAGTCCCAGGCCGCCATCGGCCCGTACTCCCGCAGCGTCATCGCCAGCGTATAGGGCTCCTCACCGGTCGAGCAGCCCGCCGACCAGATGCGTATCCGGCCAGCGCCGCGGCCCTGGCGGTTCACCAGCGACGGAAACACGGTCCGGGTCAGATATTCGAAATGGTGCGGCTCGCGGAAAAAGCTGGTATGATTGGTCGTAACGGCGTTGACGAGCGCCTGCTGCTCGGCAGCGCCCGCCGGACCGGCCAGCATCTTGGTATATTCGTCGAATCCGGACATGCCCAGCGCTCGCAGCCGGCGCGACAGCCTGCCCTGCAGGAACGCACGCTTCTTCTCGCTGATGACGATGCCGGTCGTACGCATCACCAGCGCGGAGATCTTGCGAAAATCCCCCTCCTGAAGAATGTACTCTTGTTGCACCGCTGCGCCTCACTGCCGGAACCAGGTCGCGCCGACCCGGAAGGTCGGCGCGTTTTCTTTTCTTTTGGTTGGCTTTAGAACTGCTTCCAGTCGACGTTGCCGGCTCCGCCGCCCGCCGCGCGACGGACGACCGCCGGCTGCTCGGCGGCTTCCTTGGCCGCCGGCTTGGCTGCCTGACGATTGGCTGCCGACTGCTCGGGGCGAGTTGCGGCGGCTGACGGTTTAGCCGCACGCAGGGTGCGATCGACCACCGGGTTGCCGGTCGACTTCATGCCCCTGCCCTGCACCGGCGCGGAGAACTCCTCGGAGACCACGAATTGAGAGACCATTTCGGCCATCGAGTTGGTCTGCTCTTCCATTGACTTCGCCGCGGCCGCGGCTTCTTCGACCAAAGCCGCGTTCTGCTGGGTCACCTTGTCCATCTGGGTGACGGCATTGTTGACCTGCTCGATCCCGGCACGCTGCTCCTGCGATGCCGCGGAGATTTCCGCCATGATGTCGGTGACGCGTTTCACCGACTGAACGATGTCCTCCATGGTCTTGCCGGCGGTATCGACCAGCCGCGAGCCGGATTCGACCTTGGCGACCGAGTCTGAAATCAATCCCTTGATTTCCTTGGCCGCATTGGCGCTGCGCTGGGCTAGGTTGCGCACCTCGGCGGCTACCACGGCAAAACCGCGTCCCTGATCACCGGCGCGCGCGGCTTCCACCGCGGCGTTGAGGGCCAGGATGTTGGTCTGGAACGCGATCTCGTCGATCACGCCGATGATGTCGGCGATCTTGCGGCTGGCCTGGGTAATGCCCGACATGGTTTGGACAACCTCGGATACCACCTCGCCCCCCTTGAGCGCGACGTCGGAGGCTGAAGACGCCAGCTTGTTGGCCTGCTGGGCATTTTCCGCGTTCTGGCGCACCGTGTTGGTCAGTTCTTCCATGCTGGCCGCGGTCTCTTCGAGACTGGCTGCCTGCTCCTCGGTACGCTGCGACAAATCGAAGTTGCCGGTCGCGATCTCGCGGGCCGCCGTCATCAGCGTCTGCGAGGTGTCGGAGATCTCGCTCACCATCGTCGACATGGTGTCGAGCAGGCCATTGACGCCGGCGCAGAGTTGCGCGATGTCGCCGCTCTTGCCCTCGAGCGGCACCCGATGGCTGAGGTCGTTTTCCTTTGCCGCGTTGACCACGTCCTGGGTCTGCCGCACCGCGTCCTGGAGGGCTTCCGATGCCCGCACCTGCGCGGTGATGTCGGTCGCGTATTTCACGACCTTGAACGGCTTGCCGTCGGGACCCATGATCGGGTTGTAGCTGGCCTGGATCCAGACTTCCTTGCCGCCCTTGCCGATCCGCTTGTACTGCCCGGCATCGTATTCGCCGCGCCCGAGCTTATCCCAGAACATCCGGTATTCCGCGCTCTGGCGATAGGCCGGCTCGACGAACATCTGATGATGCTGGCCGACGATTTCGCCGGCAGCATATCCTAGCGTGTTGCAGAAGTTGTCGTTGGCACGCAGAACCTTGCCGTCGATGCTGAATTCGATCACCGCCTGGGCCTTGTTGATCGCCTCAAGCTGGCCGCTGGCGTCGGCGTTTCGCATCACCTGCGCGGTGATATCGGTAGCGTACTTGACGACCTTGAAGGCTTTGCCGCTCTGGTCGAGGATGGGATTGTAGCTTCCCTGAATCCAGATTTCCTTGCCACCCTTGGCGATTCGTTTGTACTCACCCGCGTCGTATTCGCCGCGGCCGAGCTTCTCCCAGAACAACCGGTACTCCGGGCTGCTCCGATAGGCCGCATCCACGAACATCGAATGGTGCTTGCCCTTGATCTCGTCGATGGTGTAGCCGAGCGTGGCCAGGAAGTTGGCGTTGGCGTTGATGATCGTCCCGTCCAGGCTGAACTCGATCATCGCCTGCGAGCGGTCGATGGCCGCGAGCTGCGATGATTGCGTTCGAGCCGTGGTGACGTCAGCCCATTCCAGCACGAAGCCTTCGGTCTGACCGGCGGCATTCATCGTCGCATTGACGTTGAGTGAAATCTTCAGCGGCCCGACCGGAATATCGGTGTTGAAAGGCATGTTGCCGGGATTGGACAGCAGCCGTCGCTGATGCGCCGGATTCCTGTGAAAGGTGTCGATGCAGGTACCGATCATGGCATTGGGATCGAAATTCGGCCAGATCTTGCGGAACTCGTCGAGATGGGTCCGGAACAGCGCCTTGGAGCTGTTGTTGAGGTAGGTGATCTTGAGGTCCGCATCCACCAGCATCACCGCGCTCGAAACATTGTCGACGACGCTGCGGAGCTTGTGGCTGAGATCCGCCTGCCGGGGATCGATCGGCTTCCTGGTGACACTGCCGGCAGCCACTGGCGCCGCCGGCTTCTTCTTGGCGGCCTTCTTCGAACGAGCCGTGATGACGGCTTCGGCGCTTGCGGGGTCGAACTCGTGCATCATGTCGTCATTGTTGTCTTGGGTCATGGTCGTCTCCAAAATAGCCGTTGAAACTCATTCCTGATGGATGAACTCGATTACGCTGCGATGGTCACGGCGGCATGGTCGGGGACGCCACGCGCGGCTGGTTCACGGACCGGGTTGTCGAACAATCCTGCCAGCGACACCAACGTCACCATCCGATCTTCCATGGCGACCAGGCCGTCGATGAACTGATCCTGCGACGGCAGGCCCATCTCAGGCACGGGCCGGATTGACTTCGGATCGACCGAGATGATGTCGGATACGGTATCGACCAGCAGGCCGATGGTTCGGCTGCCGCTGGCCACGATGATGACGACGTGCATCGCGGTGGTGACCGTTAGCCCCATGTTGAAGCGGGCGCGCAGATCGAAGATCGGGACAATGACGCCGCGAAGGTTGATGACGCCGCGCACATGCGCGGGCGCGTTCGGGATCATGGTGGTTTCGGTCCAGCCTTTGATCTCACGCACCACCATGATGTCGATGCCGTATTCTTCGGCACCCAGGGTGAAGGTGATGAACTGCTGGGTGTTCTCGCCGACGGCGGCGCGATCCAGGCTGTCGTAGCCGAGCGTGTTGGCTTTGGTGCGATTATCAGGCTGCATAGGTGGTTTCCTCGCGCGACACGGTTGAAGCAAGATCGGCCACTTCGCCGGTCCCGGCGAGCGGCGGTGAGCCTGGCTGCTCGGCGGTAATGCGCAGCCGTTCGACATCGAGAATCAATGCCACCCGGCCATTGCCAAGAATGGTGGCGCCGCTGATGCCGTCGACGGAGCCGTAGTTGGATTCCAGGCTCTTGACCACGACCTGCTGCTGCCCCAGGAGATCATCGACCATGACGCCGATGCGCCCCGAATGCTCGCTTTGAACGATGATGACGATGCCGCGGCAGGGATCCCTGATCGCGCCTGATATCGAGAAGCACCGATACAGCGGTATCAGCGGCACGTATTCCCCGCGCAGCGCCAGCACGTCGCCGCGCCCGACCACCGGATGAATATCGCTGGGCTTGGGACGCAGGCTTTCGATGATCGCGGTCAGCGGAATGATGAAGGTTTCCCTCGAGACGGAAACCACCATGCCGTCCAGTACCGCGAGCGTCAGCGGCAACGACAGCGTAAAGCGCGAACCTTCGCCAAAGCGTGACTGCACATTGATGCGGCCTCCGAGCGACTGCACGTTGCGCTTGACCACGTCCATGCCGACGCCGCGGCCCGAGATGTTGGACACTACCTCGGCGGTGGAAAATGCCGGCAGAAAGATCAGATTGTCGATCTCTTCTTCGCTCAAGGAGGCGCCGGCGGCAACCAGACCGCGGTCCTGCGCCTTGGCGAGTATCTTGTCGCGATTGATGCCGCGGCCGTCGTCCGCGATCTCGATAATGATGCGGCCGGAGCGCTGCGCGGCCGAAAGCCGGATGGTGCCTTGTCGCGGCTTGCCGGCCGCGATACGGGTTTCAGGATCCTCGATACCGTGATCCAGTGCATTGCGGATCATGTGGGTGAGCGGATCGTTCAGCTGTTCGATCACGGTCTTGTCGATTTCGGTGGTTTCACCCGAGGTGACGATGCGCACCTCCTTGCCGAGCGTCGCGGCGAGATCGCGCACCACCCGCGGCATCCGCGCAAAGACCGATTTGACAGGCTGGGCGCGGATCGCCATCACGCTCTCTTGCAGCTCGCGCGCACTTTGCGCCAGCGCCTCGACGCCCTGGATCAGAGCGGTATATTGGTCCGGTGGCAGGCGCGTGCTCTGTTCAGTCAACATCGCCTGGGTAATCACGAGTTCGCCGACGAGGTTGACCAGGCGGTCGACCTTGTCGACATCCACCCGGATGGATTGGGAAGGAGCCGCAGCGGTGACTTCAACAGACTTTGTTGCGTGGTCCGGCTTGCCGGGCGCCGCAACCACCTGCTCGGCCTCGATCGGCGTCGCAGGCTGTTCGCAGTGAATGCTGAGTTCGCAGTCATCTTCCACGAACTCGAATACTTCCTGCACGACGCTTTTGGGAACGCCGCTGTCGAGCGTGAGACGCCAGCCGAGATAGGCGGCCTCCGGATCCATCGCATCGATTGCTGGAAGGCGCGAGCTATCTACCTCGACGCGTAGCCCGCCCAACCGCCGCAACTGCCGGATCAGGAGCAGCGGCTCGTTGGCCTTCTTCAGGAGTTCGGTATGCGGGGTGAAAACGATCGTGTAGCGGTGCTCACCCGGCACCTCGGCCTGGGCAACCGAGGCGATGGTAATCGGGGCTGCAGGCTCGGTGGCCGAGCCGAGCGCCTCCTCCATCATGGCCGAGATGTCGGCGCCAAAATCCGCCGGCAGGGATTGTCCGTCGCGCGCAGCGTTGACGATATCGGCCAAGGCATCGCTGGCGCGGAGCAGGAGATTGACCACCTCGGCGGTCGCCTGAACCTTGCGCTCCCTGACGGCATCGAGCAGGCTTTCGAACACATGCGAAAACGCGACCAGCGCCCTGAACCCGAACGCGCCGGCTCCGCCCTTGATCGAGTGCACCGCCCTGAATATCGCGTTCAGGGTATCGTCTTCCGCGCCGCCATTGGACAGCCGATCGAGGTTCGATTGCAGCGCATCGAGTAATTCCGCGCACTCCTCGAAATAGGTCTTTCGGAACTGCGCGAGTGCGTCCTGGTCCACGGTCAGGGACATACGCGGTTCACCAGTTCGACGAGTTTGTCGGGGCTGAACGGCTTTACCAGCCAGCCGGTGGCGCCGGCCGACTTGCCGGCGGCCTTTTTGGCGTCGTCGCTCTCGGTGGTCAGAATCAATATCGGAACGCCGCGATGATCCGACCCGGTGCGGACGTTCTTGATCAGGGTAATGCCGTCCATGATCGGCATGTTGATGTCGGTGATGATCAGGTCGAACTTGGTTCGACGCATCACGTCGAGCGCCTTCTGGCCGTCGGCGGCTTCCATCACATCGAAGCCGGCCTTGCTCAGCGTGAACGTCACCATGTCGCGCATGGTCTTTGAGTCATCGACCGCGAGAATCTTCTTAGCCATTTAAACCATCCACTTGCTGAAGTCGGGCTGCAAGCCGAATTCGTCTATTGCGCGTCGAAAGGCGTCACTCGCATGCCTGATGACCAATGAACCATTCATTGCATCCCGCTTGCGCCCGGCCGCCAGCAGGATCTGCACGCAGGGCGTGGAGGCGTAGTCGACCTCGGACCCATCGAGTGTCAGCATGTCGTCACCTGCACGCTGCAGAATGCCGGTAAGCAGATCGTTGGCGAAAGCGAGATCGAGCGCGCGAGGCAGCACGATCACGGTGCCGTCGGGCCCACGGGCCATCGCCGTGGCCAAGGTGGAGTCATCGGCATCGCGTTGGGACACAGTTATTTCCACGAGGAATCCTGACTTTGAGATGAGCAGGCCAGCCGCCGCAGCGATCCATGTGGGCGCCGGTCTATTTCGCGTTTTTCAGATGCCACGAAGGTTCGGCGTCGCGGAGAGTAAGTAAATTCTGAGCGATGATTATCCGTCGAATGTTATGCCGCAGTTAAGCTCGGCATGAGTAATACTACGGGAACCCGCGATACCGTCGATCGATCAGGTGCCGACGCGCTTGTCGCGTATGCTGGGACGAAAGCGGATAGTCAGGTTAAAGCGCGCTCAAGCCGGCTGATGCATCCCCGTGCCGATCGCTCAAAAAATCGGACCGATTGCTCGGACTGGACCCTTCCTTTTCATCAACTCCAGGATGCGCAAAGCCTGCAGGCTTTGATCACAACTTGAGGATGATCGATCGCTCCGGAATATCGAGGGGCAGTTGGGCGGACGATGCGGCGTGGGTGCTCGCGGCCGCGCCATTTTGGAATGCATTTCTTTCCGATTGTTAACGCGACAAGGCTAGCCGGAAAAGATCAAATACGATGGCCGCGGGATGCATAAAGAGCCGCCAACCGCCAAGTTGTGCTAGTATGATACATTGTCGAACTGACGAAAACCCGATCCGATGGCAGGCTCATGGACCAACCCGTAAATCCGCGAATTGAATCACCTCCGATTGGACCTTCGCCGGGCACCGCGCAGCGGCCGCGCCGACGCGTGGCCCGAACATTGATGATATCACTCCTGGGTTTGCTGGTTCTCGCTGGCGTCATCTGGTGGAGCCGGCAGCAGACCGCGCCACAGCAGGGCGGCGCAGGCCGCAACGCCGCGCCAATGTCGATCGTGCCCGCGACTGTCGGCAAGGGCGATATCGGGATCAACCTGAATGCGCTGGGAACAGTAACCTCGCTGGCGACGGTCACCGTCAGGACCCAGATCAGCGGCTATCTGATGAAGATCGATTTCACCGAAGGGCAGGAAGTCAAGAAAGGCGACCTGCTTGCGGAAATCGATTCCCGGCCCTACGAAGCCACGCTGGCGCAGGCGAAGGGGCAGCTGGCACGCGACGAGGCCCTGCTCAAGGGCGCCCAGGTCGATCTGACCCGCTACCAGGGCCTGGCGGCGCAGAATGCCGTGCCGCATCAGACCCTGGACACCCAGGTCGCCCTGGTCGCGCAGGACCAGGGCACGGTCGAAGCCGACCGCGGCACGGTCAAATCGGCTGAGGTGAACCTGCAGTATTGCCGCATCCTGTCGCCGCTCGATGGCCGGGTCGGGCTGCGCCAGGTCGACCAGGGCAATTATGTGACGCCTGGCGACACCAACGGTCTCGTCGTCATTACGCAGTTGCAACCGATCAGCGTGCTGTTCACGGTGCCGGAGGATAATCTGCAGGCGATCTCGAAGCGGCTGCGGGAAGGCGCCGTGCTGCCGGCCACCGCCTATGATCGCGGCGGCGCCAACAAGCTTGCCGACGGTACACTTTCGACTTTCGACAGCCAGATCGATCCAACCACCGGGACCATCAAGCTGCGGGCGCTGTTTCCGAACGAATCAAGGACGCTCTATCCCAATCAATTCGTCAACGTCCGGTTGCTGATCGACACCCACAAGGATGTGACGACGATGTCGACCGCGGGCATCCAGCGCGGCGTGCCCGGGACGTTTGTCTATCTGGTCAATGCCGATAGCACCGTATCGGTTCGCCCGATTCAGCTTGGCGCGACCGATGGCGACCGGGTGGAGGTTCGCAACGGGCTTGCGCCGGGCGATCGCATCGTCGTCGACGGCGCCGACAAGCTGCGCGATGGCGCCAAGATCAACATCCGGACCGAGACTGACGCCGCCGCGCCGCCATCGCCGGCGCCGGCGCCGGACAAGTCGGGCGGCAAGAAGCGGCATTCCGACGGCGGTCAAAAATAATGAACCCGTCGCAGCCCTTCATTTTGCGGCCGGTGGCCACCACCCTGCTGATGATAGCGATCATGCTGTCCGGCATGCTGGCGTTCAGGTTCCTCCCGGTCGCCGCCCTGCCTGAAGTCGACTATCCGACCATTCAGGTCCAGACCTTCTATCCCGGTGCCAGCCCCGACGTGATGACATCGTCCGTCACTGCTCCGCTCGAGGTACAGTTCGGCCAGATGCCGAATCTCAACCAGATGAGCTCGGTCAGCTCCGCCGGCGCGTCGGTCATCACCTTGCAGTTCGGGCTGACCATCTCGCTCGATGTCGCCGAACAGGAAGTGCAGGCGGCCATCAATGCCGCGGGCAATCTGTTGCCTTCCGATCTGCCTGCGCCGCCGATCTACGCCAAGGTCAACCCGGCCGACGCGCCGATCCTGACGCTCGGATTGACGTCGAAAACCATGCCGCTGACGCAGGTGGAGGATTTCGCCGATACCCGGCTTGCGCAGAAGATCTCCCAGCTTCCCGGCGTCGGGCTTGTCAGCTTATCGGGTGGCCAGCGACCCGCGGTCCGGATTCGCGCCGATATCCGCAAACTCGCCGCCTACGGCTTGAACATCGATGATCTCCGCACCACCCTTGGCAACGCCAATATCAACACGCCGAAGGGAAATTTCGACGGCGCGATGCGCGCCTATACCATCAATGCCAACGATCAGATCAGAAGCGCCAGCGACTATAGCTCGCTGATCGTGGCCTACAAGAACGGTTCGCCGGTCCGGCTCAGCGATGTCGGCGACGTCGTCGACGGCGCCCAGAACGACAAGCTAGGCGCCTGGATGAACGAGGTGCCCGCGATCATCCTGAACATCCAGCGCCAACCCGGCGCCAATGTCATTTCCGTGGTCGAGGGCATCAAGGCGCTGTTGCCGCAATTGCAGGCCGCGCTGCCCGCCGCGATCGACGTCAACATTCTGACCGACCGGACCGTGACCATCCGCGCGTCGGTGCGGGACGTGGAATATGAATTGGCGCTGGCCGTTATCCTGGTGGTGCTAGTGATCTTCGTGTTCCTGCGCAACGCGCGGGCGACATTGATCCCGAGCCTGTCGGTTCCGCTGTCGCTGGTCGGCACGCTGGGCGCGATGTACCTGTTCGGCTTCAGCCTCAACAATCTGTCGCTGATGGCGCTGACCATTGCCACCGGCTTCGTGGTCGACGACGCCATCGTCGTGATCGAAAATATCTCCCGCTATATCGAGGAAGGAGAGACGCCGCTGCGCGCCGCATTGCGCGGGTCCGAACAGATCGGCTTCACCATCATATCCTTGACGGTGTCGCTGATCGCGGTGCTGATTCCGCTGTTGTTCATGGGAGACGTGGTGGGCCGGCTGTTCCGGGAATTTGCCATCACGCTGTCGGTCACCATCCTGATTTCCGCGGTGGTATCGCTGACCCTGGTGCCGATGGCCTGCGCCAAACTGCTCAAGCCCGAAACCGAGTCCCACGAAAACGCATTTCAGCGCTATAGCCGCGAAGGCTTCGACCGCATCATCGCGGCCTACGGAAGCGCGCTCAATTGGGTGCTCGATCGCCAGACCTTCGTTCTCATCATTGCCTTGGGGACGTTTGCGCTGACCGCGCTGCTCTACGTTGTCATCCCCAAAGGATTCTTCCCGCTGCAGGATACAGGCGTGATCCAGGCCATCTCTGAGGCGCCTCAATCGGTGTCCTACGCGGCGATGGCAGAGCGGCAACAGCAGCTTGCCGCTGCGATCCTCAGGGATCCCGACGTCGAGAGCCTTTCCTCCTTTATCGGCGTCGACGGAACCAATACCACGCTCAACAGCGGCCGTATCCTGATCAATCTCAAGCCGCACGACCAGCGCCAATCCGACATCACGACGGTGATGCAGCGGCTCAAGAGCCGAACCGCCTCCCTGACCGGCGTTACGCTCTATATGCAGCCGGTCCAGGACCTGACGATCGAAGGCACCGTCAGCCGGACACAATACCAGTTCATCCTGCAGGATGCCGATCCGGTCCAGCTCGATGAATGGACGCCCAGGCTGGTCGACAAACTCAGTGCGCTGCCGCAGCTTGCCGACGTCACCAGCGACATCGCGGCGCGCGGACTATCGGTCTATGTCGAAATCGACCGCGATCAGGCCGCCCGCTTCGGAATCACGCCGGCCACCATCGACAACGCCCTGTACGACTCCTACGGTCAGCGCATCGTCTCAACCATCTTCACCAACTCGAACCAGTACCGCGTCATCCTCGAGGCCGACCCCTCCTTGCAGAACTCGTTGCAATCGTTGTCGGACATCTACCTGCCCTCCTCGGTCGGTGGCGCGCCGGTGCCGCTCTCGGTCATGGCCAAGATGCGCGAGGAGACCGCGCCACTACAGGTCTCGCATCTCGGCCAGTTTCCCGCATCTACCGTCTCCTTCAACCTGGCGCCGGGTGCATCGCTCGGCGAGGCGGTGACCGCGATCAAACAGGCCGAGAGCGATATCAGGCTTCCGCTCAGCGTGATCTCGAGCTTTCAGGGTGCGGCGCTGGCCTTTCAGTCATCCCTTTCGAATCAGCTGTTCCTGATCCTGGCGGCGATCGTAACCGTCTATATCGTGCTGGGTGTACTCTATGAGAGCTTCATCCATCCGCTCACGATCCTCTCAACGCTGCCGTCGGCCGGCATCGGCGCGCTGCTGGCGCTGATGATCGCCGGCGACGACCTGACGATCGTCGCCATCATCGGCATCATCCTTTTGATCGGCATCGTGAAAAAGAACGCGATCATGATGATCGACTTCGCACTCGATGCCGAGCGCAACGAAGGCAAACCGCCGCGGGAAGCAATCTATCAGGCCTGTCTATTGCGGTTCCGCCCGATCCTGATGACGACGATGGCCGCGATCCTCGGGGCCTTGCCGCTGATGGTCGGGACCGGCGCGGGTTCCGAATTGCGGCACCCGCTAGGCATCTCGATCGTCGGCGGCCTGCTGGTCAGCCAACTGCTGACCCTATTCACCACGCCTGTGATCTATCTCTGGTTCGATCGCCTGGCGGCGCGGTTTGCCGGTCGTTCGGGCGGAGTGGCGAACGAGTTGAACTGAGCCATGTTGAGCTAAGAAATGGGCCCGTCCACCCCCTTCATTCGCCGGCCGGTCGCCACCACGCTCTTGACCTTCGGCCTGGCCGCGGCGGGAGCGGTGGCCTTTTTCAAGCTGCCAGTGTCGCCACTGCCGCAGGTGGATTTTCCGACCATTTCCGTGCAGGCGACCCTGCCCGGCGCCAGCCCGCAGGATGTCGCCACCACGGTCGCGAGCCCGCTGGAGCGCCATCTCGGTCAGATCTCCGATGTCACCGAGATGACCTCCTCGAGCACGGTGGGATCGACGCGCATCACCCTGCAGTTCGGACTTAACCGCGACATCAATGGCGCGGCGCGCGACGTCCAGGCGGCCATCAACGCGGCCCGCGCCGACCTTCCGACCAGCCTGCGAACCAATCCGACCTACCGCAAGGTCAATCCCGCCGACGCGCCGATCCTGATCCTGACGCTGACGTCGGACACCATGACCCGCGGCGACCTGTATGACGCGGGCTCCACCGTGCTGGCGCAGAAATTGTCGCAGGTCGATGGCATCGGTGAAGTCGTCGTCGGCGGCAGTTCGCTGCCGGCGGTACGGGTCGAACTCATTCCGCAGGCTCTTTACAAATACGGCATTGGTCTGGAGGACGTGCGCGCAGCCCTCGCCAGCGCCAATGCGCACAGCCCGAAGGGTGGGATCGACGTCGGCGACCAGCGCTATCAGATCTACTCCAATGATCAGGCCAACAAGGCCGTCGATTACCGGCCTCTGATCGTGGCCTACCGCAACGGCGCGTCGGTTCAACTGTCCGATGTCGGCGAGGTCATCGATTCCGTCGAGAATCTCCGCAATGCCGGGCTCGCCAACGGCAAGCCCGCCGTGCTGATCATCCTGTACCGGCAGCCGGGGGCCAACATCATCTCGACCGTCGATCTGGTCAAAGGGCTGCTGCCGCAACTGCGGGCCTCGATTTCGCCCGCCATCGATATCGGATTGGCCGTCGACCGCTCGACGACGATCCGCACCTCGCTGTGGGACGTTGAGCGGACCTTGATCCTGGCGGTGATGCTGGTGATCCTCGTGGTTTTCCTCTTCCTGCGAAACCTCCGCGCCACGCTGATTCCCGTGGTCGCGGTATCGGTATCCCTGATCGCAACCTTCGCCGCCATGTACCTGATGGGCTACAGCCTGGACAATCTCTCGCTGATGGCCCTGACGGTCGCGACCGGATTTGTGGTCGACGATGCCATCGTCGTTCTCGAGAACATCAGCCGCTACGTCGAGAATGGACTGTCACCCATGCAGGCCGCGCTCAAGGGAGCCAACGAGGTCGGCTTCACCGTGGTGTCGATGAGCATCTCCCTGATCGCCGTCTTCATTCCGATCCTGCTGATGAGCGGCATCATCGGCCGCCTGTTTCGAGAATTCGCGATGACAATTTCGATCGCGATCCTGATCTCGCTGGCCATTTCACTGGCTACCACGCCGATGATGTGCGCCATGCTGTTACGCAACGAAGCCGGACTGCGACACGGCCGGCTGTACCGGGCAAGCGAGCGCGTGTTCGATGCGATGCTGAACTTCTATCGGCGCACGCTTGACGTCGCGTTCCGGCATCCGCTCGCCATCATGCTGACCTTCGCCGTGGTGCTGGGCCTCAATGTCTACCTGTATATTATCATTCCGAAGGGCTTTTTCCCGCAGCAAGATACCGGGCGAATGATCGGCATCATCCAAGCCGATCAAAGCATTTCGTTCCAGCTGATGCAGCAGAAGCTGACTCAGTTCGTCACTATCCTCAAGAACGATCCCGCCGTTGAAACCGCGGTCGGCTTCACCGGCGGCGGTCAGACCAATTCCGGCTTCATGTTCGTGTCGCTGAAGCCGCTCGGCGAACGCAAATTGTCGGTCGATCAGGTGATCGGGAGGTTGCGGCGTGCCATGGCGGTCGTTCCCGGCGCCACCTTGTTCCTGCAGGCGGTGCAGGACATTCGGGTCGGCGGCCGGGCCAGCAATGCCCAGTATCAATTCACCCTGCAGGGATCCACGTTCGAGGAACTCAACGAATGGACGCCGAAGATCCTGGCGGCGATGCAGGCCGACCCCAACCTCGCCGACGTCAATAGCGACCAGCAGAACAAGGGACTGGAGTCCGACCTGGTGATCGACCGGGATGCCGCGGCCCAGCTCGGCATCAGCGTCAGTCAGATCGATAACACGCTCTATGATGCGTTCGGTCAGCGCCAGGTTTCGACCATCTATGTCGCCCGCAACCAGTATCATGTGATCATGGAGGTGGCGCCGCGATACTGGCAAAATCCGCAGATGCTGAGGGACGTCTATGTCAGCACGTCGGGCGGCTCGGTCGGCGGCTCGCAGGCGACCAATGCCGTCGCAGGAACCGTTGTTGCCACCGGAACCTCCTCTGCTGCCAGTTCGGCCAATGCCCAGGCCGCCCGAAATCTCGCCACCAATTCGATCGGCGCCACCGGCAAGGGCGTGGCCTCGACCGGATCGGCGGTCTCTACCAGCCAGGAGACCATGATTCCGCTGGCCGCGGTCGCCCATTTTACCCAAGGCGCGACGCCGCTCGCCGTCAATCACCAGGGCCTCTTGGTCGCCAACACCATTTCTTTCAATCTGCCTCCGAACATCTCGCTCAGCACGGCCGTCACCACGATCGAGGCCGCGATGAACCGGATCGGCGTACCCGCAACCATTCGCGGCACCTTCCAGGGCACGGCAAAGGCCTTCCAGGATTCACTCAACAACCAGCCCTTCCTCATTCTAGCAGCTTTGGTCACAATCTACATCGTGCTCGGTGTGCTCTATGAAAGCTACGTTCACCCGCTGACGATCCTGTCCACGCTGCCTTCGGCCGGCGTTGGTGCTCTGCTGGCGCTGATCGCGTTCCACACCGATTTCAGCATCATGGCGCTGATCGGCGTCATCCTGTTGATCGGCATTGTCAAGAAAAACGCGATCATGATGATCGATTTTGCGCTTGAGGCCGAGCGACGGAACGGGCTCAATGCCCGGGACGCCATCCGCGAGGCGTGCCTGCTCCGTTTCCGGCCCATCATGATGACGACCATGGCTGCGATGCTCGGCGCGCTGCCCTTGGCTATCGGCTTCGGCGAAGGCGGTGAGCTTCGGCGGCCGCTTGGTATTGCCATCGTCGGAGGCCTTATGCTCAGCCAGGTGCTGACGCTTTATTCGACGCCGGTCATTTACTTGTATATGGATCGGTTCCAGTCTTGGAGCCGACGGCTCAGGGGCGGTAATACTACTTCGCTTTCGCCCGGTCCGACGCTGCAACCGGGCGAATAGGCGTCAATCCTGCCGGACGCTGAAACTCATGGGGAAGGTTGTGCCGAAGTCGATTTCTCATGCCGCGGGGTTGGACGGGAGTATCCGAACGGCATCCGCGCTCCTGCTCGGCCTATCGCTCTCGGGATGCATTCTTGGTTCGGAGCGGCCCGACCTCAATCTCGAGATACCCGCGACCTATCGCGAGGAGGCCCGCGCATCCCGCGCCGCCCCCGATGCGGCGGTTCCGGCCCTGGACTGGTGGCGCGGCTTTCGCTGCAGCGAGCTGACCGAACTGATGCAGGCGGCCCAGATCTATAATCTCGACATTGCCGTGGCCGTCGCGGAGATCGTGCAGGCGGATGCCCAGGTCGGGGTGTCGGGGGCGCCCTTGTTTCCGTCGGTCACTGGGACCGGGACGGCCGAGCAGGTTCGCGATGCGGCCAGCTCGGCCGCCGGCGGATTTAGCTCTCCGACGACATTTTCGCAGTACAGCCTGGGGCTCACCGCAAGCTACATGGTCGATTTCTGGGGCAAGAATCAAGCTACGCTTCATTCCGCCGAGGAGAGCGCGACCGTTTCCCGATACAATCGTGAGGTCGTGACGCTGACCACGATCGTAACCGTCGCCAACACCTATTTCCAGATCTTGGCGGCTCAGGATGAGATCCGTGTCGCGCGCCGCGATCTCGCCGCGGCGGAACGAATCCTCACGCTGATCAAGCAGCAGTTCAATGGCGGCACCGCGTCGCAGCTTGACCTGTCGCAACAAGAAGCGCTGGTGGCGACCCAGCGCGCCTCTATCCCTCCGCTTGAGGTGACATTGCGGCAGAATGTCGCCGCTCTGGCGCTACTGGTGGCGCGCGCGCCGGCGAACTTCAACGTCAATGGCGGAACGACGACCCAAATCGCAGTCCCCCGGGTCACGCCGGGTCTGCCTTCGGAACTGCTCTATCAAAGACCGGACGTCCGACAGGCCGAAGCGCAACTCGCGGCCTCCAACTTCAGTGTTGAAGCCGCGCGCGCGGCGTTCTTCCCGCAAATCCAGTTGACCGCGCAGACCGGGGTACAAAGCGCGGCGCTGGCTTCGCTATTCGGGCCGGGCGCCTGGTTTTACACCTTGTCGGCCGGACTGACGCAACCGCTGTTCGACGGCTTCCTGCTGGAAAGCGAATTGAAGCAGGCCAAAGGTCTGCAACTGCAATATCTGCAGGCTTACCGCAAGGCGGTGCTGTCGGCATTCGCCGATGTCGAAAAAGCGCTGGTGGCGCTGACGCAATACACCCGCCAGGAGAAGCTGCAAACCGATGTCGTGAATGCTTCCCGAAGGGCGTTCGACGTGTCGGAAACCCAGTATCGTGGCGGCACAGTCGCCCTCCTCACCGTTCTGCAGACCGAGCAGACACTCTTTACGGCAGAAAACACGTTGGTGCAGGTGCGGCTGTCGAAACTCCTGGCGGCCAGCAGCTTGTTCCAGGCGTTGGGCGGCGGATGGACGCCTGAGGGAACGTTGGCCTCGCTGCAGTTACAACCTCAGAACTGAACCGAGATTGTGTAGCCGCGGGCCGGATGCAACGACATTGAGGAGCGACAGATGAGACCAAGGGTCGGCGGCGGAGCGGCGCTGTTGCTGGTTGCGGTGGCCAGCGCGACACTTTCGGCCGCTTCGGCGCAGCAGGGCACGCCGCCGAACAATACGCCCCTGTCCTTTGGCATGAACGCGGAAGAGGTATCGCGGGTTCTCGGAACGACATTGAACTATGTTCGCGGCCGTCCCGGCGACGAACTCTATCTTGCGTTGCCCAATGTGAAGGGCGCCGCGTTGTCCGATCGCAGTGACGGCCTCTATCTGCAATTCCGGCACGGCGGCCTGCAGGGATGGAAGGGCGATTGGGCCATCCATCGGCCCTGCTGCCAATAAGGATGCGCCCATGAGCAAGCCTGGAATATTGTTGGCCGCCGCGATGATGATGGCATCAGCCACCACAGCGCTGGCTGGGGACCTCGGCAACGACCGGTCCGCCAGCACCAACCCGGATTATTCAGCCCGCAGCGGCCCGCCCCGCATCATCTGGTTTTTCGACATCCGCGATGACGACAAGGACTTTCCGACCAACGGTTTCTTTCCCGGCGATTTTGCCGCCAATCCCCCCGCCGCGGCGTTCAGCGCCGCCGGCTTTTTCGGCCATCCGCGAACTTCCAACAGCACCCCCTCGCAACCCGCCGTCGGATCGCAACATGATGGTGGCGATTGCGCCAGGCGCCATCGCTCATATGACCCGACGTCCGGCACTTTTGTCGGATATGACCATGCGCGGCATCGGTGCTGAAGCCGCGTCGTTCATGTCGGCCATCAAATAACCTTGCTCATGCCGCGAATGCGGCGTGCCATCGCGCCCATGATGTACATCGCGAAGTTCGGTATCTCGTCGACCATGAACTTAAACTTGCGCTGATCGATGATGGAAAGCTGCGCCGTTTCGCGGACCCGCGCAGTCGAACTCCGGGGCGATTGATCGATCACCGACATGAAGCCGAGCGCTTCATTGGGGCCGCACACCTCAACGACGATGTTGCCAATGACCATTTCGATCACCCCCGACTGCACCACATACATGCAGTTGCCGCTCTCGCCCTGCAGGAACACCGTGTTTCCTGCCGAGATCGTAATATTCACGCCGGCGTTCTCGGCGAACTTACGCATATCGATATCGGTCATCAAATTCTGCCACCCACTGGGAGTACCGGCGATAGCCTAGCCACCCCGTACCAGCGTTCAACCAACATGAAGCTGAAGCTGACTTGCGTGCTCGCCAAGAGCGAGCCCTGCCGACGGACCTCGAAGGCCGCCCCGCTCAGCCGAACGAAGGAGATTGTGGGTCGAAAGTGTGGGCTATCTTCGGCCACCCACCATAAGTACGGACGTGACTGAGACACGGATCGACTACGCGCCTGGCAATCGGGTTAGCTACTCCCTTAGTCGGTCGCGGGAGATCCGGGGCCAGGGCCGCCGGGGCCGGGCATCGGCAGTTCATCGGGCGTGTGGCCCGGCAATTTCTCCGGCTGTGCGGGTTGGCCGGGCTCGCGAACCGGAGGCGGGACTTCCGGCTGGGGAATTCCGTTGGGGCTTTCCAACGGTGGCTCCGTAGGCCGTCCTGGCTTGATCGGAGGATCCTCCTGCGGATCGATGTCCATCTACATCGCTACCTTGCGGTTGTCGCCAAGATCGGCGCGTTTGCCGGTAATCGCCGCGGTCGCCATCTTGACGTAACTGACGACTTGGCCGGGTGCATCCCAGAACTCGGCATCCTCGGGCACGATCTTCAGCACGCGAATATTGGGATCATCCGCGGACTCCCACCACGCCTTGGCCGATGTCGAAAACAAATTTCGGATTTTGGCACGGTCGTTTGACACCGCGGCCGTGCCGGTGACCGAAACGAACTTGTGATGGGCCGCGTCCGCAAACGACAGATTGACATTGCAATCGCGGGCGATTTCATCGTCCTTGGGGCGACCAGCGTCGGTCAGGAAATAAATCGCGTTTGAATCGCGATCGAGATAGGCGCTCATCGGCCGCGCCCGCAGCTTCGCGCCATCGCGCGTCACCAGCATGGCGAATTCAATTTTTTTCATCAGCTCCCAGACGCGGTCGAGATCGCGTTCCGTGTTGCCACCGGCCATGATTCTTTCCTCCATTGTGGTGGAGTATTAACCAGGCCGGCGCGACGATGTTCCCCGATCGAGGGCGCCACAATGATGGGCCGAACCGGCGCGGCATCGGCACGGTCGGCGCTACTCAGCCGCGTCCTGGGCCGCAACGGGGCCTGTCGCCGGCTTGACTGACGGATCGGGGTCGAGGGGCTCCCTGCCTTCGATATGGCCGCCGAAACCATAGCGCATGGCCGAGAGCATCTTTTCACCGAAGGTATGTTCCTGACGCGAGCGGAAGCGGGCATAGAGCGCGGTCGTGAGCACGTCTGCCGGCACAGCCTCCTCGATCGCCGCTTGCACCGTCCAGCGGCCTTCGCCGGAATCCTGCACAAAGCCGGAATAGGTCTTGAGCTGCGGATCCTTGGCGAGCGCGACAGCGCCGAGATCGAGCAACCAGGACGAGATGACGCTGCCGCGCCGCCACACCTCGGCAATATCGGGCATATTCAGCGCGAAGCGTTCGTCCTCGGGCAGGTCTTTCGAATCCTTGTTGCGCAGGATGTCGAAGCCCTCGGCATAGGCCTGCATCATGCCGTACTCGATGCCATTGTGCACCATCTTGACGAAGTGCCCGGCTCCGGCAGGGCCGGCGTGAATGTAGCCGCGCTCGGGGCGAGAATCGCCGGCCCCACGACCCGGGGTGCGCGGGATCACACCGGTCCCGGAAGCCAGTGCCGAAAAGATCGGATCGAGCCGGTCCACCGCCTGCGTCACGCCGCCGATCATCAGGCAATAGCCGCGTTCGATACCCCAGACCCCTCCGGACGTGCCGCAATCGACGTAATGAATGCCCTTCAGCGCGAGTTTCTTGGCGTTGCGAATGTCGTCCTTGTAAAATGAGTTGCCGCCGTCGATGACAATATCGTCTTGCTCCAACAGCCCACCGAGCTGCTCCACTGTCTCTTCAGTGACCTTTCCCGCTGGCAGCATCAGCCAAACGGCGCGAGGCTTTTGCGTGAGCTTACCCACCAGTTCCGCGATCGAGGTCGCCGCCGTGGCGCCGTCCTTTGCAAGGGCTTCGCGAGTCTTGGCGGTGTGATCGTAGACCACGCATTGATGTCCGGCCTTCATCAGACGGCGAGACATGTTGCCGCCCATTTTACCAATTCCGATCATACCAATCTGCATCTCTATCGTTCCTTCCGGGCATTCGACGAAGATCATAGGCCGCGGTAAACCGCGGACGTAGATACGGAAACTACTCAGATCAGGCTGCGCGCGGTCCGCAGAAGTCGCCCCAACGGCCATCATGGAGACCATCGCTCCCAATCAGCCGTTCATCGTCGAAAACGCCGATATCGCCTTATCAATGTGTTGGTAGAGGCATCCTGTGACAACTGCGGCTCGGCGCCCCGACCCAGATCGGGAATGATAAGGTTGGCCAGCGCCTTGCCGAGTTCGACGCCCCATTGGTCGAAACTGTCGATCGCCCAAATCGCACCCTGGGTGAAGACGCTGTGCTCGTACAGCGCCACCAGGCTGCCTAAGGTCTGGGGATCAAACCGTTCGGCCAGGATGACATTGGTCGGGCGGTTGCCTGGCATGACCCGGAACGGCCGCTGAAAGTCAGGCACGCCTTCGGCTTTCAGCTCCTCGTCGGTCTTGCCGAATGCCAAAGCCTCGGCCTGGGCAAACAGGTTGGTCATCAAGAGGTCGTGCTGTTCGGTCAATGGGCTGAGCGGCTTGCAGAAGCCGATCAGGTCGCATGGGACGAGCTTGGTGCCCTGGTGGAGCAACTGGTAGAACGAATGCTGCCCGTCGGTGCCTGGCTCGCCCCAGGCAATCGGGCTGGTTTCGTAGTCCACCGCTCGCCCATCGAGATCGACACGCTTGCCGTTGCTCTCCATCTGCAATTGCTGCAGATAGGCCGGGAACCGCGCCAGCGGCGCGGCGTAGGGCATGACGCCAAAGCTCTGGGCTGCAAAGAAATTGTTGTACCAGACGGTCAAAAGGCCCATCAGCAGCGGCAGGTTTCGGTCCGGCGGCGCGGTGCGGAAATGCTCATCCATGGCACGGAAGCCTTTCAGCAAGGCGCGGAAATTGTCCGGCCCGATGGCGATCATCGTGGACAGGCCGATCGCGCTGTCCATCGAATAGCGGCCGCCGACCCGGTCCCAGAATCCGAAGGTGTTGGCTGGATCGATGCCGAATTTGGTCACGCCCTCGAGGTTGGTCGACATCGCGACGAAATGCTTCGCCACCGCCGCATCGGTCCCGAGCTTGCCGACCATCCAGTCACGGGCTGCCCGGGCGTTGGTCATCGTCTCCAACGTGGTGAAGGTCTTTGACGAGATCACGAACAGGGTCTCCGCGGCGTCCAGGTCGCGCGTAGCCTCATGAAACTCGGCCCCGTCGACATTGGCCACGAAGCGGAACGTCATCGAGCGGTCGCTGAAGGCGCGTAGCGCGCGATAGGCCATTTCCGGCCCCAGATAGGATTCCGCCGATCCCGATGTTCACCACATTGCGAAGCCGCTTGCCGGTATGCCCGGTGAAGGCGCCCCCGCGCAGCTGCGTCGCGAAATCCGCCATTGCGTCCAGCACCCGGTGCACGCCCGGCACCACATCGGCACCATCCAACTCGATGCGGCTGCCGCGCGGCGCGCGCAACGCGACATGCAGCACGGCGCGGCGCTCCGTGGAATTGATCTTCGCGCCCGAGAACATGGCATCTCGCCGCCGCGTGACGCCGCGTGACTCGGCCAATTGCAGCAGCAGGCGGAGCGTTGCCTCGGTGACGCGGTTTTTCGAATAGTCAAGGAAGAGTCCGCATCCCTCGGCCGAGAAGCGTTCGGCGCGGTTGGCATCTTCGGCGAACAGGGTGCGCAGATGGACATTCTTGATCTGCGCATGATGGGCGGCAAGCGCCTTCCATTCCGGGGTGTTTGTCAGTGCTATCACAGACGGTCTCCTTGATTCATGCGCCAGTCTTAATCAGGAGGTTTCCCAGGTCTGTTGAATATCCTCCAGGGATCGCCCCTTGGTCTCCGGCACCCGGAAGAAGATCCAGATCCAGCTGATCAGGCAGAACAGCGCGAACAGCCCGAAGGTCAGCGAACTGCCGGCGGCGTCAACCATCGACAGGAAACCCTGGCTCACGACGTAGGCCGACAGCCAATTGAAGGCGGTGCAGACGGAAACGGCCCGTCCCCGGATCCGCCCTGGGAAAATCTCGGTGATCACCGTCCACGTCACGGGGCCAAGGGATGCGGCGAACGAGATGATAAAGGTGATGAGCCCGCATAACGTAATGATGCCCGCGATACTCGGCGCCGTCGCGGCCGTGCCCGGCGCGGCCGCGACGATGAACCGGAAGGCGACCCCGAGCACGGCCAAGCTTACTCCCATTCCGATCAGTCCGCTCAGCAGCAACTTGCGGCGACCCCAGCGGTCCACGAAGACGAGCGCGATGACGGTGGCGGCAACGTTGACGCCGCCGATCGCCCACGTGGTCAGGGTAGCCTGGGACGACAGCGCGAAGCCGGCCGAGGCGAAAATCTGGTTGGCATAATAGATGATCGCGTTAATCCCGGTGATCTGCTGGAACACCGCAAGGCCGATCCCTATCAGCAGCGGGCGCCGCCACTTGCTTTGCAAGATCTCGTTCCAGGCAGCGCTTTCGGTCTCCTCCCGCAGCGCCTTGTCGATCATATCAAGTGCGTCTTCGGGGTCGACCTTCGGCCGGATCTTCTGCATCTGCACCTTGGCCTCGGGGCGGCGTAGCATCTTCATCAGCCAGCGGGGCGATTCCGGCGCGGCCACCGCGACCAGCAGCAGAAGCAGGCCGGGAACCGCGGACGAACCAAGCATCAGGCGCCACGAGCCGCCGGCGGAGAGCCAGTCGTTCACAAGGTAGGCCGCGAAGATGCCGATCGTGATGGCGAACTGATACCCGGACACGATCCGTCCTCGCAACGTCCGCGGCGCGAGCTCCGCGCCATAAAGAGGTGCGGCAACGGAGATCAGGCCAACCGCGGCGCCGACGATTAAGCGTCCGCAGACCAGGACGGCGGTGACGGGTGCAAGGGCCTGCACGGCAGCGCCCACAACGAACAGCACGCCGGAAAACAGGATCGCATTCCTGCGACCGAACCGGTCCGCCAGTTCGCCACCTGCCAGCGCGCCGAACATGGCGCCAAGGGTGACCCAGCTTGTGACGACTTCCACCAGAAGCGGGCTCAGCACGAACGACTTCTTGATACCGTCCAGCGCGCCGGAGATTACGCCCTGGTCGTAGCCGAACAGGGCGCCGGCGAAAATGATCACGGCCATCGCGACCGCCAGCCATGGCGTCATGGACTGGCCGGTCAAGGGCGGAGGTGCGGCGGGTGGTTGAGAGGGTGATTCATTTCCGACGATGGACGGGGCGGCGGTCAGGCGAGCGACCGCCGAAGCGCCTGGCTGCTTCTTCAAGTTCAAGGTTGTCATCGACGGCTCTCCGGATGGTTGCGCGTGAACAAACAGTCTTCGTGCCGCGAAACTACCCGTCCCCGGCGAGGGCTGTAGTCTCGGAAACTACTCATTTGCCCCTAGCTCCAGTCCGACCATCGCCGCCCCGAGCAGAGCGGCGTTCATGGTGACAACGTTGATCGGAATATCGCGCAAGAGATTGGCAAAGCGTCCCTTGGCGCAAAAGGCACGAACGAAAGATCCGTCCTGTAGCTGCGGCAACAGCCGCGGCGGCAAGCCTCCAGCGAGGTAGACGCCACCCGTTGCCAGCACCGTCAGCGCCAGATTGCCCGCTTCGGCTCCCCAGACATCGATAATGATACGCAATGCCTGAGCCGCGAGCGGGTTGTTATCGGGATCCTGCAGCGCCGCTTCGATGATGAGGGGCGTTCGGTCTGTCGCCGCCTGCAGGAACGCGGCGAAGGCGGGGCTTTCCGACGCAGGATCGCAGGAGCGCACATAGTCGTAGACATTCTGCACGCCGATGCCAGCGGCAACCCGCTCATAGGCGACGTGGCGAAACCGATCAGTCAGATAGGACCATAACCGGGCCTGGACGTGATTGGTGGGCCCGAAATCCCTGTGGCCGCCTTCGGAGGAACAGGCGACATAGGCCGTTCCGCTCCAGATCAGGAACGCCTCACCGAGACCGGTTCCTGGCGCCATCACCGCGATCGCCCCGTGCGGTTTCGCTTGACCGCGATTGATGCCCACCCATTCCTCCGGCTTCAGGTGAGGTATCGCATGCGCAATGGCATTCAGATCGTTCAACAAGGTCACGCGCTTGAGGCCGAGATCTTTGCAGAGTTCGGCTTCATCAAGTTCCCAGGCGAGATTGGTCAGGCGCGTCCGGCCGTCGATGACCGGTCCGGCCACGTCGAAACAGGCTGTTGTCACCTGCCCACCTGTCTTGGCCAGGAACGCTTCGACCACCGGCGGCAACCCTTTGTAGTCCGCACTGTGAAACTCTTGCTCAGCGACGAATCGGCGCGGACCAGCTTCTGGCGAGACCAGAGCGAGCCGTGTCTTGGTGCCGCCGATATCGCCCACGATCAGCATTCGTCTGCTCCTCACCAGCATTGCTGCATCAGTTCCCGCGCCACACTTGGCTTGGGCACCAGACGTTGGCTTCCGCCACGGTGAGCGACTTAACCGTTGATATGGTTGCCGCGGCAGGCTCGGAAATTACTTATTTCTCTTCGAAAGCACACAAATCACAGCCTGGATGCCTGCTTAACCCTCCGGTCATCCGATTGCTTCGTGCCGCCCGGCGACTCGGACATTTCCAGGATGGGTAGTTTCCGACCCTGTACCGCGCTCTTTCGCCGCGACTATGGTTTCGGGGCGACACGGTCTGGCCAGTTTGCCGATGCCGCCGCGCGAGACCTTGGCTCGGCTGAGTTCAAGAATTCGCGATTTGATCAACTGGCCGCGGAGTGCCGTTCAGGACAGCCTAACCAAGCACCACAATGTGACAACGGGAGCCGAAAATGGACGCATCCACGATTGCCGAAGAGCTTCAGGATCGGAACAAGCCGACGCTTGCGCCGAATGGCGAACCGACCTTGACGAAGGAGGAGCTGAGGAAGATCAACGCCTACTGGCGGGCGGCCAACTATGTGTCGGTGGGGCAGATCTATCTTTATGACAATCCGCTGCTCCGCGAGCCGTTGAAGCTGTCCCACGTCAAGCCGCTGGTGGTGAGCCATTGGGGAACGACCCCGGGGCAGAACTTCATCTATGCCCACCTCAATCGGATGATCAAGAAGCACGATCTGGACATGATTTACATCGCGGGCCCCGGTCACGGGGGCCCGGCTCTGGTCGGCAATGTCTATCTCGAAGGTACCTGGAGCGAGGTCTATCCTGATGTCACGCAAGATGAAGCCGGACTGAAAAAGCTGTTCAAGCAGTTCTCTTTTCCCGGCGGCATCTCCAGTCATGTCGCGCCGACAACGCCGGGATCGATCCACGAAGGCGGCGAACTCGGCTATTCGCTGAGCCACGCCTTCGGCGCCGCGTTCGACAATCCGGAGTTGGTCGTTGCCTGCATCGTCGGCGACGGTGAATTGGAAACCGGCCCGCTGGCGACCGCGTGGCAATCCAACAAGTTCCTTGATCCGATCACAGACGGCGCCGTACTGCCGATCCTGCACCTCAACGGCTACAAGATCAGCAACCCAACCGTGCTGGCCCGCATCGAGCATGAGGAACTGGAGCAGTTTTTCCGCGGCTGCGGCTGGACGCCCATCTTCGTCGAGGGTGACGATCCCTTAGCGATGCATGAGCTGATGGCGACCGCGCTGGAACACGCGGTTGAAGATATCCGTCAGTTCCAGGCGACCGCGCGAACCTCCAAGAAGGCCTCGCGCCCGCGCTGGCCGATGATCGTGCTGCGCTCACCCAAGGGTTGGACCGGGCCGAAAGTCGTCGATGGCCTGCAGATCGAGGGAACCTTCCGGGCGCATCAGGTGCCGATGCTGGTCGACAAGGACCATCCCAAGCACGTCCCCCTGCTGGAAAGCTGGATGAAAAGCTACAAGGCCGAGGAATTGTTCGATGCCAGCGGGCGGCTGATCAACGAATTGGCCGAGCTTGCGCCCAAGGGCAACCGTCGAATGGGAGCCAATCCCCATGCCAACGGCGGGGCTCTTTTGCGCGATCTGCAAATGCCCGATTTCCGGACCCACGCAGTCCACGTACCTTCGCCCGGCGCCATCGATGATCAGGACACGCTCGTACTCGGCCAGTTTTTCAAGGACATCGTCAAGCTGAACCCCAGCAATTTTCGGATCTTCGGACCCGACGAGACGCTTTCGAACCTGCTTGGCGCCGTCTTCGAGGCGACCAATCGCCAATGGGACGCCGAGAAGCTCGACAACGATGAGTTCCTGGCCCCGGCCGGCCGGGTCCTTGAACTCGATGCTCAGCGAGCATCAGTGCGAGGGGTGGCTGGAAGGCTATCTCTTGACCGGGCGTCACGGGCTGTTCAACAGCTACGAGGCGTTCATTCGCATCGTCGATTCGATGTTCAGCCAGCATGCCAAATGGCTGAAGGTGACGCGGGAGCTGCCGTGGCGCCGCAAAATCGCCTCGCTGAACTATCTGCTCGCCTCCCACGTCTGGCAGCAGGACCACAATGGCTTCACCCACCAGGATCCCGGTTTCCTCGACCACGTTATCAACAAGAAGGCTGACATCGTGCGGGCCTATCTGCCGGCCGATGCCAACTGCCTGTTGTCTACGTTCGATCACTGCCTGCGCAGCCGGAACTACGTCAATGTGGTGGTCGCCGGCAAACATGCCTTGCCGCAATGGCTGACCATGGAGGAGGCCATTGTGCACTGCACGCAAGGTCTCGGCATCTGGCAATGGGCCAGCAACGACCAGGACAGCGAGCCCGATGTCGTGATGGCCAGTTGTGGGGACACACCGACGCTGGAGATCATGGCGGCCGTGTCCATCCTGCGCGAGCATCTGCCAGAACTGAAGATCCGCGTGATCAACGTGGTTGATCTCATGAAGCTGCAATCGGCCAGCGAGCATCCCCATGGATTGAATGAGACCGACTTCGATTCCCTGTTCACCAAGGACAAGCACATCATCTTCGGCTTCCATGGCTATCCATCGCTGGTGCACCGGCTGACCTATCGCCGGACCAACCGGAATATTCATGTCCGCGGCTACATGGAAGAAGGAACGATCACCACCGCCTTCGATATGCGGGTGCAGAACAAACTCGACCGCTTCCATCTGGTCCAGGACGTCGTGGACCGTTTGCCGCATTTGGGCAGCAAGGGCGCCTATCTGAAGCAGATCGCGCAGAACAAGCTGGTCGAGCACAATCTTTACATCGATGAGCACGGCGAAGACATGCCGGAAATCCGTAACTGGAAATGGGGCGCCGCGAAATGAGCATGCCGGAACTTGCAGCCACCGCCCACCAACTCGTGGGCAGTGGCAAGGGCCTGCTCGCGATGGACGAGAGCAATGGCACCTGCGACAAGCGGTTCGCCGCGGTGGGCGCACCGCAGACCGAGGAGGCAAGGCGCGCCTATCGTGAATTGATCGTGACCACGCCGCGTCTTTCTGGAAGCATCAGCGGCACCATTCTCTATGACGAGACGATCCGCCAAGCCAAGAAGGATGGCACGCCGTTTGTCCGGGTGCTGACCAATGCCGACATCATTCCCGGCATCAAGGTCGATACCGGCGCCAAGCCCCTGGCGGGCCATCCGGACGAGACGATCACCGAAGGTCTGGACGGACTTCGCGCAAGGCTGCGGGAGTATTTCCAGATCGGCGCCCGCTTTGCCAAATGGCGGGCCGTCATTTCCCCAGGCGACGGTCTGCCTAGCCGGGGCTGCATCGAGGCCAACGCCCACGCGTTGGCGAGGTACGCCGCCTTGTGCCAGGAAGCCGGGCTCGTTCCGATCGTCGAGCCGGAAGTGCTGATGGGCGGAGAGCACACTTTGGAGCGTTGCCAGCAGGTCACCGAAGCCACGCTGCACGGCGTTTTCGATGAGCTTTACGCCCAGGGCGTCATCCTGGAGGGAATCATCCTGAAGCCCAACATGGTGCTTCCAGGATTGAACTGTCCGCACCAGCAAACGGTGGCGGAGGTCGCGGCCGCCACCGTGACGACGCTGCTCCGGGTCGTGCCCGCCGCCGTCGCGGGGATCGCATTCCTGTCGGGCGGCCAAGCCAGTGAACTCGCCTCGGCGCGTCTCAACGCCATGAACCTGATTGCGAAATCCGCGGGCGCGCGCCTGCCCTGGCCGCTGGCATTTTCGTTTGCGCGCGCCATCCAGCAGCCGGCCTTGGAAATCTGGCGCGGGCGGGAGAACCAGGTCGAAGCGGCACAACAGGCGCTGGCCCATCGGGCACTTTGCAACAAGGCGGCGCTGCAGGGCGACTATTCGGCGGCCATGGAACGGACATGATGGAAGGACTCCATCCACGCCTGTGTTTGTACTTCATTCGGCACGGTCAGACCGCGTGGTCGCTGACCGGCCAGCACACCGGCCGGACCGATCTCCCGTTGACCGCGCAGGGCGAGGATCAGGCGCGGAAACTCGTCCCTTGGCTGCAGCCTGTTCATTTTGCCCGCGTCCTGACCAGCCCGCGGCGGCGCGCGCGACGGACCTGCGAGCTGGCTGGGTTGGAGGCTGATGCGGAAATCGAGCCGGACCTGCAAGAGTGGGACTACGGCGATTACGAGGGCAAGCTTTCTTCGGATGTTCGAAAGCAGCGCCCGGGCTGGGATGTCTTCAGGGATGGGTGTCCTGGCGGCGAAATGCCGGACCAGGTCACCGCGCGCGCCGACCGGCTGATCGCCCATCTTGGCACGATGGAAGGCGACGTGGCGCTTTTCTCCCATGGCGAATTCGGCCTGGCGCTGGCTACGCGATGGATCGGACTGCCCGTGATCGATGGGCAGCATTTCGTCATCGGAACGGCCTCGCTCAGTATCCTCGGGTACAACCCCGCTCACCCCGAAAGGCGCGTGATCGCGCTGTGGAATGCGTCCCCGGCAATCTGGCCGGAGACCGCTTCAGCTCTATCCACGAAAAAAGAGGGCTGACGATGCGGCCTCTGATTGCCGGTAACTGGAAAATGCATGGGCTGATCGCGCAACTTTCTGAAATCCAGAAGATCGCTGCGGCCGTCTTGGAAATAAAGCCGCCGGCCGATATCCTGATCTGCCCGCCGGCAACGCTGATGGCACGGGCAGCGGCGCTGGCCTTGCAGCGGTTCGCCATCGGCGGACAGGACTGTCATCCGGAAACGGCCGGCGCATTCACCGGCGACCTCAGCGCGGAAATGCTCAAGGATGCCGGTGCCTCGGCGGTTATCCTTGGACACTCGGAGCGGCGTCAAGGCCATGGTGAGACCGATGCCATGGTCGCGGCCAAGGCGAACGCGGCCCGGCGCGCGGGCCTCGTGTCGATCGTCTGCGTCGATGAAACGCAATCCCAGCGCGCCGCCGGTCAAACGTTGCAGGTTTGCCGCGACCAGGTCGCAGGCAGCCTTCCGATCGGCATCACCGCGGCGGAAGTCGTGATCGCGCACGAGCCGCTCTGGGCGATCGGAACCGGACACACGCCGACCACGGCCGAGATCGCCGAGGTGCACGGCCATATCCGTGAAACCCTGGTGATGCGCTTTGGGGCCCGGGGCAAGTCGGTTCGTATCCTCTATGGCGGGTCCGTCACGGCGACCAATGCACTCCAGATCCTGGCGCTGCCGGACGTGGACGGCGCGCTGATCGGCGGCGCGAGTTTGAGGGCGATCGATTTCGACGCCATCATCCGAATCGTTGCGGTCACGCGCGCACGGGTGAGATCAACCGGCCAGCAGCAACGGGCTGCCGGCCGGTGACCTCAACTGTTCGACGAGGAGATCAAGTCATGCGCGTGGGGTTGGCTGCCGATCACGGTGGATTTGCTCTGAAGCAAGCGTTGGCAGACCACTTGCGGCCTGCTGGATATACGATCGTTGATTTCGGTGCCCTTCAATTCGATTCCGGCGATGACTATCCCGACTTCGTCATTCCTTTGGCTAAAGCCGTGGCAACGGAACAAGTCGACCGGGGGCTCGCTTTGTGCGGCAGCGGCGTCGGCGCATCGGTCGCCGCCAACAAGGTGGCCGGCGTGCGAGCGGCTCTCATCCATGACATCTTCTCGGCCCATCAGGGCGTCGAAGATGACGACATGAACATCCTGTGCCTCGGCGGCAAGGTGATCGGCGCCTCCCTCGCCATCGAACTCGTCTACGGTTTTCTGGCCGCGCGCTTCAGCGGCCTTCCGCGTCACCGCCGCAGGCTGTCGAAAGTGACGGCGCTGGAGAAGGCGCACACCGAAGCTTGATGGGCGAGCGTCGCCCGGCTCAACTCCGCTGTTAGATTCAGCAGGCAATTACGCCAACAGCTCCTTGCGGATCAATTTCAATTCGTGCTCGCGCTCAGGCGTCGTCTTTGGATAGCGCATATTGAGCGCTTCCATGGTATCGACAATGATCTGGGAAACAATCAGCCGGGCGTTGTCCTTGTCATCGGCGGGAACCACGTACCAGGGAGCGTCAGTCGTGGTGGTCGCCGTCAGGCACTCCTCGAATGCCTTCATGTAAGCGTTCCAGTAGCCGCGCTCCTTGACATCCGCCATGCTGAACTTCCAATTCTTCTCCGGATCATCAATGCGCGCGATGAAGCGCTTGAGCTGCTCGTCCTTCGACAGATGCAGATAGAACTTCAGGATCAGGGTGCCATTGGCGTGAAGGTGCCGCTCGAAATCCACGATGGAGCGATAGCGGTCCTTCCAGATCGCCGATTCCAGTAGCAAGGCTTCCGGTAGGCCTTCATTATGGAGTATTTTCGGGTGCACCCGGGTGATCAGCACCTCCTCATAGTAGGATCGATTAAAGATGCCGATCCGGCCGCGTTCCGGCAGGTCACAGCTCGTCCGCCATAGAAAGTCGTGCAGCAATTCCGTGGCGCTGGGCTGCTTGAAACTGAATACCTCGCAACCCTGCGGATTGACCCCGGACATCACGTGCCGGATGGCGCCATCCTTGCCAGCCGCATCCATGGCCTGAAAGATCAGCAAAATCGCACACTGCCGCGAGGCGTAGTGCAGCTGTTGCAGCGACGTCAGTTTCTCAACGTGGTGCGCCAGATGCTTTTTATAATGCTCGGGAGAGCTGTAGCTCGGCTTCACTTCCGTCGGCCACTTCTTCAGATCGACCTGATCACCTGCTCGGACGCGGAAGTCACTGATGTCTATTTTCATGGTCGACCTTTCGTTTGCACTCGTCATGCTGGCCTGGCGGGCGGATGCTCGAAGCGCCGGGCGCAGGGCTGGCTGCAGTCAGGCGCTCACGCGGCGGCCTTGGGCGCGGGCGCCACACCCGGTACCGGGTTAGCGACCGGCTTGAGTTCCGGCGCCGGAGCGGCGGCGGCGCCCGGGGGCGTGGATGCGCCGTCGCTTTCGGATGGGATCAGCTCTTTGGCTTTGGGTTTGGCATTGGCGTCCGAGCTGGCTTCGCTTTCGGGCCGGAAGCCGACCTTGTTCGCCGGCTGAGGCCCGGAGATAGATGCCGCGATCGGTTCGGCTACGGCCTGCGGCTTGGTGTCGGCCTTCAAAGTATCCAAGACCTTGTAGGTGAGTAACTTCAGCGGATCCGTCACCAGAAACCAGGCGAAGGCGTAGCCCCAGACCAGCCCGGCATATTTCCAGCCCAGCGGTGTCACAAGCCCGGCGCCATAGACCGCAATCAGCGTCGCCACCGCCTGGGTTCCGCAGACCGCGGCCAGCAGAATTCCCGCCGGACATGTCGACCACCACGGGCCACGCGTGCGGGTCTGGAAGATCGTCAAATGTCCGGCCACCGACAGCAGGAGATACATCATGGTTTGGAGTTGCGGGTGCCCGAGCCGAAAGACGCGGTCGCCGAGATAGAACAGGCCGAACGCGGCCAACGGGCCAACCAGACCGAGGACGGTGGCAATGCCCAGCACAACCCGCATGTTCCAGGCTTCGGGCGCGTTGCGGTAGCGCACATTGTCATAGGCGATGGAAAGAATGGCGCCGTCATTCAGCAAGGCCAGCATTACGATCATCACCGCCGTGAGCGGATAGAAGTTGAAGACCAAAATGGCCAGCGTCATGAAAATCAGCACGCGGAGCGTCTCGGCGATGCGGTACATCGCATAGCTGTTCATGCGCTGAAATATCTTCCGGCTCTCCTTGATCGCATCGATGATCACCGTCAGGCCGGGGGTAGTCAGCACGATGTCCGCCGAGGCGCGGGCCGCGTCGGTGGCGCCCGATACGGCGATGCCGCAATCGGCTTTCTTGAGGGCTGGCGCATCGTTGACACCATCGCCCGTCATACCAACGATATGGTTGTGCGTTTGCAGGATATCGACGATGTGAAACTTGTTGGCGGGAAATACCTGAGCGAAGCCGTCGGCATCCTCGACCGACTTGATCTCCGCCGCGGTCTCATCGCCGTTGGAATCGCTGAGGCTGGCGCCGTCGAGAATATTGGTGCCCATGCCGAGTGTCTGGGCGGTCTCCTTGGCGATCGCCAGCGCGTCGCCTGTCACCATCTTGATCTTCACCCCCATCTGGCGCGCCGTCGCCACCGTGGATTTGGCGTCGGTGCGCGGCGGGTCATAGAGCGGCAGCACGCCCAGCACCTGCCATTGGCCGTCGGCATCCGCCCGGGCCACGCCGAGAGCGCGAAAGCCCCGCGCGGCGAAATCGTTGACGGCCTTGACGTAGGCGGACCTGACCGCGTCCGCATTGGCCGACATCTGCAGGATCACCTGAGGCGCGCCCTTGGCCACCTTGAAGGTGGTGCCGTCAGTGCCTTTGATGATTGCCTCGGTGCGTTTATGCACGGGATCGAAGGGCGTGAAATGCAGCATCTGATAGGGCTGCAGGACATGGGCGTCCGTCACGCCGCCCAGCACAGCCTGATCGATCGTGTCATCATTGTCAGCGCGGGAGGCGAGCGCTCCATTGAGGATGACCTGCGCGGCCGTCACGCCGCTGACGACGAACGGGTCACCCAGCGTCAGCTTGTTCTGCGTCAGCGTACCTGTTTTATCCGCGCACAGCACGTCGACGCCCGCCAGTTCTTCAATGGCGACGAGCTTGCTGACGATGGCCTTCTTCCGCGCCAGCAGGCGCGCACCGACGGCCATGGTGACCGACAGCACGGTCGGCATCGCGACCGGTATCGCTGCGACGGTCAAGACCAGCGCGAACTGAAGCAGGGTCAGCACGGGCTCGCCGCGCCAGATCCCCACCGCGATGATCACCGATACCAGCGCCACCGCTAGCACGATCAGGTAGTCGCCGATCTTCAGAACCGCCTTCTGGAAATGACTGACGGTCACCGCGGTCTCAACCAATTCCGCGGTTTTCCCAAAATAGGTGTTGGTGCCCGTGGCATAGACCATGGCGCCAATTTCGCCGCGGCGCAGGATCGAGCCGGAAAATACCGCATCGCCGGCTTTTTTGGTCGCGGGCAACGATTCGCCCGTCAGCGCGGACTGATCGACGGATACTTCATCGCCTTGTAGCAGGCGCGCATCCGCCGGCACGATGTCTCCCAGCCGCAAACGGATCACATCGCCCGGGACCAATTGATTGGCTGATGGCGTCACCCACTTGCCGTCGCGCTTGACCCGCGCCTTGATGGCGAGGCGCGCCTTCAACGCGTCGATGGCATTGCCCGCTTCGCGTTCCTCCCAGAAGCCGATGATGGCGTTGGCGAACAACAGCACCAGGATGATAGCAAAGTCCGGCCAGTGCTGCACGATACCCGACAGCACCACCGCCGCTTCGATCATCCACGGTATGGGCCCCCAGAAGTACTTGAGGAATTTCAAGAACTCATTGGTCTTCTTTTCCTCAAGTTCGTTCAGGCCATATTGCGCCAGCCGTTTCAGCGCTTCAGCTTGGGTAAGTCCCTCGGGCGAGGAGCCGAGCTGCTTTTCCACCTCCGACATGGCCAGAGTTTGCAGGTGATTTTGCGTCTTCGCCGGCGTGACGCCCCGCCCCGGCGCCTTGGCAGGTCCGGCTTTGGCGACATGGCCGACGATTGACACCACGCACCAGGCCGCGAGGCCCGCGGCGGCACCGATGATGATGCCGGCGATCAGCGCCGAGGGATCCTGCGAGAGGTGGTTGCCAAACTCGGCCGCACCATGCCAAAGGGCGACGCTTAAGCCATGAAGACCGTCCGCCACCTGCCTGATGCTGGCCAGTAACGTCCCGAACGAGTCGGAAATCGAGCTGAATGGCTGATCGAGTGGCTGATTTGTCGGCGATGTCATCAAGGAGCTCCGCAATGGCAAACAGCGCGATTACGCGGTCGGCAATCCCGCTGGATCATTCCTTCGCAAGATAGCGGGGCGTGACGCCGCGGCGAGGGTCGGAAACTACTCAGATGCGCGCGGGCTCGAGACTTTCTGCGAACCGCCCGCCGAGGCCCAGTTACGCCGTCGTTTTAGGGCACGCTCCAGCATCATGACCGAGACCTGCGGCTTCGATATGAGCACAATGCGGCGAGCGGCGGCGACTATCCCGTGGCACCCGCTTTCGGTTTCAATATGAAACGATAGAAAACGAGCTTCGATATCTCCACGAGCCCAAGATAGGCCAGGGTCGCAATCAGCAGAAACACGAAGAACAAAGGCGGAGGCGCGACGAAACCGAACCAGGCCCCCCAGGGTAAAAATGGAAGAGCTATCGCGGCAGCTACCGCCCCTATATTCATGACATTGAGGAACATGGCTGGTTTGCTGCGAAAAAGCAGCCGCCGTGTCCGGATACAGAATACGACCAGCGTCTGGGTGACCATCGACTCGATGAACCAGCCGGTCTGAAACAACGCCTCGCCAGCGTGAAAGAGGATCAGCATGGCGTAAAAGGTAATGAAATCGAAGATGGAGCTGACTGGACCAAAAACCAGCATGAAGCGTTCAATCAGCTTGATGTCCCATTTCAACGGTTTGACGACCGTCTCGGGATCGACGTTGTCGAACGGGATCGCGATCTCGGATACGTTATAGATCAAGTTGTTCAACAGGATCTGAATCGGCAGCATCGGCAGGAACGGCAGGATCAGGGTCGCGCCGGCCATGCTGAACATATTGCCGAAGTTCGAGCTTGCGCCCATCAGGACGTATTTGGTGACGTTTTGGACCGCCGCGCGCCCGGCCGCGACGGCGTCGCCCACCACCGCCAGATTCGAATCCAGAAGAATCAGATCGGCGGCGGCGCGAGCCACGTCGGCCGCACTGTCTACGGAGATCCCGACATCGGCGGCATGAAGCGCGGGCGCGTCATTGATGCCATCGCCCATGAAGCCGACAACATCGCCGCGCCGCTTGAGCGCCAGCAGAATGCGATGTTTCTGCTGCGGATTGATGCGGCAAAACAGGTTGGTCCGCGGCAGTTGCCCAATCAGCGCCTCGTCCGATATCCGATCCAGCGCCTCGCCCGACAGCACGCCAGTGACCGGCACGCCGATCTCTGCGAACACATGACGGGATACAAGTTCGTTGTCGCCGGTCACGACCTTCACGGTGACGCCTGCCTTTTCGAGGTCGCGAATAGTGGCGCCGGCGCTCGCCTTCGGTGGATCGAGGAAGACCGCGAAACCGGAAAAAACCATGTCGGTTTCATCGGTGATGACCGCAGTGTCCTGATTCGCGGTGCCCGTCGTCGACTGCGCCAGTCGACTGGCGATGCCCAGGGCGCGGAAGCCTTGCGTGCCGAGCCCGTCGAGCGTCGCTTGAAAGGCCGCCCGCGTCTCGGAGAGCAGCGGCTTCACTACCCCATCGGCATCTTGAAACTGGTTCGATAGCCGCAGCATATCCTCCGGCGCACCCTTGACGAACAGGCCGCGTTTGCCGTCGTGCTCCACCAAAACTGACACTCGCCGCCGTTCGAAGTCGAAGGGCGCTTCGTCGATCTTCTTGAAGCCCGTCATGTCGAAGGGGCGGGCGGCCAGGATCGCTTCGTCCAGCGGGCTCTTGATGCCTGTCTCGAATTGGCTGTTGACATAAGCGTAGCCGAAGGCGGTCGCGCTCTCCGCGCCGTGGCCGTCGATCACGCGCAGCAGCTTGATCTTGGCTTCCGTCAGCGTGCCCGTCTTGTCGGTGCATAGGACATTCATGGCACCGACGTCATGGATCGCGGACAGGCGCTTCACGATAACCTTGCGTTTCGCCATCTGCATGGCCGAACGCGCCAACGTGACCGTGACGATCATCGGCAGCAACTCCGGCGTCAGGCCGACGGCGAGCGCGACGGCGAACATCACGGATTCCAGGATCGGCCGCGCGAAGGCCATATTCACTACCAGCACGAACAGGATCAGCACGACGGTGAAGCGCATGATCAGCATGCTGAAGCGGCGAATGCCGACAGCGAAGTCGGTGGCCGGCGGCTTCTCGGCCAGGCTGGTCGCGAGGTGACCAAGCGCCGACCTGCCACCGGTCCGGCAGATCAGGATGGTCGCGGTGCCGCTGATCACGGAGGTGCCGGAAAATACCACGTTGGAGGCCCCGGACGGATCTTCGGCGCCGGAAGCGGCGTCGCTGACACACTTCTCGGCGGGATAAGGCTCGCCCGTCAGCAGCGCCTGGTTGACGTAGAGGTCTCGGCTTTCCAGCAATCTGGAATCGGCGGGGACGAGATCGCCGGCAACCAACTCGACGATATCGCCTGGCACCAATCGGCTGATCGGTACCGAGACGGCCGCGCCGTCGCGTCGCACCGTCGCCTGCACGGATACCGAAGCGCGCAGCGCTTCCACGGCCTTCTGCGCTCGGACATCCTGGACAAAATCGAAAACGACGCTGATCATCACGATGACCACGATCACGACAAAGCTGCCGATCCCCCCGGTGAACGCCGACACGGCGCTGGCGATCAGCAGGATGATGATCAGCGGGTTTTCGAAGCGGACAAGGAACTGCCGCCAGAGCGGGATACTTTTGACATTGCCCGCGTCGTTCGCGCCATAGATCGCGAGCCGGGACTGAACCTCGGCCGACGTCAGGCCATTGGGTTTCGTCTCCAATCGGGCCAGCAGGCGGCTCGCAGGTTCCCGCCAGATCTGTTCCGGTCCCGGCTCGCCTGTTCCAACCGGTCCGGGCTTAACCGCCAGCACGACAGAGGTCTGATCGTCGATCTTGGGGAGTTGCATCTGATTACAAGTCAAACGCGAACGCAGCACGATCTACCGCAGCCGCTCACGACTATCAAAGACGGCATTGGGCTCATCAATCGGCCAGTTGTAATGGCTGTAGAGCCTGTTCTCAAATTCTTCGTCGATCAAGGCCGCAGGGTTCCACGGAGGGCTCGCTTTGACCTGATCTCGGGCGATGTTAAGCCGGATGTAACGGCTAGTCCAGTCGACCTCCTTGACCGCATGCGGCGATATCAGCACGTGTTGGCCGAACCACCACCTCGACGTATCGATGGTAACATAGCGGACAACCCAACTCTGGCTGTCGATGAGGAAGTTCTCGACATAGCCGATGCTCCCATCAATAGCATGAACGTCATATCCGGTCACTTCCGCGAAACTGCGCAAGTGCGGGTCGGCGTCGTGGACCGCGCTTTTGTCACGGGCGGCCTCGCTCGGTGCGTTTCCGCCAAAATAGGTTCGTGCCGGCAAAGGCGGATCCAGCGAGCCCATATCGGCGATGTATTGGCCGCCCTCGACCATGGCCGCACCATAGAGGCTGCCGCCGCTCTGCGGATCCCAGCCATAGTGGCCGTACAGGGCGTTCTGCATCTGCTGCGATACGGGCCGGTCGTGAGCGATATCGGGACTGTTCTCGATCTGCGACTTGGTGAGATCAACCGTCAGTTTCCTGGTCCAGTGATCCGCATAGCGGATCGCCGGCGGATGAATCAGAACTTTGCGGCCTGTCAGCCATTTGCCGGTATCGACCACCAGCCAGCGGACCTTGAAGGTACTGTCATCGAACAGGAAGTCGTTGACGGTACCGATCTCACCGTCCTTTGCTTCGATGAAATAGCCCTTGAGATCCGATACGATCTGCAGCATTCCCTGCTCCTTGCTCGAATTGACACACCCACCCGGCGCCGCCGCGGCTGACCAGGCGTTCCCGCGGTCGGGTGGGCTTTGCCGGGGTCGCGCCCGACATCCGCGCCCGCTGTCAATGATATGGCACCGGCGATCCGATCTGACAGGCTCGGAAAATACTCATACCCTGGGCTCTGAACTTCGCTGCTGGCTGACACGCTGCGCTGGTTCACGGTCACGCCCCGGATTCGCTCCATCGTGCCGTGAATCAAGACAACCTTCGCTCCAGGCCGAATTCGTCACTGGCAAGATCGAACGTCAATCGCAAGTTCTCGTTCAAGGGCGACTGATCGTCCTTCTTTTCCAGCATTCGCTGCATCAGATAGTCGGTCACCATCGGGCGTACGCGCTTCTTTACAATTTGCCGCGGACTGCGACCGCCCTGCGATGGCACATAATGCTTTTCGATGATCATCTGCAGACACGCATCCTCGGACTCTATCGAGATTCCGCGCTCCTGATAGTCGCGATTGATTTTGCTGAGTTCCTTTCTCAATATTCTCAATGCTACTTCCTGATCGAGCTTCTTGTAGACATAAACCTCATCGACGCGCCCTATGAACTCAGGGCGGAACAACGCCAATCCGGTTTCTTTTGACACGGCTTCACAGAGGATGGTTCGAATTCTCTCTTGATGCTCGTCTTGATTGTTGAGTTCTTGTTCGGTGATATCATCCGCCGTCACCGCATTTGTTGTGATTACCATCAGCTTGCCCTTGAAGCTGATTTTCTTTCCGTTGGAAAGTGTGATTTCGCCTTCCTCGAGAATTTGCATCATGACGTCAAAGATGTTCGGGTCGGCCTTGTCGATCTCGTCGAAGACGATGATGTCCTTGTTCTCACATTCCTCTATGGTCGGCGCGCCCTCGTCAAATCCGACCAGACCGGGAGCCGCGCCGGTCAGTCTAGATACGGCGCTTTTATCCTTGAACTCACTCATGCGAAGCACGGCCGGGAGCGCGCTTTCCCCTCCATCCCAGCGTGCCAGGACCTTGGTCAGCTCGGTTTTTCCCAGACCGGTTCCACCCGTGAACAGCAGAACCCCGGCGGGGCGCGATGGATCGCTGACGCCGAGCTCCCGTTCACGCCAGACCTTGGCGACGGCCTTCACAGGGGCCGTCTGGCCAAAAATCTCAGAGCCGAGACTGATTTCGAGGCCGGAGAGCCGCTCAAGTTTGTTGGCCGACAGGTTAGACAGCGGGACACCCGAGCACTCGCTGAATATCTTGCGAACGTCGGCCGTGGTTACCTCGGGGCGGACCTGGTAAAGCCTCTGCTCTTCGCGCGCGACACCCCGACGCGCGGAGTTCAATCCGTCCTTCAGGGTATTGAAATCCCGCTTTTCTTCAGCCGTACGGTCCTGTTGCGGCTTCGCCTCGATCGGTCCGAGCCTGCTCTCAATGCCATCCAGCCCAGTTTTTGCATGTATATAGGGACCGAATCTGTCCTCGTACTTCTGGTTGGCCTGCTTATATTCCGACTGAAGATCGACGAGCTTCTGTTCGACGATGGCCGCCGCGGAAGGATTTACTCCTTCGGTCTGGCGGGTGACATTCAGGGTATCGCGCAAGGCGCCGATCTGATCGCGTAATTCGGCTAGTTGAACCGGCTCGGCGAACACGTTGATACGAACCATCGCTCCGACCTTGTCGGCAAACAAGATCGCCCTCCCGGGACGCTTACTGGATGTGAAGGCCCGGCCCGGATAGCGTGCCAGCAATCGAATGATTTCATCGGCCACCGGCTCGGTGTAGTCGATATTATGGATCCGGCCGAGCCTGCGAAAATGCGACATCAAAATTGGCTTTATACCATCCAGACTTTGCTCCTCGATCTTCAGCACCTGGAAACAACGGAGAATTCCGGTCGATGCGCTGGCAATCGAATCGTCGTTTTTGGCGTCAGAAACGATGACCGCCCGAAACTCATCGCTGCTTTCCAGGCAGGCGATCAACGATTGCATCAAGCGATCTGAGCAGTCGCCCGACGCCTTTACCAGGTCGTCGATGTGATCGATAATCATCAGGCCATGGTTGCGCCTGACGTACTCCAGGGACTTGTTGAAATCATCTACCCAGGTAGGTGGCGGTCGGGTCAGGAACAGACTGACATTGAACAGAAAGAACGGCCCGCCCAGCGTGGAACTGCTGAGCCGTTTCTCCGTACGCGCGCGTATCAACTCCTCGGCCAAGGCGGTCTTTCCTGTGCCCGGCGCGCCCCTTATCCACGTATTGCTGACGCCCGCGGACGCCAATATCGTATGGAGTTCGGTCAGCTTGACGCTTAGGCCGACATACCGCGTCAGCAACGGACGGGATGACGCCTGCTTGACCTCCGCCGTGGCTCTGCCGATGACCTCGTCGGCTCGGGCTACGTCCCTCTCGTCCGCGATGGCCGTAAGAAGCTTCGCATAATCTTCAAAGCGGACCTGCAGCAGGAATGGCAGGTCCTGGTCGGCTACGAAGTTAGGAACATTCGTTGAAAGGCTCATCGCTCAACTATCTTAGTCGCATAGGATGGTTGCTTACGATTTCACCGCATCGCCACCGGGCCCGGATGACCGGATCATGTCAAACTCGCCATTTGGCTATATTGCCGGCCGAGCCGACAATTCTTCGGGCCCTGTCGGAGCCCTTCCGTCGGGCGCGGCTGGCGTCGGATCAACAGGAGCGATCGTGGCCGCAATTCCATCGTTGGAGGAAACCACAGCGCCTGCCTTTTGAAAATCCGACATGGCGGCACGAACACCTGCCGCGGATGCCGTGACTTCCTCGACGAGGTCCAGCGACGTCAATCCACGCTCAATAGCCTTGTCCGTCCGTTCGACAATAAGGGCCTGCGCCTTGCCCAAGGCTGCGATGGCTGCGCGCATCTGGTCGAGATTCTCGGTCTCAAGCCTGGTTTGCGCCCCGGTTGCCCCCTCGAGGTTCGATCCGAAGATGGCCTGGGCCTTGGTGGTCGCATCACGCACACCGGCCGCCAGCATTCCATCACGCAAGGCCACACCCTGTTGCAGGCCCATCTCCAGCGCGCTCGCCGTCACCGGTAGCGCTTGCTGCTGCAGGTTGGACAGCAATTCGTGCTGAGATTCGACCAAGGTGGTGAATTGCTGGGCCCGGGCCTCGGCCTGTACATTGGCGGACGCCAGCATCTCAAAGGATAGGACCTTGGCCTGGAGAACCCTCTCGTAGTCCAGGGCGCCCTGCTCAGTCTGGCACAATTGGTCGAATTTGACGGTCACCAGCGTGACCCGCGCCTCGTCTCCGGCGGAATCAACTCTATCCTGATTGAGCCTATCAACCTTGGTGTTGATGCTTTTGCCCTGCAGATGGGTTTCCTTCGCCACCACATGCAAGGCCCCCTTGAGGATGGTTTCACCGCCCGACATGCTGTTCAGTGTTCGGGTAATTTCGCCACACGCCGCGCGGCTCTTGGCATTTCCCGCGATCAATCCCTCAATCGACGTTCGGGTACTCTTGATCAGCGCCAAGCTGTCCTTCGCGGTCTCGAGGATCTGATCGGTCAGTCCGCCCTCGGTCGCATCAATGCTGCGCAGGATGGTCAGATCGCCGTCCTCCAATTCCCGGCTGCGCTTGCCTTCTCTCTCAATGAGATCGTCCTGAAGCTGCTTTATTTTACTCTGCAACGTTTTTAAATTGTAATTCGCATAGAATAGCGCATCCGCAATGCGCTCGCCTGATCCATTGAAACCAAGCAGCCGGAACACCTGATTGACGGCGCCCTTTTGACTTTTAACTTTTTGATCCTGAAGGCGCTTCTGCATCTTCTGAGTCTCGGCCTCCTTGGTTTGTCCGTCTGCCAGCGAATTCTTGAGCGATGTGATTTCCTTGATGAGTCGCTCATTGAATTTGTAGGCGGCGGTCAGAACCTCCACGCTTCTACCATCTACTCTGGCCTTTTCCATCACCGTCAAAAGCTGCTTGATCTTCCCAGCGCCGACATTTACCGAGTTGAAGTCATTGATGATGTGCGCAACCATCAATTTCGTGCCCTCCTCCAGCTCATCGATGAGGCGCTGAATATTCTGTTCGCTCACCTGCGTTCGCTTGCTCTGTTCGTAGGTAAAGTAGACCTCAAGCTCGGCGAAATGACTTTGAGCGGCATGGTAATCGTCGTCTCGGGCGCACAGAAACTCGACCACGGCATCAAGCTTGCCTTTGTCGCTGAGATCGTTCCGGTTCATCAGTTTGGCAACGGTGTTGTTGGCGATATCGAAGTCTTTTTCGGTGGAGGGCAGGGCCTCGGCCACGGCCTCCCGTGCGGCCTGTTCTGACGCAACCTTCTTTTCGATCGGCGCAGCCTGGGTCTTTAGCGCGCGTCCGGCACGCATCGCATTAACACGTTCTTCGATATTCATTTCAGCTCCTTCGAAGGCGCGAGTGGCATTGCGACCTCAGCCGCGCGGCAACGGTTTTCGACGTAGGCATCGGCATCATCGTCACCGGTGCGCGGAGAAGCAGAATGGAGAATCGTCGACCTCCGCCCATCGCGTCATATCGGTGAACACCGTTCCAAGGTAAGTATCCCGTGACCTCGTGACAGGTTCGGAATCTACCTAACCGGCGATGCAGGCCACCGCCAATGGCGGCGCAGCGCGAGCCGGTTTTGATCGTGCCGCCTGCCTGAATGTCAGGGTTACGGCGAGGTCCTGCCGGATGCCATGGAACGGGATTGAGTAGTTTCCGACCCTGTCGGTGCTGGCGCGCCTCGCCTATGTCCAGGACGCTGCCGGCTTCACTTTATGAGCGAAGGAAGCTGTCGGCTCGATGCAAACGCAGGTCGCCATTGCCTATGGAGTTCCTGCGCAGAAGCCACAGGATATGGACGACCGGAAGGCGAAACCCTTGGACCGGATGAGGACTTGGCATCGTCGGCGAAGCACAAAGGATAGAATCATGGAAGATCAACGCCTCGAGGGATTCGGTCACCAGGTCAAAGGGGCCGTCAAGCAGCGTATCGGCAAGGCCATCGGCGACGCGAAACTCGCAGCGGATGGAACTGCGGAGCGAACCATCGGCGATCAGCAGGTCGCCGCCGGCACGGGGCCCGAAGGCGGAGCCCAGATATTCGGGATCGATACCGGCCGGGTGATAGGCATCGTGAACCAATTCAGGGGCGCCTTGATGCAGGGCGTCGGCAGCCTGGTCGGAAATCCGAAGCTGCAGGCCGAAGGTCTCGCCCAGCAGCAAGCCGGCAAGGCACAGAACGTCGCCGGTGGCGGCAGGGACGAGGAGCGTCAGGCCGCTCAGAAGCGGGAGGCAGCCGATACAGGCGAGGAAGCTGAGCCGTCTGACGTTGACGCTTATAGTGACGGACCGAGGCCCTAGCCGCCGTGGCCAGGAGCAGCAGCATTCCAGCCACCTTTTACTCGGCGGATTCAATCATGGATACCATTGATCGCGAGCATCGGGTCGTCTCGATCGCCCGAGAAGCCGGCGCAGCCACGGCCGGGCAGACGCTCAACGACAATGGCTCCAAATCGGATAAGAAAATCCCGGCCTCTGAGCGGTCGGCTGCGCTCGATTGGTTCCTGCACGACATCCTCTTCATTGCCATGCTTTTGCTCGCGCTTGTGGGCGTGGCATTCCGTTTGCCGATCGGCTACTGGGTCATTCTGACCCCCGTCTTCGGCGTCATCTCGGTTATCGAGGGCTGGAGCCATTTTGAATCCCGGAGCGATCGGCTGGGTTTGGTCTACAGACTTGCCGCGATCTGGTGTGCGTTGCTGCTCGCCATTTACCTGATCCACAATGGCAGCGTACAGGGCGTGATGAATGCCAACGCGACCTCGTTAGGTGTGATCATCTTGCTGGCCCTCGGCACCTTCGTCGCCGGCGTACAAGCCCGGGTCTGGCAGATTTGTGCCGTCGGTGGAATTCTATTCCTGGCGGTGCCCGGCTTGGGCTGGCTCGACCAATCCCCCCTGCTATTGGCGGCTGTCGCATTCTTGATCGTTGCGCTCGGTGGTCTGGCGTGGTGGGCCAGCCAAAGGCCAGATTAGGACGGCATGCCTCGACGTATATTTTACGATGACATCGGCTGACTGCCTACTGGGCACTGATCCAGCGGGCGATGTGCGGCCAGTGATCTCTGAGCGTGTTCGCCCCCATGAACAGACCGATATGGCCGCCTGGAACCGTCTGTTGGACGATATGGTCCCGGGGTGTCCCTATGTATTTCGCAGCATCAAGGACCTGTTCCGGTGTCGTGATGTCATCGTTTGCACCCGCCAGCAAATAAGTGGGGCAAGTGATATGGTGCAGATCCAGCTTGCGGCCGAGGCCGATGAATTCGCCCTTGGCGAGCCGATTCTCCTTGAAGATCTGGCTGATCACCTGAAGATACCAGCGTCCCGGCAAGTCGATCGGATTTTCGTACCAGCTCTCGAACGTCTCTTCCTTGGCGAGGTAGGCCGGGTCGTCGATGTGCTCATAGAGATCAATCTGATCCTGAACGTAATGCTGCTCGGGGTGCATGTTCTTCCAGCCCTGCAGCATGAATTTCCCCTTCATCAGGCCGCCACCGAGTGCCACCAGTTCTTCGTAGAATGAGGCTGGAGACTGGTGAACCATTTGCTTGATGGACCCATTGCCGGCATCGGTGTCGATGGGCGCCCCCGCCAGCACCAGCGAGTTGACCTTGTCGGGAAAGCGCGCCGCGATCATCGCAGACATCCAGCCGCCCTGGCAAAGTCCGACCAGATTTACCCGGCCGCCGAGATCGTCGATAGCCACAACGACCTCGGCGAGGTAGTTGTCGACCTCCAGGTCCTTCATGTCCACCGTGGCCGACTTCCAGTCGGTCAACGCCACGTGGTTGACACCGTTGGCCAGCAGGGTCTGCACCAGACTCTGACCGTCGTAATAGTCGGCGATCACAGCGGTATGACCGGCATGCGGCGCGTCGACCAGCGTTGGGATCCCGCCTGGCTTTCCATAGTCCCGCAGTGTCATGGTCCGTAGATCGAGACGCGCCATGTTGGGGGTCGCCAGTACCGGTTTCAGCCCGCCATGGATTTTGATCTCTTCCTCGGCGAATTTGATGTTCTTGGCGTAAAGTTCTGTCCCTTCCTTGACCATGGTTGTGGCCATTGCCATTGGCCAGAATGCAGGCACGCTCAGCAGCGATGGATTTGCGAGAGCTGTCATGGTCTTTTCCAATCTTCCGTGATTTCGTGCGAACTGGGCGTTTCAGCTTCTGGATTTAGCAGTGTCCACGAATGCCGCGCGATCATCAGATCTTCGTCCGTCGGGATCACCCAGGCCGAAGTGCAGCTGTCGCTCTTTGTAATCTGCGCACCACCGGCCAGATTTGCGCTTTGATTCAGATCAACACCGAGCCACACGGCTTGCTCGCAAACTTGGCGCCGAATTTCCGCGGCGCGCTGCCCGATTCCCGCGGTGAAGACCAGCGCATCAAGGCCACCGAGCGCCGCGGCCATGGAACCCAGTTCGCGCCCGATCCGGTACACGAACAGAGCGATCGCCTCCTTCGCCGCCGGATTGTCGCTGGCCAACAAGGTTCGCATGTCGTCGCTGATGCCGGAAACACCATAAAGTCCGGAACCGTTATAAAGAAGATCGCTGACCTCGGCTGCCGTCATGCCCTTCTCCTGCATCAGATAGAGCACAACTCCCGGATCGAGGCTGCCGCATCGGCGACTCATGGGAAGGCCGTCTAGCACTGAAAAGCTCATGGTCGTGGCTACGCTGCTGCCGGCACGCATCGCACATAGGCTTGCGCCGCTGCCGAGGTGGGCGACGACAATGCGACCTTCGGCGGCCTCCGGACCAAGGACGTCGGGCAGAACGCTCGCAATGTATTCATAGGAAAGACCATGAAAGCCGTACCGCCGGATGCCCTCGGCAGCCAGCCGGCGCGGCAGCGCGAACGCGGTGGCAACCTGAGACTGCGTATGGTGGAAGGCCGTGTCGAAGCACGCGATCTGCGGCAAGGAGGGGTGAAGTTTTGAGAGGGCGGCGATGGCGGCCAAGTTATGGGGCTGATGGAGTGGCGCCAGAGGAATGAGGCGGCGAAGTTCGGCCACGACTAGATCGGCGACAATAACCGGCTCGGTATAACGCGATCCGCCATGCACCACCCGATGTCCGGCCGCGACCAGCTGGTAATCAGGAAAGCGGTTTTGCAGCCAATGCAGCAGCGCGCCGAGCGCGTCTTCGTGCGTGGTGCCTTCTGCCAGGACCTTGTCGACCACCGACGCTCCGGTGTTGTCTTTTGCGGTAAAATGAACATCGTGGCCGATACCTTCGCAAGCTCCGTCGCAAATGATCCCCTGCCGGGTCGGTCTTTCATGCCCTGGGAATAGAGAGAACTTGATACTCGACGAACCGGCGTTCAGAACGAGGATAGCGTCACTCACGGCTTCGTCCCTTGTGACGCACCAGCCTTAGCGCCACGCTGGAGGATCCTGGCATTGAAACGGCCCTGTCGGCTCGGCAGGTCAGCATGAGCGGCACGTGGACCATGCTCGATGCGTGTTCCAGTTTGATCCCGTCGAACATCTCGTTTTCGACACGGTGCATTTCGCCGCTCCACACTAAGGCCATAGCCGACGGTCGGGTAGCCGGCATCAATATTTACGATGTACCCGGTGGACGCGGACCCCCCGTGTCGCTGACCTGAAACGGCGGCATCCCCGATACTCCAGAACCGGCGCTCAAGCGCAGCTCTCGCTAGCGAACCCAGGACAAACGAGAAAGGCTCGGAAAATACCTATGACCGCCGCAGCCTTATCCACCTTGCCCGCTCACGCCGGTATCACGCCGGTAAAGGCGCCTTCCAGGATCATTCGTTGCTCCACTCTCTGGGCAGCCGATCGACCCCGGAGTTGCCGACTTATCTCAAACCCTTGAATATTTTCGTGGTTTGCCGTTCAATAGGTACGATAGCGGCAGCGAACCGTTCCCACACGTTAATCCGGCCTATCCACGCATCGGATGCCATGGAAAACAGTCATCCCTGCCGAGGAATGGCCAGCCCGGAGCCGCTGAAGACCGCCGCGTTGCCAGGAGGACTTTGGATGAGTAATGATAATTCACTCTCGCGACCCGAACTTGATGATCGTATCGCTATCCTTCAAGAGAATCTCAGGCAACTGGTGGAACAAGCCGCCGGTTACTCTGGTGGCCAGACCGAGGAACGTAACGCCGATCGGATTGCCCAGCAGCGCGAGCAGCTTGATCGACTGATAAGCGAGCGCGACCGTCTATTGAAAAAATAGCCGGCTTGCAACCTCCTATTCGCCTCAGCCAGCCGAACCAACGATCGCGCCGATACCGGCGGTTATGACCATTGCGAGCGCTCCCCAAAAAACCACACGAAGAGCCGCCCTTCCCATGCGTGCATGACCGGCTTTGGCCCCTATGGCACCCAGCACACAAAGCAGTGCCAATGACGCGCCCGCGACCGTCACGATCTCGAAACCGGTCGGCGTCACCAGCGCAATCACTAACGGAGGGGCCGCACCGGCCGAAAACGCCGCCGCGGATGCCATGGCTGCCTGAACCGGCCGTGCCGCGGTCATGTCGGAGATTCCCAATTCGTCCCTCGTATGTGCGCCGAGGGCATCATGCACCATCAACTGTTCAGCCACCGTCATGGCGAGCGTCGCGTCCAGACCACGCTTGACGTAGATGTCCGCCAGCTCCCGGGTTTCGCCAGCACGATTATCGCGCAGTTCCTTGCCTTCACGGGCAATATCGGCCCGTTCGGAATCCGATTGCGAACTGACCGATACATATTCCCCTGACGACATCGACATCGCGCCGGCAACCATCCCCGAGACCCCTGCGACCAATACAGCTCGATGGCTGCCCTGCGCGCTTGCGACGCCGATGATGAGGCTGGATGTCGATAGAATGCCGTCATTAGCTCCCAGAACGGCCGCCCTAAGCCAACCAAGGCGATTAGCGGCATGATGTTCCGCGGGTTCTAAGAGACGACCCATTTTCTAGCCAAAGCTGCCGTGAACATAGTCGCGGGTCCGCTGGTCACCGGGCTTGACGAACATTCGCGCGGTGGCGTCGAATTCGATCAGCTCGCCGAGATACATGAAGGCTGCGAAATCGGACAAACGGGCCGCCTCCTGAATGTTGTGGGTTACGATCACAATGGTATGGTCGTGCCTGAGCTGGCCGATCAGGTCCTCGATCTTCGAAGTCGACAGCGGGTCGAGCGCCGAGCAAGGCTCGTCTAACAGGATGACCTCGGGTCGTCCGGCCAACGTGCGCGCGATGCACAGACGCTGCTGCTGTCCGCCCGAAAGGCTCAGGGCGCTCTCGGTCAGCATATCTTTGACTTCATCCCAGATGGCGCCGCGCTTGAGCGCAGTCTCGACGCGCGCATCCAGACTGCGCCGCGACAGCCTCGCATAGGGGGTGATCGCAAGCGCAATATTATCATAGATCGACATTGGAAACGCGGTCGATTCCTGAAAGACCATCCCGATCCGGGATCGCAAACCGTTGAGGTCCTGGTCAGGCCGTAGGATATTTTTGCCATCCAACAAGACCTGGCCGTCGGCATGCTGGTTGGAATGGAGACCGTAGATCCGATTCAGCACCCTCAGCAGCGTCGATTTCCCGCATCCCGATGGCCCGATGATCGCCGTTACCTTGTTGGTATAGAGCGTCAGGCTGATATTCCTCAGCGCTTGTACCTTGCCGTAATAGAAATTGAGATGGTTGATGCTGATCTTTTTAGCAAGGACGGAGGCGTCGAGCGCCGCATGCCTGACGCTGGGAACCGTCGTACCGGGAGCAGTGATATCTGGCGGACCGATCATGAACTACCTCAACATCGCTTAAAGACTCGAACCAAGCGGAACATTAGACTTATCTCGCGTGGCTCTGATCATATCTCGCAGATCGCCTCGCTCAGAGGTTCGGAAACTACCCAGCCGATGCACATCGTCATGCCGGAACGCTGTCTTGATACGGTCATATCAATTCTCAATTGGGCAGGATCAATTCACGGCTTTCGTGTCGCATCTAGGAAAGTATGGGGCCACGCTCGAGCAATTCCTGAGCGACGAAAGCAATTTGGATCGGCTTGACGCGATCGGTCAGCCGTGGACGCCTCGCGCGAAAACGGTGCAGGGACCGCCGCCGTCGGCAATGCGAATCCCAAAGCGATAACGGGTACAGTGGCAAGTGCGTCCCGGCGACGCGGCGCGCAGCGCTATCGTCTCTCGCCCGGGACATAATGAAGACCCGCGCACGCAGCTGAGTCAATATTCGGCCCGGATCGTCAATAGGAAGATTCGATCGGCCGTCTTTCCCGGACCAGTCACGAAAGACACTCTTATTCAGAAATTATTCGGCCGGCGTGCCGCAGCTCCATCAGCGTCCTGCGCAGGCCATGAAGCTGGTCGAGCAAATTCAGAACCACCCCCACGCCCGCATCGTTCACGCCGAAATCCATCTTGAGGTCCCGGATCAGCCGCGCCCGAGCGATATCAATATCCGAGAAACTCATTTCGACGGACGAACGATGAGGTATCAGCCACTCCTCCTCGATCCAGGCATTCAGCGTTTCCTCACCGAGGCCGGAGCGTGATAGAAATTCCTGCTTGCTCAATTTCATCACGCCACCTCGTCACGGGGGTTATAGGCCTTCCCGCTCTCCCAGCCTGAGACGAATGCTTCAAGCTCCGGGTTCGGCGCTTTGGGGAGCACGACCTTCAGCTTGACGAACTGATCGCCATGACCGCCGGCGTGCCTGGGAGCCCCCTTGCCTCGCAGGCGCAAAATAGTCCCGGTATTGGAGTTCCGCGGTACGGTCATCGTGACCGCTCCCGTCGGCGTGGGAACCTTGATCCGGCCGCCGAGAACGGCTTCCGAAAGACTGACCGGCAATTCCAGATAGATATCGTCTCCCTCGCGCGTGAACGAACGGTCGGGCCTGATTTCCACCTCGATCAGCGCATCCCCGAAGCCGCCAGCGCCCGATCCCGGCGCTCCCTTGCCCCGTAGTCGCAGCACTTGCCCTTCAACGATGCCGGGCGGGATCGTCACATCGAGCGTGCGGCCATCAGGCAACGTCAGGCGCTTGTTCGCGCCGGCAATCGAACTCGATAAATTCAATGGGTAATCTGAATTCAAGATCCTGGCCTCGTCGGTTGGCTTGGGCCCGGGCGCTGCGCCTCAACAGCTCAGCGAAGGCATCCTCCGATTCCATGAAGTCCGCGAAACCGGAATTGTCGGCATAGGGATGATCCTGGTCCGTGGACGCATAATCCTTGTAGTAGCTCTGTCGGGGCCGTTCGGTGCCCGCGGCATCAATCTCGCCACGGTCAAACCGCTTGCGCTTTTCGGCGTCGCCGACCAGGTCATAGGCGCCGGCGATCTCCTTGAATTGCTCCTCGGCCTCGGCATTGCCGGGATTGAGGTCGGGATGCAGCTTTTTAGCGAGCTTGCGATAGGCCTTTTGAAGTTCCTCCGCCGAGGCTGTACGGGCGACGCCCAGGATTTCGTAGGGATCTTTCACTGCCGGGCCCGCCGTCTAAACTATTCCATGTTGTCGCGACGATCTAGGTTCCTGCTCGGCAAGAGCCCCAGACAACTTTGATCAAGCTAGGATGCCGCCATTGGCTTCATATGAAATACATTATTCGCGACCGTGCTTGACATCAAGCCTCTCTGCCGACCAACTTGCCAGCAGCAACGCGCCTTCGGCTTCGGGTGAGTTTCACCCTTGCGTGGAGTAAGTCGCCAAGACAGAATTCGCAGCCAAACAAGAACCGCGGCCTTCGCGCTGCATGCCCAATTCGCAACAACTATCGGCCAATAACTAAAACTTGCCCGTCCAGGCAAGCTGAGGCTGTTTAGCCATTCTGCGATCATGAGCGACAGGCTCGGAAACTACCTACATCCTGCCCGCGCACCCCCCGGCTTTCGATCGATCGCCGACGCACCGCATTCCGGAGTGATATTCAACTGGCCGAAAAACCTTCGAGTGGTCAACATTGACCAGACTTCGTTTGGCAAGTCATCAAGAACGCTCGCCAGCAGAAGGCGAGCGAATCGCTTTCTGTTTGTACTGCGACCGGCGGAACTTTCTGTCATACGCAACCGTTCGTCTGACACGGCACCGGCAGCTTCTGGTCCGCCACATGGAGGTTTACTGGATGTCTGCTGAGGGACGTGGCGTGCGGGGCAGACAGCTCACACTCAAGCGGCAAGCATAGTGGGTTCCGTTCCCCTTCTGGGTGAGGCAACCCAGGGCGACACGCTCGCGCTCAGCCCGAGCGGCTCCTGGACAGCTGGTTACGCCCCCGCTCTTGAAGGCCTCTTCGATGTGGTTTCACCCGCGCTACAGCGTACCAAAGGTCTGAAGATCGACATGACCGGCGTGCGCGAGCTTGACACGCTCGGCGCCTGGTTGCTTGAGAAGATATCCCGGAATGCGCGGGCCCGCGGTCATTCCGTTGCCGTCGTGGGCGTTGCCGATCGCTACGCTGGCCTGATCGACGATGTCCGGCTTGTCAACCGCGACAAGCCTGTCAGTCGCCCACCGCAAAACCCTGTACTGGCGCGACTGGAGGCCATCGGCCGCTCCAGCTTCGGCGGCATCGAAGACGTGTCGGTTTTCCTGCAGATGCTGGGAGCACTGGGAACAGCCGGATTCGGCACCCTAAGACGGCCGCGTTCGCTTCGATTGACCTCCGTCGTCTATCAGCTTTATCAGGTCGGGTGGCGCGCTATTCCGATCATGGCCCTGGTCACTTTCCTGATTGGCGGCATCATAGCCCAACAAGGCATTTTCTTCTTCCGTAAATTCGGCGCGGAATCCTATGTCGTTGACCTCGTCGGCATCTTGGTGCTGCGCGAGTTGGGCGTCCTCATTGTCGCCATCATGGTCGCGGGCCGGACCGGCAGCGCCTATACCGCAGAGCTTGGATCAATGAAAATGGGCGAGGAGATCGACGCCCTGTCGACCATGGGCCTTGATCCCGTCGCGGTCCTGATCCTGCCGCGCATCATTGCGCTGGTCTGCGCCCTGCCGATCCTGGCTTTCATCGGTGCGATGTCTGCGCTCTACGGCGGCGGCCTGGTGGCCTGGTTCTATGGCGGGATGAGTCCGCCGGTATTCGTTGCCCGGCTTCATGAAGCCGTATCCATAACGCATTTCGAGGTCGGCATCATCAAGGCCCCTTTCATGGCGCTTGTGATCGGCATCGTCGCGTGCAGTGAAGGACTTCGGGTCAAGGGCAGCGCGGAATCCCTCGGCACGCAGACGACCATCTCGGTCGTGAAGTCGATTTTTCTTGTCATCGTGCTCGACGGCCTCTTCGCGATGTTCTTTGCCTCGATCGGAATGTGATGACGGATCGCAGCTCACACCAGTTTGCCGTTTGCGTTCGGGATCTCGTGGTCGGATTTGGCGAGCAAGTCGTCATCGACCATCTCTTCCTCGATGTGCACAGGGGCGAGATCCTTGGCCTGGTCGGCGCCTCCGGCGCCGGCAAATCGGTTCTGATGCGGACGATCATCGGATTACTTCCCAAGCGTAGCGGCACCATCGAGGTAATGGGGGTCGATATCGATGGCAACCTCGACCACAGCGATCGCAATGCCGCGGCCACCTGGGGCATTCTTTTTCAACAGGGCGCCCTGTTTTCGTCCCTGACCGCGCTGCAAAACGTGGAATTTCCACTGCGAGAAAAGCTGGTGCTCTCCACCGCGTTGATGGGTGAGATAGCGACCGCCAAGCTCGAGATGGTCGGCTTGACGCCGGAGGACGGCGGCAAGTTTCCTTCCGAACTGTCGGGCGGGATGACCAAGCGCGTCGCGCTGGCTCGCGCGCTGGCGCTCGACCCCGCTGTCGTATTTCTTGACGAGCCGACATCGGGGCTCGATCCGATCGCGGCCGGCGAGTTTGACGCCCTGATCAGGACGCTGCAACGAACGCTCGGGCTGACCGTCTTCATGGTGACCCATGATCTCGCCAGCCTCAATACGGTTTGCGACCGTGTCGCGGCTCTGGCCGACGGCAAGATTGTCGCCATCGGTTCGATGAGCGACATGCTCCGTTCGAATCATCCATGGGTCAAAGCCTACTTCCATGGCAAGCGCTCCCTGATGCTACAACCCTTAGCGAGTTAGATCCCATGGAAACGCGTGCTCCTTATATCATCGTTGGTGCCTTCGTCCTGGCGGCGATCGGTGCGGTGTTCGGTTTCGTATTCTGGCTCGAGAACACCGCTGGAACCGGCGCCCGGACAATTCACCATATTCGCTTCGACGGGTCGGTGTCGGGATTGCTGGTCGGCGCGGCCGTGCTGTTCGACGGGCTGCGCGTCGGAGAGATCACCCATCTCGACCTGGCGGCCGATAGTCCGCAGCAGGTCGACGCCACCATCGCGGTGAAATTGGGCACGCCGGTGCACGCCGACACCACCGTTGGGCTCGATTTCCAGGGTCTGACTGGTGTTCCCGTGATCGCACTGCAAGGCGGCAAGGAGACCGGCTCGTCGGCTGCGACCCAGACGCTGGTCGCCAATCCCGCGGCCGGTGAAAGCATGACGGAGGCTGCGCGCAATGCGCTGGTCCGCGTCGATTCCGTGCTCTCTGACAATGCCGAGCCGTTGAAAAGCACGATCGCCAATCTGAAGATATTTTCCGCAGGTCTCGCCAAGAACACCGGAGGGCTCGACAACATCGTCAGCGGCCTCGAAAAGATGACCGGAAGTGGCCCCGCCGCCTCGCCAAAAGTAACCCACGACTTGATCGCTCCCCAGAGCTTTCCGTCTCCCCACAAGGCTATCAAGGGACAGGTCGCAATCCCAGTCCCCACGGCGGAGATCATGCTTGCGACACAGCGGATGATGTTTTCACCAAGTCATGATTATCCCGATTTCCAGACCTTCCAATGGGCTGACAGCATTCCCCAATTGCTGCAGGCGAAGCTGATCCAGAGTTTCGAGAATTACGACATCGCCCACGCCCCGCTGCGTCCGGTCGATGGCTTGGACGTGGACGACCAGCTTCTGATCGATATCAGAACTTTTGATATCAAGACCGATCCGGACCTGACGGTTGATATCGGATTTGCGGCGCGGATTCTCGCCAAGGACGGCCACCTTGTGGGCTCTCGCGTCTTTCAGCAGAGCCGGAAACTCGACAAGCTAGATCCTGCTTCCGCCGTCACCGCATTCGACGGCGCGTTCGCGGCGATCGCAACCGACCTGGTCACCTGGACTGCCGACCAGCTTTAGCCCAGCAATCGACGCTCAAGCTCTTCCAGCGCTTTGCGAACTTCGGACAGGATGAGTCTGTCTGCGGCGGTCTGGTCGATATCCGGCACGTCCCAATCGAATATCTTGCGGTATTTCTCGACCATTTTCTTGACATCGGCGATTATTTCGTCGCGATGACCCGCCAATTCCAGCTCTTCTATTTTGGCCACTGTCAACTCTTCTGCGATGTGCCGTTGAGTGGAGCCTTTGCAAAAAACGCTCTGTAGATTTCGGAAGCCTGGCGCAGCATCTTTGCCATTTTGAGTGCGGCCATTCGCTCAGGGCCAGGCGGGAGCTTTTTGGCCTTTTCAAAAGCGAGAGCCGCCCTGGCTCCCCAATCATTGCTATCGCTCGAAGAATGCACGGAGGATGCATTGCTCATTGTGGCTTACCTTGGTGGGTGTAGGCCGCGAAGCCAGGCATCCAGGGCCTTGGACTTCATGGGATCTGTTTCAAAGGCCGCCACCTTGTGATCGGCGTACAGGCATCGATCGCATCCCGGCAATTCAAAAACGCAAAGCTCGCCGCCATCATCGAGGAATTTCCCGTACGACAACAGCTGTGCCAATTGACACTCTGCCCAGGACGGCGCCGACTGCTTCACGATGGCTCCTCGGATCAAAACGAGCAGGATATTATCGGACTCTTAGTCACCGACAGATGGAGGGTGATAAGGCCACAATGGAACCAAAGGGGCTCGAACCGCTGATCCCTTTTGCTCATTCATGAAAACTTAATAAAGCTAAGGAGTGCCGGCAATTGCACCGCCATCGCCCGGCTCGAATCGCGGCTACAGGCAGCCCTTTCCCGGGCCATCACCTGGCCCGCCGGTGAGCCAATCGACCGCGATCCATCGAGGCCGCCGTCAGTCAGCCTCATCAAGGGGCGGACGAGGCTCGCGAAATCCATGCTGACTTGCAAGGCGAAGGGCGTCGATAATCAGCTTTTTGGCCTCTCTGGGCGCGTCGTCATGCGTATAATCAAGCTGCAGCAGCGACGCAAACGCATCAACGTCGAGCGCCTCAAGCTTGTCCGCCAGTTCTTTTGGATCCATGATCGGCTTTCCTCACGGCCTGACTGCCACATGAGATGCTTTCAGGATACCACAACTATCCTTGCACCGCGATCCAGGCACGGATCGCTCGCCTTGAGCGAATGATGCCGACGACACCAGAGCAAGCTGATGCTGCGCCTCAGTCTTCTTTTTCATCATATTTAGAGGGGGATGGCTGGACGGCGCTCGATGGATCTGACGCCGGGAAAGAGCCGCCGATCAAACGAGCCTTGAGCTTGGCGTCCATTTCACGGTCCGCCTTGATCGCCCTAGGGGCGGGCTCTGAATACTTATCGAACGGCGCTGGATCGAATTTTTCGCTCATTGCAATCTTCCTCTCGATGCAGAACTGCCTGAGCAGGGTCAGACGTTGGCAATACATCAGTCTTATTTACGCCATGGCTGAGCCATTTGGTATGTCCCGCATTATTGGCGCAACCAAGCATATGTAGGCGGCAATCCCGGAGTTACCACAGTGGCGTAACAAAGTCGGAGCGACGGACGCGCTAATTTAATTTCGCTTAAACCGGCTCGGGCGGGGTTCCATCGCCATAGTAGTTATTAAAGTGGTTCTCGTAAGCGCGGTCGATTACTGTGGAGGCATCGTAGCCCGGGCTGTCCTTGATCCGCTGTCGAGCGACGTTCAGGCTCACAAGCCGTTTTGTCCAATCGATCGCCTTGATCGAGCGTGGTGAGACCAGAACGTTCTTTCCTGGCCACCAATTCCGGGTATCGACCACGAGATAGTGAATACCCCAGTCGGCATCTTCCACCAGGAAGTCCGCGACATGGCCGATCTCGCCGTCGCTGGCGCGGATGTGGTGACCGTTGACGGTTTTGGCACTGCGCAGATGCAGATCGTTATGCTCCTGCTCCTCGGCCGCTATCGCTTCCGCCCGCTGCAACGACTCTCCGTAAGGTACCGGCGACATAGTGCCCGGTCCCCAGCTATAACCACCCATAAAGAGACCATTACTCCAGTAGGGATTCCAGCCATAGTAATCGTAGGTATTGGCTTCCGTCTGCCTGGATACCGGCAGATCGGTATCGACCCCCGGGCTGTCCTTCACTTGCTGCCTGGTCAGCCTGACCGAGAACTGATCGCCGATGGCGCTGAAATGACCCAGCACGGAAGGCGGCAACAGAACGCTTCGGCCGGAGAGCCAGGAACCGGTATCGATCACCAGCCAGCGCACCAGCCACGTGTCATCGTCGAACAGGAAATCGGTCACCCTGCCAAGCTGGCCGTCAGTGGCGCCGATGCTATATCCGATGATTTCCGACGAGTTCCTCAACATGGTCTGGCTCCTTCGGCGTCTACGTCTCTTGTCAATCAGCATCTGTGGAATTGAAACAGGTATCAGTTGCTGCTCTTCTCAGACATGTGGCTCTTCCAATAAGCATCCACTTTTGGGGTTTCCTGATTGAACTGTTCGATTGTCATGGATTGATCGTGGGTCAGCCGCGGCGCGGCGCTCATGGTGCTCCTGGTCGCCTCCAGCACCAGAAGATTGGCCTTCGGGGTTACCTTGAAATCCTGCCAGGGAACCGGAACATACTCTTCGCCGATCCCGAAAATCCCGCCCCTGGCGATCACCAGATAGGCGATCTTGCCTGTTTCCGGACTCATGACCATGTCGTCGACGCTGCCCAGCGCCTCGTTTTGCGACGTCCTCACATCTGTCCCAAGCAGCTGGTCGGAGCGGAATGAATTACTGTTGTTGGCTACCGGTTGCGCACCCGCGATCTCCTGCTGCCGCCACAACGGCTCCCCGACCTTCGGCGCTCCGCTGCCATGCAAATCGGCCGCGTAAAGCATGTAGATATTCTTGGTTGTCGCGAGCACATCCTCGCAAGGCGCTTGCTGACCGTGTCGGGCCAGGATGGTGGCGGCGGCGACGAGCGTTCTTACTTCATACCCCGGACGCGCATGAGGATAACGCGTCGGCGCCACCGACGGGTATGGCATTTCATAGTTATATCCGGCGTCACCAACCGGATAACCATACGCGTCGCCGGACCCTCCAAGCCAGTAACCGTCCTTCTGCATCTGCTCATGGAAGGCGCGCAGATCGTTCAGACAGATCTCCGCGGGCGCGATGGCCTTGTCGTCGGCAGGCGCGTGGGTTGCTGTTCCCGTGACGACGGGCTCGGCGGCCAACAGGGGGCTCCCCAGACCGAGGCAGAGGAACGCGGCGGCGGGACCGACCATCGTTGAACATTTCATCTTAAGCCTCGTCCTTGCCGCCGTCTCGTCATCGCCAACAGAATTGTTGTTAGGTGATCCGCCAACCGACATTAGGCGTATGGCCTCAGCCGGCCAGACTCGGAATCTACTCAGCCGATCAGAGGCCACGTGCCTGACGGCTACCTGCTCTCGGTGGACGGGTCGTTCTCGGACAGCGGCCACGGCGTCGGGGGCTAAGTATATTCCGATCCTGTGTTCATTCGCTTCCTGCGCGTTAAGCTCCGGCGTGCAATAGACCACCCCAAACAAACTCACCCCAAGGAGCCGACGATGTCGACGAATAACAGCAAGGCCTTCATACTGGCCTTGACAGCCACCACGCTTTTAACATCCGGTCTAGCCAGAGCGGCAGGCGATTCGACGCCGACTCAGCAAGCGCCGACCCCTCAACAAACATCAGCCAACGCAGATTTCCGCAAGCTTTCGGCCGATGGTTCCAACGCATTTCAGGATCTGACCCTTACGCGTCTGGCCATCTTCGATGGTCGCACCGATGACGCGAAGAAGTATATCAAGCAAGCGGAAACGGGGTTCGACAAAGCGAAGGCCGATAGATCGGTCTTCACGAAGGCCGAAGCCGATCTTAGGCTTCCCACCGCCAAGACGGCGTCAACTGGCCAGACCGTCGGCGCGGCGCCGCCAGTCATCAATTCGGCGGAAAGCAAGTCGGCGGATCAGCTCAAGAAGCCGATTGCATGGCTACCGGTCGGTGGAGCGATTTCGATCAACGAAGACTATACCGGAAGTCCCGCGAAGACCGCCGCGGTCGCTGAGGCCAATAAACACCTCAAGAACGGCGATCGCAACGAAGCTCTGGAAAAACTGAAGCTGGCTGACGTGGATATCGATATCATCTTGGCCGTGGTACCCCTGGAACAGACAATCGATGACGTGCATCAAGCCGCGAGCTTGATCGATGGCGGAAAATATTATGAGGCGAGCCAGCTGCTGAATAAGGCGCAGATCGGTGAACGCTTTGACGTCGCAAACGCGACCGGTACACCGTCGAAAAACTAGAACGACCTCATGCCTGCATCCAGTCGGTGCAGGCATCGTCCATGCGCCTCACCGCTTATGGCGAGTGCCGGTAATTACCAGCCAAGCGTCAGCAAATGCGGGGCAGCGGGTCATCTTCCAGTTCGTTTAGCAGCCGTTTCCCACCCAACTCGGTACGCAGCACCACGCAGGGACGGCCGGTCTCGACCCTTCCGATGATCGCGGACTGCTGGCCGCCGGGCAGGCCGCGCCATGCCGAGAGCACCGCGACGGCGCTGATCGGATCCACCACAGCGACAACGCGTCCCTCGCTGGCGAGGTAGAGGGCGTCGTAGCCGAGCATCTCGCAGACGGCGCGGACCTCGTCTCGGACGGGCAGCGATGCTTCGTCCAGAACAACCTGCAGGCCGGTCACGAGACTTATTTCGTTTGCCACGGTGGCTATACCACCGCGCGTAGGATCTCGCATGAAGCGAAGCCCGTCGATTTCGAGTGCCGTGCGGGTGAAGGGCAGCACGCTGGCGCTATCGGACGCCAGTTCACCCTTCAAGCCAAACTGGTGCCGCGCCAGCAGCACAGCCGTACCGTGATCGCCCAGCGGCCCGTTGACGATGAGGCAATCGCCGGGCTTGATTTCCGCCAGGCCCAGCGTCGCACGTGTCGCCCGCTGACCGATGCCGCTTGCCGATATGTAGAGGCCACCGCCCTGGCCACGCGGGAGCACTTTGGTATCGCCCGCCACCACAGCGACGCCGCAGGCGCGCGCCGCGCGGCCGAGACTGGCCGCAATGCGATCCAGACGCTCGATCTCGAAGCCCTCTTCGATAAGCAAGCTCAGACTTATCCATCGTGGCGTCGCGCCGCTGACGGCCAGATCATTAACGGTGCCGTGCACGGCGAGCGAGCCGATGTCGCCACCCGGAAATTCCAGCGGATCGACGATAAATCCGTCCGTCGTGAATACCAACGCACCTTCCAGCGGCGGCAGACCTGCCGCATCAACAGAGGTATCAAGATCGGGATTGGCAAACTGGCGAGCAAATACATCGCGCACCAGCTCACGCATGAAGCGGCCGCCATTGCCGTGCGCCAACGTGATGAAATTACTCTCTTCAGCCATTTCGCCTAAGCCCTCGCCGCCGCCTCGATGAGTTGTCCGAAGCTTAGTCCTGCGTCATTGCAGGGCACCTGGATTGGGAGGTAGGCCCGGAAACCCGCCTCCTTCAATGCGCGCAGCGACATCTCGCTGACGTACCGGTTCTGGAATACGCCGCCGGCGAGTCCGACCGCGAACCCGCCATGCATCCGCCGTAGCTGGATGGCCTGGTCGACCAACGTCAGCACCAGACTCGCTTGGAAGGCCGCGGCCCGATTACTGCGCGACCGGTCCTGATCAAGAAGTAATCCGACCAGGGGTGCCCAATCCGCCTCCAAAAGGCCATCGGCACGTCGATGGAGCGGCAGGCCGACCGGCTCGGACTCATGTTCACTGGCTTCAGCCAAGGCTTCCAGATTCATAGGCCCTTCGCCCTCATAGTGCGCATGCAGAACCAGTTGCAGCAAAGCGGCCGCCGCGTCGAACAGGCGGCCAACCGACGAGGTCAACGGACAATTCAGTCGTTTTCGCCACGCGGCATGGGTCAACGCGACATCGACGTTTGGAGGTCCCCAGTCGATGCCGAGTTCCCACGTCAGTGCCGCGGCGGACCGCCAAGGCTCGCGAGCCGCTCTCTCCGCACCCGGCGGCGCAAAGGCACGAAAGCTTGCCACGCGTTGCCAGGAACCGGGTTGACCGAGCAGCGCCTCTCCTCCCCACAAGGTGCCATCCTCGCCAAGGCCGACGCCATCCCAGGTGAAACAAAGCCATCGCTTCTCCTCGGCAAACTCGCCGGCAACGGCCGCGGCATGAGCGTGATGATGCAGCACTTTCAGCAGGGGAATCTCGCTTTCCCTGGCCCAACGCGCGCTGGTGTAGCCGCCATGCGCGTCGCAGACCAGGGAGCGCGCACGAACACCACAGAGGCGTTGCATGGACTCGACGGCTGCTTCCAGGCGATCGAGTCCGGCCGGACTATCCAAGTTGCCCAGATGCGGCGAGATCACGGCGCGCGAGTTGAAGCCGAGCGCGAGCGTGACTTTCATCTGGCCGCCCAGCGCCAACACCGGCTCGGCCAAGCCCCGCGGCAGTGCTCGCTCGAGCGGCGCGCTGCCGCGCCCAAGGCGAAAGGGACGGGCGCGGCCGCCGATCATGCGAACAACTCCATCGTCCGCCATCCGCAGGATCGCCCGGTCATGATGCAGAAACGCATCGGCGACAACCGCCAGCTGCTGTTCGGCTTCAAACGGCTGCATGATGACGGGTTCCCCATTGACATTACCCGAGGTCGCAACCAACGGCCCGCCAAAGGCACCCGCGAGCAGCTCGAGTAACGGACTATGCGGAAGAAATGCGCCGATCTCCGTCAATCCCGGCGCAATCATCGGCGATAGAGCGGTTTCGGCGCGGAGCGAGACCAGCACGATGGGACGTTCAGATGAGCGCAGGCTTTGCGCCTCCAACGCGTCCGGCACGCAATCAAGAAGCAGCCGATCCAGTCCGTCCGGTCCCTGGCGCGGAAACAAGACGGCCAGCGGCTTGGTCGGTCGGCGCTTGCGTTCACGCAAGCGCCGCACCACCCCATCATTGCTGGCGTCACAAATCAGGTGGTAGCCGCCGATGCCCTTGACGGCAACAATAGCTCCGTTTTTGAGGGCTTCGATGGTCCTTGAGAGCGCGGCTTCGTTTTCTTCTTCGGTGCACGATCCATTCCGAAATCGGAGCCCAGGACCGCAGTCGGGGCACGCCATGACCTGAGCGTGGAAGCGCCGATCCGCTGGATCGTGATATTCTTCCAGGCATCTGAGACAAAGAGGAAATGCCGCCATTTCGGTGGCCGCCCGGTCGAAGGGCACGTCGCGTAGGATGGTATAGCGTGGTCCGCACTGCGTGCAGGTGATGAACGGATATCGATACCGACGCGCGGTCGGTCGCGCCATTTCCGACAGGCAGGCATCGCAAACCGACTGATCCGGCAGCAGGACCGCATCCGCGCCGGCTGCGCTGGGTAGAATCTGAAAGCCGGACCACGCCGGCGAGTCGCAGGGCTCGACCGAGATCAGTTCGGGACTGGCAATGGAAGGATGGTCGGACAATAGTCTTTGCAGAAACAGTTCATCGCGCCCGCGATCGCCATGCGCCACTATCTCGACATGGCCGCCATGGTTGCGAACCGATCCGCTGATACCAAGTTCGTTGGCAAGAAGAAAAGCGAACGGCCGGAAGCCTACGCCCTGAATGCGGCCCCCTATGATCCAGCGTGCTGCCCGCGTGACCATGCTACCCGCGGGCATCAAGCCGCCGGCCGCTGGTCCACCAGATGTGGCACGCCCCCTCGTCGGACACCATGCAGGGCCCCACCGGCGTTCGCGGTGTACAAACGCGATCGTACAATCGACATTGCAGTGGCGAGAGTCGGCCCAACACGACACGCGCACAATCGCATCCCGGCGGCATCTCGCCGACACGGCGTTTGACGCCCGCCAGGCCATCTGGAAAAATCTGGCGGGCGTCGTGCTGCCTCCACCGCGGTTTGAGCGCGAATCCCGACTTCGCAATGATCCCTATGCCGCGCCAAGCTGCGTCAATATCGTCGAACTGGTCTGCGAGGCAGGCCCGCGCTTTATGGTTGCCGGTGGCGCGGACGACGTCCGGGTAGCAATTATCGAGAAACGGGCGCCCCTCGGTAATCTGCCGCAGCACCGAATAAAGCGCGGCGAGGATGGAGGCCGATGTGAAGCCAGCGACCGCGGTCGGCATGGCATGGCGGTCCACGACGAAACGCCATTCCTCAGCACCCATCACAGTCGCGACGTGCCCCGGTGCAATCAATCCCTCGAAGCCAGCCTGTTCCGATGCGAGCAGCATGGCCACCGCAGGCCAGGTTCGCCGCGCGGAAAGCAAAAGGCTCAAATTGTCTGGCAGGCCTTCTTCCAGCATCGCCGCGACCGGAGCAGCCGTCGTCTCGAACCCCGCGACGAAAAACACGATATCCCGTTGCGGGTTGGCGCGCGCGATCGCGACGGCTTCCTGCGGTGAGGCGATGGCGCGCACGTCGGCGCCGTGGGCACGTGCCTCGGCCAGCGATCGGAGCTCTCCCTTTGCGACATTCGCCGGTACACGCAGCATGTCGCCAAACGCCGCCAGGATCGCCCCGCCATTTGCCGCCAGCTGGATGGCGCTCAGTATGTCCTCCTCGGGACATACACAGACCGGGCAACCTGGACCTGGGATAAGTTCGATCGATGCCGGAAGCACCTCGCGGAGCCCCGCTAAGCTGATGCTGCGTTCATGACCGCCACAGACGTTGAGCACCCGGATGGGACGCGGCAGCGAGAGGCCGCGAATGCGCTCAAGCCATCCCGCCGCGTCAACCATGGCGCTCTCGAAACTCCCCGTACTGGCGAGCGCGCAGGGCCGTATGCTTGCCGATCAGCCAATCGATCCAGACGTCCAGGCCTTGACCACTGCGTGCCGACAGCTCAATCACCGGCACGGCACTGGCGAGCCTGCGAAGGTATCCCGCTGCTCGCCGTGGATCGAAATCACCAACAGCTTCCATCAGATCAAGCTTGCTGACCACCATCAGATCCGCAGCCCGGAATATGACCGGATATTTTTCGGGCTTGTCATCGCCTTCCGTGACGGACAACAGCACGACATTGCTGTGCTGCCCGAGATCAAAGGACGCCGGACACACCAGGTTTCCCACATTTTCGATGAACAAAAGATCAAGCGGCCGAAGATTGATCGCGTGCAGGGCGGCGTGCACCATATCGGCATCCAGATGACAGGCGTTCCCGGTGGTAATCTGCACGGCCTGAGCACCTGTCGCGCGAATTCGTCGGGCATCGTTCTCGGTTTCGAGATCACCCTCGATAACCGCGACCGAAAGCCTGCCCCGCAAGGCGACGATGGTTGCCTCCAGCAGGCTGGTTTTTCCGGCGCCCGGCGACGACATCAGATTGACCGATAGCACGCCTGCGGTATTGAAATGCGCGCGGTTATGGGCGGCCTGATGGTCGTTCGCGCGAAGTAGATCGTGCAGAACGTCGACCTGCTTATCGGTACGCGCCTTTACGATGGAGCCCGACACTTCGAAATGCCCGGTATCGCCAACGCAGCCGCAGGATTCACACATCTGCGCGTTCCCTCAGCGCATCCTGCCTTTCAGCGGGTTCAACACTCGCCAGCATCAATTCGTCCCCACTCACCAGGGCAACCTGCCAGGCGCCGCAACCTGCGCACAGAAGCCGATTGGCGAGGGCATCCGAGGTCGAGCCGCAGACCTTGCAATGCACTATTACCGGCGTTTCCTCGATCTCGACGATTGCCGCTTCACAGCGCGTCCCGGCCGCGATCAGAGGAAAGGCCCTGAGGAGCAGGCTGGCCTCAACGCCAGATAGCGGTCCGACCCGGAGCCTGATGCGGCCGACATGCTTCATGTTTCTGGACGACGCCACCGCCAAGACCTGTTGGAGCGCGGCCTGACAGATCGAAAGTTCATGCATCGATGTGATCGAGCGCTGAGGTAATCTCATCGAACAGCTCCCACCTTGATTTTGCATCCGTCGCCGTAATTTTTTGCAGGGCATAGCCGACATGGACCAGAACGTAATCGCCGACCGCGGCGTCGTCTTCGCCAAGCAGCGTCAGGCTGACATCGCGTCGAATACCTCTGGCGTCACAACAGGCCGTGAGGCCTTCCATGCTGACAACCCGCATTGGAATAGCAAGGCACATTCGACCTTCCGCACGTTCGCTTCATCGGGCCTCGGCCTAGCCTGCCTCGCGACGAACCGCCAGATTCGGAAACTACTCAGGCGCTGCCTGACACGGATTCCGCTTAATGCCCAATCGCCACGCCAAGGAGGCCCGTCGGACCATATCGAAGTCGCCTGAGTATTTTCCGATGCTTTGCGCGCTCGCCCGACGGCTTATGGTCGAGCGAAACTGGCGAGGGCCTGGACCGATGGACAATGCAGCGACAAGTGCTCTGCAGACCGCGATGACGGCTCGGAAAGAAAGCCGTCGTTCCGTTCTTGTGCTCGGGCTTGGCAACATCCTGCTCGGCGATGACGGCATCGGAATCCATGTCGTACGCCGGCTCGTCACGGACCCGGAAACCCCACCTGGCCTGCATCCGCTCGATGGCGGAACGTTGGGATTTCGCCTGATGAATGCCTTTGCGAGCTCGGATGCCACTCTTTTGATCGATGCGGCACAATTGGGTGAACCCGCCGGCACCCTCCGACTGCTTGAACTCGATGCACTGGACCGGCATATCCGCCGGGCCGGACGAGTCAGCGCCCATGAGGCGGGGTTGGTCGACCTCCTCATGCTTGCCAGGCTTGAGGGCTGCAACCCGGCCTATTTGGCTCTGCTCGGCATCCAGCCGCAACGGATCGATTGGGATGAGACGCTCAGCCTCCCGGTGTCGCGCGCGCTACCCGACGCCTGCCGGATGGCCATCGACACCGTGCTGCAATGGCAGAGAGCCGCATGACCGATCTCGCATCGTTGGCCGATGACGGCCTGGTGGATGCGCTGCTGATGGAGGTCGCCGCCATGCTTGGTCGCCTCGTCGACAAAGGCGAAACCGCGAGCATCGACCTGCGCGGCCTGCCGCTTTCGTTCAGCTGCATCGCCAATCTCAAGCAGCGTTTGGGTCGGGGTGAAATTCTGGTGCAGCTCGATGCCGCCGGCCGCAGCGAGCTGCGCGAAACCGCCTTCCCCGGCGTATGGTGGACGCAGCATTGCGACGAAGCCGGCCGGGTCATCGCGATGCTGATCGAGGTCAACACCATACCCGATATCCTGCGCGCCGATCCGATCGACATGGCCGCTAGCCTGCGGCGGCTCGCCGGCGTCACTCACCACGCCGCCTTTAGACAAGCGAGCCATGCCTGATGGTCGAATCCGAGACACTCGGTGAAACTTTGCAACGCCGCGGCTTCAGCCGCCGCAGTCTGCTCAAATTCGCGATTGCCATGACCTCCAGTCTGGCCCTGCCGCCGTCGGTTGCTCCGCTGATGGCGGCGAACCTGGCCCGCGCCAGGCGTCGATCCGTGATCTGGCTATCGTTCCAGGAATGTACCGGCTGCCTAGAAACCCTGCTGCGCTCCTCAAGCCCAACCATCGACGCGCTGATTTTCGATTTCATCTCGCTCGACTACCAGGAAGCCCTGATGGCGGCGGCCGGCACAGCGGCGGAACGTACGCTGCGCGAGGCGGTCGCGGCCAACAAGGGCGAATATCTGCTGGCGATCGACGGATCGATCCCGACCAGGGACGGCGGTGTCTACTCGCTCACCGGCGGACGCAGCAACCACGATATGCTGATGGAATTCGCCGCCGACGCCAAGGCGGTGCTCGCGATCGGCACCTGCGCGGCCTATGGCGGTATTCCGAAAGCCTTTCCCAATCCGACCGGCGCCGTCGGTGTGGAGGATCTCGTCACCGACAAGCCGATCGTCAACATTCCCGGTTGTCCGCCGGTGCCCGAGGTATTGAGCGGCGTCCTCGTCCATTTTATCAGTTTCGGCAAGCTGCCTGATTTGGACGACCGCAAACGTCCGCTGGCCTATTTTGGCACCACGATCCACGACCAGTGCTACAGGCGGCCTTTTTATGACCAGGGCAAATTCGCCAAGAGCTTCGACGACGAAGGTGCGCGCCAGGGCTGGTGTCTGTTCGAACTCGGATGCAAGGGACCGATCACCCACAACGCGTGCGCCAGCCTGAAATGGAATGGCGGCACCAGCTTCCCGATCGAATCCGGCCACGGCTGCATTGGCTGTTCGGAGCCGGACTTCTGGGACAAGGGCAGCTTCTACACGTCTCTCGCCGGCGGCAGCGCCACTGGATGGCGCAATGCCGGCCTTGCGGCAGCAGTCGGGATCGCGGGCGGCGCGGCGGCGGCACTCAGCAGCAAGTTGCGCGCCGAACCTGCCAAGCCCAGACCGGAAAACAAGCCATGACTCTGCTCGACTTCGCCCGGGGCATCGGACTCCAGATTGCCGTGCTGGTGCTGATCGTCGGTCTGTGCTGGCGCTTCAGCGCGATCCTGCTGCTGCGCCAGCGGCCGCAACTGGCCCTCTCGAGAGCATCGCTGCTTGGCCGGATCGCGGGTGGCGCCGTGATGATCTTCTCGCGCTCCGTCCCGCGCCGCAGCTTCCGGCGAAGGATTGGCATCAGCATCCTGCTGAGCACCATTTTCCACGTCGGATTATTCACCATCATTTTCGGAGGCGCGCCCCACATCCTGGTCATTCACCAGTTGATAGGGCTTTCATGGACCAATCTGCCAAAGGGCGTCGTGGTCATCATCAGTGGCCTGACCCTCGCTGCCATGATCGCCATGCTGATCCGGCGTATCGTTCATCCCGTGATGCGACTGCTCTCGACCGCCGACGATTACCTGACCTGGCTTTTCGTATTCCTGCCGGTCGTTACCGGCATTCTGCTGTCGGGCGAAACCATCGCCGGTTACGAGACCCTGCTGGCGCTGCATCTTCTGAGCGTCGAGATGATGATGATCTGGCTTCCGTTCGGCAAACTGATGCATGGCGTGCTGGTGATCGCCAGCCGCGGCACGATGGGCTTTAACTTCGCGCGCAAGGGAGCGGCGACATGAACGCCAATATCAAACCACCGCCGCCCGCTGCCAAAACCCCAGACGCCGGCCAGGTGGCGCTGGCCATGCAAGGCTTTGTTTCCGACTTCGGCCCCACCGCCGCGCTGGCCCTGGAATCCTGCGTGCATTGCGGACGCTGCGCCGAGGCCTGTCAGTTCTACGTGCAGACCAATGAAGCGAAATACACACCGATCCACAAGATCGAACCGTTCAAGCAGGCCTATGAGCGTGAGGTCAGCCCGTTCGCCTTCGCCTACCGTATGCTCGGCCTGGTGCCGAAGGTGACCGGCGCGGAACTGGAGACCTGGCAATCGCTGATCTACGATTCCTGCAACATGTGCGGCCGGTGCTCGCTGATCTGCCCGATGGGCATCGACATCGCCGATCTGGTCGAGCAGGCCCGCCACGGCATGTTCGAGGCCGGATTGGCCCCGCCGGATTATCTCGGCGTGCTGGCCGAGAAGGAGCACGCGACCGGCAGCCCCTTTGGCCTGAGCGTGGCAAAATTCCAGGATATGCTGCACGCGATCGGCGCCGCGCATGGCGTGGCCATGCACGTTGACGAAGCCCGCGCCGACATCGTGCCGACGGTCTCGTCCATCGACCTCAAGACTTATCCCGGCTCGATGGCGGCCATTGCTAAAATCCTCAACCATATGGGCGCGTCATGGACTTTCCGCACCGACGGTTTCGACGCCGACAACGTCTCGCTGACCGCCGGCGATCGCGCCGGCCAGCGGACGACAACCCTCGGCATCGTCCGGGCGGCAATCGCCTGCCAGGCCAAGACGCTGCTGATGCCTGAATGTGGTCATTCGTTCACCGAGATGCGTTGGGAGGCGGCGAACGCGTTCGGCAAGGAACTGCCGTTCCGTGTCATGCAGATCACCGAATTCCTGGCCGAAGCGCTGTCCGAAGGCCGTATCCGCGTCAACAAGGTACACCAAAAAGCGACCTACCATGACGCCTGCCAGGTCTCCCGCCGCGGCGGCGCCACCGCGGCGCCGCGCGCGATCCTGAAGGCGCTCGGCGTGGAACTGCACGAACTCGAAGATTCAGGCGACGAGGGGTGGTGTTGCGGCGGCGGCGGCGGCGTGGCGCTGATCAACCGGGCCGCTCCATTGCGTGACAAGGTTTTCCAGATCAAGCGGCGTCAGGTCGAAGCCACCGGCATGGATACGGTTTACACCAGCTGTTCGGGCTGCCGGCAGACGCTGGACCATGGCGGCAAGGCGACGCAATGGAACAAGTCCGTCGCCAGCCTGCTCGAACTCGTCGCCAACAACCTGAAAGATTAGCCATGGCGAACCAACGTATCATCGTCGATCCGATCACTCGGATCGAGGGGCATTTGCGCATCGAGGTCGAGATTGACGCGGCGGGAAATGTGGTCGAGGCGCTGAGCGCCGGCACCCAGGTCCGCGGCATCGAGATCATACTGCGCGGGCGCGACCCGCGGGACGCCTGGGCGTTCGCCCAGCGCATCTGCGGGGTTTGCACGCTGGTGCACGGGCTGGCTTCGGTGCGCGCGGTGGAAGACGCCCTTGACGTGCAGGTGCCGGAAAATGGCGAGCTGATCCGCGACCTCATGGCGGCCACCCAGCTGCTGCAAGACCACGTCATCCATTTCTACCATCTGCAGGCCCTCGATTGGGTCAACCCGATCCACGCGCTGGCCGCCGATCCCCAGGCGGCGGCCGCCGCCGCCGCGAAAGGCGGCTATCGCGAAACCTCCGTCGACTATTTTGCGAAGGCGCAGACCCGCCTTAAGGATCTGGTAGAGTCCGGGCAACTCGGAATCTTCGCCAACGGCTGGTGGGAGCATCCGGGCTACAAGCTGCCCCCGGAAGTCAGTCTCATCGCGCTGACGCATTATCTGGAGGCGCTCGCTTGGCAACGCCAGATGGGCGAGGTGCTGACGATCTTCGGCGGCAAGAATCCCCATCCGAACGTCGCCGTCGGCGGCGCACCTTGCGCGATTTCGGTCGGCGGAAGCCTGCCCGGCGGCGCGGACGCAACCGCGGTTTCCATGTCCGGCCTGATCCGGGTACGTCAGCTGATCGAACTGATGCGGGATTTCATCGATGGTGTCTATTTGCCTGACCTGGCTACGATCGGCAGCAGCTACAAGGACTGGTTTGAGCGCGGAGAAAACGTCCGCAACTTCCTGACCTATGGCGATTTCGCCGGACCTGCGGGAAATAATGGCTTCGGCGTGCCGCGCGGCGCCGTGCTGGGTCGCGACCTCTCGGCCATCCTGCCCGTGGACCTGACCGATCCGGCGCAGATCCAGGAATACGTGGCGCACTCCTGGTACAAATATGGTGGCGGCAATGATGGTGGGCTGCACCCCTTCGACGGAGAGACGACGCTAGACTATACGGGCCCCAAGCCGCCATTTGCGCAACTCGACGAGGCCAAGACCTACTCCTGGGTCAAGGCGCCCCGTTGGCGAGGCCATCCGATGGAAACCGGGCCGCTTGCGCGTTTGGTGATGCTGCATGCCGCGGGTGATGCTGCGGCCAAGGAACTCACCGCGGCGACGCTGGCACAACTCGGGCTACCTTTCGACGCGATCTACTCGACCTTTGGCCGTATCCTCGCGCGTGGCCTCGAGAGCAAGCTTATGGTCGACCGCATGGCGGGCTGGCACGACCGGCTGATGGCCAATATCGAGCGCGGCGACCTGCGCACGTTCAACGATGCGAAGTGGGCGCCGGAAAGTTGGCCGCGGCACGCCCGCGGCATCGGCACTATCGAAGGTCCGCGCGGCGCCCTGGCGCACTGGGTCATCATCGACGACGGCGTGATCACGAACTACCAGGCTGTCGTTCCGACGACCTGGAATGCCGGTCCCAAGGACGAAAGCAATCAGCACGGCCCCTATGAGGCCGCGCTGCTCGACCGGCACCAATTGGCGATCCCCGATCAGCCTCTCGAGGTACTGCGGACTATCCACAGCTTCGATCCGTGCATGGCCTGCGCGGCGCATGTGTTCGGACCGGAGCGACAGGAAGTCGTGCGGGTAAAGATACGTTGAAGCGCGAACGCCTCGGCTAACATTGAGGCGCCAAGGACCGCCCGAGCCCGTGGCGTTAGACCGATCAGGTCTTCATCAGCCAGCCCGGCAGCTTGCAGGTGGCGACGCCGTCCACCACCACTTCGCCGGTCTGCTTGGTCATGATGCAGTTGATCTTGGCGACATGCTTGGGCAATAGCGCGGTGATGGTCACGACGAGAGTGACGGTGTCGTTGATGAACACTGGGGCGTGGAAGTTCACCAACTGGCTGAGATAGACCGTTCCGAGGCCAGGCATGATACCGCCGCACACCTTGGAGATCATGCCGAACATGATGCCGCCGTGGGCGATGCGCTGGCCGAACTTCGTCTTTCTGGCAAACACGTCGTCGACGTGGATCTTGTTGTGGTCGCCGGTCAGGTCGGCATAGCCGCGGACCAGTTTGTCATCGACCAGCTGGGAATATGTGGCGCTTTGTCCGACATAGTAGTCGGATTTGGGAGCCAGTCTAACCGCGAAGGACATGGGCTGTTTTCCTTATCTGTTACTGCGGCTCCGTTGCCGGGGCCTGGGTCGTTTCCCGTGATCGGGAAGGCGTCACGCGATCAGGCGATGCCGGCCGCGATGATCTTGTCGGGAAAGTCGTCCGGAGCGTCCAGCAACGTGGTTCCGGCGATGTCTCGGAACATCCGCGCCAGCGGCAGCGACCCGGCGATATGCTTGGGCACCACCTCGCAGATTCCCATGCCGCCCTCGATCTGGATGGCATCGACCAGCATCTTCGAGCCAAAGCGGCCCAGGAACAGCTTCACCATCGCGGCTTCGGGTTCGAACGGCGCGCTGTCCTGGATCAGCCGGGCGGCATGCTGAACACCAAGCCAGGCCAGATGGCTGTCGGACACCATCTCGGCCAGCAGCGTCTGGATCGCCTGTAGCCTTGCGATCGGATGACGAAACTGGACGCGATGCTTGGCATATGCAGCGGCATGCTCGGCCGCCGCCCTGGCGATGCCGACGGTTTGCGCGCCGGAGGCCACCGCGCTGACGGAGAGAATTTGACTGGCGATCCCCGACGCGTTGTTTTCCGAGCCCATGACGCCGGCTTCGGTGACCGCAACGTTCTTGAAGCCGAGATGCGCCACCGGGCAGGCCTTGAGCCCCATGGTGACGAGCCGCGGCCCGACCGACAAGCCGCTGGTCCCGGCTTCCACGATGAAGCACGTCAGCCGTGTATTATCCGGCTCGGGTCGGATGATACCGAACACCAGATAGACATCGGCGGCGCCGGCGTTGCGCACGAAGGTCTTGCTTCCATTGAGGACCAGGCCGCTGCCCTGACGCGTCGCCAGTAGCGCATCGGGGCCAATACCCAGAGTTGGGCCGGTTTCGGCAATGGCGACCGCGCCGAGTTTTTCACCCTTGATCAGCGCGGGCAAATACTGCTTCTTCTGTGCCTCGCTGCCCCAATACGCGATGGCATAAACTGCCAGTGCGTGGTTGTTGACGATCGATGCGACCCCTGCGCTAGATCGCGACAACGCCTGGATGACCTCGATATGACCGATGAACCCCGCACCCTCGACACTGGATTGCGCCGGCGCCGCGAGACCGAGGAAGTCCTGAGCCGCCAACGGGCCGATCAGCGCCTTCGGGAATACCAGGCCACGATCGAGTTCGGCCGCGATCGGCTCGAGAAATTCGTCGGCGAAAGCATGCGCGCGTTGCCCTAGCGCTTCCTGGGCCCTTGTCAGATAATACGTCATTTTGCACCTACTTTCATGGCCGGAGCCGCCACCTTGGGCGGCGCAAGGACCGAGCGCGCGATTACCAGTCGCTGGATTTGATTGGTGCCTTCATAAATCTGCATGACCTTGGCATCGCGCATGAACTTGCCGAATTCCGAAGTATAGGCATGCGAGCCCATCAGACGCATCGCCTGAGTCGTGACATTCATCGCGACCGCCGTACCGAGTGTCTTGGCAATCGCCAATTCGATCGAGAACGGTTGCTTGGCTTCGCGCAGTCGCATGGTGTGGTGCTGCGCCTGCCGCGCGCCTTCGATCTGGATCTGCATGTCGGCCAGTTCGAACTGCAAACTCTCTCCAGGATATGTTTTCGCGGGATAACGCTGCCGCAAATGCTTCACGCACTCATCGAGGCAACGTTGCGCCAGGCCGACCGCGAGCGCGCCGATGGTCGGTCGTGCGACATCGAGCGTCTCCATGGCGATCCGCATGCCGTCTCCCTCCTTCCCGATCAGGTTGGCGGCGGGAACGCGAAGATCCTTCATCAGGAAGAACACGGTGTTGGAACTGCGCAGGCCGAGTTTTTCCTCGCGGTCGCCCAGGATGAAGCCGGGCATGGTGGGTTCGACGATGAAGGCGCTGAGACCTTTGGCGCCCTTGGCGACATCGGTCGCCGCGAACACCACCAGCACGGCGGCTTCTCCGCCGTTGGTGATCCAGCATTTCGGTCCGTTCAGGATGTAGTCGTCGCCGCTCTTGACCGCGGTCGCCTCGCCCGCGCCGGCGTCGGAACCCGCCGCTGGTTCGGTCAGCGCGAAGGCGCCAATCCCGGCGTTCAGCATCGGCTTGCAATAACGGCGCTTCTGGTCATCATTGCCGGCGATCAGCACCGATTCCATGCTGAGGATACTGGCCCCCAGGGTTGTCGCCATGCCGCAGCAGCCGTAGCCCCATTCCTCCAGCACCAGGGCCTGAGTCAACGGCGAGTAGCCGAGGCCGCCGTATTCCTTTGGCACCGCCATGGCGAAGATCCTGCTCGGCTTCGCGGCTTCCAGCAGGTAGCGGTGGAATTCGCCGGACTTATCGTATTCCGCCGCATGCGGAATGATATTCTTGGCAACAAATTCCCTTGCCGCCTGTTTGATCGCCGCCTGTTCGGAGTTCATGATCTTTTGCCTTTGCTGGATGTGATCTTGCTCTTCGCCGCGAGTATCGCTTTCAGTCCGCCCCATTTCGGTTGGAAGATCTCGGCTGGCATGGGTTTTGGCGTGCCCGCCATCTTCGGTTTGAATTCCATGTGGGCGAGGATGTCCTTTTCGATGTCGATGCCCGGCGCGACTTCCGTGAGCGTGAGGTGGCCGTCCCGCAACTCGAAGACCGCGCGCTCGGTGACGAACAGAACAGGCTGCTTTACCTTGGTCGCGTAAGCCCCGCTGAACGTGATCTGCTCGACCTTGTTGACGTATTTCTTCGCTTTGCCTTCCTGTTTGATCGACAGCTTGCCATCCGCGGGAACGACTTTCAGTCCGCCGGCGGTGAAGCTGCCGCAATAGACCAGCTTCTTCGCGTGCTGCGTGATATCGATGAACCCGCCACAACCGACGAAATTTCCGTTGAATTTGCTGACATTCACATTCCCGGTCGCGTCCACCTGAGCCGCGCCAAGAAAGGCGACGTCGAGCCCGCCACCGTTGTACCAATCGAATTGAACCTGCTGTTCGACATAGGCCTCGGCGTCGAGCGACATGCCGAAATCATGCCCGCCCGCCGGGATGCCGCCGATCGTTCCGGCCTCGGTGGTCAGAGTCATCTGACCGGAGACGCCTTCATCGGCGGCGACGTCAGCTACGCCTTCCGGGACACCAATGCCGAGATTGACGCAGCAACCCGGGATCAGCTCCATGGCAGCCCGGCGCGCGATGACCAGCCGTTCGGTCAAAGCCAACTCGGGAACGTCGCCCAGTGGCACCTGGATCGCGCCGGAATAGGCCAGGTTGAACTTCGTGCCCGCTGATTGCCAGTGATTCCCCGGGCCGGAGACGACGATGTGGTCGATCAGCACGCCCGGGACGCGAACCGTCTTGGGATGGAGCGAGCCGGGCTTCACCACGTGTTCGACCTCGGCGATGACAATCCCGCCGCAGTTTTTGGCCGCTTGCGCCAACGGAAGACTTTCGAGCAGCGCGCCTTCGTTCTCGACCGTCAGATTGCCGTTCTCGTCCGCAAGGGTGCCGCGGATGATGGCGACGTCAACCTGAAAGCTCGGATAGAAAAGCCATTCCTGGCCTTCAAAGTTGATCACCTTGACTATGTCCTCGGTGGTTACTTTGTTGAGTTTGCCGCCTTCCAGCCGCGGGTCGACAAACGTATTCAGCCCGGTTTTCGTGATGAGTCCTGGACGATGGGCGGAGATTTCGCGCCATAGCTGGGAGATGACGCCTTGCGGAAGGCAATATCCCTCGCAGCCGCCGCTGAGGACCATCTTGGCGAAGTCGGGGGCCAGCGCGGTGTGTCCGCCAACCCAACGGGCGATCATTCCGGGATGCGCGAAATGCTGCGGCCCTTTGACCCCCCAGTCGCCGATGCCCGAGGCATGAACGAAGGTGAGTTTGGCTGGGTGACCCGAGGCGAGGTACCGCTTCTCCATGGCGATCGCGAGTTCTTCCGGCCAACCGGCGAGGCCAAGCGCGGCTGCGCCGACGGTGGCACCATCCTTTATCAGCGCGGCGGCGTCGCTCGCGGAAATTACCTTGGACATGCAACATTCCTTATCTGAGGTTCGGACGGCACTGGACACGAGTCTCCCTGAAGCCAACGCGGCCTGAATCAGCCGCAATCAACTTTCACGGCGCAATGATTAGCGTTCGCGCCGAACGGAAGTATGAACGGTCCGTCCGACCAGCCTTGATCTTAATTGTCGCCGCGAAAGTCAAAACACGGACCAAGCGCGAGCGTCAGCCTCGGAAACTACTCAGACGTTCGACGTTCGCGGTTGAGTGTGCGGGTGCCGCACGGCAACGCACCAACGATGACCGGAAAAATAGGTAGTTTCCGACAGTGGACTCACGACGGCGCCGCCGCTTAGTCATCCTACCTGGCTGCAGCACGGGAATCCGTGCCGGCGCTATCCGGCGCCTGACGGCTCGAACGAGGAGAAGCTCCATGGGTAACGCAAGTGTGGCGATCGCCGACACGAACGTCCTTTACGTAAAAAAGGGCGCCATTGCCTATGTCACCATCAATCGGCCAAAAGTCCTGAACGCGCTGAACGGGGCAACACTCGACGATCTCAGAATAGCTTTCGAAGACGCCCGCGATGACGTCGCGATCAGGGGGGTGATCGTGACCGGAGCCGGCGAAAGAGCATTCATCGCCGGAGCTGACATCAACGAGCTCGCGCGCCTTTCGGCGGTTGAGGCCAAGGCCGCGTCCAATAAGGGACACGCGTTGTTCGATCTGGTCGAAAATCTCGGCAAGCCCGTGATCGCCGCGGTGAACGGTTTTGCGCTGGGCGGCGGATGCGAAACGGCAATGGCATGCACCATCAGACTGGCGACCGAGCACGCCAAATTCGGCCAGCCTGAGGTCAAGTTGGGTCTCATTCCCGGCTACGGCGGAACCCAGCGGCTGGCTCGCCTGGTCGGCAAGGGACGGGCCCTGCAACTCATCCTGACCGGCGGCATGATGAATGCGCAGGAGGCCTATCGAATTGGCCTGGTCAACGAGATCGTTCCGCCTGCTGGCCTGATCGCCCGGGCGGAGGCGATCCTGCAGGAGATCATCGCCAACGCGCCGCTCGCCGTCAGGTTCGCGATCGAGGCGGTCAACCAAAGGACTGGAAACCAGCCAGGCGGAAGGCCTCCTCCTGGAGGGCTCGCTGTTCGCGATTTGCGCCGCCACCGAAGACAAGAAGGAAGGCACGTCGGCCTTCCTCGACAAGCGCGCGGCGAAATTCCGCGGTGCGTGAGAGGAAATTTGGGCGGCGCTTCGCGGTCAGCCGCCATTCCGGCAATCTGACGGACTGACACCACCCGGGCTGATCAAAAGTGCTCGGCGTGACAGGGCCCCCGATTTTCGCCATCGCTTCGGGCGCCGGCAGCGCAGGATTGGACAATCGTCGGGAAAAAGTAATTTGGAACGTTCTGAGCAGCCGCGACTTCGTTTGGCACGAGCGGCGGTGCCATCGCGAATTGCAGCCGTTCACCCGCACCCTTGTCAGGAATTGCTCGAAAGGAAAACGCCATGCGAAAATCTCTGATGCTGCTAACGAGCGTATCTCTTGTTGCCGTTTCGGTTTTGTTGGCCCCCGCCATGGCCCGCGATCGCACCGATCATAGCCAACTGACGGCCGGTCAAATGGCCGATCAAGCCGACGCCAGAACGGCTCAAATGAAGGTCTATCTTCGCCTCACACCTGACCAGGAGAAAAACTGGCCTGGCTTTGCGAACGCCATGCAGGACATGAGCAAGAAACGGGCGGATCGTGCCGTTCAATTGCGCGACCAGCGCGCGGCGGACCCGAAAGCTCCCATCGATGCCCTGCAACAGATCAACGATCGCGCGGACTCCCAGATCAACCGTGCCAACGATTGGAAAACCCTCGCGACCGCAAGCAAGCCGCTCTATTCCAGCCTTGACGAGCAGCAAAAGCAGCGTTTTTCCGAGAGTCTGTTCAGTCAAGACCGCGACCACGATGCCAATTGACAGTACTAGTCTGCCTACAAGGCCGCCAACCCGATCGCCACCTGCGTCGGTCGACTTCAATTGAAAAGAGTACCGAGGTTCACGGCCAGACATGTTGAACACTGTTGTCGTTTACGTCGTTGAGTTTTCTGCCCGTTATCGTTGGCCGGTTATCATCTTTGGCAGCCTGTTGATGGTTGCAACGGCCTGCTTCGATTACTACCGATTTGCGATCACCACCGACGTTGAGGCGCTGATATCCCGTAGCCTTCCGTGGCATCAGCGCCAAATCGCCTTTACCGATGCCTTTCCTCAAAACGGTATTGCGGCCGTCGTCACCGCGCCGACCGCCGAAAGCGCGGAGCTGGCCACCAATGCGCTGACGCTAGACCTCGAAAAGCGCCCGGATTTGTTCCGGACCGTGATGCAGCCGGATAGCGGTGAGTTCTTCGAGCACAATGGCTTGCTGTTCGCCACCATTGCCGACGTCAAGCAATCGATCGGCGGCCTATCGAAAGCGCAATTCCTGGTCTCGGCGCTGGCCAGCGACCCCTCGCTGCGCGGCGTCATGAAGTCGCTGTCGTTCACGGCTCAAGGGGTCCTGGGCGGACAGGTCAGGATCGACCAACTGGTCTGGCCGCTCTCGCTCGCTGATAAAACGCTCAGCGAGGTGCTGTCGGATGGCGCCGCGTCATTTTCATGGCAGGAACTGATGAATGGCGAGGCGCCAAAATCCAGGCAACTCCGGCATTTCATCGAGATCAACCCCGTGCTCGATTTCGGGTCGCTGCAGCCCGGCGCCAAGGCGACGGCAGGAGTGCGGCAGGCGGCATCCGACCTGGATCTCAGCGGCAAGTTCGGCGCAAAAGTCGAGCTTACCGGCGAGGTGCCGATGAATGATGACCAGTTTTCGGTGATCCAGGACAGCGCGGTGCGCGATACCCTGACCGCGCTGATTGGCGTATTGATCATCCTTTGGTTTGCGCTTCGCTCGTGGAAGATTATCGCCGCGGTGATGTTCAGCCTGCTGGTCGGCCTAGCGGTCACATCGGCAGCAGGCCTTGCGATGGTCGGGGCATTCAACCTGATCTCGATTGCCTTCTTCGTGCTGTTCGTCGGATTGGGCGTCGATTTCGGCATCCAGTTCAGCGTGCGTTACCGTACCGAGCGCTACGAGCAAAATGACCTGGGCAGCGCCTTGAGCAGCGCGGCGCGCAAGGTCGGCGCTCCCCTCACCTTGGCCGCGGCAGCCACCGCGGTGGGCTTCTTTTCGTTCATTCCTACCGAATACAAGGGGCTTTCGGAATTGGGACTGATCGCCGGCTGCGGCATGTTGATCGCCTTTCTGGGCAGCATCACCCTGGTTCCCGCGATGCTGGCTTTACTCAATCCCCCGGGCGAATCCGCGTCGGTCGGCTTTAAAGGGTTGGCGCCGCTGGACGACTTCCTGCAGCGGCATCGTGTCGCGGTCATCGCAAGCACCATCACCGTGGTATTGGCCGGGACCCCCTTGTTGTTTCACCTGCCGTTCGACTTCAATCCGGTCAACCTGCAAGATCCGAACTCACTATCGGTCATAGCTTATCACGAATTGCAAAAGGACCCGGAGACCAGCGGCAATGACGCCGAAATGCTCGCACCAAGTCTTGATCAGGCGGATCAAACCGCCAAGCGATTGGGAAGCCTCCCGGAGGTTTCACGCACGCTGACATTGAGCAACTTTATCCCGGCAGATCAGGCCGAGAAGATTGCGGCGATCACATCCGCTTCGAAAGGGCTCGCATCGGCGCTCAATCCTCGGCAACAACAGCCAGTTCCGTCGGACCTGGATGTGGTGGCGGCGATTCGTACGACCGCCGCGGACCTTCTCAAAGCCGCCGGAAGCGAGTCGGGAGCCGGCGCCGATGCCGCGCGTCGCGTCTCCGGGCTGCTGACGCGTCTTGCCGAATCGAACGCCGCTCAGCGAACCAAGGCCGCCGCCGCCATCGTACCGCCGCTCCTGCTCGACCTTGGCCTGCTTCGGGCGAGCCTCGACCCGAAGCTGGTTACGATCAAAACCCTGCCGCCTGATCTGGTTCGCGCCTGGTTATCGCCCGATGGCCGGGCTCGCGTACAGATCCTACCGAAGGGGAATCTCAACGATACCGAAGTGCTGCGTCAATTTGCGACCGCGATCCTGGCAGCTGAGCCGTCGGCGACCGGACCCGCGATCAGCACCTATAAATCCGGCAAAACCGTCACTCGCGCCTTCATCGAGGCCGGCGTTCTCGCACTGATAGCGATCGCCCTACTGCTGCTCGTCGCCTTGCGGCGCGTCACCGATGTGCTGCTGACGCTGGTTCCTTTGCTGCTCGCCGGGGCGGTCACGTTGGAGATCTGCGTACTGACCGGCCTCGCTCTGAACTTTGCAAACATCATCGCACTGCCACTCCTGCTTGGAGTCGGAGTGGCCTTCAAGATCTATTACATCATGGCGTGGCGCGCCGGAAAGACCGGGTTGCTTCAATCGACATTGACGCGCGCGGTGATATTCAGCGCCATGACCAACGCCGTCGCGTTCGGCAGCATGGCAGCGTCGAGCTATCCCGGCATGTCAGGCATGGGCAAGCTCATGGCTTTGGCGTTACTTTGCACGCTGGCCGCAGCGGTGCTGTTCCAACCGGTTCTGATGGGACAACCGCGGCAACTCGAGCTGGCTCCGCCCCTGCCCGATCCGATGGCGGCGCCAGCGGAATAAGGCTGCTTGCGGCGATTGCGGACCTGCTGCCGGCGGGCAGACCGCTAGGGCAATAATGAAAAGATATTTCGCGCGGCGATTTAGCCGTCCGCATTTGTTGCCGAACAAGCTCGATCCCGAGATGCCAGCCCGAACTCAAGGAGTGGACGTTCTCAGGCTCGGCTGGTTGCGTGGAAGCGCAACCGCCGAGACCGAAATATGGTAGTGGTGGCGATCTAACGGGCTCGCACACCTGCTATCCGACTTACCCGACCTCCGCTGTGTTCAAGAGATCTCGTAGACCGACACCTTGTCCGCGATGCCGCGCAGCGCCAGGCGGCTGAGCGTTGGCATTAGCCCCTTGGCCTCAAGCAGGGCTCGGGCATTTACGTTCTGGACTACCGCTTCCGTCACCACGATCGAGCGTGAGGCGGCAAGGCCCTGGACGCGCGACGCGACGTTGACGGTCTGGCCAAAATAATCCTGCTGGCCATTGAGTGTGACCGCAAGGCACGATCCCTCGTGGATGCCCATCTTCAGGCGCAGGCTCTGATGCTGACGCTCGGCGCCAAGATCGCTCATCGCTTCGCGCATGCGGATCGCTGCGGCAATGGCGCGGTCAGGCGTCTCGAAGGTCGCCATCACGGCATCGCCAACGGTCTTCACGACGGCCCCCCTCTCGGAGGCGATAATCTCCTGAAGCAGCCTGAAATGCTCGTTGACGAGATCGAAGGCGACGAGGTCACCGACGCGCTCATAGAGCTCAGTGGAGTCCTTGAGATCACTGAACAGGAAGGTCAGGCTCAAGATCTTGAGGCGCTGGCCGATAGCGAGCGTTTCGGTCCGGTAGATGTCGCGAAAGGTCTGATTGGTGAGAAGACGCTTTGCAGAGAGAATAGGCTTGCGTCGCTTCAGCAGGTCGTCCAGCGCCTGGTTCGCCACCCATACCGTCGGCAAAACGCGACGCTCGGTGCGGTTTTCCAAGGCCAGGCGCAGCGGCCCGGGGCGCAAGGCAACGGTGTCGACCGCAACCTGGGCCTTGTTGAAGACCACGGACAGGTTCTGGCGCTCGCTCGCCATCTCGCCGCTGACGTCGAGGAACTGGGCCGTATGCGTCACGGGATCGAACAGGATCACCGTGGCCTCCGGCAAATGCAACGAGAGAATGGCCCTTTCTCCTGGCGGCAACTCGACAATTTCGAGCGTGACCTCCCTCAGCAGCTTCTCCAGATCGCCGGTAAGATCGATAGCGGAACTCCAGAAGATCTGACGATAATACTCGGCTGCGGACAAATCGTCGGGATTGTGGGCCGCAATCTTCCGCACGCGCGGGCTTACCGCGAAGGTCACCTCGACCAAATCGTCGAGCGTCGCCTCATAGCCGGCGGCGCAGAAAGCGCAATTGTACCGCGCCCGATCCAGCGTCTTAAGGCTCTTATTGGTGGAAAGAACGCCGGCGCAACTCGGGCACATGACATTCCATGTCATCTCGAAAATGCCCAGCCCCACCGCATTCAGGAGCGTCGCGATGACCCTCTCCTCGTCGAGGCGCTCCCTGGCAGCGAGATCAAGCGCGTTCATCTTGTTCAAGTCATGCTCGGGAGCATCCCGAACCATGCGCTCGAGCACGTCCACCACGTCCTCGTCCGCCGACTGACGCAAGGCCACAAACAAAGTCTCGGCTTCGCTCATGCGGCCATGCTACACGAAACAAGGAAAAGCGGAAACCCCACTTCTGATCCTTTGTCTGCGCCGACCACTTGAACCCGGACCTTATGGTGATGACGTCCGCCAGGAGCGGGATGCGATTTGATGCTTCTGGTCGACTGTACCGGGCCGAGAGACTGGCGCATCCTTGTCACTGAATTCGACGGTCGCCAATGCTGCCACGAAACCCGACACGCTGGTGATCGCGATAGAGACATTATCGTCTGCACCGTCGGCGTCCTACCCATCCGTATTTGTTGCTGAACATTAACGCCACGGCCAGCATCCCGTAAGACGCGAGCGCGCATGTTCGCCTCATCAGGCGCCAGACCGCGCGCCTTTAACAGCCAGATCCTGGAGACCCAGCCATTATGACTCATCATCCCTCCGATCCTTGCTCGGGATCATCCCGTCACGCGCCCCGGCGTTCGCTGCTTTCCGCGCGCCGGCTGGTCCTGATGGCATCGGTCGCCGCGGGTCTCGCCGCCTATGGCTTTAGTCCTTCGACCGGCCCGCTCGATCTTTTCGGTAGCCCCGCCCATGCCCAGGTCAACAACGCGGTAGGCAAGGTCGCGCAGCCGACCGGCTTCGCCGATATCGTGGAGCGCGTGAAGCCGTCCGTGATCTCGGTCAAGGTCACGATGGGGAGCAAGGCCACCGATGCCAGCAACAGTGCCGACGATGACTCCTCTTCGCAGCCGGGATCGCCAATGGAGCGCTTCTTCCAACACGGGCCCGACGGCCTGCCCCCAGGCGCACACGGCCACCATGGTGGCCACGGCGTCATGATGGGTCAAGGATCCGGCTTCTTCATCTCGCCCGACGGCTACGCCGTCACCAATAACCACGTCGTCGACGGCGCGGACAAGGTCGAAGTCACCTCCGACGATGGCAAGACCTATACGGCCAAGGTGATCGGAACGGATGCGCGCACCGACATCGCGCTGATCAAGGTCGAGGGCGGCGCGGACTTTCCATTTGCCAAACTTGCGGCGGGCAAGCCCCGGATCGGCGACTGGGTGCTCGCGGTCGGTAATCCCTTTGGACTCGGAGGAACCGTCACGGCCGGCATCGTCTCGGCCAGCGGCCGCGACATCGGCAACGGACCCTACGACGATTTCATCCAGATCGATGCTCCCGTCAACAAGGGCAATTCGGGTGGGCCGGCTTTCGATATGCAGGGTGAAGTGGTCGGCGTGAATACGGCGATCTACTCGCCATCCGGCGGCAGCGTCGGCATTGCGTTCTCGATTCCGGCTTCGACGGTGAAGACGGTGATCGCTCAATTGAAGGACAAAGGGAGCGTCAGCCGCGGCTGGATTGGCGTCCAGATCCAGCCAGTCACGCAGGATATCGCCAATAACCTGGGTCTGAAGAAAGCCGAAGGCGCGATGGTGGCGGAACCGCAGGCCAATGGGCCGGCAGCCAAGGCCGGTATCGAAGCCGGCGATGTCATCACCGCGGTGAACGGTCAGTCGGTCAAGGACGCCCGGGAGCTCGCGCGTACCATCGGCGGTCTCGAACCCGGTAACGCGGTCAAGCTTGACGTGCTGCATCAAGGAAAGGATGCCGTGATCAGCGTGACGCTTGGCCAGTTGCCCAACGCCCAGGAAGCGCGAGCTGAAACCGGTAACGCCAGCCCAACACACGGGGTGGACGTTCCCAAGCTCGGCATGACGATCGCTCCCGCGGGCTCGGTTGCAGGTGCCGGCAAAACCGGCGTGGTCGTGACCACCGTCGATCCAAATGGAGCGGCGGCCGAACACGGCTTCAGGGAAGGCGACGTGATTCTCGAAGTCGCGGGAAAGAGCGTGGCCAATCCCGGTGAGGTCCGCGACGCGCTAAAGAGCGCGCGTGCGGATAACAAGAATAACGTTCTGATGCGCATTCGCTCTGGCGATGCTTCTCATTACGTCGCCTTGCCGCTCGGCAACGGCTAAAACTCACGGCGACGGGTCGGCAGCGGTGATTGTCACTGCTGTCGACCTCCGCGCTCCGTCGTCACCCACCGCAAGATCTCAGATCGATGTCTGTGAGCAGTGGACCCACGCTGCCCGACGTTTCCTCCCCTAAACCTCCTGGTGTGAGCAATTTTGCTCAGTTTTCGCCATGCCATGGGCATAGCCTGATTGCGCCGCAACGGTAGCTCCTCCGTCAGTTTATTGATCACACACGTACCAACTCCTTGTGCGGAAGGCCCGAGCTGACGAGCCACGTGGGTGCAGTCTTGCCTTCACCGACCTTGTCGTCCTCTCCCCACCGGTGGTGGGTCTTTGTTATTATTCCGCTGGTGCTGTCGCTCGGCGTTTACCTCGGCTGGCGTTATTTTTATGCCAACCGCGAGGTCGCGTCTTCGATACCTCGCGCGACAGGGATAGCCATCACGAGTGCTACCGCCGAGAAGGGCGACATCGGCGTCTATATTGACGCCATCGGAACGGTCACACCGGAGTATACCGCCTCCATGACAGCTCAGGTAAGCGGGCTCGTCACTTCGGTTGAATTCAAGGAAGGTCAGACGGTTCGCAAGGGCGATCCGCTCGTTGAAATCAACTCGGCTCCGTATCGCGCCACGCTGCTGCAGGCGCAGGGAGTGCTCGAACGAGACCAGAACCTGCTCGCCCAGGCGCAGATGGACGCCGAACGCTACCGTCTGCTGTGGGCCACCAAGGCAATCGGAAAGCAAATCCTGGATGACCAGGAAAAGCTGGTGCTGCAGGATCAAGGCACGGTAAAAAACGATCAGGGCACCGTCGACTATGACCAGATTCAGGTCGACTTTTGCCATATCGTCGCGCCAATTGCCGGCCGGATGGGTCTGCGGTTGGTGGATCCGGGCAACGTCGTGCAGTCGACCGGAGCGGTCACCCTCGCCGTCGTTGCGCAGTTGCAGCCGATCACGGTCATTTTCACGATACCGGAAGACAATATCGGCCGGATTGAAGATCGCCTGCGCCTGAAAGCTACCCTCAGCGTGGATGTCTTTGATCGCACGGCTCAGACCAAGATTGCGAGCGGGCAACTGCTGACGCTCGACAACCAGATCGATACCACGACCGGGACCGTCAAGGCGCGCGCGCTGTTCGATAACAAAAATGAGGCGCTGTTCCCGAACCAGTTTGTCAACGCCCGCTTGCTGGTGAATACCTTACAGGGCGTGACGCTGGTTTCGGCATCGGCCATCCAGCAAAATGGCCAAGCCTCGTTCGTCTATCTGATCCAGGACAATGTCGCGCATTTGCGCAGCGTAAAGCCTGGGGTGACCGAAGCCGGCATGGCGCAGGTCGATGGCATCAATCCCGGAGATATTGTCGCCGATAGCGGCTTCGACAAGCTGCAGGACAATGTCGCGGTCGTCATTGCGGTCAAGCCTGTCGCGGAGAACAGCGGAAGCCGGCCGCAATGAGTCCGTCGCGTCCTTTCATCCTGCGACCGGTGGCGACGTCCCTGCTGATGGCGGCAATCCTGTTGGTTGGCCTGGTCGGCTATCAACTGCTGCCGGTGTCGGCGCTGCCGGAAGTCGATTATCCGACCATCCAGGTACTTACATTCTATCCCGGCGCCAGCCCAACCGTGATGGCGACCACCGTCACAGCGCCACTGGAGCGCCAGTTCGGCGAAATGCAGGGTTTAAGCCAGATGACCTCCACCAGTTCGGGGGGAACTTCCGTCATCGTGCTGCAGTTCAATCTCACCATTGCGATGGATGTTGCCGAGGAAGAGGTCCAGGCAGCCATCAACGCGGCCCAGAGTTTATTGCCGTCGATTCTGCCCGCGCCTCCGATTTACAGCAAGACCAATCCGGCCGACGCTCCGGTCCTGACGCTGGCGATTACTTCGGATGCCATGCCGCTTTCCCAGGTCGAGGATCTCGTCGATACGCGCATGGCGCCCAAGATCTCGCAGCTCAACGGGGTCGGCCTGGTGTCGATCAGCGGCGGACAAAAGCCCGCGGTGCGGATTCAGGCCAATCCAATGGCGCTGTCTTCCTACGGCATCAACCTGGAAGACTTGCGCACGGCGTTGACACAGGCCAGCGTCAACGCAGCCAAGGGCAATTTCGATGGCCCGCATCAGGATTACCAGATCGAGGCCAACGACCAGCTGGTTGCCAGCGAAGACTACCGGAAGGTTGTCGTTGCCTATCGCAATGGCGCGCCGGTGATGCTGACCGACATCGCGCGCATCGTGAATGGCGTGGAAAACAACAGACTGGCCGCGTGGATGAATCTCACGCCCGCGGTGATCCTGAATGTGCAGCGCCAGCCTGGCGCCAACACGATCAGCGTGGTCAAGAGCATCAAGCGACTGATGCCGCAGCTTCAGGCCAACCTGCCGACCGGCATTCACGTCACCGTTCTGACCGATCTGACCATCGCCATCGAGGCGTCGGTCGCGGACGTCGAGTTCGAATTGCTGCTGACGGTCGCATTGGTCGTCATGGTCATCTTCCTGTTCCTCAGGAGCCTGTACGCCACGATCATCCCGAGCGTTGCGGTGCCGCTGTCCCTGATCGGCACCTTCGCGGTCATGTACGCGCTTGGCTACAGCCTGGACAATCTGTCGCTGATGGCGCTGACCATCTCCACGGGGTTCGTCGTCGACGATGCCATCGTGATGATCGAGAACATCTCCCGCTACATCGAGGCCGGCGACCCGCCGATGCAAGCCGCCCTCAAGGGCGCGGCGCAGATCGGCTTCACCATCCTCTCGCTAACGGTGTCGCTGATCGCCGTTCTGATTCCACTGTTGTTCCTGGGCGACGTGGTCGGACGCCTGTTCCGGGAGTTTGCCGTGACACTCGCCGTCACGATCGTGCTTTCCGCGGCGGTCTCTCTGACGCTGACGCCGATGATGAGTGCGCGAATCCTGCGCAACCAGTCAAAGCAGCAGCAGGGACGCGTCTCACGCGTTTCGGAGCGTGTCTTCGACAGCATGATCGCGTTCTATGCCCGGACCCTCAAGTTCGTCCTCGGTTACCAGACGGTGACGCTGTCGGTCGCTGTAGCGACATTACTTCTCACCGTATTTCTTTACATCATCATTCCCAAGGGCTTTTTTCCAGTCCAGGACACCGGCGTGATCCAGGGCATATCGCAGGCATCGCCGACCATCGGCACCAAAGCCATGGCCGAGAAGCAGCAGGAACTCATCAAGGCGATCCTGGAAGATCAGGCGGTAACCAGCGTTTCGTCGTTTATCGGCGCTGATGGCACCAATGTAACCACCAACAGCGGTCGAATGTCGATCAATCTGAAGCCGATCGCTCAGCGCAATATAACCGCGTCCGATCTGATCCGCAGGCTGAAGTCGAGATTGGACCGGGTCCAGGGTATCCAGCTGTTCATGGCGCCGGTGCAGAACATCTCGGTCGATGACCGGGTGAGCCGCACCCAATACCAGTATACGCTCGAAGATGCCGATGCCGGCGAACTCAATGTCTGGACCAGCCGTTTCGTCGACCGACTGAAGCAAATGCCGGAACTGGAAGACATCGCGACCGATCAGCAATTGGGAGGGCTGGCGATATCCCTGGCGATCGATCGGGTTACCGCTTCACGATTGGGTATCGCGGTGGCGACCATCGATAACACGCTCTATGACGCCTTCGGCCAGCGCCAGATCAATACCATGTATACCCAGGTCAATCAGTACCACGTGGTGCTCGAGAGCGATCCGCTGTTCCAGGCGGATCCGGGCAAGCTGAACCAGCTCTACATTCAATCCAACGCGTCGTCCGGCACCAGCGGCCCGGGAGCCGCTTCCTCCTATTCGTCCTCTGGATCATCCGCCGCGGGATCGAATGCGTTGACGACCTCCGCGCTGTACACCCCGGCGGCAAATACGCTTGCTCCTCCAGCTGGCGCGCTGTCGTCGAGCACCGCAACCCCGACGTCGAGCAAAGGCGCCGGCTCCGCGGGCGCGACCAGTTCAGCCGTCAGCAGTGCTGTACCGCTGAGCGCCTTCTCGCATTTCGAGAAAACCACCGAGCCGCTGGTGATCACCCACCAGGGCCAGTTTCCCGCCATCACGGTGTCGTTCAATCTGGCGCCCAATGCCGCACTTGGCAACGCCATCACGGCGATCGACGCGGCGCAGAAAGACCTGCACATGCCTGCGAGCCTGCAGGCAGGTTTTCAGGGCACCGCCGCATCGTTCACGAATTCGCTCAGCAACGTGCCACTCCTGATTCTTGCGGCCCTGGTCACCGTCTACATCGTGCTGGGGGTCCTGTATGAGAGCTTTGTGCACCCTATCACCATTCTATCCACGCTGCCGTCGGCGAGCGTCGGAGCCTTCCTCGCACTGCTGCTGTTTCGCCAGGATCTGAGCATGGTCGCGATCATCGGTCTCATCCTGCTGATCGGGATCGTGAAAAAGAACGGCATCATGATGGTCGATTTCGCGCTGCAGGGTGAGCGGCTCGAGGGCAAGAATGCGACGGACGCCATCTACGATGCCTGTCTGCTGCGGTTCCGGCCGATCATGATGACGACCATGGCGGCGCTGCTGGCAGGTCTGCCGCTTGCTCTCGGTAGCGGCTCGGGTTCCGAACTGCGCAGGCCGCTGGGCATCGCCATGGTAGGGGGGCTGCTGGTGAGCCAGGTCCTCACGCTTTACACGACACCCGTCATCTACATCTTTTTTGACAATCTGGTTCGGCGCTTCACGCCACAATCCGCCACGCCGGAGGCGCCGCAGTCGTAGGCCGGGCATGAGCATTTCCGCGCCATTCATTCACCGCCCGGTGGCTACCACGCTGCTCACGCTGGCGATCGCCCTGGCCGGAGCGGTTGCGTTCGACGTGCTGCCGGTGGCGCCTCTGCCGGAGGTCGACTTTCCCACCATTTCAGTCAAGGCAAGCTTGCCGGGGGCCAGCGCCGATATCATGGCCTCGTCGGTTGCCACGCCGCTGGAGCGACAGCTTGGTCATATCGCCGACGTGACGGAGATGACCTCCGCCAGCACGCTCGGCAGCACATCGATCACCATCCAATTTGACCTCAGCCGCGATATCGATGGCGCGGCACGCGATGTCGAGGCGGCCATCAACGCCGCGCGAACCTACCTGCCGAGCAACCTGCCGGCCAATCCGACCTATCGCAAGGTCAATCCCGCCGATGCACCGATCATGATCCTCGGCCTGACATCGGATAAATACGGCCCCGACAAGCTCTATGACGAAGCATCCACCGTCATCCAGCAGAAATTGTCGCAGATTCAGGGCGTAGGCCAGGTCATCCCCGGCGGAGGCGCGTTGCCCTCGGTGCGCGTGGATGTAAACCCCACCCAATTGGCGAGCTACGGACTTACCTTGGCGAATTTGCAGTCCGTTCTCGGTCTGCAGAATGCTGATCTGGCCAAGGGTCAAATCTCTGATGGCACTGAAACCGCGGATATTCTTGCCAATGACCAGATCTCGCACGCAGACGACTATAAGCCGCTTGTCGTCGGCTTCAACCGTGGCTCGGCCGTTCGATTGTCCGATGTCGCAGAGGTGACCGACTCCGTGCAGGATGTACGCGCTACCGGTTATTTGAACGGCAAGCGCGCGGTGACGATCATCATCTTCCGACAACCCGGGGCCAACATCATCGGCACCGTGAATCGGATTCGCGCGCAGCTGCCGTTCATCCACGCATCGATCCCGCTCGGCATCGATACCACCATCGTTCTTGATCGCACCACCACCATCCGCGCTTCCGTAAGCGACGTCGAGTGGACGCTGCTGATCTCGATCGGCCTCGTCATCGTCGTGGTCTTTATGTTCCTGCGCAATGGTCGCGCCACATTGATTCCGGCTGTCGCTGTGCCGGTCTCGCTGCTCGGTACGCTGGGCGTGATGTACCTGTTCGGATACAGCCTCGACAACCTCTCGCTTATGGCCATGACCATTTCAACGGGATTTGTGGTCGACGATGCCATCGTCGTGATGGAAGATATCGTGCGCAATATGGAAAACGGCATGACGCCTTTCGCCGCGGCGCTGAAGGGCGCCGAGGAAATCGGTTTCACCGTGTTCACCATCAGCATTTCGCTGATCGCCGTCTTTATCCCGCTGTTGCTGATGGGGGGGATCGTCGGACGCCTGTTCCGCGAATTCGCCGTTACCCTGTCGACCGCCATTCTCGTGTCGATGATCGTCTCGCTGACCACCACGCCCATGATGTGTGCTTATCTCTTGAAGAACGAGCGCACCGAAAGCCATGGTCGGCTCTACCTGGCCGGCGAACGGGTTTTCGACCGGGTGCTGTCGTGGTATCGCGGCACGCTGACCTGGGTGCTGGCTCGTCCGATCCCGGTCCTCATCGTGCTGCTTCTCACGATCGCCCTCAATGGCGTGCTGATCGCCGAGATACCGAAGGGCTTCTTCCCGGTCGAGGATACCGGAGCGCTCGCCGGTGCCGTGCAAGGACCACAGGAATCATCCTTCCCTGCGATGGACGATTCAATTCGGCAAATCGTCGGCGTGATCAAGAACGATCCCGCCGTCGCCAACGTGATCGCGTTTACTGGTACCAGTGGCGCGACAAATACCGGCTCCCTCTACGTCGCGCTCAAGCCGGCGGCGGAACGCAAGGTCAGTGCCGCAGAGATCATCGCGCGCTTGCGCACCCAGTTGAACCGTCTGCCGGTGGCCTCCACATTCCTGCAGCTGGTTCAGGACCTGCGCATCGGCGGCCGCTCGAGCAATGCGCTGTACCAATACACGATCCAGGCCGACACCATGGCGGACCTGACCAAATGGGGGCCGGCATTGCTAAGCGAAATGAAGCGGCTTCCCGGCCTGCAGGATGTGAGCTCCGATCAGCAGAATGGCGGCCTGGAAATGCTGACTGGACTACCAGCGCATCGCCGCGGCGAAGCTCGGACTGACGGTGCAGGCGTTGGACTCGGAACTTTACAGCGCCTTCGGACAGTCGGAAGTATCCATCATCTACACCCAGCTCAATCAGTATTACGTGGTGCTGGAAGTTGCTCTCGCAGTTTTCGCAAAGCCCGGAAGGGTTGAAAGATATTTACTTCAATACATCCGGCAGCAGCCACATCCCGTTGCGCGCAGTGGCCAAGAGCCATGCCAGCACAATCCCGCTGGCCATCAACCATACCAGCCTATTTCCCTCCGTTACCGTGTCCTTCAATCTCGCGCCGACGATGTCGTTGAGCGATGCCACATCGAGTATCAACCAGATGCAGGCGCGGCTTGGCGCTCCGGCATCGCTGCAGGGCTTTTTTGCCGGAACGCTATTGGCCTACCAGCAATCCCTCAGCACCGAGCCAGTGCTGATTCTGACGGCGCTGCTGGCGGTGTACATCGTGCTTGGAATTCTATACGAGAGCCTGGTTCATCCCCTGACGATCATCTCCACGCTGCCGTCGGCGAGCGTCGGCGCAATGCTCGCCCTTATGCTTTTCAGGGAAGATCTGAACGTCGTCTCGATCATCGGCATCGTGCTACTGATCGGCATCGTCAAGAAGAACGCGATTATGATGATCGATTTCGCTCTTCAGGCACAACGTCAGGACGGCAAAAGCGCCTCGGATGCGATCTTCGAGGCGTGCCTATTGCGCTTTCGTCCGATCGTCATGACGACGATGGCAGCGATTCTGGGAGCCTTGCCCCTGGCATTGGGTACGGGTGTGGGATATGAACTGCGCCGGCCGCTCGGCATAGCGATTGTGGGCGGGCTGCTTATGAGTCAGTTGCTCACGCTTTATACGACGCCGGTCGTCTATTTGGCGTTCGACCGGCTGCGGTCGAGGTTGCGGACCAGAACCGCCGCCGGTTCGCCCGTCGGATAGCCAACTCCCTAACCAGCCGCGTCAAGCCGGTAGGCTTCCCTTTTCTGCCTGACTATCAAGGACCTGAGTAGTTTCCGAGCCTCCACGCGGGTCGCGGTTTCGGCATACGCTATCGGTTGGAGCCTTTGCACACCATTTGCGCCTATCGTTGATGATGGCGATACGTGGCCGGGATGAGGCCGATTCTTCAAGCTATACTGGAGTGCATATATGAGCGAACATCCTGCCAGAATCTCGAAGAAAACGTGGCCTGCTGACGGACAGGGCTCTGCGAACGGCAAGCCCGGTCCCGTATGGAATCGGTTGGGTTTCCTGATATTCGCAGCTGTGTTGTTGTTCGTCATCCTCGCAGGGATCACAGGCTATATCGAGAAATGGCTGTGGATGGGCCAGCTGCACTATAGCGGCATCTTCTGGACACTGCTGTCGGTTCGTTATGCGATGTTCGGCGCGGTTTTTATATTTTCATTTTTGTATCTGTGGATCAATTTGCGCCATGCCAGCAAAGATGGCGGCGCCTTGACGGGAGAGGGGCGGCCATGGAGCGCTGCATTTTTATCCAGGACCAATACAGGCAGCAAAACCGGTGACCAAGTGCCTCAGACGCTGCTGAAGGCCGCGGTCGTCCTTGTCAGCGCCGGAGTTGCCCTGTTCTTTGCTCTCGGCTTCTTCAGTGAATGGGATACCTACCTGCGTTTTCGTTATGGCGGCTCCTTCGGGATTTCGGACCCGCTTTTCGGGGCCGATGTCGGTTTTTACGTCTTTCACCTGCCCTTCTACGAGTTGCTGCAAAGCAGCCTGACGATGCTGACCTTATTGACGTTTGCGATGGTTCTTGCGGTCTACATGCTATTCGGATCCCGGCCCATCAGCGGCAACGAAGGCTCTGCAACCAACCGCAGCCCTATCGCCCATTTGTCTGTCATCCTTTTCATTCTGGTCGCTAACTTTGGATGGGGTTTCTACCTCGACCACTACGAGCTCGTCTATTCAACTCTGGGCGTGGTCTATGGGGCTGGCTTTGCGGCGGATCATGTGACCAGGGTTGCCCTGTGGGGCATGGTCGGCGCCTCGGCCATTGGGTGCGTGCTGCTCGCATCAAATGTCTTTCGCCCGAGGTTCATGACGCTGGCAGCCGGAGCCGGCGTGTACATGCTGCTATGGATTTTTGGGGTGTCATTGGCGCCTTACCTGTTTCAGAAGTTTGTTGTGCAGCCAAGTGAGCTGGCGCTTGAGACCCCGTATCTGAAACATTACATCGACTTCACCCGAAAAGCCTTCCAGCTGGATGGGATCAAGGAAACGTCCTATCCGGCTTTACCGGATCTGACGCCAGCCGTGATCGCGAGGAACCAGGACACGATTCAAAACATTCGTCTCTGGGACGCGCGGCCGCTGCTACAGACCTATCAACAAACCCAGGCCATCCGCCTCTACTATCAATTCTACAACGTCGATACAGACCGTTACCATCTGGCGGACGGCTATCATCAGGTAATGCTTTCAGCCCGCGAGCTCTCCCCTGAACTCCCGGAGAAGGCGCAAACCTGGGTCAACCAGTATCTGCAATTCACCCATGGCTACGGCGTGGTCATGAACCTCGTGTCGAAGACCGTCGGCGGGGGATTTCCGCAATACACGCTTGAGAACGTTCCAGCCGAATCCAGCTTCGGGCTTACGATAAGCCAGCCATCGATTTATTACGGGCAATCGATGTTGGGGTACAAGATCGTTGCGACTGACATCAAGGAGTTCGACTATCCCAAGGGTAACGATAATGTCTACACCAGCTACGCTGGAACGGGCGGCATCCCGTTGGACAGTATCTGGCGGAGGCTTCTGTTCGCCTGGAACAAGGCCGATATCAACATTCTATTGACCTCCTATCTCAAGCCCGAGAGTCGGATTCAAATTCATCGAGACGTTCGCGAGCGCGTCGCCGAAATCGCACCCTTCCTGCGTCTGGACAATGATCCCTACGCTGTATTGAGCGAGGGTAAGCTGTACTGGATCCAGGATGCCTACACCGTCTCGAACTACTTTCCGTATGCCAATCCGCAGCAAACCGCGCAATATCAAAGAGCATCGGATGCAAGATTTGCTGTCGAGCCAGGTAGCAACGCCCAAGATCCTGACGCAGGAGGCACCGAGGCGCGCCCCAGGGATAGCTTCGACGGGCTGAACTACATCCGGAACTCCGTGAAGGTCGTTGTCGATATGTACGACGGGAGTGTGCGCTTCTACGTCATGGATCCCAAAGACCCCGTCCTCGCCGCCTATCGGCTGGCTTTTCCCGGCGTATTCAATGACCTGAGCGCGATATCGCCGGATCTGAAGAAGCACCTGCGATATCCGGAGGATCTGTTCGGCGTCCAGGCCTATCAATACAGGACCTTCCACATGACGGATCCCCAGGTTTTCTACAACCGGGAGGACCTGTGGACGGCCCCGATGGAAAAGTACCAGGGCCAGGCACAGCCCATGGAACCCTATTATATTCTGGCGAAACTCCCCGGAAGCCAGCAGCTTGAGTACCTCCTAATGACGCCCTTTACGCCACAAAACCGGGACAACATGATCTCCTGGATGGCCGCCAGGTCCGACTTTCCCGAATATGGAGAAAAGCTGTTTTATGAGCTTCCGAAGGAAAAGCTCATCTACGGACCAAACCAGATCGAGGCAATGATCGATCAGAACACCACCATCTCTCAGCAGCTCACCCTCTGGAATCAACAGGGTTCGCGGGTCATTCGCGGCAAACAAATTGTGACGCCGATCGAGAACTCGTTCCTCTACGTAGTGCCCTTGTACCTCAGGGCTGAAGGCGCGAACTTTCCCCAGCTGAAGCGCGTGATCGCAGTCGCCGGCGACAAGGTCGTCATGGAGCCCACGCTCGATGAGGCATTGAGTGCTCTTTTCGGCGCCCAGCCGGCCGCTGCGCAAAGGTCTGGATCACAAACCGTTGGCACGGCGATCGCGGCGCCACCGCCTGAGTCGGATTCCGGCCCGGCGAGAGCGCAATTTGAGGAGGCTCAAAAGGCGATGCAGCAGGGAGATTGGGACAAATTTGGCAAAGCCATGCAGGCCTTGAAGACTCTCTTAGCCAACCCGCCGCCAACGTAGGAAGCCTCGCTGCCCTGCGTCCCTGACGCGCGGCAGGTTCTGGGCATCGCCGTGGTGGGTGCGGTGCCGCCCCTCTGGTTGCAGTCGCATAGGGAACGGCTTCGATGAACATTCGGCATCGCCACGAGTTATCGTACCTAGGGCCGCTTGGTCGGAATGGCAACAGATGCGGTATTTTCTCGATGCTGAGTTCAACGGGTTTGGCGGCCAACTGATCTCGCTGGCACTCGTGCCTGAGGATCAGGATCGACCGCCGTTTTACGAGGCATTGGCATGTGTCGAGCCAACCTCGTGGGTCGCCGATCACGTGCTGCCGGTTTTACAAACGCCGCCAGTTTCGCGCTCTGATATGACTGCCAAGCTCGCTCGGTATCTTCGTGCAGATCCGGAGCCGCTGGTGATCGCCGACTGGCCCGAAGATATCGCACACCTGGCGCTGTTGATGATCACAGGCCCGGGATGGCGATTGCCTTCGCCCAGGCTGATATTTGAATTGCTGGACCTGCCGCTGTTTGATTCAACGGCGCTCAGCAGGCTGCCGCATAACGCATGCCACGACGCCGTCGCGCTGCGGACTTACGTGTTGGAACAGGAACGCCACAGTTCATGATGGTGGACACTTTTCTTTACATGCATCAGCAGGTATGAGCGTTACAGACCGACAAACCTTCTGGCGTTCCAGCTTCAGCCTCAGAGGGGGAACCAGGCGCAAATGGATGTCACCACGGATTGCGCAGAGACGGATGCAATTGAACCTTCGCCGTCCATTACCAGCTTGCGCGGTCTCGACGGCGTCAACCTTTTCCTCGCTGGAGCATTGTCGGGCTTCGGCCCCTACGTCGCGGCATTTCTAGCCGAGCAAAATTGGACCCAACAGAATATCGGCTTCGCGCTGAGCGCCGCTGGATTCGTCGGATTGCTTAGTCAACTGCCCGGCGGCGCGTTGCTCGATGCTATCCGATCGAAGCGACTCGCGGTCGGACTAGGTGCCGCCATGGTCGCGGCGGGCGCGCTTATTATTGCACTTTGGCCGACGTTCCCGCTGGTGTTGTCAGCTCTGGTGCTTCAAGGGGTCACCGGCGGATTCCTGGGGCTGGGCATTGCTGCCATCAGCCTTGGCCTGGTCGGCCACGCCGCGCTCGCCGAACGACTCGGACGCAATCAGCGTTTTGCTTCGACGGGCGGGATAGTCGCGGCTGGTCTCTTCGGCCTCATCGCCTATTTCCTGACCTATGGCGCCATATTCTTCGCCGCCGCCGCGCTGGTGCTGCCGCTGCTCGCGGCTCTCCGCCTTATCAAGCCTTCAGACATCCATTTCGGCCGAGCCTCGTGCCTGCCCGAGCACACAGGACCGAGCGCACCACAGAGGTTAAAGCTTCTTAGCCTTTTGAAGAACCGTGGCCTGCTGATATTCGCCGGCAGCATGTTCTTGTTCCAGTTGGCGAACACGTCGATGCTGCCACTCGCCGGCGAGGCACTCGTCTACAGCAAGCAAGGTCTTTCCTCGCTGATCTTCTCGGCAATGATCATGGTTCCCCAAGTGATCGTGGCGATCATGGCGCCATGGGCTGGACGCCACGCAAACAGCTGGGGGCGCCGGCCACTTCTGCTCGTTGGATTTGCCGCCTTGCCGATCCGTGCACTGCTGTTCGCCTTGACCGCCAATCCATTGCTTCTGATCGCTGCTCAGGTACTCGACGGCATCAGCGGAACGATGCTGGGTGTGCTAACAGCGCTGATCGTCGCCGACCTTACGACGGGTAGCGGCCGGTTTAACCTGGCGCAGGGATTCCTCGGTACGATGTCCGGAATAGGCGCTTCGCTCAGCACTACAATTTCGGGCGTTGTGGTCGCAAACCTTGGCCGCGCGGCGGGATTTCTAGGCATCGCCGCGGTGGCCCTTTCCGCTGTGCTGCTGCTGTGGCTGCTGATGCCTGAATCCAATCCATCGCACAAGAACGAGCTCCGATGACCGATCGAGGCCCAACATCTCAAGATCGCCATTCAAAGAATAACCAGACGCCACGAGTTCCGCGCAACGGGCTAATGGCTCTACCGCTGCTTGGACAGGGCCGGTTTCATTGCGCTGTGATTCAATTCGAACACCCGCGTGGTGCCGCTGACGTAGTCGTAGATCTTGCCTGCTACGCTTAACGCGATGGGCGCCGCGTACAGCTCCTCCTGCCCGCAGAGTGTAAGGGAATCGTGCGTCAGTCGTAGATCAATCGAATGCCCTCGATACCGGATGCGCGACTCCAGACACTCCATTTCCGGCGGCAATTCGGGATTGAACAACAAAACGTCCCCCTTGACCTCGATCCCCGTCGACACCCGCAGCACCTGGTCAACCGTGCCTGCCATGGCTCCGAGGTGGACCCCCTCGGCCGTGGTACCATGTTGGCTGTCACTGACGTCGCTTTGCAGCGCCTCGGCGAAAAACGACATCGAGCGTGGCCGGTCGGAACGCGCCAGCACGAACGAATAGACCACACGGCACAGCGTCGAGCCGTACGAGGTGCGGGCGACATAGTAGTTGACGTTGTTCGGGATCGTATCGTGGTTGATCGCATAGCCCAGCCGCGCGAACAGCTCGCCAAGTTCGTCCGCCGAAAACAGGTAGAACAACATGACGACATCGGCCTGCTTCGACAGCTTATAGCGGTTGGGGCTATCGCCTTCGGCTTCCAGAATGAGGTCGAGGCGCTGGATATCGGCGTATCGGCGGCGATACGCTGCCCAATCGAGCTCAGCCAGCGCGTCGTAGCCCTCAAACTGGCTGATGATGCCATCGTCGTGAAAGGGTACATACATCCTGCGGCTGATGTCCTCCCACCGTGCAATCTCGACCAGCGATATGCCAAGCCGTGTCGTGAGCTCGGTGCGACGTGCTATGGATATCCGCTCAAGCACCTCCAACGCCCGGCACAGCACCCAAACGGCCATTACATTGGTATAGGCGTTATTGTTGAGGCCAGGCGCGGTTGCACCGGGATAACCGTCGTGGAATTCATCGGGACCCATGACGCCATGAATCTCGTATCGTCCGCGTTCGTTATTCAGGGTTGCCATGCTGGACCAGAACAGGGCGATGCTGAGCATCAACTCGGCACCATAGAACTGCAGAAACTCGATGTCATGGGTGACTTGAAAATACTGCCATACGTTATAGGCGATCGCACTTCCGACGTGACGCTGAAGATAGGAATTATCCGGTACCCAACGCAGCGAGTGCGGATTCAGATTTAGCTTGTCGGTCTCTTCCTGCCCGTCGCTTCCGCTCTGCCAGGGAAACATCGCTCCCTTGTGTCCGGCGATTCGGGCGGCGGCGCGCGCTTCACCCAGCCGCCGGTAGCGGTAGGTCAGGATGGCTCGGGTGATTTCGGGCAGGCGGTAATTGAAGAACGGAAATATGAACAGCTCATCCCAGAAAATATGACCTTGGTAGGCTTCTCCGGTCCAACCCCGCGCGGGTATACCGATATCAAGGCCGATGGAGTGGACCGAGACAGTTTGCAGAAGGTGAAACATGTTCAATCGAAGCAGCAGAGAGATATTCAGTTTGAAGGCGGGACCGGCCGGATCAATGCGCACATCGAAGCGCCGCCACAAATCCTCCCAGACCAATACATGGTCGGCCTTGACCGCATCATACCGCCCCTTGCGCCTCGCGGCCTTGCGTGCGGCCAGTCCAGCCTCTGAAATGGCTTGATCGCGGGAGGTGTACAAAACGGCGAGCTTCTCTGCCACCACGGACATGCCCTGCTCGATGTCGACCGTTATATCCTGGCAGATGTAATCTGGTTGTTCGACACGGCGACGGCTGGATTCGAGAACGCGCCCGTCGAGGAACACTTGCGTTCGTGCAACCTGCGCGACATGGATTTGCGACTGAGAAGTCCGCACCTGCAGGCAGATGCCGTCTTGGCCGATGATCTGGCGTGAGAGATGCTCCAGGTGCTTGTTGTTGAACTTGCGATAAAGCTTCGCGCCCGCGTTGACGATCCGCCCGTCGATCGCCGAGCGGACCGTGACGGCGCCGGACCAGTTTTCGGCCGTCAGCGTCAGTTCCACCGCACCCAGGTGCATGTCGGCCATCGAAACGAGGCGTTGTTCTTGCAACAGGCTTCGCCGCCCTTTTTGATCCTCGAAGCGCACGGCCCTCAGTAGCAAGCCGCGCTGAAGATCAAGCTCCTGCCGGTATGACAAAATCGCAACGCGACTGAGATCGAACCAGCCCTCTTCGGCGATCCGAAACCGGAGCGCGAGCCAGTTGGGGAAGTTGACCAGGTCCTCGTTCTCAATCGTACGGCCGGCAATATCGGTTTGCAGCCGGTTGTAGCCTCCGGCGAGATAGGTCCCAGGGTAATGAACGCCATCCGCCTCGGCCCAGGCTGCGGCCGCGCGGGTCGCGAAATATCCATTTCCCAAGGTGCAAAGCGCTTCGCGGATACCCTCCTTGGCCGGGTCGAACCCATCGAACACCAATGACCACGCGGAGGCATCCTCTGCCGCGGGTGGAACCTGGGCCGGGCTCCTCACCACGCTATCGGCGACGACGTCGCGGAAGAAGCGAGATGGTTCGGCTTTCCTCCAACGAACAAGACCATCGGCTCGCCGGCTTCAAGCGTGGCATGGAGATGTCGTTCGGTCTGATCGATGCTGATCTTGACGCGCCGACCACGCCACTGAACGCTGAAGGCGACACTCTCCCAGCCGGTGGGAAGATGCGGATCGATCGATAGGCCGTCACTGCGTAATGCGAGTCCGGCGATACCCAGCACCGATAGCATCCAGATTCCGCCCTGGGTCGCGATATGAATGCCACCGGCGGACCCCACCCGCTTGGCAGAAAGATCAATGGCCGCGGCTTGGCGGAAAAAGCGTAGTGCGGTTGCGGTATCGCCCAATCGGGCGGCTACAAGCCCATGCATGGCCGGGCTCAACGAGCTTCCATGGCCGCAGCGCTGGGAATAGTAGCTGAAGTTCTTCGCGGCCGAATCGCCGTCGAATTCTTCCGGCAGCAATCCCAACAGCGCAACGACATCGGCCTGTTTCACGACCTGGGAATTTTGCGTCCGCTCTCGCCCGAGCACCACGTCCATCGGTACGGACCGGCCTGCGTAATTCTTCAGGTCGATGTCTTCCAGGCCGAAATAGCCGCTGAACTGCTCGAACATTCCGGTTTTAGGATCGAGCCCGCTCTTGATGGCTTCGGCGACGCTCCGCCATTGCGCCAGTTCGGCATCATCGAGAGCGAGCCGGTTGGCGAGAACCTTCCAACGCGCGGACCAACGCTCGCGCAACAGCGCCGCGACGTCGAGCGCGCGGCGGATGTTCCAACGCGCCATCACGTTGGTATAGGCGTTGTCGTCGATGTCCTCGTGATACTCGTCGGGACCGATCACGCTACGGATGTGGCAGTGTCCGTCGGCCTCCAGCCTGGCGCGGCTTGCCCAGAAGCGGCCGGTCTCCAGCAGGATTTCGGCACCGGCCTGTAGCAGGAAATCGTCATCGCCTGTGGCCTGCCAGTATTGCCAGACCGCGTAGGCGACGTCGGCGCTGATGTGCTGCTCCTGCCTGCCGCACAGCACGACGACGACCTTGCGGTCGGGGCCGATTACCTGTTCCGGTGTCATCTCCGAGCCCGTCGCCGCACTTTCCCAGGCATAGAGCGCACCACGCCACCCCATGGCGGCCGCTTTCGCCCGTGCCCCGCCAAGGGTGTGAAAGCGATACATCAGGAGCGTCCGGGCCGCTTCGGGCCAGGTCAGACTATAGAACGGCAGCAGGAATATCTCGGTGTCCCAGAACACGTGGCCATGGTAGTCGTCGCCGGTGAGCGCTCTGGCGCCGATCGAGACCCGCTGATCGGCCGGGTTGGCGGCGCCGTTCAGGTGGTAGATCGCGAACCTCAGGGCATGCTGGGCATCAACGTCGCCTGCGATGGTGACATCGCTGCATAGCCAGCGGTCGGTCCATGCCGCCTCGTGCGCAGTGACCACGCCGCGCCACCCGGCGCGTTGCGCCAGACCGAGCTGGTCCCGAGCCGGCGGCCCGGGATCCGCATCCAGCGAATCCGTCCGCACGACGGCAACGAGACGTTCGAAACGCGCGACTTGCCCAGCGCGGGTCTTCCAGGTCCAGGACGATTTCAGCGGGCCGATCACGCTCGGTTGCACAATCCTGCCGTCGATCTGGCACGATAGCAGGGTGGCCAGTGCGAGGCGTTTCCCCGAGAACCGGGTATGCCACAGGCCGATAGCCTGATCGAGCCGGTCGGTCGCGAGCCCAAACTCCTTTCCGTCTCCGTCCGCCGAGGCCTCGAAGGTGACATCGACCTCGCCGTGTTCGACTTCCAGCTCGATCAGTTGCAGGCCGATGGCGCGCTCGCTCAACGACACCAGACGCAGCGTTCGCACCGAGAGGCCGATGTCGGGACTGGGCAAATGGTGGCTTTCGCTGAGTACTGCGCCCCGCTTCATGTCGAGTGTCATCCGGTGCGACGGCACGTCTCCGGGGTGACACACCAGCGGGCCGCCGGGCAGCGCGATCCGGATACCCAGCCAGTCGACGGCCGGCACAAGCGCCTGCGTCACCTGCTTGACACCGGGACTATCAAAAAGCCCCGCCACATAGGTGCGTGCTGGAACCACCAACCGCTCGCCTCGCGTGGTTGACCGCGCGGCTCTGACGCCCAGGAAACCGTTGCTGATCGCGAAGCGAGACTCGACGCTGCTTTCCATGATTGGCTCGAAGCCATCCACGGTGAAGGTCCAAGCGGGATCCTGGGTCCTCGCCAGCACGGCTGCCATCGTTTCCGGAGCGGTCATGCCGGCCGCCTCTGCAGCCGCCCCTCGGCCAGTTCGTCGACCGCGATGGCGTCCAGACTCGTCACGACCACTTTCGCTCCCGCCGTACGCAAGCCCGCGGCATCGTCTTTGCGGGCTACGCCGAGCCCCGTCATGTGGCCGGCGCACGCGGCCTCGATGCCGGCCGGAGCGTCCTCGGCGACAAAACAGTGGCGGGGATCGACGTGCAGTTCGGAAGCCGCCAGCAGGAAAATCGCGGGATCCGGCTTGCCCCGCGGCAGATCGCGCCCGCAGACATTGGCGCCGAACATGTCGAGCAGGTTTTGGCCGGAAGGGAGGCGGATCAACCGCAGCATTCCATTTGCATTCTTTGACGACGATGCCACTGCCATCGGCCAGCCCAAATCGGCCAACGCTTGCACGAAACGCAGCGCGTCGGGAAAGGCCTTGACGTCGCCTTCCGCGATCAACTCCTCCAGCCGCTTCTGCTTACGATCGGCATAAGCAACGACCTTCCCCGCGGCGTCTGGCACGCCAAGCGCATCGAGAGCCGCGCGGGCGCCGCTGAGGCGCGGTTTGCCCGCGACATCGGCCTGGTAAATGGCCGTCGTGAAGCACTTGGGATCGGCGAACCCACCGAGCGCCTCCCGCCATGCACGTTCATGCGGCGAGGCCAGCAGAACGCCATCGACATCAAAGATCGCCGCTTTGAGCGTCCCGGCTTGAACCGATCGGGGCGCCACTAGCTCGCGGGTTATCATGTCGTCGTCCTTTGCTCTGCTTTCGCCCGAATGAAACCTAGATCGTGCGAATTCGTTAAGGCAGGATCGGAAACTACCCAGGCGCCTTGCTGCAGGGCCAGATGGAGTGAGCACAATTGGCCAGACTGGAAATCAGCAGCGTGGCTACAATGCGTTTTCAAAGCGGGCCGCCTCGCTTGGCGAGGCTCACGCAAGCGAGGACTGCCATGTCGAAGCACGGCCACATGCCGCCGGTTCCCCCGGCGAACCAGAGTCAAAAAGGCCCTGGCGACCACTCCGAAACTCCATCAAGCGAGCCACCCAAGCACGCAGACGTCAATGTGGCGGAGCAAGGCCAGACCGCCAACATCCGACAAAACACGACCAACAAGGGCTTCTTCAAGGGACGCCGCATCAAATAGCGCGAAAGCCCTGCCGACGACGATGAAACGCCGGCCCTGAGTAGTTTCCGAGGCTCTACGCAAGGTCCCGCTTCCGGCTAGGCTGACAGCGAAATTGAATCCGTAAGGGAGCCTGAACCGTGTCAGTGATGCAGCCATTGGCTGGACGCCATCCGTCAGCCGCCGTGACCCAGTCGATGCACGAGCATTGGGGTCTGTTTCTGGCGGAGGGAATAGTCGTCACCATTCTTGGACTGGCCGCCATCATCGTTCCGCCCATTGCCGGTCTATTTGCCACCGTCGTGCTCGGATGGCTGCTGCTCATCGCGGGGGCCGTGGGGCTTTTCGTCACGCTGAGATCCCGGCAGGCTCCGGGCTTCGCCTGGGCGCTGCTCTCGGCACTCGCCGCGCTGGTCGCCGGCGGACTGTTGCTGTGGAACCCGCTTCAAGGGTTGGTGACCTTGACCTATGTGATGACTGCCTTTTTTATCGTCGACGGTGTTTTGACCATCGTCCTCGCGATCGCCCATCGCCGCGAGCTGACGGGAAAATGGGAGTGGATGATGGTGAACGGCATCATCGATCTCTTGCTCGCCGCCATCATCATCATGGGCTTTCCCGGCACGCTGGTTTGGGCGTTCGGTCTTCTGCTTGGTGTCGATATGATCTTCGGCGGCGCATCCCTCATTGCGGTGGCGCTGCAAGCGCGCAAAGCAGTCTCGCAAGATGGTCTGGCCTGACAGAGTATCTTTGTTAGGTAAATTCCGAGCCTAGCGCCCTCTCCCGGCAACCGCCAGTCTTGCCCTACACCCCGAGGCGGCGGCTTCCGTGAAGTGGAAAGAATTACTTTGTTTCAGACACTTTTGGCTTGCCTGATCCCGGTGTGCTTCTGCGTCGCGATCGGCGCGCTCGCAGGTTGGCTGAAAATTCTCGACACCGAGAGCGTCCGGTCGATCTCCACCTACGTCGTGATCTTTGCCCTTCCCTGCCTCTTATTCGTGGGGATCTTCAAATTCACCGTTCAAGAGCTGTCACAATGGCAAAATCTCGTGACCTTGCTGGTCGCGATGACCGCCACCTGGGCGATCGCCTATGTTGTGGGGCGCTTCATCTGGCGATTTTCCTCGGGTGAGGCGGCGATCATGGCTTTGACATCCAGCTTTCCCAACATGGCCTATATCGGGGTCGCCGTCCTGACCACCTTGTTTTCAACGACGGGTTTGCTCCCGGTCATCCTTGGAAATTTTGTTTCCAGCTTCGTGCTGATCCCCGTAACGGTGCTTTTCCTGCATATGGCTGGCGGCGGCAAAAGGGCAGGCAGCGGTAACGATATTCCTGCGGGCACAACCAAAGCGGCTCCCACCTCAAGCCTGGCAAGGGACATTCTGCACACCGTCGTTCAACCGCTGGTCTGGGCCCCGCTGCTCGGGATCGCCCTGGTACTGGTGCATTTCACACTGCCCGAACTTGCGAGCAAGTCGATCGGCACGATTGGAGACACCGCCGGCGGTGTGGCGCTGTTCGCGGTCGGCGTCATGCTGTTCGGGTTTTCTTTCCGCATCGATCCCGAGGTCGCCACCGTCTTCGTTCTCAAGAACCTCGTACAACCCGCCATCGCCGCCGCTGTGCTGTTCGCTTTCGGTCTTCGAGGCGTGATGGCCGAGGGGATCGTCATTGTCCTGGCCTGCCCGGCCGCCACGGCCTGCCCGATGCTCGCCTCAAGCTACCGGGTCGGCGAAAAGTCCGCGGCCGCGTCGGTCGCAGTGAGCACCGTCTCCAGCCTCCTCACGCTATCGGGCTGGATCCTGTGTGCCAAAGCAGCCTTTGCGGGCTGAAACCGAAGTGACATGCCTGTCGTCGCCAGAGTCGTTGGAGAGTCCATCATGACCAGCTTCCGTGAAGAATCCGACACCATGGGCTCGATCAAGGTCGAGGCTGACAAGCTGTGGGGCGCCGAGACCCAGCGCTCGCTCGAATATTTCAGCATTGGGAAGGATTTGATTCCGCGCGAATTGATCCCGGCCTTCGCCATTCTGAAGAAGGCTGCCGCCAACGCCAACTACGCGGGCAAGCGAATGGATCAGAAGATCCACGATCTGATCGTCGCGGTCGCGGACGAGATTCTGGCCGGTCGGCATGACGACATGTTCCCCTTGCATGTCTGGATGACCGGAAGCGGCACGCAATTCAATATGAATGTCAACGAGGTGATTTCGAACCGTGCCTGCCAGCTTGACGGTACGGCGCTGGGCAGCAAGACGCCGGTGCATCCCAACGACGATGCCAACATGTCGCAATCGTCGAACGACACCTTTCCTACAGCCATGTGCATGGCCGCGGCAATCGGCGTGAAGCAGCGGCTGGGGCCCGCAGTGCTCGCCCTGCAGAAGTCCATAGCCGCGAAGGCGGAGCAGTGGAAGGACATCGTCAAGATCGGCCGCACCCACATGCAGGATGCCGTGCCGGTCACGTTGGGACAGGAGTGGTCCGGCTATGCCGACATGCTGGCGGACGATCTGGAGCGGCTCGACGACGCGCTGAAGGGCGTCTACCGGCTGGCCCTGGGCGGCACCGCGGTCGGTACCGGGTTGAACGCGGCGCCTGGCTTCGAGGCGGCCGCGACGGCCGAGATTTCCCGACTCACCGGTCTGCCGTTCGTCAGTGCGCCGAATAAATTCGCGGTGCAGGGCGCGCACGACGCGATGGTGCAGCTATCGGGAACGTTTCGGACCTTGGCGAGCTCGCTCTACAAGATCGCCAATGATATCCGTCTGATGTCCTGCGGACCACGGGCCGGCTTTGCCGAATTGCAGATCCCGGAAAACGAGCCCGGCTCCTCGATCATGCCGGGCAAGATCAACCCTACGCAGGCCGAGGCGCTCACCATGATCGCGGTTCAGGTGATGGGCAACGATGTCGCCGTGGGCTTTGCCGGCGCCAGCGGATATCTGGAAATGAACGTCTACAAGACGGTCATCATCCACAATGTGCTGCATTCGCTAACGATCCTGACCGATGGCTGCACCAATTTCCGCAAATTTCTGGTTGAGGGCACGCAGCCGAACCTCAGGAAGATTTAGAAATATGTCGACAACTCCCTGATGCTGGTGACCGCGCTCACGCCCGTGATCGGCTACGACAAGGCCGCTCGGATCGCCAATCATGCTGCCGAGCATGGGCTGACTCTGAAAGCTTCGGCGCTCGAGCTCAAGCTCGTCAGCGCCGCGGAGTTCGATCGCGTGGTCGATCCCTCAAAGATGGTACACCCCTACGTCGCCCACGAGGCTTAGGCCCGGTGGCCGCCTGCATAATCAAGTTTGTGCCGCACAGTCATCCCCACCCGAATGGATAGGAACAGTATCATGGCCCGGTCGACATCAAAGAATCCGTCAGAAGCGTCATTCACCTGGGATGAAAGCGTCGATGTCGTCATCGTCGGGTCCGGCTTCGCCGGGCTCGCTGCCGCGATTGAAGCGCATGACGCCGGCTCCTCGGTGAAGATCATCGAGAAGATGGACAAGCCTGGCGGCAATTCGTGGATCAATGGCGGTCAGGTCGCGACCGCGGGCTCGGCTTTGCAGAAGAAGCAAGGCATCGTCGACACGCCGGATCTGATGTTCAAAGACATGATGACGGCGGGCCTCCAGCTCAACTATCCGCATCTGGCGCGTGCTGTCGCCGAACAATCCAATGCGGCGGTGGAATGGACCATGAAGCGGCTCGGCGCGCAATTCAAGGACCACATCAATACGATGGGCGGGCATTCCGTCCCCCGCGTCCTGCAGACCGCCAACGGACATGGCTCCGAGATCGTCGGCAAGCAGGTCGACGCCTTGAAGAAGGATGGTGTCGTCATCGAACTGCAGACGCAGTTGACGCGGCTGCTCCAGGATTCCTCGGGACGGGTTGTTGGGATCGAGGTCCGCAACGGCTACCAGTTCGGCAAGCCGGACAGCGGCACACCGCGAACCATTCGTGCCTTGAAGGGGGTCGTGTTGGCGTCCGGGGGTTTCTCGGGCGACATCCGCTTTCGCACCACGCAGGCGCCCGAACTCGATGACAGCTTCAAGACCACGAACCATCCGGGCGCCAATTCAGAAGGCCTGATCGCGGCCTTGCGGATCGGCGTATCGCCCATTCAGCTCGATCAGATCCAGCTGTTGCCGCTGACCAGTCCCGACGACGAAGGGTTCGGCTCGGCCAACGGGTTCATTGCGGGAGCCGGAATGCCGCTGGGGGTCCTGATCGATCCAGCGACCGGGAAACGATTCGTCAGCGAGCTCGCCAACCGCAAGGTCCAATCGGATGCGATTATTGCTGTTGGTCACCCGGCTGTCAGCATTGCCGATGCTTACGCCGCGGCGTTTTCACTCTGGGGCCTGAAGCATTCGCTCGAGACCGGCTCTGTCAAGCAGTTCGACACGCTTGATGCTCTGGCCGAACACTTCAAGATCGACGCCAAGATTTTGAAAACGACGGTCGAGACATTCAATGGTTACGTGACCGCGAAAAAGGATCTCGCGTTCGGTAAAAGCATCCTCCGGGATGCAAGGCCGATCGTCAAACCGCCTTTCCATGCCGCGCGTGTCTGGCCAAAAGTGCATTATGTCATGGGCGGCATCGAGATGAACGAATATGCGGAAGTTATCGATCTCGATGGCAAGGTCATCCCTGGGCTCCATGCCGCGGGCGAAATAACCGGCGGCGTTCATGGCGGTTGCCGCCTTGGCGGCTCCTCCATCATCGACTGCCTGGTGTTCGGACGCATCGCCGGAAAGGCGGTCAGTGCGCAAGGCCGCCAAACCGGATGAGGCCGAAGGCCGCGGCTTAGATCATCACAAGTTTGATCTGGCCATCTTCAGGCGTTCCCTTGGCAAGCGCGGCGCGCGCCATCTTTTCGATAAGCAGCCAATGGGTGAGCAGGTATTTCTGCGCCTGTACCTTGGTTGGGAATTTTGTCTGGAGAATGCAGCGCTGTCGAGAATTTCCGTTCGCTATTTCAAAGGATACGATTTGCAGTCCCTCGTTGATCTCTTGCGCGCTCGGCTTGGTAAGTTTCCGCATCGGCTGTTCCTTCTGGGAAAATGACTTTTTCGCGCTGGTCGCGAATGGAGTCAGTCTGAGGTCAGGTGAAATTGGCTGTTGAAGATCGAATGGTCGCCCTTGGCCCGGCGATCAATCTTCGGTCGGCGTCGGCTGTTCGTGCCGTGATCTCTTGGCCTTCGACGGCCGCTTCGGGCCGTCGTTTGCGCCGGGTTGGCTGTTGCGGACAGCCGGTCAGCATCTGACGCAACTCAGCCTTGGTCTTCGTTGGTTCCCGCGCGATCGATGCCTGCCAATATGCCATGTAGAAAAGATGGGTATTGCCGGGGAGAAATATAACCCCACCGACGGTTTTGCGTTGGGGTCGCCAGTCAAGCTAAGCGATGACAGCTGCGTTGGGGCGCGGGAAGAGCCCCGCTTCCGAAGAGGGCGGGCGCGTCTATCCCGATTCGCCGTGGAGTACAAAGCGGATCATCACGGCCCCAAGGCAAGGGGATGGAGCTCAACAGTTCGGCGGGGCCGCGTCCACTTAAATGATGGAAGCGGATTTCGTCTTGTGGATGCGTCAGCCGCGTTCCGAGCCGCATGGTTGGTCGCTGGTAGCTACGCTGATGATCTCGCTGGTTGAGTTGGGTGGGCTCGAACCACCGACCTCCTGTTCCACAGTAAGTTTCGGTTTGTCGTCATGAGGTGACAGCGCTTGACAGCAAACGTCGCGGACCTCGATATTTCCTTTGCACAAAAGCCTTATCTCGTGAGACCTTTTTACTCAGCACGTCAGAAGATGTCGCGCGGCGTCATCCGGTGGGGTCCGCTGGGGGTCCGTTCACGCGCTGCGGACCCGGCCCGAAGCGAGGAGAACCATGAAGCTGACAGAGCGCAAAATCGGTACGCTGGCGGTCGAGCAGGGCCAAAAGGACCAACTCATTTTCAACGACGAGCAGCGCGGCCTTGCCGTGCGTGTGCAAGCGGCGGCCGCACATATTTGTGCCAATACACGCTTCATGGGCACAAGTGGCGGGTTCCGCTCGGGGCGTGTTCGGCTGTGGCGCTTTCCAAAGCTCGAGAAGCCGCTGCGAGCGTCATGGGCGACGTGGCAAAGGGTCGGAACCCAGCAGCAGACCGCAAGGAAGCGGCAGCGGCGGAGCGCGCGCGGCGGGCACGTCATCGCCTGACGTTGCGGGTGCTGATTGAAGATTGGAAGGGACTTCACCTTGCCAGCCGGCGGCCGAGCTATGGCAAGGAAGCGGTGCGCGCTGCACTACGCTTTCGCTGATCACCTGGACGACGCAGCGGAGGACTTGGACCGCGCGGCCATCGTGCGCGCCCTGGACGGCCTGACACGGCGCCGAAGGCGCAAGGATGGTGGTGCGGAGAAGCTTAAGGGAGCCGCCATGACCGGCCGGACCGCCACCTACGGACGCTCTGCCTTCGCATGGGCCATGAAGCGCGGCGTGGTCTCAGTCAACCCGTTTACCGATCTTCCGATCGACAAAGGCATAACCAAGCGCGAACGCGTGCTGAGCGACGAAGAGATCGGCGAGATTTGGCGAGCCGCCGAAAAGGCCTCGGTGCCTTATAACGCAATCGTCCGTCTTCTGATCTTGACGGGCCAACGCCGTGGGGAAGTCGCCGGCATGAAATGGGGCGAGATCGACGACGATCTGGCAACTTGGACGATTCCGGGCAACCGCACGAAGAACGGTTTTACGCATATTGTGCCTTTGAGCGGCCCGACGCGCGACATTTTGAATAAGTTACTGCCAGCGGATCCGACGCTTCGAAACGCGCCATTAAAGACCGGCGTGCGAGTGGGGCACTCGTGTTTCACGGCGGAGTCGGTACACCATTTGCCGGATGGTCAAAAGCAAAGGCGTCACTTGATAAGGCGATAACGGAGGCTCGCGCGAAGTCCACGGCCTCAGCCAATTCCGCGGCCATGATGCCGTGGAGCATACACGCTTGCGGAGAACCGTCGCCACGGGTTTGCAGCGCCTTGGAGTGCGGCTTGAAGTTACAGAAGCTGTTTTGAACCATATCAGTGGAAGTCGCGGCGGTATTGCCGGCGTGTATCAGCGGCATGATTGGGCAACGGAGAAAAATGCCGCGCTTGATGCATGGGCCGGGCACGTAGTCTCGGTCACCGAGGGCCGTAGCTTGACGGGCAATTTAGTGAGGCTAGCGCGCGCGGGCTGATTCCCTGGACACTATATGGCACATGGGCTTTGAAATCGAAATCCCGCCCGAGCAGCTGCCGTTGTTTCGCGCGCTCTCCGAATGCGGCCTTAGCGTCTATCCAGCTTTGCAAGCCTTCGTGAGATTGACAGAACCACCTGAGTCGCTGCACCAACCAACAGCCGATCGTATTAACCTCATGAACTCCCTCATCGAGGCTACCGTGGATTTTGACAGCGGAATGGCCGCGAGAATGCTGCGGCTCGGTGAAATTGGCCCCAAACCACACGCAACATGGGAGGAACTCACGCCCGCCGAGCGCAAGCGAGCAAAGCGCGGTTGGACATGGGCACTTGAAGCCGGATTTGAAACCACCCCGCAAGGGCGCCCGTCCGTCATCGACAGCGCACTGGTACTTTATTGCTCACGCGTGATCGCAGAGTCCTGCGCGCAGCCAATTAAATTTTCCCGTCGAATGGGTGGTGGTCCGCCAAAAGGCCCGATGTGGCGGACTCTAATGATCGCGCTGCCTTTGGCAGAAACGTACCTGGCTCCCCTTGACGGCACGATCGCCCCGAAACCACGCGAGATCGTTGCTCACGCTGAAACTGTCGCCGATATCCTCACAACTGCGCACTCAAAGGCTTTTCGCGAATACTGTAAGATCCAACAATTGGGCGTCACGTCGTACGACGTCGCTGAGCATCCAGCTACGTTTAGATACGCCGTTGCTCACGCCCGACGAACCCGCGAGCGAAAGCTGCCGGCCAAACTTCGCGTGCCATAATTTCCCCAATTCCTTTTCATTGTGAGCAAATTCGAGGACAACTCCGGCCATGCCGCGCAAGCGGTGACACGACAACCGGAGGCCCACCCCCATGTCTACGTTTTCAAAAAACAATCAATACAGTGCATCTGCCGCCGATTCCGAGCATCTCACTCAAGCAGAACTCGCAAAATGGCTTCGATGTTCTACAAGAACCCTGCAGCGGTTGCATTCGACTGGCGATGGTCCGCCAGCGATTCAACTCTCAACCGGAGGCTCATTTTTCCGGTGAGCGATGCGCGATCATGGCTTGCGACCCGCACGAAGGGCGCAAAGACTGAAACCAAATCACGCCGTTCGGTTGGCAGAAAATCGGGTGCCGCATGAGCCAAAACCCCTGCCGCGTCGTGGCTGACGGGGCAGGGGCGGGAAAAGGTAAACGGTGTTGAACAATCGCAAGATACCTCTGCCACTCCGGCTTTTCAACCGGGCGCCTCGGTTGCCAATTGGCCTGGCACACGGTCAATCCGCGACAGCGCACTTCAATATGCGGCTGTGGGTTGGAAAGTTTTTCGCCTCTCCCGCTCGAAAAAACCCCTGAAAGGGTCGCATGGCTTTAAGGATGCCACAAGCGATCCGGCAATAGTCGAAGCGTGGTTTCAAGAAACGCCATGGGCAAATTTAGGATTAGCTACCGGCGAGATCGTTGTGATTGACGTCGACGGTCCAGGAGGTGCGGCGGAACTGCGCCGTCTTGCAGACCTTCACGGCGGAATGCGTCGCACCTTAGCGTCAAAAACCGCGCGAGGATCCCACTTTTCTATCGATTACCAACTGGTGTCCGGCTACGTTCGATCAACGCGCCGCGGTCCAAGAGCGGCGCCGATGGGATAGACGTGAAAGCAGACGGCGGTTTTGTAGTCCTGCCTCCGTCCGTTATCGCCGCAACCGGCTTCGTCTATCATTGGGCCAATCGCGAGTCGATTGCCGAACTGCCTCATTGGCTTGTCAAGTATGCTGAAAGTCTGAGAGGCAAGTCAGTCGCAACCGAGAATGACTTCGCGTCGCTTGGACCGCTTCCGCCTTATTTGAAACATCAAGCCGCTCCCGACATTTCCCGCCGTGCCGAAGGCGCTCTGACAATGTCGTGGTCCGCGCACGAAGAAGCGCGCCTTCGATCTGCGCTCAAGTTTATACCTGCCGATGGCTACGATATGTGGATCCGCGTCGGGATGGCGTTGCACCGTCTCGAATGGGATCGCAGCGATGGCACGTCGATTTCCTTTGAAATGTGGAGCGATTGGTCGTCGAAGTGCGAAGAGAAATATTCCGCCGCCGCTTGTGAGATGAAATGGGCAAGCTTTAATCGCACTTCATATAACGGTCCGTCGATCACTGTTGCGACAGTCTTTCACTTGGCATCCGAGAACGGGTGGAATGAGCTTCCATCGAATGATTTTCCCATGGTGGCTGACAATCCTGCGAACGACGAACGTGCGACGGAAAGCGCACGCGAGACAAGCCAGAAAGCGACCGATAGACCGAACAGTATGATAAGCGCCGCCGACTTGCGCAGGATGACCTTTCAGCCTGTGCGCTACGTGCTGCCTCGATTTATTCCCGAGGGGCTGACCCTGCTGGTGGGGAGGCCGAAGGTTGGGAAGTCCTGGTGGGCTCTCGACTTGTGCTTAGCGTGCGCTGGGAATCGTCCAGCCTTAGGTAGCTTGAGGCCGGAGCATGGCGACGTGCTTTATCTCGCCGAGGTCAGCAAGCGGCGGCTGCAAAATCGAATCGACAAGCTAATGTCCCCATTCACGGAAGAATGGCCCAAGAGACTGAATCTTGTGTCTGCAGGCGGGTGGCCCCGTGCGGATGAAGGCGGTCTGCAGAAAATCGAGAATTGGTGCAAATCTGTCGAAAAGCCGGTTCTCATCGTCATAGATACTCTGGAAGAATCCGAAAGCCTCTGAACGGAAAATCTCAACTCTATAGCGCCGACTATGAGGCAATTACAGGACTACAAGAGATTGCTCTCGATTACGGGCTTGCGATCGTCGTGCTTCACCATGATCGAAAGTCGGAGGCCGACGACGCTTTCGATACGGTTAGCGGCACGCTTGGTCTGACCGGCGCAGCCGATACAATTTTGATTATCAAGCGCCGTCCTAACGGCGTTGTGTTATTTGCTCGCGGACGTGACATCGAAGAAAGCGAAACCGCCATGCAATTCGACAAGGCTTTATGCCGGTGGACGATTCTGGCGTGGCTTCAGCAGTGCATCGTTCGAATGAGCGAGCGAAGGTGGTTGTTGCCCTCAAGACAGCCGGCCAACCGCTCACGACCAGAGAGATTATGGACGATGCCGAAATGCGGAACCGGAACGCTACCGACATCTTGCTCGGTAAAATGGTGAAGGATGGAAATTCTGCGCGTTGGGCGTGGTCGCTACAGTCTTTCCAGCGAAAACACCGGACAGAACGGACAGAAAGAAAGATGGGTACGGAAGCCGCTGATTCGATTGACAAAACATAAATCTTTCCATCTTTCCGATCTGTCTGGCAACGCGCACTAAATCATGCGGGCCGTAATTCAAGGATGAACGGTCCGCGTGACCACCCGATTGGTGAAACTTGACGACAAGTTCCGATACCGTAACCTCATCGCGCTTCGAACGGCGTGCGCCTTCCGGTGGGCACGACCTGTTGTTCAAAGTAGCTTTTGGCGGCGATGCCGCAGCCGCTCGCGCGCTCCGCGTTAGCCGGATGACCGTCTGGCGCTGGCGACATGATCGGACGCCGTTGCCTCGGTGGGTGGTGGAAGTTCTGCCTGATCTCATCCAAGATAAGGTAGCAGAGGCGCACCTTGCCCAAACCGAACTAAGGCATTTTCTGGCGTTACCCGCCAAGCCACCGCGAAAGCTTTCCGGCTGTTGTGCGCGGCTTCAGCGCAGGCCGACGAACCGTAACTATTAGCATCGACGCACTGCTGCTTGCCCGGCGGGGGAGATTGGGAAGTCCAGTTGCTTTTGCGGCGACCACACCGAGCCTTAGCGACCAGCAAATTCAACGTCGAGCACCTTGGTGCAGAGGGGATGTTTTGAGAACTCAATATCAACGTATTCGATTGTCGTATCGCGCCTCTCACCGGGTGAAAATCCGACCCTTAGTGTCTCTTGTGTTGCATACGACGATGGGCAGGCCGCTCCAACTGCTTGAGCGCTTGAAAGGCCCACCAAGATTTTAGACAGCGCTTCCTTCGACCCGTTCGTTACCTCGATCTTCAGGTAGCGACATGAACCGTAAGAACAATCTTCGAAACCACGTGAGACTAAGCGAACGGCTGAGATCGCAGCTAATTTCCTCGCTTGAAGTGCCGCAGAGGCCGCTTGTTCTGCCTGTTGAGCCTTAGCCCTTGCTTCTTTTTCTGCCTTTTGCGTCTTAACCCTTGCTTCTTGTTCTGCTTGTTGCGCCGCAGCTCTAGCCTCTAATGCTGCTAGCCGTGCCTTGCGCTTCGCCTCCTCTTGCTCGGCCTCCATTTGCGATTTTAAGCTAAGGTAAGCCAGACATTGCTCCCTTATGTACGCCACTTCATCGGTGGTCGGGTTTGGTCCGTTGATGTCAAAGGTACTTTCTTGGCACGGATCGTAATAGGTATAGCCGCCGCCCGCTTTGCGTCTCCCGGCGAAGTTGGACCTACATACTGAGATGAGAATGGACAACGCGTCTTTTGATTTAGCGTCTCTTGCCGCGCGCTCGGCGCAGTCTTCATAATCTTTCGGCGCAACTGATCCCCGTTGATAGAACGCAACCGTCGCTAAAACTGAACTCGTCGCAACGGCGACTATCAGTGCTAACCAAAGGAAATATGTTTTCAACCGACGCGGCATTACGACGAATGCTGGTTTCCGCGTTGGCCCGCAGTGGCGCTAAATCTGGTTTGGTCAGTATTTGGCAACGACGGCGCCACCGATCGGAAACCGATAGTTGATACCAAATCGGACGATGCTATCCTTAACCTGCGCAGTCTCGGTAATGCTGCCGCCCAAGATCGCTGGAAGGGTTCCCGTGCCGCTAAGATTCTAGTCGAAATATAGAGGTACTCGATTTTCGCCGACCAATTATCGAGCAGCGCAGCTTCTAAACCGCCGCCGATCGTCCAGCCGACCTTATTGAGTGAAACGCTGAGAAGGTTTGCGGTTATACCACCCGCCGAAGCATTCAACGCATCGGAAGCGCTGGTCCAAGCCGCGCCTCCGGTCGCATAGACTAAGACGCGATCAAAGGCTGCCCCAACTCTGGCGCGTGCGGTTCCGAAGGAGCCGATTCCATAGGTTTCAGAAATCGTGCATCCTATTCCGCAACCAAGTGTCTGGGTCTTTTTCTGTCCCGACCACTGGTAGTCGCCTTCAACGCCGTAGACGATGCTTCCATATTGCCAATTGAATCCAACCTGGCCGCCAGCGATTTCACCGCTCACATTTCCGGATCCGCTACTCGTGGCTCCATTGAGTAGTCCGCCGGTAATGACTGAATTTGAGGTTCCAGAGCTCCAGCCATAACCGCCGTTTCCGCCGACATAAAAGCCGGTCCAATTATAGAAGCTCTGGACCGCAGGCACCGGACCACTTGGAAAATCGGCCGCAAATGCCGGCGCGGTGGTCAGCCCCAAGAAAACGACTATGCAGCTAATGGCTTTTTTCATGATTGCCCCCGACTGCAGATGGCCGGCATTCCTAGGCCACCCGCATAAGTAGCGAGTATGGCCGCATTGCGCGCTTTGTTCAATATATCGAGGTGTATATTTTGAGCACTCAGGCTCGTTTCCCGCATGGACCTGCGGGAAGTGTTCGCCACAAATCTGAGGCGCTTGCGTCATGCCAAAGGGCTGTCGCAAGTCGACTTGGCCTATGAGGCGGAGGTCAGCCGCAGCTATCTGAGCCAACTCGAAAAAGGCGCGTTTTACGCAAGCCTCAAGATTGTTGGAAAGCTCGCTGCCGTGCTGGAAGTCGAGCCCGCTGAGTTATTGAAGATGCCCGCGACCAAAGTCTCCCGCCGCAAATGAGCCCGCCAGAAGAACGACGCTCGGTCGATCGATGTCCGCTTCCGGTGTATAGCGGTGGTCGGGCATCGGACCTGCCGGCTCCGTTGATGACCTTCTCACCGCGCCGAAGTTCGCCTGTCGGGCGCCAAGGTGTCGTGGTAGAAATCGCGCTTTAGAACTCGAATCGGGGGCGCGCGTGGCCACCAAGGATCACCATACCGCCCTGCGTAGCGAAGTCTTGGGCAAGATCAACGCCGGTTACATCGAAATCGTCCTAGCGAAGCTCCAATCGGGCAAGGACGATGTGGTCTTCACCTTGCACGTGACCCCGAGCGCCTTCACCTCGGGTGGGCTCCAGACGACCGACTGGCTTCGACTTTTGGGGTTCAAGGAGAATGCGCAATGCCAATTTGCGAACGCGCGCAAATGCTTCAGTAAGGAAGTACCCGAAGGGTATGATCTCCAGCGATTTGCCACGGCGTTTAACGAGGGGTTCGGCCAGCTCCAGAAGGCTGACGATGGTCTCCAGGCTTGCGGCTTTTGGCTACCGTGGGCACGGCAGTTGTCGGCTCAGGCTCGGGCTTTCCGCCAAGAATTGAGCGGCGATGGCCATGCGGCCATGAGCACGAAGCCGATGGGTGCGAGCGAGGACGATAAGTTCCTCTACAACTTAACGTTCATCGACACCGGCCGGGAGAAGGGGTTCGTGACACACTATCGGCCCCGTCACCCGCCGTTGTCCTCCGAGGTGCGAAGTGTTTTCAGGTATTTGGGCCTGAAGGAATTTCACCAGTGCCCGGAATTTGATTTCGAGGCCTGCCACTATCGAACGCTTCAGCTTCTTGAAACCGAGAACCCATTCCAAGGGAATGTTGACTTCGCGCATCAGTCCTTCGGTGCACATGCGGCGCGGTTTTCGCCGGCCGTCGAAGCGCTCTTGGCGGCCAATGTAGCCGCTGAGCGCGTAGGGCTCACGTTCCTACCTATCGGCAGACCCTCCGAACGGTTAAAGGACGATATTGTCCAGCAGATCAGACTTCCTACGAATACGAAGCCAAAGTCAAACCCGACAATGGCCTTCGACGCCGCGCTGCCATCGAGCTTTGATGTCGCCATATCCTTCGCCGGTACAGAGCGGGAGCTAGCAGAGAAACTTGCGGAGATACTCCGAGCAGCGGGAATCGCTGTTTTCTACGACAACTTCTATCCTGAGCATCTTTGGGGCAAGAACCTCACGGCATTCCTCGACGAGATTTACCGGAAGCGAGCAAAATTCTGCGTGGTGTTCGTCTCGGAAGAGTACAAGGAGCGCAAGTGGACCCTCCATGAACTCAGGAGCGCGCAAGCCAAGGCGCTGGAACAGAAGGGCGATGAATACATCTTGCCCGTGAAAGTTGACGACACGGAATTGCACGGTTTGCCGCCCAACGTAGGCTACGTCGGAATTTCGTTGGGTATTGAGAAGATCGCGGAGCTGTTGATCAAAAAGCTGCAAGGGTAGTCCTTCTTTGCGGTATTATGGCGCAAACGCCACAAGCCATTTGAGCAGTCCACCGCCACCTAGGCGGCATGCCACATGCAAAGATACTGACGAAACAAGCTCTGTATACCCTCAGCCAACTGCATAGCGAGTTGGCCGGGAAGCTCAGCGCTAACCAGCGCGAGACCAAGCGGCTGCGACTTGCCATCTTTCAGGTCGAGGCCGTCATGAAGCTGCTCGGCCCGGAAGTGAACCCGCGGCTGATCGCGCCCAAGCGGCGCAACACCGGCAACCCCTGGTTCAAGCGCGGCACTTTATATAGGAGCGCCGTGGACGTGCTGCGGAGGGCTGCAGGAGGAGGCCATACAGGCCACGCTTCTGGCGGCGCTCCGGGTCAGAAACGGCAAGACGGTGGTTGGCGAGGGAAGCCCGGCGCGGTGGAAAATTACGAGCGATGGAACGAAAGATGAATTGCCCTAACCAACTGAAACTACTTGTGGTTTGAGACAATTAACGGTTGGTAAGGTATTGATATTGTGTGAGAATTATCACACTCCCATATTGACTCGTTCGTAATATTCACTACATTCTCGATCGGAGGCTTTGTGGGGCGAAAGCTTTGCATTGCCTTTTTATTATATTTTTTCTCCGGCCGTTCTGAGGTCGTCGATATAACTCACACTCCAAATTTCGAAATCGTTCTTGCCCTGCATACTTCGTATGGCGCGGTGTCTGAGCCTTTTTAGCTGCTCAATGTAAGGTGCTAATTCTTCGCGAAGAGGTTTGTCCATCGACGGCAATCTAAATGCCCATGACAAACAATAAGCGACCAGATCCGCAATCTGTATCCCTGTAGTAAGATCGCTGTGAACGAAGAATGGCTCCGGGATAACTAGTTCTGCGCGATGGCGGCCGATCGCTGTATCTTTGAAATATTTATGCGCCTGATCAATCAGAATGTGGCTCTTGGCTTTATCCAGTTCATCGAAAACAACGATGCCCTGTTGCGGATAGCCAACCTCTGTCGATTTGTCTTCAAGGAAATAGAAAAACCTTTCAAAAAGATAACCGTAATCTTTCCGCAGGCCCCCGCCCGTGGTCTGAGGGGCTTCAGGGTGAACTATGCTGGCGAATATTCTGCAATCATAGCTCTCACAAATGGAGAACACGTCAGTCACGTAAGCAATTTTTGCGAGTGAAAGGGCTTTTATATTGCGTGCTGATCCCTGTGTGGCACCGTCATCAAGAACCAACTTTGCGAGACTCGGAACTTCATTAGGTAAAATCTCTTGTTTTTCCCGCGCTCTACTGAATGTTTTTCTTTTGAGGATGGCTTTAGCTTTTAGCTCTCTTTCGCCATCACTGTATCTTCTGCCAAAATGAGCGATCTCCGCATCATGGAGTTTCTTGATCAAATCCCAGAGGTCGGCATCTAAAATCGCTACGCCAGCAAGAACCTCGTAAGGAGATTCTTTGTGGTCTTGCCCGCTCTCATCGATAAATAGAAACCATGCCATAGCGCTACAATAGCGAGTGCTTATTATTTACGCTACTGTCATTCAACGATATGCCGCTGCCAATAACCGGTAAAGTCTACGGACTTGCCGCGCTTCAACGCCAGCGCAGCTACGCGGTTCACCTGATCGCCATTCGAGACGCGGCGGTTATCCTCACGCCATGAACTCTCCTGCGCATAGCGGAGCAGATACGCGCCAGCGATATGATGGTGAATGCCAATCTCGGCACGGCGCAGGCGGGAGAAGTATTCCTCAGCTTGGTTGGTGCAGGCGCTGTCAAGGCTGTAAGCTTCTTGGTGGTTGATTCTCTTCATTTCAAAGCGTTCGTGTAAGCCATCCCATGAACCGGCTTCATCGGCATGAACCACGGTGCCCTTGGCAATGCGGGCCTTGATGAATGAAGCGGCGGCGCTTTCGGTGCGAATACCGCCGGAACGGAATTGCCGCCACGCTCACGGATGATGACGACCTTGCGCATGCCGTTCTGGTTGCGAGCAAGGCGGCGGTCCCGGCGGTATTCTTTTTGATTGGCGGGCTTCACATAGCCGCCGAAATATCCACCATCAACCTCAGCGACCTTGCCCTCGCCGCCGACAACACGGCCTTTCATTTACTGGCGTTTATCAGGAGCGGGAGCGAAACCTCAAATTTGACGTCAGGCCTCTTGTCTGATTGGCATGGGGCCACTCTTCACGAGGGTGGGGGCTCTCGTTCTCGCTGAAGGTTCAATATCCTTGGTGGTCGCTGCGAAGGTCGGCAAGAGCCTTCGATATTTCGATTTGACGAGCTGGAAGCTTCGCGGAGAACCGGGTGGCCAGAGAGCGGCATTCAAAACATGGTCGTTGTGGCATGCCGGTATGACTTAAGCGGCTCCGTCTGCCCGACTCCTGGGTACAGCGTGGAGTGATCTTGGGACTACTAGCGTTCGACGGAACGGCACGAGCGCTTTTGGATTTTTTCGGCGGGGCGCACGAGGGGTCCTCCTATGATGTTCTTTTAGCTGCGTCCCGACCCTTGGCGCTCACACAGATTTTCGACTTGGATATTTTGCTGGCTCAGCATCATGACCGCAGCGAAATGACCGCGATCAAGCTTGACGCCCACAGGGTCCGCAAGGGGTCCGCCGTATCAGACCTCACTGCCAAGCAATTAGGCTCATTGTATTTTTGTTAGTATTTTCAATTAGATAAGTGGTACAGTTGGGTGGGCTCGAACCACCGACCTCCTGTTCCACAGACAGGCGCTCTAACCAACTGAGCTACAACTGCATCCTCAGGCCGACCCCGGAAAAAGGGGCCAGCGAACGGCCGGAACCTAGGTGCAACGATCGGCTTTGGCAAGGCCGCGGGAGGGCTCTCCGCGCGGACTTGCGCGCGCGCAGCCCTGGATGCCCGTTGTTCCCGGGCTCGCCGAAACGACGCCATTTTTCGTCGTGCACCCCTCCTCGTCCAGACAAAAGCCCGGGCCGATGGCCCGGGCTCGTGAATAAACCGCAACGCTGACGCCCATTCGACCAGAGCTTGCCCCCGCGCAAGCGAGGGCAGCTTCGATCAGGCCGCCGGCTTGAACAGTTTTGATGCGCTGGTCTTGATCGGCTCGGCCGTTTCGGCCGCGACCTTCTGGCTCAGTTCGGCGAGCTGCTTGGCCTGGGCGGTCAGGGTCTCGAACTGCTTGCGGGCGTGGGCCGTCCACAATTCCATCGCCTCCGAGGGAGTCTTGACGCCAAACAGCTGCTGCGCGAAGTCGAGACTCGCGGTGGTGTTGGACTTGATGATTTCCATCAGCTTGGCGGTGTATTCGCTGGCGCCCTTGCTGGCAGTGGTGAAGACCGCTTCCATCGTGCCGTTGTGGGTCTCGGCGGCATCCTTGAACTTGGCGTAGTTGTCGCGGGCCTGCGAGACGCCCTTTTCGGCGAATGCACGGACTTGCTCGGGAACCTCGAACGGAATGACCGAGGAAGAAAACGGATCGGTAGACATGAGAAACATCCTTTGGATCGGGTTGAACAATGTGACCGATTGCGCGCCCTGCACCCCCTGCCGGAAACGTCAACCTGGATCACTAACTTGGATTACGTACTGGGAGCGACTGGGTCGGATATCCCGACGCTGCACATTTATATAGCGAGGGCTTTGTTGCATTGCAACGCAATTTAAGGTGCATTGCCGCATAGCTGTCGTAGTGCATATGCGCTGGAACGCTCTTCAAAGTTGTGTTATGAAGAATTGATCCACGTTATAACCGTCTGATGAATATCAGCTTTTTGGCTTTGCCGCTTCTATGGCTGCCCGGCTGACTGCCTGACCCATTTCGCTGGCCTGCTCAGCCAAAGAGCGCATCTGTGATTGCACGTATTCACTATGCAGCCGCATGACCTCGGTCAGATCCTTGGCTTGCAGCAGCGATTGGGCATATTCCAAGGAGGCCTGCACGTTCCTTTCTGCATAGGAAATGGCCTTGCTGCTGATTTCCTTGGCGCCGGCACGAACCGTCGCACTGCGCTCTTCAATCGCGCCCGCGGTCTGCTCTGCGCCGACCAGGAATTTCTCGAAGGCTTTGCGCGCAGACTCGAAGCTGGCCTCCGTCATCGAACGCATTTCCTTCGGAATCTCAAAACGGTCATGCCCTTCTTCACTCATGTGATCCCACTCCTGCTGCTGATTCCTGGCCCGTGCCACACGGCCCGCCCTGAAGCTGTCGACCCGACCTTCGGCGATGTGAGCGGCGCCCAGTCACCTCGCCATCGTGAACCCCTGATCGCGATTTGCAACACCTCAACGCTGACGCGGCGCGCAAGGTTCAGCCAAGTTAAGGTTATCGCGTCTTTGGGCCGCAGGCGGCCTGCCAGGGCGTGGACCTGCTCTCTTCCACGGGTGATACTCATGGTCCGTCAAGGTTGCAATCGCCGAGCTGCCACGACATCGCCGAACAAGCGCCCAACCTCTGCGATGGATTGGCGGTTGTTGCACGCAGGCGCTTAGACACGTTCGCGACTGCGAAACCGCAATTGGAATTCAAACGTTTCTTGTTTGCCCTTTGATGATGACGGCGTCTGAGGGGGCCTCCGGGATAAGCCGACTTTCTCGAATTGGACCACTTGCTCGATCATGTCGCCAATATGGACATAGCTGAATCCCAGCTGCGCGGCGTATGCGATCCCCGACTGGCGGTGCATGCGACCAGCGCCCTGCCCGCCTGGCTATGGTCGGTCGACGGCACCCGCATTTTGTGGAGCAACCCGGTCGGCGCCAGCCTGTTCGGAGCCGCCAATAGTGCCCGTCTTGCCGAACAGGTCCTCGGTCCGGCGGATGCGCGCCGGCGCCAGGTGGCGCAGCTTGCGGGCCGGCTGCCGCCTTCGGGCGGCATCCGCCTGGAACGGCTGCGCGGCTTCGGCGCGCCGCCCGGCATGCTCGCTACCTGCGGCTGTACCCGGCTTGATTTCGCCGACGGCAAAGCCGGCATTCTCGTTGCCGCCACCCAGGCCACAGGCCGCCCGATGCCGCTGATCGAGCGGCTACAGCGCCTGGTTGAAGGCATCGACCAGCCCATCGCGACATTCGCCCGCGATGGCCTGTTGATCAGCGCCAATGCCGGCGCACGTTCGCTGCTCGACTTCCGCAATCTCTCCGAGGCCGGCCTCGACCAGGCACGCGGCGAGGCATTGCAGCAGGGCCGCGCCGAAATACCGCTCGCCATCGGCCAGCTGGTGTTGCAGCGCGTCGGGAGCGGCGCGGATGTCGGTCTGGTGGCGCTGATCGTCAGTCCCCCGGCGCAGGCCGCGGATAGTGAGCCGAGCGCGGCCGAACCGGCACCAGAGCCGGTCGCGCCGTTGCCGGACCGGCCGTCGCCGACCTACGAGCAGCCCTCGATGTCGGGCGAGGCCCCGGCCGAGTTTGCGTTGTTCGATGCGTTCGCCGAATCGACCCAGGAGGCGGCCGTGCCGTTGAAGCCGCCGACTCCGGAACCGCAGGCGGAGGCAGCGATCGACTTGTCCGCGACGAAAGCGTCCGACGCCGAAGCCTGCGGCTGCGACCGTGGCGTCGGCGATCGAAGCGCCTGGGCACGAACCCTCACCCTATGTTGAAGCCGTCGCCGATGAGCCGATGCTCTCGGCCGCCGCCGAACCACAGCTCGCGGCTGAGGTATCGGCGCCGTCGTCGGCGATACCGCTGTCCGGGCTCGACGACCTCGCGCTGAACCCGCGCCGGCACCCGCTGCGCTTCATGTGGCAGATGGATGCCGAAGGCCGTTTCTCGCTCGGCTCCGACGAATTCGCCCGCCTGATCGGCGCGCGCACGGCGGCCGGCTTCGGCCGGCCGTGGAGCGAAATCGCCGACACTTTCGGGCTCGATCCCGACGGCCGGGTGACCGCGGCGGTCGCCACCCGCGACACCTGGAGCGGCATCACCCTGCGCTGGCCGGTCGATGGCGGCGACTATTTGCCGGTCGAATTATCCGGTCTGCCGGTCTACGACCGGGCGAGGAATTTTGCCGGCTACCGGGGCTTCGGCGTTTGCCGAGACCTCGACAGCCTGACACGGCTGGCGGCGCTGCGCCGCTTTGAATTATTCGGCCCTCGGCCAACGGCCCAGTCGCTGTCGGCCGATTTTGTTCAGGCAGTCCCCCCGCCCAGGCGGAGGTTGCGCCGGACGCGCCGGTCGCGGACCTGCCCGCCACGCCCAGTTCGGCACCGGCCCTTTCGACACCGTCCAGTATCCCTGAAGCGCCAGCCCCGCTTGGGGCCCCGAATTCGCTGCCACCCGATATGGAAACATCCGTGGAAACGCCCAAGAACGTCCTGCCGTTTCGGCCGCTCGGTGAGCCCAAACAGCCCGTCCTGACGCCGGTGGAAAACAGCGCCTTCAACGAGCTCGCCCGGCAATTGTCGGCGCGGCTCGATAGCGACAATGGCGGCGCCGCCGCTCCGCCGCCAACGGCCGACGCCGCCGCTGCCTCTGCCCTTATCGAGCCACCGCAAACGCCCCAGCCGGCCGTCGAACAGCCCGCCTGGCTGGTGCAGCCCGAGCCCCCTGCGCGTGGCGAAACCGGGCGCGACAGGACGCTGCTCGATCTGTTGCCACTCGGCGTGCTGATCTATCGGCTTGACCGGCTGCTCTATGCCAACCCGGCATTCCTGCAACGCATGGGCTATGACAGCCTCCATACGCTGGAAGCGGCCGGAGGCCTGGATACGCTCTATGTCGAGCCGGGCGTCTCGACCGCCAGCAGCACCTCGGATGCCGGCACGCCGGTGACGATCGCTGCCAGCCAGGCTTCGCCGGAGACCGCCCCATCTTCCCCCACCGACGCTCGCCTCTATACGATTTCGTGGGACGGAGAATCCGCGCTGGCGCTGATCTTCTCGGGCCCCGCTGCGGCAGGCACCGTCGGCGCGGCGAGTGCGAAGCCGATCCCGGCGGCAGCCGCGCCCGCCGCAGGCCACGACGATGCCGACGAACTCAGCGCGATCCTCGACACAACAGCCGAGGGCGTCGTGATGTTCGACGCCGCGGGCAACATCACTTCGTGCAACCGCAGCGCCGAAGCCCTGTTCGGCTTGAGCTCCGCCGAGGTTGCACAGCGCCATCTCACCGAGCTGTTCGCGCCGGAAAGCCAACGGCTGGCGCGCGATTATCTGGAGAGCATCAAGAGCGCTGATATCGCCAGCCTGCTCGAACACGGACGCGAACTCCTGGGCCGCGAGCGGCAGGGCGGCCTGATCCCGCTGTCGATGACCGTCGGGCGTACGCGGCCCGATGGAACCAATTTCTTCGCGGTGTTCCGCGATCTGTCGCAGAGCAAGAAAACCGAGAGCGAACTGCAGCAGGCGCGGCGGCTGGCCGATCGCGCCGCCAATGAAAAGGGCGACCTGCTGGCGCGCATCAGCCACGAGGTCCGCGCCCCGCTCAACGCCATCATCGGTTTTGCCGAAGTGATGATCGGCGAACGGTTCGGCGCGCTCGGCAATACGCGCTACGTCGAATACATGAAGGACATCCGCGCATCCGGCGAGCGCGTGATCGCCATCATTTCCGACCTGCTCGATCTTTCCCGGATCGAGACCGGGAGGCTGGACCTCGCCTTCACCAACCAGAACCTCAACGAACTGGTGGAGCAATGCGTCGCGGTGATGCAGCCCCAGGCCAATCGCGAACGCATCATCATCCGGACTTCGCTCGCCCATATGCTGCCGCCCGTGGTCGCCGATGCCCGCGCGCTGCGCCAGATCGCCTTGAACCTGATTGGCAACTCGATCCATCTCGCCAATGCCGGGGGCCAGGTCATCGTCTCAACCGCATTGTCGGACTTTGGCGAGGTCGTGCTGCGGGTCCGCGATACCGGCCAAGGGCTCAACGACAGCGAAGTCGCGGCCGCGCTGGAGCCGTTCCGGACCCAAGCCCCATCGGATCAGGCCTCCGACGGCGCCGTCAATCTTTCGCTGACCAAGGCCCTGGTCGAGGCCAACGGCGCGCAATTCCATATCAGGACGGCGCCGCATTCCGGCACCCTGATCGAAGTGGTGTTTTCGCACGCGCTGGCCAGGGCCTAGGGCCGAAAGCCCGGCCCCGGCTGCCGGCATCAAGGACTTGCGTCGCGGCCTGAAGTTTGCGCTCGCGCAAAGTACGATCGCTGCTTCCGAGCTACCATTATCGATCGAGTAACCAGGCGGAGCCGGCGCATGAGCTTGTGCGTTTTGAATGTCGTTATCTGGATGTTTGGCATCCGCGGCGAAATCCCTCGCGGCGGGGATTTCGGCGACGGCCGAAGCCCTTCCCCGCTCGCCGGCAACGGCAGGCTGATCCGGGTACTGGCGGTATGCGTCCTATCCGCGGCTTTGCTGTCGCTGACAATCTGGGCGGTGGTCTGGCTCACCATCAAGCTGCTTTAGACCACCGACCCCGGCTCGCAACCAAACGCCGGGAGCGTGATGCTCGCAACGCACGATCAGTCGTTCGGCAAGATACGGCTTCCGTTCATGGCATCACCACTGGTATCTGGCGACAGCCTTGCCGGCGTAACTGCTCGAATTGCTGGAGAACTCGCCTTCGAAGGTGCCGGACAGCGAGAAGCCATTGCGCCATCGGACTTCGGCGGCGGCGGTCGTCAGCGCCTTGTCGGCCGCTTGCGCCGCGCCGTTGACGACAAAAGAGGCCCCGGGCAGCGACTGGAAGGTGGCGCCGATGGCGCGGTCAGTATCGTAATCGTGCGCCCAGGCAAAACGGCTGCGCAACGTCAGCGTCGCATTCGACAGGTCATAGGATTTGTCGGTGCGGAAACCGAGTTCGCTGCGCGGGGCGGTGACGTCCTTGGCGCCATAGGCCAGCGCGAAGGCATTGGTGCCGACCACGGCCTGCTCGGCATAGGCCGGCAGGTCAAAGGTCGTGAATTGGCCGGCGGCATAGGGCGTGAAGCCGACATTCATCCATGGCGAGACAAAACGATAGCCGCCTTCGAGCCGGCCCGAGAAGGCGTTGGCGTTAAACCTTGCCTGCAGCTGGTCGAGCCCTGCCAACGTGACGGTTCGGTTGGTAGTGATATCCTGCCAGCCATAGGCCAGCGCGGCCGCGATGTAGGCCGGTCCCGCCGTGTGCCTGATATAGGCGCCGGCCTGGAACAGGTCGGAGCGGCCGGTGCCGAGGCCGTTGGCGACGACATAGTTGGTGCCGCCGCCGGCCATCGCGAAGCCGGCCACGGTATTCGCTGAGACCAGGTAGTCAGCCCCGACAGCGCCGGCAGCGATGCGGCTCGTGGTCGAGTTGCTGCCGACAGCGGCATTGCCATCGGTGGTCTGCGATCCGCCGAAACCCGCCGCCCAAACGTTCCAGCGTGGATCGTAGCCTGGCGCGGCCGGCGCCTTGGTGAACATCGCATAGGCCGCGCGCTCGGCACTCGATCGCTGGTGTCCGTCGGAAGCATAGGCGCTTGGCTCACCTTCGGTGGCGTACCCGGTTACGCCGCCGCCTGACGTCGATGTCCCGCCCCGGCTGAAGGGATCAAGCATGGTACCCATGAAAATGTTCATCGCATCGAAGGTCACCTGCTGCGTGCCGGTGGCGGCCTCGCCGGAGAGCTGGTTGAGCACGAAGCGGTAGGCGTCGAGCGAAGTCGGGCCGAAGAGCAGCGCGTTGAAGATCGGGCCGCTTAGGCCCGCGGTCTGCGCCGCGCCGTTGAAGGCGTTGCCGAGCGAGGTCTGGTTGCCGTTAAGGCCTGACGTGACAAAATTAATGCCGGAACTCTTGATCGTCACGTCATTGGCGTTGGGATAGACCAGCTGCGCCTGCAGAGCCGGGCTCGCCAGCAGCGCCAAGCCGTTATTGGTCGTGCCGCCCGACGCCGACAGGATGGTCTGCTGGAACGGGCCAAGCTGCAGGTTCGACAGCTGCAGTTGCACCGTGCCCGCCAGGTTGGCCGTGCCCGACACGTTGACCCGGTCAGCGGTGGCGCCAGCGATGTTGAAATCGATCGCCAGCCGTCCGGTTGCGGTCTGCACCAGATTGCCAGTGATCGCCGTGGTCTGGATCGCGCCCACCCCGCCCGGCGACAACGTGCCGGCGTTGGTCAGCGTGTTTCCCACGCCGAGATTGACGCTGGTGCCGGAATTGAACAGCCCGCCGGCCTGGTTGATGAAGGCGTTGGTCCCGCTTCCCAGCGCGACGTTGCCGATCACGGTGCCGAAATTATTGACGGTGTTGTTGCCGGTGTCGCCGCTGATCGCGAGGCCGGACAGCGCCGTCAGTGTGCCGAAGTTGTTCAGCGTGTTGTTGGTGCCGCCGGAGATGAAGACGCCCGCCCCGGTACCGGTGCCACCGGACACCGTACCCGAATTGACGGTGACCGCGATCGGGCCGCCAGTGCTGGAAGCACTAATTCCGCTCGCGTTGTTGCCCGTGGTGGTGATGGCGCCGGTCGAAGTCACCGTCACCAGGCCGCCGCCATAGCCCTTGGCATTGATCCCGCTCGAGTTGTTACCCGTGGTTATGATGTCGCCGGTCGAGCTGACCGTCACCGGGCCGCTGCCAGTAGCAACAATCCCGAACGAGGAAGTGCCCGCGATAGTGATGTTGCCAATTGATATCACCGTCGCAGCACCGCCTATGCTCTTGTCAGTGATCCCGCTGGCGGAGCTGCCTGTGCTGGTGTTGGTGATGTTGCCGGTCGAGGTCACCGTCACCGGGCCGCCGCCGTAGCTCTTGGTATAGATCCCGCTCTCGGACATGCCCGCCGTGGTGATGTTGCCGGTCGACCTCACCGTCACCGCGCCGGTGCTGGTGCCGCTGTTAAAAGCCAGAATCCCGCTCGCTCCGTCGCCCATGGTGGTGATGTTGCCGCTCGAGGTCACCATCACCCCGGCGCCGTTGCTAAAGGCATAGATCCCGCTCCCATTGCGGTTGTTGCCCGTGCCCATGGCGTTGATGTTGCCGGTCGAGGTCACCGTGACCGCCGCGCCCACGCTCTCGGCAAAAATGGCTGCCGAGTTGCCGCCGGTGGTGGTGATGTTGCCGGTCGAGTATATCGTCACCGCCGCAGCGGTGCTGTCGGCAAAAATCCCGGCCACGCTGCTTCCCGTGGTGGTGATGCCAAAGGCGCCGGTGTCGCTGGTGATGGTGATGATGTCACCGGAGCTGAAGCTGATACCGCGCGTTCCGCTCGCCGGAGCGATGGCCGTGGTGAGGTTGTTGACGTCGAGCGTGGTGACCGGCGGCACTTGAAAATCAGTGCCGCTTATGATGCCGGCGGATTGATTGCCGCTACAGGTGGCAACGGACCCATTGGTCACACAGAGCGCCGGACCTGCCTCGGCCGGTCCCCCCATCGCAAACGACAGTGCGCCGGCCGCAGCGGTGCTCATGAGCGCCGCCCGCCAACTCAAGCCGGACCGACGCACGAGCCTCAAGTCCGCGGCGCCAACACCGCGAACGAAGCCGGTGGCGCCCGGATTGGCCGCTTTGGCGGAAGTAATGGGCTTTGAAATCTTTTGCATGAACTCGGAACAGCATCGCTTTATGGGAGGCAAATTGGTCCGTACTGGAATTCATATTCTACCGAGGATCAAGCTCAGGAACCGGGCAAGTCCGTGGCTTTCTGACGTTTTCCGAAGTTTGGTTACCCATGTGATCGAAACGACACACGTTGGCAATCCCAGGTCGAACCGCGCGGAGATGGCGGGTTCTCGACCCCGACGGCGCGGCATCGCCTCCCAGGCGCCGTTTTCGAGCCGGGGGCACGCGGCCAAGCCGGCTGCATCGTTTGTTCGGCGGTCCGGCAGGCAGATTGTTGGACCTGCGATTGAACCGGGCGATCAAAGCCTGACACACAGCTAAAAGCTGCACTGATATTCCAGCACCAGTTTGGCTGATCGAAAGGGATTTGCCATGCTCAGGATTCGAACCGCATTGCTCCTTTTCGGCTGTCTGCCGCTTATGGCCTGCGTCACCAGTCCGCTCAGTCGAACCGGCGCCGAGTCATCGAACCCCGTCACCCTGCAAGGCTACGCCGAGTCTGCCGGGGAGGCGGTCACCATCCAGGCGGTCGATCAGAATACCGGAAATCTCGTTACCCAGGGCGTGACCAATGCGGCGATGTCGGGCCTGTCGTTCAAGACCTCCGGGGGGAGCAGTTACCAGCTCTATCGGTGGTCCTACAACGCTGGCGTGCTGCCGCCGAACTACTGGTCGCCGCAGTCGATCGTCGCCGATCTCGCGACCAGCCAGGGACATCTTGAGATCTTCGCCTCCGCCGGCAACAACGACCTCGCCACGTTCAGCCAGGCCGCATTCCATTCCGCGCTGGCGTCCGGCGAAGACCCTGCGACCGCCACCAATCAATTCTCCGATGGCAAGTCCACCGTGCTGTTCGACCCATACGGCGTCGGCTCCGCCCCGGAGACGCCATGGGTGACCGTGCAGGGAATGATCTCGGACGAGCATTCGAAGCTCTATTCCCCGGTCGCCTGGAGCGTCGGCTACTATACTGTCGAAGGCGGCAAGAAGATCTATGGCCTGATTTGCGCACCGACCACCGGGGGCCCGTATCCCGTGGTGATCTACAATCATGGCGGCACCGGAAGCGGCAATGGCGGCAATATCACCGGCGTCGTGACCGCGGCCGGTTGGACCAGCCAGCCCGCCAACGCACCTGACGGGCTCGGCCAGTGCCTCGACTGGGCCAAGCGCGGCTGGGTGTTCGCGACCTCGTCCTACCGCGGCGAGAGCGTAAACATCACCTCGTCGTCGCCGCAGTTTCCCTCCTCCAGCTGGACCTCGGATGGCAGCGTAGAGTTCTGCATGGGCGAGGTGACCGATGTGATGGCGCTCACCGATCTCCTGGTCAACCATGCCGGCGCCATTGCCCTCGGCAGCCCCAGCGAGAAGGTGCCGGTCAACGTCAATGGCAAGCTCCTGATGTACGGCTATTCGCACGGCGGCTGCATCACCTACCGCGCGGTCGAGCAGGGCGCGCCGGTCACGGCGTTTTCGGTCATCGAGGGTTTTACGGACCTGAGGCTGTCCTATCTGACCGGGTTGGCCGATGGCTTTACGCCCGTGCAGGCCGCGATCGGATCGGGGGCCTATCAGCCCGGCGTCAGCGTCTACCTGCCCGACAGCAACGGCGTGATGGGCTACAACTGGCGCTCCGCGCACTATTTTGCCTCGCGCGGCGACCTCAGCATCCAAAAATTCGGCACGATGCCGATCCTGATCCTGCAAGGCGACATCGACACCGACTACGCTCCGGCCTATCCACTTAATCCAATCCCCAATCCAGTCCCGCTCGCGCAAGCTGCGGAGATATCAGCCGACATCGGGGCGACCAACATCTTCGTGGGCCCCACCGGCGTTGCGCCGCCGTCGAGCGAGCCCTGCATCGACGGACCGGTGGGCGCGGCGCTGCCGTCGTCGCTGACGGCGCCGAACGGGTCATGCCCGATCTCGTTCACCCTGATGGACACCGGGGACGCTTGCGTGAACGGCAGCACGCCGCCGCCCGTGCTCGGGCTATGCAAATTCCTGCCGCTGCCGTTGACGCCGCCGCCGGGCCAGCCGCAGCAACTGCATTACCTGGTCGTCTACCACAACATGTACCACACCAATGGCGGCCTTGCGATCAAGGAAACCTTCAATCGCTTCGCCGAGCAGAATTACGATCGACAACCCGGCTGCGACGGCCTGGAAGCCGATTGCGCCTCGGATTGACGATGCGGGGCGCGCAAGAAGGATTGCGCTCTCACCGCTTACGTCTTCCCTGATCGAGCCGTTCAGGGCGCCCACAAGGGACGCCCCTACGCCATGTCGATCCTGTAGGGGCGACCCTTGTGATCGCCCTTCTTCGACACCCAAAAGGGCGGCCACACGGTAGCCACAAAACTCGCCATGACGGTTGGAGATCTGGTGTTGGCTGCTTGAAATGTGTATCGGTAAGGTTCGTATGCCGGTAACCAGGCGGCGACGTGACGCCGCGCCCCAGTGTCGCAGCCGCTGACGAACTGCGTTCCAGAACGCCCGGTCGTTGCAACGGCGTCTCAGGTGAACGGGGATCAAGTTCAACCATCATGAGCCTATCAAGTCCGTTCGTCCGGCGGCCTGTCGCCACAACGCTGCTGACGTTCGGGTTGGTCGCCGCCGGCGTCATCGCCTTTTTCAAGCTGCCGGTCTCGCCGCTGCCCGACGTCGATATCCCGACCATTTCGGTGCAGGCGACGCTGCCGGGCGCGAGCCCGGCGGACGTGGCGACGACGGTCGCAAGTCCGCTCGAGCGCCATCTCGGCCAGATCGCCGATGTGACCGAGATGACATCATCGAGCTCGCTCGGCTCCGCGCGGGTCACTCTGCAGTTCGGCATCGATCGCAACATCAACGGCGCGGCGCGCGATGTCCAGGCGGCGATCAACGCATCGCGTTCCGATCTGCCGAGCTCGCTGCGGAGCAATCCGAGCTACCGCAAGTTCAACCCCGCCTCGGCACCGATCCTGATCTACACGCTGACATCGGATACGCTGACACCCGCCGAACTCTATGATGCCGCTTCGACCGTGCTGGCACAGAAGCTGTCGCAGGTCGAAGGCGTCGGCGAAGTCAGCGTCACCGGTGGATCGCTGCCCGCCGTGCGCGTCGAACTCATTCCACAGGCGCTCTACCAGTACGGCATCGGCCTGGAGGACGTCCGCGCGGCGCTCGCCAGCGCCAATGCCCACAGTCCGAAGGGAGGCATCGACGTCACCGACCAGCGTTACCAGATTTATTCCAACGATCAGGCCACCAGGGCCAAGGACTACAAATCGCTGGTGGTCGCCTATCGCAACGGCGCGGCGGTGCGCCTGACGGATGTCGGCGAGGTGCGCGATGCGGTGGAGAACCTGCGCAACCTCGGCCTTTCCAATGGCAAGCTCGCCGTCATGATGATCGTCTTCCGGCAGCCTGGCGCCAACATCATCGGGATGGTTGACCACGTCAAGGCGCTGATGCCGCAATTGCGCGCATCGGTCTCGCCCGCGATCGACATCACTCTCGCGGTCGATCGCTCAACCACGATCCGGGTCTCGCTCTGGGACGTCGAGATCACGCTCATCATCGCCGTCATCCTGGTCATCCTCGTGGTGTTCGCCTTCCTGCGCAGCGCCCGCGCGACGCTGGTGCCGGTGGTGGCGGTGTCGGTGTCCCTGGTCGCGACGTTTGCGGTGATGTATCTGCTCGGATACAGCCTCAACATCTTCTCGCTGATGGCACTGACGGTGGCGACCGGATTCGTGGTCGACGACGCCATTGTGGTGCTGGAGAACATTTCCCGCTACCTGGATCAAGGCGAGTCCGCGCTGCAGGCCGCGCTGCGGGGATCCAGCGAGGTCGGCTTTACGGTGCTGTCGATGAGCGTGTCCTTGATCGCGGTGTTTGTCCCGATCCTGCTGATGGGCGGCCTGGTCGGGAAGCTGTTCCGCGAATTCGCCGTGACGATCACCGTCGCCATCGTGATCTCACTGGTGGTCTCGCTGACGACGACGCCGATGATGTGTGCCGCGCTGCTGCGCGCAGAGCGCGACCGGCCGCACGGACGCCTTTATCGGGTCAGCGAACGCCTGTTCGAGGCGCTCCTGAACGGCTACCGGCGGACGCTCACCGTCGCGCTGCGCCATCCGCGCTCAGTGATGCTGGTTCTGGCCGCGGTCCTCGGCCTGAACTTTTACCTGTACGCGGTGGTTCCGAAGGGCTTCGTCCCGCAACAGGACACCGGGCTCCTGGTCGGGTCGATCCAGGCCGATCAAAGCATCTCCTTTCAATTGATGCAGCAGAAGCTCACCCAGTTCGTCGACATCGTCAAGAACGATCCGGCCGTCGAAACCGCGGTCGGTTTCACCGGCGGCGGACAGGGCCCGGGCGCGGGCTCGACCAACTCCGGCACCGTGTTCGCTTCCTTGAAGCCGCTTCATGACCGCAGGGATTCCGCCGATCAGGTGATCGGCCGGCTGCGGAGCGAACTCGCCGCCGTGCCGGGTGCCACGCTGTTCCTGCAGGCGGTGGGGGATCTCGGCGGCGGCGGACGCTCAAGCAATGCCCAGTATCAATACACGCTGCAGGGATCGACGTTCGAAGAGCTGGATCAATGGACGGCAAAGATCGTCGCCGCGCTTCAAACCGCGCCGACCCTCGCCGACGTCAGCAGCGACCAGCAGAACAAGGGCCTGCAGGCCAACGTGATCATCGACCGCGATACGGCCTCGCGCCTCGGCATCTCCGTCAGCCAGATCGACAACACGCTTTACGATGCCTTCGGCCAGCGGCAGGTCTCGACCATCTACGTCGCGCGCAACCAGTACCACGTGATCATGGAGGTGGGGCCCCAGTTCTGGCAGGATCCGCAGACGCTCAGGGATGTCTATGTCAGCACCCTGGGCGGATCGGCCAGCGGTTCGCAAACGACCAATGCCGTGGCCGGAACGGTCGTGTCGGCGACGCAGACCGCCTCGGTCAATGCGATCGCGGCCAGCGCCGTACGCAATCTCGCGACCAATTCGATCGGCGCCACCGGCAAGGGCCCATCGTCGACCGGGACCGCGGTCAGCACCAGCCAGGAAAAGATGATTCCGCTGTCGAGCGTGGCGAGATTCGGACAGGGCTCGGCATTGCTGGTCGTCAACCATCAGGGAGGCCTGGTCGCTAACACGATCTCGTTCAATCTGCCTCCCGGCGTCTCGCTGAGCACGGCGGTTGCGACGATCGAGGCCACCATGAGTAGAATCGGGGTTCCCTCGGAGATCCATGGCTCGTTCCAGGGCGCCGCCAAGATTTTTCAGGAATCCCTCAGCAGCGAGCCGTATCTCGTCCTCGCGGCGCTGGCGACGATCTACATCTCGCTCGGAATGCTCTATGAGAGCTTCGTCCATCCGATGACGATCCTGTCCACGCTGCCTTCGGCTGGCGTCGGTGCGGTTCTGGCGCTGCTGGTCTTTCATTCCGAGTTCGACATCATTGCAATGATCGGGGTGATCCTGCTGATCGGTATCGTGAAGAAGAATGCCATCATGATGATCGATTTCGCGGTCGACACCGAGCGGGTGCGCGGACTGCCCCCGGCCGATGCGATCTACGAAGCCTGTCTGCTGCGCTTTCGGCCGATCATGATGACCACCATGGCGTCCCTGCTCGGCGCCGTGCCGCTGATCATCGGGATGGGCGAAGGCAGCGAGTTCCGACGGCCGCTCGGCATCACCATCATCGGAGGACTGGTCCTCAGCCAGATCCTGACGCTCTACACCACCCCCGTCGTCTATCTGTACCTCGATCGGTTCCGGCATTGGGGCAGGCGGAAGCTGCGGGCCAGCTGATCGCCGCGGCCCTCCCTCGCGGGAAAGTTCCCTGACCGACATCGGCGCCGGCGGCGCCAGTCGACTTTTTGGCGCGCCTGACTTAGCGTAGCGGCCAGCAGAAGAACAATGTGATCGCCCCGTGTCTTACCGCCTGAGTGCCTCAGCTGGCGTGCAAGGAGATCCACCGATGCTTCGCTCCATCGCCATGTTATCGGTCATGAGCTTGCTGGTCAGTCCGGCAGCGGCGCTGCCTTCAGGCATCACCCCGGTTGCCTCGGTCAACGATCATGTATTCAAGGTGCGGATGACGAAGAGCAACGTCTGCAAATCGAAATACAAACACAAGAAATCTGCGCAAGACCTTCGGGAAAAGGCCCACTGCCCGTGACAGGCCCAAGACATCCCTCGCGACGGGCGGCCTCGGGAGCCTGGAGCATGTCGCGATAAGATCGAATCGCTCTCCTCCTCGTCATGCCCGGGCTTGTCCCGGCATGTCCCGGGCATCCACCTCTTGGCCAAAGCAAGAAAGACCGGATGGCCGGGACAAGCCCGGCCATGACTCCTGAGCGATGGTTCCAGATGACCGCGACACGTTCCAGCTGCTGGATCAGTCCGCTACCTGGTCATCGGGATCGGTCATTCGGCGGCAGCTGAACGTCTGTTCATATTTCTTGCATTGGCGGCAAGTAACGCATTTGCTAGCGTTAGCTGCCTGCAGGAGCAGGCACCAAGGAGGATCAATGAAATATTTGTCTTACGTTCTGGCCGCGTTGGCCACCATCGCGTTTGCAATCCCGTCAATCGCAAGCGCAGAAGATGCAAAGCCGATGGCAATGCCAATGAAGCACCATCATCACCATTATCATCACCACCACGCGATGAAGCCCATGATGGACAAAAAGATGTAACATGGAAATGGCCCCCTGACCGGGGCCATTTTCATATCCAAAAGGACATCTCCGCCAAGGAATTGATCCCGTGCGTTGCGCTGCCGGATGCGCCCGCACATTGCGCGGGAAATTGATGGCTTGCCAATGAGTGATACGGAATCCATAGCCGTCAGCGCCTCGCACTCGACGAAGCGATCCTTTTCGGCGATGCGCCACCCGGGCTTCCGCGCCCAATTCCTTACTTTCGTGCTCGCCATGATGGCCGACAACATCGAGCACGTCATCAGCTACTGGGTGGTGTATCAGAAATTCCACTCGCCGGCTTTGGCGGGCTTCGCCATCGTGTCGCACTGGCTGCCGTTCCTGCTGTTCTCGGTCGCCTCCGGTGCGCTGGCGGACCGCTTCGACCCGCGCCGGATCATCCAGATCGGCATGGCTCTCTTCATCATCGCATCACTGAGCTGGAGCTACTTCTTTGTGACCGGCACCCTGCAGATGTGGCAGGCCATGGTCATCCTGGTCATTCATGGCTGTGCCGGCGTGCTGTGGCAGACGCCGAACCAGATGCTGCTCTACGACATCGTTGGCCCAAAGGATCTTGAAAGCGCGGTGCGGCTCAACGCCATGGCGCGCTATCTCGCCGTCCTGGTTGGCCCGGGTGTCGGGGCCGCGATCCTGCTCGTATTCGGGCCGGCACACGGCATCATGCTCAACACGCTGTTCTATCTGCCGCTGGTGCTATGGCTCGTCAATGCGCCCTATGGTCCGCGCTATCGCACGGGCACCTCCGCGCCGCGCCGCGCCGTCCGCGGACTTGGCGACATCGTGCAGACCATCCGGGATATCAAGACTCATTCCGTCATTGTCTCGATGACGCTGCTCGCCGGCGCGGCGTCGTTTTTTGTCGGCAATGCCTACAGTTCGCAAATGCCGGGTTTCGCCAGCGATCTCGGCCATGGCGATCCCGGTCTATCCTATAGCCTGCTGCTGGCCGCCGATGCCGCCGGCGGACTGATGGCGGGTGTGGTGCTCGAAGGCGGCGGATTGTTGCCGCCGCGGCCGCGCACCGCGATCGTGCTGGCGATGCTGTGGTGCGCCGCGCTGGCGATCTTCTCGCTCGCCCATAACTATCCGCTCGCGCTCGGGTTCCTGTTTGCCGCGGGATTTCTGGAACTATCCTTCAACGCCATGGCGCAGACCCTGGTCCAGATCCATGCGCCACCCGACAAGCGCGGGCGGGTCATCGGCCTGTTCAACATGTCGAGCCTCGGCCTGCGCGCCTTCAGCGGCATTTCCGTTGGGCTGTTAGGTAGCCTGATCGGCGTGCACTGGTCGCTGGCGCTGTCGGCTCTCGCCACATTGGCGATATCGGCCGGGTTACTGGCCCTGCCTTGACGGGCGATGCGGCCTTCCCCGGCTTGGAGGCCATCAGGTCGCCGACGATGAACGTCGGAACCTCGGCGAGGTCCTGTTCGAGTCGATTGCAGATGCCCTTTCACCGTAGTTCTACCCGGTTATCGTCAGCACATCATTATTGCTGTGCTGCGTTCACCCGCTGTTGACATCAAATACTTACCGCCATTTAGGGGCGCAAGGCGCACCCTCAGGCCCGGGGTAGAGACGGGTGGGGCCGGCATACAATGGATTTGACCACAAATATCGAGCGGATATTTGCGGCGCTAAGCGCTGCCAACGAAGCTATGTTGCGCGCCACGTCCGAGGACGAGCTTTATCAAAAAGTTTGCGACGCGGCGGTGCGTGGGGGCGAGTTGCTTGGCGCCGCCCTGCTGCTTGGCCGAGCAGGGAGATCAACTGAGATTCGTTGCCGGTGCTGGAACGGCCGTCGACACGCTTCGATCAGCGCATCAATGTCCGGACGAAGGCCATGGGCTTGCCGCATCGGCCTTTCGGGCCGGTCAGCCAGTGGTGACCAACGACTATATCAAGGACGAAGGCTTGCGACGGTGGCGCGGAGAAGTCCCGCGCATCGGCGTTCGTTCAGCCGCCGCGGTCCCGATCAGGCGACAGCAGTCCTGCATCGGAGCGCTGGTGTTCTTCCTCGATCAGCCCAATGCCCTGAGCGGCGAAACCGTCAGCCTGCTCGAAAGGATGGCGGAGAACGTCGGTTTTGCGCTCGACAATTTCGATCGTGAACGCGCGCGCGAACGCATTGCCCGCATGTTCGCCGCGCTCGGCGCGGCCAACGAGGCGATCATCCGGGCAAGGACAAGGGAAGAGCTTTGCCACCTGGTCTGCGCCGCGGCCGTGCTCGGCGAAACATCGATATTCAATCATATTTCGCTGCTTGAACCCGGCGGTGGCTTTCTCCGCGTCGTTGCCGCTGGAGGCCTTGGGAATGCGACCGCGGTTGGCACGCGAACCCCGATTTTGGAATCGAATGAAGAGAGCCGGTCGCTCGGCGAAATGGCATTCAAATCGGGGCAGTTCAGCGTCAGCAATGACTACTTGGCAGATCCGAGGCTGACGCGCTTTCGCGAGCGGCTCCGGTCGTTGGGTACCCGCTCTGCGACGGCATTCCCCCTGATCAAGAACGGACAGCCGTTCGGGCTGTTTTTCGTGCAGTCGACGCATATCGGCACCTTCACCCCAGAGTTGATCAATCTGCTGCAACGGCTGGCCGACAACGTTTCATTCGCGCTTTCGAATTTCGATCAGGCCGACGACAAGGCGCGCGCCGATCAGCAGATCGAGTATCTCGCCACCCACGACAGCCTGACCGGATTGCCGAATCGCGCGATGTTCGGCCAACTCCTGCATTTCGCGATCGAGGCCGCGCGGCGTCACGATCGGCGATTTGCGGTGCTGTTCATCGATCTCGACCGCTTCAAGATCATCAACGATTTGCTGGGTCATGGAGCCGGCGACGCCTTGCTGGTCGAGGTCGCCGGCAGGCTGCGACATGGCGTACGTGCCAGCGACGTGGTCGCCCGCCTGGGCGGCGACGAATTCGTCGTCATCCTCAATGAAGCCGCCGATATCGACGGCATCGAGCGTGCCGCCGGCAGCTTGCTGGCCGTCCTCAGCCAGCCTTTGCAATTGAATGGCCACGAATGCCACATCACGGCCAGCATCGGCATCGCGGTGTACCCGACCGACGGCACCGATGAGCAGACGCTGACCAAGTATGCCGACATCGCGATGTATCACGCCAAGGAAGAGGGCAAGAACCGCTTCCGCTTCTTCAGCAACGAGGTCAAAACCCAGTCGATCGAGACTCTGACGCTCGAAACGGCTTTGCGCCATGCGCTGGAACGCAACCAGTTCGCGCTGCACTACCAGCCGAAGATGGATATGGCGAGTGGTGAAATCACCGGAGTGGAGGCGCTGTTGCGCTGGAACCATCCCGATCTGGGTGTGGTGGCGCCCGCGCAATTCATACCGCTGGCCGAAGAAACCGGCCTGATCGTTCCGATCGGCCGCTGGGTCTTGAACCAAGCCTGCGCGCAGAACATGGCCTGGCAGCGCAACGGGCTGCGGCCGATATCGATGGCCGTCAATCTCTCGCCTCGGCAGTTCGCCGACGAACGGCTGCTGCGGGATATCGACGAAGCCCTGGCGGCAAGCGGTATGCCCCCGGCGCTGCTGCAACTCGAGGTGACCGAAAGCATGGTGATGCGCAACATTTCGCGGGCGGCCAGGATGCTGGACGCGATCCGGTGCCGCGGCATTGGTGTTGCGATCGACGATTTCGGCACCGGATATTCATCGATGTCCCTGATGAAGCATTTTCCGATCGACATCATCAAGATCGATCGTTCCTTTGTTCGCGATCTGGAGAGCGATCCCGAGGACCAGGCGATCGCTCAGGCGATCATCAGCATGGGCAGGGCGCTGGGGATGACGGTCGTCGCCGAAGGCGTCGAGACCATCGAACAGCGGACATTCCTGCGCGATCACGCCTGCGACGAGATCCAGGGCTATCTGTTCAGCAAACCCGTGCCGCCGCCGCAACTGGCCGATCTGCTGCGCGCCTCGGCGGCTGCCGCTTCGTCGCTTCAGCCCGAGACCTGCCCCCGGTCCGAAGCGCTCGCCTTGCGCCGGCGTCGAGCAACCACGCCCACGGAAAAAGATCGCGTTGGCGCCTGACTAGTTCAGCGCTTCCGAAGTTCTGATCATATCGGCATCCTCCTCGGTCCTCATCCTGAGGAGCATCGCGCAAGCGATGCGTCTCGAAGGATGGCCGCAAAGGCGGTGCAAGCGGCTATCCTTCGAGACGCGCGCGAAGAGCGCGCTCCTCAGGATGAGGTCGGAGCAAGGCTCGATAGGATAAGCTTCAGGGAATCGCTCAACTAGATGAGCGATTTTGAAGTTCTGATCATATCGTCAGGTCTCCCCGGTCCTCATCCCCAGGAGCATCGCGCAAGCGCGATGCGTCTCGAAGGATGGCCGCAAAGGCGGTGCAAGCGGCCATCCTTCGAGACGCGCGCGAAGAGCGCGCTCCTCAGGATGAGGTCGGAGCAAGGCTCGATAGGATACAGCGCTCGTGGCCTGAAATGATAGTTCATGGAGTTGCTCAACGAGGCCTTGAGCAGATGCTCAGCTATTCTTCAGCGCCACCCGGAATTCCGCTTCGGTCTTGGCCTTGACTTCGTCCAGCGTGACGCCGTCGGCGAGTTCGATCAGCGCCATGCCGTCCTTGCCATGCTTGTCGATGGTGAATACCGCTAGATCGGTCACCACCATGTCGACCACCTTTTCGCCGGTCAGCGGCAGGTTGCATTGCTTCAACAGTTTAGGACCATCCTTGGCGGAATGCTCCATCACCACCACCACGCGCTTGACCCCGGCGACCAGGTCCATGGCGCCGCCCATGCCCTTGACCATCTTGCCGGGAATCATCCAGTTGGCGAGATCGCCGTTCTGGGCCACCTGCATCGCGCCCAGGATCGACAGGTCGATATGCCCGCCGCGCACCATGCCGAAAGAGTTGGCCGATGAGAAATAGCTGGTCGAGGGCAGTTCGGTGACCGTCTGCTTGCCGGCGTTGATCAGATCGGGGTCTTCCTCGCCCTCATAGGGGAAAGGTCCCATTCCCAGCATGCCGTTCTCGCTCTGCAGCACGACGTCGACGCCATCGGGGATGTAGTTGGACACCAGCGTCGGAATGCCGATGCCGAGATTGACGTAATAACCGTCGCGCAACTCCTTCGCGGCGCGAGCAGCCATTTGATCGCGGTTCCAGGCCATCAGATTTCCTCTCCGGTTGCGGCTGCCATTTCGCGTTTGCGCGTGGTGCGCTGCTCAATGCGTTTCAGGCTGGTGCCGACCTGAATGATACGCTGGACGAATATGCCGGGCGTGTGGATCTGGTCGGGATCGATCTGGCCGGCGGGCAACAGGTGCTCGACCTCGGCCACGGTGACCTTCGCAGCCGTGGCCATCATCGGATTGAAATTGCGCGCGGTCTTGCGATAGACGAGATTACCGGCGGTATCGCCCTTCCAGGCATGCACGATGGCGAGATCGGCAAACAGCCCGCGCTCCATCAGGTATTTCTCGCCGTCGAACTCCTTCACTTCCTTGCCCTCGGCGACCAAGGTGCCGACCCCGGTCTTGGTATAGAAAGCCGGGATGCCCGCGCCACCGGCGCGGATGCGCTCGGCCAGCGTACCCTGTGGGGCAAATTCGAGCTCCAGTTCCCCGGCGAGGAACTGCTGGGCGAACAGCTTGTTCTCGCCGACATAAGACGAAATCATCTTCCTGATCTGGCGGGTCTCCAACAGCCGGCTCAATCCGATACCGTCGACGCCCGCATTATTGGAGACCACCGTCAGGTTCTTGACCCCGGCATCGCGGATCGCATCCGACAGGGATTCAGCGATCCCGCAAAGCCCAAAACCGCCCGACATGATCATCATGCCGTCCCTGAGAAGGCCGTCGAGGGCGGTTTTGGCGTCAGGGTAGACCTTTTTCATGAAAATGGGACCTCAATGGAGGAAGGACAGCTCGCGCCGAACTACCCTGGGATTATTAGGCGAATTCTTCGCAATGCGTCAATCATGGGCCGGCGGGACACCGCGGGCGGTGGGAAGGTCGGGATGGCCTTGAAAGCGTCAAGAAAACCCATCAAGTTGATCTCGTTGGTATGGGCGTTCCCAGTCGGCATTTCTCTGATGGGATAGACCCGAGTTAGGTAGGGGTCCAGCCCGTTCCCTTTTTCAGCAACGACCCGACGACGTCAGCCCGACCATGACGACGTCAACCCGACCAGGATCAAGTCATTGACGATGGCCCAAGGAATGAAGCGCCTGGGGACGCCGATTGCGGCCTTTCTCGGTGTGGTACTGATCGGCCTGATCGCGACATCCTGGTTACTCAACCGGGACGCGCTGCGCCAGGCCGTCGAGGCGCAAATCCGGGCCGTGACCGGCCTCGATCTGGTGGTCAAGGGCAATGTCGATGTCTCGGTATTTCCTGGAAGCTACGTCTCCTTCCATGACGTCGGGCTGAAGGGCGGCGGCACCGCTGCTCCCGCGCTCAACGTCGACGTGTTGACCGCCAATCTGCGATTGCTGCCGCTGTTGCTGCAGCGCTTCGAGATCGCCGACGTCATGCTGTTGCGTCCGCAGATCCGGATCATCCGGCAAATCAATGGCGACAGCAACTGGACGCCCTTCCTGGAGACGATCGCGCGCACCATGAAGCCCGGCGCCGATAGCCAGATGTCGTTCTCGGAAATCAGGATCCAGGACGGCATCTTGAGCTACCAGGACGCCCATCATGCCTCCGAGAAGCTCGACGACATCGACCTTTCCCTGGCCTGGCCCTCGATCTCGCGTTCGTTCGCGGCGACCGGGCAATTCGACTGGCGCGGCGAGCGCGTCGACGGCTCCATCAGCATCTCTGACTTCGTCGCCGCGCTGTCGGGCGAGCGCTCCGGCCTCAAGGCGCGGCTCGCCTCCGAGCCCTTGAAGCTGGCTTTCGACGGCGCCATCGCCGATCGCACCAGTACGATGATGGAAGGCACGCTGACCATCGACAGCCCGTCATTGCGCGACGCCCTGCGCTGGACCGGCGCGGCCCAACCGGGCAGCGGCGGTTTCGGCCGGTTCGCGCTGAAGGCGCGCGCCAATGTCGTCGGTCCTTCGATCGCTCTGACCAATGTCAATGTCGAACTTGATGGCAACACAGCCGAGGGCGTGATCACGTTTGCCAATAATGGCCGCCAGACGCTGCAGGCGACGCTGGCCGCCGACGCGCTCGACTTTACCCCTTATATCCAGACCTTCCGTCTGCTCACCAGCGGCGCCCACGACTGGAACCGGCAGCTGTTCGATTTGAATTCGTTGTCGACAACCGATCTCGACATGCGCCTGTCGGCGGCGCGGGTGACGGTCGGCACCTCGAAACTTGGCCGCACCGCGATCGGCGCCAATCTGCGCGGTGGCGCGCTGGCGCTCAGCGTCGGCGAGGCGCAGATTTATGGCGGTGTGGCCAAAGGCTCGTTCAGCGTGGCGCGCTCGGACGCGGTCGCCGACGTCAAGGCCCAACTGCAGTTCACCGACGTCGACCTGCAGGCCTGCGCCAGCGAATTATTCGGTCTGAGCAGTCTGACAGGCCGCGGCAACCTCAACCTGGCGCTGACGGCCTCGGGTTCGAGCCCGTTCGGCCTCGCTCAGTCGCTCGACGGCACCGCCACGCTGACCGGTCATGACGGCGCGATCGCTGGCTTTAATGTCGAGCAGTTGCTGCGGCGGTTGCAACGCCAGCCGCTGTCCGGCGCCGGCAGTTTCCGCGGCGGCTCAACGCCCTACGACAATCTGACCATTGCATTGAAATTCTCCGACGGCGTCGCCACCGCCGAGAACGTTCGCGTCGATGGCCCGGCGACGCGCATCACCCTGACCGGCACGTCCTCGGTGCCGACGCGCGAATATGATCTCAAGGGCATCGCCAGCCTTACCTCGGCGCCCTCAGGCGCGCCGGCTTTCGATCTGCCGTTCGTGGTGCAGGGCCCGTGGGACGATCCCCTGATCTTTCCGGATCCGGACAGCCTGATCCGCCGCTCGCCAATCGCCGGCCAGCTGCTCGACTCCCTCAAGGACCGCAAGACCCAGGATATGTTGCGACAGACGCTGGAGCGTTTTACGGGAGGCCGGGCGAAGCCGGCGGCGGCGCCCGATGCGGCCACCGCTCCGGCGGGTGGGCCGGCGTCAGGGCCTACCAAAGCAGACTAAGGTTTCCGCGTCCGCAGGGCCCCCTTCGGCGCGAGGCCGAACCCCCGTCGCATTTAAGGGCCATTAACCGTCTGGCCCGGCGCGGACCGGCCTTCCAAAAAATTTCTCGAAGCCCCCTATTGAAATTTTTTTGGCTTTTTCTAATTCGTTGGGTGCCGCCGCGTGGCGGTGCCAGACGCCGAATTGGGTCTGGCGAACCGAGTGGGCGCCGGACGGTGTCCTGCGCGCCTTCGTACCCAACTTGCTCTTTGGAGGACTTGGCTATGAGGACCTACGATTTTGCTCCCCTGTGGCGCTCGAGCATTGGCTTCGACCGCCTCTTCGATCTGCTCGATGAAACCCAGCGTGCGACCGAAGACCATTATCCCCCTTATAACATCGAACGTCTCGGCGAGGATCGCTACCGGATTTCGCTGGCGCTGGCCGGCTTCAGCCCGGACGAGATCGCGATCACGGCCGAACGCAACGTGCTGACGGTGGAAGGCCGCAAGGCCGACAAGGAACAGCGCGAATACCTCTACCAGGGCATTTCGGCGCGGCCGTTCAAGCGGCAGTTCAACCTTGCCGACTACGTCCAGGTCAAGGAGGCGGCGTTCGATAACGGCCTTTTGCGCATCGAACTGGTCCGGGAAATCCCGGAGGCCATGAAACCCCGGCGCATCGCCATCGGCGCCGCCGGCCCGTCCGAGCAGATCGAGCAGAAGAAGGCCGCCTGAACCTCAATAAGCCAACGGCATGCGCGCGGACGTCCATCGTCCGCGCGGCCATTCGTATGACAAAAGGAGGATGACATGGCTTTTCGCGACCTTATTCCGTGGTCGAAAAATCAACAGCTTGCGCCGACGCGCGAGGTTTTCGATCCATTTCTGACGCTGCACCGGGAGATGAACCGGCTGTTCGACGACGTGTTTCGCGGCTTCGGACCCTTGGGCCGACTGGGCAGTCCGTTGCTGGACGGCCAGTTCGGCTGGCCCCGGATCGAACTCAGCGAGACGGACAAGGCGGTAACGGTTTCGGCGGAGCTGCCGGGCCTCTCCGAGAAGGACATCGATGTGGAGATCACAAACGGAGTTCTTTCGATCCGCGGCGAGAAGAAGGTCGAGCGCAGTGACCAGGCGAAATTCCTGACCGAACGCACGTACGGATCCTTCGAACGCCAGATCCCGCTGGAGGGCGTCGAGGAAGACAAGGCGAAGGCCGACTTCCGCAACGGCGTTCTGACGGTGATCCTGCCCAAGGCGGAGCAGCCGGGCCAGACCGCCAAACGCATCGCCATCAATGCCCATTGATAACTTGCGGGAGGCCGGCCTCTGGACCACCTCCCGCTTTGAACGCAACCTGTCTCTATGAAAGGAGCAGCAAAGGAGACACGCCATGAGCCAGATAGATCGTAACCACGGAATGCTTGATGCTCAGTTCCACGCCATATCCCATTACGATTCGCCCGCCGATGTGGTGCGTGATCGCACGCTTTCGTCTTCGGAAAAACGGGTGATCCTCTCTTCCTGGGCCTCGGACATGTACGCGGTGGAATCATCGCCGGGGCTCCGCGAGATTCCCGGCATCGCCCACCGGATAGCGCTGCGCGACATCATGGCTGCGCTGCGCGAGCTCGACGATGAGGATGAACCGATGCCCTCGCCCGATGCGGATTATCCTCGGCCTTTGGTCAGGAGAACTGGATCGAAGCCGGAGCGGCCAGCGGTAATAATGGCGCCGTTCCACCTGGGATCGCGGTGGACCCGCGAGGCAAATGTGCAACGCTATCGCAAGCTGCTCATGACCCAGCTCACCGACGATGAGCGTCAGTTCATCGCACGACGGCTCGACGAAGAACTGCGTGCGTTGGAAGAGGACTTCGAGGCGTCCGCCGGTCATCGCAGGGATCTGTCAATGCAGCCTGCTTGAAGAGGGAATGAAGGCTCGTACCAAAGCGGTGGCGCGGTTCCCTCGCATTGGCCGAGGTGCTGTTCGCGGGACCTCATGTGTCGATGACGGATGATCGCTTTGAATATGGCGAAGTTCGCGAGGTGGCGTTCGGCCTCAAGGCCAACATCCGAGAAGTGAAGCGTTATGGCAAAAAGCTTGAGTAAGGCGGCGCGTACTGCGCTGGCGGCAACGGATTGGCGCAGGATCGACGCGATGACCGATGAGGCGTTAGCCAGGCAGATCGCCGCCAATCCCGACTCTGCCCCCGATATGGCGCCGGAGATCGATGTGCGCGCCATCCGGCGCGCTGCCGGCATGACGCAGGCACAGTTCTCCAAGACCTATGAATTCAGTATTCGAACTGTGCAGGAATGGGAGCGCGGTGCCAAAAAGCCGAGCGGCCCGGCGCGGACGCTGTTGCGCGCCATCAAGGCCGACCCCGAGGGCCTGCGAAAAGCCCTTGCCTCCGCGTAGGTCACGGATGGCATCAGGGATGTGTGGCGCACGATAACGTAGCCTGGCGGAGAGAGAGGGATTATCAGTCCCTCTCCGGGATCCTCGAAAAGATCGCCGTTGGTAGATCTCCGCCGATCCCATTGGACGCCCCCGTCACGAGTCGCGCTTTGCGCGCAAGCTTGCGCATCGAAACCTCCATCTGGATGCCCATATCCATCATTACGCGAATTCAACCTCAGATTTCGTAACTCGATGGCGACTACAGTCTCTAACCGACTGTCTAGGCGTAAGTTGCAGCTTTCGAAAGCTTCGTCCTCAAATCGCCGCGCGGCCCAACGCCGGATCGCTAAGGCGGGACGCCGATCTGCCATTGCTCCCAATGGGCCACGATATCCTGCACGACAGGCAAGCCGGCCCGATAGATATTTTCGCAGGCGATCGGGAAACCACCGGAGGACGTATGGAGTGAGGTGTCGGCCGTTTCACCGGGATAGGGCCGATCGAAGTTGGCCGCTGTTCTCAAGTCCGCAATGCGGCCGAGATCGACCAGGCCGGTGGCCGCGCCGCGCCGCAAGGCTTCGTAGACGGCATTGTCCTCCTGCTGGGTTGTGCAGTAGGTGCCTTTCCCATCGGTCAACAGCGCAACCCAATCGTGGGCACGCTGACCGATCATGGCGCCATGCCAATAGGTGTCACCGGCCAAGGTATCGCACTGGATGACTTTCGGAGGCTGGTTGGCCGGAGCGTTCGGATAGTTGGCGCGATATTTCGCGGCCTTGTCGCTGTCGGCCAGTGTCGCGTTCGAGGACAGCTGCAACGCCTTCTGCAGCAAATGCTCGTCGAGCTGGAACACCTCGGTCCTATAGGCGAGCACGGGCTTGGTGCCGGGATCGGGAGCCTCGATGCCCACATATCCGGTGGCCCAGCCCGCGGGCTTTTCCCTGGCGTCGATTTCCTGCTGAAGCCCGAAATCGACCAGATAGCGGGCCCAGGCGGCGGAACCGAGCGTACCCATGGCGGGATCAATGCCGGCAATTCCGGCAATCAGGATGTAGCTCTTGCCGAGATCAAACCTTCTCGAAAACAGCAGAGCCATCGTGGAGGTAGCGGCATTGCTGTGTCCCATTCCCGTCGTCATCAAGCAGACATCGTCGGCGTTGCATGCCACCGCCGGGAAGTCCGGAGAAAGACCGGGCAGTGCGATTTTCTGATCCAGCGCCAGGTTCTTGATCCAGGGAGCCGCCTCGGGCGCGAACAATGAAATGATCAGCACCTTGACTTGGCGCGGCGAGGTCTGCGCTTTGGCCGAACCAAGAGACAGTGCAGAAAGGGTGATGCAGATGAAGACCGCAAAGACATTGCATTTTCCGCTTGGCAAGCCATCCTCCTGCTTGATGACGTCGTTCGGTATGGCCGCCAAGAATAGCCGGGAATGACGATCGAGGAAGACTCGCGCACAAGGATAATTCCACCAACGAGCATGGCGAGAAAGCCGATTGCCGGGGAGAACACCAAGGATCGTTAAAACCATTGCGTGCGGGAATGCCGGGTGGTTCCGGTGTACCGGCAGGCCCCCTACGCAAGGCATAGACGGCCCCATCTGGATCGGGTCCCGGGAATGCAGTAGGCTTTCACCCAGCTGGTTAACAAAATTCAGCAGCTCAGGGAGAATGACGTGAAATCAAGGGGAATACGGGTGCTCGCCGTGGCGGTTGCCGCCGCGATCGGGCTGCTCTACGCCGCGGCGCCGGCAAAGGCGCAGGACAAGATTACGGTCTGGTTCGGCAAGGGCTTCTACAAGTCCGAGGACGACGCGCTGCTCGAGGCCATCAAGAAGTTCGAGGCCAAGACCGGCATCAAGGTCGAGCTGTCGCAATATGCCATCCAGGACATGATCCCGAAAACGGTGGCGGCGCTGGACTCCGGCACGGTGCCGGATGTCGCCTACTCCGACTCCTACGACGTGCAGGCCGCCGGCAAATGGGCGTTCGAGGGCAAGCTTGAGGACCTCTCCGATATCCTGACGCCGATGAAATCGGCGTTTGCGCCCAATACCCTCGAAACCGCGCTGCTCTATAACGACGTGACGAAGAAGAAGGCCTATTATGGCTTCCCGCTGAAGCAACAGAGCATGCATGTCCAGATCTGGAAGGACATGCTGGAAACCGCCGGCTTCAAGGTCAGCGACATCCCGACCCAATGGAACGACTACTGGTCCTTCTGGTGCGACAAGGTACAGCCGGCGATCCGCAAGGCCACCGGCCAGCGCATCTACGGCGTCGGCCAGCCGATGGGCGTGGAATCGACCGATTCCTTCCAGTCGTTCTATACCTTCATGGACGCCTACAACGTCAAGCTCGTCGATGACGACGGCAAGCTTCTGGTCGACGATCCCAAGGTGCGGGACGGACTCATTCATGCGCTGAAGGATTACACCGACACCTATATCAGGGGCTGCACCCCGCCGTCCTCTACGACCTGGAAGGATCCGGACAATAACGTCGCCTTCCACAACAGGACGATCGTGATGACCCACAACTTCACGATCTCGATCGCGGCAAAGTGGCTTGATGACGCCAACAACCCGGCGCTGACCGCAGAACAGCGCGCCGCCGGCAAGAAGGCCTATGAGGAGAACATCATCACCGCCTCCTTCCCCAACAAACCCGACGGCACGCCGATCAAGTATCGCTCCGACGTCAAGACCGGCGTGATCTTCACCGCCGCCAAGAACAAGGCGCAGGCCAAGGAGTTCGTCAAATTCCTGCTGCAGGAGGAGAACCTGCAGCCTTATGTCGAAGGCGCGCTCGGCCGCTGGTTCCCGGTCACCACTGCCGGGCAGCAGAGCCCGTTCTGGCAGGCCGACCGTCATCGCCGCGCGGTCTATGCCCAGTTCACGGGCGGCACCCAACCGTTCGACTTCACCAAGAACTACAAATTCACCATCCTGAACAACGAGAACGTCTGGGCCAAGGCCATGAACCGCGTGGTGAGCGAGAAGGTGCCGGTGGACAAGGCCGTCGACGAACTGATCGCCCGCATCAAGGAGGTCGCGGGCTAGCGCATGGTCCGACCGAACGGCCGAGTACTGCCTGAGGCGCGGCGGCGGTCGATCTGCTCCCTCTCCCCGCTTGCGGGGAGAGGGTCGGGGTGAGGGGCTGCATCGGCGAGTTCGACTCGCGGAGAGTCCCCCTCACCCGATCGCTTCGCGATCGACCTCTCCCCGCACGCGGGGAGAGGTGCAAGACAACACCGAGGAAGTTAGTTTGACGAAGGTGAATCAAATCCTGACTTAACTCACCGCCCGCCCTAAGCGGCCGGCGTCCAACGGGTTCGCACCATGGCAACAATGACGGTCACAACAGCCGACGATGCGCTCCCTCGCGGGCCGCTGTCGGCGCGGCTGACGACGCCGCAAGTCTGGGGCATCGCACTGTTGGCGCCCTACCTGCTCGTGTTCCTGGCCTTCGTGGTCTATCCGGTCGGCTACGGGCTGTGGCTGGCGCGCCATCCGTCGAGCTACGTCGCGCTCACCAACGATCCGATTTTCGCGCGCGCCGCGGTCAACACGCTGATCTTCCTGGTTGTCGGCATCAATTTCAAAATGGTGGTGGCCCTGTTCCTGTCAGGCTTCTTCGTTCAGGAACGGCGCTGGATCAAGTGGCTGTCAGTGCTCTTCATCCTGCCCTGGGCGGTGCCTTCGATCCCGACCATCCTCTCGGTGCGCTTCATGCTCAATCCGGAATGGGGCATGATCAACCAGCTGATCTTCAGGTTCACCGGCGACGACGGCCCGAACTGGTTGAACGATCCGGTGGTCGCACTGGCGATGGCCATCGGGGTGCATATCTGGAAATCGCTGCCGTTCTGGACGCTGATCCTGATCACCGGTCGGCTGGCGATCCCAGCCGATCAGTACGAGGCCGCCGCCGTCGATGGCGCCACCTTCTGGCAGAAGTTCCGCTTTATCACCTGGCCGTCGATGCAGACGCTATATGTCACCTGCACGCTGCTCTCGATGATCTGGACGCTCGGCGACTTCAACAGCGTCTATCTCTTGACCGGAGGCGGGCCCGCTGATCTCACCCAGGTGCTGGCGACGCTGGGCATCCGCTACCTGCGGCTCGACCAGCTCAACCTGGCGATGGCATCGATCGTCTGCGCCATGCCGCTGGTGCTGCCCCTGGTCTATTTCATGATGAAACGGTTGTCGCGATGAAGCTGCCAACCCTCCGCGAAGCCGGCACCGAAGCGCGGCTGCTCTTGATCGGCATCCCCGTCCTGATCTGGACGCTGCTGCCGATCTATCACATGTTCCTGTTCGCGATCTCGCCCAAGGAGGACGCCTTCGCCGGCAAGCTGTGGCCGGACCATCCGACGCTGAATAATTTCTACATCGTATTCGCCGAGAAACACTATTTCCTCAGCCATTTCTGGCTGCAGCTGTGGAATTCGACCGTGATCGCAGTTGCGGTCGGCGCGCTGACGCTGTTCATCGCTACCGCGGCGGCGTTCTCTATCTCGCGGCTGCGCGTCCCCGGCGGCCGCTGGGTGATGAATCTCGCGCTCTTTACCTACTTCATCCCGGCCGCCTTCCTGGCGGTTCCGATGTACCGGACCATGGGCAATTACGGCCTGCTCAACAACCATTGGGCGCTGATCCTGGCGATGGTGACGATCGCCTCGCCCTACGCAATCTGGGTGCTGAAGCAGGCCTCCGACAAGCTGCCGGTCGAGCTCGACGAGGCGGCGATCATGGATGGCGCGACCACCCTGCAACTGTTCCGGCTGGTCTACTTACCCCTGATGATGCCGTCGCTGGTGGCGATCGGCACCTACGCGCTGCTCTTGGCCTGGAACGAATATCTCTATGCCTTCCTGCTGCTGTCAAACGACACCGAGATCACGCTGCCGGTCGCGCTCGGCAACTTCATGGCGGCCGACGACTCGCCCTGGGAATTGCTGATGGCCACCGGCTTCATCTACGCCCTGCCGCCGGCCGCCATCTACTACGTGTTCAAACGCTACATGGTCGGCGGCCTGACCGCGGGCGCGGTGAAGTCGTGATCTGGCTCGGTGTCATCGCCCGACTTGATCGGGCGACCCAGTATTCCAGAGAACGCCGTGAGAGCCGGGACGCCGCGGCGCGGCATGACAAGCAAGCTGGGCTCTGATGCCAGTTGGATTTCGACAAGGTCGATTCGAAGACGCCACGCGAACCAATTGGGATGGCAACGGGCCGCGCCCGCTGAACTGGTTCGCCTGGTATCCGGCGGCTGAAGGCGCGAGCGAAGCTGAGCTGTTCACCGGCGCGGCATCGGAAGGATCGTTTGTGATCGGTCCCGCCGCGCGGGACGCACCGATTAGTCCAGCTCGACCCCGCTATCCCATCGTGCTGCTCTCGCACGGTACCGGCGGGAAGACGCTGCAGCTTGAATGGCTGGCGCGCGATCTGGCCCGTCACGGCCTCATTGCGGTCGGTGTCGACCATCACGGCAACAATAATAGCGAACCCTATCGCGCCGAAGGTTTCCTGTGCTGGTGGGAGCGGGCGCGCGACCTGACGGTGTTGCTCGATCAAATCGAGGCGCGCGGCGAATTCGCCGGACATGTCGACATGGATCGGGTCTTTGTGGTGGGCTATTCCCTCGGCGGCTGCACCGCGGTGGCGCTGCTCGGCGCCATCACCGAGACCTCCCGATTTGAGCGCTCGCCGCGCAACACGAATTTCGGCCGCGGCCCCCGCGAATTCCCTGATCTGGCGGATCATCTTCCAGGCTTGCTGGAGACGAGCGCCATCTTTCGCGACTCCTGGGCGCGGATGTCGGACTGCTACCTCGACCCGCGGGTCAGGGCCGCGCTGATCCTGGCGCCCGGCAATTCGGTGCTTGGCTGCAACGAGGGCGGTCTCCGTTCGATCAAGAAGCCGAGCCGCATCGTTGTCGGCGGATCCGATTTCGTGCTGCCGGTCGCGCTCTGGCTGCACGAGCGACTGCCGGCCAGCGCGCTCGATCGAGTGGCGCCCGAGGCCGGTCATTATGTGTTCCTGCCGGAGCCGACCGAAGCCGGCCGCCTGACGGATCCAGTACCCTGGATCGATGCACCCGGCGTCGATCGCAGGTCCATCCACGTGCAAACCGCCGCGCTCGCCGCCGAATTCTTTCGCGCGGCGTGAACGGCGTCAAACGCGCCTCCATCCGACCCAGGGCCTGCCGCGCCGCCACCGTGCACTATAACGGCGCCGCGCTTCCCTTGCGCGAACCCGCGAGCTTTCCGACCAGCGACGCCGCCACCACGACCACCGCGATGAGGCCGACCACCAGCGCACAGATGGCGTTGATCTCGGGCTTCACGCCGAGCTTGACCTCCGAATAGATCCGGATCGGCAGCGTCTCCGACCCCGGGCCAGTGGTAAAGGTCGCGATCACGAGGTCGTCGAGCGACAGCGTGAAAGCCAGCATCCAGCCCGCCGCGATCGCCGGCACGATCAGCGGCAGCGTCACCGCGAGGAAGGCGCGAACCGGGTCGCAGCCGAGATCCATCGCGGCTTCCTCGAGGCTGCGATCGAGCCCGCCGAGCCGCGACTGCACCACCACGGCAACGAAGCACATCGTCAGCGTGGTATGGGCGACCGTCACGGTCCAGAACCCGCGCTCGGCGTTGACCGCCACGAACAGCAGCAGCAGCGCAAGTCCTGTGATGACTTCCGGCATCACCAGCGGCGCATAGAGCATGCCGGAAAACAGCGCGCGGCCCCTGAAACGCTCGCCGCGCGATAGCGCCACCGCGGCGAGCGTGCCGAGCAGCGTCGCCAGCGTGGCCGAGGTCGCCGCCACCCCAAAACTCATCCACGCCGCCTCCAGCATGGCGCTGTCGTTGAAAAACTCGCTATACCAGCGCAACGACCAGCCGCCCCATACCGTCACCAGCCGCGAGGCGTTGAACGAATAGATCACCAGGATCACGATCGGCAAGTACAGAAACGCAAGCCCCAGGCCGAGCGAGACGGCGTTGAAGCGCGAAAGACTGTTTGACGCGCGGGCGCTCATCACGCGTCCTCCAGCTGGCGCCGCTGCAGCCGGTCGTAGAGGACAAGCGGCACCAGCAACAGCAGCAGCAGAGCCACCGCGGCCGCAGAGGCCACCGGCCAGTCCTTGTTGGTAAAAAATTCCAGCCACAGCGTCTGTCCGATCATCAGGGAATCGGAGCCGGCCAGCAGATCGGGAATCACGAATTCGCCGACGATCGGAATGAAGCAGAGCAGGATTCCGGCAGCCATGCCGGGCAGCGACAGCGGGAAGGTCACCCGCCAGAAGGCCTGGCGCGGCGAGGCGCCGAGATCGCCTGCCGCCTCCAAAAGCGCCGGCTCCTGTTTGGCCAGCACGGCATAGAGCGGCAGGATCATGAACGGCAGGTAGGAATAGACGATACCGAGATACATGGCGCTGTCGGTCGAAAGCCACACCACCGGCACCGACACCAGATGCAGCGCCAACAGGATCTGGTTGAGCAGACCATCGTGCTGCAGGATGTTGATCCAGGCATAGATGCGGATCAGAAACGAGGTCCAGAACGGTACGATCACCAGCATCATCGCGACCGGCTGCCATTGCCTTGGCAGCCGCGCCATGCCGTAGGCCACGGGATAGCCGATCAAGAGCAGCAGCGAGGTCGAGACCGCTGCGACGACGAGGCTGCGCAGATAGGACAGCACATAAAGGTCGTCAGTGACCAGCAGCCTGAAATTATCCAGCGACAGCGCCGCGAACGCCGCGCTGATCGCCGTGAATCCTTGAGTCAGATCGAACACCGGAACATAAGGCGGCTGCGCGATCGCGGTCTGCGACAGGCTGATCTTGAGCACGAAGCCGAACGGCACCAGGAAGAACAGCACCATCCACAGGTAGGGCGCGATCGCCACGAGACGTGCCGGGCGGGTGAAGATATCGCGGGCGCTCATGGCTGCAGCACCACGCAGTCGTCGGGCGTGAACCACGCCACCACGCGCTGGTTCGCGCTGTAGGCATCGACATCGAGCCGCGCCGTGTTGGCCATCGAGGAGCGCACCACGGCGCCGCTATCGAGCTTTACCTTGTAGCTCGTCATCCCGCCGAGGTAACTGACATCGGTGACGATCCCCTCCAGTCGGTTGATCGCATGCGCATTCGACTGATCCGGCGCCGGACCACGGCGCGACAGCTTGACCTTCTCGGGCCGGATCGCGACGCAGACGCTGGATTTTTCGATCGGCAGGCGCGGCTCGGCGACCGCGAGCATTCCGGCATTCCTGGTTAAGACCATGATGCGGCCGGTCTCGCGCGTTTCCACCTGCCCCTCGAAGATATTGACGTCGCCGACGAATTCCGCGACCCAGCGCGAGGTTGGAACCTCATATAGCTCCCGTGGCGTCGCTACCTGTTCGAGACGGCCGCCATCCATCACCCCGATCCGGTCGGCCACCGTCATCGCCTCTTCCTGGTCGTGGGTGACGATGATGAAGGTGGTGCCGAGGCGGCGCTGCAGCGCCATCAATTCGAGCTGCGTGCTCTCGCGCAGCTTCTTGTCGAGCGCGGCCAGCGGCTCGTCGAGCAACAGCACCTGGGGCCGGCGCGCCAGCGAGCGCGCCAGCGCCACCCGCTGTCGTTGTCCGCCGGAAAGCTGGTCCGGTTTGCGCTTTTCGAAGCCTTCGAGCTTGACCAGCGCCACCATCTCGGCCACGCGGGCATCGAGCTCCATCCTCGGCATGCCGATGCGCCTGAGGCCGAAGGCGATGTTGTCCCGCACATTGAGATGCGGAAACAGCGCGTAGTTCTGGAACATCATATTGACCGGCCGCTGATGCGGCAGCACCTGCGCGATATCCCTGCCCTCGAGCAGGATACGGCCCTGGTCGGGGGTCTCGAAGCCGGCCAGCATCCGCAAAAGCGTGGTCTTGCCGCAGCCGCTCGGACCAAGCAGGGCAAAAAACTCCCCGGCTCCGACATCGAGCGACAGCTGATCGACCGCCGTGAAGCGGCCGAATTTCTTCACCACCGCTTCGATGCGCAGCAGGGGAACATCGGCGACGAGAGCCGGCAATTCCGGGCTGGCGGGTTCAGGGGCGGCTTCTGGCTGCGGCTCGGGTCTGATCGAATCGGCGGTCGTGCCTGCCCCCGGTTCGGGCTCAGGCGAAACCTCGGTTGTGCCATCCCGCGGTTCGAAGTTGGAGAATTCCTCAGCCATACCTGCCTGCCCCGTGTGTGTGCACGCTAGCGGCGGATCGGCCGCCGCTCAAGGGAGCGCCAATGCAGGCCACTTTAAGCGGGTACGCCGCGCCGCCACCTCGCGTACCTGACGCGGGGTAGCCCGCGCAGTATTCGCAGAACACGACCGATTCGGCGTCCCCTCGATCAAGTCGCCACCGTCGCCATGAACGCCGCCAGTGCCTCGCGATCGCCGGGAGGCATGGTCAGGCCGAGTTTCGAGCGCCGCCACAGAATGTCGTCCGGGAATCTCGCCCATTCCCTGGCCATGAGATAGCGGACCTCCGCCCCCGTCAGTTCCGGTCCGAAGGCTGGCCCGAGCTCGGCATGGCTTTTGGCATCGCCCAGCACAGCCTCAAGCCGCGTGCCATAGGCGCTGACCAGACGCTGCGCCTCAGCCTCGGTCAAGAACCGCCAGCGATCGCGCGCGGCATCGACTTCAGAGTCGAACTGCTGCCAGGCAAAATCGCCGCCGGGCAATGGCGTGGTCCCGGTCCAGCGCGGGGACATCGGATAGAACCGCCCCAACCGTGAGACCGCGCGCTCCGCGCGCCGCCGCGAGCTGGTGACGTCGCCCCCGAAGATGGTCAAGAGCGGCGGCTTGCCGCGCCTCGCATCGAAGGTGACCGATCCTTCCCGCGCCACCCGTTGGCCTGCATCGACGGCCAGGTTGGCGCCGGACACCGTCCGGATCACGTCAATCAGTTCGATCCGCTCGCGAAAGTAGCGGTTGGCGGCGTCGCAGAGATAGCTGACATCGGCAGCCGCCATCGCTACCGCGGCGGGATCGCCCTTGAATAGATGGCCGACGGTGCCGATCAGCGTGAAATCACGCTCATAGGGGCTGGCAAAGATCAGCCGGCGGTCGATGTTCTGGAATACATAGACGTTGTCGTTATCGAACAGGCGTCTGACCACAATCTGGCTGATCTGGTTGGCGCCGAGATCCGGCGGGCGGACCCGCAGCACGGTTTCCGCGACCGAGGCAGTCCAGGCCCCGGCGGCATTGCAGAGCGCCCTTGCCGTGATCACGCGGCGATGGCCGCGATCGATCACCGCCAGCCGCCAGTGTGCGAGCCGATCGGCGCGAACACAGCGCGCGCCCGTTCGGATCACGGCGCCACGTTCCGCGGCATCCACGGCATTGGCAATCACCAGCCGCGAATTGTCCACCAGGCAATCGGAATATTCAAACGCGGTACCAAAGGGCCGCTTCAGCGCGTTGCCGATCGGATGGTGGGTGATATCGACCGTCACCGAAGCCGGAAGCTCCGTGCGCGAGGCCAGCCGGTCATAGAGCAACAAGCCCAGCCGCAACAGCCACGGCGGACGTTCGTTGGAATGGGCGGGGATCGCAAAGCGCCGCGGCCGCACCAGATGCGGCGCGATCTTAAGCCAGACGTCACGCTCGGCCAAGGCGGCGCGGACACGCAGAAATGCCCTGCGCTCCAGAAGGCCGAGATCGCCATGAACCAGCCGCGGCGAGGCCGAGGATGCGGCACAAGCGAGGTCGCCCTGCTCCAGCAGGATCACCCGGAGGCCGCGCCCCGCGGCGTCGCGCGCCACGCTGACGCCGTTCAAGCCGCCACCGATGATCGCAAGATCGAAGTCCGCCATGCGCAGGGTATAGCGTTTTCAAGCGAGGCCTGTCCCGCTCTTGATGCGCAAACGGCAACTGTTCGCGCCAGCAAAACGGATCGCCGGAAAAGCCTTAGCCGGTCTTGCGCGCGGGCTCCGCGGAATTGGCGAACGGCCGACCGACCAGTTCCGCGTATTGCCCGATCGGCAGCGGCTTGCCGATGAAATAGCCCTGCACCGCGTCGCAGCCCTGGTCGGCCAGGAAGCCGAGTTGCTCCTGGGTTTCGACGCCCTCGGCGACGATCGACATTTCGAGGCCGTGGCCGAGCCCGATCACCGCCCGAACGATCGCCGCCGACTGCGGATTGCGTCCGAGATTGATGACGAACGCGCGGTCGATCTTGATCTTGTCGAACGGAAAGGCCTGCAGATAGCTCAGCGAGGAATATCCGCTGCCGAAGTCGTCCATGGAAATGCGCACGCCAAGCGCCTTCAGCCGCCGCAACAGCGCCAGACCGCGGTCAAAATCCTCGATCAGCACGCCCTCGGTGATTTCCAGCTCGAGCCGGCCCGGGGTCAGGCCGGTTTCAAGCAGTATCGAATGCACCAGCCCGACCAGATCGCCATGCATGAACTGCGCCGGCGACAGATTGACGGCGATCTGCAGCGGCATCGGCCACGACGCGGCCTCCCGGCAGGCCTCGCGCAGGATCCATTCCCCCATCTCGACGATCAGGCCGCTTTCTTCGGCCAGCGGGATGAAGTCGCTGGGTGGAACGAAACCGCGCAGCGGATGACGCCACCGCGCCAGGGCCTCGAAACCGGTGATTTCGCTGCAGGCTACGGTCTGGCGCGACTTCGCCTGCGGCTGATAATTCAGCGACAGCTCACCGTTCTTGATCGCGAGCGAGAGATCCTGGTGCAGGACTCGGCGATCCCGGATCTGCTGGTCCATCTCGGGTTCGTAGAGGGTGATCGAGCCGCGTGACTTCGCCTTGGCGCGAAACAAAGCCGCGCCAGCATTGGCAAGCAGCGCCGCGGCATCGGTGCCATTGTGCGGGAATACCGAGATCCCGGTGGTAACGCCGGTGCGAACCGATTTGCCGTCGATCAGGAACTCCTTGGCCAGCGCTTCGGCGAGCTGCTCGGCCAGCCGCATTCCGGCAGCGGGCTGCTTGCCGTCGATGATCAGTCCGAACTCGTCACCGGAGAGCCTGGCCACCACCCCGCCGCGCGCCAGGGCCTCGATGCGGTTCGCCACCTCGATCAACAGCTTGTCGCCGATCGCATGACCGAATACGTCGTTGACTTCCTTCAGGCCGTCGAGGTCGACCGACAGCACCGCAAATTCATCCTCGGTGCCGCCGCAGGCCTCGATCATCTGCGCCAGCGCCTGCAGAAACGCCGCGCGGTTAGGCAGATCGGTGAGGCCGTCATGATAGGCCATGTGGGCCATGCGCGACTCGGTCTGGCGGCGGTCGGTGACGTCTTCATGAGTCTTGATCAGATATTGCGGCTCGCCTCCGTCACCCAGCACCGTCACGCGGCGCGTCAGGAACAGCCGCAGCCCGTCTTTGGTACTGATCGGGTGCTCTTCGGTGAGCAGGCCGCGTTTCCTGATCGCGGCCTGGTCGCGGGCGATGATCAGCTTGGCTTCACGCGGATTGAACATCTCGGCGGCGGTCAATCCGGTGGCATCCTCGCGCCGCCGGTTGAGGATGGTCTCGGCGCTGCGATTGGCCAGCAGAAATTTTCCATCGCTGACGCGCTCGACGGTCAGGGACACCGGAATGTTGTCGACCACCAATTCGAGAAATTTCTTGGTATTTTCCAGTTCCTGCGAAAGCGACTGGCGTTCACTGACATCTTCGAACAACGCGATCAGGAATTGCGGCTGATTGTTTGCATTGTATGCGACCACCCGGTTGCTGGAGAGCAGACGCCGCTGCGAACCGCGCTCGACTTCGAATTCGGAACGAAACCGGCCTCCAGGCGCATCGAGCGCCGCGCGGTCAGCCGCCGCGACGCTGGCGGCTGTCTCGGGCTGGAAAATCTCATCGGCGCGTTTGCCGATGATGGCGTCGCGCGAAAGACGCGAAAAACGCTCGAACCCGCGGTTGGCGAAAATGTAGCGACCATCCTCGATGCTCTTGGCAGCCACGCAGAGTGGAACGTTGTCCAGCACCAATTCCAGGAACTGCTTGGTCGACGCCAGCTCTCGCGAGAGCTGGCGCTGCTCGCTGCAATCCTCGTGGGTCGACACCGAACCGCCGTTCGGCAGCGGAAAAACCTTGACCGCGACCGATCGGCCGCCGGGCAGTTCGGTAATGAGGCCCGTTGGGCTGCCGGTGCTTTGATGGAATGGCTCGGTACCAAGGTCCAGCGCGCCGCGCGCGCGCCGCATCTGCAGCAACTGCGCCCCAGTCATGTCTTTGCCGACGTCCCAACGCGCCAGGTCATAGATTTCGAGATAGCGATCATTGCAGAACACCACCCGATCGCACGCATCCGTCATCACGACGCCCTGGCTCAGGTTGTTCAGGGCGGAACTGATGAACGAATTTTTCCGCAGCTGCGCGCGTTTGGCCTGGCTCCATGCCGAGAGCACCCACAGCGCGGTGGCGGCGAGGAATGAACAGACGACAAGGAAGCCAATCAGCGCTTCCCAGACCATGATCGGGTCCGCCGAGCCGCCATCGGTGAGCGGCGCGAAGTCATCGGAAAGAGCAAAGGCCCGCAAGGGAGCCACAGTGGCAATCAGGCATACGCCGATGCGTGCAGGAATCAGTTTCTTGCTGCCTGCCTGCAATTTCTTGTCAGCCATCAGTCACCCGCGGATTTCGCGGCGGAGTGTCTGGCCCTTCGGGTTTGGATCAGGTAAACAGCTACCCGTTCCCGGCTGAAAACCGGCTAAAGATGCCGCATTTGGCTGGACATAATTAATCTTTCACTAACGGGAAGCTTGCTCGGGCAGCGCGCGCCTGCGCCCAACGTCCAAATCCACCGCCCTGGTCGAGCAGCCCAACAAGAAATCTGAAGCCGCGAATGGATAAGGTTGATTGCGTCGTTATCGGTGCCGGGGTGATTGGTCTTGCCGTCGCACGGCGGTTGGCGCAGGCCGGCCGCGAAGTGATCGTCCTGGAGACGGCCGAAGGCGTCGGCACGGGGACGTCGTCGCGCAACAGCGAAGTGATCCACGCCGGCATCTATTATCGGGCCGGAAGTCTGATGGCGCAGATGTGCGTCGGTGGCAGGCGGGCGCTCTACGAATATTGCAGCGACCACGGCATCCCGCACCGCAATTGCGGCAAGCTGATCGTGGCGACGGGTCCGCAGGAGACCGCGAAGCTCCAATCGATCAGGGCGCATGCGGAAGCCAATGGCGTGCACGATCTGCAGATATTGTCCGGCGATGCCGCGCGCGCACTGGAGCCGGCACTTAGCTGCGAGGCCGCCCTGCTTTCGCCCTCCACCGGCATCATCGACAGCCATGCCTACATGCTGGCACTGCGCGGCGACGCCGAGGATGCGGGCGCGTTCTGTGCGTTTCACACGCCGTTATTGCGCGCCAGGGCACAAGCGGGCCGGATCGAGCTTGACGCCGGCGGCGATGCGCCGACCTCGCTCGAATGCCGGCTTCTCGTCAATGCGGCGGGGCTTGACGCGCCGGCAGTCGCCCGCAGCATCGACGGCATGCCGATCGAACTGATACCCCCGGCCTACTTCGCCAAGGGAAATTACTTCAGCTGCACGTCGCGGGCGCCATTTTCGCGCCTGATCTATCCAGTGCCCGAACCTGGCGGGCTCGGCGTGCATCTCACCCTCGACATGGCGGGACAGGCCCGGTTCGGTCCAGACGTGGAATGGGTCGAGACCATCGACTACACCGTCGATCCGGCGCGGGCGGAAAGATTTTATCCGGCTATCCGCCGCTACTGGCCGACGCTGCCGGATGGCGCGCTGATTCCCGGTTATTCGGGAATTCGACCGAAGATCGTTCCGCCGGCTGTGGCCGCGCAGGATTTCCTGATCCAGGGACCACGGGATCATGGCGTCGCCGGCCTGATCAATCTGTTCGGGATAGAATCGCCGGGATTGACGTCATCGCTGGCGATCGCGGACCATGTCGGTGAACTTGCGGCACAATGACCTCAAGCCTCCTCCGCCTCCAGCATGCGCCCTCAAGTCAGCGATCGTTTGCACCGCTCGACCGCTGGATCACCACGCCCCGGCTGTGGCTCACCGAACCACCAGCCTCGAGGCATGGCATTCCAGACTTCTGAGTTAGTTAAGGAGACTGCGTCACCGCGTAATACGGGATTTCCGCCTTCGCTGACCGCGGCGGCCGCAGAGCCGATGACGGCACCTAATGGTGACGATATCTAATGCAGCGTTTCGCCCGCGGTGTGTTTCAATCGCTCGATCTCGTCCTTGACCATCAATTTTTTGCGCTTCAGTTCGACAATCTGCAGATCATCCGTCGAAAGGTGGACCTGCGCTTCGTGTATCTCGTTTTCAAGAATCCTGTGTTTCCGTTCCAGTTCAACAAGGTGCGCCTGAATTGCCATACGAAACCTCCTTGGTTGGATGAGACTTCAAATTCGATCCGGGACAATAAGTGTACACAACTCCCGGAATCTGTCGATGGGTATCGCGAATCGGGCTCTCATATTTCGGGCAACATCTGTAACCAATCGTGAGTAAGGGAACCTGCCCAGCCGACGACGGCTTTCCCCGAACCCGCACGATCGGCAAGCAGGATTTCAAAATGGCCTCAAACCCATGATTCCAGGAGGCTTTCAGTCGAAAATGTCGCCACTTGACCGACCGCGAAATTTAAATTGAACTTGCAGTCTCAAGCCCCCGTCCAGCTTGCGCGCCGGCTCGCCAGGGACGATATTCCACGAACGGTTTCCGCAACCTTTCGTACTCTCATCGCGCTTTTCAGCACACGTAAATCATGACCGACGAAGATGAGCGCGAACTCGAAAACGAGCTCGCACGGCTGCAGCAGGAACACCGCGATCTCGACGCGGCAATTGATGCCTTGCATCACTCTCCGGCCCCGGATTTGTTGCGGCTGCAACGGTTGAAGAAGCGCAAGCTGCAATTGCGCGACCGTATCGCCTTCATCGAAGATCAGATCACCCCGGATATCATCGCATAGCCGATGGAGCGATGTTCCCCCTGCTCCATCGCGCCGCGCCCCCCCGCGCCTGCAATTCGGCCGCGACGGTTTGACCGGCGGAAAACCTCTTGACAGCATGAGAACAAAATAGGAACATAACGGCCGTCACCCTTCGCCCAGCCAGGAGTTCCAGCATGTTCGAGCCCGCCTCACGATCCCCGAGTTCTTATGAGCAGGCCTGTGACCAGGCGATCGCGATGTGCGACGGCAACCTGCGCAGTACGATCAAGGCGCTGATCATGGCGAATGAATATCTCGAAGCCGAATTGATGGAATTGCAGGCGACAGCCTCGGACAAGGGGTCAATGGCGAGAAGGCCGCGGGCCGACAGTGAAGCCGCCTGAGCGCTCATAGCCGGAGCGAGAACATGGCCGATGTCACCTACTATGTTGCACTGCCATTCCTGCTGGACGACACGGGATCGCCGGTCGCGGGCGCTGCGGAAGAATGTCAGAGTTCATCCGGCGCGCTGCGCCGGGCGGAAGTTTTGTCGAAGGCCACCGGCTCGATCGGTGCCGTCGCGTTCAGCCGCACCGGCGACCCGATGATCGGCGAATTTGGTGATGCGCAAGTGCTGAAGAAATTCGGCAACGTGCCGGATGATCTTAGCGGGCTGTAGGTCTGATGGAACGAGCGATAAGGCGACCGCAATCAACGTAAATCGCGGAAGAACGCGCTTATCTCGCCGGCGAGCAATTCCGGTTGTTCGAGCGCTGCAAAATGTCCTCCCCTGGGCATGATGCTCCAGCGCCGGATATCGGTGAATACGCGCTCCGCGGCCAAGCGCGGCGGCCTGAGGATTTCACGCGGAAACTGCGCGTATCCGGTGGGCACGGAAATCCTTTCGCCAGCCGGTAGAATCGACGAGCCGTGAAGCCGCGCATAATAGGGCCAGAAAGATGAGCCGATCGCCCCGGTAAACCAATACAGCGTGATGTCGGCGAGCATACGGTCCCGGCTGATGGCACTCTCCACGTCGCCGCCGCAATCGGACCAGGCGCGGAACTTCTCCACGATCCACGCCGCCAGGCCGATGGGCGAATCCGTGAGGCCGAAGGCCAGCGTCTGCGGCCTTGTCCCCTGAATCCACTGATAACCTGTCTCTTCGCGCAACCATCGCGCGAGTTCGCTCAGGTAAAGTCGTTCCTCCTCGGTCGGATCGGGAAAGGCGGCGGGATCGCGACTTACGGCCATCATCAAATTGAGGTGGATGCCGATCATTCGATCGGCGTGCGCATAGCCGAGCCGGCTTGAGACCGCGGCTCCCCAGTCGCCGCCCTGCGCGCCAAATCGCGCATAGCCGAGTACGTCATGCATCAGGGCGGCGACACAATCGGCCATTTCAGCAACATCGAATCGCCTTTGGCCGTGGCGGAATGACAGGCCGTATCCCGGCAGCGACGGCGCCACCACAGTGAACGCGTCGCGCGCATCGCCGCCGAAGCGTGAGGGATCGGTGAGGCGTGGAATGATATCGAGAAACTCGAATACGGAGCCAGGCCAGCCGTGCAGCAACAGCAGCGGCATGGGATCGGGACCAACGCCGGGCACATGCAGATAATGCAGGTCAACGCCGTCGAGCGGAACGCGAAATTGCGGGAAGGCATTGAGAGCCGCTTGCTCGGCTCTCCAGTCAAACTTGTCGCGCCAGTATTCGGCAAGTTGACGAAGATAGGTGACATCCGTGCCGTAGGTCCATGCCTCACCCGGCGCCTGGTCGGGAAAGCGCGAGCGGGCAAGGCGATTGCGGAGGTCGGCGATGTCTGCGTCGGGGATATCCAGCGTGAATCGGGTGGGAAGGATTGCCATCGTTTCGCTCGGCGGTCTCAACAGGTTGCCTAAGCTTCCAGAAACTTTCAGCGCCGTCCAGCGGCAACGGCGCGAGGCTGCCGAGCGATCATGCCCTCAGTGCTCATGCCGACGCTGCGCCTTGCGCAAGTACATCGCGCTGTCGGCCTCCTGCAGCGCCAGATCTGCTTCGGCATGCGCGTCGAGCATGGCAACTCCGGCGGATGCGCCGGCGGTGACGGTGCGGCCGCGAAACACGAAGCGGAGCCGATCGACGGCCTGCTCCAGCGCCATTGCCTTGGCCCTGGCATCGATCTCGCCAAGGTTCCAAAGCAGCAGCGCGAATTCGTCGCCGCCCAGCCGTCCGATCACGTCAGAAGACCGCACGTGGCGCGAGAGCGCAGCCACCACCGCCTTCAGCACCTGATCGCCCGCGGCATGCCCGAAGGCATCGTTGATCGGCTTCAGGCGATCGACGTCGAGCACGATGAGCGCCCCGCTGGCGCGATAGCGCCGGATGTAGGCAACCGATCGGCACAACTCGCGCTCGAAGCCGCGCCGATTCAGAACGTCCAGCAGCGGATCGGTATCCGCCAATGCCTGCAGCTCATCGATGCGCTCCAACGCCCGTGCCAGTTGCGTCCTGAGCCGGCGAAGAATGGCTTTGGCGCCGCTGGATGCCACCGCCGACCTTTTTGCAGGCGGCTGTGAACGCTGCCGCCCGGGCTTGCGCTCCGCCACGGTGTCTTTGCGGCGTCTCGCAGTCCTCGCTGCGCTCGCCTTGGTTTTCTTGGCCATGGAACACTTTAAGCAACTTTAAGAAGGCTTGCCGCAAATGATCCGGACAGGATAGTCAATTCTAGCCCGCTCGCCATGCCTTGCCGAACCCCGGACCGATCTTATAATCCAGCCTATGTTTCTGGTTTCCCGAAAAGAATTGACCGCATGACCGCCACCGTCGCCATCATCATGGGAAGCCAGTCGGACTGGGAGACCATGCGCCACGCCGCCGAAACCCTCGGCGCCCTAGGCGTCGCCTGCGAGAATCGCATCGTCTCGGCGCATCGTACCCCGGAACGGCTGTTCGCCTTTGCCAGGGGCGCCAAGGCGGCAGGCTTCAAGATCATCATCGCCGGCGCCGGTGGTGCCGCCCATTTGCCGGGCATGACCGCATCACTCACCGAGCTTCCCGTATTCGGTGTCCCGATCGAAACCAAAGTGCTGTCTGGCATCGATTCGCTCTACTCCATCGTCCAGATGCCCGCCGGCGTACCGGTCGGGACGCTGGCGATCGGCAAGCCCGGCGCCGTCAATGCCGCTTTGCTGGCCGCCAGCGTGCTGGCGCTGAACGACAAGGCGCTGTCCGACCGGCTGGTCGCCTGGCGCAAGCAGCAGACCGAGGCCGTGAGCGAGCGCCCGGAGAGACCGGCGTGACGGTGACATCTCAGGTCAAGCTTAGGCCCGGCGACACCATCGGAATTCTCGGCGGCGGACAACTGGGCCGGATGCTGGCGATGGCGGCGCCACGACTGGGTCTGCGCTGCCAGGTGTTTTCACCGGATCCGGATTCACCGGCGTTTGATGTCGTGCTGAACGGCACTTGCGCGGAATATGCCGATGTCGAGGCGCTGGAACTGTTCGCCAATAATGTCGACGTCATCACCTATGAGTTCGAGAACGTGCCGGCAGCCGCCGCCATGATCCTCGCGGCGCGCCGTCCGGTGCTGCCCAACCGGAAAATCCTGGAAACGACACAGGATCGCCTCGCGGAAAAAGACTTTGTGAAGCAACTCGGCATCGGCACCGCCGACTACGCCGATGTGTCGTCGGCTGCGACGCTGCGCGCTGCGATTACCCGCATCGGCCTGCCGGCCGTGATCAAGACCCGCCGTTTCGGCTATGACGGCAAGGGTCAGGCCATCATCCGGGACGGCGACGACCCGGATCGGGTCTGGGAGCAACTGGGCACCAGATCCGCCATCCTCGAGGCCTTCATCGCTTTTGAGCGCGAAGTATCGGTGATTGCCGCGCGTTCGGCCGACGGCCACGTCGAAAGCTTCGATGTTACCGAGAACGAACACCGCGATCATATCCTGAAAATCTCGCGTGCCCCGGCTGATATCCCTGACGCCCTGGCGAGGGAGGCCCATTTGATCGCCGAGACGATCGCCCACGCGCTCAATTACGTCGGCGTGCTCGCGGTCGAGATGTTCGTGGTGAAGGGCAATGATGGATCGAGGGTTTTGGTCAACGAGATTGCGCCGCGGGTGCATAATTCCGGGCACTGGACGCTCGATGGTGCCTCCATCTCGCAGTTCGAACAACACATCCGCGCCATTGCCGGCTGGCCGCTGGGCAAGCCGGTCCGCCATGGCCCGGTCATGATGACCAATCTGATCGGTGACGACATCAAGGATTACGATCGGTGGTTGACCGTTCCGGGGGCGACCGTCCACCTTTATGGCAAAGGTCGGCCTCGGCCCGGCCGGAAAATGGGCCATGTGACACAGGTCGGGGCAATCGAGCCCAAAAACGACTGATCCGATCAAAAGCGACGATTAAATGCACAACGATGTTCACGCCGGTGGACATTCGGGGTTCTATCTGATACATCCGCGCGCTCAAGGTGGAGGGCTATGGTTTTGCCAGCCGTCTACCTTAGTCAGAATTCAATCCGATCAATGAAAGAGGATGCCGCGTGCAGGTTCTCGTCCGCGATAATAACGTCGATCAAGCCCTCAAGGCGCTGAAGAAGAAGATGCAGCGCGAGGGCATCTTCCGCGAGATGAAGCTCCGCGGCCACTATGAGAAGCCGTCCGAGAAGAAGGCCCGTGAAAAGGCGGAAGCGGTGCGCCGGGCCCGCAAGCTCGCGCGCAAGAAACTGCAGCGTGAAGGTCTGCTGCCGATGAAACCCAAGCCGGTTTTTGGTGCCGGTCCTGGCGCCGAGCGTGGCGGCGGTGGACGTGGCGGCCCAGGCGCTGGCCCGCGCGGATCGCGCTGATCACGGGCCCCTGCAGGTTTCTATTCGATAACGCGGGCCCTTGAGCCCGCGTTATTATTTGAAAGGGGGATTTTTGCCGATGGCAGCCGTTTCGCGCCAAGCGAAGTTCCGTCAGCCGAAAGAAACGCGCTAATGAAATAATTTTCGCGCATTACGGTCGCAAAGTCGGTATCCAATTTGGCCGGGTGAGCCCTAACTGAGTACCAGTACCGTAGCATCGCGCGAGTCTTCCCTGCTCCCATGGCCAAACCGCTTCCCGATCAAAGGCCTTTCCGGCGGCTCGCGCCGGCAGGGTTTGCTTTGGTCGCGGTCGCGCTGTGCGGGTGCTCGATCAATCTCGGTTCGTTGTCATCGTCGAGCGGTGACGAGGCGCCGAAGGCGGCACCAGCCGGAGCCACCGTGGCCGATGCGCAGTCTCACAATCTTCGCGGCCAGGCGCTGGCACGCTCCGGAAAAGCCGAACAGGCGCTTGCCGAGTTCGACCAGGCGATCGCGATCGATCCCAACAACGCGGATGCGCTGTACAATCGCGGCCTGCTCTATCAGGGCAACAGGCAATATCAATTCGCGATCGACGATTTCACCGCGGCGAGCGGCCTGACACCGCAACGGGCTGAGCCGCTGCTCGGCCGCGCGATCAGTTATCTCGCATTGGACAAAGTCAGGGAAGCCGCCGCCGATCTCGACGAAGCGGCACAGGCCGACTCACAGAACGCCCAGATCTGGGTCACCCGGGGGCTTGCCTACGAACGCCTCGGCGACAAGACCAAGGCTGCGGCTTCCTATGGCCGCGCCGTTGCTCTGCGGCCCAGGGACGAGGCCGCGCAAAATGGCTTCTCACGCGTCGGCGGCAAGCCCGGCCAGAGCTACGATGCCTTCTGAGCTGAGATGATGCTCCCGAACACCGTGGTTTCTCGCTTGTCCAAGCGAAAGACCGCAGCTCCCGCGTCAGGCGCGAGAACTGCTCCTGCGGGTCAGTTGCTGGGACTATTCGGCAGCACCGCGTGGAACACCGATTTAGCCGCCGCCAGCATATCCTCGGCAACCGAAGTGCGTCCTTTCATCGAAGGCCCGATCGCTTCGGCGTGCAATACCAGGGGCGGCAACAGCGGCGCGGACGGAATATCGGCCGGTGGCGTCGGAGGGTACGAATCGGCCGGGCCGGCCGCATCTGGGTAAAGGTGCCTTCCCTGGATCGATCCGGTTATCGGGCCCGAGGGTTCAGCCGCAGGAGTCGACGACACCATGATCGGCGGCGGAAGTGGCCGGACCGACGGCGGTGCTATCTGGGACGCCGCCAGAGGGGGCGCGGCCGCGACCCGGCCAGGGTCCGTAATGCGGGCGGTTTCCGGAGCCCGCGACGAACTCTCGCCGATAGCACGCAGCCGATCGATCGCCGCGCGCGCCAGATCGTTGGCATCATGACGCGTCTCTGGGGCGACTGCGGCCTCGGCCAGCGGGGCCGAACTGGGGGAGGCAGGCGTGGCAACGACGGGGGCGCCGGAACTCTCGGCAGCGGGCGGCGGCACGGTAATGCTCCTGGCAGCGGTCTTCTCACGCGGCGCGGGCGAGTGCCGGCGCGCATCCGCCGGAAGGCTCGCCGTCTCCGCGGGCTTCTCGACCGGCTTTTGCGCAACCGCATCGGCCGCCGACTTTTCGAGCACGGCCTTTTCAGAGAAACCCTTCGCTCTTACACCGGGTTCCGGCACATTGGCTTCGTCGGATGCCGTCTCGGCGGGCTTGGTAACGGCCTTGACGTCATCTTTCTTTGGTTCAGTCGACGATATCGCTGCAACCGGGGCATCCGCGCCGGGCTTGGTGACGATGTAATGATTGACAACATAGGCCCCGATAATGGTCGCCGCCAACGACGGCAGTATGTCCATCGCAAACTTAGAGATGTATTTCAGCATGCCAGCAGCTCCCGCTGCGGATCATTACGGGCACTTTGAGGCGCATTGAGGGATCAACTGCGACGGATCGGTGGCAATTTGCCAGGAAGCGTATTTATGGTTTCAATTCGATTTCCAAAAAAACGATCTCGGACGTGGTCTCGTTGAGCACGTCATGCTCGACCCCGGCCTTGCGGAAATAGGATTTACCAACACCGAGCAAGGCCTTGGAACGTTCCCCATCTGGGGCAACGATGGTCATTTCGCCTGCGGTGACGGGAACGATCACATAATCCATCGCATGGATGTGATGGCCAGTGGCGCTGCCTGGCGCCAGCCGCCACTCGGTGACGCGCACTTCCGGCGTGTCGACCTGCACATTTGATACGGCGCTGGTCATGGTCGGGGCCTCCGGGGCAGGCACCCATGGTTGCCGTCATCAGTGGATTCTGAGGACCGGCGCCACGGGGAGAAGAATAAGCAGTATCAAAGGGGCTACCATGATCGCGGCCGCCCAGGCCAGGTAGCCGAAAAAGTTCGGCATCCTGATGCCTCGTTCGTTCGCTATCGCCGCCACCATGAAGTTCGGCGCATTCCCGATATAGGTCAGCGCACCCATATACACGGCTCCCATGGAAATCGACGCCAGCGTCCCGGAAAGCTTACCCATCATTGCCTGAGCTTCGCCGCCGGCCAGCTGGAAAAACAGCAGATAAGTCGGCGCGTTGTCCAGGAATGCCGACATCAGGCCCGTGGTCCAGAAATAGGCAACTTCGCGCGGGCTGCCGTCAGGTGCCGTTACCGCCGACAGCAACCAACCAAAGGCCCCGCCCCGACCGGCCTGGAGCATGGCCAGTACCGGGATAATGGCCGTGAAGATGCCGGCGAACAGTTTGGCCACTTCCCGAATCGGCTCCCAGGTAAACTCGTTGGCGTCACGATGTTCGTCCGGCGTCAACCACAGCGAGAGCAACGCCATCACCACGAGCAGCGCGTCGCGCACGAGATTCTGCAGCTCCAGTCTGGTGCCGAAAACATCGACCGCAATAGAGGGCCGCCAAACTGCCGACAGCAGAATGCTCGAGATGATGGCGGCTATCAGCGCGATGTTGGCGAGGCCGCGTATCCGGATCGGCGCCGAAGAGGGAGCGCTTCTGCTGCCTCGGAAGCGCCGGAGATCGAGCAGCAAGAACATGACCAGCAGGGCCCCGGCAACGATCGCGGTCTGCACCCAAAGGTTTCGGGCGGGCCAGAAGAAATCCACGCCATGCAGGAAGCCGATGAATAATGGCGGATCGCCCAACGGACTGAGCGCGCCGCCAACGTTGCCCACCAGAATGATGAAGAAGATCACCACGTGGGTATTGTGCCGACGCCAGGCATTGGCCCGGATCAATGGCCGGATCAGGATCATCGCGGCGCCCGTGGTCCCGACGATGCTGGCCATGGCGGTGCCGATGGCAAGGACGGCGGTGTTCGTCCATGGCGTGGCCCGGATGTCGCCGCTGACGACGATCCCGCCAGCGACCGTGTAAAGGGCGAACAGAAGGACGATGAAACTCAGATATTCACCCAGCATGGCCTGGGTGAAGGCGGCCAGCATCGCGGCCCCTCCCGCAACCCAGGCGATCAGCCCGAGCGTTAGCGCGGACCATGCGGCGGCGACCTTTCCATAGTGGCCATGCCACAGCTTTGGGACAAACAGTGGCCCAGTGGCGATCGAGAGCAGCAAGCCCACGAACGGCAGCGCAAATGGCCATTTCAGGGCCGCGCCATCGAGCATGCCGGCAGCGTGCGCATCGCCTGGCAGGACGACCAGCGCCGTAGTCGCGAGAATGAAGCCCTGGGTTTTCATTTTATCCGAATACCAGGGCAAAAGTGCAGCCGAGTACTGCGACAACCCGCCCGAACCTGTCACGAAAAGCAGGGCCTTGCTGGCCATCGGGAAAGGCGTTTCTCCGAACGACCATTGGTGCCACCGCGCCTGCCCGCGGGCGATCCCGGCTGGGTTACAGCGCCTTGACGATGTTCTCGGTCATCTTCTTGGCGTCGCCGAGCAGCATCATGGTGTTGTCCCGGTAGAACAGGGGGTTGTCGATGCCGGCATAGCCGGAGGCGAGCGAGCGCTTGATGAACATCACGGTGCCGGCCTTCCAGACCTGGAGCACCGGCATGCCGTAGATCGGCGATTTCGGATCGTCCTCGGCCGCCGGGTTGGTGACGTCATTGGCGCCGATCACAAAGGCAACGTCGGCCTGGGCGAATTCGGAATTGATGTCCTCGAGTTCGAACACCTCGTCATAGGGCACGTTGGCCTCGGCCAGGAGCACGTTCATGTGGCCAGGCATCCGGCCCGCGACCGGATGGATCGCGTATTTGACCTCGACGCCTTCCTTCTTGAGGGTGTCGGCCATCTCGCGCAACGCGTGCTGCGCCTGCGCCACAGCCATGCCGTAGCCGGGCACGATGATCACCTTCTGCGCGTTCTTCATGATGAAGGCGGCGTCGTCGGCGGAGCCCAGTTTCACGGGCCGCGCTTCGCCTCCGGCTCCCGCGCCAGCCGCCGCAGTCTCACCGCCGAAGCCGCCGAGGATGACCGAGATGAAGGAGCGGTTCATCGCGTGGCACATGATGTAGGACAGGATCGCGCCGGACGATCCGACCAGCGCGCCGGTGATGATCAGCGCCGAATTGCCGAGCGTAAATCCGATGCCGGCGGCGGCCCAGCCGGAATAGGAGTTCAGCATCGAGATCACGACCGGCATGTCGGCGCCGCCGATCGGGATGATCAAAAGCGCGCCGAGCGCCAGGGCGATGATGACGATCAGCCAGAAGTCGATGGCGCTTCCCGACAGCACGAGGCCGACGATGAAGAACAGCAGCGCCAGGGCCAGCGCGATGTTGATGATGTGCCGGGCCGGCAGGATGATCGGCGCGCCGCTCATGCGGCCGGACAGCTTGGCAAACGCGATCACCGAACCGGTGAAGGTCAAGGCACCGATGGCGACGCCGAGTGACATTTCGACCAGCGACTGCGGGTGGATGTTGCCGGGCGTGCCGATGTCGAAGGCTTCCGGCGCGTAGAATGCGCCGGCCGCCACCAGCACCGCGGCCATGCCGACCAGCGAGTGGAACGCCGCCACCAGTTCCGGCATCGACGTCATCGGCACCCGTCGCGCGATCACCGCGCCGATGGAGCCACCAATGGCGACGCCCAGGATCACCAACAGCCAGGCGATGCCATCCGCCGGCGGATGGCTGGCGAGCGTGGTCGCGACCGCGATCGCCATGCCGATCATGCCGAGGAAGTTGCCCTGGCGCGATGTGGCGGGACTGGACAACCCGCGCAGCGACAGAATGAACAGGACGCCAGCGACCAGATAAAGCACTGCGGACAGATTGGCGTTCATCTCAAGGCCCCCATTGTCGTCGTCACCACGAGGTGCACGCCGTTCACTTGATCTTCTTCTTGTACATCGCGAGCATGCGCTGGGTGACCAGGAAGCCGCCGAAGATATTCACGCAGGCAAAGATCAGGGCCACGAAGCCGAAGCCGCGCGCCCAGCCGCTGCCGCTCGAGATCATGCCGACACCGACCGCGAGCAGCGCGCCGACCACGATCACCGAGGAGATCGCGTTGGTCACCGACATCAGCGGCGTATGCAGCGCGGGCGTCACCGACCACACCACGAAATAGCCGACGAACACGGCCAGCACGAAGATCGACAGCCGGAATACGAAGGGATCGACGGCCTGCGCGATATGTTCCATGGCGGCGCTCCTTAAGCGGCTTTCGGCTGAAAGTTGGGATGAATCACGGCGCCATCCCTGGTCAGGGCGGTGGCCTTGACCAGTTCGTCGTCCCACTTCACCGCCACCGCCTTGGTCGACTTGTCGACCAGCGTCTCGATGAAGGAAAACAGATTGCGCGCGTAGAGGTTTGAGGCCGAGGCAGCGACCCGCCCGGCCACGTTGGTGTAACCGACGATTTTGACGCCATCGACCTCGGCGACCTCGCCGGCCCTGGCCCCCTCGACATTGCCGCCGCGCTCGACCGCCAGATCGACCAGCACCGAGCCCGGCTTCATCGACTTGACCATCTCGGCAGTGACGAGGCGCGGTGCGGGCCGGCCCGGGATCAGCGCGGTGGTGATGATGATGTCCTGCTTCTTGATGTGCTCGGCGGTGAGCGCGGCCTGCTTGGCCTGGTACTCCTTCGACATTTCCTTGGCATAACCGCCAGCGGTCTCCGCCTGCTTGAATTCCTCGTCCTCGACCGCCAGAAATTTGGCGCCCAGGCTTTCGACCTGTTCCTTCACGGCCGGCCTCACATCGGTCGCGGTGACGACGGCGCCGAGCCGGCGCGCGGTGGCGATCGCCTGCAGGCCGGCGACACCGACCCCCATCACGAACACCTTGGCGGCCGGGATCGTGCCCGCCGCGGTCATCATCATTGGAAAGGCCCGCCCGAACGTCTCGGCGGCCTCGATCACGGCACGGTAACCGGCGAGATTGGCCTGGCTCGACAGCACGTCCATCACCTGAGCGCGGGTAATGCGCGGCATCAGTTCCATGGCAAAGGCCGAGATTCCGGCGTCCGCCATCGCCTTCAGCGCAGCGTCATTGCCATAGGGGTCCATGATGGCAATGACCAGTGCGCCGCGTTTGTAGCCAGCGAGTTCGCTGGCCTCCGGTCGCTTCACCTTGATCACGATGTCAGCGTCCTTGACCGCGTCGGCGCTGACCGTTGCGCCGGCGGCGGCGAAATCCGCGTCCAGCGTACCCGATTTGATGCCGGCGCCGGGCTCGACGGCGATGTCTGCACCCAGCGCCTTGAACTTCTTCACCGTGTCCGGCGACGCCGCGACCCGCGGTTCGGTCGGATCGATTTCCTTTGCAACGGCAATCTTCATGGGGACTCCTGCGGCGCGAGGTGTACGCGCGCGAGCAAATTAGCGCCTGGTGTTCAGGGCTGGATACCGGTTTTAGGACCGGAGTTAGGAAATTTTTAACGCGCCGCCGGGCAGCGGCGCAACCGGACGTATCGATCAGGTCAGGAAAATCGCCAACATGGCAACGATGAAGATGACGGCGGCGCTACCGTATTTCACCAGCTTGATAAAGGCTTCATAGGTCTGCTCATGGGCCAGATAGTCGTTGCCGTCAGCGGTCGTGTAGGCCACTTCATTATGCTCAGCCATCGGTCTTCCCCAGGGGTCAAAATTCGCGCTGGCGTGGAATTACCGTAGTCCCGACAGCAGCGCAACGCCGGTGCGACATTTCCGCCCCTGCGGTGCCGATGGGGCTATTTTTCCGGTTCCGGCGGCCAGTTGTCCCTGATCCAGCGGGTCAGGCTTTCCTCGCTGACCTCGCCGGCGGCGAGCGAGAGAATGATCGCGGCGGCCTCCGCTTCAGGCACAACTAAATCGACGCCATTCACGCCCAAGAAGGTATACAGCGCCAGCAGTGAGGTCCGCTTATTGCCGTCGACAGAGGGATGATTGCGCGCGATCCCGAAAGCATAGGCAGCGGCCAATTCAGCCAGTTCGGCCTGTTCGCAGGACCAACGGTTTCTAGGTCGATCGAGAGCCGATTCAAGCATGCACTCGTCGCGCAAACCGCTGGCGCCACCGTGGATCGTGAGCTGCTCGTCGTGAATCGCAACAACCATTTGGCGGGTGAGCCAAAATGGTTCAGTCATTTGGCGAGTTCGGCCAAGGCATTATGATAGCGCTTCATACCCCGCCGCGCGACTTCCATGGCTTTCTCGAAATCCGGGTCGTAGGGAGTTAGCCTGAAACCGCCGTCGGGCGTGAGCGTCGCATAAAGCTTGTCGCCGACGCCGACGTTCATCCGAGCCAGGAGCTCCTTCGAAAGAATTATTCCCGAAGAATTGCCGATCTTTTTGATCTCGACTGTCCCGATCAACTGGCCGCGGGGATCGGACGCAAGTTTCAATTGTTCGTTCATGACATGGGTTCCATTATACAGAATGTATAACAACGATCCATTGCCGCGTTCAACAAATGTTTTACGATCCAATGCCCCTGTCACCCCATCCCTTCCAATTCGTCAATCATGCCGGAGATCACCGACAGGCCGCCGTCCCAGAATTTCGGGTCCTTGGCGTCCAACCCGAACGGCTTGAGGAGTTCGGAATAATGCTTGGTGCCACCGGCGGCCAGCATGGCCAGATAACGCTCGGCGAAGCCGGCCTGGGCATTCTCGTAGACCGCGTAGAGGGAGTTCACCAGGCAATCGCCGAACGCGTACGCGTAGACGTAAAACGGCGAATGGATGAAATGCGGAATGTACATCCAGAAATTCTCATAGCCCGGGCGGATATCGATCGCCGGTCCGAGGCTTTCGCTTTGCACGCCGAGCCAGATTTCGCCGATGCGCTGGGCGGTCAGTTCGCCATTGCGCCGCTCGGTGTGAATGGCACGCTCGAATGAATAGAACGCGATCTGCCGCACCACCGTGTTGATCATGTCCTCGACCTTGCCGGCCAGCAGCGCCTGACGCGTCCTGGCGCTTTTGGTCTTGGCCAACAGCCGCTTGAAGGTCAGCATCTCGCCAAACACACTGGCGGTTTCGGCCAGCGTCAGCGGCGTCGGCGCCATCAGCGCGCCGTTCTTTGCCGCCAGCACCTGGTGCACGCCATGGCCGAGTTCATGGGCGAGCGTCATCACGTCACGCGGCTTGCCCTGATAATTCATCAGCACGTAGGGGTGCGCCGACGGCGTCGTGGGGTGCGAGAACGCCCCCGGCGCCTTGCCCGGCCGCACCGGCGCATCGATCCAGCAATCGGTGAAGAACCGCTCGGCGATCCCGGCCATTTCCGGCGAGAAGCCGCGATAGGCCGACAGCACCATCTGCTTCGCCTCCGGCCAGGCGATGCTGCCGGTGGCGGCAAATGGCAGCGGCGCATTGCGATCCCAATGCGCCAGTTTCTTTTTTTTGAACCAACCTGCCTTCAGCTGGTAATAGCGATGCGACAGCTGCGGATAGGCGGACCGGACCGAGCCCACCAGCGCGTCAACCACCTCGCGCTCGACACGGTTGGCGAGGTGCCGGGAATCAGCCACGTCCTGGAAACCGCGCCAGCGATCGGAGATCTCCTTGTCCTTGGCGAGCGTATTGGTGATCAGCGCAAAGGTCCGCTCGTTGGCCTTGAAGGTTTTCGCCAGCGCCTGCGCCGCCGCCTTGCGGTTTTCGCCGGCGCGATCCTGCAGCAGGCTCAGCACAGGCTCGATCGCCAATTCGCGACCCGCCACCTTGAAGCGCAACCCCGAGATGGTCTGATCGAACAGCCGGTTCCAGGCGCTGTAACCGCTCTGCGATTTCTCGTGAAACAACTGCTCGACGCGATCCTCCAGCTGATAGGGCTTGTCCTTGCGCAGATCTTCGATCCACGGGCGATAATGGGCCAGTTCAGCGGTCTGCATCGCGCGTTCGATGACGGCATCATCGATGCGGTTGAGTTCGAGGGCAAAAAACAGCAGGTGCACCGAGGCATTGGTCAGCCGCTCGGACACATCGCCGTAGAATTTGGAGATCGCGGGATCGACGCTGTCGGCGGCGTGGACCAGGCCGGCATAGGACCCAAGACGCCCTGCCAGATCGTCAATGGACTCGTAGCGCCTGACCGCATGGGCGAGCCAGCTGCCGCCGGTCCCTTCAGCCGTCTGCGCCGCGAGCCTGCCCTTGTAGTCGGTTTCAAACGCCACGCACTCGGCATCCATCCTGGCCAGGTCGCGCGCGACTTCCGGCGCGTCGATACCGGCATAGAGATCGGCCAGGTTCCATTCCGGCAGTCGCCCCGACCTGGATTTGGCCGCGGATTTCCTGCTGCTCGGCTTGCGGTGGGCCATCGACTTGCGAGCGGCGGATCTGGAGCGCGATGTCATCTTGCTGGAGCCTGTGGTTGCGTTTCGATCTGGACGGCTGGAACTTCGGAGCGAGGATCGACAACATTTAAGAGGGCGTTAATCGGCATCGGCGACAGTGCCCCGATTCGAGACAGATAGTTGCGGTGCTTGGGGAAAGCCATGGCGGCCTGTATTTTGATTGCCGACGATGACGCGGTACAGCGCCGCCTGGTCGAAAACATGGTGCAGAAATGCGGCTATGAGACCGTGGTCGTGGACTCCGGCGATGCCGTCATTGCCCTGCTGAATGCCCCGGACGGCCCCGTCATCGATGCCTTGGTGCTCGATCTGGTGATGCCGGGCCTGGACGGCATGGGCGTGCTGGCCAAGATTCGCGACGCCGGCCTCAACATCCCGATCATCGTGCAGACCGCCCATGGCGGCATCGACAATGTGGTGTCGGCGATGCGCGCCGGCGCCCACGACTTCGTGGTAAAGCCCGCCAGCATCGAACGACTGCAGGTTTCGCTGCGCAATGCGCTCAATGCCAGCGCGCTGCAGGGCGAGTTGCAGCGCATCCGGCACAGCCGCGAGGGCCGGCTGACCTTCGCCGATATCATCACCCGGAGCGAGGCCATGGCGGGCGTGCTGCGCACCGCGCAAAAAGCGGCCGGATCCACTATCCCGGTGCTGCTCGAAGGTGAATCCGGCGTCGGCAAGGAACTGTTCGCGCGTGCCATCCACGGCAGCGGCGAACGCAAATCGAAGCCGTTCGTCGCCGTCAATTGCGGCGCCATCCCCGACAATCTGGTGGAGTCGATCCTGTTCGGCCACGAGAAAGGCGCCTTTACCGGCGCCACCGAGCGCCACACCGGTAAATTCGTCGAAGCCTCCGGAGGCACGCTTTTCCTGGATGAAGTGTCAGAATTGCCGTTGGCTGCGCAGGTGAAACTGCTTCGCGCGCTGCAGGACGGCGCTGTCGAGGCCGTCGGCGCGCGTAAGCCCGTGAAGGTCGACGTTCGCATCATCTCCGCGACCAACCGCAAGCTGCTGGATCGCGTCAAGGGCGGACAATTTCGCGAAGATCTATTTTATCGTCTTCACGTCCTGCCATTGACACTCCCGCCGTTGCGAACGCGGCGTGAAGACATTCCGCATCTGTTGCGGCACTTTCTGGCGAGATTCTGCGCCGAGGAAAATCGACCCATTACCGGCATCAGTGGCGAGGCGATGGCGCAGCTGTCGCAACTCGAGTGGCCCGGCAATATCCGCCAGCTCGAGAACGCGGTTTATCGCGCCGTCGTGATGAGCGACGGTGACCTGCTTGGCCTGACGGATTTTCCACCCGCCGTAGCGCAATCACCGCAGTCGGAAGCGCTGCGCCAGAACAGCGAGCCGCTGATCTTCGAACCCGTGCTTCACCCGGGCGGGCCCGCAAGGATCTCAGGTAGCGAGATACCTATCGCGCCATTACCGTCAATTGGAACGCTGGCGATGCTCGACAACGCCGGCGAGATTCGGCCGCTTGAAGCCTTGGAGAGCGAGATCATTCGATTCGCGATATCGCACTATCGCGGGCAAATGTCCGAAGTCGCGCGCCGATTGAGAATCGGCCGCTCGACACTTTACCGCAAGCTTGACGAGGCGGACGCCGCTTCCCAGGCGGGTGCCGCGAATCAGGCGAGCTAGCGCCGAGGCTGGCACGCCGCGCTGGCCGTCGTGAAAACGCCGAAAATAAGGATGAGAACATCTGAACCGTTGCTTGCGGGTGACAGACAAGGGGTAAAGCACGTGGCAAAAGCAGCCGATCCGTTGCCGCGGGGTGGCCACAAAGTCAGTTTGTCGTGGCAATCTGGCGATGTGCCGGTAGCGACAGAGGCGCGCGCGTTTGATTGTTTGACTTTGATCGGGTGCGGGGATCGATAGCCGCCAACTGAATGGCTCTGCGAACCACGAGGCTGGCGTTCCAGCGAAAGTTGCTAACGACTCTACCAACAGATGCTCCGTGCTGGAGCAGTTTCGCCCAAGGGGTGTGAAGATGCGAGATCGCTTGAAGAACCGTGCTGGATTTGACCGCATGCTGATGGCTGTCGCGGCAACATTCGTTTCGGTCTCCGCATCCTCCGCGCTTGCCCAGACTGATGCAGCCCGCAGCAGCGCTGCGGAACTGGCGATCGAAGCCGCCATCCCGCGTCCCGAACCGGCCAATCTTCCTCCCCCGAGCGCCAATGACTTCAAACCGGTGCCCGCCGCCACCGCTCAGGTCGCCACGACACCCTCTGCTATGGCACCCGTTGCCACCACAGCGGTCCCCGACGCGGCGAGCGGGAAGCTGCCAGAGACAAAGCTGCCAGAGACCAAGGCATCCGATGTCGCGGCCGCGCCGGCCGACGATATCAACAAGCCGGGCGTCGCCAACACCGAACCCGCGACTGCCGCTCCGGTTACAGCAGCGCCAGCGGTCGAGCCTGCCAGTGAACCGGCCAAGGCGGCCAGCAACGTGCCGCCAGCGGATCAGCCGGTCGCCGACCGGCTGCGCGAGATGCTGGGTGCGAAATCCCTGCGCTATTTCGATCGCAAGGCCGAACGGACGGCGGTGGAGAAGTTCTACACCGCGCGCGAGTTTGCGCCGCTGTGGACCCAAAGCGGCGCGCTGACCCCAAGCGGCAAAGGCGTGATTGCGCGGCTCAAGGACGCCGCCTCAGACGGCTTGAATGCGTCAGATTATCCCGTGCCGGATTTCGCCGCGGCGACCACGCCGGATCTGCTCGCCGAAGCCGACTTGAAATTGACGGAGAGCATGCTGGACTATGCGCGCCAGGCGCAGAGCGGCCGCATGCATTGGTCGCAGGTCAGCGCCGACATTCAATATCCGGAGCATCCGACCGATCCTTCGGAAGTACTGCAGAATGTCGCCACCGCCAAGGATGCCTCGGCGGCGCTCGACAGCTACAATCCGCCGCAAAAGCTCTATCGCGAATTGAAGGCGAAATTGGCTGAATTGCGCGGCCAGGGCGAAGGACTGGCGGTCCAGATCGCGGACGGACCGGCGCTCAGATACACTCCGGCGAGCGGCAAGCGGCAACCCGCGGCCGAGATGCAGGACGAGCGGGTGCCACAACTGCGCGCCAAGCTCGGCATCACCGAAAACGCCGACAGCACACGCTACGACGCCAAGGTTGCCGAGGCGGTGCGGAAATTCCAGGAAAGCGCCGAACTCAAGCCCACCGGGGTGCTCGACGATAAGACCGTCAAGGCCCTCAATAGCCCGAAGCGCGACCACCAGATCGACACTGTGATCGTCAATATGGAGCGCTGGCGTTGGCTGCCGCGCCAGCTTGGCGCGCCTTCGCTCAGCGATGCCTATGTCATTCTCAACATCCCCGACTACACGCTCAAGGTGATGCAGAATGGCACCCAGGTCTGGACCACCAAGGTGGTCACCGGGCAACCCGGGATTCACGCCACGCCGCTTTTGAGCGAGACGATGAAGTTCATCACCGTCAATCCGACCTGGAACGTGCCGCCGTCGATCATCTATAACGAGTATCTGCCGGCGCTGCAGCAGGATCCGACCGTGCTTCAGCGCATGGGGCTAAAACTGGAACGCGATCGCGAGGGCGGCATCCACATTTCGCAGCCGCCCGGCGAAGCCAATGCGCTCGGGCGCATTCGCTTCAACTTTCCAAACAAGTTCCTGGTCTATCAGCACGACACCCCGGACAAGAACCTGTTTTCCAGGGACGAGCGTGCGTTCAGCCACGGCTGCATGCGGGTGCAGAATCCGGATCAGTATGCCGCGACATTGCTCAACATCACGATGCCGAGCGAGCACTACACCCCGGAAAAAATCCGCAGCATGTATGGCCAGAGCGAAATCGATCTGAAATTCCCGACGCCTATACCGGTCAATATCACCTACCAGACCGCGTTTGTTGATGATGCCGGCAAGCTGCAGTTCCGCCGTGACGTCTATGGGCGGGACGCCACCATGCTGGCGATGCTTCGCAGCGGCAGAAGCAAGGATCTGGAAAACGTGGTCGCGCACTCCCAGCCGAACTATGTCCGCCCGACCGGCAATCTGCCGGGTGACGTCAGCTTTGCAAGCAACAGCTCCGGATCGTTGTTTTCATCCGGACCATCGTTCTTCGAGCGGCTGTTCGGGGCGCCCACCCCTCCTGCCCCGCTTCCGGGCCGTCGGGCGCAGCGGCGCGTCATTACCCAGTGACCTGTCAAAGCTGAGCTGGTCCTGTCGCGGGTAAGTTGCCGCGATAGGCCGGCACGGCAATCTCACAACGGCAGTCCTCCGGAGAATGCGGGACCGGCCGTCATGAGCGATCTGCAACTTCGGCGTTTGTGAGGTATCAGGTGCTGCCGGAGCGTCAGAGGGGTCAGGCTTGCATTAACCGATCCCATTAAGGCCCAGGGCTCAAATTTTCCAATGATCTCAATGACCCCAGGCGCCTTGAACCCGCCGCGTTAACCATTGTGCACACCGTATTAATCAATGGGCTATTTTTCGCCACACTCGGCGAGTTAGCTTTGAATTGACTTGGGGGGTGGGACTTCGTTCTCGATCAACCCACCCGCGTTAAGATTGCATTAACCATCTTTCGCCACACGGGGTAGCGGAAGGTTGGTTCGATCGGTCGTCCTCTTGGGTGGGCTCATTCGTGCTGTCTGGTTTCGCACGCCGTCTCAACTCGCTGTCATTGTCGAAGGCCGGGTCTCATCTCGGCCTGACGTGCGTGTTGCTGCTGCTGGGAGCCGGATCGGTTCATGACGCCAGCGCTCTGAACGAAACCCGCACTCTTTCCTTCCATCACACGCACTCCAATGAGGATCTCACCGTTACCTTCAAGCGTGACGGGCGGTATGACGAAGAGGCGCTGAAAGAGCTCAATCACTATCTTCGCGACTGGCGCAGCCAGGACCAAACCACGATGGATCCCCACTTGTTCGACATCCTCTGGGAGGTCTACCGCGACGTCGATGGCAAGAAGCCGATCCAGATCATTTCCGCCTACCGCTCGCCTTCTACCAACGCCATGCTCCGCCGCCGTTCGTCCGGGGTGGCTCGTTTCAGCCAGCACATGCTCGGCCACGCCATGGATTTCTTCATCCCGGACGTGCCGCTTGAGGAAATCCGCTTCGCCGGGCTGCGCCTGCAGCGGGGCGGCGTCGGGTTCTATCCGACCTCGGGATCGCCTTTCGTACATCTCGACACCGGTGGCATCCGGCACTGGCCGCGCATGACCCACGATCAGCTGGCCCGCTTATTCCCGGACGGCCGGACCGTCCACATTCCCACCGACGGCAAGCCGCTTAAGGGATATGAGCTCGCCCGGGCCGACATCGAGCGGCGCGACGGCGGCGACGGCGCCTTGACCAAGACCAGACCGAGCCTGTTTGCCGGCTTGTTCGGGGTCAAGCCGAGCAACGACGACGATGAGGGCGCTGACGCAGCGCCGACCGGCGGAAAATCTGCTCCGGTCAGCCTGATGGCGACCGCTGCCGCAAAACCCGTCGACCCGGTACCGATGCCGCGGGCAAGGAAATCAGTGGCGGAGACCTTGCAGCTGGCTTCGGCCGACGCCCAGATCGCGCAACCGGCAACAGCTGCGCCGGCCGCTTCCGCATCGGAGCAAAGGGCACAGGCAAAACCACAGACGCCGGCGGACATCATTAATTCACGGGGTTTCTGGGGCGAGGCTTCGACCACGCCGAAACAGGCCACGCCGGCGCAGATCGCCGCGATCAGCGCCCACCGAGCCCTGGCCTCGGTCGCCGACCCGCTCGCGACCGCAAGCGTATCCACTTTGCAGGCGATGGCCTACGCGCCGCCGTCCAATTCCCCTGTCGACCACGCCAATATCGTTGCAGCCAGCGCGCCGATGCCGCGTAGCATCCGCCCCTCGGGGCCGCGGCCGGCGACCGCCACCACGATCGATACCGTCGTCGCCAAGGGATCGCAGGGTCAGGGCAGCGTCGTGGCAACATCGACCCGGCTTGCTGCGTCCGCCGGCAACCCAGCCTGGATGCGGGTGATGATGCTGGCGCCAAGCGCGAGCAGCTCGATGTCCGCCACCGTTCTGGGCGACGCCGACATGACCTTGATGCGCGTCTATTTCGTCAAGCCGCAAGCGGCGATCGCGATGATTTTCGGGGACGATCCAGAAATGGGGCTGATCAGCGACCACTTTACCGGATCTGTCACCGCGGTGCTGCCGGTGCAATCCTTCGGGCTGCGAACCGCCCTGCTGCACTGAGTCGGCCGCCGCCCCCTTACAGCATTCCCAGAGCCTGCATGTAGGTTTCCAGGATGGTTTCCTGTTCGGCGCGCTCATTGGCGTCCTGCTTACGCAAGCGTACGATGGTGCGCAACGCCTTGACGTCGAAGCCGTTGCCCTTGGCCTCGGCATAGACGTCGCGGATGTCGTCCGAAATGGTCTTTTTCTCTTCTTCCAGCCGTTCGATGCGCTCGATGATGGCCTTGAGCTGGTCTTTTGCAAAGGTCGTCGCGGGTGCTTCCTTGACGGCTGCAGCAGAGGTGGCCATCGGGTACTCCTGAGTGAAACTCGTTATGGAGGCTGAGAGGATCGATGCCGCGAGGATCACGGCATCCACGTTCTCCAGATTGACCCTCAAGACTGCCGCGTCCGCCGTCAAGGCGGCATCGCAATGATCCACAGCGGGCCCACAAGAGAAAGCGACCCCTTCAGGTCTTTTGCCCGGCGTGACGAAGAATGAACGGAGGATAGGCAAGACGTTGCGTGACGTTGAATACTCAATGCTCGCTGTGGGCCTTCTTCATCGCAGCCACCTGCTCTGGAGAGGCGGCGCTCTGATAAGTCGCCTTCCAGGTCTCATAGGGCATGCCGTAGACGGCTTCACGGCTCTCGTCCTTGCTCATCGGCAGTCCCTTGGCGTCGGCCTCCTCCTTGAGCCAATTTGACAGACAGTTGCGGCAGAAACCCGCGAGATTCATCAAATCGATGTTCTGGACATCGGTACGGGAACGCAGGTGCTCGACCATGCGCCGGAAGACCGCTGCTTCGAGTTCCGTTCTGGATTTGTCGTCAATCGTCATGACCGCTATCTCGATGTTTTAGGGAAGATACCGTCATTAACTGGGTGCTGTCACAGATTTTGCCATATCGACCCGCAATGAGAGCGCCCGCAGGCGGGTTTCGGACCTCCTTCGCCTGAAAATACCCTCTTGGGCGGTTGACAGGTCCGGCTCGCCCTCGCGAAATCGCCAACTAATTGATATAGCTTCGCGGAATGACGCCCAGAAATTCCTACCGCTCCCCTCTTATAACTGCGCGCGCGCTGGCCGGCTTGCTGCCGGCACTGGCGCTCGTGATACTTTGCCTGTGGAGCAGTTCCGCGGCCGCCGACTTTCGTCTCTGCAATAATACTTCGAGCCGGGTCGGCATCGCCCTTGGCTACAAGGATGCCGATGGCTGGACCACCGAGGGCTGGTGGAACGTCTCCTCGCGGGCTTGCGAGACGCTTTTGCGCGGCACGCTCGTGGCGCGGTATTATTATATTTATGCGCTCGATTATGACCGCGGCGGCGAATGGTCGGGACAGGCCTATATGTGCTCCCGCGAAAAGGAATTCACCATCAAGGGCACCGAGAACTGCCTGGCTCGCGGATTCGACCGCACCGGCTTCTTCGAGGTCGATACCGGCGAGCAGCGAGCCTGGACCGTGCAGCTGACCGAATCCAGCGAACAGCCGCCGGCGCAGCGCGTGCCAGGAATCCCGGGCCCGGTCGGACCCAGCGGCCCTGGACCCCTCCCAGGCATCTCCAGTTCGCCGGGGGCGCCTGGCCTTCCCACTCCACCGGGCGGGACCGCTCCGGGCGCACCTGGTCTTCCAGCGGCGGCGCCCGGAACCAAGCCATGAGACGCCTGCGCCGTATCAAGAATTCTCGCCACGCTTGGTCCCGCATCCTCCGACAGCACGATGATCCGCCGCCTGTTCGAGGCCGGCGCCGACGTCTTCCGCATCAATATGAGCCATACCTCGCACGACAAGATGCGCGAACTGGTCAAGACCATTCGCAATGTGGAATCCAGTTATGGCCGGCCGATCGGCATTCTGGTCGATCTTCAGGGTCCCAAACTGCGGCTTGGATCGTTTGCCGAAGGCTCGATCCAGCTCCACAGTGGCGAAACTTTCGTGCTCGATTCCGATAAGACGCCGGGCGACAGTACCCGCGTTCAGCTGCCGCATCCGGAAATTCTCGCCGCGCTGCGGCCACATCATGCGCTCCTGCTGGACGACGGCAAAGTGCGCCTGATCGTAGAGGAAACCTCGCCCGAGCGCGCCGTCACCCGCGTCGTGATCGGCGGCAAGATGTCCGACCGCAAGGGCGTCAGCCTGCCCGACACCGATCTGCCAGTCTCCGCCATGACGCCGAAGGACAGGGCGGATCTCGATGCCGCGCTGGTGACGGGGATCGATTGGGTCGCGCTGTCATTTGTACAGCGCGCCGAGGATGTCATGGAGGCCAAGAAGATGATCCGCGGCCGCGCCGCCGTGATGGCCAAGATCGAAAAGCCGCAGGCGATCGACCGGCTGCCCGAAATCCTGGAAGTCTCCGACGCGCTGATGGTGGCGCGCGGCGATCTCGGCGTCGAACTGCCGCTGGAGCGGGTGCCGAGCCTGCAGAAGCAGATGACGCGGCTGGCGCGGCGCGCCGGCAAACCGGTAGTGGTGGCCACGCAAATGCTGGAGTCGATGATCCAGAGCCCGGTGCCAACCCGCGCCGAGGTCTCCGACGTCGCCACCGCGGTCTATGAAGGGGCCGACGCCATCATGCTGTCGGCGGAATCGGCCGCCGGCAAGTATCCGGTCGAAGCGGTCTCGACCATGAACCGGATCGCCGAGGAAGTGGAGCGCGACCCGATCTATCGGGGCGTGCTCAATGCGCAACGCGCCGAACCGGAGCCGACCATCGGCGATGCCATCGCCGATGCCGCGCGGCAGATTGCCGAGACGCTCGATCTCTCGGCGATCATCTGCTGGACCAGCTCGGGATCGACCGCGCTGCGGGTCGCGCGCGAGCGGCCGAAGCCACCGGTGGTGGCGATCACGCCTAATCTCGCCACCGGACGCAAGCTGTCTGCGGTCTGGGGCGTGCACTGCGTGGTGGCCGAAGACGCCAAGGACCAGGACGACATGGTCAGCCGCGCCGGCCGGATCGCATTTCGTGACGGCTTTGCCAGGGCCGGCCAGCGCGTCATCATCGTCGCCGGCGTGCCGCTCGGCACCCCCGGCGCCACCAACATGGTACGCATCGCCTATATCGGCCCGGACAGCGATGCGGATATGTGAGTGGGAAGCGATCGCCCGAGCCGGCGCTGTTGCCGCCCTTGATGCTGCAACCGAGACGGCTGCGACCGGCTCTTGGATGCGCGGCAATGCACCCGATAACAACGATAACGCGATAACAGCGATAACGCGATAACGGCTAAAGGCGCTTATTCACCTCTCCGCGTTATCGGCGTTATCGCTGTTACCGGGGTTTGACGGTTCAGGCCGATAACGGCCGCTTGCCGTTGCGGACAAGTCACAGATCCAGACCGTGTTGCCGCGATGCGACACGGTCTGGATTGCTGTTGATGGTGTGCACGCCGCGGGCGGCCGTCATTCCGCGCGGCCGCTGGAATCAGCCCTGAAGCGTCGCATCCAGCGTGATTTTCGTGTTCAGCAATTTCGACACCGGGCACCCGGCCTTGGCCATGGCCGCCAGTTCCTCGAATTTGGCCTTGTCGGCGCCAGGGATTTTCGCCTTGAGCGTCAGGTGCACGGAGGTGATGGCAAACCCCTCGCCCTGCTTTTCCAGAGTGACGTCGGCCTTTGTCTCCATGTGTTCGGCCGTGAGCTTGGCCTCGCCAAGGATCAGCGATAGCGCCATGGTGAAACAGGCGGCATGCGCCGCGCCGATCAGTTCTTCCGGGTTGGAGCCCGGTTTACCTTCGAAGCGGCTGGCAAAGCCGTAGGGGTAATCCGTCAGCGCGCCGCTTTTCGTCGATATCGCGCCCTTGCCATCCTTGATACCGCCCTGCCATTTGGCCGATCCAAACGTCGTCGTCATATGAGGCTCCATCGGATAGGTTGAACAATTGGTCTGTCCTGAGCGACCAATAACAGGGGATATATGGATAGAGAGCGCCGCGTGAAGGCCCTGCCCGCCGGCGCCGCCGAAGCCAACATGGTCATCTACGGCATCGAATAACGGTTGCCGGCGCCGTTCAGGCCCCCACCAGCGCCTTGGCCGGCAGCACCGCCTGCACCACGAGGCCGCGGGCACGGGCATCCATGACGCCGACAGCGCGGAGCGCCAACAGCGTTACGGCCTGGACGGCGTCGCGCAGCTTGGCCCGGTCTTCCAGATTGTCCGGCGCCAAGGGTCCGACGAGCGCTTCATGCAGCGCCCCCAGAAGCGCGGTCGCCGACAATGCGGTGTCCTGGGCCGGCAAATGGCCGGCGCGGACCGCGGCATCGATCCGGGAAGCAAGCTCGCCTGCGATCTCGCGGCGGCTCGACAGCCGCGAGGCGGTGACGTCGACATCGACCGGCTCGGCCAGGATGGCCCAGGCAAGCTTGCGCTGCGACAGCACATGCACGGCGACCGTCGTGACGGCAGCGGCCAGCGCCGAGGAAGGCCCGGGCGCGGCATCCGCCGCGCGGCGCACCGCGGCCAGTTCGTCGCGCGCGACGTCTGCGATCAGTTCGGAGATCAGGTCCGACTTGGAAGGGAAATAGCGGTAAACGGTGCCGGCCGCGACATTGGCGCGGATCGCCACCGGGGCGATCTGCACCGCCGCCATTCCGCCCTCGGCCGCGGCCTCCCGCGCCGCGGCCAGTATGGCACTGCGCCGCGCTGCGAGGCGCTTTACGACCTGATGGGTCCGCCGATAGACCATGGCACGTTTCTCTCCCCGGCGCGTACTCGGGCCCAAATCGGCAATCGAGGCGCACATCTTCAATTTTTGGCGATCCGACACAATCGCGATGAAGAACTGAACAACTATTCATGGAAAATGACAAGACGAAAATCGTGCAATCCGGGGGATTAAACGGGCCCTTAGGCCCCCGCGACTGACATCAGCGACGGCGTCGGCTGACGCCGCCACCAGGGGCCGGCCCGGCGCACGATCAGGACCATGACGATCAGCGTGGCGAACAGACCAAGCGGGACGCCGAAAAAGATAAAACCAAGGATCAAACCCGCCGCGCAGCCCAGTCCCGCCAGCTCATGGCGACGAAAGCCGGAAGCGAGCCCGATGCGGACCAGGAAGGCGATCGCTATAGCCAGCACCATCAGGTCATACATGAACAGATATGGCGTGATCAGCAATGTTCCGGCGGCAAGGGCGGCGGCCTTCAACTGGTAGCGGACCCGGCTGCGCCACATCAACGCGATGGTGACCGCGACCGAGCCCGTCATGATCCACTGGACGATCCAGGCGATTTGCTCGCTGCCACCAAGAAAGCGCACCAGCGCGAAGATGCTTTGCAGCTTCCAGAAAGTAGCCTTGCCCTCGGTCAGAAAGGCCTGCGAAAACATCGGCATCCAGTGAAAGAAAGCCTGCCAGCTCTCGGTGCCGAAAGCGAGCCAGGACACCACGGCCATCGCCACCGCAACGATGCCGGCGGTTACGAACACCGTCCACTGCGACGCTGCGATCAAGGCGATCGGAAACAACAGCCCGTATTGCGGCTTGTAGCTCAACAACCCCAAACAAATCCCCGCCAGCACCGGCCGTGCCGGCATCAGGTAGAGCGTGCCGCCGATCAGCGCCGCGGTGAGAAAGCCGTTCTGTCCGACCATCGTATTGTTGAGCACAACTGGGAACGCCACCGCGAGCACCATGCCGAATGGCCGGCCAACGATGGCGCGCATCACCGCAAGATAAGGCACGAAGCTGATCGAGACCCAACCCATGAAGGCGACCGAATAGGGAAGCTGCGCCAGCAAGGCTGCAACAAACAGGAACGGCGGCGGGTAGTGCCAGGCAAAATTACCGATGAAGTCCTGACCAAGCAGGGCGACCTCGAGCTGCTTCTGGATATCCCAATCCCAGGCCAGGGCCGGATGGCCATCCAGCGCCAGTCGGCCGGCCGCCCATACGTTGACGAAATCAGTCGGGATCCCCAAACCCTGGGAATCGTAAATCCAGCAATGGGAGAAATACGCCGCCGGGAAGAAGGTGACGTTGATGACGAACAGCGCAAAGCAGACGTTAAATAGCGAGGCGGGTATGGCCCCTGGCTTCGGAGCAATCATGGTGGCTGACACGGAGGTGGCCATGCGAGGTCCTTTTCGCGCGTGCCGCATCCCGGCGGAACGCACGCCGCCCCGATCCATAAGCCCAACAGCTTTTAAGAAATCTTAAGTCCACCTGATACAAAGGGCTTTTAGCGAGGAAATCTTGGCGACTTCGGCCGGCATGACCTGGAGAGCCGCCCGAATTCGGCTTTGCGTCCGACGCCGTGCCCTGGATACAAAGACTTTCAATCCCCGGTCTGCAGTTCCCCAAAACGTTCCCAGCTCTTGCCGTTGAAACGCATGAACTGCATCTGCTTGACCGGTACGTGATCCGTCGGCGAGGTATTGATCCTGATGCCGGGCAGCAACATCGGCAGTTCCAGATCCCTGATCGAGAACGCTTGCTGCAGGATATTCTCGGTCGAGAGGTCGTCGCCGCAGGCCTTTAGCACGTGTTCCAGCGTCATCGCGCTGTTGTAGGCGTTGACGAAGTTAACGTCGTGCGGATCTGCCTCGGGGGCGTATTTGGCCATGAACTCCCGCCATGCCTTGACGCCGGCATCGTCCTTCCAGGCGGGATCGTCGGGATCCTTGACGTAGGCGGTGGAGAGAATGCCGGCGCCGGCTTCGAGTTCCGCGGGCTCCATCACCGTCTTGATCCAGACCGCGACATTGGACAGGAATGTCATCGGCTTCCAGCCGATGTCGTGGACCTTGCGGATCGACTGCGCAGCAAATTTCGGCGTCGCGGCGATCACCAGCACATCGGCGCCGGAGGCCTTCAGCTTGACAATCTGGGAATCGACGGTCGGATCCTGGACGCCATAGGTCTCGCCGGTGACGAGCGCGTCGTATCGATCGCCGAGTACGTCCTTCAGCCCGGACAGATAATCGCGACCGAAATCGTCATTCTGCGAAATCACCGCGAATTTGGCGTTCGGATTTTGTGCCAGCGCGTAACGCGCATAAAGCCGCGCCTCGTAGCGGAACGCGCCCTGCACGCCCAGCGTCGCCTGCGGGTACTGCGCGACGTCGGCGAACTTCGAGGCGCCGGAGCCGACGAACAGCTGCGGGATGTTCTTGCCTTGCAGGTATTTGGCGATCGCGGTGTTCTGCGCGGTGCCGATCGAGGAGAAGATCAGTGCGACTTCGTCGCTCTCGACCAGCCGCCGCGTCTGCTCCACGGTTTTTGGCGGCGCGTAGCCGTCGTCCAGAGAAATCAAATTGACCCTGCGGCCGTTGATGCCGCCGCGATCGTTGAGCATCCTGAAATAGGCGACCTCACCCTTGCCTAGCGCACCAAACGCCGACACCGGGCCGCTGTACGGCATGGTCTGGCCGATCTTGATTTCGGTTGATGTGACGCCGCGCATCTCGGCCGCCGGCAGCGCGCGCGGCCATGCGAGTATCGCCAGCGCGCTCAGCACGCCGAATCTCATCACCAACCGCATTGGTCGCCCTCCCATTATCGGGCGCGCTCAACTGGCGGCCCAGGACGCGCGGTTATCCGCGCGCTCGTACCGTCGCGAAACATGCCATGCCATCAAGATGGCGCCAATCCCAATCGTTGGCCTGGCCATGACATCAGAAGATCAAACTCGATGATCATTGAGATGGCCGCCAGGCCGAGTGCGGACATCATCGGTCTGGTCGCCTTGCAACCGGACCGACAAAGCGAGTAATCTACCTCAGGCTGATCGGCTTTACCGACGCAATCATATGACCGTGCGATGACGATACTCGCGACCCTATTTTCTTCCCCCTTGTCGGCCCGTTATTTTAGTCTGCTGATCGTGACGCTGACGGCATGTTCGTTTTCAGCCCCCGCGATCTCGGCCGGGGACCCGGCGGCCATTACCTTTCTCGAAAGGCTTTCGGTCGATGTTTCGGCTTCGCCGGTCCTGACGGTGTGTCACGGCTTCGGCTGTGCCTATCGTGATCAGCTTTTCCTGACACCCGCAAAGATCTCCTACCTTCGCGGATTGCTGCAGGCCACTCGATCGGCAAGCGAGGAGCGAAAGACAATCGCCAGGATCGTTTCCTGGTTCGACCGTGAGGGTGGCAGGGTCGCGGGTACCGCCGGCCGGATCGCCTATGCCGGCGTCGGCACGAAATCCGGCCCTTCCCAGATGGACTGCATCGATCTGACTGCCAACATCACCGAACTCCTGATCATGCTGGATCGCGCCAGGCTTCTGAAATATCACAGGGTGGGCGAACCCGTTTCACGTGGCCTCATCCTCGACGGCCGGCAGCCGCATACGACGCCCGTGATCATCGAAATCGCCAATGGTGCGCGATGGTCGGTTGACTCCTGGACCAGGGCCTATGGTCAGAGCCCTGAAATCATGACGATCACAGAGTGGCAGAGCAGAAAGTAAGAGCATCGACGATATCTTGATTTCCGTCCAGCTGGAGGTCATATGCGCGCATCCTCGGATCGGTACTCGCTGAAGTCCGCAATCGGTAGCGCCGCTCGCAACGTCCGCTTGGCCTGGGCGTTGAGTTTCCTGATCGGGATCTTTGCAATGCCGCCGGCCCAGTCGCAGCAGGATGAATGGCCGGCTCTCATGCAGAAGGTCCTTGCGCTCAACCAGTCTGGACAGAAGAAGGAAGCGATCGCGCTCGCCGAACAAGCGGTGAGCCTGGCCCGAACGCGACTGGGTCCGGAGAACAGGACGACAGCCATATTCTTATCGCAGCTCGGCAATCTTTACCGGGACGACGGGCGCTTTGCCGAGGCCGAGACCACGCTGAAGAGCGCGGTCGCCATCCTGGAGCATGGCAACACTCCGACTTTCGATCTCGCCCAGGCGCTGACCAATCTGGGTGGCGTTTATCTGAACCAGGAGATGTTTGCCGAAGCGGAGAATTTGTTCAAACGCGCACTCTCGATCTATGACAAGCTGCCTCCCGGCAAGCTGCGGAATTTATGGCGCGGCAACGGAATCAACAATCTTGCCGTGCTCTATGGAATGGAGGGCAACGCAAGCACGGCCAGCGGGCGGACCGAGGAGGCGAACCTTGCCTACGACAAAGCCATTTCGATGCTCGACCAGGTGATCCCTCTGTGGTCCAAGCAATTCGGGCCGACCCATCCAAATATTTCGGTATTGCTGCAAAATCGCGGTGAGGCCTTTGCCAAGAAAAGGCAATTCGACCGGGCCGAACAGGACTTGCGTGGCGCCTTGCGGCTGAAATTGCAGTATCTCGCCGCCCAAAATCCGACGATCGCCAGTACCGAAAACAGCCTCGCCAATGTACTGATCGAGCAAGCACACTATCCGGAAGCGGAACAACTGCTGAACAGCGCACTCGAGATACGGACCGATACGCTCGGCCCTGATCATCCCAGCGTGGCAAGAAACCTGAATGCGTTGTCGGTGCTGTATGGCAAGAGCGGCGACGCCGCGCGCGCCGTTGATTTTTCGCGTCGGGCGACCGCCGCGGTCATCCGCCACGCGGCAACTGAAACCCTCGGCGTTCGGCAGCAGCAAGGAGCCGGTGGACTGGTCGAGCAGAATTCCGGCTATTTCCTGCTGCACGTGGCCAATCTCGCCGTCGCCGCCAAGCGCCCGGACGCCTCGCCGGCGCTCGGCCGCGAGGCATTCGAAGCCGCGCAATGGGCGGCTCAGTCCTCGACAGCTGCCGCGGTGCAGCAGCTCGGACTGCGGCTGGCGGCGGGCGGTGATGCGATGGCAGCGCTGGTGCGCGAGAGTCAGGATCTGTCCGCGCTCTGGCGTGATCGCGACAAGCTACTGATCGCCGCGGTGTCAAAGCCCGATAATCAGCAGGACCGTCCGGGCATCGCGGCGCTGCGCCGTCAGATCGTCGAGCTCGAGGACCGGCTTAAGGTGCTGCAGGCAAGACTTGAGAAGGAGTTCCCGGACTATGCCGCGCTCTCCAACCCGAAGCCGCTCAGCGCCGAGGAGGCGCAAAAACTGCTCGGCGCGGACGAAGCCATGGTCTTCATCCTGCCAGGGGACATCGAAAGCTATCTGTTCGCGTTGACCCGCGATGCGTTCGAATGGCACACGCTGCCGATCGGCAAGAAGGCGCTCGCCGACAAAGTCGCCGCCTTTCGCCAAGGCCTGGACGTCGAAGAACTTGACAGCTCGATCCAGGCCGGAAAACCCGTGCTTTTCAATCTCGAGGCGGCCTACGAACTTTACATCGATTTGCTCGGGCCGGTCGACGCGCTGATCAAGGACAAGCGTAACCTCACGATCGTACCGGCCGGCTCACTCACGGCCCTGCCGTTCCATCTGTTGCTGATCGAAAAGCCGGCGGTCGCTGTTCCAGAGCTCAAGGACACGTCTTCCTATCGGGACGCGGCTTGGCTGCTCAAGCGTCATGCCGTGGCCGTATTGCCATCGGTATCGAGCCTCAAATCACTGCGATCGGCCCACCGCGCGGATCGGGGCTCAAAGCCGTTCATCGGCTTCGGCGATCCGTTATTTGGCAATGCCGCCGCGCCCTCGGGCGAGCCGCGCGGAGCACGGGCGGTAGCCGCCAAGCCCGGCGCCTATAGCGATTATTGGCGTGGTGCCGGGATCGATCGCAGCAAGCTGCACTTGGCCCGGCTGGAAGATAGCGCCGATGAGATCAGAAACATTGCGGCCAGGCTGGGGGCCTCCCCCGGCGACATCTACCTGGGCGCGGCTGCCAGTGAGACCACGGTCAAGCATGTGCCACTTTCAGACTATCGCGTCGTCTATTTTGCGACCCACGGCCTGGTCGCCGGAGACGTGAAAGGCGTCGGCGAGCCCTCGCTTGCATTGACGATCCCGACCAATCCGACCGAAGCCGACGACGGCCTGCTGACAGCCAGCGAGGTGGCCGAGCTCAAGCTCAACGCCGATTGGGTGGTCTTATCGGCCTGCAACACCATGGCCGGCGAAAGCCCGGGGGCGGAAGCGCTGTCGGGGCTGGCACGCGCTTTCTTCTATGCCGGCACGCGTGCGCTATTGGTTTCGCACTGGACGGTGGCTTCGGCCGCCGCAACGCGGCTGACGACATCGACCTTCGAGATACTGACCGGCGATCCGACGATCGGTCGTGCCGAAGCGTTGCGCCGCGCCATGGCGGCCTACATGAACGACCCCGCAGACCCGTCGAATGCGAATCCCGCCTTTTGGGGACCGTTCTCGGTGATCGGAGAGGGCACGGCGCGATAATGTGGCCGCTTTTCCCTCACCGACGCCTTCGTCAAGCACAGCCAACGATACGGGCGCCGAAGCGCCCGTTGCATTTGCTGTTCAGCTCGTTGCACCAGCGAACCCTACGCTTGCGGCTGCGGCTCCAAACCGGGGTCCGGATCCGGGCGCGGGCGCGGTTTGCCGGCCGGTGGCACCGCTGAAGTACGCGGCGTCGTCGGCTCCAGCACCGATTCGCGATTCGGTTTTTTGCCCTTGAGCAGGTCCTGAATCTCGTCGCCGGTCAGGGTTTCGAATTCGAGCAGGCCTTTGGCCAGCGCCTCGAGATCGGCACGCTTCTCGGTCAGGATCTTGGTTGCCTGGTTATAGCCTTCTTCGACCAGACGCCTGATTTCGCTGTCGATCTTCTGGACCGTTGCTTCGGAGGCGTTCTGGGTGCGCGAGACCGACATCCCGAGGAACACCTCGTCCTGGTTTTCGCCGTAGGACACCGTGCCAAGTTCTTCCGACAGACCCCAGCGCGTCACCATCATCCGCGCCAGCCGGGTCGCCTGCTCGATGTCCGAGGCCGCGCCCGAGGTGACCTTCTCGCGGCCGAACACCAGCTCTTCAGCGACCCGTCCGCCCATCATGATGGCCAGCCGCGAGGTCATCTGTTCCAGCGACATCGACAGCTTGTCGCGCTCGGGCAGTTGCATCACCATGCCGAGTGCCCGGCCGCGCGGAATGATCGTGGCCTTGTGAATCGGATCCGTCGCGATCACGTTGAGACCGACGATAGCGTGGCCGCCTTCGTGATAGGCGGTCAGCATCTTCTCCTCTTCGGTCATGACCAGCGACTTGCGCTCGGCACCCATCATGACCTTGTCTTTGGCTTCCTCAAACTCGCTCTGCGTCACCATGCGCTTGTTGCGGCGCGCGGCCGTCAGTGCGGCTTCATTGACCAGGTTCATCAGGTCGGCCCCGGAGAAGCCGGGGGTGCCGCGGGCGATGGTCTTGAGGTTGATATCCGGCGCCAACGGCACCTTGCGGACGTGAACCTTGAGGATCTGTTCGCGGCCGACGACGTCCGGATTTGGAACCACCACCTGGCGGTCGAACCGGCCCGGCCGCAACAGCGCCGGATCGAGCACGTCAGGCCGGTTGGTGGCCGCGATCAGAATCACGCCTTCGTTGGCCTCGAAGCCATCCATTTCGACCAGCAACTGGTTCAAGGTCTGCTCGCGCTCATCGTTGCCGCCGCCGAGGCCGGCACCGCGATGGCGGCCGACCGCGTCGATTTCGTCGATGAAGATGATGCAGGGCGCATTCTTCTTGGCCTGCTCGAACATGTCGCGGACACGAGAGGCGCCGACGCCAACGAACATCTCGACAAAGTCCGAACCCGAAATGGTGAAGAACGGCACGTTGGCCTCGCCGGCCACCGCCCGCGCGATCAAGGTCTTGCCGGTGCCGGGAGGGCCGACCAGCAGCACGCCGCGCGGGATCCGTCCACCCAGCCGCTGATACTTGCCAGGGTCGCGAAGGAATTCGACGATCTCCTGCAGGTCCTGCTTGGCTTCATCCACACCGGCGACATCCTCGAAGGTGACCCGGCCATGGGCCTCGGTCAGCATCTTGGCGCGAGACTTGCCGAAGCCCATCGCCTTGCCGGCGCCGCCCTGCATCTGACGCGACAGGAATATCCACACCCCGATCAGGGCAATGAACGGCAGCCAGGAGACCAGGAGCGAAACGAACCACGGCACGTTGTCGCCGGGCGGCTTGGCGGTAATCGAGACCTTGCCGTTATACAGCCGCGATACCAGCGTCGGGTCGTTCGGCGCATAAGTCTGGAAGCTCGATCCGTTGGTGAAGGTGCCGTGGATCTCCGGCCCCTGGATGACCACGTCGCGCACATGGTTCTGATCGACTTCGGTCAGCAGCTGCGAGAATGAAATATCCTGGGATGATGTTCGCTGACCCGGGTTCTGGAACAGAGTGAACAACGCCAACAACAACAAAACAATAATGACCCAGAGGGCGAAGTTGCGCAGATTGGCGTTCATCGGTCTTCCTTCGTGGTCGCGCGGATCGCGGCCTATATCCTTGGGCAGGCACGAGGGAATCCCTCGGTCGACTTCAGTACAATTTAGGCACCGCGGCGGTCGCTGCCAAGGGAACCACACAGGACTATTTAGCGCATTCTAGCCTGATTCCCGTTCAAATGATGGCGGCAAACCAGTGCCCTTTGGAGGTGGTTAAGACTCTGCGAGGGCGTACCGCCGGTACTTTGGTCCAGCCCTAGCGTTGCGGGCGGCGCCGGGGCGGTGCCGGTTCGACGCGGATACGGTCGTCGGCCAGGCTCACCAGCGCCCCGGCGAGGGTCTGTTTCAGCCTGGTTCGGCGCCCGGCGGCGTTTTCGGCGATGCTTCGGTCCAACACGTTCAGCAAGGACTCCACCTTGCCGAGTTCCGCCGGCCCCTCACGACCGAACCGGTCGATTGCGCGCAGCATCAGCCGCAAGCGGATTTCCTCCGGCATCGCCCCGAAGGCCATCGCACTGAATTCTCTGGCATCGAAACCATCGGCCGCCAGCTCCGGTCGCGACGCTCCGCGGTCGATCAATGCGAGGTACCTCTCGGCGCCATTGACCATGAGTTCCACGGCCGCGTTGGCCCGTGCGAGCCGCGACGCCAGCCGGGCCAGATTGCGGCTGTCGCCACCCTCGGCGGCAAGGACCGGCATCAGCTCGCGGATCCGGGGCCTGGTAAAATTCAGATCGCTATTGGTGGGATCGTCCACGAAGCCGAGTTTTACTCGTTTGAGGGTCTTGATCAGCTGCGCTTTCGAGACATTGAGGAATGGGCGCACCAGCTGGATGCCATCGCGCTCGGTAACCGCTGCCATGGCCGCCAGACCGGCAATGCCGCTGCCGCGCAGCAGGCGCATCAGCAGCGTTTCCGCCTGATCGTCACGGGTATGCGCCGTGAAGACGTGGGTCGCGCCGCTGGCCCGCGCCGCCTGCGCCAGCAGGCGGTAGCGCGCGCTACGCGCCGCCGCCGGCAATCCGGTTTTCGGTTTTGCGCCGATCCAGCGCAGCGTGCGATGCGGCAGATCGAGCGTGCGCGCCAGCTGCTTGACCTCACGCGCCTCGGCCGCGGCCTCGGGACGCAAGCCGTGATCGATGGTCGCGGCGATCAGGCGCGGGCCGCGCGCCATCCCGCGGCGCCAGCGCGCTGCAAGCCACATCAGCGCCATCGAATCGGGACCGCCGGACACCGCAAGAACGATCGCCGGCGCGGACTTCCAAGCCGAGAACAGCCGCTTGGCGTCCCTCGCCGAGATCGGCCCATCGTCGTCGGTCATGGCGTTTGGAAACCGGGTTTCCATCTCGGCTAAGGTCCGGGATCAGCATTGAAGCGCGACGGCCAGGCCATCCACGCGGGTGTCGATCACAGGTTAGCACTTAACGCGCTTTTGCTCGCGATCGACAGCCTGCTTGACGCCAACCGAGGCGCGGGGATATTTGCGCGTCACCTCGCCCAGCGCGGCGCAGGCGGCCTCCTTCTCTTTCAGGGCCGCCAGCGATTGTCCCAGCCGCAGCAAGGCGTCCGGGGCCTTGGTCGACTTATCGTACTTGGTGGTCACCGCCAGGAAAGACTCCGCGGCGTCGCGATAGAGCTGGCGCTGGAAAAAGCTTTCCCCGAGCCAGTATTGCGCGTCCGCCGTCAGCGCGTCGCTCGGGTATTTCTGTGCGAAGTTGCGCATGGTTTCTTCAGCGAGCGCGTAGTCCCGGCGCTGCATGTAGCCGATGCCGAGGTCGAATTCGTCCTTCGGGGTTGCCGACGGCGGCAACGTGGTCAGTCCACCGGCGGCGTTGGCAGCACGCGCCGGTGAAGCCACGCCAGGCGCGGCCGGGCTTGCCAGATCCAGCGGTTCTCCGGCCGCGCGGCCGCCAGGCGCCCCGACGGGTCCTTCGGCCGGAATCGGCAGCTGGCCGCCACCGAGCGCGCGCGGCGCGCCCGGCGCGCCCGGACTCTGGCTGGGATCGAAAGCGTCGCTGCGACGCCGGTCCTGCGCGGCGCCCTGGGGTGTCGCGGCCGGCTCCTGGATGATCGGCGCCGGCGCGGCGATCTGCAGGTCATTTGCGGGCGGCCGATAGGCCGCATTTGGCGGAACCGCGATGGCGCTCGGCTGGCTAACGTTGGGTTGGGCGACCGCCGACGGGCCGACGGGGGCGGCTTGGGCGCTACCTCCCTGGAGCGCCCTGAGGCGCTCTTCGAGCTGCCGGTTGCGATATTGCAACTCCTCGTTTTGGCCGGTGAGCTGCCGCAGCTTATTTTCGAGCTGCTCGATCCGCATTTCGGGGTCGGTGTCATCGGATTGCGCCCATGCCTGGGCGCCGAGCACCAGCCACGCCGAGATCACGGCGGCCGAGGTAAGGTTATGAAATCTAGACGACATTTGTTCCTGACGACGAAAGCGGCGTGACATCGAAGCGGACCCCGTTGAGGCAGCGACCATGCCAAAATACCCGAGCCGCGCCCTGGCGAGGCATGCTCTCTACTGCGGCCCCGGGACCGATGCAATCGAGCGGCGACGCCCGTCGTCACTTGATCAAGCGTCCGTCGTCACTCAATCAAAAAAGTGCGGCGCCCGAAGGCGCCGCCAACAATCTTTTGGAAAATCCCGATATCTCAGGAGTTGGCGTTCAGCACCGTGACCGCACGACGGTTTTGCGACCAGCACGAGATGTCGTTGCAAACTGCAACCGGACGCTCCTTGCCATAGGAGATGGTCCGCATCCGGCCGGGATCGATGCCGCGCGAGGCCAGGAAGGCGCGAACCGTTTGCGCTCGCCGCGCACCCAGTGCGATGTTGTATTCGCGGGTGCCGCGCTCATCCGCATGGCCCTCGATCGTGAATGAGTAGCGGTTATAGGTCTGCAGCCATTGCGCCTGCTTCTCCAGGGTCGCGGTCGCCTGCGGGGTCAAATCGGTCTGATCGCTCTCGAAGAATACGCGGTCGCCCACATTGACCACGAAATCCTGCTGGCTGCCAGGGGTCGCAGCGCTGGCCATGGCGCCGTCGGCCCCGAGGTTCTTGTTGGCGCAGGCACCCATGGAAAGCGCCACTGCAAGCACCGCCGCCAGCTTCAATCCCTGGAGGATGCCAATCTGATGTTTCATTCCGGAGCCTCCACGCTCACGTATTTCGACTGTTTCCGGTCTACAGGGCGATAGTTAAGCGAACGTTCCGTCAACCTTGATGAGGCGTTGCCGGACCCGGTCAAATGCCGACAGACGGCGAAAACCATCCACGATGCTTAATGAGTTGTAAATGTGGCGCGACGGTGAAGGCAAGCTCAGGCCCCGCCCGATAGGCCATTTCGGCGTCGATTCGAGATCCGGTGCGGTGGATCGGTCACATTGTCATCGTCGCCGGATGGGATCCGCCCAACTTGTAGGCATTTCGGCTCAAGGACGGCAAGGGTGGACGTCGTCAGGCTCGTGACGCCGCCGCCATTGGGCGCTCGAACGAGGGCTCCGGTAGAGCCAGCACGCGCGGCTCGCTGCGCTGAAATAACATGCGGCGTTCGAAGGCGCTCGAACGCATGAATGGGAAACGCTGGAAAACCTGTTCCCGGATGGCCTTATAATCCGCGGCCATCAGGCCGACCGGCTTGATCAGTCCCGGAAACAGCCTGGGTTCTCCAAGCGGCTTTTGCAGGAACACCTTACGATAGAACGCCCGATGCTCCAGGCGAACATTTGCAAGACCGATATCGGCATTGAAATGCGCACACGCGATCCAGCCGAGCCTCACCGTAACATACGGAAGCTCGGGAAATCTCCGCGATTTGTCGGGGTCGGCTACGAAGCGGGTCGGATCGACAATGACCCGCCCCCGGTCGAGCTCCGGATGCAGAACATCGGCAAACATATCGGACGAGAGCGAACTCCTCCATTCGGAGGTCAGGACGCTGATCCGAATGGAGCTATAGAGTTCTCCATGCAGATAGACCCCAAATATCCAAGTATTTGGCAAATCATCGTAGCAATCAGTGACGCGCTGGGATTCCGAGGGCAAGATCGCGCGCTCGCGCAGATAAGCGCGGTAGCGCAAACGATAGATTGTATCCTTGTCCTCGGGCGACTCGATGAGACGGTAGTCAACATGCTCCAGAGGGTCAGTGCTGCGCTCCGCGAAATTGGGTTGTTCTACGGCCGCAGACCTCATTCTCTACCCCAAGCAACTTACGCGTGCCCAAAAATCTCATGGTATCTTTACACCTTCTTAACAAAGATGCCTCGAAAATGCAAAAAGTTCGAGTTGTTAGGGTTAACCAAATTATTATGAGTTGCAAATACTTTGCAGCTCGCGCGAGGGGGCATCCAAAAATAGCCGGCGAACCTTCAGGCGATCGAGCGCTTTGGAAATGCGAGGACTTGCTCTTCCGGCAGGCGAACGCCGTGCGATGCCGTCAACAGCTGACGGACTTGCGCCGCAGGCACCGGTCGGCTGAACAGATAGCCCTGCGCCTCGGTCACCGTGCCGTCGGCGCTGATCAATTCTAACTGCTCGCTGGTCTCGATGCCCTCGACCACGACAGCCATGCCGAGATCGGCGCTCAGCCGAGCCACACCGCGGAGCAGCATCAGCGGACGATCGCTATCGATGCCCTCCAGGAACGAACGATCGATCTTTACCTTCTGTAGCGGGAAATTATGCAGATAGCTCAGACTAGAATAGCCGGTACCGAAATCGTCCAGCGAAATCCGCACCCCTATGGCACGCAGTTGCGACAGCACATCGCGAGTCAACTGGGTGTTGGATAACAACGAAGACTCGGTGATCTCGATTTCCAGACGGTGCGCCGGTAATCCGGAAACCTCGAGCGCGTAGCGGACCTCACCCAGCACGTCACGCTGATGGAACTGCTGCGGCGAAAAATTCACGGCGACACTGACGCCCTCGGGCCATTTCATGGCTTCCATGCAGGCTTTGCGCAGGATCCAGCGACCGAGGTCGACGATCAGGCCCATGTCCTCGGCGACCGGAATAATATCGATCGGAGAAACCGTGCCGCGTACCGGGTGATTCCAGCGCAACAGCGCTTCGCAGGTCGTGATCCGCCCAGACTTGAGATTGACCAGCGGCTGATAGAACAGCTCGAATTCCTCGTCGGCCAGAGCCCTGCGCAGATCCAGTTCCAGTATCCGGCGGGCCTCGACGGTCTGCGCCATCTCGTCGCGGAAGAAACAGAAGGTTCCGCGGCCGTCCGCCTTCGCCCGATAGAGAGCCATGTCGGCATTTTTCAACAGGGTGTCGGCGCTGATGCCCGCCGGGGGCGTCATCGCGATCCCGACGCTGGCGCCGATCTCGACCAGATGATTGTCGATCTCGTAACGCTCGCTGAGGTGATCGACAATCCGCCGGGCGAGATCGGCGGCCTCCTCGCTTGACTTGAGGTTCTGCTGAAACACCACGAATTCATCGCCGCCGAACCGCGCCACGAAATCCTCGGGGCCCAGCAGGGCACGCAACCTGTCGGCGACGGCACACAGCAGCCGGTCGCCGCAGGGATGACCAAGAGTATCGTTGACCTGCTTGAATTGATCGAGGTCGATGAACAGCAGTGCCGACATCCGTTCGACGGCGTGCGGGAGCTCCAAAAGACGCTCGATCTCGTCGCGGAAACTGACCCGGTTTGGCAGGGCCGTCAGTTCATCGTAACGTGCCAAATGGGTAATTCGGGCTTCGGCTTTACGCCGTTCGGTAACATCTTCCAGCAACACGACGGCGCCACCGCCGGCCATGGGCTGGAATTCCCATGACAGCCAGCGGCCCCTGGCGGGGTCGGGATCGCTGGTGATGATCTCCTTGGCTTGCGAATTTTGGATCTCAGCTAGAAATCGACTTGCCGCTCGCCGCGGAGATTGATCCGGCGCTGACGCAGGCGGCGATGATGTCCGGCGCGCCCGCGCCCCGGTGCACGAGATCCTCCGGCAAATTCATCATTTGACTGAAGCGGTGGTTCATGACCGCAAGATGCCCATCCGTGGCAAACATGCACAGGCCATGGGGCATATTGTTGAGGGCGGTGTCGAACTGGCCCGCAAGTGCGGCCTCGCGCTCACGCGCGATCAGCGCCCTTACAAAGATCTGCTGCAGGCTTGTCGAGATATGCCTAAGCGCCAGGAAGAACACCACGTTAAGCGAGGCCAGCCCTACATAATACGGATTGCCATATAGACGCCAAAACCAGCGTCAGCGGTCCGCACGCCAGCAGCATCTGGACGTGAAATATCCAAGGCCGCCCGTAGGTGCGGCCACTGCCAGCCGACATGTAGCAGAGGGTGACGGAACTGCAGATCAGATGCGCGACCGCATCATCGCTTCCCAGCAGTACCACAACGCACCACAATCCCAGTGCGGCAGCATAGAACATAGCGCCAATTTGATAGCGTATCTCCCAATAGCCGGGGTCGGGCGACCCGGACTTGCGCCGGGAATATGCCAGCATGTCGAGAGCCCGTCCCGCGCCTGTCGCAACCAGAAGCGCGACGCACAGCCATAGCCATGGGTCGCCTGTTTTCAGGGCAGTCATGATCGCTGCGAATGCGGCACAAAGCGCGCCAGCAAACAGCGGTCCCGGATCCTGGAATAGCGAAGCGATCAGCGCCGAGTATATCGTTGGCGACATGTCCCGATCGCGGTCTCTGACAAGGCTTGCAAGCTGCATGAGGTAATGCGTGTCCTTCCCTCCGCATTTATACCTGCGGCAGATGAAGTCTTCCTGAGTGAACATCGTTACCAGGAGGTTGCTTTCATCCCGAAGGAGGTTCGAACGAGCCGATCAATGAGCGAGTTGGACAAACCCGGGTGCCGGGCATCAGCCACCAGTCCCCGCGGCGATGCCGCGGAACCGATATTCAGAAGCCGATGATCGGGATCCGTTCTGAGCTACGACAATAGCGGCGACCACGCCGGGTCGGACGCGAAGCCGGGGGTTGGCACGCGCAGTTCGTTGCGTCCGGAAATGTCCACGGTAAACAGCGAGGGGCCGCTGTTGCCACCGGGATCGCGGAAGAACATCAGAACGCGGCCGTTCGGCGCAAAGGTCGGTCCCTCGTTGTGGAAGCCCGAGGTCAAGATGCGCTCGCCCGAGCCATCGGGTTTCATGATACCAATCGAAAACTGTCCGCCGCCCTGCTTGGTGAAGGCGATGTAGTCGCCGCGCGGCGACCACACCGGGGTAGAATAGCTGCCGTTGGTGTCGTCCTTGCTGAACGAGATGCGCTGCGCGGGCCCGCCGCTCGCCGGCATCACGTAGATCTGCGGCTTGCCGCCGCGGTCGGATTCGAAGCAGATGCGGCTGCCGTCAGGCGCATAAGACGGCGAGGTATCGATCGCCGGGGTGTCGGTGAGACGCGTGGTCGCTTTCGAACGCAAATCCATTACGAACAGGTTCGAATTGCCACCCTGCTGCAGACTCATGATCACGCGCTGGCCATCCGGCGAGAACCGCGGCGAAAACGTCATGCCGGGGAAATTGCCGACGATCTCGCGCTGGCCGGTCTCGATGTTCAAGAGGTAAACCTTGGGGTCGCCCTGGCCGAATTCCATGTAGGTGATTTCCTGGGTCGACGGCGAGAACCGCGGGGTCAGCACCAAGTCCGTGCCGCGCGTCAAATAGCGTACATTGGCGCCATCCTGGTCCATCAGCGCCAGCCGCTTGACGCGCCGCTCCGCGGCACCGGTCTCGTCGACGAAGACCACGCGACTGTCGAAATAGCCCTTGTCTCCGGTCAGGTGCTCGTAGATCTGGTCGGAAATGATGTGGGCGATCCGCCGCCAATATTCCGGCGATGTGGTGAATTGCTGCCCGGCGAGCTGCTGCCCAGTGGTGACGTCCCACAGCCTGAATTCGGCCTTCAGGCGGCCGTCGGATTGTCGGGTCATGCGGCCGACCACCAGGGCCTGGGCGTTGATCGCCTTCCAGTTCTGGAATTGCGGCGGTTTGTCGCTGTCGGTAATATGCTCGATATAAGCTGCCTGATCGATCGGCGCGAACAGTCCGCTGCGCTGCAGGTTGTTGGTGATGACCTGGGCGACGCCAACGCCCACCTCACCGTCCGATGGCGTGCCCGCCAGAAAGTTCGGTATCGCGATTGGAAGCGGCGCAACGTTGCCCTCAGTCACCTGCAGTTTGGTTTGCGCACCGGCCAATGACGGCACCATCAGCGCGGTGGCCGCGCCGACGCCGCCGATCAGGAGGTCGCGGCGATTCAACGCCAGCGGAGGAAGCGAACGAGATGTCACGGGCATTGCTGATTTACTTCCAAGTTCACGAACTGTGGAACATCTGCTTGGGATCGAAATCAATGTCCATGTACTTCCACGCATCGTAAGTCTCTGCGTGCAGCATGGTGTAGGGCTGGCCTTGCAGGACCGCGCGCACCGCGGCATCCGCCGCGGCCTGATAGCGCGGCGAGCTTCCGGTTGAGATGATCTGCGGAGGTTCTGCGAGGCGGCGATCCGGATTCAACCGGATACGCACCGTAACAAAGAGTTCCTCCGGATGCTCCTCCCCCGGCTGCACGTTCCACAGGCTCGCCAGACGCGCCCGCATCGCGTCCAGTTCGGACTGCGACAGGGTTACGGCGGTCCCACGGCTGGTCCCGAGCGAAGCCGACGCGTTGAGCTCCGCACCAGCAAAGGCCTGTCTCGTAGGATCGCGTTTGTCCAGCTGCGCTGCGATGGATTCGGCGCTAAACTTATATTCGTGCTTTTTGACCGGTGGGGGCGGGGCCGCCTTGGCTTGTTGCGGCTTGGCGACCGGTTTCTTGGCTTCTTCCTTCTTCAAGGCCTCTGCGATCGGATCAACCTTGGACGGATCCGGCTTCTTTTCGACCGGCTTCGCCTCGTCTTTGGGCTTGCTCTCGGCGACCGGCTTCGAAGGGTCAGGCTTCTTCTCGGTCGGCTTTTCCACCGGCGTCGGATCGGAGCCGGCGTCGGTTACGATCGGCTGCTTCTCGGTGATCTTGCCGATGTTGTTATCCACCGGCTTGGCGTCAGCGACTTTCTCGACCAGCGGCTTTGGGTTTTCCTTGGCACCGGTCTTGGTGCCGGCGGTGATCTTGGAGAGTTGATCGCTGGTCACGAATTCAATGGGAATGGACTCCACCTCGGCCGAGTCGAAAGCCCTGGACGCAAACGATATCAATCCCCACCCGATCACGAGAACGTGCAGGCCTACCGACGCAACAAGTGACTTGTCGACCTTCAACCTCAGGTCCCCTGCTCCACCTCGGTGACCAGCGCCAGCCGCTTGAACCCGGCACCCGATAATTGGCCCATGACCCTGGCCACGGTTCCGTAATCCGCCTTCTTGTCCGCCCGCATGAAGATCCGCTCGTCCATGCCGCCGCGCGCCTCGGTGATGGCCTTTAATTTGGGTATCAAGTCATTCATCGCAACTTCGGTATCATTGATGAACACCTTGCCGTTGACATCGACCGAAAGCGTCAGAGGTGTCTTGTCGTTATCGAGGCTTTTGGCCTGGGTCTGCGGCAGATCGAGCGGCACGCCCACTGTCAATAGCGGCGCCGACACCATGAAGATGATCAAGAGCACCAGCATGACGTCGACCATCGGCGTGACATTGATCTCCGCCATCACGGCGCGACGCCGGCCGCGGCGGCCGCCATTGGACGAACCTGTCATGTTCATTGCCATGATCTGATGCTCATGATCCGCTCATAAATCCTATAGCGCGCTTCATGCCCGCTCGTCGATCTGGCGCGACAGGATCGCAGAGAATTCATCGGCAAAACCTTCCAGCCGCTGGGCCTGCCGGTTCACTTCGGAAATGAACTTATTGTAGAAGATCGTGGCGGGAATGGCGGCGATGAGGCCGATGGCGGTAGCAAACAGCGCTTCGGCGATGCCCGGGGCCACCACCGCCAGCGAGGTATTTTTCGAGGCGGCGATCGACTGAAAACTCGACATGATACCCCAGACCGTGCCGAACAGGCCGACGAAGGGGCCGGCCGAGCCCACCGTTGCGAGCACCAGCAAACGGCGTTCCAGCCGCTCGATTTCGCGGGCGATCGAAACGTTCATGACCTTCTCGATCCGCATCTGAAGCCCGGCAAAGGAGCGCGCCTGGCTTTCGAACGAGCGTTTCCATTCACGCATCGCGGCGACGAAACAGGCCGCCATCGACTGCGTCGGCTTGGCGGCCAGGGCACGATAGAGTTCCTCGATCGACTGCCCGGACCAGAACGCCTGCTCGAAGCGATCCATCGCGCGCTTGGTGCGCGCATACAGCAGTATCTTGTCGATCGCGATTGCCCAGACCCAGACGGAACAGGCGAGCAGCCCGAGCATGACCGCCTTCACGATCCAGTGAGCCTGCAAAAACAGCGCGATCAGCGAAACGTCGGTGGATGCCTGCGGCAGGACAGATTGAGCCACGTCGGCCGGATTCATAAGCGATTTCCTCTCAACGCAAGGCTCCAATTCCTCTGGGAGCAAATGGCGGCCGGTTCCACAGCCGCATGTCGGGCGCCGCTGTAAGCGCCAGCGCGAGAGCCTCGTTGGGTCGTATGGGTGGCCCGTTCCAAGCCGGCGCTTGCATCCACTCCCAACATGTCAAAACGAGGGCTAACGGCGCATCTTTGAGCCTCTAACCAGACGCTAATCTCGGTTAACATGTCGTTACCAAAGGAAATTTTTGGCGGCCGGAAATACGGCGACAAGTGGCCGTCGCGAGAACATGAAGCCGCAAGGCCAATAAGCAAAACCGCCCGTCTGCTTATCGCAAACGAGCGGTCATGTCGCCGTCAGGTTTTTGGGGGCACTCGCCTGAGGGCTATAAACCCGGCCGTTATTGAGCCTGGGGCTGGCCATCCGAGGGCGGCGTCGGGCGCGGCCGATGCTGGGCCATGAACTGGTCGAACTCTTCCTTGTCCTTGGCGTGGCGCAACCGATCGAGGAAATCGCGGAACTCGGTCTGCTCTTCCTCCAGCCGCCTTAGGGTTTCCATGCGGTATTCGTCGAAGGCACGGTTACCGCTGGAGGGCGGACCGAAAGGAAAGCCGCGACGTTCCATCCGGCTGCGCATCCGTTCCATTTTGTATTGCATCCGCTCCATCTTGTTCGACCAGCGGTCGTGATTGCTCCAACAAGCCATTTTTCTGCTCCCAAGGGTGAAAAAAAGAAGGGCAAGGCCAATCGGCCACCAGAGGATGAAGCCGAGCACGGTGACGGCGATCCAGCCGGGGTGCCAGGGCGAATCGAGCATGCGCGGCCGGTAAGGCTCCTCAGCAGGGCCGCGCCAGCGATTGACGTCTGCGGTGTAGGCCATTTCCCTCTCCATGACGGCATCACGCCGTTGTGAATGTAAATAACATTTACATACGTAGACCGTCCCGGAATTTTGTCAAGCCGACCGCAAGGGCGGCGTTCGAATTTATTTTGGAGTTGGGCCCCAAGGACCGGCAGCCTGAGCGGATGGCTTCGGATCAGCCAGCGGCTCCTTTTGGGCCGCCGGCCGGCGGTCCGTCAGGAAACCGAGCCCGCGCAGATAGATCAGAACTTCCGCTTCCAGAAGTTCCTCCGGCGACATTGGAAGCTTTCGTCGCGCGGCGTCACCGCGGCCGAACAACGATGCAACGCCATGCGACATCGACCAGATATGCAGCGCCATCATCAGCGCCGGCGGCCGCGGCGTGCCCGGCGGCGCCAACGCCGCCAGGCGCTCGGCGGCGGCCCTGATGATGCCGAAGGCGCGCTCGCTGGCCGTCATCAAAGTCGGATTGAGATCGATCGGAAGTCCGGATTCGAACATCGCGGAATAGAATGCCGGCTCGTTGCGCGCAAAGGCGAGATAGGCTTTGCCGACCCGTTCAAATGCCGTAACGGTGTCCGGGCGGCCGTCATCCCAGGCCTGCGTCAGCGTCGCCTCGAATTGCTCAAAGCCGCGCTGGGCGATGCTGGCAAGCAGTTCATCGCGGTCGCGAAAGTGTCGGTAGGGCGCCGCCGGGCTGACGCCGGCCATCCGCGCGGCATCGGCAAAGGTGAAGCCGGCCGCGCCTTTCTCCGCGATCAGCCCAAGCGCCGCCTGCAGCAGCGCCTCTTTCAGATTGCCGTGATGGTAGCCGCGCTCGGCGCGGCGCTCTTCCTTGCGCCAGCTCATGTGAAAGGCTTTTACATGAGCCGGGCAGGAAGTCACTATACGCGGGTGCGGAAAGGCATGCCGGTGGGCTTGGTCCGGGGGCGGGAACTCGGCGTTCCGGCATTCGGCTCGCCGCGCCCCCCCTTGCCCACCCTCGAGGCATTCCTCAATCGTCGATGGCCTGATAGGCCGAAGTCCAGAAATCGACAAAGACGCGCGGCGGCTGTGGCGATTCCATCAGCCGCTGGGTCAAAAGAATGCCGGTGAGATTCTCCTTGGGATCGGAATACCAGGAGGTGCCGTAGCCGCCGTCCCAGCCAAACCGGCCCGGCACATTGTAGAGATCATCGCGTCTGCTGCAGACCGAGAGTCCCATGCCCCAGCCCCGGTTATCGCCGAAGAAGATTTCGGAACCCCGTTTCTGTTCCGCCGTAATCTGGTCGGTGGTCATCAGTTCGACCGCCGCCGCTCCGGAAAAACCATGATGATGCCATAACCGAGCCGGAACGTGAGCAGATCGCGCAGCGTGATCGCGCGCCTGGCTGGCACGAGGTCCTCGAGCGGCGCATCGATGGACCGCAGCACCTTGCGATCTGCCAGTTCCGGCAGCCAGCGGTCGACGGGATCATCCAGCCGCAATTTGCATTGCTCAACCAGAATCAGCGCCGCCACAGCGGTAACCGGCTTTGTCATGGAGGCGATACGGAAAATCGTATCCCGAACCATTGGGGCGACGCCGAATGCGACATTGCCGATGGCATCGACATGAGTCTCGCCGCGCCGGCTGACCAGCGTCACCAGCCCAGGCATATCGCCGGCCTCGACGTGGCCCGCCATCACGTCATGCAGGCGGCCGAGCCGTGCTTTCGACAACCCGCTGCCGCCGAACGTTGCCATCATCTCGCCTCTCCCCGAACCCTGCCAATTATACTTCAATGCCGAACCCGGCACCTTAGCGACCGAGACCCCGACGTTTGCGGAGGCAGTTGGATGATAGCGCGATCCTGAGACTGGCGCTGCCTCGTGCAAGCACCGCGGCGCCGATCCGGCCGTCCCGCGCGGCGGCTCGACAAACCTGGTCTCTGTTCTGCGGCGCAGCCGCCGAAGCGAGGCCCGAGACAGGGTCCGCGGCATAGGTTATAGCGTTGCAAGTCCATCCATCACCAACGGCCATCCATGACCCCGCCCCTGCCAAAAGTCGCGCTGGTGACCGGCGCCGCGCGCGGCATCGGGCTGGCGGTCGCCAAACGCTTTCTCGTCGAGGGCTGGCAGGTGGCTCTGCTCGATATCGAGGGCGCATTGCTGTGGCAGAGCGTGGCGGTGCTGGCGGCGGCCGGCCATACGCTGGGACTCCATTGCGATGTCTCTGACGCCAGTGCGGTCGGCAGCGCGGTCGCCGAAATCGAACGCCGCTTCGGCCGGCTCGATGCGCTGGTCAACAATGCCGGCATCGCGGTATTCGCGCCGCTCATGGAGACGTCCGATGATGACTGGAAGCGGGTTCTGGAAGTCAATCTGACCGGTCCATTCATTTGCACCAAGGCGGTCGTGCCCTTGATGCGCGAGCATGGCGGCGGCGCCATCGTCAACATTACTTCGATTTCGGCGGTGCGGGCATCGACGCTGCGATCGGCCTATGGCACCAGCAAGGCTGGGCTCGCGCATCTGACCAAGCAACTCGCCGTCGAGCTGGCTGCGCAGGGCATTCGCGTCAACGGCGTGGCGCCTGGACCGGTCGAGACCGCCATGGCGAAAGCCGTCCATACCCCGGAAATCCGTGCCGACTATCACGATGCCATCCCGCTCAACCGCTACGGGCTCGAGGAAGAACTGGCGGAGGCGGTGTTCTTCCTGTGCAGCGACCGCGCCAGCTATATCACGGGACAAATCCTCGCCGTCGATGGCGGCTTCGACGCCGCCGGCATCGGATTGCCGACGTTGCGCGGCCAGCGGCGGAACTCTTAGGGATTTCTCAACCCTGCCTTGTTTGTCGTCATCCTCTGCAGCTTTCCGAGGGGACGGCTCGGAAGGTCACGTCTGCCGGAACCTTGTCTTTGGCCTACTGATTAATAGCTGACTGACCTGCGCATCTGGAGTTCGAGAATGCGGACAGCTTTCGTCAGGGCCTTACTGGCTGCGGTCGTGCTCAGCGTCCTCGCTTTGCCGCCGGCGCTGGCCGAGGTTCGCATCCTCGCCAGTCCTGGCGGAGAGGTCGGGCCCTTCCTCGATTTGTTCGAGCGGGTACGCGATTCCGGCGAACGCGTGGTGATCGACGGCCCTTGCCTTTCGGCCTGCACGCTGGTGCTGAGCATGGTGCCGCATGAACGGATCTGTGTGACGCGCCGCGCCATTCTCGGTTTTCATGCTGCGCGCTCGCTCGACCGGCGCGGCCGGATGCATGCCGAGCCCGAAGCCTCCGAACTGGTACTGCAGGCTTACCCCGGCGCGGTTCAGGCCTGGATTCGCCGACACGGCGGATTGACCTCGCAGCTGTTGCTGCTGCGCGGCCGCGAACTGACTGCAATCTATCGCGCCTGCCGGTGACGCATCATTCCTCCAGCGGGCAGTTCACCATCCAGGGGATGCCGAACTGGTCGACGCACATGCCAAAGCCCCGGGAGAAGAAGGTCTTTCCGAACGGCATGGTCACGGAGCCGCCTTCGGACAAGGCGGCAAACCGCCGCTCGGCCTCGCCGGGATTCTCGACCAGCAGCGAAACGGCAAAGCCCTGGGACTGACGAAAACGTCCAGGAGGCGCATCCGATCCCATGATGATCGCGCCGTCGATCGACAGCCGGCCGTGCATGATCTTCAACTTCCACTCCGGCGGGATCGGCATCGAGGCCGGGGCCCCTTCATGCGTCAGCATCAGCTCGATCTCGGCGCCGAGCACTTTTTCATAGAACTTGAACGCCGCTTCGCAATCGCCGTTGTAGAACAGATAGGGATTGATCTGCATTGCTGTCTCCTCGGGTGCTTGGCAACAGATTAAGCGCGATCCAATAGGGACCACAATATACACGGCATTTCGTCACGGTGTGACCGCAGCGTCCCGATTTCGGTCTTAAATTCGCCCTGCGACTCAATTTACTTCAGAAGTCGAACAACTGGGGCGTGTGGGCTGATCTGAAGTTGGGGGACGAGCGATGGCAACCGGAAATCTGTCGGATGACTGGCAAGAATGCCTTGAGGAACGCCTGCAGGAATGCCTCAAAGAAGCGCCGCTTCATGAGGAGGAAAAGTCGGACGACGGAGCTGCCGACGGCATGATTTCACTGCTCGAAGAAAATGCCAGGCTGCGGGGGCTGGTGCTGAGGCTGACGGACATGATCCTCAGAAATGTCGTGGAGCAGGGCTGACGCCGCTGACATCCACGGGCCGAGTGCAATGCTCCGATCGGTTGTCGCTGTGCTTGCTTTAAATATTGGCCCCGGACATTCCGGTCGGTAATGTCGCCCGGAATATCCCAGGGCCTAAGGCACAGATCCGATGAACAAAGGAGCGCTCGCGCTGATGGTGCGGGGCGGGACCGAAAACTGGTCTCCGGAACGATGGCAGCGCCGGTTCGACGAGGCGTGCAGAGATCGTCGCGTCTGGCGGCTGCCCGACGCCACCTGCGATCCCGCCGAGGTGTTCTACGCCGCAGTCTGGAAGCCGGCTGCCGGCGAACTTTCGACGCTGCCCAATCTGCGCGTGATTTTCAATCTGGGCGCCGGCGTCGACGCGCTGATCGCCGATGCCAGCCTGCCCGATGTGCCGCTGGTGCGCGTGGCGGTCTCCGATCTCACCGCCAGGATGACCGAATATGTCGTGTTGCATGTCCTGATGCATCACCGGCAGGAGCCTTATCTGCGCGCCAGCCAGCGCGAAAAGCGATGGCAGCCGAAATTTCAGTGGGCAGCGAGCGCAATCTCGATCGGAATCATGGGCCTCGGCACGCTCGGAGCGAACGCGGCCGACATGCTCGGGCGTCTCGGCTTCCGCGTCTCGGGTTGGAGCCGAAGTCCAAAGCAGATCGACGGCGTCGCATGCTTTCACGGCCACGGGCAGCTCGATGCCTTTCTGCAACGGACCGATATTCTGGTCTGTCTGCTGCCGCTGACGCCGGACACCCGACACATTCTCGATCGCGCGCTGTTTGCAAAACTCAACCGCAACAGCCCGCTGGGCGCGCCGGTGCTGGTCAATGCCGGACGCGGCGGGTTACAAAATGAAGCCGATCTGCTTTCCTGCCTCGATGACGGTACGCTTGGCGCCGCATCGCTGGACGTCTTTGCCAACGAACCGCTACCGGCCGGCAGTCCATTCTGGGACCATCCGCACGTGGTGCTGACGCCGCACAATGCCGCCGACACCGACCCCGACGAAATATCGAAATATGTGGCGCGCCAGATTGAACGCTTTGAGGCCGGCGAGGCGCTGGACAATGTCGTCGACCGCGCGCGGGGGTATTAGCGGCTTTTGTAGCCCTTACCCCCGGGAGATCAGATCGAGGAGACGGCCTCAAAATCACCTCCGCACGAGCCGTCCCGACGAACGATGGCGAAGCTCCGGACCACGCGGAGAAGGGAAAGACGTTTCAAAACGGACTTTCCCCCAGTCCCGGAACATCCGCTGGCCTTGGGACCGGGGGCGGCCCAGCGAAAGCGGCGGTCGGCTTCTGCGATTGCCACATCGTTGATGCTGGCTTCGCGGCGGCGCATCAGGCCGTGCTCGTCGAACTCCCATTGTTCGTTGCCGTAGGAGCGATGCCACTGACCGGACTCGTCGTGCCACTCGTATTGAAAGCGCACCGCGATCCGGTTGCCGTCGAACGCCCAGAGGTCCTTGATCAGGCGATAATCGATTTCCCTGGTCCATTTGCGGGTCAGGAAGGCTACGATCGCGGCGCGGCCCTGGAAAAACTCGGAGCGGTTGCGCCAAAGGCTGTCCTCGGTATAGGCCAGCGCGACCCGTTCGGGATCGCGCGAATTCCAGGCATCTTCGGCCATGCGGGCCTTCTGGACGGCGGTCTCTCTGGTGAATGGCGGCAACGGGGGACGTGACATGATCGCCTCGGGTTTTCGCGACGGCCGATAGTTTATCGTCTGCATTGGGAAAGTCGATGACAGAGCCCGCGCCGGATGATGGCTAGACCAGATCGGCCTTGAGCAACAGGCGCAGTGCTTTCGGGATCGGCTGCGCCCGTCCCTCGCTGATGAAGGCGACACGCACCTGCGCCTTGACCAGCAACTCGGCAGCGCGCCGCACCTCCTGCGCCAGCGTGATCGAGGCACCTTTTACCGCGAGCGGCCAGGTTACCACATCGAGCACGTCATCCATGCGCGCGGGCTTGAGGTAATCGATCTGCATCGAGCGCACCACGAAGGCAAAACCCGGGCTTTCGGCTTGCGCTTCCGAAAACAGCACGTGCTGCTCGGCGCCCATCAGCCGCAGATGATTGGTACGCCCGCGTTCCATGAAGCGCAGATAACTGGCGTGATAAACGATGCCGGAGAAATCGGTGTCCTCGTAGTAGACGCGGACCTGCATGTGATGGCAACCGTCGTGGATCGCGCCGTCGAGGGAGGACATCGATGCTACTCGCGTATTTCAGCGGCGAGCGAAAGGGATCGAGCGGCGGCATGCAATCGCTTATCGCGCGTCCAAAGAAATGTCTCTGGTACCAGAGCCGCGGCTGCAAGCAGATGGGCGTCGACATATCCAATGCCGGAGCCGGACAATTTGCGGTGAGCAATAAATTTGAGGACCTCATCTGGGCCCGCTAGGTTCGCCTTGGGAAGGGTCTGCAGGTCTTCGATCATCTCGGCGATCCGTGGAACAGATCCGAGAACCAGTTCGCCAATTACAAACGGATGCATGACGACGTCCCCGCGATCGAGATATCGCGCCAACCGCGGGTCGCTGCGGCGAAAATGGTCGATCCAGACCGAGGTGTCGGCGAGCACTATCATTTAGGACGGCGGCGCGGCGGTGCCTTGGCTTCGGGTTGTGTGCCTCCCATGCGGGCAAGCCGGCGCGCGGCCTCGCGCTCGACAAAAGCCTTCAATGCCTCCCTCACGACGGCAGACTTCTCGGTAACGCCTGCGAATTCCTGCGCCTTGGCAAACAATTCGTCATCGATCGCGATCGTAGTTCTCATCAGGCCACTCCATGGCATCAAATATAGCATCATCTGATGTGCATTTCCATGCCATTGTCCTGCACGCCGCTGCCAGTCGTCCAAACTGTGCGCGACGCCACTGGCACCGATCTACAACCACAGGTAATATGTGTTCCACGCCCGTTTTGCCATCAAGGAACCGATTTCATGCCCGTCAACTTTGCCGTCGCCAAATGCACGCTGCCGGTAGCAGGCGATGTCTGCTTCAAATTGAGCGGATTGAAAACCTTCTACGTTACCTCGCAGCCGGTCTACCTCTGGCCCGGCACCAGTCCCTACCAGGCGATCGCCCAGGCCGGCATCGCCTCAGTTCTGTCGGTGCGGGACCCCGCGGAATATGTCCTGCCGCTGACCCCGTTCGATCTGACCGAAACCGATCAGCTCATTCAGAACGGCGTCGCCTACAGCAATATTCCGCTGCCGCATATTGCGATGTCGCAGGCGCAGTTCGACCGGCAGGCGCTTCACATTGCCAGGACGCTCAACAAGTGCGCGCAACCGGGCCTGATCCACTGCTCGTCGGGAGACCGGGCGTCGGCCGCGTTCGGCTGCTACCTGATCAGCTTCTGCGGATTTACCCACCAGCAGGCGCTGAGCTTCGCCGAGGGCCTCGCGCTGAAGAACCCGCAATTCATCCAGTATCTGGGAGCCTATCCCGCGCCGAACTGATGAAAGGCGAGCGCTGGGCCGGCCAGGCTGCCTCTCAGCTGTCTTCGCCGTTCCCGAACAGTCCGAACTGGGCGGGATCGCGCGCGGGCTCGGCGAGGCCAAGATGACGGAAGGCGTGGCCGGTCAGCAACCGGCCGCGCGGGGTGCGCTGCAGATAGCCGCACTGGATCAGGAACGGCTCGATGATATCCTCGATCGCATCGCGCGGCTCCGACAACGCCGCCGCCATCGTCTCCACCCCCACCGGACCGCCGCCATAGTTCATCGCGATGGTGGAGAGATAGCGCCGGTCCATGGCATCGAGGCCGGCGGCATCGACCTCGAGCGCGCTCAGCGCGTGGTCGGCGATGGCGCGGTCGATTGAGGCCTGGTCCGCGGCGGAGGCAAAGTCCCTCACCCGCCGCAACAGCCTTCCTGCGATGCGCGGTGTGCCGCGGGCACGGCGCGCGATTTCGTTGGCGCCGTCCGGCGTCATGCCGATCCTGAGCACGCGGGCGCCGCGGTTGACGATCTTTTCCAGTTCATCCACGGTGTAGAAATTCAGCCGCACTGGAATGCCGAAACGGTCGCGCAGCGGATTGGTCAACAGTCCGGCACGAGTGGTGGCGCCGACCAGCGTGAACCTCGCCAGTTCGATCTTGACCGAGCGCGCCGCAGGTCCCTCGCCGATGATCAGGTCGAGCTGAAAGTCCTCCATCGCCGGATAGAGCACTTCCTCGACCGCGGGGCTGAGGCGATGGATTTCGTCGATGAACAACACGTCGCGCTCTTCGAGATTGGTCAGGAGCGCCGCCAGATCGCCGGCCTTGGCGATCACGGGCCCCGAGGTGGCGCGGAAGCCGACGCCAAGCTCGCGCGCGACAATCTGCGCCAGCGTGGTCTTGCCGAGACCTGGGGGCCCCACGAACAGCACATGGTCGAGCGCCTCGTTTCGTTTGCGGGCGGCCTCGATGAAGATCGAAAGGTTGGCGCGGGCCTGCGCCTGGCCGACGAACTCCGCCAGCACTTGCGGCCGCAGCGCGCTGTCGGGCGCATCGTCGGCGCGGCGTTCGGGAGTGACGATGCGGGAGGGCGGGTTCATGCTGGCAGGATAGCACGAGACTCCCTTGCCCCGCTCTTCGCGGGGAGAGGGTTGGGGTGAGCCGCGACGCTCATCACTTGAACGGACACACTCACTTCGCCAGTTCCTTCAGCCCGAGCCGGATCAATTGGGCGGTTCCGGCGTGCTCGCCGGCGCTGCGCGACGCCGAGGCGATCGCGGCGGCGGCCTGTGGCTGCCCGTAACCGAGATTGACCAGCGCCGAAATCGCATCGGTGACCGGACGCGGCGCGCGGGCATCGTCGATCGCGCCGGAGAGGTGCACCAGCGCCGGATCGACATTGGCAAAAGCCGGCGCCTTGTCCTTCAATTCGGTGACGATGCGCTCGGCCACTTTCGGACCGACGCCCGGCGTCCGCGCCACCGCGGCCCTGTCGCGCAGCGCAATCGCATTGGCCAGATCCGATGGCGGCAGGGTGCCAAGCACGGCCAGCGCCACCTTGGCGCCGACGCCCTGCACGGTCTGCAGCAGCCGAAACCATCCGCGCTCGCTGTCGCTGCGAAAGCCGAACAGCTTGATCTGATCCTCGCGCACGTAAGTCTCGATCGACAGCGTGGCGGCCTCGCCAGGCGGCGGCAGCGCCTGCAGCGTGCGCGCCGAACAATGCACCTGGTAGCCGACGCCGCCGACGTCGAGGAGGACATAATCCTCGCCGTAGGAGTCGATCAGGCCTTTGAGCTTGCCGATCATACCCCGACCACCTTCAGCCGCAGCGCGGCGCTGGCGCGGTGATGGGCGTGGGTGATGGCGATCGCCAGCGCGTCGGCGGCGTCGGGCGAGTTCGGGTCGGCCTTTGGCAGCAGGATCTTGAGCATCACCAGGATCTGCTGCTTGTCGGCATGCCCGGCGCCGGTCACCGCCTTCTTGACCTGGTTCGGGGCGTATTCCGCGACCGGAATCGCGAACTGCGCCGGCACCAGCATCGCCACCCCTCGCGCCTGGCCGAGCTTGAGCGTGGCGACGCCGTCCTTGTTGACAAACGTCTGTTCGACCGCGGCTTCGACCGGCTGGAACTTGCCGATCACGGAGGTCAGGCCCTGATGGATGGTCAAAAGGCGGCTCGCCAGCGGCAGAGCTTCGGGCGGCTCCACCGAGCCGCAGCCGACGAAAGCGAGCCGGTTGCCATCGATCTCGATCACGCCCCAGCCGGTGCGGCGCAGGCCCGGATCGATGCCAAGGATACGAACGGGAAGTCGAATCGGGGCGGATGTCATCCGCTAGTGATACCGCCGCGCAAAGGCAGGCGAAACAAAAACAGGCCCGTCATACCCAGCGAAAGCGCCAATGGCGACGTGCGGCGAGCCGGGCTCGGCACGCCAAGGTCCGCTCCACATGTGGCCAACAAAGGGCCCCGCGCTGCCGAGCCCGGACCTCCAGAAGATTGGGCTACAAGGAGGCCGGCCCTGCAAAGCAGGCTTAAACAAGGCTGATGATCGTCGCCTGCACCGGAATTCCCTACCCGCCCATCTTCGCCATCAGCGCGTCGGACACCTCGAAGTTGGCGTAGACGTTCTGCACGTCGTCATGTTCGCTCAACAGGTCGATCAGCTTCAACAGCTTCTCGCCGGTCTCATCATCCACCGCCACCGTATTGTGCGGCTTCCAGGTCAGCGCTGCCTTGCGGGGTTCGCCGAATTTGGCCTCCAGCGCTTTCGCCACCTCGCGAAACGTCTCCTGCGAGGCGTAAATCTCGTGGCCGCTTTCGCTCGACGACACGTCGTCGGCGCCGGCCTCAATTGCGGCATCCAGCATCGCATCGTCGGAGGCGACCTTGGCGTCGTATTCGATGATACCGGTCCGGTCGAACATGAATGCAACGGAACCGGTTTCACCGAGATTGCCGCCGGCCTTGGTAAAGTAGGAACGGATGTCGGACGCGGCGCGATTGCGGTTGTCGGTCAAGGCCTCGACGATCACGGCGACGCCGCCCGGACCATACCCCTCATAACGAATCTCGTCGTAATTCTCGCCGTCACCGCCGCTGGCCTTCTTCACCGCGCGCTCGATCGAGTCCTTCGACATGTTTTCCTGGCGGGCGGACGTGATCGCGGCACGCAACCTTGCGTTCATGCTGGGGTCGGGCTGGCCCAGCTTGGCGGCAACGGTGATTTCCCGTGCCAGCTTGCTGAACAGCTTCGACTTTTGAGCATCCTGCCGCCCCTTGCGATGCATGATGTTCTTGAATTGGGAATGTCCGGCCATGCGGTCTCTCTTGGAATTCGTCGGAGGATGCAGCTGATGGAAGGCGCGGGGTTATAAGCCGCGGCACCGGTAAAATCAAAGATTTGCCGTAGTTTTCGGTACCATGGTAGCGACGGCGGACGACCCGTCAGGCATTCGTTAACCATGACTTCATGCACGAATGAGAGGATGGCGGCATTATTTCTCATCCCCGTTCCCGAGAGACCTGCATGGCGTTCGGTTTGTTTCGAAAGCGTCCGCCGGAGCCGGCTGTGCCGGTCGACGCGCCGGAGCCGGCCAAGCCGGCCGCAGCCTCCGGCGCTCCGGCCACCGATTCCACCCAGGAAATCCTGGATCTGCTCGAGCTCGAACTGGGCGCGATGATCCGGCAGCTCGAACGCGCGGCCAATTCGGTCGCGGGGGGAGCCGAGGCGACGGCGGCGACGCTTTCAACCATTCGCCAGCGCACCGATGCCTTGACTGGACATACCAGCGCCGCGCAGAGCACAGCGACCACCTTCTCGCAGGCCGCCGACAAGTTCACCCATTCGGCTCAAGGCATCGGAGCGCAGGTCCGTGACGCCGGCAAGCTCGCCGACCAGGCCAGCGCGGCCGCCCAAGAAGCAAGGCTCAATGTCGATCGCTTGCGCGAGTCCTCGGCCGCCATTGGCAATGTCGTCAACCTGATTGCACAGATAGCCCGGCAGACCACGCTGCTGGCGCTCAACTCCACGATCGAGGCGGCGCGCGCGGGCGCCGCCGGTCGTGGCTTCGCGGTGGTCGCCACCGAGGTCAAGGCGCTGGCGGTGCAGACCCAGCACGCCACCGAGGAGATTACCAAGAAGATCGAGGCGCTGCAGAAGGATGCCGCCGGCTCGGTCGACGCGGTGCACCGGATCGCGCAGGCGATCGAAGCGATCCGTCCGGTGTTCGAGACCGTCAATGGCGCCGTGGCGGAGCAGCACGAAACCACCAGCGCGATGTCGACCAACGTCGCCACCGCCTCACACTTCATCGTCTCCGTCGGCGACAGCGCCGCCGAGATCGACAGCGCCACCAAGCAAGCCGAGGCCCATGGCGAAAGCGTCGCCAAAGCCGGCAGGGCCGTCACCATGTTCGCGCAGAAACTGAAATCGCGCTGCGCGGTGCTGCTGCGTCAGGACGAGCGCGAAGACCAGCGCCGGCGCGAACGTTTGCCATGCCATCTCAAAATAGAAATACAGACCGCACGCGGCCTGGTCGCGGCACCGGTCTATGAAATTTCCATGGAAGGCATCCTGATCGGCGGAGCGGAGGCAGATGGGCTGCCGCTCAACGAAACCGTCAATGCCTCGCTGGAGAGCGTCGGCCCGTGCCGGATTCGCATCCATGAGCGTTCAAAGGCCGGTGCGCTGGCGCGCTTCGAGGCGCCAAATGCCGTGCTTACCGAGAAGATCGAGGACAAGCTTTGGTCGATCCACGACGAGAACACCGAATTCGTCACCCGCGCCATGGAAGCCGGCACCGCACTGACCCGGCTATTCGAGGAAGCGGTGGCGAGCGGCGCCATCGCCGTCGACGACCTGTTTGACGAGAATTATGTCGAAATCCCCGGCACCAACCCGCTGCAGCACCGCACCCGGATTCTCGGCTGGGCGGATCGCGCGTTGCCTCCGTTCCAGGAGGCTTTCCTTGCCAAGGATCCGCGCATGGCGTTCTGTGTGATGATCGACCGCAACGGCTATCTGCCGGTGCACAACAAGATCTACTCGCACCCGCAACGCCCCGGCGATGTGGCCTGGAACACCGCCAACAGCCGCAATCGCCGGATCTTCAACGATCCCGCGGGCCTCGCCGCCGGCCGCAACCAGCGCTCCTATCTGATCCAGAGCTACGCCCGCGACATGGGTAATGGCCAAACCGTGATGATGCGCGAGATCGACGTGCCTATACGCGTCAATGGCCGGCATTGGGGCGGCTTCCGGACCGCCTACAAGCTTTGAGCGAGGCTGCACCCTTGGATTCTGCATCCGTTCAGAGCGTCTGTTCACCCAAAGGAATGCAGCGATGTCGCTTGCGCAGCCCATGAACCGGGAACGAGTCGTCGCCGTTCCCACCGACAGCGAGCGTCTGGTCGATCAGCTGGCGAATCGGATCGGCGGCCTTGGGGTCGAACTCGCCGACGTCGCCGGCAATCTCCAGGAAGTCGCCGGCCGCGTATCCAGCCAATCCGAGCGGTTCGGTCATCTTCAGAACACCGCCGAGACGATGGTTTCCGCTAATCATAATATTGCCAGCGCGTCGCGGGCCGTGCAGTCAGCGACCTCCGCCGCAGTGGGTGAAATCACCCAATCGCGTGCCGCGGTGGAGACGGCGGTTCAACACATCGCCGAATTGATCGCGGCGGTCGGCCGTATCGAAGTTCGCCTGGGCGCGGTCGGAACAGCGCTCGCGCAAGTCGCCAAGGTGTCGGGGTCGATCGAGGCCATCGCCAAGCAAACCAACCTGCTTGCACTCAATGCGACCATCGAAGCGGCCCGTGCCGGTACCGCCGGAAGAGGTTTTGCGGTGGTCGCCAACGAGGTCAAGAGTTCTCGCGGAAGCAACAAGGCAGGCTACCCACCTGATTGGCGACACCGTCCGCGATCTTGATGGCCAGGTCGGCAACCTCATCGGTGAGAGCGGTGACGCGTCGCTTCGGGCCAAGAGTGCCGGCGAAGGCGCCCAGCAGATCCAAGGCATCATCGTCCGCGTCCAGGATGGCTTCACCGCGGTCGGACGTGAGATCGATGCCGTCGCCCGGGCGGCGACGTCCAATCTCGCCCATTGCGACATGGTGATCGACGAACTCGGCACCCTCGGAAAGGGCGTCGACCTGTCCTCGACCGATCTGAAGAACGCCGACGAAAGGGTCGCCAAACTGCTCGACCTCTCCGAGGGGCTGATCGAACTAATCGCCAATAGCGGGGTGGAGACCCCGGATTCACTCTTGATCCGCGTTGTGATCGATACCGCCAAGCAGATCTCCTGTGCTTTCGAAGCCGCCATCGAGCGCGGCGACATCCGCCTCGAGCAGCTGATGGACGAGAAGTATCGCGAAATTGCCGGCACCAATCCCAAACAATACCTCACCGACTATGTCGACTTCACCGATCGGATCCTGCCACCGATCCAGGACCCGGTTCAAAAGATCGATCCGCGCGTGGTATTTTGTGTCGCATGGGCCAAAGGCGGCTATCTGCCAACCCACAATCCGAACTATCGCCTGCCTCCGGGCCCCGACCCGGTCTGGAACAACGCCAACTGTCGCAACCGGCGACTGTTCAACGATCGCGCGGTGCAGAAGGTGGCGGCGAACACCAAACCTTTTCTGTTGCAAACCTACCGCCGCGACATGGGCGGCGGCAATTTTGTCCTGATGAAGGATCTGTCATCGCCGATTTACGTCCGTGGCCGCCATTGGGGCGCGTTCCGGATGGGTTTTCGGCAATCCTGAAATTGACGGATTCACCGTGGCACCTGGTGAACCTGCGTTACCGGAACGACTCCGACACTCCTTGATACCGCGTTGCACCATCGCGCCCGTGGAGCGCCTTGTTGCCATGTCGTCGTTTGTTCATCTGGTCTCCCTATAACCAACTTGGTGGGCCAAGCATCAAGTGGAGGGTGAAAATGAGCGGTGAGTATCCGGAGCTCGATGAGATGCAGGCCGTCTATAAGAACGCGGTGGAAGCCTGGATAGGCGCAATTCGCAAGGAAGAAGCGCTCGCTTCCGTCAATCATTCGGTGGCCGAAATCGACCAATGGGAACAGGCGCATTTCGAGGAGGATGAACTGCGCAATACGGTCAAGGAAGCGAAGGCCAAGTACGAGGATGCACTTCGCGAAAAGTTCTTCGGATTTTAGTATCCCGAAGACGGCGAGGACGGCGGAGAGCCTGGCTAACGGTCCCAAAATCGCGGCAGTGTCGGTTCCAGCCGACCGCCGGTTCGCACCGGCGCGGTCCGCAGCGCGAGCCCCGTGGCATCGTCGGTCTCGACCGCAATGCCACTCAGCGTCGCGGCACCCATCGCCGGTTCGAAGCGCCCCGATGGAATGCCGGTGGTAAAACGCCGCAACGGCTCTTCCTTCTGCATGCCGATGATCGAATCATAGTCCCCGGTCATGCCGGCGTCCGTTATGTAAGCCGTGCCGCCGGGAAGGACCTGGTGGTCGGCTGTCGGAACATGGGTATGGGTGCCGACCACGAGACTGGCGCGTCCGTCGCAGAAAAAACCGATGGCCTGTTTTTCGCTGGAGGCCTCACAATGGAAATCCACCACGATGGCATCGGCGGCGGTCCTCAGCGGGCAGGATTGGAGTTCATGGTTGATGACGGCGAACGGATCGTCAAACGGCGTCATGAAAACCCGCCCGATGGCGTTGACGACAAGCGCGCGCTTGCCGTTCCTGGTGTCGACCAGCGTTGATCCGCGGCCCGGCGTGCCCTTCGGGAAATTCGCCGGACGGACCAACCGCGGGGCGCGTTCGATGAATACCAGCGCCTCGCGTTGATCCCAGGCATGGTTGCCGAGGGTGACGGCATCGGCGCCGGCATCGATGAATTCCTGGTAGATCGCTTCCGTAATGCCGAAGCCTCCGGCGGCGTTCTCGCCATTGACGACGACGAGATCGAGCGACCAGTCGCGGATCATGCTGGGCAGGTGCTCCGAGAGGACCGAACGTCCGGCCCTGCCGACGACGTCGCCGACGAAAAGAATGCGCAAATCATAAGCTCCGGAAATCGAACAGATTGGCTTCCGTTAGCACATAATCCAGCGCGGCGTCGTGCGACGACGCCGGAACCGCTGCTATTTCCTGCACCGCGAAACAAAGACCAACGGCAATGACCTTCCTCGATGCCCGCAATTTGGCAAGGGTGCGGTCATAATGCCCGGCGCCGTAGCCGATGCGGTGACCGGCCCGGTCGAAGGCGGCCAGTGGCACCAGGACGATGTCGGGGACGATTTCGGCGGCCGCCGGCGACGGTTCGAGAATACCGAGCGGGCCAGCTATCAGCCGGTCGCCGGCCGACCAGACACGAAATCCGAGCGACTGACCGCGCGCCGGGACCACCGGCAACGCCAGCTGGGCACCTTGCGCACCGAGCCTCTGCATCAAGGGGATTGGATCGATCTCGCTCCGGATCGGCGAATAACCGGCGATAACGGAATTTGCCGCAGACGCAACCGGTAGCCCGCGCCGCGCGATAGCCTGGGCGGCCGCAGCCCGCTGGCCGCCGCTCAGCGCATCTCGCGCCGCAAGCGCCGCGGCGCGCAGCTCAGCTTTGGACAGGGGATTGGACATGCGGCGCTAATAGATGTCTCACCCTCACCGCCCTGCGGCCCGATATATTCTCCGCCTTCGCGGGGCGTGACGGAAATGCCGGATGAACTCCAGAACGAACTCAACAAAGATAAAGCAAAGTGCGAAGCCGCGATGGCCGTTGGAGCGCTCGATCCCGGAGTTCCCTACGAAAGTAGGTGGGCACCATATGACCGGATCCACGGACCCGGCCAGGGACAGTTCCCTGAAGGATCGATAAGGCCCCGGGGATATATGGCTCCTGACGCGCGACACAGCTTCGCAAAGCCAATGTAACCACGTTGACGGCAAACCGCCAGCGCTAACGCGGACAATGGTCAACCGATCGCGACGCCGCCGCCGATGGTGCGGTTCAGCACCTGGGTGGTCTTTTCGATCCGGGCGGCGGCGGAATTCAATGCGTTGGCTACCGCGGTCTGCGTTGCTCGGGCGCGCTCCGCCGCCACCGCGCGAACGCCGCGCAGGGCTTCCAGTTCTTCTTCCAGGGCGCGGATACGCTGTCCGGCGTCGAGCAACTCATCGCACACCGTCAGCGCCGCCATCACCGTCAGCCGCGCATCGCCGATCTCGCCGAATTTGCCGCGCAGGGTTCCGATCCGCGATTCCAGACTTTCAGCGAGATTCAGGAGCCGCACCTCCTGTCCCTCTTCGCAGGCCATCCGATATTGTCGGCCATTGATGGTGACGTTGACATGGTTCATCAGCTCTCTCCGGTATCGAGCACCGAGCGGATGGTGGCGATGGCCTTGTCCAACCTCTCGGCGATCTCGCGATTGGCGCGCTCCAGTCGGCGCGCCTTCACCAGCGATCCATCGAGTTCGTCGGCCAGCCGCGATCGATCCGCGCCCAGCGCCTGAATCCGGCTCGCCAGTTCGTTCTCGTCGCGGTCGGCCTCGCGCCGCCGCTCGACCGCACTTTCCAGGGCGTCAAGCGCTGCAATCAGCCGCCGGGTCGCAACATCGAGATCAACCGAAGCCGGCTCGGGGTTGCCGGTAACGTTGGCGGGAGAATCGCTCATGACGACAGCGCGCACCTTGACCTGAGCCCGCCGCCGGTAAAATTACGCGGTTCGGCAAGCGTTTAGACGCGGAAATTTACGTGGCAAGCGAGCCCAGCGCAACGTCGCTGCAAAGCTATGCACCGCAAAGCAACTTTTCGCGCCCGTGGCGCGTTTCATAGCCTTGGACTCCGGGAATTGAGATGCTATCCAGCCCCGACTTCCCGTTGTTCCAAAGCTTTGTTCGCTAGGCCCTTCGCCAGCCGGCGGATCGCCACAAGCATCTCATTTTGGGCGGATTTCATCATGACACGTATCGATCATTCACTGATGGCCAACGCGATCCGTGCGTTGGCAATGGATGCCGTAGAGAAGGCCAAATCCGGCCATCCCGGCCTGCCGATGGGCGCCGCCGACATCGCCACCGTGCTGTTCACGCAGTTTCTGAAATTCGACGCCGCGGACCCGCGATGGCCCGACCGCGACCGCTTCATTCTGTCGGCCGGGCACGGTTCGATGCTGCTCTATGCGGTACTGTACCTGACCGGCAATGAGGACATGACGCTGGACCAGATCAAGCACTTCCGCCAGCTCGGTTCCCGAACTCCCGGCCATCCCGAGAATTTCATCACCCCAGGCATCGAGACCACGACCGGCCCACTCGGCCAGGGCATCGCCTCCTCGGTCGGTACGGCGCTGGCCGAGCGGCTGCTGGCCGCGGAATTCGGCGACGATATCGTCGATCACTACACCTATGTGCTGTGTTCTGACGGCGACCTGATGGAAGGCGTCAGCCATGAAGCAATCGCGCTGGCGGGTCATCTGAGGCTTTCGAAGCTGATCTTCCTCTACGACGATAACGGCATCACGATCGACGGCCCGATCTCGCTGACCGACAATGTCGATCAGGTGGCGCGTTTCAAGGCCCACGGCTGGAACGCGGTGCGGATCGACGGGCACGATCAGAGTGCGATCGCGGCAGCCATCGCGCAGGCCCAAACCTCGGACCGTCCGTCGCTGATCGCCTGCAAGACCACCATCGGTTTCGGCGCGCCGCACAAGGCCGGCACCTCAAAGGCGCATGGCGAGCCGCTCGGGGCCGAAGAACTTGCTGGCGCGAAGAAAGCCTTGGGCTGGAACTACGGTCCCTTCGAGGTGCCCGACGACGTGCTGCAGGCGTGGCGCAGCGTCGGCAGGCAGGGCGCCAGCGCGCGGGCCGACTGGAACCGGCATTTCGAGACATTACCCGAGGCGCAACGCCGCGAATTCCAGCGGCGCGTGATCGATCGAAGGCGCCCCGAGGGTCTTGCGGACGCGATCCGCGGGCTCAAGGCCAAACTGGTTGCCGATCCTCCGACCATCGCCACCCGCAAGGCAAGCGAAATGGCGCTCGATGTGCTGGTCCCCGTGATGCCGGAACTGCTGCTCGGCTCCGCCGACCTGACACCATCCAACAACACCCGAACCAAGGGCTTGAAGGAAGTGACCCCGGATGATTTCAGCGGCCGCTACATCCACTACGGGATCCGGGAAATGGGCATGGCGGCGGCCATGAACGGCCTCTCGGCGCACGGCGGCTTTGCGCCGGCGGGCGGCACGTTCCTGTGTTTCACCGACTATGCCCGGCCCTCGATGCGGATCGCCGCGCTGTCGCATACGCCGGTGGTTTATGTGATGACCCACGATTCGATCGGGCTGGGCGAAGACGGCCCCACCCACCAGCCGGTCGAGCATCTCGCCGCGCTGCGCGCCATGCCGAATATGCGCGTGTTCCGGCCGGCGGATGCCGTGGAGACCGCGGAATGCTGGCAACTGGCGCTGGAAAACTCGACTGGCCCGACGGTGCTGGCGTTATCGCGGCAAAACCTCACACCGGTGCGCACCGTCGCGACAGCCGACAATCTGTGCCGTCACGGGGGCTATGAACTGGTGGCCGCATCGGGCGAAGCCATGGTTTCGCTCTATGCGTCGGGCTCGGAGGTCGAAATTGCCGTCGCGGCCCAGAAACAGCTGGCCGGGCGCGGCATCGCAACCCGGGTGGTGTCGGTCCCCTCGCTCGAATTGCTGTTGGCCCAGCCGACCGACAGGCGTCAGGCGATCGTGGGCCAGGCCCCGGTCAAGATCGCGATCGAGGCCGCGGTCCGTTTCGGCTGGGACGCCATCATCGGACCGGACGGCATTTTCGTCGGAATGACAAGCTTCGGCGCCAGCGCGCCGGCCAAGGACCTCTACAAGCATTTCGGGATCACGGCCGAAGCGGTGGTGGAAGCCGCGTCAAAGCGGCTGAAAGCGGAGTAGCGCTTTCGTTACGTTCGGGATTATGATGCAATGCAACGCCGGTTCGTTCCGGGCGTCAGGGCGGCTGTCACTCGGCCAACACGTCTGCAACAGTGAAATTCTTCAACCTTTGAGGAGAAGTTGAATGGTACTCCGGGTCGCGATCAACGGATTCGGCCGTATCGGTCGCAACGTGCTGAGAGCCATCGCCGAATCCGGCCGTGGGGATATCGAAGTGGTCGGGATCAACGATCTTGGGCCGGTTGAGACCAACGCCCATCTCCTGCGTTTCGATTCAGTACATGGACGTTTCCCCGGCACCGTCACGGTCGATGGAGACTCGATCAGCATCGGCAACGGCAAGATCAAGGTCTCGGCCGAGCGCGATCCCTCTAAACTGCCGTGGAAGGAGCTCGGGGTCGACATCGCGCTGGAGTGCACCGGGATTTTCAATGCCAGGGAGAAGGCCGCTCTTCATCTGGCCGCCGGGGCCAAGCGCGTCCTGGTGTCCGCGCCCGCCGACGGCGCCGACGCCACCATCGTCTACGGCGTCAACCATGACAAGCTGACCAAAGACCATCTGGTGGTTTCGAACGGCTCCTGCACCACCAACTGCCTCGCGCCGATCGCCAAGGTGCTGAACGACACGGTCGGCATCGAGACCGGCTTCATGACCACCATCCACGCCTATACCGGCGACCAGCCGACACTGGATACCCTGCACAAGGACCTCTATCGCGGCCGCGCCGCGGCACTGTCGATGATCCCGACATCGACCGGTGCCGCCAAGGCGATCGGCCTGGTACTGCCGGAACTGAAGGGCAAACTCGACGGCGTCGCGATCCGCGTCCCGACCCCGAATGTCTCGGTGATCGATCTCAAGATCGTGGCGCAGCGCAAAACCACCAAGGAAGAGATCAACGAGGCGATGAAGCGAGCCAGCGAACAGGAGCTCAAGGGCATCCTCGGCTACACCACCGCGCCCAACGTCTCGATCGATTTCAACCACGATCCGCATTCCTCCACCTTCCACGTAGACCAGACCAAGGTCCAGAACGGCACGCTGGTGCGGGTGATGTCGTGGTACGATAATGAATGGGGTTTCTCCAATCGCATGGCCGACACCGCTGTGGCGATGGGGAAGTTGCTGTAGGCCTCATGGTTCGAAACGCGCGCGAGGAGCACGCCGCCCCCTCACCGTGAGGAAATCCTCATCCTGAGGAAGCGAGTGCCGCGAGGCGGCTCGACGGATAGAGCAGCGCGAGACTGTCAAATGACAAAATCATTCCGCACCCTCGATGATGTCGACGTTAAGGGCAAGCGCGTGCTGCTGCGCGTCGACCTTAACGTACCCATGGAGAATAGCCGCGTCACCGATGCGACCCGGCTCGAACGGGTCGCACCAACTATTACCGAACTATCGGGCAAGGGCGGCAAGGTCATATTGCTCGCCCATTTCGGCCGACCGAAGGGACGCGACGCCAAGAATTCCCTGAAGCCCGTGGCTGCGGCGCTGGCCGAGGTGATTCACAAGCCGGTCAGCTTCGCGGATGACTGCATCGGCGAGGTCGCCCAGCAGGCCATCACCGCGATGCGGGACGGCGACATCCTCTGTCTTGAAAACACCCGGTTCCACAAGGAGGAAGAAAAGAACGACCCGGGTTTCGTAGCCGAACTGGCAAAGCTCGGCGACATCTGGGTCAACGAAGCCTTCTCAGCGGCGCACCGTGCCCATGCCTCGACCGAAGGACTGGGACACGTGTTACCGGCTTATGCCGGCCGGACCATGCAAGCCGAACTCGATGCGCTCGGCAAGGCCCTGGACGCTCCCACCCACCCCGTGATTGCGATTGTCGGCGGCGCCAAGGTCTCCAGCAAGATCGATCTGTTGGAAAACCTGGTCAGCAAGGTCGATGCGCTGGTGATCGGCGGCGGCATGGCCAATACCTTCCTGCACGCGCAGGGCGTGGGTATCGGCAAATCGCTGGCCGAGAAGGATCTCGCCGCCACTGCGCTGCGGATCCTGGACAGGGCGGAAAAGGCCAATTGCGCCATTATCCTGCCGGTCGATGCGGTCGTCGCCTTCCACTTCGCGGCCAACGCTCCCAGTCAGGCCTATGGCCTCGATGCCATTCCCGCCGACGGCATGATCCTTGATGTCGGTCCGCTGTCGATCGCGCGGATCAATTCCGCGATCGACGACGCCGCGACCCTGGTCTGGAACGGTCCGCTCGGCGCCTTCGAGCTGCCGCCATTCGACCATGGCACGGTGCTAGCGGCCAAGCACGCCGCGGCCCGGACCAAGGCCAAGAAGCTGATTTCGGTCGCCGGCGGAGGGGATACCGTGGCGGCCCTGAACCATGCCGGTGTGGCCGATGATTTTTCCTACATCTCGACCGCCGGCGGCGCGTTTCTTGAATGGATGGAAGGAAAGTCGCTGCCGGGCGTCGAGATTTTGAGAATACGGCCGGTTTAATCCATATCGGAAACCGCTACGGCTCTAACACGGAGAACGGGAAAGATGGCTCGCATCACGTTGCGTCAATTACTCGACCACGCGGCGGAACACGATTATGGCGTACCGGCCTTCAACATCAACAACATGGAGCAGGCGCTCGCCATCATGGATGCGGCCTCCAGCCTCGATGCGCCCGTGATCATCCAGGCCTCGCGCGGCGCGCGGTCCTACGCCAATGACATCATGCTGCGGCACATGATGGATGCCGTCACCGAGATCTATCCCCAGATCCCGGTCTGCGTGCACCTCGATCATGGCAACGGACCCGACACCTGCATGACCGCGATCCAGGCTGGCTTCACATCGGTCATGATGGACGGCTCGCTGAAGGCGGACGGCAAGACAGCCGCGGACTGGGACTACAACGTCGGCGTCACCAAGACCGTCACCAACATGGCCCATCTCGGCGGTATTTCGGTGGAGGGCGAACTCGGCGTATTGGGTTCGCTGGAGACCGGCATGGGCGACAAGGAAGATGGTCACGGCGCCGAGGGCAAGCTTTCCCACGATCAGTTGCTCACCAATCCCGACGAGGCGGTCAAGTTTGTCAAGGAGACCAGGGTCGATGCCCTGGCGATCGCGATGGGCACCTCGCACGGCGCCTACAAGTTCACCCGCAAGCCGGACGGCGACATTCTGGCCATGAATGTGATCGAGGAAATTCACCGCAAGCTGCCCAGCACGCACCTGGTGATGCACGGTTCGTCCTCGGTGCCGCAGGATCTGCAGGACATCATCAACGCCAATGGCGGCAAGATGAAAGCAACCTGGGGCGTACCGGTTTCCGAGATCCAGCGCGGCATCAAGAACGGCGTCCGCAAGATCAACATCGACACCGATAACCGCATGGCCATGACCGGACAGATCCGCAAGGTACTGCACGACAATCCGGAGGAATTTGACCCGCGCAAATACCTCAAGCCGGCAATGGAGGCGATGGCCAAGCTCTGCAAACAGCGGCTGCAGGAATTCAATACCGCGGGGCAGGCCAGCAAGATCAGGAAGGTACTGACCACCGCCGAGATGGCCAAGCGCTACACCAGCGGCGAGCTCGATCCGAAGATCGCCTGAGCGACCGCCTCGAAGCCGGCCGTCGGCCTTTCCGCGGCACCGGCGGTTCCCGGGAAATCGCCCGAGAACCGTCCAGTTTGGCTTGCAATGAGACTGCGCTCTGGAGGTGACATCGATGAACCTAGCTGATCTGAATAAGGTCGCCCTGGCCATGGTCAGGCCGGGCAAGGGCCTGCTCGCCGCCGACGAATCCACCGCCACGATCAAGAAACGCTTCGACGCCATCGGCGTGTCGTCGACCGAGGCGACGCGGCGCGACTATCGCGAAATGTTGTTCCGTTGCAGCGAGGCCATGACCCAGTACATCTCCGGCGTCATTCTCTATGACGAGACCATCTGGCAAAATGCCGCCGACGGCACACCGCTGATCAAGATTATTGAACAATCCCAGGCGATCCCCGGCATCAAGGTCGACGAGGGGACGCAAGCGCTGTCGAATTGCCCCGGAGAATTGATTACCGTCGGGTTGGATAACCTGGCCAACCGCCTGAAAAAATACTACGAGCAAGGGGCCCGGTTCGCCAAGTGGCGCGCGGTAATCGATATCGGCGGTGTCTCAGGCAACGGGACCGCCGGCAGCCCCGATATCCCGACCCTGACCGCGATCCATGTCAACGCCCACGCGCTCGGACGTTACGCGGCGCTATGCCAGGCCGCGCAGATCGTTCCAATCGTTGAACCTGAAGTGCTGATGGACGGCGATCACGACATCGATAGCTGCTACGAAGTGACCGAGCGCGTGCTCAACGCGACATTTCAGGAACTGCGGCTGCAACGCGTCGCACTCGAAGGCATGGTCCTGAAACCCAACATGGTCGTCTCAGGCAAAAAATGCAGCCGGCAAGCTCCCGTCGAGGAGGTCGCCGTGAAGACCATCCGATTGCTGAAGACCTGCGTTCCCGCCGCGGTGCCCGGCATTGCCTTCCTCTCCGGCGGGCAGTCCGACCTGGAGGCCACCGAGCATCTTGACGCCATGAACCGGATCGGCGGCCTGCCCTGGCCCCTCACTTTCTCTTATGGTCGCGCCCTGCAGGCAGCGCCGCAGCAAGCGTGGTCCGGAAAGGCCGAAAACATCGCCGCGGGGCAGCGCGCCTTTACCCACCGCGCGCGGATGAACTCGCTCGCCAGCAAAGGCGAATGGACGGCTGAGCTGGAAAGCAAAAGGGCGGCATAGATTTTGGCTACCAAACCCGTCCCGTCCCACCCCGTGCCACGAATTTATCTGGCAACGTCGGTCGTAGACGATCCGACTGCACTGGCCGCGGCACTTCCAGGCCTGCTCGCCGGCCACGACATCGCCGCGGTGCTGCTTCGGCTCGCGCCGGCCGATCCGCGCACGCTGCTGTCGCGGGTGAAGACGCTGGCACCTCCGATCCAGGACCGGGGCGTCGCGGTTTTGCTCGATGGTCATGCCGAACTGGTGGCGCGCGCCGGCGCCGATGGCGCGCACCTGACCGGCATCGAGGCCATGGAAGAAGCGCTGCCGTCGCTGCAACCCGACCGGATCGCGGGCGTCGGAGGCTTGAAGACGCGGCATGATTTCGATGGCCGCGGGCGAGGCCGGCGCGGACTATGTGCTGTTTGGCGATCCCGATAGTCCGGGACAGCGGCCTTCGGTCGAGGCGATCGCCGAGCGCCTGCAATGGTGGGACGAACTGTTCGAACCACCCTGCGTCGGCTTTGCCTGCTCCCGCGAGGAGGCTCGCGAGTTCGCGGCCGCCGGCGCGGATTTTGTCCTGGTCGGCGATTTCATCTGGGACGACCCGCGCGGCGCGGCGGCGGCGCTGATGGAGGTCGAGCAGGACATCCGCCAAGCCCACGCAAGGGTCCATGGAAAAGCCAAAGCCGAATTGGGATAGCGCTGGAAATGAAGACCCTGCTTCCGCTATCGATCCTGCTCGGCTGCCTGACCTTTGTGGCGAACGCTGGCGCACAGATCTCGCTGGCGCCTCCGGCGGCCGAGACACCCCCGGCGGCCAGCAAGCCGGTGGCCAGACATGGGACCAAACCAGACATCGCAGCCAAGAAACAGGCAACTCCGGCCCCGATACAGAAGCGCGAGGCACCTGCGCCGGCACCGACCGCGACGGTAACGCCCGCCCCCGTGCCCGACGATCCCCATGTCGATCTGGTATATGGCGCCTTTCAGCGTGGGCAATACAGGACCACGTTTGATCTTGCGACCAAGCGCGTGCAGGAGCGCAGCGATCCAAAGGCGATGACCATGCTTGGCGAACTCTACGCCAATGCGCTCGGCGTCAAGCGCGACTATGCGAAAGCCGCCGACTGGTACCGACGCGCCGCGGATGGCGGCGATCGCGAAGCGATGTTTGAGCTGGCGATGCTGCGCATCGCGGGAAGGGGCGGCCCAGCCAATCGCGAGGAGGCGGTCAAGCTGCTGGCGTCCTCGGCCAAGCTCGGCAACCCCAAGGCTGCCTATAATCTGGCGCTGCTCTATCTCGACGGACAGACGCTGCCGCAGGACCTCAAGCGCGCCGCCGAGCTTTTTCGCGCCGCCGCCGACGCCGGCAATCCGGAAGCGGAATACGCGCTCGCTACCTTCTACAAGGAGGGCACCGGCGTCGAGAAGGACCTCGAAAAGTCGGTTCAGCTGCTACAGGCGGCCGCCCTGGCCGATAATGTCGACGCCGAGGTCGAATATGCCATCGCGCTCTTCAACGGCACCGGCACGGCGAAAAATGAAGCCGCCGCGGTGGCGCTGCTGTTCAAGGCCGCCAGACAAAACAACCCGATCGCTCAAAATCGGCTGGCGCAAGTGCTGGTGAACGGAATGGGGGTACCGGTGGACAAGATCGAGGGTCTGAAATGGCACGTCGTTGCAAAAACCGCCGGTAAAGGTGACCCCGCGCTCGACAAGGTACTGGGGGATTTGAGTCCGGGTGATCGCGCCAAGGTCGAGGCGGCCGCACGTAAATGGCTCGGCGCCAACTGATCCGCCTTGACGCCACCTTCCCCGCAGGGCACCCAGTCTCTGTGTTGCCTATCCCCGTCGGGGAGAGGCCGGCGCGAAGCGCCGGGTGAGGGCATTCAATCCCCACTGAAACCGTCACCGCACTCCGACCTCTCCGAAGGGGAAGCGAGCGCACTATTATCACGGAAACGGCACCGTATTGCATGCTGCATTCAGCCCTCATCAACGTCATGGTCAAAGCCGCGCGCCGCGCCGGCCGCAGCCTCAAGCGCGACCTCGGCGAGGTCGAGAACCTCCAGGTCTCGCTGAAGGGGCCGGCCAATTTCGTCACCATGGCCGACAAACGCGCCGAGGAAATGCTGCACGACGACCTCACCAAGGCGCGGCCGGGTTACGGCTTCCTCGGCGAGGAGGGCGGGCTGCGCGAGGGCGACGACAAGAGCCATACCTGGATCGTCGATCCGCTCGACGGCACCACCAATTTCCTGCACGGCATTCCGCAATTCGCGGTTTCGATCGGACTGCAGCGCGAGGGCACCATGATCGCCGGCCTGATCTACAACCCGGCCAATGACGATCTCTACATCGCCGAGCGCGGCAAGGGCGCCTTTCTCAACGACCAGCGGCTGCGCGTCGCCGGCCGGCGCAGCCTCGGGGAATGCGTCATCGCCTGCGGACTGCCACATATGGGCCGCGGCGATCTCGAACTGTCGCGCGCCGAGATGACGGCGATCCAGGCCAAAGTGGCGGGCCTGCGGCGCTTCGGCGCCGCCGCGCTCGACATGGCCTTTGTCGCAGCCGGCCGCTTCGACGGCTTCTGGGAACGCAACCTGCAGCCTTGGGACATCGCGGCCGGCCAAATCATCGTGCGCGAGGCCGGCGGCATCGTCAGTGGCGTCGAAGGCGACGACGACCCGCTCAAGACGGGCCATGTCATCTGCGGCAACGAGTTCGTCCATGCCGAACTGGTGAAGATCCTGAAACCGCTGGGGAAGTAGGGCTGGCCCGTTCTTCACTTTGGTGAGACCGCTGGCCCCGGTGGCCAAGGAAAGAAGGCGCTGGTGCGCGACTGATAGTCGCGGTAGCGGTCGCCGCGCGACCGCAGCATCTGGGCTTCGAGCGGCGGGATTCCGGTGACGTGGGCCAGGAACCAGTACATGAAGGCCGGTGCCAGAACGGCCGCCCAGCCCCAGGGATAGCCGCTCGACAGCGCGATGACGGGGTAGGCCAGCCAGCAGAACCACTCGAAGAAATAATTCGGATGGCGCGACCAGCGCCATAGCCCGATTTCGCAAACCCGCCCCTTGTTGGCGGGATCGCCGCGGAAATCCCTGAGCTGGTCGTCGGCCAGCGCTTCGCCGGCGATGCCGATGAGAAGGATCACGGCGCCGATGTAATCCGACATCCGCAAGCCGCCTCGCGGCATCCGCGCCGCGACGAAGATCGAAAATACCAGCGGAATTGATCCCAGCGCCTGATTTTGCAGGAAAATGAACATTCGCCGTGGAGCATCCCGCCCCCATTCGTTGGCGAAAGCGGCATAACGCGGATCGTCGGCAATACCTACGGTGCGCCGGGCGATATGCGTCCCGAGCCGCAGCGACCAGCTCAATACCAATGCCGCCACCAGCCATTGCCGCGCAGCCGGCGCGGCGCCACCGATCGGCCACAGCGCGCTGCCGGCGCCGACCAGTCCGACCGAAAACGTCCAGATGGTGTCAACCCAGCCGGAGTTGCCGGTGCTCCGCTGCACGGTCCAGGCGATGGCCATCAGGATCGAGAGCGACAGCGCGATCGCGGCCAGAGCTTCGAGGTATAAAACCGTCATGGGCAATCCGCAAATCCAGCAGCCACAGGCTCCTGTTCAAAGAAATACGCATTCAGCTAAAGCGGGTTTCAGCGGCAGGTTCCGACTGATCACCTCGAATCCCGCGTTTCTGATCTTTTTTCCCGCCGCCGCTGTGCCATATTGCTGCTCCAATGAGATTCCTCGCAACGGATGACACCGGCAATGCCCTCAGGCTCCGCTTCCCGCTCCGCGATGGAAATCGCCCTGAGCAAGCTGTCCTCGCCAAGGATTTTCCTGGTGCGGATGCTGGTCTTTCTGGTGCTCTGCGCGCTGGTGATCATCGTGCTCTACAAGCAGATCATCCTGGCATTCTTCGCCAATCCCGGCCTCAACGCCCTGATCGGCGTGGTCCTCCTGATCGGCATCATCCTGTCGTTTCGCCAGGTGCTGCGGCTCTATCCTGAAGTTGCCTGGGTCAACAACTTCCGGATCGCCGATCCAGGTCTTGCGATTGCGCGCCATCCCACGCTGCTGGCGCCGATGGCGGCGATTCTCGGCGGCGAGCGCACCGGCCGGATGTCGATTACGCAGCAGACCATGCGGCATCTCCTGGATTCCATCGCCACGCGATTGGACGAGGCCCGCGACATCTCGCGCTATATGACCGGCCTGTTGGTGTTCCTCGGATTGCTCGGCACCTTCTGGGGCCTGATTGAGACCGTTGGCTCCGTCGGCAAGGTCATCGACGGTCTCAAGGTCGGCGGCGATGCCGGCGCCTTGTTCGACACGCTCAAGGAAGGTCTGGCGGCGCCGCTCGGCGGCATGGGAATTTCGTTTTCGTCGTCCCTGTTCGGACTGGCCGGCTCGTTGATCCTCGGTTTTCTGGATCTGCAATCGAGCCAGGCCCAGAACCGGTTCTATACCGACCTGGAAGACTGGCTCGCTTCCACGGTGCGTGAATATAGCGGTGATGTCGCCGCCGCCGGCGCGGGTGGCGAGTTGCAGGCCGCCATCGAGCGGCTGCGGGTCACCCTGACGGAGGGCGGCGCCAACCGCGGCACCACCGCGGCCATGGCCAATCTCGCCGAAGCGATCCAGGGGCTCGTCCTGCATATGCGGACCGAACAGCAGATGATCCGCGAATGGGCCGACGGCCAGGGCGAGCAAAACCGCGAGATCAAGAAGCTGCTCGAGCGGCTGGCGCGCCAGCCCGAGAAGAATTAGCGGCAAAATCCAACCATGCTGGATCACGTCACCATCGGCGTCAGCAACTTCGAGCAATCGAAGAAATTCTATGACCGCGCATTGCGTCCGCTGGGGATCACGCGCTTACATGAGGGCGAACAGTTCGCAGGCTATGGCATCAGTCCCAAGGCCTTTTTTTGGATCGGATGGCGGAACGTCCCTCAGACAGGCGCTCATATCGCCTTTACGGCGTCCGACCGAACCGCCGTGGACCAATTCCATGACCAGGCAATCGCCGCCGGCGGCATCGACAATGGCCCCCCGGAATACGCCCGAACTATCATCCAGATTACTACGGAGCCTTTGTGCTCGATCCCGACGGCCACAATATCGAGGCAGTTTGCCACTCGCGGCAGACTTAGCGGATAGACGTCAACTCAAGAGATAGAGAATACCGATGGCCCTTGCCCGTGCCCGCCGCAGCGAGACCGCATTCAACTACTGGCCGGGCTTCGTCGACGCGCTGTCGACGCTGGTGCTCTCGATCGTGTTCCTGCTGTCGGTCTTTCTGGTGGTGCAGTTCTTCCTGTCGCAGGAGGTCACCGGCAAGGACAAGGCGCTGGAGCAGCTCAACGCCAGGATCGCGCAGCTCAGCGAGCTGTTGTCGCTGGAAAAACTCGGCAAGCTCAACCTCGACGACCAGGTCGCCCAGCTCAAGGCAGGGCTCGCATCGGCGGAAGCGGAGCGCGATCGCGTCAAGGGCCTCTACGAAGGATTAGCCGGCGCCGGCGACGCCGCCGGCCGCGCCGCCGAACTCAACAAGGCGCTGGATTCGGAAAAACAGGTGTCGGCGCGCGCGCTGGCACAGATCGAGGTCCTGAACCAGCAGATCAGCGCCTTGCGCCGCCAGCTTGCGGCGCTGGAAGAAGCGCTCGACGCCTCCGAGAAGCGCGACAAGGAATTGCAGGGCCGGATCGCCGATCTCGGGCAACGGCTCAACGTCGCGCTGGCGCAGCGGGTGCAGGAACTATCGCGCTACCGCTCGGAATTCTTCGGCCGGCTGCGCGCCATTCTCGGCAACCGGCCGGATATCCGGATCGTCGGTGACCGTTTTGTCTTCCAGTCGGAAGTGTTTTTCGACACCGGACAGGCGGTATTGCTGCCCGAAGGCCGCGCCGAGCTCGACAAGGTGGCGGCGGCTCTAATCGATCTGGACAAGCAGATCCCGTCCGAAATCGCCTGGGTGCTTCGGGTCGACGGCCACACCGACGTGCGGCCGATCACCAATAGCCCGCTGTTCAAGTCGAACTGGGAATTGTCGTCGGCGCGCGCGATTTCGGTGGTGCAGTATCTGATCTCGCTCGGCGTGCCGGCGCAGCGCCTGGTCGCGGCCGGCTTCGCGGAATTCCAGCCGCTCGATACCGCGGCCACCGAAGAGGCCTATAAGCGCAACCGCCGCATCGAGCTGAAGCTGACGGAACGGTAGTGGCACGTCCGTTTCAGCTTCGCCGCTATCGCATCGAGGACGAAGACGCCGCCATCGCGCTGTGGCATGAGACTTGGCAGCAGGCCTATCCGACGATCGATTTCGCCGCGCGCGTGGCCTGGTGGCGCAAACGCTGGCGCTGCGAACTGGTGCCGGAGGCCTCGATCATGGTCGTCGAGCAGGAAGGAGCCCTGGTCGGCTTTGTCACCATCGACGCCTCGGGCTATCTCGATCAACTGGTCGTCGCCCCCGACCATTGGGGCTCCGGCATCGCCGAAGCGCTGGTCAACGAAGCCAAACGGCTGTCGCCCGTTGGCATCACGCTGTTGGTCAATACCGACAATGTCAGAGCCATCCGCTTCTACCAGCGCAACGGTTTTGTCGGTGCCGGCGACGACGTCAATCCGACCTCGGGACGGCCGGTTTTGAAGATGGCGTGGAAGAGGTAGTCTAGGGGGTGCAACAGCCAAAGTTGTAAAGCATCAGGCCTCACACCCCCTCGAACTGCAGCCGCGCCAGCCTGGCGTAGAGGCCGCCGGCGGCGACCAGCGAAGCATGGGTGCCCTGCTCGACGATGCGGCCCTGATCGAGCACCATGATACGGTCGCAGGACAAGACGGTAGCCAGCCGATGCGCGATCACCAGCGTGGTGCGGTGACGCATCAGTTCCTCCAGCGCGGTCTGCACCAGGGTTTCGCTCTCCGCGTCGAGCGAAGATGTCGCCTCGTCGAGCAGCAGCAACGGGGCGTCGCGCAGGATCGCGCGGGCAATGGCGATGCGCTGGCGCTGGCCACCGGACAGCGTGACGCCGCGCTCGCCAAGCTGGGCCGCGAAGCCGCCAGGCAGCCGGCGGATGAATTCGGTGGCGTGGGCCAGATCGGCAGCACGCTCGACCTCGGCGTCACTGGCATCGGGCCGGCCGAAGCGGATATTCTCGCGCGCGCTCGCGGCGAATACCACAGCATCCTGCGGCACCAGCGCGATCCGGGCGCGCACCTCTTTCGGATCGGCGGAATGGATCGGCACCCCGTCGAAAGAGATCACGCCGGTCGCAGGGTCGTAGAACCGCAGCAGGAGATGAAACAGCGTGCTCTTGCCGGCGCCGGAGGGACCGACGATGGCGACCTTTTCGCCGGCGCGGACCGCGAGCGAAACACCATCGACGGCCAGCGCGTCTGGGCGCGTCGGATAGGCGAAGCCAACATTTTCGAAGCTGACGTCGCCTCGCGACGGCACCGGCAGCGCGCGCGGCGCCGCCGGTGCCGTGATCTGCGATCGGACGCGCAGGATTTCGAACAGCCGCTGTGCCGCGCCCGACGCCGCCGAGATCTCGCCCCAGACTTCGCTGAGTTGGCCGAGCCCGGCGGCGGCGAAGGCGGCATACAGGACGAACTGGCCTAGTCGGCCCGGCGAGATAACGCCGGTCAGCACGTCATTGGATCCGATCCAGAGGATCGCCACCACGCTGGAAAAGACGATGAAGATGATGATCGCGGTGAGCACCGCGCGGGCGCGGGTCGAGGTGCGCGCTGCTTCGTAGGATTGTTCGACCTCGCCGCCGAAACGCGCATCGGCGAGCGCCTCGCCGGTATAGGCCTGCACCGTTCGGATGGCGCCGATCAGTTCGGAGGCGTAGGCGGTGGCGTCGGCCAGCGTATCCTGCGCGTTGCGCGACAGGCGCCGCACCCAGCGGCCGAACGCCACCAGCGGGATCACGATCAGCGGGATCGCCAGCAGCACCAGGCCGGAAAGCCTGGGGCTCGTGATCACCATCATCACGGTGGCGCCGATAAACAGCATCAGGTTGCGCAACGCGATCGAAACCGATGCGCCGACGGCGGATTTGATCTGAGTGGTATCGGCGGTGAGGCGCGAAATCAGTTCGCCCGATCGGGCCGAATCGAAGAAGGCCGGCGACAGCGAGATCAGGTGCGCAAACACGTCGCGCCTGAGATCGGCGACGATGCGCTCGCCAATGGTCATCACCAGATAGTAACGGGCGGCGCTGGCGCCGGCCAACACCGCGACTACCGCGATCATGACGCTGAAGTAGCGGTTGATCATGGCGATGCCTTCGGGAGAGAACCCGAAGTCGATCATCCGCCGTACCGCGATCGGCACGATCAGCGTCGTGATCGCCGCGACGGTCAGCGCAATCAAGGCGAGCAGCGCCCGGCCGCGGTAACGCGCCACGTAAGGCGAAAGCTCCAGCAACGGACGCAGCTTCGCCCGGCTTCGGGCCGGCGGCTGCGTCAGCTGGGTTTCGATGGAGGGTATTTCCGCATGCTCCCCATCGAGCCTTGGCGGCATTTCGCCATGCCGCTCTTCAAGCCGTTCGACTGCGCTCATGATATGATGTCTCGACTACTCTTGATGCCTCCCCCAGATAGGCGTCGCCGGCCGCGCTGGCAAATCGGCCAACCTGACAGCCCGGGCGATAGGCGGCTTGTTTTGGCGGGCCTGCTAAGCTATAGAGCGGCCCAAATCCGCCCTCAAAGCCCATTGAAAGTCAGGCGCCGGCGCGCCGAAGGATCTGCCATGAAGCCCGATATTCACCCGAATTATCATATGATTACGGTCGTGATGACCGATGGTACCGAGTATCGGACGCGCTCCACCTGGGGCAAGGAAGGCGACAAGCTGAACCTCGATATCGACTCCAAATCGCACCCCGCCTGGATCGGCGGTGCCCAACAGCTCCTGGATCGTGGTGGCCGTGTGTCGCGCTTCCAGAAGAAGTTCTCCGGGTTCCTCAAAAAGGACTGAGGCCTGAAACTCGGACATATTCGGAGCCGCAATAGGACGCCCCTGCTCGCACTGGGGCGTTTTTTGCTGGCTTCATCGGTTTGATAATTGATGTGTTGGCGAGGCCGCCCGACCTTCAAGACGCAGCACGTTGGGCTGACGGCCGCATGATCCCGCTTCGGGATGAACATATCGACAAGGACCTTCCTTCCGGGCATTTCGACCAGACGATAGCTCAGTTCGGACAGTAGCCAGATCACGACGAAGCAGACCGCCGAGGCCAGCAGATAGGCGGCCTCGGTTTGACCGTGGTCGCGCCAGGCCCCCACCGCGAAGCTCACCAGCAGCGGGTGAATGAGGTAGATTGAATAGGAGATGATCCCCAATCGGTAGATCGGGGCATTTCCGAACAGCGCTTGCGCGAGCCGGCCGTCGCGCGAGAGCACCGCGACCAGCGGGATGAACAAAAGATAGAGCAGCCGGTCGCCGGCGGCCAGGCTGATGGTGACTATGATCGCAACCAGAATGGCGGCAAGCAACGCATCCTGGGCGCCCATCGAGAGCTGGCCCAAAACTCCGGCAAACCGGAAGATCGTCAGACCCAAGGTGAACCCGGCGACCGCACGCAGCAGCGGATAAAATGAATTGCCGTTGACGACATCGAGCGGCCCGCTGGAACCGCGCCCGCTGATGCTGACGGCATAGATCGCAAGCAGGGCGGCCAGCAGAGCAAATGCGCACAGCAGTGGACCGCGCCGGAGCGTGACCAGCATCAGCAGCGGCACCAGCAGATACGAGCCCATCTCGGCGCTCGCCGCCCACGACACCCCGATCAGCGGTTGGATATGAAGTCCCCACCCGGTCATCATCAGGAGGTTGCCGGCAATATCGAATGGCGAAAACATCGAAAGCGTGTCCGGGCCAGACCAGCCAGCGGCGATTTTCGCGACATAGAGCAAACCGATCGCAAGATAGGCCGGATAGAGCCGTGCGACACGCTTCAGCAGGAAGGTTGCAAAGTTCTTCAGGCCGCCGGCGCCGAACGCATCCCGATAGGTCAGGCCGATCACGTATCCACTCAGCATGAAAAACAGATCCACCGGCAAATAGCCGTGCGGGATCCTGTAGTAGGCGATATTGCCGCCCCCATAGAGCTGGACGTCGCCGAAATGGTAGACAACGATAACGGCCGCGGCCACACCACGAACCCCGGTCAAAGCCCTGATCTCTGCCGCCATCGCAATATCCGTTCTGGATCTGCTCAGGTGAAAATGAAGCGCTATACTAGCGCGCGGCCGCGGCAGTGGGAACGTTCGCAGTTGCGCGGGTGAACTGGCAGGCGCCGATCGGGCAACACGATCACGTTACAGACCGCTGCGGCCAGGCCGTCTTACCGTCCGCAGAGCGGCCTGCCAAAGGCATTATGACGCGATTGGCCGGCCTGGCTGACCGGCCGCGTTATTGCTCGAACGCCGCTTTCAGGCGATTGAGCTGCGGCACCAGCGGGTTGCCGATGGCAGCACGTTCCGCCGCCGGAGCATGGATGGTGGTATCGAGACGACGGACTTTCGCCTGCAGTGCCATCGATCGGATGATCAAGTCCTGCAGCTGCTGCGGGAGTTTGGCGATGATCTCGTCCGGACCGGGATCGGCGGCGCTGAGCTTGACCTTGGTTTTCTCGCGATTGGCCTGGCTCAAGGTCATCTCGCCTTCCTTGACCGCGCGGTGCAGCAACAGCCACGACGCCAGTTGCATCAGGCGAGTGGTGAGCCGCATGCTTTCGGTGGCGTAGGTCAGGCTGACGGAGCGGTCGAGCGCCTTGGCCTCGGTGCGGCCGGCGCCGTCAAGATAGGCGGCAGTCAGCTCGACCAGATCCATGCCTTCGCGAAACAGAGTGGCGAACGCCGCGGAATTGGTCAGCCGCTCGCTGAATTGAACGAGGGCGGTTTCGCCTTGCGAACGATCCGACATGTGCACGCCTCACGCTACAGAATACGCCGCCGACTGAACAACGCGCCAGCTTATGATGAACAAATCATTACGCCGCCGACGCGCAGAGTCCAGCTGCAAGATATTTTATGGTTTCCGGGAGGGTACTAAAGTCGCCCAAAAAAAGAGCCGCCGTTTCCGGCGGCTTTGAAGTTGATAACAGGGAGGCGTCAAACAGAGTGGACAGGAGCCACTCGGTGTCCAAAAGAGGACGATACAAGTCATAGTTGAGAAAGCTTAATCGATCGTAAACGAACGATTTTATTCGGTTTTCTTTTGCCATGTCGGCCATTGGCCGAGCTGGGCATGCCAGATGTCGCAGCATCCCTTCGCGCGTCGTCGCGGCCACGCCATCGAGAGACCAGCCCACTTTGGCGTCGCGCGAGGAAACTGCGCCCCTTACATCTTGAAAATGCTGTTGGCGGCGTCCCGCGAGGCGCGCTTCTTGGTCATGGCGGCCTGCAGCCGTTCGATTTCCGCCGTCATCAGCGCAATCCGTTCGGCGAGTTCCTCGACCGATAGCAGTGACAGATCCTGCCCGATCTCGTGGGTTGTCTTCTTCCTCGGTCTGTCGTCGTCTTCAATGGCCATGTGTCGTCCTCAGTGCGCGAGGGTCAAAGGGGCGGTTGCCAGCCCGGGCACGACTGGCTAATCAGATGCCCCGTCAATGACGCATTTCGCAAGGACAAATCATGGAAAAACGGCCCGAGCAAATGACGGTCATCGGCATCAGCAAGCCCGGCGGACCGGAGGTGCTGGTGCCGGAGAGGCGTGCGGTGCCGGTGCCTGGACCGGGAGAAATCCTGGTCAAGGTTGCCGCCGCGGGTGTCAACCGTCCGGACGTCGCGCAGCGCTCCGGCGCCTACCCGCCTCCGCCCGGCGCCTCCGATTTGCCCGGGCTTGAGATCGCGGGCGAGGTGGTGGCGGTCGGTAGCGGCGCGGTCAAGCACAAGGTCGGTGACAAGGTGATGTCGCTGGTGGCCGGCGGCGGCTACGCGCAATATTGCATCGCGCAGGACGCCCAGGCGATGAAAGTGCCCGCCGCGCTGTCGATGCTGGAGGCCGGCGCCGTGCCGGAAACGCTGATGACGGTCTGGCACAATGTGTTCGAGCGCGGCGCGCTTCAGGCTGGCGAGACGCTCTTGGTCCATGGCGGCTCCTCCGGCATCGGCACCATGGCGATCCAGCTCGCCAAGGCCTTCGGCGCCAAAGTGATCGTCACGGTCGGATCGAAGGACAAGGCGGAAGCCTGTCTCAAGCTTGGGGCCGACCGCGCCATCAACTACAAGACCGAAGATTTTGTCGCCGAGGTAAAGTCGGCGACATCGGGCGCGGGCGCCAATGTCATTCTCGACATGGTCGGCGGCGAGTATATCGAGCGCAATTACGACGCCGCGGCCGTCGATGGTCGTGTGGTGCAGATCGCGTTTCTCGGCGGCCCCAAGGCCAATGTCAATTTTGCCAAGCTGATGGTTAAAAGGCTGCACCATACCGGCTCGACATTGCGTCCCCGCAGCAACACGGACAAAGCAGCGATGGTCGCAGCCATCGAGGCCAAAGTGATGCCGCTGTTGCGCGAAGGTCGCATCAAGCCGGTGATGGACAGCACATTCCCGCTGGAAAAGGCCGCCGACGCCCATCGGCGGATGGAAAACGGCGCACATATTGGCAAAATTGTGTTGGTCGCTTAACGCTGACAACTCATGCGCAGCGGAAGCTCTTTGATTTCCTTCGCATTCATGTCATTTATCCGGTCCACCCTGGGCGGTTCGCTTCGCTCCGGAATCAGGTTGACCGCGGAGTACTGACATTGCGTCTGATCAGGTGCCTTGCGCTGCTCGCGCTGGGCTTCGTGATTGTTGCGGCCCCGCTTCCGGCGCGCGCCATTGAAGCCGTCAGCGTCAGCAGTGACGCGCCGGCGATCGATCTCACCGCCGTGCTCGATCATGAGCACAGCGACAGCGATCGCATTCAGGTATCGACGGCGCCGGGTACCGACGGCATCGTTCGCCGCATCGAAGTGCGCGCCCGCGAAGGCGGCCAGAACTGGGTGGTATTCGCGCTCGCCAACAACTCCGACGACCAGCTCGATCGTCTGATCGTTGCACCGCACTATCGCGTTGTAGCGTCCGGCCTGTTGTGGCCCGATCTCGGTTCGTCGCGCATCTCCACCATTACTCCGTCGACCGGCGACCGTCCCGAACGGCAGGACAGCGCCACCGCCGACGTATTCCGCGTCACGCTCGACCCCGGCGCCGTCATCACCTTTGTCGCCGAATTGCGCACTGACAAACTGCCGCAGCTCTATCTGTGGGAGCCCGACGCCTACAAGGACAAGGTCAACTCGTTCACGCTGTACCAGGGCATCGTGATCGGCATCTCCGGATTGCTGGCGCTGGTGCTGACAATCCTGTTCGTGGTCAAGGGCAGCATCATGTTTCCCGCCGCCGCCGCGCTGGCGTGGTCGGTGCTGGTCTATATCGGCGTCGATTTCGGCTTCTGGGGCAAGGTGCTCGACATGTCGAACAATGCCGAGCGGGTCTGGCGCGCCGCGGGCGAAGCAATCCTGGCCGCGACGCTATTGGTGTTTCTGTTCGCCTATCTCAATCTCAGCCGCTGGCATGTGCGTTATTCCCATATCACCGTGGGCTGGCTGGCCTTTCTCGGCTCGCTGGTGGCGCTGGCGCTGTTTGATCCCGCGGTCGCTTCGGGCATCGCGCGAATGTCGCTGGTTTTGATCGCATTCGCCGGCTTCGCGCTGATCGTCTATCTCTCGACCCACGGCTTCGACCGCGCGGTGCTGCTGATCCCGACCTGGTTCCTGCTGCTGGTCTGGGTGGTCGCGGCCGGCATGACCGTCGCCGGCAGCGTCACCAATGACATCGTCGGCCCTGCTCTGCTCGGCGGCCTGGTGCTGATCGTGATGCTGATCGGATTTACGGTGATGCAGCACGCTTTCGCCGGCGGCGGCGCCACCACTGGCGTGGTGTCCGACGTCGAGCGCCGGGCGCTGGCGCTGACCGGTTCAGGCGACCTGATCTGGGACTGGGACGTCTCCGCCGACAAGGTCTTCACCAGCCCCGAGACCGAGAGCCTTTTGGGCTTGAAACGCGGCACCCTGGAAGGGCCTGCCGCGAAATGGCTCGAAGTGCTGCATCCGCTCGATCAGGACCGGTTTCGCGCGGCACTCGACAGCGTGCTCGACCAGCGCCGCGGCCGGCTGGTGCAGGACTTCCGGCTACGCACCCCCGACGGCCATTTCATGTGGTTCGCGCTGAAGGCGCGGCCGGTGGTCGGCTCCGACGGCGAAGTTTCACGCGTCGTCGGGACGCTGACCGACGTCACTGAAATGAAGAACGCCGAGGAGCGGATGCTGCACGATTCCGTGCATGACAATCTCACCGGTTTGCCAAATCGCAAACTGTTCATCGACCGGCTCGGCGCTGTTGCCACCTTTGCCAAGACCATGCCGAACCTGCGGCCGACACTCATGGTGATCGATCTCGACCGCTTCAAGCAGGTCAACGATTCCGTCGGCATCGCGGTCGGCGATTCGATCCTGCTGACGCTGGCGCGGCGGCTGACCCGCATTCTGAAGCCCCAGGACACGCTGGCGCGGCTGGCCGGCGACCAGTTCGGCCTGATCCTGTTGTCGGAACAGGATCCGGCGCGGATCACCGCCTTCGCCGAAACCATTCGCAAGACCATTCGCGCGCCGATCGCGTTCAACGACCGCGAGATTTTTCTCACCGCCTCGATCGGGCTGGCGCTCTCCGATCCGCAGACCCAATTGTCCGATGAGATCATCAAGGACGCCGAGCTGGCGATGTACCATTCCAAGCGGATCGGCGGCGATCGCATCGACGTCTACAAGCCGGCTATGCGCGCCCGCAAGACCGACCGGCTGACGCTGGAATCCGAATTGCGCCGTGCCATCGAGCGCGAGGAAATCACCATCCTGTACCAGCCAATCGTGCGCTTGGAAGATCGCTCGATTGCCGGTTTCGAGGCGCTGGCGCGCTGGGACCATCCGAAATTAGGCCGGATGTCGCCCAACGAGTTCATCTCCATCGCCGAGGAGACCGGCCTGATCGTCGACCTCGGCATGTTCGTGCTCGACCAGACCGCGAGACAGCTCTCGATCTGGCAACGCGCGATGCGGGTGCGCGAACCGATCTTCGCCAGCGTCAATGTGTCCTCGCGGCAATTGCTGCGACACGACCTGATCCACGATATCCGCACCGTGCTGTCGCGCTCCTCGGTGGCGCGTGGCACGCTCAAGCTTGAATTGACGGAATCGCTGGTGATGGAAAATCCCGAGCACGCGGCGCAGATGTTGACGCGCATCCGCGAACTCGGCACCGGACTATCGCTGGACGATTTCGGAACCGGCCATTCCTCGCTGGCCTATCTGCAGCGCTTCCCGTTCGACACCATCAAGATCGACCAGTCCTTTGTGCGTACCACCAGCCGCGGCACCCGCCCGGTGATCCTCAAATCGATCATCGCGCTGGCGCACGATCTCGGCATGGACGTGGTCGCCGAAGGCGCCGAGACCGATTCGGATGCGGTCGAGCTCTATCAGCTGGGTTGCGAATATGCGCAAGGCTTCGCCTTCGGCGAACCGATGGATGCCGACGCCGCGATGCGGCTTTTGACCGAGGTGCGGCTTGAGGCGGCGAGCTAGCCCTGCAGTCGATCTGATCACCAGGCGCGTTCTTTGCCCACTTCGCTCTCCAGCGCATCTCTCGTCATCCTCCGCGAAGGCGGGGTCCAGCACGCCGCGGCCCATCGTCGATAACCCCTGTCTCTGGGATACTGGATCGCCCGCCTTCGCGGGCGATGACGGCGAGAGGGGACTGCCAGCCTCGCGAAACCAATAGGCCGCTCACTTCGTCCGCTTGAACCGCACGCTCCTGCCGTCGGCGAGCCGGGTGGCGATATAGCCGGCGGCGAGGACGGCCTCGCGCTGCGGCATCTTTTCCTGTGGGCTGCGCAGGGTATCCCACCACGACGCGCGATGTGCCGCGCGCGGCAACGCGGCATTGATGATCGCTTCGATCTGTTCAAAACTGAGGACGAATTCGGGAAGCTTTTGCTGTCTCAGATAATCCCGCAGAGCATCGTAATCGTTCACGTCGCGGCCTCTGGAGAGCATTTTCCGGAAAGGTGGACACCAGCTTTCCCTGAGAAAATGCAATAAATAAAGAAATACTAGAGCATTTTCCGGTTCAGGTGCACCGGAAACGCGCCAGGTCAGGCGGCCGCTTCACTCCGCCAAATACTTCTTCATCTCCTCGCGCAAGGCCTCGCGCAGATCGGGGCGCGCCATGGCATAGGCGATGTTGGCGCGCAGGAAACCTGCTTTCGAGCCGCAATCGTGCCGCTCGCCCTCGAACTCCACACCGTAGAAGCTTTGCGTTTTCGCAAGCCCGATCATGGCGTCGGTGAGCTGGATCTCGCCGCCGGCGCCGCGCGCCTGCGTTGCCAGAATCTGGAAGATCTCCGGCTGCAGAATATAGCGCCCGGTGATCGACAGGTTGGACGGCGCGGTACCCTGCGGCGGCTTCTCCACCATTCCGTCGACCTCGAACAGGTTTTTCTGCCGCTTGCCGACGCCGCAGATGCCGTATTGATGGGTCAGATGGGCGGGTACTTCTTCCACCGCAATCAGGTTGGATTTGTCGCCGAGCCGGCTCGCGGCCTCGATCATCTGGGCGAGGCAACCCGGCGTATTCAGCACCAGTTCGTCGGGCAGCAACACCGCGAACGGTTCGTTGCCGACAATGTCGCGGGCGCACCACACCGCATGGCCGAGGCCAAGCGGTGCCTGTTGGCGAGTAAAACTCATGGCGCCGGCTTCCGGCTGGTCGCGCGCCAGGGTTTCCATCTCCGCCCGCTTGCCACGGGCGGCGAGCGTGGCGTCGAGCTCATACATGTGGTCGAAATGGTCCTCGATCACGCCCTTGTTGCGACCGGTGACGAAAATGAAATGTTCGATGCCGGCTTCCCTGGCCTCGTCGACCACATATTGGATCAGCGGCCTGTCGACGATGGTCAGCATTTCCTTCGGCATCGCCTTGGTGGCGGGCAGGACGCGGGTGCCAAGGCCAGCGACCGGAAAAACAGCTTTGCGTATTTTCATGGAGGTGTCGGGGTGCCTTTGAGGAACATAAATAACGAAAAAGCTTCTGATCGCCTGTTGGTAGCCGGTTTGCAGCCGCCAACAAAGGCAGATCTATGGAGCACGGTACCTCACCAATCGGGAATCTGTCCGATCGGTTCCCTGCCGACCGCGCCGGGGCTCCAATCAGTGATTTTTCGGAAGGCGGTTTCAACAACAAAAATCCACCTTCGTTAAGCTATTGGAAACCGTGACAAGGCCTCCTGAAGCGGGATATTTTGCGTAGAGCAAGGTGCAACATGGGACGACGGTCGGAACCATCGGCGGAGGCGCTAACCGCGATCGTGCTGGTGGCGACGCTGCTGGCGTGCGGCGGAGCGCATGCGCAGGCATCCGGCGGTGAGCCGTTAAGCTTCTTCGACAAGATCTTCTCCGGCTCGATTTCAAAATCAAACCAGGCCGTGCCGGCGCCGTCCGGCGGCTCGGCGCCGATGCAATCCAGCCCTGCCGCAAGCAGCGGCCCGCTGCCGTGGAGCGGCGAGGACGGCGCCTCCGGCCATCCGTTGATGACCGCGAGCGCGATCCGCGAAGCGGCGGCGAATTTCGACAACTGCGTCGCCTCGCTGTGGCCGGACGCCGCGCGGCGCGGTATCTCGCAAGAGAGTTTCCAGCGCTTCACCGCTGGCCTCAGCCCCGATCTGCGCATCATGGACCTCTTGGATTCGCAGCCGGAATTCACCAAATCGATCTGGGACTATCTTGATATTCTGGTCAGCGATGCCAGGCTTGCCAGAGGCCGCGAGATCCTGGCCAAATACAGGGCCGAGTTCGACGCCGCGGAGCGCGCCTACGGTGTCGACCGCTACGCGATCGCGGCCATCTGGGGCATCGAATCGAACTATTCCACCCAGATCGGCGATCGCAGCGTCCTGCAGTCCACCGCGACTCTCGCCTGCATCGGCCGCCGGCAGAATTATTTCAGGGATGAGTTCCTTTCCGCGCTCGAGATCCTGCACCATGGCGATTTGCGGCCTGAACAGTTGCACGGCTCCTGGGCCGGCGCCTTCGGGCCCACCCAATTCATGCCGACCGCGTTCAAGCGCTACGCGGTCGATGCCGATGGCGACGGTCGTCGTGATGTGGTCGACGACCCCGCCGACCTGATCGCCTCGACCGCCAACAACCTGAAAAAAGACGGCTGGCAGACCGGCCAGACCTGGGGTTACGAGGTCATGGTACCCGCGGGCTTCAATTACATGCTGGCGGACCACGCCAAGCCCATGTCGATCGGGCAATGGGAGCATCTCGGCCTGCGGCGCGCCGGTGGCCAGCCTTTCCCTCATCCGACCGAGAAGGCCTACCTGCTGGCCCCCGCCGGCGCCGGGGGTCCGGGCTTCCTGATGCTGCCAAATTTCCACGTATTCATGAAGTATAACCCGTCGGAGGCCTACGCATTGGCGATCGGCCATTTCGCGGACCGCCTGAACGGCGGTGCCCCTTTCGTGCAGCCGTGGCCGCGTCAGGAGCGGGAATTGTCGCGGTCCGAGCGGCTGGAACTGCAGCAGCTCCTGGTGCAGCGCGGCTTCTATCGCGGTACTCCCGACGGCCAGTTCGGCGGCGAGACCCGGCAGGCGCTGCGCGGCTTCCAGGCCTCGATCGGGGCTCCTGCGGACGGCTTTGCCTCCGCAGACGTGCTGGAGCGGCTTCGGGGACGGTAATTGGAGCTGGCGCCCGTAACCAAGATTGGCATTCCCTGAAGGCGCCCTTGACGCGGTCCACCATTGCCCGGTCTATGTCGAAAAATCTGCCCGCTTGCGGCCCGATTCCGCTAATATAGCGTTTGTTTTCGCGATCCAATTCCGACCGAGTCGCATGCCGAAACCGCCGTCCATCTTCCGGCTATTCACTGAAAGCGGCCCGCTGATCGCGCTGGCAACCGCGCTCGCACTGCTGGTCGGGATTATCGGACCGGCTTCGGCCCAGTTCTTCAATTTCGGTGGACCGCAGCGGCCGCGCGGCTGGTTCGGCGGTGATTTCTTTGCGCCATTCCAACAGCAGGCACCGAAGCGGATCCGCGAGGACTACTCCAGGGCGCCGCCCCCGGAAAAGCGCGAAACCGTGCCGGAACGCAACGTTTTGGTGCTTGGCGACGGCATGGCGGATTGGCTGGCCTACGGTCTGGAGGACGCCTACGCCGAGCAACCCGACATGGGCGTGATCCGCAGGCACAAGACCTTCTCCGGCCTGATCAGGTATCAACCCAAGGGCGAGCCAGCAGACTGGGCTGCCGCCGCCAAAGGCATCCTCGCCACCGAGAAGCCCGACGCCATCGTCGTCATGCTCGGACTCAATGATCGCATCGCGATCCGCGAACCGGCGGTCGACAAGTCCGAAGCCAAGCCGTCGGACAAAAAGGGCGACAAGAAGGACGCTCGGAGCAAACCTGCGGACGCAAAACCCGGTGCGAAGCCCGATGGCGCGGCCGATGTCACCGCGAAGCCCGACGACAAGCCGGTCGACACCGAATTGCCCCCTGATGATGCCGACAATGGCGATGCGCCACCGGCGAGCGCGCAGGAGAAAAGCGCGCGCTCGCCGAATGGCGTCTACGAGTTTCGCGACGACCGCTGGGTCGAGCTCTACAGCAAGAAGATCGAGGAGATGATCGCCGTCCTGAAGTCGAAGGGCGTGCCAGTGATCTGGGTCGGACTTCCTGCGGTGCGGGGCGCCAAGGGAACTGCTGACATGCTGTTTCTGGATTCGTTATATCGCGACGCCGCCGGCAAGGCCGGCATCACCTACGTCGATGTCTGGGACGGATTTGTCGACGAGGCCGGCCGCTTCCTGCTGGAGGGCCCGGATTTCGAAGGCCAGAAGCGCCGGTTGCGCTCCTATGACGGGGTGTACTTCACCCAGAAAGGCGCGCGCAAACTCGCGCTTTATGTCGAGCGCGAGATCACGCGGCTGTTGGCGACGCGCTCCCAGCCGATCGAGTTGCCGACCGAACCGGCGACGCCGGACGCCAATGCATTGCCCGGTCAACCGGCGCCGCGTCCGCTCGCAGGACCGATCATCCCGCTGGTGGCATCTTCTGTTGGCACCGATCAATTGCTCGGCGGCCCCGGCTCCCGCCCGGCCGCCGTCGATGCTTTGGCCGCGCGCACGCTGGTCAAGGGCGAAGCTCTGGCACCACCGGCGGGCCGCGCCGATGATTTTGTCTGGCCACGCCGCGAGGTCGGGCGCGAACCGTCCAAGGGCGAATCGCCGGTCGCCGCCATCGCCCCGGAGGGAACGGTGACGGCTCCGGGCGGTGCTCCAGGCACGCCGCAGAAATCGAAAAAGTTGCGCCCAACCCAGCCAGTTCAGTCTGGAACGCCGTCGCTGCGGGAGTATTTCGGATTTGGCGGTGCGCCGCGCCCGGCACCGCCCCATGCCCCAGCCGCACCGCGCCCGCCCGCCAATGTCGGTCGATCCGCGTCGGTGCCCGGCTTTTTTGACCGTTAGGCTGACGGAGCCTTCCGAGTGAGGGGGGCGACCGGGCAAACCTATCATCGGTGCTCCGTCGGCGGCGCCCGCGCCTTGCGCGGCCCGCCTATCGCCGCGGAGTTCCGGCGCCTACAGAATGAGGCCGCCATCGACGACGAGCGTCTGGCCGACGATGTAGGATGAAAGCGGCGAGGCCAGAAACAGCGCGACACCAGCCATGTCGGCCGGCGTTCCCAGCCGCTTCAACGGAATGCGCTCGAGCGCGGCTTCGAGCCGCTTCGGATTTGCTGTCGTTACCTTGGTCATCTTGGTATCGACGAGGCCAGGGGCGATGCCGTTGACGCGGATGCCGTCCTCCGCCCACGCTTGGCCCAGCGTTCGGGTCAGGCCCATGGCGCCGGTCTTGGAGGCGTTGTAGGCCGGATTGCCCTTGGTCGAATGAAAGGCGGCGGTTGAGCTGACGATGATCAGCGACCCGCTTGCCGCCTTCAGCAGCGGATGAAATCTTGTGGCGCAGGCCATCAGGCTGATCAGGTTGACTTCCAGCACCTTCCGAAAGCCGGCCATTGCGAATTCGCCGCGCCGATAGATCACCGCGCCCTGCGCCAGCACCAGCACATCGAGACCATCGAATATCGGCTTGAACGCCTCGATCGCCGCGGCATCGCTGACGTCGAGTTGGACATAGTCGAGACCCTCCAGATGCGATCCTTCGCTTGCGGAATAGTCGGCTGCGCAAGCGCGCGTGCCGCACACCTGCACCCTCCCGCCCTTGGCCCGGAAGGCTTGCGCGATGGCATTGCCGATGCCACTCGATCCACCGATCACGAGAACCCGCTTGCCGCCGAAATCCAGTTCGCCCATGATCTCTCTCGACCAAATCTTGAACCTGGTTAACTCCTTGGAGTTCGGTGACCGGCGTGTCAATCAGGGCCCGCGGCCGGACCCTCCCCCTGACGCGGCGCAGCACTCTCGGCTTCGCGCTCCGCGCACGAAATAGGCGGCGCGCTGGCACGAGCCATGCGCGGGCACGCGTTGACATCGCGTGACTCGGGAGTAGTTATTTCCCAAACGAAGCGGGATAAACCGCGATAATCGATCAGGAGAAACGCCATGACCCTCTCGATCCGGCAGCTTCACCCGCATTTTTTCGGCGAGGTTTCGGGCATCGATTTGCGCAAGCCGCTGACGCGGCAGGAAGCCGCTCAGATCGAAGCGGGCATGGACAAATATGCCGTGCTGCTGTTCCGCGATCAGGACATCACCGACGAACAGCAACTCGCCTTTGCGCTGAATTTCGGCGAGCGGGAGCACGCCCGTGGCGGCACCATCACCAGGAAGGAGGATTACCGGCTCACTTCCGGGCTGAACGACGTCTCCAATCTCGGCAAGGACGGCAAGCCCCTGCCGCGCGACCACCGCACCCATTTGTTCAACCTCGGCAACTGCCTGTGGCATTCGGACAGCTCGTTCCGCCCGATCCCGGCGAAGTTTTCGCTGCTGTCGGCGCGGGTGGTGAACCCCAGGGGCGGCAACACCGAATTCGCCGATATGCGCGCGGCCTATGATGCACTCGACCAAGAGACCAAGGCCGAGATCGAAGACATGATCTGCGAACATTCGCTGATGTATTCGCGGGGATCGCTCGGATTCCTCGACTATACCGAGGAAGAAAAGCAGATGTTCAAGCCGGTGCTGCAGCGCCTGGTGCGCACCCATCCGGTCCACGGCCGCAAGTCGCTTTACCTGTCGTCCCACGCCGGCGCGATCCTCGGCATGAGCGTGCCGGAGGCGCGGCTGCTGTTGCGCGACCTCACCGAGCATGCCACCCGGCCGGAATTCGTCTATGTCCACCAATGGAGGCTGCACGACCTCGTGATGTGGGATAACCGCCAGACCATGCATCGGGTACGCCGCTACGACCAGTCGCAGCCCCGCGACATGCGTCGTGCCACGGTGGCCGGCACCGAGCCGACGGTCAGTCAGCAGGCGGCGGAGTGAATGAACCGAGATAGCATCGGCGCCAGAGCTCGTAGGCGCCGGGCCTTCTCCGTGCGGGAGAACGCCGCCGGCATCAGTTGACGTGGCGTCGGTATTAGGCGTGGCCGGCTTCGTTTGACAGCATACCGGGATTGATCCCGATCTTGCGCAGGGCGCGCAGGTATTTTTCCTCGACGTCGCCGCCGAAGATCAGGTCTGCATCGGCGTCGCAATGCAGCCAGCCATTACCCTGAATCTCGGTCTCCAATTGACCAGGCTTCCAACCGGCATAACCGAGCGCCAGGATCGCATGTTTCGGCCCCGCGCCTTTGGCGATCGCCTTCAGGATATCGACGGTCGCGGTCAGGCAGACGTCATCGTCGATGCGAAGCGTCGCATCCTTGATGAAGAAATCGCTCGAATGCAGCACGAAGCCGCGGGCCGGATCGCACGGACCGCCTTTCAAGACCTTCATGCTTTCGGCGTTTCCCGGCAGCTTGATCTGATCGGCCTTCTTGATGATGTCGAGTTGCACCAGCAATTCGGGAAAATCGATGCTGCCGGCCGGGCGATTGACGATGATGCCCATGGCGCCCTCGGCCGAATGCGCGCAGAGATAGATCACCGACCGCTCGAAATTGGGGTCGCCCATCACCGGCATGGCGATCAACAGCTGACCGTCGAGATAGCCTCGTCCCGCCGAATTGTCGCCGATACGGCCAATTCGGTCGGCTTCGCGGCTGGTTATCCTCGGTGTTTTGCCTTCAGGGTCCATCCGCGGCTGGCTTTCATATTCGGTCACATCCTGATATCGGGCGTTCGCCCTGTCAATCAAGCTTGCGTTCATAGTTAAAAATACATCACAAGCAATTCAATAGCTTATGACCCTGCCCGCCTGTAAAGACGCCTCATGATCGTGATAGTTCCCATGCGAGCCGCGCTCGGCCTGGCCGCCCTGATGGTGGCATCTTTCGCCTCAGAGGCCTTTGCCCAGGATGCCTCACCGTGGCAGCGCGACGGACACTCCGCAGTCCGGTTGCTGGCGGGATCGCGCAGCGGCGCGGTATTATTGGGCGGGATCGCCCTGCAGCTGCAGCCAGGCTGGAAAACCTACTGGCGGACTCCCGGCGATTCCGGTGTGCCGCCGCGCTTCGATTTCTCCAAGTCTGAAAACGTCGAAGCCGTGACCGTGTTGTGGCCGGCCCCGACGAAGTTCGACGACGGCGCCGGCGGCCATTCGATGGGCTATCACGACCAGGTCGTGCTGCCGTTGCGCATCGTGGCGAAGAATGCCGACAAGCCGGTGACGCTGCGGGCCAATATCGATTATGCGGTCTGCGACAAACTCTGCATACCCGTCGAAGCCAGTGCCGAACTGTCCTTCACCAGCGTCGCGAGCACCGAGGACAGCGCCCTGTTCGCGGCTCTCGACACCGTACCCAAGCCGGCCAGTATTGGCGATCCCAACCCGCTGACGATCCGCGACGTCAAGCGCGACGGCCCGTCCGCAGTGCTGGTCGACGTGGTCAGCCCCGACGGCGTGCCGGTCGATCTGTTTGTCGAGGGACCGACACCGGACTGGGGGCTGCCGGTTCCAAAGCAGCTCGATCAAAGCCCACCCGGCGTCAAGCGTTTCGCCTTCGCGCTCGACGGCGTGCCCCCCGGCACCAACCCGGATGGCGCGGCACTGAAATTGACGCTGGTCGGCGGCGACCGCTCGTTCGAATTCAATACCAACCTGCAATAGAGATGCCCGGCCATAGCCAAGGCCGCGTCCGCATCCAACCCGATATTAACGAATAGTTGATAGTCCGGGACACCTCGCCGCATCCTCAAGCGGCGCCCGGGGAATTTTGTCTTGGCCGCGATGGACGCCGAATCTGCTGTGAATGCCCCTGCCGGCCTGACCGCACGGCTGCGGACGCTGCTTTCGGGCTCCGGCGAAGCCTCGCTGACGAAGCGGCTTGCCGGCACCATTTTCGTCATCCGCATCGTCAGCGCGGCGATGGCCTATCTCTCGCAAATCCTGCTGGCGCGCTGGATGGGCGGCTCGGACTATGGGGTCTATGTCTACGTCTGGACCTGGGTGCTGCTGCTCGGCAGCATGATGGATTTCGGGATCTCGTCGGCGGCGCAAAAAATCATTCCGGAATATCGTGCCCGCGGCGACGACGCGCTGCTGCGCGGCTTCCTCTCCGGCAGCCGCTGGTTAACGTTCATGGTGTCGGCCACGGTGTCGCTATTGCTGGCGGGCCTGGTGACGCTGCTGTCGCGCTGGATCGACGCCAACGCCATTCTGCCGCTTTACCTCGGTTGCCTGACGCTGCCGGCCTTCGTCGTCGCCAACACCCAGGACGGCATCGCGCGCTCGCACGACTGGATGCAGCTGGGATTGATGCCGCAATTCATCATACGGCAGTCGCTGATCATCGGCCTTACCGCCGGCGCGTTCGCGCTCGGTTTCAGTCTCGGCGCCACGCTGGCGATGGCGGCCAGCGCCGCCGCCGTATGGATGGCCATGCTCGGCCAGATGGTCGTTCTGAACCACCGGCTTGGCGGCCGTATCGAGCCGGGGGCGAAGGCCTATGATTTCGGCGGCTGGCTCGCGGTCTCGCTGCCAATTCTGATGGTGGAAGGTTTTTACCTGCTGTTGTCCTATACCGACGTGCTGGTGCTGCAGCAGTTTCGTTCCTCGCAGGAGGTCGGCATCTACTTCGCGGTGGTCAAAACGCTGGCGCTGGTGTCCTTCATTCATTTCGCCATGTCGGCGACGACGGCGCACCGCTTTGCCGAATATCACGCGCTCGGCGACAAGGCACGCTTGTCCGCCTATGTCGCCCACGCCATCCAATGGACGTTCTGGCCCTCGCTGGCGGCAACGGTGCTGCTGCTGGCTTTCGGCAAACCGCTGTTATGGTTGTTCGGTGCGCAATTCACCACCGGCTACGACATCATGTTCGTGGCCGCGATCGGGCTCGTGGTGCGCTCGGCGATCGGGCCGGTCGAGCGGCTGCTCAACATGCTCGGCCATCAGCACATTTGCGCGCTGGCCTATGCACTGGCCTTCGTCATGAACGTCGGCCTGTGCATAGCGCTAGTGCCGCATTTTGGCGGTCACGGCGCCGCAGCTGCGACGTCGATCTCGCTGACCTTCGAAACCGTGCTCTTGTTCTGGATCGTCCGACGCCGGCTCGGTCTGCACGTGCTGGCGTTCGGCAAGGGCCGATCCGGAACTGCGCGGTAGGTCTCCTTATTCCGCCGTCCAGCCGCCGTCGATCGAGAGGTTGGCGCCGGTGATCTGCGCCGCGTCATCGCCGCATAGGAATAATGCCAGCGCGGCGACCTGCTCGGAGGTGACGAATTCCTTGGTCGGCTGGGCCTGCAGGAGCACGTCGTGGATGACCTGTTCCTTGGTCAGGTTGCGTGCCTTCATGGTGTCGGGGATCTGCTTTTCGACCAGCGGGGTCCAGACATAGCCCGGGCTGATGCAATTGCAGGTGATCTTGAAGGTCGCCAGCTCGAGCGCCACCGTCTTGGTGAGGCCGGCGATGCCGTGCTTGGCCGACACATAGGCCGACTTGAACGGCGAGGCCACCAGCGAATGCGCCGAAGCCGTATTGATGATGCGGCCCCAGCCGCGCTTTTTCATGCCGGGCACCGCGGCGCGGATGCCATAAAACGCCGAGGACAGATTGATCGCGATGATCGCCTCCCATTTCTCGGGCGGGAATTCCTCGATCGGCGACACGAACTGGATGCCGGCATTATTGACGAGAATGTCGACCGAACCGAAGGTCCTTTCACCCAACGCGACCATCTCGGCGATTTCGGCCGGCTTGGTCATGTCAGCGGGCGAATGCACCGCCTTGACCTTGAAGTCGGCTTCGATGCCTGCGCGCTCCTTCTCGATATCGGCGGCCGCTCCCATGCCGTTGAGAACGATGTTGGCACCAGCGCTGGCGAAGGCCCGCGCGTAAGCCAGTCCGATGCCGCTGGTCGATCCGGTCACGACCGCGGTCTTGCCTGTCAACGTACCCATTGTTTACTCCTGCTGGTTGGCCGTCGCGAGGGTTCCATCCCCCGTAAGATCATACGTAATCATGGTTTCGCCGGATTGCGGGCGCTCCAGCCAGTCCTTGTGACGCATCGTGAGGTCGACGTCGCGCTCGCCCGCGCTCCAGTGCTCGACCATGCCGACGTGGGAAAAATCGTAATCCTTGGAATTGGATTCGTAATTCTTGCTGCGGTAGATCAGATGCACCACTGTGACCGTGTTCTCCCGGGAAACCTTGCGCAGAAGCTCAACCGACGGGTCGTTCCTGAGATAATCGGGCAACTTGCCGATCAATTCGCGCACCGCCATCCGGGCGTTGTGGATCTGCCGGTTCTTGTCGGTGTTCATGCGGGTGCGGCTGGAAAAACGGATGTCCTTCTCGCGCTCCGCGGCCTCCATGAGGGAGTCCGGCAGCGGTCCACGCGCGCTGAACAGGTCGACCTGGAAGATCAGGAGGTCGTTGGTACTCTCGGCGTCCAACACATAGTCGAGCGGGGTATTGGAGGCGATGCCGCCATCCCAATAATGTTCACCCTCGATCTCGATCGAGGGAAAGCCCGGCGGCAAGGCGCCGGATGCCATGATGTGTTCCGGTCCGATCTTCTTGCCTTGCTTCCTGAATTCGAAATTGTCGAAATATCTGAAATTGCCTGACGTGACGCCGACCGCGCCGACGCTGAGCCGGGTCTTCAGATCGTTGATGCGGTCAAAATCGACCAGACGCTCCAGCGTCGAACGCAGCGGCGTCGTATCGTAATAGCTCTGCGACTGCGGGCTTCCCTTCGGCCACAGCGGCGCCGGTGGAATCCGTGGCCGGAAGAAGCCGGGGACGCCGAAGGTGGCGATCAGGGCGGCGCTGGTTTCATTGAACAGCAAACGGGTTCGATCGCCGGGCGTAATCGGACTCCAGGGCACCGGCGCAGAGACCAGATGCCAGAACTCCTTCAGCCGCTCCACCCGCTTGTCGCGCTCGTTACCGGCGATGATGGCGGCATTGACGGCGCCGATCGAGATGCCCGCGATCCACTCGGGCTCGAAATCATGGTGGCACAGCGCCTGATAGGCGCCGGCCTGATAGGAGCCGAGCGCGCCGCCGCCCTGCAGGACCAGCACGCGCTGCGCTTTTGCGGGTGACGGTGCAGGGGCGGGTTCGTAATATTCGTTCATATGAACCGTCGACCAAAAGTATTAATGAGCGCCCGCACCGTGGCGCCAGTTCGCGTTGGCGTCAATCCGAGAGCCAGGGAAACTGGATCACGCCAAGTTTATCTCAGGCGCTAGGATGCTAGAATCAGCGTCCAGAACACCTTGTATTTGGTGTTGGGAGCATAGCTCGCCGCGATGCCCAATTTTGTGACACCGGAGTTCAGCATGTTCGCCCGGTGTGGCGGCGAGTCGCGCCACCCGGAGAATGCCTCCGCCAGCGTGTGATATCCGGCTGACACGTTTTCAACCGCCAGCGTTGTGGGATAGCCGGACGTATTGAGGCGTTGTGCCAGCGGCGCCTTGACGTCGTGGTCGAGTTTGTTATGGCTGGCCATCGCCTGCGACTGCACCTCGGCGATTTTCATGAGTTCAGGGTCGACCACGACGAGGCCGAGGCCATTATTCTGGCGGTATTGCGAAATCATCGAGGCCGCGGCCTGAGGATCGAGCTTGGCAGATCCATCGGCCATATTGAGATACATGGCCGGCTGCTCGGTCGAGGGGATCTCAGCCGCGCAGCCACCCAGCACCAAAAGACCCATAATCGCGATCGCAGCGCGCATGATTTGCTTGCTCCCCCAGGACTGAAATGGGGGTGTTGCATACCAACCGTGGCTGAATGGTGAACGGCGGCCAATTTTAGCCGTCAGGCCCGGGGGCTTCCGGCCCGACCCTGACAGCGCCCGATCCAGTGCCCGCTAGGACATCCCGACGGTATGGATACCGCATTCGGTCTTGGGACGGCCGCGCCAGCGGCCGGCGCGGACGTCTTCATCGGGCGAGGTGCGACTGGTGCAGGGCATGCATCCGACCGACAGATAACCCGAGGCCGCCAGCGGGTGCGGGGGCAGGTTGGCAAGCCGGTAGATCGCCTCGATCGCTTCGCGCGAGGTATTGGCGAATGGATTGAACTTGAGCCTGGCCCCATCTTGCTCGGCGACCGCGATGGCGGCGCGCAGGCCGCCCTGAAAGCGTTTGCGGCCATTGATCCAGCCCTGGAACGGCGCCAGCGCTCGCTGGAGCGGCTCTACCTTGCGAATTCGGCAGCATGCATCTGGATCGGAAAACCACAGCTCGCGATCAGGATCCTCGCGCGACAGGGTCTCCTGCAACGGCTCGATCGAGCGAACATCTTTCAGGCCAAGCGTCGCAATCAGGATGTCGCGATAGGCGAGGGTCTCCTCGAACAGCCATCCGGTATTTAGAAAGATCACCGGAATGGCCGGATCGACGTCGGCTACGACCTTGAGCAGCGCCGCCGATTCCGTGCCGAAAGATGACACCACCGCGAGCTGCTCGCGGCCGACGATTTGCAGCGCCGCGGCGATCACCTCTGCCGGCGGTGCATTGCAGAGCGCGCGGTCAAGTTCCATGGCCGCAGGCGATTGGCGCGCCGCCCCGGTCAACGCGACATGCGCCGGATTATTCACTGCTGGCACTTTCCGAATGGCGCGACTGCATGCGCCGGTGCAGCGCCGTGATGCGGCCATCGCCGGTCGGCTGATAAAACACCGAGTAGCGCTTGGCGGTAGCGGCGAAGGCCTCGGCGTCGCCAGGCTTCTTGACCTCGAAGGCATCGAAGCCGGCGCGCAACATGAACACGAACTGGTCACGCAGCACCTGGCCGGTGGCGCGCAACTCGCCGCGATAGCAGAAGCGCTCCCGCAACAGCCGCGCCTGACTGTAGGCGCGGCCATCGCGGAAGCTCGGAAACACCAAGGCGACGACCGCGAGCCGGTCGAGCCAGGGCGCCAGTTCATCGATATCGCGATTGTTCGGCCAGATCACGCCGATTTTCTCGGCGCGGTGCGACAGCGCCGGCGCATCGGCGAGAAACCGCGCGCCGGAAATCAGAACCGCGCCATCGCCGGGAAGCTCGGCATCATCGGCGACGGGCAAGAAGGCATCGTCTGCAATCTTTCCGCTCTTAACGAGTAGCATAGACGCGCTCCCTGAAAGGTTCGACGCCAAGCCGCTTGACGGTGTCGATGAAAAGCTCATCGGGACGCGCGCGCAGCGCAAGATAGGCCTCGACAATGTCTTCGACCACGTCGGCGACGGCGCCGTAGGGCACCGCCGGCCCGATCAAGGTGCCGACCGTGGCATGTTCGTCGGCGCGGCCACCGATCGTAATCTGATAGAATTCCTCGTCATTCTTCTCGACGCCGAGAATGCCGATGTGACCGACATGATGATGCCCGCAGGCGTTGATGCAGCCGGAGATATTGATGTGCAGCCGCCCGATCAGATTGGCGGTGTCATGATTGGCGAAGCGCCGGGTCAGTTCCTGCGCGATCGGGATCGAGCGCGCATTGGCCAATGAGCAATAATCCAGCCCCGGGCAGGCGATGATGTCGCTGACCAGATTGACATTCGGTGTCGCGAGCCCGATGCCGTGGAGCGCCTCCCACAGCGCCGGCAGGTCGCGCCGGGCGACATGGGGCAACGCCAGGTTCTGCTCGTGGCCGACCCGGATTTCACCGAAGGAATATTTGTCGGCGAGGTCGGCGACCGCGTCCATCTGATCGGCGGTGGCATCGCCGGGCGGTCCGCCCACCGGCTTCAGCGAAAGTGTCACGATGGCGTAGCCGGGCACCTTGTGCGGCGCCACTGAATTCCTGCGCCATGCCTCGAACGCGGGATCGTGGGCCGCCTTTTTCAACTCGTCCGGCATTGGCGGCAGCCGCTCATAGGCCGGATAGGTAAAGCGCGAACGGATGTCCTCGACGTCGGCTTGGTCCAGCGCCAGCGCGCTGTCGCGCATCTTCAGCCACTCGTCCTCGACTTCGGCCGCGAATTTCTCGATGCCGAGTTCGTGCACCAGGATCTTGATCCGCGCCTTATAGATGTTGTCGCGGCGGCCATACTGGTTGTAGACCCTCAGGATCGCCTCGACGTAACTCAGAATATCGCGGCCCGGCAGGAATGCTTTGATGGTCTTGCCGATGAAGGGGGTACGACCCAATCCGCCGCCGACCAGCACCTCGAAACCGGTTTCGCCCGCGGCATTCTTGTGCAGGCGCAGGCCGATGTCGTGCACCTTGATCGCGGCACGGTCATGTTCGGAAGCCGTGATGGCGAACTTGAACTTGCGCGGCAGGAAGGAGAATTCCGGATGCAGCGTCGAGTATTGCCGCAACAGCTCGGCCCAGATGCGCGGGTCCTCGACCTCGCCGGGAGCAACGCCGGCCCACTGATCTGAGGTGATGTTGCGGGTGCAATTACCGCTGGTCTGCATCGCATGGATCCCGACTTCGGCGAGATCGGCCAGCGCGTCCGGCAATTCGGCAAGCTTGATCCAGTTGAACTGGATGTTCTGTCGCGTCGTGAAGTGGCCGTAACCGCGGTCATAACGCCGCGCCACATGCGCCAACCGCCGCATCTGCTCCGATGACAGCGTGCCATAGGGGATCGCGACCCTGAACATATAGGCGTGCAACTGCAAATAGACGCCGTTCATCAGCCGCAGCGACTTGAATTCGTCTTCGGTCAATTCGCCGGCGAGGCGGCGCTTGACCTGATCGCGAAACTCGTTGACCCGCTCGTTGATCAGCGTGCGGTCGATTTCATCATATGCGTACATCAGGAAAGCCTTATGCCGGAACCGGAAGGTCGATGGTCACCCCGCGGGACCGGATATGTTCGCGCAAATTGCCGGGCTTGATCCTGCCGGTCTCCTTGATTTCGACCGGCGCGATATAGGCGCCAACCGCGCCGAGATCGTCGGCGACGGCATCGGCCAACAGCGCGCGGGCTTCGTCAACGGCACGGACGACCGCGGCGTCGGACAGTTCGGTGGACCAGCCCTTTGATGCCGTCCGATAAATCACGACGCCGTCCCAGGTGCGGTTGGCGGTGACGATCGAGGGACCCGTGATCTTGATCTTCTGTTGGAGCGGCGATGTCATTCGGCGGCGACCTGCAAGTAGGGGATCAGTTGAGCGAGTTGGGATTGGCGCCACGGCGCGGAGTGCGCCACGACATCGCCGATGATGACAATGGCAGGACCGCCATCGATTTTGCCGACCAGATCCGGTAATTGGTCGAGCGTTCCAACCGCGGCCTGGGCCTCCGGCCGCGTCACCCGCGCGAATACGCCGACCGGTGTTTGCGGCGAGCGTCCGGCTGCCAGCAGTCCCGATCGCACCGATGGCGCCGCGGTCATTCCCATATAGACCACCACGGTCATCCTGACATCGGTCAGGCCAGACCAGTCGACGCTCTCGGCATCCCTGGCCTTGTGCGCCGTAAGAAACGTAACCCGCAGCGCTTCGTGTCGGAAGGTCAGCGGTACCTCGAATTGCGCGGCGGCACCGATGCCCGCGGTAATGCCGGGCACCACCGAACAGGCGACGCCGGCCTGCCGGAGGGCGTCGATTTCCTCGCCGCCGCGGCCGAACACGAAGGGATCGCCCCCCTTGAGGCGCACCGCGCGCAACCCTGACCGCGCTGCTTCGATCATGAGCTTGTTGATCGCGTCCTGGCCGATGCCGGGTTGACCGACGCGGCGGCCAACCGCGACGCGCGACGCATCGCGGCGAGCGCGATCGAGAATTTCCGGCGAGACCAGTTCATCGTAAAACACAACGTCGGCATCCTGCAGCGCGCGCAGCGCCTTGACGGTCAGCAAATCCGGATCGCCCGGCCCGGCGCCGACCAGCGTCACCCTGCCGTCGGCACGGCCTGTCGCCGCCGCGCCGGCAAATGCGGAGGCGTCGGTAATGTTCTTCAGCGCCGCTTCAGCCTCGGCAGCGCGCCCGGCCAGTACCAACGCGCCGATAGAACCATCGACCACGCGCTCCCAGAAGCGGCGGCGCAGCTGAAATTCGGGAATGCGGCCGTTTATCGTCTGGCGCCAGCGGCCGATAAAGGAGGCGAGATCGCCGATCCGCGCCGGCAGCAAAGCCTCAATGCGCTCGCGGACCCGGCGCGCCACCACCGGCGAGGCGCCGCCGGTTCCAACCGCTACCACCACGTCGCCGCGGTCGACGATGGCAGGCAAGATGAAGGTCGAGTGCGCGAGGTCGTCCATCACGTTCACAGGGATGCCGGAAGCTTTCGCCCGCGCCGACACCGCAGGGCCGATGTCGCCGGCGCCGGCGCAAAACACCGCGATGACGCCGCCGAGATCGGCGGTGAGAGGATCGGCCTCGTTCAACTCGATCCGTGCGGCGTCCGCGGGTTGCAAGCCGCCGAGATCATGATGGCCGTCGGTGGAGTACCATCGAACGCGCGCACCCGCCGCCGCCAGCAGCCGCAGCTTGGCTTGCGCCGGATCTCCGGCGCCGATCAGCAACACCGGACCGGCAGACAGGTCGATGAAAACAGGTAGGTACCGCATTCGATACTCGTTGCCCCAACTTCCGGGGTTGACTGGAATTATTTTCTATATATGTCTCTTCGGGCGGCTGCAAAGAGAAGATCTTTCCTCTCTATTGCGCTGCAATTATAGAATTTCCAGCTAGTTTGGCCAAGGGTCGGAGATGCATCTTCTCGACAACGAAGCAGCGGTAGAGCGGTTCAGTTCGCGCGACCCGACCGAGGCATCACCGCTGCCCGCCCCTCCGGCCGATGGACATGCGCCGTCGCCATCGATGGACCACCTCGATGCGCTCGAGGCCCAGAGCATCTACATTTTCCGGGAAGCCTTCGCCCGGCTGAAGAAGCTCGCCTTGCTGTGGTCGCTGGGCAAGGATTCCAACGTCATGATCTGGCTGGCGCGCAAGGCCTTTTTCGGCCGCGTGCCGTTTCCTGCCATGCACGTCGACACCGGCAAGAAATTTCCAGAGATGTACGCATTTCGCAATCGGTACGGTCGGGAATGGGAGCTCGATCTCAGGATCGAAACCTGCCCGCCGATCGAAGCCATCGATCCGACCCTGCCGCCGGCCGCACGCTCCGCGGCGCGCAAGACGGAAGGATTGAAGCTCGCCCTTGCCAAATATGGCTTTGACGGACTGATCGCCGGCATCCGCCGCGATGAAGAAGCGACCCGCGCCAAGGAGCGGGTGTTCTCGCCGCGCGGTACCGAAGGCGGATGGGATGTCCGCGATCAGCCGCCGGAGTTCTGGGACCAGTTCAACGCCTCGCCACCGCCGGGCGCCCACTTGCGCATTCATCCGATCCTGCATTGGACCGAAGCCGACATCTGGGCCTACACCAAACGCGAAAACATCCCGATCATCCCGCTTTATCTGGCCAAGGACGGCAAGCGCTATCGATCGCTGGGCGATTCCGACATCACCCATCCGGTGGCGTCGACCGCTTCCAGCATTGACGAAATCCTGGCTGAGCTTGACGGCACCAAGGTGCCTGAACGCGCCGGCCGGGCGCTCGACCACGAAACCGAAGACGCCTTTGAGCGGCTGCGCGTCGCCGGCTACCTCTAAGAAGCGGCATTAACCCTTGGTAACCAGATGAACATGGTTGTTCCCACCGCGCTGTCGACAATGCCCAACGGCACCACGCGCCCGCTGGTCCGCATCGTTATCGTCGGCCATGTCGATCACGGCAAGTCGACACTGGTCGGCCGGCTGTTGCACGAGACCGGCAGCCTGCCGGAGGGCAAGCTCGAGATGCTGAAGGCCGTCAGCGCCCGGCGCGGCATGCCATTCGAATGGTCGTTCCTGCTCGACGCGCTGCAGACCGAGCGCGACCAGGGCATCACCATCGACACCACGCAGATCAGCTTCCGCACGCGCTCCCGCGACGTGGTGCTGATCGACGCCCCCGGCCACGCCGAATTCCTGCGCAACATGATTACCGGCGCCTCGCAGGCGGACGGCGCCGTGCTGATCATCGACGCGCTGGAGGGCGTCCGCGACCAGACCCGGCGTCACGGCTATCTGCTGCATCTGCTCGGCGTCAAACAGGTCGCGGTGGTCGTCAATAAGATGGACCGGGTCGAGTTCAGCGCGGCGCGGTTCGAAGCGATCAGGGATGAAATATCCGCGCACCTCATCGGTCTTGGCGTCACGCCGTCGGCGATCATCCCGATTTCCGCGCGCGATGGCGACGGCGTCGCCGAGCGCACGCCGCGGATCGGCTGGTACTCGGGACCGACCGTGGTCGAGGCGCTCGACGAGCTCGAGCCGGCGCGACCGCTGCAACAGCTGGCGCTGCGGCTGCCGGTCCAGGCGATCTACAAATTCGACGACCGCCGCATTGTCGCAGGCCGCATCGAATCCGGACATCTTGCCGCCGGAGACGAGATCGTGATCATGCCGGCGGGCAAGATTGCCCGCATCCGGAGCGTCGAGGGCTGGCCGGTCACGCCCGTCGCGGGCACGCAGGCCGCGGGGAAGTCGATCGGCATCACGCTTGACCGCGAACTCTTCATCGAACGAGGTGACGTGATCGCGCATGTGGGGGCTAGTCCGCGCGACACCCGCCGGATTCACGCGCGTATATTCTGGCTGCACGACAAGCCGCTGGTGGTGGGCGGCTCGATCCTGATCCGGCTGGGCACGCGGGAAACCCGCGCCAGCGTGGTCGCGATCGATAAGGCGGTCGATCCGGGCGAGCTTTCGAGCGTGGCGGCCACATCGATCGCGCGCAATCACGTCGGTGAGATCGATCTTTCGCTGGCGCAGCCGGTTGCCGCCGACCCCTATACCGACAATCCGCGCACCGGGCGCCTGGTGATCGAAGTCAATGGCCGCATTGCCGGCGGCGGCCTGGTGCTGTCGGTCGACGCCGGACAGCGCGCCGTTCCCGTCGACATCGTGCCGGTGGAATCCGCGCTGCGTCCCGACGAACGCTCGGCGCGCTATCGCCATGGCGGCGCGGTGCTATGGCTGACGGGATTGCCGGGTTCTGGAAAATCAACGCTGGCGCGTGCGCTGGAGCGCCGGCTGTTCGGCAATGGCGGCTCGCCGATTTTGCTGGATGGCGATACGCTGCGCGCCGGCCTCAACGGCGATCTCGGTTTCTCGGCCGCCGATCGCCGAGAAAACATCCGGCGCCTCGCCGAAGTCGCTACACATCTGGCCCGCAACGGGCACATCGCCATCGTCGCTGCGGTCTCGCCCTCCCGCGAGGATCGCGCCGCGGCGCGCCGCATCGCGGACACGCTGTTCCGCGAAGTCTATGTCGCGACCCCCGCCGCGATCTGCGAAGGCCGCGATCCCAAAGGCCACTATGCCAAGGCCCGCGCCGGTACCCTGCCCGGCTTCACCGGCATCGGCAACGACTATCAGCCGCCACAGGACTGCGAGCTGACGATCGACACCTCGAGCCGCTCCGTGCCGGACGCCACGGACGAGATCGAACGGATGCTGGCGCGGACCGGCGTGCTGTTCGAGGAACTGGCCGATCTGGCCGCGAATATTTGAGGGTGGGCGGCGAGAGGATAGCCGGGCTTATCCCTGCGGGATCGAAAGCCCCTCCGGCGCCGCGAAGGCCCGGCCATCCACGGTGCTCGCTGCCACACACTCAAGACGTTGCGTCCGATCGACCGCGAGCCTAGGCAGCTTGCGGACGCGGTCGCCGATCTCCTGAAAATGCCGCTTCCGGCCCCTTCTCAGCGCCCCGGCTTTGGCGTTAAAAGGGCCACTGGTGCGGCCCGGTTTGGCGCGCTTTTTGCTGATTTCGGCCTACCCGAACGTCGTTTTCGAGCGCCTCTTCCTTAAGAAAGAACCTAATGAATCGTATCGACGCCCACGGCTTGAAGATCGCCCCCGTCTTGTTCGACTTCATCGAAAAGGAGGCCGCGCCCAAAACCGGGATCGCACCGGACGCGTTCTGGGCCGGGCTTTCTGCCATCCTGCGCGATCTCACGCCCCGGAACAAAGAGCTGCTCGCCGTGCGCGACGCCTTGCAGGCCAAGATCGACGACTGGCACCTCGCCCACAAGGGCAAGCCGTTCGACCTCGGCGCCTACACCGCCTTCCTGAAGGAGATCGGTTATTTGCTGCCGGAGCCGCCGACCCACAAGGTGGAGACGGCCCATGTCGACGAAGAAATCGGCCAGATCTGCGGGCCGCAGCTGGTGGTGCCGCTGACCAATGCGCGCTATGCGCTGAACGCCGCCAACGCGCGCTGGGGCAGCCTGTACGACGCCTTTTACGGCACCGACGCGATCCCGCATGATCCCGGCGACGAGGCCAAGGGCTACAACAAGGCCCGCGGCGACAAGGTCATCGCCAAGGCAAAAGCCTTACTCGATGCCGCCGTGCCGCTGGCGAGTGGCAGCCATACCGATGCAACCTCCTACGGCGTCATCGCCGGCCAGCTCGCTGTCAAACTCAAAAGCGGCAACGCCACGGCGCTGAAATCGAACATTCAGTTCGCGGGCTTCCAAGGCGAGCCGTCAGCCCCCAGCGCGATCCTTCTGGTCAATAACGGCCTGCATATCGAGCTCCGGATTGATCGCGGCCACCTCATCGGCAAGGACGATCCGGCAGGGGTCGCCGACATCATGCTGGAATCGGCCGTCAGCACCATCCTGGACATGGAAGACAGCGTCGCGGCGGTCGATGCCGAGGACAAGGTGCTGATCTATCGCAATACGCTTGGGCTGATGAACGGCACCTTGACGGCCGATTTCGAAAAGGGCGGCAAGACGCTGACGCGCGCGCTCAACCCCGACCGCGTCTACACCACGCCGGACGGAAAGCAGCTGACGCTGCACGGCCGCAGCCTGCTCTTGATGCGCAATGTCGGCCATCACATGTTTACCGACGCGGTACTTGACGGAAACGGCGCCGAAATCCCGGAAGGCCTATTGGACGCCGCCGTCACCGGCCTCTTGGCGATCCACGATCTGAAGGGTCTTTCCAAGACCCGCAACAGCCGCACCGGCTCGGTCTATATCGTGAAACCGAAGATGCATGGCCCCGACGAGGTGGCGCTGACCTGCGAGCTGTTCGGCCGGGTCGAACAGATGCTGGGCTTGCCGGACAACACCATCAAGGTCGGCATCATGGATGAGGAGCGCCGCACCACGGTCAATCTCAAGGCCTGCATCCAGAACGCCTCCAGGCGCATCTGCTTCATCAATACCGGCTTCCTCGACCGCACCGGCGACGAGATTCATACCTCGATGGAAGCCGGCCCCATGATCCGCAAGAACGACATGAAGGCGCAACCGTGGATCAAGGCCTATGAGGACTGGAACGTCGATAACGGCCTGACCTGCGGGTTGCCCGGCCATGCCCAGATCGGCAAGGGCATGTGGGCCGCGCCCGACAAGATGGCGGACATGCTGGCGCAGAAGATCGGCCACCCGCGGGCCGGCGCCACCACCGCCTGGGTGCCTTCGCCGACCGCGGCGACGCTGCACGCGCTGCATTATCACCAGGTTGACGTGCATGCCCGCCAACAGGAACTGGCCAATGGCGGCGCGCGCGCCAAGCTGTCCGACATCCTTACCATCCCGGTGTCGCAATCGAACTGGGCGCCCGACGATGTCAAGCAGGAGATCGACAACAATTGCCAGGGCATCCTCGGCTACGTCGTGCGATGGATCGATCAGGGCGTCGGCTGCTCCAAGGTGCCAGACATCCACGACGTCGGACTGATGGAGGACCGCGCGACGTTGCGGATCTCGAGCCAGCATCTCGCCAATTGGCTGCACCAGGGCATCATCACCGAGGCGCAGGTGATGGAGTCGCTGAAGCGCATGGCGGTCGTGGTGGACGGCCAGAACAAGGGCGATCCATTGTACCGGCCGATGGCCCCCGGTTTCGACGGCGTAGCCTTCAAGGCGGCCTGCGACCTGATCTTCAGGGGACGCCAGCAGCCTAACGGCTATACCGAGTTCATCCTGACCCAGCGGCGCCGCGAAGCCAAGGCCGCGGGATAATTGACGCGTCGCTGCCAGCCCTGACGGCTCCAACGCATAGGGTGGCAAAGGCGCGCTTGCGCCGTGCCCACCTCTGGCTTGCAATGGTGGATACGCCATCGGAGCGCGCTTGCGCGCGACCTGACGGGTTCGTCCACCCGATCACTCATCGGTGCACCGATTTCTCGGTAGTTCTACCGGCCGGGACCGGGGGTTAAGTATTTACGTTTTTGCGACGTAAGTAATTAACTTTTGGGGAATCCGATGCTGAACCGGTTGACCGTATCCGCGCTGTTGAAGACCGTCATTCTGACGACCGCGTTGCTTGTTTTCGTCATCTTTTCGTTGAATGCCTGGGATGCCTGGCAACGGCTGCAATCGACCAACCGCATCACGGTGATCGCCGACGCCTCGGCCAGCCTGTTCAAGGCGATGAACAATGTGCGCACCGATCGATCCAACAGCAATCGTCTGCTGGCTTCCGATCAGCCTGTCGACGCCGAGATCGACAAATATCTGCGCGGTCTTCGCGATGCCGAGGTGGCTGCCATCCGCACGGCGCTTGGCCTCTTGCCATCCATCGAATTCCCCGAGCAGGCAATGCTCGTGCCCGAGCTGGACCGTCTGTCCAGGCAGTTGACCGAACTTCAAAGCGAGTTCTGGAACGAGGTTGGCAAGCCCAAGGCCTCGCGACGCCCGGCGCTTCCGAAGGAATTCATGGACAACACGGCGGAGCTGCTCGCGACGCTTGACAAATTGTCCGCGACGCTCGCAGCCGCCGTCAATCATCAGGACGCGGTCATCGACCAGCTGTTGGCCATCAAGCAGAGCGCCTGGCTGCTCCGCAACGCGGGCGGCGATGCGTCGCTTCTGATATCGAACGGACTCGGGGCCGGGCGCCTGCCATCCGACGCCCGCCTGACCTATGCGAAGCTCCAAGGCGGCACCGACATCGCATGGAACGCGCTGGAATTGACGGCATCGGGCATGCAGCTGCCCCCCGGCCTAAAGGCAGCGCTGGCCGCCAACAAGGCCGCGTATTTCGAGCCGCAATACCTCGGCTTGCGTGATCGGCTGCTGACCGCCCTGATCGACGGAGCGAAACCTGAACTGACGGCAAACCAGTGGAGCCCGATCACCGTGGGACGCCTTGGCGCCGCGGTCGACGTTGCCGAGGCGGCGCTCGATGCGGCCAAGGAGCATGCTTCAGCACTGCATTCCCGCGCCATGCGCTCGCTGTTCTCGCAGTTGGTGCTGTTGGGTTCGGCGCTGGCCCTGGCATTCGGTGGCATGATCGCAGTCGGCCGCCGCGTCATCACCCCGCTGCACCGCATGCGCGATGCCATGCTGAGGGTCGCCTCGGGCGATCTGACCGTCGATACCGGATACGGAGAACGCCGCGACGAAATCGGCGCGCTTGCCAGCGCGCTGGAAAGCTTCAAGCAGCAGGCCAGCGACAAGCTCCGGATCGAAGCCCAGGAGCGAGAACGCAACGCCAACGCGGCCAGCCGCCAGCAGGCAGTCGCGGCTCATGTCGGCGAATTCGAGAGCATGGCGCGTCAAACGCTTCAGGAGTTGAGCCACGCGTCCAACCAGATGAAAACCACCTCCTCCGGCCTGTCGGCAGTGTCGCGCCAGGCCAAGGCGCGCGTTCACGATGCCGAGCAGGCCTCCGGGGAGGCGTCGAAAAGCGTCGAGAGCGTTGCCTCCGCGTCGGAGGAATTGAGCGCATCCATCACCGACATCAGTCGACAGGCCGCGCACGCCGCCGGAATCGCCAGCCGGGCGGTCAATCAGGCGCGGGAAACCGACGGCACCGTCCAGGGCCTGGCAACATCGGCAGGCCGGATCGGCGAGGTGGTTGGCCTGATAAACTCCATCGCCGCCCAGACCAACCTTCTGGCGCTGAACGCAACGATCGAGGCGGCGCGTGCCGGCGAGGCCGGCCGCGGCTTCGCCGTGGTAGCGTCCGAAGTCAAGTCGCTGGCCAGTCAGACCGCCAAGGCAACCGAGGAAATTTCGGAACAGATCGCCGACATTCAAAAGGTCGCCGGCGAGGCCATCGAGGCGATCAAGGGCATCGGCGATATCATCGGCGAGGTCAACGAGGTCGCAACCACCATCGCGGCCGCGGTCCAGCAGCAGGGTATCGCCACTCAGGAGATTACCCGCAGCACCCAATACGCCGCACAAGGCACCAAGAACGTGTCCGACAATATCACCGGCGTCAGAAACGACGCCGATGCCGCCGCCGCAGCAGCGGCGGATGTGCAACACGCCTCCGAGACGCTGGAGCAACAGAGCCGGCAGCTGGGAAATCAGGTCACCCAGTTTCTGGGAAAAATCCGCGCGGCATGATGACGGGGCGTGGCGATCGGTTATTCGGAGGCCACGACCGGCACACGCTGATCACGCGCGAGCACCGATTTCGAGACCGGCGAAAAATTCGATGACATGGCGTGTTTCACGGTACTGCGCTCGGCGGTGATGAGCCCGTCGACGCTTGCCACCAGATCCCCCTTGCGAAGCGTGGGATCGTCTTCGATTTTGACCGGCGCGAGACCGAATTGGTCCCGGCCGTTGCAAGTGCAGCCCGCGACGATCTCGTTACGGTAGCGGAATGCATTCGGCAATTCCGAATAGGGTTTGCCGCTTTCGGTCGCAGCCCTGTCGATGTTGCTACCGTAGACCACGACGGTCTTGGTGGCTGGGCAGAAGCTTTCGCATGAAGCCGCTCGGCTCTGATGATCGGACCCGACGGCCGGAAAATAGCGTCCGTCGCAGCTGCGTACGCAGAAGGCCTGCGAGCCACCGTAAGAGCTGACGCGCGGGCGCGGGACGACGCTCCGCGAAACGATGGAACTGCCCTCGCTGGCATAGGGCAGCGACATCGGCGCAGGGTCCGGCGGCCGACCGACGCCAAAGCCACCGAACAGCGCGGAGAAAAAGTCTTCGGCATGCACGACGGGGACCGAAGCCAGCAGACACCACGCCGCTACCACGCCTAGTAACACTCGCCTGGCCGATCTGCTGAACATGTTCGCCTCCTAGTCGAGGTTGAACTTCAGTACGACGACGATGCCGAAAGGTTCATGGCTTGGCGGTCGACGGCCTCATCGCTGGCGGCAGGAAGCGCCGCAATCGGCCGGACGGGATTTGTTGCCCGTGCTTCGAGGTGCGGCCCGCTTTTCGGCAGCACCACGACCCTGGTGCCGATGTTGACGCGGCCGAACAGGTCGGCGACATCCGCGTTGGTCAGGCGGATGCACCCGCTGGAGACGAATTTACCGATGGTCGAGGGATCGTTGGTGCCATGGATTCGGTATTCGCTGGCGCCGAGATACATGGCTCGCGCGCCCAGCGGATTGCCGGGGCCGCCGGCCATGAAGCGCGGTAGATACGGCTGGCGCGCGATCATTTCCGTCGGCGGATACCAATCCGGCCATTCTGCCTTGCGGCTGATGGTCTGCACGCCGGACCATGTGAAGCCCTGGCGGCCGACGCCGACGCCGTAACGAATAGCGCGGCCCTGGCCGAGCACGTAATAGAGCGCGGTGTTGCCGGTATCGATGATGACCGTACCAGGCGCTTCGCGTGTATCGAGGGCCACGATGGCGCGCCGCAACCGCTCGGGCACCACGCTGTCGTTGCTGTCGTCCGTCAGCGCGGGTTCATCCGGCGCCGATACCTGATCGTCTGGCGGAAACGCGCTCGGCCGCGCGGAGGCATAACCAAGAACCTGCGCGTTCGCCGCGCCTGAGAATATGGCCGGCGACACCAACAATAACGCGCCGAACGCCAGCGCGCCGCTCGCGCGCAACGGAAGCCTGCGACTGCCTGCGGATGCCTGTGTCATGATTTGCCCCAATGCGATGCGCATCTCGATGATGCTTGTGATCAAACCAACGCGACCGAGGCCTCTCAGTTCCGCCGTGGTTCAAATTGAGCCGCCGCTGTCAAGCGGCTCGTCGCTCACGTTTTCGCGATGAAACTCTTGGTGGACCCTCCGGTTGAGGTCGGCGCAACCCGGCGCGTGCGGTGCCCCGGCTTGCGCCGTCAGATGTCCCAATGGGCGGGAGGAGAGGCAGTTGCAAGTCTTTCCCGGAGAACGGGTCTCTTCCAAACAGGCGGTGGGCGCGCCGCTGTCCGAGAGCACGAATGAGTTGCCGCCGGTGATCAAACGCGCGGAATTGGTTGCCTTTGCTCTGGTGGCACTGCTGGTGATCTGCGTCGTCGCCGTCCTTTATGCGGCAAAAGCATTCTTTTTGCCCGTCGTGGCAGCCTTCGTGGTCGGCACCATGCTGTCACCCGCGGCCGGATTCCTCGAGCGTTATCATTTTCCCCGCGCCGTTTCCGCCATATTGATCGTATCGACCGTCGGTGCCGGCGTCGCCTTCATGGTCAGCCTGATCTCCTCGCCCTTGATGGAGTGGATCACGCGCCTGCCGGAATTGGGATCCCTGTTGCGAGACAAGCTGCACGTATTCGACCGGCCGCTGGCGCTGTGGCGGGAGCTGCAGCACCTGCTTGGCGGGCCCGCCACGCTGTCGTCCGCGCCGTTCCAGCTGCCAAAATTCGACTGGGTACAGCCGATGCTTGAATTTCTGTCGCCGACCTTCACCGAATTTCTGTTGTTTTTCGCGACCCTTATTTTGTTCATCGCTAGCTGGCCGGAGCTGCGTCGCAGACTGATCATGACATTCGGCGATCATGCGGCACGGTTGCGAACTCTCAGGATCCTCAACGCGATCGAGGGCCATCTTGGCGACTACCTGCTCACGGTGACATTGATCAATCTCGGCGTCGGCATTGCAACCGGCATCATCTGTGCGGTCACAGGTATGCCCAATCCAGCCGGCCTCGGGGCACTGGCCGCAACCTTGAACTTCTTGCCCATCATCGGCCCGGTGGCGATGTTCGTGGTCCTGATAGTGGTCGGAGTGATCACCTCCTCCACCCTCGGTGAGGGGCTGATCGCCCCTCTGGCCTTTGGCGGCGTCACGTTCCTCGAAGGCCATTTCGTCACCCCGACCATCATCGGTCGCCGGCTCGAGCTGAACGCCCTGGCGGTGTTCCTGGCGCTGGCATTCTGGACCTGGTTATGGGGCCCGATGGGCGGCTTCCTCTCCTCTCCGCTTTTGATCGTAGGACTGATCCTCTGGGAATATCTGATGCCAGTCGAACGGCCGCATCTGCCGTCGGACTGATCGCGGTTTAGCAGCGCATCTTCCGCCGGATGGATCGTCGTCCGAGCGTGGATGGCCTCTGTGGCGATCGGAAAAGCGCACGCGCCCTGGGGGTAGCGCTCCTGCCCCGGAACGCCGTGGAACTTCCACCGCCGTGAAACGTTTGCGGACAATGATCATTGCATTTTCTGGGAGCTTTTGATGTCGAGCACGGACGGCGAAATCGGCATGAGAAACTTGACGAATAAAGCGACCCGGGAAAGCCTCGAAGAGGAAATAGCAGCCGTGAAGCACGACATCGCAGCCCTGACCGATCAGATCACCGACGCACTCAACACATTTACCGGCGCCGCCAGCAAACAGGCGCGCCGCGGTTACAAGCAGGCACGTGCCAATGTCGATTCGGCCGTTGACGACATGTCCGAGCGCGGCAGTGCAATGCTGGACGCGGCAGAACAGGCCGCTCACTCGATCGGAGAGACGCTCGAAGACACCGTGGCGCAGCGTCCTTTGGCAACCGTGGCGCTGGCGCTCGGCCTCGGCTTCCTGATCGGCGTGACCTGGCGCCGTTGACGGCGGCTGCCGTGACGAACTGGGACGGCGGCGCATGGCGCGCCGCCGGAGTCGGTATCAGCATGATGTTGAAAGAGGCTTGCAGATGCTTCAGCGCGTCATCGAGGATTTCAAGAATTCCACCATTACTGCCCTGCGGCTGACATCGCTGGCGGCGGCGGTGGCGCTGGCCCTGTTCGTCACAACGGTGTTTCTTTGCGCCGCGGCCTTCGTCTTCGTGCAGCGGAACTATGGATTGATCCAGGCCTGCCTGAGCGGCGCAGCCATCTTCTTCGTCGTCGCGCTGATCGCTGCCGGTCTATACGTGCTGCGAAAAAATCAGGCCGAAGCCCGCGCCGCCCGCGCGGCAGAGACCGCGAAATCATCAGCCGTTCGGACCGCGCTGACCGATCCGATGCTGGTCACGGCGGGGATCCAGGTGATCCGAGCGATCGGCATCAAGAAGCTGATCCCGATACTGGCCGTGGGAGGGTTGGCATTGGGATTGATGGCCAGACGCAACCTGCCTGGCGGGCAAGCGCCGGCAGAGTAAGTGAGCGACAGCATCAATTGAGGCTAGTAGCAAAGCTACTTTATCGCCACCTGCGCTTACGTCACGCAGCGGCCGGGCGGCAGCAACTTGGCAACCTCGGACAGAACGCTGACGACAGGTTCACAGGCGAGGGTCGGCGCGCCGGTCCCGGATTTCAGCGCTGGGGGCAAAAGCGAGCCGTTATGGCCAGCCTGGGCCGTGGGAATGCGGACCAGCACCGAAGTGTCGGATACGCCATTCAGCTGCAGAGAGATGGTTTGGGTGGGGTCGCTCAACCTGACGGTGCCTGCCACCCGATCCGATTTGGCTGCTCGATTGACGGCTGGGGACTGCGTCCCGGAAAGAGCCTGCGTCCCAACCGAAAGATCGCGGCCCAGGGCAAACTGCACCGCGCCGAAGGTCAGCGAAATGGCGATCGTACCCAGGACTCCCGCTGTCAGCTTTGACATTTTTCCCGCCCGACTACCTCGACTGCCCGATGGCGTCTCAGATATTAGGTAACGCGAGGGCACCGGCGCGGTTCTAGAGCTTGCAATCACTTAACCGTGTCTAAAAAATTTGTGGGGGTCAGGAACGACTCCCGGGGCCTGTGCGTCATTCCGGCAGCCGGTTATTCCCCCCTGCCCCATTGACCGGCGTTGTAGGGCGCGGCTGTGGTGATGCCAGCCGCGCCCTACTTTTATGTAATCTCCGAATATGTAAGCTTCCGAAAGCTGGTCGCCGCTTGGTTCACGCCCGCGGCAAAGTGCAACGCGGCGCCATAACCCGGCCAGCCGTACTTCGTTACGATCGGCCCGGCTACTAGGAGGCCGCCGCCCGCGGCGCGCGGTTGCGGGAATTGCGCTGGAAGAACAACGCCTGGCTGGCGACGGCAGAGACCATCGCCGGCTGGAAGGGTTTTGAGATCAGAAACGCCGGTTCGGGACGCTCTCCAGTCAGGAACCGTTCCGGATAGGCTGTGATGAACACCACCGGCACCTCGAAGGTACGCAGCAGTTCGTTGACCGCATCGAGCCCAGAGCTGCCGTCGGCGAGTTGGATGTCGGCCAGGATCAGTCCCGGCTTCTTGTTAGTGGCCAGCGCAACCGCGTCGGAATGCGTGCGGGCAACGCCGATGACATTGTGACCGAGATTTTTCACCAGGCTTTCGAGATCCATCGCGATGAAGGTCTCGTCCTCGATGATCAGTACATCGGTAGCGATTTCCGCCGCCATTTCCCGCCCGGCGGTATCGGCTAGCCGGCGGGTTTCGGCGACGTCGGTGGCCAGGATGAAGGCCACCTCCTCTTCGGAAAAGCCCTCCAGCGACAGCAGCAGGAAGGCTTGACGCGGCAGCGGCGTAATATTGGAAAGCCTGCGCTCCGAGGGCAGCGGCAGGACCGCCACATCGGCATCGTCATTGATCGATACCGAGTTCCAGATCTGCGTGAACAGGCGGAACAGCCCGGCCCGCGGTCCGTGGCGCTCGTCGAGCAGGGAGGGGTCCTGAAGCAGAGCTTCAAGCATGGCCCCGACATATGCATCGCCCGACGCCTGATTTCCCGTCAAGGCACGGGCATAGCGCCGCAACAACGGTAAATGTTCAGCAACAAGCTGTGATCGGGTCATCCCCACTCCATTTATGTCTTGGGTCAAACCATTTTACGGGGTGACCCGGGTCCCCTCGAACGACTACGCCCGAGCCGGATAAAAGTTCCGCCAATTGGGGAACTTTTCCGCGGGGTTCGCATTAGCCTTCCTGGAGATGGCGGCAAAGTCTTAGGAATCAAGGATAATTCCTGAAGCGCCAGGGGCTAACTCTCGGGGGAGCGCGGAATAGGTCATGAAAGATGTGAAACCTCAAGCCAGCAAGTCTGCTGCCCCGGGCAAGCAGGGCGGCCTCAATGCAGAAATTCAGTCGAGAATCGGCCACCAGCTGCGTGCCATGTACGACGATGTCGTGCGGCAGGGAGTCCCGGACCGCTTCGCGGAGCTGATCCGCAGGCTTGATCTGCCCGAACCGGATCCCCAAGTGGGACCTGCGGGCGCTCCAGAAGGCGGGAGGGATTGATGCCTCTCACAGATTCGCTACGCGAGGACATTCTGGCGTCGGTGCCGAGTTTGCGAGCGTTCGCCATCTCGCTCAGCGGCAATGGCGACCGCGCCGACGATCTGGTGCAGGAAACGCTGCTGCGCGCCCTCGCCAATATCGACTCCTTCCAACCCGGTTCCAATCTGCCGGCGTGGTTGTTCACGATCCTGCGCAATCTGTTTCGTTCCGATTACCGCAAACGGAGGCGGGAGGTCGAGGACGCCGATGGCAACTACGCCAAGACGCTCAAGACGCAGCCAGCTCAGCAGGCGCATCTCGAATTCGAGGAATTCCGCGCCGCGCTCGACAAGCTTCCTCAGGACCAGCGGGAAGCGCTGATCCTGGTCGGTGCTTCCGGTTTCTCCTATGAGGATGCCGCGGCGATCTGCGGCTGCGCGGTCGGCACTATCAAGAGCCGGGTCAACCGGGCACGATCGAAACTCGCCGCCCTGCTCTACGTCGACGGCGCCGAGGATTTCGGTCCCGATGAAACGGTGCGCGCCGTGATCGGCGGCAGCGGCGGATAGGTCAGGGAGTGGTTGTTGCCGGTGCGCGCTAGCGCGGCGGTCTCGGCGGCGCCGACAGTTGTTCGGTGCGGTCCCTTTCCGTCATGTCGACGACGGTATCCATCGGGGCAGTAAGCTCGTATACGTAACTGACGTCGGTGAAATACCGCTTCGATACCCCGCCGAGTGCCTCCGGCGCCACCCGGTCGAGCAGGATGAGGCCGAAATCGCTGTCCGGTCGTCGCGTCGCCTCGCTGGTGTTGAATTCTTCCCACCGGAAATGGAATGTCAGGTCGCGATCCTCACCTATTACCTGCCATTGTGCTACGATATTGGGATGCTTGCCGACCAGCGACAGGCCCTCGTCGGAATGGGACGCCAGTTCGAAGAACAACAGCGAGAGGCTTTGCGCCGCCCGCGCACTGACGGTGATGTCGGGACCGCTGACCGCGATGCGCTCCGCGTGGGGAATGGCGCGAGCTTCAAACAGCCCCCTCAGCTTCACACCCTGCCACTGACTTTCGCTCAGCAGGGAAACCACATTCGACATGGCGTGGATCCGTCCGATCAAAAGTTCGCGGGCGACGTCGATATCGGAACCGTGGCGCAGCGTCCGCGTCACGATCGACTGGATCACAGCGAGGATGTTCTTGACCCGGTGATTGAGCTCGTCGATGACCGCGGTCAGCCGGCGCTCGAAACCGATCCGAACCTGGATTTCACGGCTGAGCCGTAGATTGTTATAGGCGACATATCCGAACAGCGCGCAGACGATTGCGGTCAACGCAAACCCGATGGCGGCCACCATCGCAGCAGTCTGCTGGGCGCGGGTTCCAGTGTCGATCTTGGGGTAATAGATCAGCGACCAGTCGCGGCCTCCGAACGACACCGTTCTCGTCATCCAGGGTGCCGTCCCATGCGATGATACCATTCGCGTGGCGACGACGCCCTGATGATCCGCAATCCACTCTTCGTCGGGGTGGCGGGAATCCCGAAGTACCACCGAAAACAGCGAGAGATCGTCATTCGCCAGCATCAGCGGCGCCAGCTCGTAGGAAAATGTAACAAAACCCACCGGTGAGACCTGGCCCTCCTGCAGCACAGGCGCGGCCAGAACCAGGCCAATCGGCCCGTCAGGCCGCAGTAGCGGCAGTGGATCAGACGCCACCGGCTTGCCGTCGGCCGCAGCCCGCGCCAGCATAACGCCCAGGATGGGGTGCTGATCGAGCGAGCGGCCGGGAAATGCCTTGGTCTCGGCATTGCGGGGTTCGACGTCCATCAACACATCGATCGGCCGATCGAGCGACCGCGTATCGAGCGGCTTATTGTCGAAGTTTCGGATCGTGGGATCTGAAAATCCCTCGCTTGCCAATTCCCTGCTCGCCGCTGCAAGTTCGTCGGGCTTAAGCCGCGCGATCCAGCCCGCGACAACGAAATCGGTTTTGAAGGCATAGATCGAGGCCCGCAGCGGCTGCAGCACATTGGCCTTGGTCACCGAAGGTGCGTGGAAAAGGCCCGATGCCACACGGGCAAGCAGTTCGCGGTCCGTCAACCGATCCTGAACCAGGCTGGCATGAACGTCGATGGCGCGCGCCAGCGCGATACCGTCGACAATCATTTCCTGTTGATAGACCCGATAACCCGCAATGCCGGAGAGCAGGGCTCCGACGAGCACAATAAAACCAATGATGAAACCCAGCCGAACCACTCGGTTACTCAAAAATGAGAATCTGGCGAACTGGAATCTGGCTTCCGGCGGAACGGCAACGAATCAATCCACAATGAGGGCCAGCCGTTCGATATAATGGAGGAGCGATCATCCGTGTGCAACCGCGGTGGGCAAGAAGTAAGAATATGGCTGCCACCCGTGGCATGTCGGCAAAACCCAGGGTGGGCCAACTGCCAAAACCGGATTTGGTTCCCGGTGCGATGTCGAAAGCCTTGGATGCGACTTGTTTTCGGGGAGACACCGAAAACGCGATACGAACTGGTTCAGCCGATTTTGGCTTTCTCCGGCGAACTGAGACCTCCCTTGACCTCAATAAAGCCGACGATGCGATCGAGCCCCTCGCTTTTGCGGAGATTGGTCATGACGAACGGCCGTTCGCCGCGCATCCGCCTGGCGTCGGCGTCCATTTTCTGAAGCGACGCCCCGACATAGGGCGCGAGATCAATCTTGTTGATGACGAGAAGATCCGATCGGGTAATGCCGGGCCCCCCTTTCGAGGGAATCTTGTCGCCGGCGGCGACGTCGATCACGTAGATCGTGAGATCGGCAAGTTCAGGAGAGAACGTGGCAGCGAGGTTGTCGCCGCCAGATTCGATCAGTACCACATCGAGGTCGGGAAACTTGGCGCGCATATCGGCCACCGCTGCGAGATTCATCGAAGCATCCTCGCGGATCGCGGTATGCGGGCAGCCGCCGGTCTCGACCCCGGCGATGCGGTCCGGCGTCAGCGATCCCGAGCGTACCAGAAATTCCGCATCCCATTTGGTGTAGATGTCGTTGGTGATCGCGGCGATGTCATAGCGTTCCCGCATCGCCTTGCAAAGCAGGTCCATCAGCGCGGTCTTTCCCGATCCAACCGGGCCTCCGATACCGATGCGGAGGGGGCCGTGGGACTTCGACATGTCAGGCGCTCTTTCCATCCATATCCCTCTTTCCGTTCATATGATCTCGTCCAACAGCGGCGGTGACGCAAAGACCTCTGCCATCTCATTCACAGAACAACCACTGAAAAACGACCATCCTCATGACCTGAACAGCCTAGTATACTGCGTTTCGTGGTGCATGCTGGCGAGATCGGCGCGAAAAGTCGCGCTGCCAAGTTCGTCGAGCGACGCGCCGAGCGCCCGTTTGGCCGTTACAACGATTATTGGCTCCAGCGAGGCCAGCACGCGCTGGCACTCGGTTTGTCCGAGCGGAATCAACCTTGCGCCGGCCGAGATCCAGTTCGACGCCACCGCGTGAAGAAACGCATAAATAGTGGGCGCCAGCGGAAGTCGATGAACGGCGCTGACCAGCCCTACCGCGATGGGATAAACGATGATGCCGTCGCAAAAGGAAAGCACTCGATCGAGCCCGTCGCAGTTCCACGCGGCGCGCGCGATGTCGATGAACGCGCGGCCCTGCGCTGAGGTTTCGAGCTGGCGCTCGCGCGAGGGAACGAAGGCTGCCGCGAGTTCCACGACGTCCCGCAAGCCGGCTTTGTCGCCCGATGATGAGCAACGGTGCGCGTGCGCCAGCAACACGCCATCACAAAACCCAGATCCGTGGGCCAGCATCGATGACAGCCAGTCCTGCAACGAGAGGGCGTCTTTGATATCACCCGCTTCCACCGCCCACTCGATGCCGCTGGAATAGGAAAACGCGCCAATCGGAAAGGACGGGGATAGCCACGTCATCAGCCGATACTGTGCCGCCGCCTCTGCGGCCGTCATTTCTTCCCGATCCCGATCAGCGGTCGGAGACGCGACTTCGCCGACGGCGGGGGCTGCCGCCAACGCGACTCTTCGTCGCCGGGCCGGCACCTTATCGGTGGTCATGAGCATGGGAATCGCCGTGATGATGGTCATGCTCGCAATGCTCATCATGGTGATGATGGTCGCCATGATGGTGCGAGGAATGATCATGCGTGGCGGGACGCGGATCGCTCGCCAGCGCTTGGGCATGGCCGCCACTGGCATAAGCGCCGCCTTCCGGGTCGAATGGCGCCTCGATCTCGATGACACGCGCGCCGAGTCCCCTGGCCATCGCCTCGATGACGTGGTCGCGCCGGATGCGCAGGCCTTTGGGCATGATCTGAGTCGGCAGATGGCGGTTGCCGAGATGCCAGGCGATCCGAACCAGATGCTGCGGGTCGGCGCCCCTGAGCTCGGCCAACGGTTCCGGCGCGGCGACGACTTCGACCAGCCTGCCGTCCTCCAGCACCAGCGCGTCGCCGCCGCGCAGCACGGCGGCGTTTTCCAGATCAAGCAGAAAGGCGAGCCCGCGGGTGCCCGTCATGGCCATTCGACGCCGGTGCCGATCGTCGAAATCGAGCACGACGGTATCGGCCGGGGTCTCGCTCCAGTGCTGCGCGGTGCGAACCTCGGTTGCCCGGATCATATCAAAATGCTCACAGCTTCTCGACCTTGCCGGTGCTAATGAATTCGATCGCGGTCGGCGCGACCTTCAGTTTCGAGGTAGCGACAACATCGATCATGCAGATATTCTCCCGATTCTTTTCCCACATCAGCGGACTTCGACCTTGGCGGGCGTGATAATCTCGATCCTGGGTGGCGCGGCCATGCATCTCACGGCAATCCGGCCGAACGCCTTCATATGTTCGGCGGCGCGGTGCGGCACCAGCGCCTCGGCGTTCTCCCACTGCTCGACAAACACCATCCTGGCCGGATCGGTGACGCTTTCGTGCAGGTCATAGGCGATGTTGCCGGCCTCCTTGCGGGTCTCTTTGATGCAGGCCGTGGCGCCGGCGATGAATTCGGCCCGCGTTTCAGGCTTCACGGTCAGCGTGGCCACAACGTAAATCATGAGATCCTCCCGGTCTTCGGTTTTTCGGCTTCGAGCGCCGGGAGCGACCTTAGAACATGAAGTAGCGCTGCGCCATGGGCAGTACCTCGGCAGGCGCGCAGGCCAGCAGTTCGCCGTCGGCGCGCACTTCATAGGTTTCCGGATCGACCTCGATTTTCGGCGTAGCGCCGTTATGGATCATGCTCTTCTTGGAGATGCCGCCGCGGGTGTTTTCAACCGCGTAGAGCTTCTTGTCGATACCGAGCTTCTTGGCCAACCCCGAGGCCACCGCTGCCTTGGAGGAAAACACCACCGAGGAAGCGGTCAATGATTTGCCGAAGGCAGCAAACATCGGCTGGTAATGCACCGGTTGCGGCGTCGGTATAGAGGCATTGGGATCGCCCATCGGGGCGGCCACGATCGAGCCGCCCTTGATGACGCATTCGGGCTTGACGCCGAAGAAGGCCGGCGACCACAGCACAAGATCGGCGAGCTTTCCCTTTTCCACCGAGCCGATCAGCTTCGACACACCCTGAGTGATCGCGGGGTTGATGGTGTATTTGGCGATGTAGCGCTTGACCCGGAAATTGTCGTTGTTGCCCTTTTCCTGCGGCAGGGCGCCGCGCTGCTTCTTCATTTTGTCGGCAGTCTGCCAGGTCCGGATGATGACTTCGCCGAGCCGGCCCATGGCTTGCGAATCAGAGGACATCATCGACAACGCGCCGAGATCGTGCAGGATATCCTCCGCCGCGATGGTCTCCTTGCGGATGCGGCTTTCGGCGAATGCCAGATCCTCGGCGATCGATGGATCGAGATGGTGGCACACCATCAGCATGTCCAGGTGCTCGTCGATGGTGTTGCGCGTGAACGGCCGCGTCGGATTGGTCGAAGACGGCAGCACGTTCTTCAGCCCGGCAATCTTGATGATGTCGGGGGCATGGCCGCCGCCGGCGCCTTCGGTGTGGAAGGCGTGAATGGTGCGCCCCTTGAAGGCCTTGACCGTATCCTCGACAAAGCCCGATTCGTTCAGCGTGTCGGAATGCAGCATCACCTGAACGTCATAGTCGTCGGCGACCGCAAGGCAATTGTCGATCGCCGCCGGCGTTGTGCCCCAATCCTCGTGCAGCTTGAGCGCGCAGGCGCCAGCCTCGATCATCTCCTTCAGCGCCGCCGGCCGCGAGGCGTTGCCTTTGCCGGAAATGCCGAGATTGACCGGGAAGGCGTCAAAGGACTGGATCATCCGCGCCATATGCCACGGACCGGGCGTGCAAGTGGTGGCGTAGGTGCCATGCGACGGACCGGTGCCGCCCCCGAGCATCGAGGTCACACCCGACATCAGCGCGTGTTCGATCTGCTGCGGACAGATGAAATGGATGTGGCTGTCGAATCCGCCCGCCGTGAGGATCTTGCCCTCGCCGGCGATCACGTCGGTGCCGGGGCCGATGACGATGGTGACCCCGGGCTGGATGTCGGGATTGCCGGCCTTGCCGATCGCGCTGATATAGCCTTCCTTGATGGCGACGTCGGCCTTCACGATGCCCCAGTGATCGACGATGAGCGCATTGGTGATGACGGTGTCGGCCGCGCCCTGCTTGTTGGTGATCTGGGACTGGCCCATGCCGTCACGGATAACCTTGCCGCCGCCGAACTTCACTTCCTCGCCGTAGGTCGTAAAATCCTTCTCGACCTCGATGATGAGGTCGGTATCGGCGAGCCGCACCCGGTCGCCTGTGGTCGGCCCGAACATGTCGGCATAGACGGACCGCTTGATCTTGACTGACATCGTTCTGCCCCTGCAATTTACAACGCTTCCTACAGCTTCCCCATCACCTCGCCCCGGAAACCATAGACCACCCGCTTGCCGGCCAGCGCCACCAGTTGCACGTCGCGAGTTTGTCCCGGCTCGAACCGCACCGCGGTGCCGGCCGCGATGTCGAGGCGCATGCCGCGGGCTCTCTTTCGATCGAACTTCAGCGCCGGATTGGTCTCGAAGAAATGATAGTGCGAGCCGACCTGGATCGGACGGTCGCCCGAATTGGCTACCGTCAGCGTCACCGTCTTGCGGCCGGCATTGAGCTCGATCTCGCCGTCCTGGATGAAGAGTTCGCCGGGAATCATGGGGTTCTCCTATCTGATCGGCTCGTGCACCGTGACCAGCTTGGTGCCGTCCGGAAAGGTCGCTTCGACCTGGATGTCGTGGATCATTTCCGGGATGCCCTCCATGCACTGCGACCGGGTCAAGACCTCGGCACCAGTCTTCATCAGTTCGGCGACGGTGCGGCCGTCGCGCGCGCCCTCAACGATGAAATCGGAGATGATGGCGACCGCTTCCGGATGGTTGAGCTTGACGCCGCGTTCGAGCCGCCGCCGCGCCACCATGGCCGCCATCGAAATCAGAAGCTTGTCCTTTTCGCGGGGAGACAGGTTCATGCGAGCACTCTGGGCATTCTTGATTGATGTGAATGAGCTGTCATCAGTTGAGCCAGAGCCGCGGCAGCGCCGAGCTACTGGCACGGCCGAGCACCGCCATCATGTCGGCGCGCAACCGGGCGGCATCTTGGGCACAGAAGCGGGCCATTGCAAACCCATTCCACGCGGATATGCCGACCTCGCCGCCGAACGATCCGGACAGCAGGCGCAATTTTTCCACGAGCGCCGCATCACCCGGCACGATCAACGCGGTGCCGATCGCCACGCCACGGCGAGCTACCGCAGGCCTAGCCAACTGTTCGCCGATGTCACCGGCGAGCCGGACGGTTTCCGCGAATACCAGCCTGCCGCCACGCCGCACGCGCCAGCGATCGACGAATTCGCCATCCAGCACGCGTTCGCCCATCGCCGCGCGGCCGAACACCACGATTTCGCCAAGCAGCAGCGAGGCGCACTCCGCCAGGTCGACATCGATCCGGCGCAAGACCCGCGCGCGGTTGAACAAGATGGTCTCCTGCGGCAGCCAGGTGAGGTGGGCGCCGGTGCCCGCCTTCAGGGCAATGTTGAGTTGCGCTGCCGGGCCCTGCGCCCGGTAGATTTTCTCCGCCGCCGCCGTCGTCACCGAAAGCCGCGATCCTTCGCCGGCCGCGATCTCGATGTCGAAGCGATCCCCGCCGGCGACACCGCCGGCGGTATTGACGAAAACTGCCGACAGGCCCGTGGCCTCCGGGGACGGGAAGCGCACACGCAGCGAGCCGGATTTCATGCAGCCGTCGGCGGCGGGTGATGCCTTCGCTGTGGTGCACGTCGAAGTTGACCGAGCCCTGAGCCCGGTTGGCCGCGAATATCGTTGAACTCGCGCTCTCGGTATCGGTCCGCATCCGCCACCAACTCTTCCAAACAGGACGCGTAACCTGTGAGACTCGCGCAACCGGTCCGATTATAGCGCCATCTGACGGCTGATCTCGCTGGCGTCGAGCTGACTGCGGTCGCAGGCATATTTCACCGCGCCCCGGTCCATGACCGCGAAATTGTCGCCGAGTTCGCAGGCAAAGTCGAGATATTGTTCGACCAGGACGATGGCGATGTTGCCAAGGCTGCGCAGATAGGAAATCGCCCGTCCGATATCCTTGATGATCGACGGCTGAATGCCCTCGGTCGGCTCGTCCAGCAGCAGGAGTTTCGGTCGCATCACCAGCGCGCGACCGATCGCGAGTTGCTGCTGCTGGCCACCCGAGAGATCGCCGCCGCGGCGTCCCAGCATCGACTGCAGCACCGGGAACAGCGAGAACACGTCATCGGGAATGTGACGGTCTTCCCGCTTCAACGGTCCAAACCCGGTCTTGAGATTTTCCTCCACGGTCAGAAGCGGAAAAATCTCGCGGCCCTGGGGCACGAAGCCGATGCCGCGCCGCGCCCGCTCATAGGGCCTGAGACCCGAAATGTCGGCGCCGTCGAAGGTGATGGAGCCTGAGGCAATCGGGTACTGGCCGACCATCGCGCGCAACAGGCTGGTCTTGCCGACGCCGTTGCGGCCCAGCACGCACGTCACCTTGCCCGGCTCGGCCGAGATCGAGACGCCGCGCAGCGCCTGCGCGGCACCATAGTAGAGGTTGATATTGTCGACCTTCAGCATCTGCCGTCCTTGGCGAATAGCGAATAGCGAATAGTTGGAATCGTCACAGGCGTCATTTCTGGATCCGAATCTATTCGCTATTCCCTATTCGCTCCTACCTGCCAAGATAAACTTCGATCACCCGCTCGTTCGCCGAAACCTGGTCGATGGTTCCTTCGGCCAGCACGGTGCCTTCGTGCAGGCATGTGACCTTGACGCCGAGTTCGCGGACGAAGGTCATGTCGTGCTCGACAACCATCACGGTCTTTTCCTTGTTGATTTCCTTCAGCAGCTCGGCGGTCTGATGGGTTTCAACGTCGGTCATCCCGGCGACCGGCTCGTCTACGAGCAAAAGTTTCGGGTCCTGCGCCAGCAGCATCCCGATCTCCAGCCATTGCTTCTGGCCATGCGACAGGCTCCCGGCCAGCCGGTTACGCGCGTCGGTCAGGCGAATGGTTTCAAGCACCTTATCGATACGTTCGGACTCGGCCCTGCTCTCCCGCCAGAACAGCGTACCCCTGACCCGATGATCGACGTTGAGCGCCAACAGCAGGTTGTCCTCGATGGTCTGGCTTTCGAACACCGTCGGCTTCTGGAATTTCCGGCCGATCCCGAGTTCGGCGATCCGGGTTTCGTCGAGCCGTGTCAGGTCGGTAACACCATCGAACAACACCTCGCCCTGGTCCGGTTTGGTCTTGCCGGTAATGATGTCCATCATGGTGGTCTTGCCGGCGCCGTTCGGACCGATGATGGCGCGCATTTCGCCCGGAGCGAGCGTCAGCGACAGGTTGTTGATGGCGTGAAAGCCATCGAACGAAACATGCACGCCGTCCAGATAGAGCAGGGCAGAGGTCGCGCGGCTGTCCATGACGTTCATGCGCTCACTCCGCCGGATTTGGTTCGCTGATGCCGTCTTCACGCGCCGCGCTTGCCGCATTGGCGCTTGCCGCCATGCGCTGGGCCTTCCACGGCTCCCACCACGCATTGAAGGTTCCGATGATGCCCTTCGGCAACAGCAGCGTCACCGCGATAAACAGCGCGCCGAGCATGAACAGCCAGTACGGTGCCAGCACGCCGGACGTAAAGAACGTCTTGGCATAGTTGACGACCACGGCGCCCAGCGCCGCGCCAATCAGCGTGCCGCGACCGCCGACGGCGACCCAGATCACGGCCTCGATCGAATTGCCCGGGGCGAATTCGCTGGGATTGATGATGCCGACCTGCGGCACATAGAGCGCACCGGCGACGCCGGCCATGCAGGCCGACAGCGTGAACACGAACAGCTTGTAGGATTCGACGCGGTAACCGAGGAAGCGGCTGCGCGACTCGGCGTCGCGAATGGCGATCAGCACCTTGCCGAGCTTCGACGTCACCACCGCGCGGCAGATCAGGAAGGCCAGGATCAGCGCAACACAGCTCAGGGCGAACAGCGCGGCACGGGTGCCGTCGGCCTGGACGTTGAAGCCCAGAATATCCTTGAAATCGGTCAGGCCGTTGTTGCCCCCGAAGCCGAAATCGTTGCGGAAGAAGGCCAGCAACAACGCGTAGGTCATCGCCTGGGTGATGATCGAGAGATAGACGCCGGTGACGCGGGAGCGAAAGGCCAGCCAGCCGAAGCAAAAAGCCAGCAGGCCCGGAACCAGGATGACCATCAGCGCCGCGAACCAGAACATGTCGAAGCCGTGCCAATACCATGGCAGCTTCGGATAGTTCAAAAACACCATGAAGTCCGGCAATATCGGATTGCCGTAGACGCCGCGGCTGCCGATCTGGCGCATCAGATACATGCCCATCGCATATCCGCCGAGCGCAAAAAAGGCGCCATGGCCGAGCGATAGAATTCCGCAATATCCCCAGATCAGGTCGATCGAAAGAGCAAGGATCGCGTAGCAGACATATTTGCCCCACAACGCCACCAGGTAGGTCGGCACCTGCAACGCCGACCCCACCGGTAGCAGCAGGTTGGACAGCGGAATCAGGATTCCGCAGGCGACGACCAGCATCAGGAAAACGTTCGCGCTGCGATCCAGCGAGCGCGTCAGCACGTGCGGCATCATGGGCGGCAGGCTCCCTTGCCTGTTGCGCTGAGCGGGGAGATCAACGGGTCCGGAATCGAAGTCGTTCGGCCGGGCATGGCGAAGCAGGAATCATGCCTCTCCCCTACCCCAACCCTCTGTTGCGGGCTTGCGGGCGCGCTAAACCGGGATCCCGGCCGATGCCGATCTGCACCACTCCGCATCATGCTTCCACCGCACGTCCCTTAAGCGCGAACAGGCCACGCGGCCGCTTCTGAATGAACAGAATGATCAGCACGAGAATGGCGATCTTTCCGAGCACGGCACCGGCGACCGGCTCGAGGAACTTGTTGGCGATGCCGAGCGTAAAGGCCCCGACCAGCGTACCCCAGAGATTACCCACCCCGCCGAACACCACGACCATGAAGGAGTTGATGATGTAGCTCTGGCCGAGATTGGGACTGACGTTGTCGATCTGGGACAGCGCCACGCCGGCAATCCCGGCGATGCCCGAGCCGAGGCCGAAGGTCAGCGCATCCACGCGCGAAGTCGCGATCCCCATCGATGCCGCCATGCGGCGGTTTTGCGTCACCGCGCGCATCTCGAGCCCCAGCGCCGTATAGCGCAGCATCGCCAACAGGATGGCGAACACGGCGAGCGTGAAGCAAAGGATCCACAGCCGGTTATAGGTGATGGTGATGTGTCCGATCTCGAAGGCACCACTCATCCAGGAGGGATTGCTGACGTCCTGGTTGGTCGGACCGAATACGGTGCGCACCGCCTGCTGCAACACCAGCGACAGGCCCCAGGTCGCCAGCAGCGTTTCCAGCGGTCGGCCGTACAAGAAGCGAATGATGGTACGCTCGATCAGCACCCCAATCGCGCCGGCAACCAGAAAGGCCAGTGGCACCGCGAAGATCAACGAATAGTCCAATAGCCCTGGAAAACTGCTGCGCACGGTCTGCTGCACCACGAAGGTGACATAGGCCCCGATCATGACCATCTCGCCATGGGCCATGTTGATGACACCCATCACCCCGAAGGTAATGGCCAGACCGATCGCCGCCAGCAACAGGACCGAGCCGAGCGACAGGCCGTACCAGGCATTCTGCACCATCGACCAGAGCGCGAGGCTGCTCTGGATCGCCGACGTTGCGTTGGCCGCCGCGCGCGCGATGGCGGGCGGTTGGTCGCCGGTCAATCCAGTCAATAGCGCCAGCGCTTCCTGATCGCCGCGGGCCTTGATGGTGGCGATGGCTTCAAGCTTCTCGGCATCGGTGGCATCTTCCTTGAACAAAAGGATCGCCGCGCGGGCTTCGGTAAATGCCAGCTTCGCGGCCTTGTTGTTCTCCTTCTGCAAGGCGCTGTCGATTGCCGGCAACATCGCCTCGTCATGGGTCTTGAATACCGACTGCGCGGCCTGGATCCGGACTTCGGGGTCGGGCGACTGCAGGGTCAGACTGCCCAGCGCCGCCTCGACGTGGCGCCGCAACTTGTTGTTGAGACGCACGGGCGAGGCGCCATCGGGAATGCTGGCGACGGCGGCCCCGGTCGACGCATCGATGAACTTGCCGTTGGGCAGCGTGACGTAGACCTGTTTACTGTCGGTATCGGCCATCAACCGGCCGTCCTGGAGCGCGCTGACGATGGTATAGGCGAGCGGATTGTTGCTGGTGGCGAGCGCGTCGACGGCTTCTTCCGTGTCGGAAAACTCGTCGTTGGCGAACTTGCTGACCGTGTCTTCGAACGGGCCGGCGAAGGCCGGCAACGCGAAGGCAATCAGCACAATCGAAAACGCAAGCCTGCGAAGGCATGCAAGGACGTTGGATGGCACTGGACAACCCCGGCAGAAGGTAAAAGAAGGCGGCGACGCCGCCGCCTTCTCTGTGCTCTTGAACTAGTCGTGTATCAGGTACCTGAACCCAGGCACTTCTTGGTAACGGTGTTGTAGTTGCCACACTTCAGGGTCACCCAATCGGCCTCAAGATCCTTCGATCCCGGAAGGTAGTCCGACCATGCGTCGCCTGGAACCAGCTTGGCCTTCTTCGGATCGTCAGGCGACACCACGTTGAACTGGCCGTCGGCACGAATTTCGCCAATGAAGACCGGCTTGGTGATGTGATGGTTCGGCAGCACCTTCGCCATGCCACCCGTTAGGTTCGGCGTTTCAATGCCGGGCAGCGCATCGATCACCTTGTCAGGATCGGTCGACTTCACCTTTTCGACGGCCTTAACCCAGAGATTGAAGCCGATATAGTGGGCTTCCATCGGATCGTTGGTCGTGCGCTTCGGATTCTTGGTGAACGCATGCCATTCCTTGATGAACTTCTCGTTCGCCGGCGTCTTGATCGACTTCGAAATAGTTCCAGGCGGCGAGATGGCCGACCAGCGGCTTGGTGTCGAGACCTGCGAGTTCTTCCTCACCCACCGAGAACGCGATCACCGGAATATCGGTCGCCTTGATGCCCTGGTTGCCAAGCTCCTTGTAGAAGGGGACGTTGGCGTCGCCGTTGATGGTCGAGACCACCGCGGTCTTCTTGCCGGCCGAGCCGAACTTCTTGATGTCGGCCACGATCGTCTGCCAATCGCTATGACCGAACGGGGTGTAGTTGATCATGATATCTTCTTGAGCGACCCCCTTCGCCTTCAGGTAGGCTTCGAGGATCTTGTTGGTCGTGCGCGGATAAACATAATCAGTGCCAGCCAGCACCCAGCGCTTCACCTTTTCTTCCTTCATCAGGTAGTCGACCGCGGGGATCGCCTGCTGGTTCGGCGCGGCACCCGTATAGAACACGTTGCGCTCGCTCTCTTCGCCCTCGTACTGGACCGGATAGAACAGGATGTTGTTCAACTCCTTGAACACCGGCAGCACGGATTTGCGCGACACCGAGGTCCAGCACCCGAACACCACCGCGACCTTGTCCTTGGTGATCAACTCACGGGCTTTTTCCGCGAACAGCGGCCAGTTCGAAGCCGGATCGACCACAACCGCCTCGAGTTTCTTGCCGAGCAAGCCACCCTTCTTGTTCTGCTCGTCGATCAACATCAGCATCACGTCCTTCAGCGTGGTTTCGCTGATAGCCATGGTGCCGGAGAGCGAATGAAGAATGCCGACCTTGATGGTGTCGTCGTCGGCTTTCGCGGAGGGCATGCCAGCCAAGCCGATAAATAGGCCTGCGGCCGCTGCCAGCCAGCTACGGCGGCTCAGTCCCGCTATATCGTGAGTTGTTTTAGTAAGCATAAGGTATCCTCTCCCTGACGCAGGCGTATAGACGCTGCGAAACGGCCCCACGGCCGCCTGCGTTAACGTAATCGCAAGAACCATGCCACGGTGCGCGAATCCACAGCCTAATGATTTTGCTAGAGAATCTGCTTCCGTGACACAAATCTGGAAGCGCGTTGCCTAAAAAACAGACATAAAAAATGTATGCTTCATCAGCAAAATGTTCAATCTGTGAGCAAATATGGCATGTTGGCTAAATTTCTGGCATCGGCTTATCTTGCACTGCAATAGATGGAGGCCGTCACAACAATCGGCTTCTCAGGCCCCATTTCCGATTTTTTCTGTCCTTTTTGTCAGCTGCGGATCAGCTGATTTCGCAATTCAGCTTGAAAGCGCCATCATCGTGTTCCATATGTCTATCACGACCCGGGATTCATCGGGTCCCTGCGAGCCGCGTGTTCTGAGCCCGTCCAACGGTTTCTGGCTTGCCCCTTCAGCTAACCAAAACCGACGCCTCAAACACGCGGGTGTCTCCGACACCGCCTCGCGCGCTCCTGGCCTCAAGTGCCGGGCGCCTGCTTTTCATCATGGAAAGAACCAAACTTTTGACCTCCTTTCAGGATTTCGGCTTGGCCGATCCCATCACGCGTGCACTCAAAGAAGAGAATTATCTCACGCCAACCCCCATCCAGTCTCAGACCATTCCGCTCGCCCTTGCCGGCCGGGATGTCGTCGGCATCGCCCAGACCGGCACCGGCAAGACCGCCGCCTTCGCGCTTCCCATCCTGCATCGCATCCTGGAGCATCGCTCGAAACCGCAGCCCAAGGCCTGCCGCGTCCTCGTGCTGAGCCCGACACGTGAATTATCGAGCCAGATTCTCGACAGCTTCAATGCCTATGGCCGGCACATGCGACTGACTTCGGCGCTGGCGATCGGCGGCGTGCCGATGGGACGCCAGGTCCGCTCGGTCATGCAGGGCGTAGAGGTCTTGGTGGCCACGCCCGGACGCCTGCTCGATCTCGTGCAAAGCAACGGCTTGAAGCTTGGACATGTCGAGTTCCTGGTGCTCGACGAGGCCGACCGCATGCTGGACATGGGCTTCATCAACGACATCCGGAAAATCGTCGCCAAACTGCCGGTCAAGCGGCAGACGCTGTTCTTTTCGGCGACAATGCCGAAGGATATCGCCGAACTGGCCGAACAGATGCTGCGCGATCCGGCGCGAGTGGCGGTGACGCCGGTAGCGTCGACGGTCGAGCGCATCACCCAGCGCATCATCCAGGTCGATCACTCGGCCAAGCCCGCCGTGCTGGCGCAGTTGCTGCAACAGGAGAGGGTCGATCGCGCCCTGATCTTTACCCGAACCAAGCACGGCGCGGACAAGGTCGTAAAGGGCCTGGCTAGGGCCGGGATCACCGCTGACGCCATTCACGGCAACAAGTCGCAGAATAACCGCGAGCGGGTACTGGCGGCGTTCCGCTCGGGCGACATCCGCACCCTGGTCGCCACCGACATTGCCGCCCGCGGCATCGACGTCGACGGCATCAGCCACGTGGTGAATTTCGACCTTCCCAACGTGCCCGAGACCTACGTGCACCGGATCGGCCGCACGGCGCGCGCCGGCGCCGATGGCATCGCGATCTCGCTGGTCGCGGGAGGCGAGGAAATGGGCTATCTGCGCGACATCGAAAAGCTGATCCGCACCGCTTTGCCCAGAGAAGACCGCCGCACGCCGGGTCACCGCGAACCCGCGCCGGCCGCCTCCCCGCATCGTGGTAACCGATCCGCCCCGCGCCAGCATGCCAGAGCAAATGAAGCCGCACCGGGCGCGAAAGGGCCTCGCCGTCACCACCGTCCCGGTGGTAATAATGGCGCTTCGCCAACCAACCGGCACGAGGTCAATCGGCAGGATTCACGTCCGTCGCAGAGCGGTAAAACGGAGGGCATGCAGGGCGTCGCCTTTTTGCACCGCGAAAGCCGTCCCCATACCCGGCCGAACCGCAGCCAACGGCCACGCTAGCCGTCGATCGATCTGGAGATAACCATGGCTAAAGAAGAGCTGATCCAGTTCGAAGGACTGGTGACCGAAATCCTCCCCGACGCGCGTTACCGCGTGCAGCTCGATGCTGGACACGAGATCGTTGCCTATACCGCAGGCAAGATGAAAAAGAACCGGATCAAGACATTGGCCGGCGATCGGGTGACCATCGAGATGTCGCCGTATGACCTGGAGAAAGGCCGCCTGATCTTCCGTCACAAGGACGAGCGTCCGGGCGGTTCGGCCCCGCGTGGGGCGCCGCCACGCGGTCAATTCCGCCGGCGGTGAGCGCCGCCCGCATGGCGCATCCCAACACAATCTTGGTGCGGCTGGCGCGCTGCGGACTGCATGGCGCCTGAAATCAAAAAAACGCGCACGTCAGGATTGTTTTGGGGGCTCGCTTCGCATAACATGGCGGCATCGATTTTCGGCCGGACGACATTAGCTATCCACCGGTACAGCCGGTTTAGACGCTGACGACCCTTCCAAAAATTCGATCTCACCAGCCTATCGAAAGTGGGCTTCTACTATATCTATCTTGAGAAGGGACTATCCCGTGAGCATGGGAACCGTGAAGTGGTTTAACGCGACCAAGGGCTTCGGCTTCATTCAACCGGATGACGGCGGCAACGACGTGTTTGTGCACATCAGTGCGGTAGAGCGCGCCGGCCTTGGGACGCTGCGTGAAGGCCAGAAGATCAGCTACGAGATCGTGGCGGATCGCCGCTCTGGCAAGTCTTCGGCCGACAATCTGCGCGCTGCCGGCTAGGCGTCCGTCCAGGCCTTGCGCCTGGAGATCCAGTCTGGAGATTAGGTCTGAAGATTAGGTCCGAATATCCTGTCTCCGGACCCTGTGTGACAACAAAGTATAAAAGGCCGCATTGGTTTCGCGGCCTTTTTCTGTTTCGCCGGCCGCGCATCACGCCGCCGACCGCGGCGAGATTGCGCCCCACCGCGCCGAACTGATCACCCCCGTGGACCTGCTCTTATCCAACGCGGCACCAAGCCGGGCTAGGTGCCACCGGCGCCGCGCTTACACAGCGGCGTGCAGGAGTAGACGTCGCGCTCGTCGCCACCGCGAAACACCGTGACAATTCCGTCGGTCGATTGCTCGCGCGGCGCGGCAGCCGCGTGGGCATCGACCAGGCTGCGCAGGGCGAGCGAAATCGTGCCGGTCTGGCGCGCACGGGCCAGCGCCTCGGCCTGCGACGGTTTCAATTCAAGCGTGGCCGTCTTGCCGACAACCGCATTCTGGCCCTCCTTCTCCCGGGGGGCCTGATCGATGGCGAGAACGCGAATATTGGATAGAATGATTTCCGAAGAGATGACATCGCCGGCATTGGGGCGTTCCGTGCTCTTCTCGCGTTTCGACAGGATCACATCGACGCGGTCATTGGGCAGGATGAAGCCGCCGGCGCCGGTCTCAGGGGAAATTTCTGTCGAAACCGCCCGCATGCCGCCCGGCAATACCGCCGCCATGAAGCCGGATCCATTGGCCTTGACCAGCTTGGTTTCGCGCATCGGCTCGCCCGCGATGAACGGAGACCGCGCGATCGAACCGGCGATCTGGGTGGTGGCGTCCGGGCGATCGCTGCGGCGAATGAAGTTATTGCTGGCCGTGGCCGCGGGCCACGTCTGCCATTGCATGTCGTCAGGGCCAACGGATTGTCCGAGCCCGATGTCCGACTTCGCCACCAAAACGTCGACCGTCGGCAACTGTGCCACCGGCGCGGAAACCACCGTCTTGGGTTCAGAGCCACTCGCAAGATAGGCGGCAACACCGCCGGCTGATATGGCGATGACCAGAACGACAATGCGCGCGGTTTTCATACGCTTTACTCTCTACACGCCACTCTACCGACTTCGAAGCCTGCGGATCCGGCCGACAGGCGACGACCTGGCCGGACTGGCCGATCCGGACTTGAGACTTGGACGCCTCAAACCGGGCCAATCAGACCTTAAATAGATGAACGAACCGCAAATCCGGCCCGACAGAAGCAACGGACTGTGCCGCCGACCCCGGCGCTATTGGCGAAACGGGTAGGCCAACTGCCCGACAATTTCCGAGGGAATGGACTGCTCGTCCTTGCCGTAGTTGTCCGGAAGCCTGCTTTCCGGCATCCGGAACGTTCCGAACAGAATATCCCACACCGGAAAGGTCCCGGCAAAATTGGTATTGCCGCCCTCATCGAGCCGGGTGTGATGCCAACGGTGGAACACCGGCGTCGCCAGCACATATTTGAACGGGCCCAACGTCCAGCTGAGATTGGCATGGACAAACGCAGAGTGGAACGTCGTGAAGGGGCCGACCCAGAGCATGATGTTCGGCGAGATGCCCGCGATCAACAGGATCACGTCGACCATGATGGTTCCCAGGAACAGGTTCACCGGGTGGAAGCGCGCCGCCGAAATCCAGTCCAGATCTTCCGACGAATGATGAATCGCGTGATACTTCCAGAATTCGCCGCCGTGAAACATGCGGTGCAGCCAATACAGCATGAAGTCCGACGCCGCCAGGAACAGTATCGCCTGCAGCCACAGCGGCAGTTCGGCGAGCGGACCATGGCCGTTGTCGTAGAAGGCGATCAACGCGTCGGCGTCGTGGATATTGAACAATACGCCGGCACCGAGCACCAGCAGCCCGATCCGCAGCACGCGCGCAAACAATGGAACGAAGAACCAGTAACAGATGTCGGTGACCAGCTCGCGCTTGCGCCACCACGGCGTGCCGGGGTTGCAGGCCCAGAAATGCGTCAGCACCGAGAATATCACGGCCAGCACGATCGTGATCGGCACCACCTTGGCGATCGTGCCGCCGAGCATCTCGACGACTTCCATCGGCAAATTTGACATCGGCACCCTCACAGCTTGGATGCCATAGGGATAGGCGTACACACTTAAGGAGAGGTGAATCAGGAACCGTGAGAGACAGCCCTCGACACGCAACGGATGCCTCCACCGCCGCCGCACTCAAACTTTAGCGAAGTCCTTAATTGCAAATTTACTCTGCCAAATAACAGTCAAGTCTAGCAAAGTTTAGTCGGTCGAATTAACCGACCCGCAATTGTCGCATCCTAGGCTGCATCCATGGTCACGGTGCTGAGAACGCCGGCGAGACCAACTAGTTCGACCAGCCACGTGTACACATGGAGTTACCAATGCAGAACCTGATCGCCCGCTTCGTAAAGGACGAAACCGGCGCCACCGCGATCGAATATGGCCTGATCGCGGCGGGCATCTCGCTCGCCATCATCCTCGCGGTAAATACGCTCGGCACCACTTTGAACGCCAAGTTCACATCCATCAACGCTTCGCTGAAGTAACCGCCAGCCACGGACCAGGATCGAAGGCCCCGGAGCGTCCCGGGGCCTTTGATATTTCGACCGGATCCGGATTGCGTAACGATGCGTAAACCCGATGCCGCTCCCCTCGCGGCAAGCAAAACCTCGCTTCCGGCCGGCCGCCGCAGCGATGCGCCGACAGAAGTCGTCTGCATGGCGCTGGCACTGGCGCTTCTAGCGCTCGCCTCGCGCATTGCCAGCTTCTGGTAGTCCGGCAGACTGTTTTCCGATTGTTCATCTCTGGCGGCTAAAATCCGGCGGCGCACCAACAATGGTGAGCGGCAGAGGCTTTGTAACGCCATGATCCTCGACTACGCGCGACTTCTGCTGTTTCCCGCCCTGATGGCGTTTGCGGCCGCGAGTGATCTGCTCACCATGACGATCTCGAACCGGGTGTCGCTGGCGTTGGGGGCGGGTTTCCTGGTGCTGGCGCTGATGAGCGGAATGGGATTTGTCGACATCCTGTCACATCTGGGAGCGGGCGCGACCGTGCTCGCGGTTGCCTTTGGCTGCTTTGCGATGGGCTGGGTCGGCGGCGGCGATGCCAAGGTAGCGGCCAGCGCGGCGCTCTGGTTCGGCTTTGGCCATCTGATGAACTATCTGCTCTACGCCTCCCTGTTCGGCGGCGCATTGACGCTGCTGCTGCTGCAGTTCCGGCAATGGCCGCTGCCTCACATGCTTGCCAGCCAATCCTGGCTGCTCCGGCTGCACGCCAAGGACAGCGGAATTCCCTATGGCGTCGCGCTCGCCATCGGCGCCCTGACGATCTACCCCGAAACGGATTGGATCAAGGCGATCGAACTTGGCCGCTTCGCGATCGGCTGATCCGGTCGGGTAACAGACCGTTAAGTTGATTTAGATACGCACCATTAACCATGCTTTGACGATTAACTGCTCAACTGCCACCACGGCGGCGGCAGCGTCGCGGCGTAATGTGGAAAGTGAAGCGTATGAATACCGCTCGCATAGTTCTGGCTCGCGGCCTGTCGTTTTCGGCCATCGCTGCGCTGACGCTCAATCCAGCCTTTACGCCGCTGATGGCGAGCGACTATCGCGCCCCCCCACCACCGATGGCAGCCGATGGACAGATGAATGCGCGCTTCCTTGCGCTCGGCATCGGCAAATCCATCGTCATCGATTTGCCACGCGACATCAAGGATGTGCTGGTTGCCGATCCGAAGATCGCCAATGCCGTCGTCCGTTCGGCGCAGCGCGCCTACATCATCGGCGCCGCGGTCGGCCAGACCAACATCGTATTTTTCGATGCCGCGGGCCAGCAGATCGCCGCCTATGACATCGCCGTCAAGCGAGACCTTAATGGTGTGCGGGCGGCGCTGAAGCAGACGCTGCCGAACGCCGATATCCAGATCGAAGGCGTCGGCGACGGCGTCATGCTTTCTGGCTCGACAGCGAGCCCGATCGAGGCGCAGCAGGCCGGCGATCTTGCGGCACGGCTGGTGGGCGGTGCGGACAAGGTGGTCAACTCGATCGTGGTTCGTGGCCGCGACCAGGTCATGTTGAAGGTTACGGTCGCGGAAGTCTCCCGCTCGATCATCAAGCAGATGGGCATCGACCTCACCGCCAGCATGAATTACGGCACGTCTGTCGTGAACTTCAACAACTCCAATCCGTTCACCGCAAACAACGCACCGCTCGTCGCCACCAACGCCCTTACCACATCCTTCGGCTCGACGCCGTCGGTCCAGGCCACGCTGCGCGCGATGGAGAGCGCGGGCGTGGTTCGGACATTGGCGGAGCCGAACCTGACGGCGATCTCCGGTGAGTCCGCCACTTTCATCTCCGGCGGCGAATTTCCAATTCCGACTGGCGTGACCTGCCAAACGTCAACGTCGGGCGCGATCGGACAATGCGTCCAGACGGTCAGTTTCAAGAAATTCGGCATCTCGCTCAATTTCACGCCGGTGGTGCTGACCGAAGGGCGGATCAGCCTGCGCGTCATGACGGAAGTCTCCGAAGTCTCGAGCCAGAATTCCTTGCAGGGTGGTGCCGGTGGAACGACGATTCCTTCGATCAAGACCCGCCGCGTCGAAACCACTCTGGAAATTCCATCGGGTGGATCGATGGCGATGGCCGGCCTGATCCAGGACCAGACCAAGCAGGCTATCAACGGACTGCCGGGCCTGTCGCAACTGCCGGTTCTTGGATCGCTGTTCCGCAGCCGGGACTACGTCAACAACCAGACCGAATTGATGGTGCTGGTAACGCCCTACGTCGTGCGCGCCGTGGCCCAGAAGGACCTGTCACGCCCGGATGACGGCTTCGCCGCGGCCTCGGACCCGCAGGCGGATCTGTTGGGTAGCATCAATCGCATCTACGGCGTTCCGGGCCGCGTCGAACCGGCCCAGAATTATCACGGCACCTATGGCTTCATTACCGACTGAGACGGGACGAGGACAACGACGATGACAACCAGAATACCCGTCGATCGGCACCGCGCTTTCCGCGTCGCGGGATTGCTTTGCGGCCTCGCCTTGGTGCTGGGAGCCTGCACCCATACCGCCGAAACGGTGACGGCGAGCTATCCCGAAGATTATCGCCTGCGTCATCCGATCGCGTTGCAGGAAGCCAACCAGTCGGTCATCATTTTCGTCGGTCGCGCGCGCGGCGCCCTTTCCGCCTCACAGCGCGCCGACGTGTTGGGACTGGCGCAGAACTGGCTTCATGACGGCACCGGCGCGATCAGCGCCGATGTCCCCATCGACACACCCAATGCACGGGCGGCGGCGGATTCGTTCCGGGAAATCCAGGCCTTGCTCTTCGCGGCCGGCGTAGCGCCGAACGACATCGTCGTCCGCAACTATCATCCGCAGGACCCGCGCCAGATGGCCGCGATCCGGCTCAACTATCCCAGGATATCCGCAGTCGCCGGTCCTTGCGGCCTGTGGCCCGATGATCTCGGCTCCTCGATCAAGGACAAGGGCTACATCGACAACAAGTCGTACTACAATTTCGGTTGCGCCTACCAGCGCAACATGGCGGCGATGGTCGACAACCCGTCGGACCTGGTGCAGCCGCGGCCTGAAACCCCCGCCTATACCAAGCGACGCAGCGAAGGCTTCGAGAAGTATCGCACCGGCGCCGCGACAGCGACCACCTATCCCGATGCCGAGAAGGCCAAACTCAGCGACACAGGCAAATGATCAGCTACGCCAATCAAAATCCCGAAGAGCAGCCTGAGGTCACGCCGTCGCCCGCGGACGATCATATCGCGCCGGCGCCGCGCGTCTCCGTGCAAGCCTTTTGCGAAACCGTGGAAACCGCCGCGGCCGTGCAATCGGCGGGCGAAGACCGGCGCCTCGGCAAGGCCCATCTGAAGGTTCAAATGGGTGGCATGGCGGCCGCCATCGAGGCCTATCGCACCGCTCCCACGCCGAATGTGATCGTGCTTGAAACCGAAGGCCGCGGCGATATCCTGACCGGCCTCGATCAGCTCGCAACCGTGTGCGATGCCGGAACCCGCGTCGTAGTCATTGGTCGGGTCAACGATGTTTCGCTATATCGCGAGCTGGTGCGCCGCGGCGTCAGCGACTACGTGATTGCCCCGGTTCATCCAATCGACGTGGTACGCTCGATCTGCGGCCTGTTCTCGGCGCCGGAAGCCAGAGCGGTCGGCCGGATCATCGCCGTCGTCGGGGCCAAGGGCGGGGTTGGAGCATCCACCATCGCCCACAACGTCGCCTGGGCGATCGCGCGCGATCTCGCGCTGGATTCGGTCGTCGCCGATCTCGACCTCGCGTTCGGCACTGCCGGCCTTGACTACAATCAGGACCCGCCGCAAGGCATCGCCGACGCGGTGTTTTCGCCCGATCGCGTCGATACCGCCTTCATCGATCGTCTGCTTTCCAAATGCACCGACCACCTCAGCCTGCTGGCGGCCCCGGCGACGCTGGAGCGGGTTTATGATTTCGGCGCCGACGCCTTCGACTCGATCTTCGATACCCTTCGCACCACGATGCCCTGCATCGTGCTCGACGTACCGCATCAATGGTCGGGTTGGAGCAAGCGCGCTCTGGTGGGCGCGGACGATATTCTGATCGTCGCCGCGCCGGATCTCGCCAACCTGCGCAACACCAAGAACCTGTTCGACATGCTGAAGACCTCGCGGCCCAACGATCGGATTCCGCTCTATTGCCTCAATCAGGTCGGGGTGCCGAAACGGCCGGAGATCAAGGCTAACGAGTTCGCCAAGGCGATCGAAAGCCAACCGATCGCCTCCGTTCCTTTCGACCCGCAGATTTTTGGCGCCGCCGCCAACAATGGTCAGATGATCGCGGAAATCTCCGCCAACCATCGCACCACCGAGTTGTTCCTGCAGATCGCGCAACGGTTGACGGGCCGCGGCGAAACCAAAAAGCCACGGGGCTCGTTCCTGTCACCCCTGATTGAGAAATTGCGGGCAAGGTAAACCAGCCTGCATGGAGTATCGTCGTGTTTGGTAAGCGTAGCGGAACAGAAAGCGATTCGCGGCCGATAAAGCCGGCCGGCGTGCCGGAACCGTCTGCGGGCGCATCGCCGGCCGCGTTGCGCAACGGGACCTCGCCGACGGTTTCCTCGCCGCCGCTCTCCCCGGCGAAATCGCCCGCGCCTGCGCCCGAGACCCGGCGGTCCGACAACTACTACCAGGTCAAAGCCACGATTTTCGGCGCCTTGATCGAAGCGATCGACCTGACCCAGCTTGCCAAACTCGACGGCGAGTTGGCGCGCGAGGAAATTCGCGATATCGTCAACGAGATCATCGCGATCAAGAATATCGTGATGTCGATTGCCGAGCAGGAAGAGCTGCTCGACGACATCTGCAACGACGTGCTCGGATACGGCCCGCTTGAACCGCTGCTGTCGCGCGACGATATCTCCGACATCATGGTCAACGGCGCCGGGACGGTTTTCATTGAAGTCTCGGGGCGCATCCAGCGCACCGGCATCCGCTTTCGCGACAATCAACAGTTGCTCAACATCTGTCAACGCATCGTCAGCCAGGTCGGGCGGCGCGTCGATGAATTGTCGCCGATTTGCGACGCGCGCCTGGCGGATGGCTCGCGCGTCAACGCCATCGTTCCGCCGCTGGCGCTGGATGGCCCGGCATTGACGATCCGCAAATTCAAAAAGGACAAGCTGACCTTGGATCAGCTGGTGAGATTTGGGGCAATCTCGCCGGAAGGCGCGCAGATTCTGCAGATCATCGGACGCTGCCGGGCCAACGTGCTGATATCCGGCGGCACCGGCTCCGGCAAGACCACGCTGCTGAACTGTCTGACGCAGTATATCGACGATGAAGAACGCATCATCACCTGCGAGGACGCCGCCGAGCTCCAGCTGCAGCAACCCCATGTCGTGCGGCTGGAAACCCGTCCGCCCAACATCGAGGGCGAAGGCCAGATCACGATGCGCGAACTGGTGCGGAACTGCCTGCGTATGCGCCCCGAGCGCATCATCGTCGGCGAAGTCCGCGGACCGGAGGCCTTCGACCTGCTGCAGGCCATGAACACCGGTCACGACGGCTCGATGGGCACGCTGCACGCCAACAATCCCCGCGAAGCCCTGTCGCGCTGCGAATCGATGATTACGATGGGCGGATTTTCGCTGCCATCGCGGACCATCCGCGAGATGATCTGCGCCTCGATCGACGTTGTCATCCAGGCCGCGCGTCTACGCGACGGTTCGCGTCGGATCACGCACATCACCGAGGTAATGGGGATGGAAGGCGACACCATCATCACCCAGGACCTGTTCATATACGACCTGCTCGGCGAAGACGCCAACGGCCATATCATCGGCCGACACCGCTCGACCGGCATCGGCCGGCCACGCTTTTGGGATCGCGCACGATATTACGGCGAGGAGAAACGGCTCGCCGCGGCGCTCGATGCCGCCGAGGTCGCCGTGGAGATCGCCCGGCCATGAAGATGCAGACGCTGGCGCTGGGCTTTCTCGCGGCTGCCGCCATCGGCGGGCTGGCATGGGTATTTATCTATCCGCTGCTGTCGGGAGAGAAAAAGGCGGAGAACCGCCGGGCGTCCGTGGCCCGGCCGGAGCCGGCGGCCCGCCATGCCGAAAAGGGCCAGCGTACGCGCCGCGAGCAGGTCGAGGGAACGCTGAAGGATCTCGAAACGCGCCGCAAGCAGGAAAAAAGGGTTGCGTTGAGCACCCGCCTCACGCAGGCCGGACTGAACTGGTCGGCCCAGAAATTCATGATCGTGTCCGGCGTTCTTGCAGCGGTCGCCTTCGCTGCGGCGATGCTGCTGGGCGGTGGACTGCTTGGAGCGGGAGGCCTTGCCTTCGCTGCCGGCTTCGGTCTGCCGCGCTGGTTGTTGAGCTATCTCAAGAAGCGCCGCGAAAAGAAGTTCTTGAGGGCGCTGCCCGACGCGGTCGACGTGATCGTGCGCGGCATCAAAGCGGGCCTGCCGCTGTTTGAGTCGATCAAGGTCGTCGCCACCGATGCGCCGGAGCCGCTCAAGAGTGAATTCCTCGCCATCATCGAGACCCAGGCGATCGGCATGCCGCTCGGCGACGCCTGCGCGCGGCTGTTCGAACGCATGCCGGTGCCGGAGGCCAACTTCTTCGGCATCGTCATCGCGATCCAGCAAAAATCCGGAGGTAACCTGTCGGAGGCCCTCGGCAATCTCTCCAAGGTGCTGCGCGACCGCAAGAAGATGGCGGAGAAGATCCAGGCGATGTCGATGGAGGCCAAGGCCTCCGCGGGCATCATCGGTTCGCTGCCGCCGATTGTCATGCTGCTCGTCTACCTGTCGACGCCTGACTACATATCGCTGCTGTGGACGCATCCGACCGGCCAATTGATGTTGCTCGGCTGCGCGATCTGGATGTCGATCGGCATCTTGGTAATGAAGAAAATGATCAACTTCGACTTCTGACGGTGCAACATGATTGATTTTCTGGTCACCAAGATCCACGATCCGCACTTCATGACCATGCTGCTTGCCGCCATCGCGGTGAGTGCGACAGCCTATACGCTGATCATGCCGCTGTTCGCGGGCGAAGGCCTGCAGAAGCGCATGAAGGCGGTGGCCAGCGAGCGTGAACGGATCCGGCAACGGGAGCGCGATCGCCTCGCCAAGACCGAAAAGGTGTCGCTGCGGCAGTCGCCGAAGCAGCTGGTCTCCAAGGTGGTGGATGATTTCAATCTCGGCAAATGGCTGGCCCAGGAGTCCGCGCGCGAAAAGCTCACCCAGGCCGGCTATCGCGGGCAGGCGCCCTACATCACATTCCTGTTCTTCCGGCTGGTGACGCCGATCCTGCTGTTCCTGGCGGTGGCGCTCTATGTTTTCGTGATCTCGCATATGGAGAAGTCGGCCCTGTTCAAGGCCGGCATCTGCATCGGCGCGGCCTATCTCGGCCTGCAGGGACCGATGCTGTTCCTCAATAACGCCATCGCCAAGCGCCAGCTCTCGATCAAGCGCGCATTTCCGGATGCGCTCGATCTGCTGCTGATCTGCATCGAATCCGGCATGTCGATCGAGGCGGCGTTCCGCAAGGTCAGCAACGAAATCGTCACCCAGTCGATTGCACTGTCCGAGGAATTCACGCTGACCACGGCTGAACTGTCCTACTTGCAAGACCGCAAGGTGGCCTACGAAAATCTGGCGAAGCGTACCGGGCTTGAGGGCGTCAAATCGGTCTGTCTGGCCCTGCAGCAGTCGGAGCGCTACGGAACGCCGCTCGGTCAAAGTCTACGGGTGATGGCGCAGGAAAATCGCGACATGCGCATGAACGAAGCTGAGAAAAAGGCGGCGGCACTGCCACCGAAACTGACGGTGCCGATGATCCTGTTCTTCCTGCCGGTTTTGTTTGTCGTCATCCTGGGGCCGACCGGCATCAAGGTCGCGGCCATGCAGTGAGGCGGCGAGGCGGATGGTGCAGCGCCGTTTACGCCGCGGTTGTCCGCATTGGATCGAAGCAGCCGATCAGTCGGGGCGGTTGAGCGCGGCCACCGGAACTGTCCCGGCGCCGCCGCGCGGACCATCCTTGCGACTCAGCATTTCCTTCAGATAGGCGACATTCGCCGCCGCCTGGTCCGGCGGCAGATCCGCCTTCACGATGCTTTCGGCCTCCGCGAAGCGGCCCTGCAGCCCAACCACCAGGCCCAGATTCTGTCGCACCCTGGCATCAGCTCTGGTGTCGGCGTAAGCCCGGCGAAGCGTTTCTTCCGCCTTTGGCAGATCCTTTGAAAGCACGTAGGAAAGTCCTAGGTTCGACAGCACCGAGGGCTCGTCGGGTACGATCTTCAGGGCACTGGCGTAGTAGCCGCGCGCCTCCTCATGCCGGCCAAGCTGATCGAGCACGGTTCCCTGTACCGACAGAATTCGCCAGTCGGGATTGTCCGGCGAGTGGGCGCGGCTGAGCACGTCGAAGGCCTGTTGAAAGTCGCCGTTGTCGGCGAGCGCGCGGCCATAGGCGGCGAGCAGCGCCTTGTTGCCGGGATGGGCGATGTTGGCCTGTTCGAGCACGGCCGCCGCCTGGACGCGCTGACCGTTGGCGCGCAGCGCCTGGCCATAGGCCAGCGCGACATCCGCATCCCGGGGATTGGCGCGGTAGCGCTCGCCGTAGACTTCGGCCGCGCTGCGCGGATCGGCCGGCTTCAGCGATCCCGTGACGTCGGACGTGGTTTGACAGCCGGCAAGCCCGGTGGCCAGCATCGTGGTCAGGGCCACGGACCCAAGAAGCCGGGCAAGACTGGAGAACTGCCGCATGGCACTTAGCTCACGATATCGGGCGAATGGATCGGGCCGAACGGGCCAGCAATAGTCTGTTAACGCTAACGGCGGGTTAATGGTCGCATGCGCGGGCCAGCCGGCGTGATACGGTGAGTGCCTGACCCGTTTCCATCGAAGCCCGAGACCAGCATGCAATTACCATTTGCGACCGCGGCTGCCCCATCCGCCATTCCCATCAGCTTCGTAACCAAGGCGACATGGGAGGCGATCTGCGCCGGCCTCCCCAGCGAGGCCCGGCAATACGCGCTGGCCAACGCCTTTACGGCGAAACCGGGGGCCTGCCTCACGCTTCCCGCCGCGGACGGTCGCATCTGCCACGTCGTGTTCGGCTTGGAAGAAGCGACCAGCAGCTACCGCGACCCGTTCCGACCGGGGCTCTTGCCGGGGATTTTGCCGCCGGGCGTGTATCGTTTTGCCAACGCGCCGCATGATACCCGCCTCGCCGCCCTTGCCTTCGCGCTCGGCAGCTATCGCTTCAGCCGCTACCGCAAGACCGATGTGGCTGATGTCAAATTGGTGCCGCCCGACGGCATCGACATCGCCGCCATCGCGGCAATGGCCGATGCGGTCACGCTGGCGCGCGATCTCATCAATACGCCATCGAACGACATGGGGCCCGCGGAGCTGGCGCAGGCGGCGCAGCATCTGGCGCAGCGCTTCGGCGCCGATTTCAGCTGCATCATCGGCGACGAGCTGATCTCAGGCAATTTTCCGCTGATCCATGCGGTAGGGATGGCCTCGGCACGCCCGCCACGCCTGATCGATTTCCGCTGGGGCGATCCGGCCCATCCCAGGGTCACCTTGGTCGGCAAAGGCGTCTGCTTCGATACCGGCGGGCTCGACCTGAAGCCGTCCGCTGGCATGCTGATCATGAAGAAGGACATGGGCGGCGCCGCCAACGTGCTGGCGCTGGCCATGATGGTGATGGGTGCGAAACTCAGGGTTCGCTTGAGGGTTCTGATTCCCGCGGTCGAGAACGCGGTTGCCGGCAATGCTTTCCGTCCGCTCGACGTCTTCCCCTCTCGCAAAGGCCTTCACGTGGAAATCGGCAACACCGATGCCGAGGGCCGGCTGATTTTGGCCGACGCCCTGGCGCTGGCCGACGAGGAAAAACCCGACCTGTTGATCGATCTGGGCACCCTGACAGGCGCCGCGCGGGTGGCGTTGGGGCCGGATCTGCCGCCCTTCTATACCAATGACGAAACGCTGGCGGGCGAGGTGGCACGTTGCGCGCAAGAGGAGAACGACCCGTTGTGGCGATTGCCGCTATGGCCGCCTTACGACAGCTGGCTCGATTCCAAGGTCGCCAACGTCAACAACGCAGCCTCCGGCAGCTTCGCCGGCTCCATTACCTGCGCCTTGTTCCTGCAGCGCTTCGTCGAGCACGCGAAGAGTTGGCTGCATGTCGACATCTACGGCTGGACGCCATCGGCCAGGCCGGCGCGCCCGGAGGGCGGCGAATGCCAGGCGGCGCGCGCCATCTTCAAGTTGCTCGGGGAACGTTATGGATGATCCGCGCCTGACCCCTGCGCGGCCCGATCTGGCTGCGAAATATCTCGAAGGCAGGATCAAGGCGGCCCGTTATGCCGCGGGCGAGGAATTCGAGGTAGCAGAGCCGCTGGCGCCGCTGCGTGAGCGACCGAGCTCCGATGCCATGCTGGCGACACAGGCGTTGAAGGGCGAACGTGTCACCATCTACGACCGCAACGGCGAAGGCTTTGCGTGGGGCCAATTGAACGACGACGGCTATGTCGGCTGGCTGCCGGATCGCGCGCTTGCCAAACCGGGTGCGGCGCCGACCCATAAAATCACGGTTCTGCGGACCTTCGCCTTTGCCGGCCCGTCGATCAAGCTGCCGCCCATTGGTACGCTGGTCATGGGCTGCTTGGTCAGCGTGCTCAGCGAAGACGGTCCATTTGCTGTGACCGCCGAGGGCTGGTATCTGCCGTTACAGCATCTCGGCAGCATCGCCAGCCGTGCGACCGATTTCGTCGCCGTGGCCGAGCAGTTCGCCGGCACACCCTATCTGTGGGGCGGCAAGAGCTCGCTCGGCATCGATTGCTCGGGCCTGGTGCAGGTGTCGCTCAACGCCGCCGGCATTTCCTGCCCGCGCGACAGCGACATGCAGCAGAATGGCCTCGGAACCGCATTGCATCCGGCGGAATCCGAAAACTTGCAGCGCGGCGATCTGATCTTCTGGAAAGGCCACGTCGCCATCGTCCGCGATGCCGAAAGTATCGTCCATGCCAACGCCTACCACATGGCCACCGTGATCGAGAACACCACCGCGGCGCTCGCCCGCATCAGGGCCGCGGGCAGCGACATCACCGCGATCAAGCGGCTGACCTGATCGCCGCTCAGGTGGCGGCGCCGGGAGCGGCTTCGAGCCGGAACGCCGCGGCAAACAGCGCGCGCGTATAGTCGGTCTTCGGATTTTTGAACAGCTCCGAGGCTGGCCCCTCTTCCACCACCTTGCCATGCCGCATCACGATCAGGTGGCTTGCAAGCGAGGCGACCACGCGCAAGTCATGCGAAATGAACAGATAAGTCAGATCGCGCTTGCGCTGCAGCTCGCGCAACAGGTCGACCATCTGGGCCTGGAACAGCATGTCGAGCGCGCTGGTCGGCTCGTCCAGCACGACAAAATTCGGCTCCAGCACCGCGGCGCGTGCGATGCTGATGCGCTGGCGCTGGCCGCCGGAGAATTCGTGCGGATACCGGAATCGCGTCGCCGGATCCAGGCCCACGTCAAGCAGCGCCTTGATCACGCGCTGCTCGCGCTCGCCGTGCGTCAGCGCGCGCTGATGCACGCTGAGACCTTCGGCGACGATGTCGCCGACCGACATGCGCGGGCTCAAGGCGCCGAACGGATCCTGGAACACGATCTGCATATCGCGGCGGAACGGCCGCATCGCCTTGAAGCGCAGGCCCTGGATATTGTTGCCGAGAAACACGATCGGTCCCTCGGAGGAGATCAGCCGCAGCAATGCGAGGCCGAGCGTGGTCTTGCCGGAGCCGGACTCGCCGACCACGCCAAGCGTCTCGCCCTTGCGCACCTTGAGGCTGACGCCATCGACCGCCTTGATATGCCCGACGGTCGAGCGCAGCAGGCCGCGCTTGACCGGAAACCAGACCTTCAGGTCATCCGACGACATCACCACGGGGGATTGCGGCCGCGGCGGCGCCGGGTCGGGCTTCGGCTCGGCTGCCAGCAATGCCCGGGTGTAGGGATGTTTCGGCGCGGTGAAGACCTGCTCCACCGGCCCCTGCTCGACGATCTTGCCGCCATTCATGACGCAGACCACGTCGGCGATGCGGCGGACGATACCGAGATCGTGGGTGATGAATAAAAGGCTCATGCCCAGCCGGGTACGAATTTGCGCCAGCAAAGTGAGGATCTGCGCCTGCACCGTGACGTCGAGCGCCGTGGTCGGCTCATCGGCGATCAACAGATCCGGCTCGTTGGCGAGTGCCATCGCGATCATGACGCGCTGGCGCTGGCCGCCGGACAATTGGTGCGGATAACTCTGAAGCCGCGTTTCCGGATCGGGAATGCCGACCTGCATCAGCAATTCGAGCGTCCGCGCCCGCGCCATGGCGCCGCGCACACCGCTGTGCAGCTGCAGGATCTCAGCGATCTGCGACTCGATGGTGTGCAGCGGGTTGAGCGAGGTCATCGGCTCCTGAAAGATGATCGAAATGTCTTTGCCGCGAATGCCGCGCATCTCGCGCTCCGACAGCCCGAGCAGTTCCCGGCCCATGAAGCGGACGGTGCCTGAGGGGTGCGAGGCGGTTGGATAGGGCAACAGTTTCAGGATCGACAGCGCGCTGACCGATTTGCCTGAACCGGATTCGCCGACCAGTGCCACGCATTCGCCGCGTCGAATCGAATAGGAAATACGGTCGACCGCGATCGAGATGCCGCTCGGCTGATGGAAAGCCACCGACAAATCGCGGACGTCGAGCAGCGGCTGGTTGATGGCGTCCATCAGCGCAACAGCTCCAGCAACTGCGGCAGGCTATCGTGATCACAGTTCACGCGCGACATTCCTTCGGGTATCCTTTCGAAATCCCTGTCTGCCGAGACAAAGAAACGGCACCGAGAGCGAATCGCTGATACGAGGTGAACGGCATCAGGCAACTTGAGCCTGTACATCGCCCTTAGTTCCGCGGTTTCGATCAGCACATCCCGGCTAACGGGTACCAGTGCGATAAGTCCGTTCCACAGCAGCAGGTCGAGATACGCCCTTCGTTTGACGTGAGACGGAAGCGCGTCCGCTCGCTTCGACGGAGCGAGAACCTCAGCGAAGGTGATTTCGCTCGTCGCCGCAATCCCGGCACGCTGGGTTCTAGGTGTTCTAATAAGAGTTTTGGCGGGACCGGCCGCCTCATCTAGCCCCTCGACCGCCCTGATGAAGACATTTGTATCGAGGTAAATGAGGCTTGGCGGCACTTCAATCATCCCACTCGTCTCGTTGACGACGGATATCCTCGTCGATTTCTGCGGCAGAGCGCCGGCGAAAGCCCCGCAAGGAGAAAATCTCCTCCAGGCTCATGATCTTCTCCGGTCTTTTTTCCTCTTCGACGATCGTCACCGTGACGGTAGAAGACGGATCCACGCCATCCCGAAGATCCTCTGGAAGCTTCGAGGCGGGATAGTTCTCCCGAATGATCCTGTTCATGGCGCACCCTTTATCTGGTCCAAAATCTTAACACGAAACTACCGAAATGTCTTGCGCGGGTCGAAGGCGTCGCGGACGGCCTCGCCGATGAAGATCAACAGCGACAGCATGATCGCGACCGCGAAGAAGCCGGTAAAGCCGAGCCACGGCGCCTGCACGTTGGCCTTGGCCTGCGACAGCAATTCGCCGAGCGAGGGCGAGCCCGGCGGCAGGCCGAAGCCGAGGAAATCCAGCGCGGTCAGGGTCATGACCGAGGAAGAAACGATGAACGGGCAGGAAGGTCATGGTCGCGACCATGGCATTGGGCAGCAGGTGCCGGAACATGATCACGGCATTGGAGACGCCGAGCGCGCGGGCCGCCTGGATGTATTCGAAATTGCGCCCGCGCAGGAATTCAGCGCGCACCAGGCCGACCAGCGACACCCAGGAAAACAGCAGGAGAATGCCGAGCAGGACGAAGAAGCCGGGCACCAGCACCGAGGACAGGATCAGCAGCAGATAGAGTGAGGGAATAGCGGTCCAGACCTCGATGAAACGCTGGAAGGAAAGATCGATCCAGCCGCCGAAATAGCCCTGCACGCCGCCCGCGGCAATGCCGATGATCGAGGAAATGATGGTCAGGCTCAGGCCGAACAGCACCGAGATGCGAAAGCCATAGATCAGCCGCGCCACCACGTCGCGGCCCTGATCGTCGGTGCCGAGCCAGTTGTATTCGAGGTCGCGGCAGCTTTTCAGGCCTTTGCGCTGCACCACGTCCCTGCATTCGGCCTCCGTCAACAGCCAGGTCGGCTTCGATGGTGCCGGTGTCGGCAGATCGAGATTGTGGGTATCGTAGGAATAGCGGATCAGCGGCCAGACGATGGTGCCGCCCTTGTCCTTGATCAGCTTCTGCAGATAGGGATCGCGGTAGTCGGCCGCGGTCTCGAAGTCGCCGCCGAAGGTGGTCTCGGAATAGCTGACGAAGGCCGGGAAATAGAGATGGCCATCGAACTTGATCAAGAACGGGCGGTCGTTGGCGATCAATTCGGCGAACAGCGAGACGAAGAACAGGATGAGAAACAGCCAGAACGACCAATAGCCGCGGCGGTTCGACTTGAAGTTCTGCCAGCGGCGGCGATTGAGCGGCGACAGGCTGAAGCGATGCCGCGTCATCGGCACGGCTTCGCCGAGCGGCGTTTGCGTCGTGGTCTCGATCGGCGGCGGCGCGATCAGGTTCATCAGACTTCCCGCGCCTCGAAATCGATCCGCGGGTCGATCCACATGTAGGCCAGGTCGGAAATCAGATTGACCACGAGGCCGACCAGCGAGAAGATATAGAGCGTTCCGAACACCACCGGATAATCCCGGTTCAGCACGCTCTCGAAGCCGAGCAGGCCGAGACCATCCAGCGAGAAGATGGTTTCGATCAAGAGCGATCCCGAGAAAAAAGCGTGAATGAACGCGCCGGGGAACCCGGCAATCACGATCAGCATGGCGTTGCGGAAGACGTGATTATAGAGCACCTGGCGCTCACTGCAGCCCTTGGCGCGCGCGGTCATGACATATTGCTTGCGGATTTCATCGAGGAAGGAATTCTTGGTGAGCAGCGTCATGGTGGCGAATGCGCCCAGCGCCATCGAGATCAGCGGCAGGGTGATATGCCAGAAATAATCCAGGATTTTCCAGTACCAGGGAAATTGCGACCAGCCGTCGGAGGTGAGGCCGCGCAGCGGAAAGATGTTGAAGAACGAGCCGCCGGCAAACAGGATGATCAGGAGGATCGCAAACAGAAATCCCGGGATCGCAAAGCCGATGATGATCACCGCCGAGGTCCAGGTATCGAACTTCGAGCCATCCATGACCGCCTTGCGGATGCCGAGCGGTATCGAGATCAGATAGGTCAAAAGCGTCATCCAGATGCCGAGCGACATCGAGACCGGCAGCTTTTCCTTGATCAATTGCAGCACGCTGGTGTCGCGGAAATAGCTTTTGCCGAAATCGAAGCGGGCGAAATTCCACACCATCAGGGCAAAGCGTTCCGGGGCCGGCTTGTCGAAGCCGAACTGCTTTTCCAGGCTCTTGATGAAATCGGGATCGAGCCCCTGCGCGCCGCGGTATTTCGAACCGACCATATCGCCGGCACGGCCGACCTGGGCGCGGGCACCGAAATCGCCGCCACCGCCCGAGATCCGCGAGGTGCCGCCGGTGTCGGCGCCGGAGAGCTGCGCGATCACCCGCTCCACCGGTCCGCCCGGCGCGAATTGCACCACGACAAACGATACGAACAGGATGCCGAGCAGCGTCGGGACCATCAGGAAGATGCGGCGGGCGATGTAGGCGCTCATGAGTTACTTCGCCTGCTCGGCCTTGGCGAGTTTGGCGGGATCGGCCCACCAGTTCTCCGGCGCGCCAACGCCTTGCGCGTAACGCGGTGGCTTTTGTGGACGTCCGAACAGGTCCCAATAAGCGATCGGATGCGTCGCGCGATACCACTGCGGCACCCAGTAGCGGCCGGCGCGAAACACCCGGTCGAAGGCCCGGCATGCGAAAGTCAGATCGGCGCGGTTGCCGGCGCCGATGATCTTCTCGATCAGGGCGTCAATGGCGGGATTGGCAATACCCGCCAGATTGTACGAGCCTTTGGTTTGCGCGGCCTGCGAGGAAAAGAACGGCCGCATGGCGTCGCCCGGCGTCGCCGACATGCTGAAGCGCTCGATGGTCATATCGAAATCGAAATCCTCCACCCGGGCGCGGTATTGCACGGGATCGACCAGCCGCAGGCTGGCCTCGATCCCGAGCGTGCCCAAGTTCTTGATATAGGGCGCATGGTGCGGCTCGATCGACGGCTCGTCGATCAGGAATTCGATCTTGAAGACCTCGCCATTCGGCAGCAGGCGCTTGCCGTCCTTGACGACGAGACCGGCATCCAGCAACAGTTGCGATGCCTTGCGTAACAGCGTCCGATCCTGTCCCGAGCCGTCCGACACCGGCGGCACATAGGGCAGGCCGAACACCTCATCGGGGACCTGGCCGTGAAATGGCTCCAGCAGCTTGAGTTCCTCCGGCGATGGCGGCCCGTTCGCCATCATGTCCGAATTCTGGAACGGCGAATGGGTGCGCAGGTAGGCGCCGTACATGATGGTCTTGTTGGTCCACTCGAAATCGAACGCCGTGATCAACGCCTCGCGCACACGCGCATCCACGAACTGGCCGCGGCGCGTGTTCATGAACCAGCCCTGCGCGCCGGATGGCGTATCGTCCGGCAAGGTCTCGCGCTTGACGCGGCCGTCCTTGATGGCCGGGAAATCATATCGCGTCGCCCATACCCGCGCGGTGAATTCCTCGCGGTACAGGTAGTTTTTGGCGGTAAATCCCTCGAACGCAACGTCGCGATCCCGATAGAATTCGTAACGCACGACATCGAAATTAAAGCTGCCGCGATTGACCGGGAGGTCGGCCGCCCACCAATCCCCAACCCGCTCGAACTCGATGAAGCGGTTGACCTCGAATTTTCCTACCCGGTACGGCCCTGAACCCAGCGGGATGTCGAGCGTCGATTCATCGAACCGTCGTTTGGCATAGTAGGTTTCCGAGAAAATCGGCAGGCCCGCGACATAGAGCGGCACGTCGCGCCCGCGCTTATCCGCGAAGGTGACGATCAGCGTCGCGTCGTCGGAGGCTTCCGCCTTCACCATGTCGCGCATCTGCTGCAGGATCAGCGGATGGCCTGTTGCCTTCAGCGTGTTCAGCGAAAAGGCGGCATCATGCGCGGTCAGTTTCGAGCCGTCGTGAAACCTCGCTTCTGGCCGCAGCGTGAAGCTATAGATCAGTTTGTCGGGTGAAATCCGCACTGATTTCGCGACCAAGCCATACATCGCATCCGGCTCGTCGTTGGCGCGCACCATCAGTGACGCGAAGGTCATGTCCATGCCCTGCGCGCCCTCGCCTTTGAGGATGTAGGCATTGAGCGAATTGAAGGTCTGGAACGACTGGTTGTAGGCACGCGCCGAAGGGATCGTCGAAAACATCCCGCCCTTCGGCGCGGTGACATTGATATAATCGAAATGCGCAAACTCGGCCGGGTATTTCAGGTCGCCGAATACCGAGATGCCGTGAGCTTCGGTGCCGCCGTCGGCGGCCAGCGCCGGCCGCAGCAGGGGCGCGCTCAACGCGCCGACCCCGAGACCGAGTACATGCCGGCGGGAGACATGCGCCATGCGTGACAAGTTCCTCAAGTCCGTTTGCCGATCCTGGCAGCCTTGTCGGCATCGAACCACCACAGCGACGGCAGGCCGGAACGGCCATATTTCGGCAGCGGCTCGGCATGGCTGAAGCGGTCCCAGCGCGCGTAGCGCATAAAGCCGTAAGTGAATTGCGGCACGACGTAGAAATTCCACAGCAGCACGCGATCGAGCGCCCGGGTGGCGGCCACCAAACCCGGCCGGTCCTTGGCAAAGATCAGCTTGTCGATCAAGGCATCGATGGCCGGATTTTTGATGCCGACCGTGTTTTTCGAGCCGGGCTGATCGGCGGCCTGAGATCCCCAGAACTCCCTTTGTTCGTTGCCGGGTGACAATGACTCCGGCCACAGGTCGATGATCATATCGAAATCGAAGCTGCGCAGCCGGTTCTCATATTGCGCGTCGTCGACGACGCGTATGGAGGTCGTCACGCCGATGCGCTCTAGCGAAGGCTTGTAGAACAGCGCCATGCGTTCGCTTGGCGGGTCCTGAACCAGGATCTCGACCGCGAACGGCTTGCCCGCAGCATCGACCAGCTTGCGGTCCCTGATATCGAAGCCGGCATCCTTCAAAAGTTTCATGCTCTCGCGCAAATTGGCGCGTACCGCCTCGGGATTGCCGCCGACCGGATTGGTGTAGGGCGTGGTGAAGACTTCCGCCGGGACCTTGTCGCGCACGGTTTCGAGGATCTCCAGCTCCTGCCCCTGCGGCAAGCCCGACGAGGCAAGTTCGGTTCCCTCGAAGTAGCTGTTGATGCGCTTGTATTGCCCATAAAACAGCTGCTTGTTCATTTCCTCGAAATCGTAGGCATAGTTGAAGGCTCGGCGCAGCCGGGCGTCCTTGAAAAGATCGCGGCGCAGATTGAAGGCAAAGCCCTGCATACGGCCGGAATCATTGACCGGAAATTCTTCCTTGATCACGCGCTTTTCGGCGACCGCGGGAAAATCATAGGCGGTGGCCCATTGCTTGGCCGAATTCTCGGCGATCCAGTCGGCCTGATCGGCCTTGAACGCCTCGAGCGCGACCAGGTTGTCGCGAAAGAACTCAAAACGCATTTCATCAAAGTTGTTATGGCCGACCTGGGTCGGCAGGCTCGCGCCCCAATAATCCCTGACCCGCTCCAGCACGACCGAGCGTCCCGCGTCAAATTCCTTGATGCGGTAGGGACCGGACCCCAGCGGCGGCTCCAACGTTGTCGCGGATATATCGCGCTTGTGTCCCTGGCTGTCTGTGCCCTCCCAGTAATGCTTCGGCAATACCGGCAGTTCGCCGACGATGGTCGGCAGCTCACGATTGCCGGGCCCATCGAAGCTGAACTTGATGTCGCGCTCGCCGTTCTTTTCGGCGCTTACCACATGCCGATAATAGGATGCATACATCGGACTGTATTTCTTCAGCACCTCAAACGAGAAGATCACGTCTTCAGGCGTCACCGGCCTCCCGTCATGCCAACGCGCTTCCTTTCTGAGGCGATAAATCACCCAGGAAAAATCGTCGGGATGCGCGGCACCTTCCGCCAGCAAACCATATTCGGTGACGACCTCATCCTGCGCACGGGTCAGCAGCGCTTCATTGATCAAGGCAGCGGCCGGGGCGAGCGAACCTTTGATGCCGGCGACGGCGATATTGAAATTGTCGAACGTGCCGATCGAGATCATGCGGGCGATCCCGCCCTTCGGCGCATCCGGATTGACGTAGTCGAAGTGTTTGAAGTCGGGGGGATATTTGATGTCGCCGAACAGCGACAGCGCGTGCCGCCAGGCTGGTTCGCCGCTGGCCGCCTGTGCGCTCGCCGCCGAAAGACTGGTTACGGCTCCCAGGGCCGGTGCCGCCGCTACAAGGGCTCCGCCCTTCAGAAGACGTCTTCGGGTAATCGCCAAATCAACCATTCCTCTCGCTACCTGAACACCGGATCTAGACGGGTAATATAAGGCAAGGTTTCGACCGATCAGGTTGCTTTTTGCTCATGATACTCGCTTGTGAACGGCGCCGATGCGGCGAAAGGTCCCGATAACGGGCCCGCGATCAGGATAAATGGGAACCGGCGTGGTCCCGGGCACGATCAAGCCGGCGCATGATCCTACCGTCAAGCTGCGCGTACGCTTGCCGACGGTAGCTCGCGCGCGGAAACGCGAAACGGCCGGGCGATGGCCCGGCCGTTGCTGTATCGAAAAGGGCATGTGGAACGGCCGAGCCGTTACTTCGCCGCCACCGGCAGCGGAACCGGAGTATCCGAAAGCGTGTGCAGATAGTCGATCACGTCGGCGCGCTCGCTATCCTTCTGGATACCGGCGAAACCCATCGCGGTTCCCGGGATATAGCCCTTGGGATTGGTGATGAACTGGTTCAGTTCGTCATAGGTCCACTTGCCGCCCTTGGCCTTCATGGCGGCGGAATAATTGAAGCCCGGGACGCTGGCGCGGTCGCGATCGACCACGCCCCACAGGTTCGGGCCAACCTTGTTGCCGCCGTTCTTTTCCAGCGAATGGCACGCGGCGCATTTCTTTGCAGCGGCGGCGCCCTTGTCGACGGACGCGGTCTGCAGCAGCTTCTCGATCGGCTCGGACGGCGCGGCCGCCGCTTCCTTGGCAGCGGACGGCGCGGCTTCCTTGACGGCAATCTCGAAGCCCGGTTTGGCCGGCATCACCGGGGTGAACAGCGCGCCGGCGGTAAAACTTGTCGCCAGCAGAATCAGGCATGTGCCGAGAACGGCGCCGATAATCTTGTTGAGCTCGAAGGAATCCATGTTGGATCAGGCTCCAGGCCGGAAGGTCGACGGTCAGGCCGGAGGGAAGCGGCCGCGAATAAGCTGGGGAATCAAGCTTTCGCACTGCACCCCGGACGTCGATGAGATATCGGTTTGCCCCTCTTCTGGCAACCCGTATAAGTGCGCCGCCACGCTACCAATCCCGATCCTTTCCGGCTGACTGACGGCCGGGTCCAGATTGCCTCTGATGACCGTCCTCCGCACCCTGGTGCTGATTCCCTCGCGCATGGCTGCGACCCGGCTACCCGGCAAACCGCTGCTGGACATCGCTGGCCTGCCGATGATCGTCCATGTGCTGCGCCGGGCCGAGGCGGCTGATGTCGGCCGTGTCGCGGTCGCCACCGACACGCCCGAGATCGCTGCGGCTGTGACCGCCCATGGCGGCGAGGCGATCATGACACGATCCGATCATCCTTCCGGGTCGGACCGGATCTATGAGGCGCTGGGCAAGCTCGATCCCGGGGGCCAGATCGAGGCGGTGATCAATCTGCAAGGCGACCTGCCCACCATTCCGGCGCAGGATGTTCGTGCCGCGCTCAGGCTGCTCGATGATCCCCAGGTCGAGATCGGGACGCTGGCCGCCGAGATCCGTCGGGAGGAAGACCACACCACTCCAAGCGTGGTCAAGCTCGTGGGATCTCCGGTAGATCGCCTCAGGCTCCGCGCGCTTTATTTTACCCGCGCGACGGCGCCTTACGGCGCGGGCCCGCGCTACCATCACATCGGCCTCTACGCCTACCGGCGGGAAGCATTGGAGCGCTTCGTCAAGCTGCCGCCGTCGGTTCTGGAGCGGCGCGAGAACCTTGAACAGCTCAGGGCGCTGGAAGCCGGCATGAGGATCGATGCCGCCATCGTCGATTCGGTTCCTCTCGGCGTCGATACGCCGGTCGAACTCGAAATCGCCCGCCAGATGCTGGCAAAAGCCTGAGCGGCTGCTACAAGGCGCCATGACGATCCCGACCAAAAACCTCAAGAAAATCGCGTTCCAGGGCGAGCCGGGCGCGAATTCCCATATTGCCATCGCGGAGGCCTATCCTGACGCCGAGCCGTTGGCCTGCCCGACCTTCGAGGACGCGCTGGCGGCGATCGCTTCCGGGGAGGCCGATCTCGGCATGATCCCGATCGAGAACTCGGTCGCCGGCCGGGTCGCCGACATCCATCATCTGCTGCCGCAGTCCGGACTGTTCATCGTCGGCGAATATTTCCTGCCGATCCATCATCAGCTGATGGCGCCCCGCGGCGCCAAGCTCGCCGGCATCCGGACGGTGGAGAGCCACGTCCACGCGCTCGGACAATGCCGGCGCATCATCCGCAAGCTCGGCATCCGGCCGATCGTGGCCGGCGATACCGCGGGCAGCGCCCGCATCGTCGCCGAGCGGGGTGATAGGGGCTGCGCGGCGATCGCCTCGAAGCTCGCCGCCGATATCTACGGCCTCGACATCCTGGCCGAGGACGTCGAGGACGAGACCCACAATACCACGCGCTTCGTGGTGCTGGCGCGCGAGCCGATGTGGGCCGCGCAGGGGTCCGGGCCGCTGGTCACGTCATTCGTCTTCCGGGTCCGCAACCTGCCCGCCGCGCTCTACAAGGCGATGGGCGGCTTCGCCACCAACGGCGTCAACATGACCAAGCTCGAAAGCTACATGGTCGATGGCAATTTCTTCGCCACCCAGTTCTACGCCGACGTCGACGGTCACCCCGAGGACCGGAATCTGGCCTTTGCACTTGAGGAATTGAAGTTTTTCTCGCGCGAGCTCCGCATCGTCGGAGTTTATCCCGGCCACCCGTTCCGGGCGACGTTCAGCGAAAAGGCCGAGTGAGCGGCGCAACAAGACTGTCATCGCCCGGCTTGACCGGCTTGACTGGGCGATGACGGCGAACGCTATGGCTACGCCGCCGCCTTGTTGCCCAATCCGAAGGCCTCCGCCAGCAGGCTGTAGGAGCGTTTGCGTGCCTCGTGGTCGTAGACCGCGGTGATGATCATCAACTCGTCGGCTCCGCTGGCGGTGATCATCGGCTGCAGCTTCGCGAACACGGTCGCCGGGCTGCCGACGAACAGCCGCGAGCGATTGCGCGCGATCGAGGCGCGCTCGCTCTCGGTGTAGGGATAGGCCAAGGCCTCCTCGACGCTCGGCAGCGGCAGATACTGGCCGCGGTCCCGGCGCAACCGGTTGAGGTCCATCGACGCCGCCAGCCGCTCGGCTTCCCTGTCGCTTTCGGCGGCGATCGCCGCCACCGCCAATATCCCGTGCGGCTTGGCGCGCCAGGGCGACGGCTTGAAATGCGCACGATAATTGGTCATCGCCTCGATCGCGTCATAGGACGCAAAATGATGCGCGAACGCAAAGCCCATTCCGACCTGAGCGGCCAGTTCGGAGCTGTAATCGCTGGAGCCGAGCAGCCAGATCGGCGGCAGCGGGCTGTCGTCGGGCATCGCCACCACGTTGTTGTAGGGATGGCCGGGGGGAAAACCGCGGGTCTCCCACAAGATCAATTCCTGCAGCCGTTCCAGGAAGTCGTCGCCTTCGCGGCGGTCGAGCCGGCTGCGCAGCGCGTGCGCGGTGGCCCCATCGGTGCCCGGCGCGCGGCCGAGCCCGAGGTCGATGCGGCCGGGAAATAGCGCCTCCAGCATCTTGAAGCGCTCCGCCACCACCAGCGGCGCATGGTTGGGCAGCATCACCCCACCGGAGCCGACCCGGATCCGACTCGTGACAGCGGCAATCTGCCCAATCATCAGGTCGGGCGCCGGGCTCGCCACCGAGGCGAGATTGTGGTGTTCGGCGAGCCAGTAGCGGGTATAGCCCAGCGCATCGGCATGGCGCGCCAGATCGATGCTGTTGCGCAGCGCCGCGGCGGGTTTGGTCCCCGTCGTCACGACGGAGAGGTCGAGGATGGAAAGCGGGATCATGATGCTTAAGCTAGTACGCCGGATCGGACCCTCAAAGGGCCCCCTGGCGCGAATAAGGCACGCACCGGCTCAATCATCCAACCAATATGGGTGGGCCATTGAGAGTTGAAATCATATAATGAACCATCTGCCCACAAAGCCATTGATTAGCTTTGGCATTCGATACTTTATTTCTATAATTAAAACAACAAGTTATGAGAAGATGACCCAGGCTTATGGCCCAACAATCTCGATATCTGGCGACAATTTTGAAAATTAATTGATGTTTATTGGGCAATTTCCCATCAGTGATGGGCTGGGTGAACGGGTTCCTTTGGCCTATCTTAGCGTCCTTGCAGTAAGCCCGGTATTTCCCGCAGTGGAGTTGATAGGTGCCATGACCGAGGTTACGCCCCCCGATAGGCACCACGCGCTGAATTCTCCGGCTATTTCCTTCGAATTCTTTCCACCCAAGACCGCCGAGATGGAGCGCAGCCTGTGGGAGACCATCAAGCGCCTGGCGCCGCTATTGCCCAAATTCGTCTCGGTCACCTATGGCGCCGGCGGCTCGACCCGGGAGCGCACGCATGCGACCATCGCCCGCATCCTCCATGAAACCGGCCTCACGCCGGCGGCGCACCTCACCTGCGTCGGCGCGGCGCGCGGCGAGATCGATGACATCGTCAGCCGCTATCACGAGCTCGGCGTCCGCCATATCGTGGCGCTGCGTGGCGATCCGCCCGGCGGCATCGGCACCGCCTATTCCGCCCATCCCGACGGCTACCGGACCTCGGCCGAGCTGGTGGCGAGCATCCGCACGCGTTATCCCGACATCGAGGTCTCGGTTTCCGCCTACCCGGAGAAACATCCGGAGAGTCCAAGATTTCGATGCCGATATCGACATGCTGCAGGCCAAGGTCGATGCTGGCGCGACCCGCGCCATCACCCAGGTGTTCTTCGACAACGACCTGTATTTTCGCTATCTCGACCGGGTGCGGGCGCGCGGCATCGCCATTCCGATCGTGCCCGGCATCATGCCGATGCACAACTTCAAGCAGGCCCGCCAATTTGTCACCCGGGCCGGCACCAGCGTGCCGGACTGGCTTGCGGAAAAATTCGAAGGCCTCGACGACGACGCCGAGACCCGCAAGCTGATCGCAGCCACCGTTGCCGCCGGCCAGGTGCAGAAACTGCGAAAGCGCGGCGTCGATACCTTCCACTTCTACACCATGAACCGCGCCGACCTGGTGTTCGCCATCAGCCATCTGCTGGGCATCCGGCCCCATGGCACAGAGAAAGCCGCCTGATCCGATGCCCCCGCCTGTTTCCGAAAAGCGAACGACCCTGCTGGCGATCGCCCGCGAGCGCATCCTGGTGCTCGACGGCGCCATGGGCACCATGATCCAGGGGCTGCAATACGACGAGGCGGCCTTTCGCGGCGCGCGTTTTGCCGATTTCCATCGCGACCTCAGGGGTAACAACGATCTGTTGATCCTGACCCAGCCGGACGCGATCGAGAATATCCACGCCGATTATCTGCGCGCCGGCGCCGACATCGTCGCCACCAACACCTTTTCCTCGACCTCGATCGCGCAGGCCGACTACGACCTGTCGCGTCATGCCTATGAGCTGAACCGCGAAGGCGCCCGGCTCGCCTGCGCCGCCGCGGCTGCGCGTCGCCGCCGAGGACGGCCGGCCGCGCTTTGTGGCCGGCGCCATCGGGCCCACCAACCGCACCGCCTCGATCTCGCCCGACGTCTCCAATCCCGGTTTCCGCGCCGTCACCTTCGATGATCTGCGGCTGGCCTATGGCGAACAGATCAACGGCCTGCTCGATGGCGGCGCCGACCTGTTGCTGCTCGAAACCATCTTTGACACCCTCAATGCCAAGGCAGCGCTGGTGGCGATCGCCGAAATCAGCGAAGCGCGCGGCATCGACGTGCCGGTGATGATCTCAGGCACCATCACCGATAAATCCGGGCGTCTGCTGTCGGGCCAGTTGCCCGAGGCGTTCTGGAATTCGGTGCGCCATGCCCGGCCGATCACCATCGGATTCAACTGCGCGCTCGGCGCCGAAGATCTGCGCGCCCACATCGCCGACATCGGCCGGGTCGCCGATACGCTGGTCTGCGCCTATCCCAATGCCGGCCTGCCCAACGAGTTCGGCCAATATGACGAAAGCCCCGACTACATGGCGCGGCTGATCGGCGAGTTTGCGGCAGCCGGGCTCGTCAACATCGTCGGCGGCTGCTGCGGCACCACGCCCGACCATATCGCGGCGATCGCGGCCGCGGTGGCGCCGCACCGGCCACGCGCCATTCCGGTGATCGAGCCGCGCTTGCGGCTGTCCGGCCTTGAGCCGTTCGAACTGACGCCGGCAATTCCCTTCGTCAATGTCGGCGAGCGTACCAACGTTACCGGCTCGGCCAAATTCCGCAAGCTGATCACCGCGGGCGATTACACTGCGGCGTTGCAGGTGGCGCGCGACCAGGTCGAGAACGGCGCCCAGATCATCGACGTCAACATGGACGAGGGATTGCTGGATTCGGAACAGGCGATGGTGACCTTCCTCAACCTGGTCGCCGCCGAACCGGATATTGCCCGCGTTCCCGTGATGGTGGACTCCTCGAAGTTCAACGTCATCGAAGCCGGATTGAAATGCGTCCAGGGCAAGCCGGTGGTGAATTCGATCTCGATGAAGGAAGGCGAGGCCAAATTCATTCGCGAGGCCACCATCGCGCGGCGCCACGGCGCGGCCGTGGTGGTGATGGCCTTCGACGAGCAGGGCCAGGCCGACACCTTCGCGCGCAAGACCGAGATCTGCCAGCGCGCCTACAACATCCTGGTCAGGCAGTTGGACTTTCCGCCCGAGGACATCATCTTCGATCCGAATATCTTTGCCATCGCCACCGGGCTCGAGGAACACAATAACTACGGCGTCGATTTCATCGAGGCGACGCGCTGGATCCGCCAGAACCTGCCGCACGCGCATGTTTCCGGCGGCGTCTCCAACCTGTCGTTCTCGTTTCGCGGCAACGAGCCGGTGCGTGAGGCCATGCATTCGGTATTCCTGTATCATGCCATCCGGGCCGGCATGGACATGGGGATCGTCAATGCCGGCCAGATGATCGTCTATGACGACATCGACCCCGAGCTGCGGCAAACCTGCGAGGACGTCATCCTCAACCGCGACCCAGGCGCCTCCGAACGGCTGCTGGCGTTGGCGGAAAAATTCCGCGGCAAGGAGAAACAGACCAAAGAGCAGGATCTGGCCTGGCGCGAATGGCCGGTCGACAAAAGGCTCAGCCACGCGCTGGTGCACGGCATCACCGAATATATCGAAGCCGACACCGAGGCCGCGCGGCTGACGGTGGAGCGCCCGCTCAATGTCATCGAGGGCCCGCTGATGGCCGGCATGAACATCGTCGGCGATCTCTTCGGCGACGGCAAGATGTTCCTGCCGCAGGTGGTGAAGTCGGCGCGGGTGATGAAGCAGGCGGTGGCCTATCTGATGCCGTTCATGGAGGCGGAGAAGGCGCGCAACCTCAGCCTGCCGGCATTGCGGGCGATGGCCGGCATTCCGCCGGCAAGATCGTGCTCGCCACCGTCAAGGGCGACGTCCACGATATCGGCAAGAACATCGTCGGCATCGTGCTGCAATGTAACAATTTCGAGGTGATCGACCTCGGTGTCATGGTGCCGGCCGCCAAGATCATCGAGACCGCCAGGCTTGAGGCCGCCGACATCATCGGCCTCTCCGGGCTGATCACCCCCTCGCTCGACGAGATGAGTTTCCTCGCTGGCGAGTTGCAGCGCCAGGGCATGACGGTGCCGCTGTTGATCGGCGGCGCCACCACCAGCCGCGTCCATACCGCGGTCAAGATCGACCCGAACTATCAGGGCGGCCCGGTAGTGCATGTCAATGACGCCAGCCGCGCCGTCGGGGTGGCCTCGGCGCTGTTGTCGCCGGAGCGGCGCGAGGCCTATGCCGCCGAGGTACGTGCCGACTACGCCCGGATTTCCGCGGCGCATTTCCGCGCCCAGGCCGACAAGAAGCGCCTGAAACTTTCGGACGCCCGCGCCAACGCCGTGGCCATCGATTTCACCAAGGCGCCGCCGCAACGGCCGGCCTTTCTGGGCATCAAGAGCTTTGCCGATTACGACCTCGCCGAACTCGCCTCCTACATCGACTGGACCCCGTTCTTCCAGACCTGGGAACTGGCCGGGCGTTTTCCCGCCATTCTCGACGACGCCAAAGTCGGACAGGCCGCGCGCGCGCTCTATGCCGATGCCCGCGCCATGCTCGATCGCATCGTTGCGGAAAAATGGTTCACGGCCAAGGCGACCATCGGCTTCTGGCCGGCCAATGCGCAAGGCGACGATATCGTGGTCTATGGCGACGAAAGCCGCGGCCAGCCGATTGCGACCTTGCACACGCTGCGCCAGCAGCTGGAAAAGCGCGAAGGCCGCTGCAACGCCGCGCTGTCGGATTTCATCGCCCCGCGTTCCTCGGGCGTGCCCGATTACATCGGCGCCTTCGTGGTCACCGCCGGGATCGGCGAGGACGTCATCGCCGACCGCTTCAAAGCGGCCAACGACGATTACTCGTCGATCCTGTGCAAGGCGCTGGCGGACCGTCTGGCGGAAGCCTTTGCCGAGCGCATGCACGCGCGGGTGCGGCGGGAGTTCTGGGGCTATGCGCCGGACGAGGCGCTGTCGCCCGGCGACCTCATCCTGGAGAAATACAGTGGCATCCGCCCGGCGCCCGGCTATCCCGCGCAGCCCGATCACACCGAGAAGGCGACGCTGTTTTCGCTGCTCGATGCCGAGAACACCGCCGGCGTCAGACTGACCGAGAGTTTCGCGATGTGGCCGGGCTCGTCGGTCTCGGGACTTTATTTCAGCCATGCCGAAAGCTTCTATTTCGGCGTCGGCAAGATCGAGCGCGACCAGGTCGAGGATTACGCGGCGCGCAAGGGCTGGAGCGTGACCGAGGCCGAACGCTGGCTGGCGCCGGTGTTGAACTACATCCCGGCGCAGCACACATCCAACGCGGACCGCCTCAACGAGACGATGCCGACCTTGGCGCCGACCAGCGCCCTGCCGGCCAACGATCGCGAGCTTGCGGAAGTCACCGCGCATCCGCCGGGCTGCACCTGCGCCGTGCATCTGGCTTACCGCAGGAAGGCGGCAAGGGCATAAAAGAGAGCGGGCGCCGCGGCCCCACAGCGGCGGGGAGTTCGCGCTCCCCGCACGTCGCGGGGAGCGGGTTGCCGATGGATTAACCCGCATCAGCATGGGCGCCGGCGTTCGCCACGCGGGCCGTCGGGCCGGAGCCGGCACCTTTGAGATATTCCGACAGCCTCTCGAGTCCCTCCCTGATGCGCCGGTCGGCCTCCGGATCCGGAGGCGGCTCGGGCAGCCGCTGGCGGTTGGCCTCGGCGATGCGCTGCCTGATCCGGCATTCGTCCTGCCAGCGCGGTTCGAGAAAGTCCCTGACCTGCTTCATGGTCGGCGGGAAATCGTGCAGCGACGGCAGGCCGGTCACCGGATCAACCGCCGCCGTGACCAGGTGCGCGGGGTAGCGCGAGAACACCTGCACCAGGCCGGTCGCGTAGATGGTCGGATCGCTCGCGGTAATGGTCGGGTAAAATCCGATCAGGCGGGCGGCCGCTGCCGCCGCCGCTGGCAAGCTTTCTGAGGTGGGCTGCAACATCGTTGGTCTCCTGTTGTCTGCGTTGGAATTCGCTCAAGGGCCTGGCAAGCGGAGGCGGTCTATTCAGCCTCGCAATAATCCAGGCCGAGGCGTCGGCCACCCGGTTTCGCTCCGCGTCCTCGATCAATCCGAGCACGGTCACCGCGTCGTCCGAGGCGGCCTTCAGGCATTTGCCGACAAAGGCCCGGCAGGCGTCCGGGCCTTTGCCGGTCAGCCTGGCAAGGGTGAGGAGACCGCGACCGAATAATTCGGCGCGGAAATCGCAGCGCGCGTCAGCGCCGGAAGCGACAGCTTCCGGAATACTTTCCTTTTCCTTTTCCTCTTCCTCTTCCTTTTCCTTTTCCCCATGTGCATGCACATGCATTTCCATGCGTGCAGGGGCCACGGGGCCGGCGGCGCCGGCAGTCTGGATTGCGCCTCGCGTTGATTGATGACCTGGTGCTTGGCCCAGGAGGGAATATGTCCGAACATCTCGCCGCCGCTCTCGTACCGGACGATCAGGCCGGCCTCGGCGAGGGCATCCAGCACCGCGGCAAAATCGCACGCATCATAGGGCAGGCAATCCAGCTTGAGCGCGCGCGGTTGCCAGCGAAAGCGACCTTCCCGATCGGCCGCCGTCCACAGCCCCGCATAGGCCAGCCGCAGCGGCAGTCCGGTTGCGGCTTCCGCATCGAACAGGCCGGCATGCCGGAAGAATTCAGGCTTGATGGTGCGGATGCGGGCCATCAGCGGCCTCCCTGGCGCGGCTTCGCCAGCATCCTGGTTGGATAAATCATGGGTCACCTCCTTTCAATGCGAGGTGACCATCGCCCAGTTGGCTCGATAAAGCTTCCGATTGATACCGAGCGTTGCCGATTTTTACCGAGCGAATTAGGACTTTGGCGCGCCCTGCCGATTGAGACGCGATGAGCGGCCCTACACCCCCGCTTTTGAGGGAGTGAGAGGCCAATGCCCGTGGCTTGAAACGATGGCCTTCACGGAAGCGCTCATCCAGGTCGCCATGTGCGCCCGGATTGGCCATGTGCGCCCTTGTTTCGGAGAGGGCGCACATGGTGCTTTCGGGCGCACATGGTGTTTCAAACCACTACTTCTTCGGCGACCCATCGCCGCCGGGTGGAATGAACTTCTGCGCGATCTCCTTGAAAACCGGCAGCGCTTCGCAGCGCGCGGCATGCCCGGTCAGCGCCGGGTAGCGCCTACCGTCGAACAAGGCCGGATGGGCCTCGCCGATAAAGCGCAGCGCGCAGGCCACCACGATGTCGGCATGGCCGATGCGATCGCCGAACCAGAACGACGATGATATCGCCGCGCGCTCTTCCTCCAGCGCGTCGAGCACGCCGCCGATCTGGGCTTCGCAGCGCTCGACCCAGACCTGAGAGGGATGATCCGGACGCAGCACCCGCTCATAGACCAGGCTGACCGCCTTGTCGGCCAGCCCGCTCGCCAGCGCGGCTATTTTCAGGGCTTGGCGGCGCTCGGCCCCGTGGCTCGCGATCATCGCGCGATCCGGCCCAACCAGTTCATCGAAATAATCCAGGATCGCGGCGCTCTCGATCAGGACCTCGCCATCCTCGAACACCAGCGTCGGCACCCGTCGCAACGGGTTGAAGGGCGCGATCAAATCGCCATCGCCAAAAGTCGACCATGGCCGGTGCTCGAAGGGCAGGCCATACAGCCGCATCGCAATCGCCACACGGCGAACGAAGGGGGAGTCGTACTGCCCGATCAGGATCATCCTGATCTAATGTACCTTCTCGCCCCCTCTCATGACCGGGCTTATCCCGTAATCCACCACTTTTTGTACCGACAAATGCAGTTCATCGGGAATAAGCCGTTGACGAAGATCGGTTCTCTACCCCTCCCCCTCCTCGCTTGCCAGCAGTCCCTTCACCGCCCGCGCCCATCCGGCCAGTTTCCGCAGCACGACTTCCTTGTCTTGAGGCCAACGGATGCAGGAACGCCGCTGCTGAACGGGCGTTTTATCTCCACATCCAAATGGAGAAGACCCATGACCAAGCTGAAACTCCTGGGCACAGCGGCTGCCCTTTCAACCCTCCTTGCCGCTCCGGCCTTCGCCCAGGAAGGTGGCGGCGTGATTGGACCGGGAAGCCGCTACGGTCTGACGCCCGCACCACCCTCATATTATCAGGATTATCAGGGCAACTACCCTGAATACGGTGTTACGCCGTTTGACGCCGCCGCTGGCATCGTCAATGGTACCGTCAATACTGCGGGCGCCATCGCAACCGCCCCGTTCCGCGCCTGGAACGATAACGGCTCCTATGCCATGATGCAGAATGACGGCAGCTACTGCGCGCAGCGATTCCGTTCCTACGACCCCGGCACCGGTACCTATCTGGGATATGACGGGCAGCGGCATCGCTGCGGATAGTTTCGCGGTCAACCCTGACTCGGCGGTTCTCCTCTCCCGCAAGCGGGAGGGGTGAACCTTTCATTCTTCTCCGCCCGGCGGATTAACCTCTGCACGATCTCACAAAAACCGGCATCGCCTCGGAGCGCGCGGCATGGTCGCGCAGCGCGTGGTGACGAGTTCCGCGCAACAAAGCCGGATGGGCGTCGCCGGTAAAACGCAGCGCGTAGGCCACCATGATGTCGGCGTGGCCGAAGCGATCGCCGAACCAGAGCGGCGATGACGTTGCCCCGCGCTCTTCCTCCAGCACATTGAGCACATCGTCGATCTGGGCTTCGCAACGCTCGACCCAGATTTCACCGGCTCCCGGCGCAGCACCCGCTCGTAGACCAGGCTGACCGCCTTGTCGGCGAGACCAATTGCCAGCGCGCCTATTTTCAGGGCTTGGCGACGCTCCGGACCATGGCGCGCAATCATCGCTCGTTCCGGCCCAACCAGCTCATCCAAATTCCAAAAGATCGGCTATCCGGATCATGCGATAATTGGGACGTGGATTGCGATGTGGCTTGGCGTGGTCCCGTCAAGCCGCGGATCGTCGACGACCTGGACCTGCCTTCGGAATGGGCGGAAGCCCGATCTTTGATAGAATGCAAGCGCGGCCGGATGATCGAACGTGCAGCTATGCAGCCAAAGGCGCACAATCGGCTGCGACCATGCCCGCTGCAAGGCGCGATTCATCAGCCAGCGGCCGGCGCCAGTTCCGATCAGTCTTGCGGTCACGCCAAACAATGCGATCTCGCACTGACCTGAATGACTGAAATCCAATTCGAGCAGGCCCTCATCTCGATCCGCATCCACAAGGGCATAGATTTCCAACAATGGCGACCGGATCTTCGCCAGCAAGTCGGCGTCGGACATGCTGATGCGCCAAGTCCACAGCCAATCTTCGCCGATGCGCCGATAGAGATCGCGATACCAGGAGAGGTCTGGCGCCTCTACCCGGCGCAGCCTGAAGGCTCCCGGGGGATCGGGTGCAAGCTCGGGCCTCTCAGTCATCTCCAGATGCGTGACCACCGCCACTATCTTGCCGGCGGGAACATCCGAATAACCCTCGGGCAGGATCATGCGGGCCTTACCCCTCCCCCTCCTCGCTTGCCAGCAACCCCTTCACCGCCCGCGCCCATCCGGCCAGTTTCCGCTCCCTGGTCGCAGCACTCATGGCCGGCTTGAAGCGGTGCTCCAGCCGCCAGTTATCGGCGAATTTTTCCGGCTCGGGGTAGACGCCGGCCGCCAGCCCGGCGAGATAGGCGGCGCCGAGCGCGGTCGTCTCCTGGATCATCGGACGGTCGACCGGGGCGTCCAACAGATCGGCGAGCCGCTGCATGGTCCAGTCCGAGGCGGTCATGCCGCCGTCGACGCGCAGCACGACGCGGGCGGCGTCGGCCTCCGGCCAGTCGGCACGCATCGCGGTCCACAGGTCATAGGTCTGGTAGCAGACGCTTTCCAGCACGGCATGCGCGAGTTCGGCAGGGCCGGTATTGCGGGTCAGGCCGAACAGCGCGCCGCGCACCCGCGGATTCCAATAGGGCGCGCCCATGCCGACGAAGGCCGGCACCAGATAGACCGACTGCAGGCCATCGGACTGGTCGGCGAGCGGGCCGGTGTCGGCGGCCTGCTTGATGAGGCCGAGCCCGTCGCGCAGCCACTGCACCGCGGAGCCCGCGACGAAGATCGAGCCTTCGAGGGCGTAGGTGCGCCGGCCATCCAGCTGATAGGCGATGGTGGTCAACAGCTTGTTCCTGGAGGCGACCGGCGTGGCGCCGGTGTTGAGCAGGGCAAAACAACCGGTGCCGTAGGTCGATTTGATCATCCCGGGCGTGAAGCAGGCCTGCCCGATGGTAGCGGCCTGCTGATCGCCGGCGATGCCGGTGATCGCGATCGCGCCGCCGAACAACTCCGGGCAGGCTCGAGCCGAAGTCGGCCGAGGAATCCCTGACCTCCGGCAGCATCGAACGCGGCACCCGCAGCAGGGCCAGCAGCTCATCGTCCCACTCTCCGGTATGGATGTTGAACAACAGCGTGCGCGAGGCGTTGGTGGCATCGGTCGCATGGACCTGGCCGCCGGTCAGCCGCCACAACAGGTAACTATCGACGGTGCCGAACTTGAGCTCGCCGCGCCCGGCGCGTTCGCGCGCGCCGGGGACGTGGTCGAGTATCCAGGCCACTTTAGTGCCGGAAAAATAGGGATCGATGATCAGGCCGGTCTTGGCCGAAATTGCCGGCTCATGGCCTTCGGCCTTCAGGCGAGCGCAGATGTCGGCGGTGCGGCGGTCCTGCCAGACGATGGCGCGGTGAATGGCCTGGCCGGTGATGCGGTCCCACACCACCGTGGTTTCGCGCTGGTTGGTGATACCGATGGCGGCAATGTTCTTGGCCGAGACATCCGCCCGCTTCAGCGCCTCGCGGCAGGTCGCCATCGTCGAGGTCCAGATGTCCTCCGGCTCGTGTTCGACCCAGCCCGAGGCCGGAAAATGCTGCGGGAATTCCTGCTGCGCGGTCGCTGCGATGGAAATATCGGCGCGAAAGACGATGGCGCGCGAGGAGGTGGTGCCTTGATCGATGGCCAGCACATAGGACATGGCGTTGCTTCCCGGGTGTCTTTTGTGGTGCGGTGGCGAAAGAGGCAAGCGGATCGGGCAAGGTTCGTCAATATCTCAGCGTGCAGGCCGCCTCTTCACCTCGCCCGCTTGCCGGAGAGGTCGAAGCCGAAGGCTTCGGGTGAGGGGGACTCTCCGCGAGTCGAACTCGTGGAGCGAAAGCCCTCACCCCACCCTCGCCCCGCGAAGGGCGCGGCGAGGGAGCAGATCACACCGCCGCGGTCGTCACACCGCCGTCGATCACGATGGTCTGGCCGGTCATGAAGCTCGAGGCATCCGAGCCGAGATAGGCGACCGCGCCTGCGATCTCGTCGGGTTCGCCGATCCGGCGCAAGGGCGTGGTGGCGCAGCGGCGTTTCAGGCGCTCCTCGTCCTCCCACAAGGCGCGGGCAAAATCGGTCTTGACCAGGCCCGGCGCGACGCAATTGACGCGCACGCCCTTCGGACCCCACTCGCCGGCCAGGCTGCGGCACAGCGCAAAATCCGCCGCCTTGGAGATCCCGTAGGCGCCGATCACGGTCGAACCGCGCAAGCCGCCGATCGAGGAGATGATGACGACCGATCCCTTGCCGCGCTCGGCCATGGGCGGGATCGCCTGGGCGCACAGCCAGATGTTGCTCTTGACGTTGGAGCCCATGATCTTGTCGAAGGCTTCGTCTGAGATATCGAGCAGCGGGCCGTAATAGGGATTGACCGCGGCGTTGCAGACCAGGATGTCGATCTGGCCGTAATGCAGCATCGTGCCCTTGATCAGGACCTCGACTTCGGCGCGGCGCGAAATGTTGCAGGGGATGACATGGGCTTGGCCGCCGGCTTTGCGAATGCCCTCGGCCACTTCCTGGCAGGCGTCGATCTTGCGGCTTGAGATCACGACTTTTGCCCCGAGCCTCGCCAGCAGTTCGGCGCTGGCGCGGCCGATGCCGCGGCTGGACCCGGTGATGACCGCGACCTTGCCGGTGAGATCGAACGGGGTGTTGTGCATGACTACACCAGCCCGCCGCTGCTGGTGACACGGCGCAGATGATAGTCGGTGTCGCCGAAGGTGTTCTCGATCATGGTCAGGCGTTTGAAGTAATGGCCGATCCGCGCCTCCTGGGTCATGCCGATGCCGCCATGCAGCTGGATCGACTGCTGGCCGACGAACTTGGCGGATTTGCCGACCTGGACCTTGGCGGCCGCGATCGCGGTTGACCGCTCCTTGGCGTCGTCGAAGTCGCACGCCATGGTCGCGAACATCGACATGCTGCGGGCCTGTTCGACCGCGACGAACATGTCGGCCGCGCGGTGCTGCAGGGTCTGGAAACTGCCGATCGGCACCCCGAACTGGGTCCGGGTCTTGAGATAGTCGACCGTGGTTTTCAAGGATTCATCCATCGCGCCGACGGCTTCAGCGCAGATCGCGGTCCGGGCGTCGTCGACGACCCGCTCGATCAGCGGCAGGGCATGCTCGGGGTCGCCGAGCGCGGCCTCGGCCCCGACCTCGACACCGGTCAAGGTGATGTCGGCGGCGTGCAGGCCGTCCTGGGTCGGATAGCCTTTCCTGGCGACCCCCTTGGCATCGGCCGGAACCAGGAACACGCCGACGCCGTCCGCGTCGCGCTGGCCGCCCTTGGTGCGCGCGGTGACCACCAGCAGGTCGGCGCTCTCGCCGTTGAGCACGACGAATTTCTCGCCGTCGATCACGTAGCCTGCGCCCTTCTTCTTGGCCGTGGTCGAGATGTCCTGCAGATCGTAGCGCGAATTCTTTTCCAGCTGCGCGAACGCAAACGTCCTGCTGCCGTCGATCAGGCCCGGCAGGTGCGCCGCCTTCTGGTCGGCCGAGCCGCCACGGCGCAGGAAACCGCCGCCGATCACGACGGTCGCCAGATAGGGCTCCAGCACCAGCGCCTTGCCCAGCGCCTCCATCACGATCATGGTTTCCACCGCGCCGGCGCCGAAGCCGCCATCCTCTTCGGAAAACGGCAGTCCGAGCAGACCCTGCTCGGCGAGCTTGCCCCAGACGTTCCGGCTCCAGCCGCCCTTCTCCTTCATGTATTTCTTGCGGCTATCGAAGTCGTAGGAGTTGCCCAACAGACCGTCGAGGCTTTCCTTGAGAAGCCGCTGCTCCTCGGACAAATCAAAATCCATGTTGTTATTTCTCCGAAACCACGTGGGCAACGCTGTCGCCTGACATCTTCTCGTCATCCCCGCGAAAGCGGGGATCCAGTAAACACCGGCGCTTTTGTAGATCTCGACCGCCGCGGCGTACTGGGTCCCCGCCTTCGCGGGGACGACGACCTCTTGAGTTCACAACCCCAGCACCGCCTTGGTGATGATATTGCGCTGGATTTCGTTGGAGCCGCCGTAGATCGAGACCTTGCGGTTGTTGAAATAGCTCGGCGCGATCTGCGCGGTCCAGTCCATCGTCTCGTTGCTGCCGTCCTCGCCGTGCTCGTCATAGGGGGCTGCGAACGGGCCGATCACTTCCATCAGCAGTTCGGTGGTGGCCTGCTGGATTTCCGAGCCCTTGATCTTCAAGACCGAGGACGCCGGGTTGGGCTTGCCCTTGCCATGCTTGCCTTCGTCAGCCACGACGCGAAGCTGGGTCAATTCGAGCGCCTTCAGCTCGATCTCGACCTCGGCCAGTTTCTCGCGGAATTTCTGGTCCTCGATCACGGGCCTGCCGCCGGATTCGACGTTCGAGGCCAGTTCCTTGATGCGGCGGATGCGCTCCTTGGAAACGCCGACCCGGGCAATCCCGGTGCGCTCGTTGCCGAGCAGGAATTTGGCGTAGTCCCAGCCCTTGTTTTCCTCGCCGACCAGATTTTCGACGGGCACTTCGACGTCGTCGAAGAACACCTCATTGACCTCATGGCCGCCGTCGATGGTCTGGATCGGCCGCACCGTGATGCCCTTCGACTTCATGTCGATCAGGATGAAGGAAATACCGGTCTGCTTCTTGGCGCCGGGATCGGTGCGGCACAGGTTGAAGATCATGTCGGCGTGCTGCGCCAGCGTGGTCCAGGTCTTCTGGCCGTTGACGATGTATTTGTCGCCCTTGCGCTCGGCCCTGGTCTTCAGCGAGGCGAGGTCGGAGCCCGCGCCCGGCTCGGAAAAGCCCTGGCACCACCAGTCGTCGACATTGGCGATGCGGGGCAGGTAATACTTCTTCTGCGCCTCATTGCCGAAGGTGTAGATGACGGGACCGACCATGCTGACGCCGAACGCCAGCGGCGCCGGCGCCGGATGCATCTGCAGTTCCTCGTTGAAGATATAGTGCTGCACCGATGTCCAGCCGGTGCCGCCATATTCCTTCGGCCAGTGCGTGACACCCCAGCCCTTCCTGTTCAGGATCCGCCACCAGTCGACCATTTCCTGCTTCGAGAGGTGGCGGCCCTCCTGCAGTTTCTGCCGCGTCGCGGCCGGCACATGATCCCGGAAGAAGGCCCGCACCTCCTCGCGAAATGCCACTTCTTCCTTGCTGAAGCTGAGATCCATCGGATCCTCCTGTGAGCGACTGAATGGGCGCGTTATCGCAGCGTGCGGCCTCCGGCCGCAAGTGGCTGTTGCTGCTTGGGCGGCGCGGTTTGCTGATTGCGCAACTCATGGCGCGAGAGCTTGCCGACCGAGGTCTTGGGCAGTTCATCGACGAATTCAAGTGCCGAGGGAATTTCGTGCCTGCCGAGCTTGCCGGCCAGGAATGACTTGAGTTCTTCCAGCGCGAAAGGGCTGGCGCCGGCGCGCAGTTTGACAAACGCCTTGGCCGCCTCGCCGCGATAATCGTCGGCAATGCCGATCACGATGACTTCCTGCACGGCGGGATGCTCGTAGATCGCCTGCTCGATCATCTGCGGATAGACGTTGAAGCCCCCGGAGATGATCATGTCCTTCTTGCGATCGACCAGATAGAAATAGCCGTCACGGTCCATATAGCCGATATCGCCGGTCAGGAAGCGGTCGCCGACAAAGGCCTCGGCGGTTTCCTGCGGCCGGTTCCAGTAGCCCCTGGTGACGTTCGGTCCGCGAATCCGGATTTCACCGACCTCGCCGGGGGCCAGGACCTTGTTGGAATCTTCCAGCGCGACCACGTCCATCTCGATGCCGGGCAGCATCAGGCCGATCGAGCCCGGCTTGTCCGGCCCCGCCGGTGGATGGCCGGTGCCGGGCGAGCAGGTCTCGGTCATGCCCCAGCCGCTCTTGAGTTTCATGTTGGTCTTGCGCTCGAAAATCCGGGCGACCTCGACCGGCAGCGGCGCGCCGCCCGAACCGCAGCTCACCAGCGACGACAGGTCGCGGCGATCGAGATCCGGCAGGTTGGCGATGGCGATCCACATCGTCGGCACCCCGGGGAACGAGGTGGCCCGCTTGACCTCGATGTCGCGCATGACCGCTTCGACATCGAAGCGCTGATGCAGCGAGATCAGATCGCCGTGCTCCAGGCTGCGCAACAGGATCACCGTCAAGCGCATAGATATGGAACAGCGGCAGCACGCAGATCACGCGCTCGGAGTTCGTCGCGCCGTGTCGGCCTGCCCCAGATATCATAGATCGAAACCGCCGCGGTCAGATTGCCATGGCTGAGCATGGCGCCCTTGGGCAGCCCGGTGGTGCCGCCGGTATATTGCAGCAGCGCGACATCCTCGACCGCGATATCGGGCCACCGCGCAGGAGGGGTTGCGCCCGCGACGAACTGCCGGAAGGTGACGATCGCAGGCTGGTCCGGGATCGGCACATGCGGGTTGCCGACCGCGCCCCAATGATCATCCTCGCAAACGATGAGGCGATCGAGCAGGCCTTTCTCGAGGAATTTGAGCGCGACCGGCAACAAGGCTGCGAGATCGCTGGTGATGAGGATGCGAGCGCCGCTGTCGCTCAATTTATGAGACAGCGCACGTTCGCCATCGAGCGGACTGAGATGCACGACGCGGGCGCCGGCTTTCAGCGCGCCGAAGAAGTTGACCGGATGATCCGGGCCGTTGCCGAGAAACAGCGCCACCGAGGTGCCCTTGCCATAGCCGGCGCGCAGCAGGGCCGCGGCGGCGACATCGACCATGGCTTGCAGCCCGGCGTAACTGATCGGCCGGTCGCGGAATTCGATCGCCGGCCGGGCGCCATGGCTCGCCGCCGCCTTCGACAGCAGCTCGGGCAGCGTGCCGCGTGCGATCGGGTCGTCCCAATGCACGCCTTCCGGATAGAATGCTTCGCCCGGATGGGTTGCGGCGCTGATCTCCATCACGCCGCCTTCGCCGTCTGGGCCAGCGATGCGAAGCTACTGCCTTCGTCGGCCAGCCGCTTGAGCAATGGCGCCGGTTCGAGCGAGGGATCGTTGGTCTCCTTGGCATAGAACGACAACCGGTCGGCGATGTGCTTGAGGCCGACCTGATCGGCATAGAACATCGGGCCGCCGCGATAGATCGGCCAGCCATAGCCATAGAGCCAGATCACGTCGATGTCGCTCGGCCGCGCCGCGATCTTTTCCTCAAGGATTCGCGCGCCCTCGTTGATCATCGGATACATCATGCGCTCGAGAATTTCCTCATCAGAGACCACGCGGCGCTTGCGCCCGAGCCGCTGCAAGGTCTCGTCGATCAGTTTTTCCACTTCCGGATCGGGCAGCGGCGCGCGCGACCCGCCCTCGTATTTGTAATAGCCCTTGCCGGTCTTCTGACCGAAACGTCCGGCTTCGCACAGCGCGTCGGCGATTTCAGACTTGATGCCGCGGTCCTTGCGGGAGCGCCAGCCGATATCGAGACCGGCCAGATCGCCCATCGCGAACGGGCCCATCGGCATGCCGAATTTCGTCACCACCGCGTCGACCTGCTGCGGCAGCGCACCCTCGAACAGCAGTTTTTCCGCCTGCTTGCCGCGCTGCGCCAGCATCCGGTTGCCGACGAAGCCGTCGCAGACCCCGACCACCGCCGGTACCTTGGCTATTCGGCGCGCCACCGCCACCGCGGTCGTCAGCGCGTCCGGCGCGGTTTTCGCCGCGCGGACGATCTCGCACAGCTTCATCACGTTGGCCGGGCTGAAGAAATGCATGCCCAGCACATCCTGTGGCCGGCTGGTCACGGCCGCGATCTCGTCGATGTTGAGATAGGAGGTATTGCTGGCCAGCACCGCGCCCGGTTTGGCATGCTTGTCCAGCGCGGTGAACACGTCCTTCTTGATCGCCATGGTCTCGAACACGGCCTCGATGATCAGGTCGGCATCGCCAACGTGCTCCAGTCCGACCACGCCTTTGATCAGGCCCATGCGCTTGGCCGGCGCGTCAGCGGGGATGCCGCCGCGCGCCGCGGTCGCCTCGTAGTTCTTCTGCATCACGCCCATGCCGCGCTTGAGCTGATCGTCGCCGGTCTCGATCAGCGTCACCGGAATGCCGGCATTGGCGAACGACATCGCGATGCCGCCGCCCATGGTGCCGGCGCCGATGATGGCGACCCGCTCGACGGTTCGGGGTTTGGTGCCTTCGGGCACGCCCGCGATCTTGGCGGCCTCGCGCTCGGCAAAGAAGGCGTAGCGCTGCGCCTTCGACTGATCGCTGGCAACCAGCTTGAGGAAGCCCTCGCGCTCCTTCTTCAGCCCTTCATCGAACGGCAGGTCGATCGCGTAGCCGACGGCATCGGCGGCGGCAAACGGGGCCTCCAGCCCCCTCGCCTTCTTGGTCACGGCGGCGACCGCGCTGGTGAAGATCGAGCGGTCGGCCTTGGCAGCCGCAAGCTTGGAATCGTCGTCGCGCAGCCTGCGCAGCGGGCGCTTCTCCGCCAGCACCTTGCGGGCAAAGGCCTCGCCGCCAGCCGCGGGTCCTTCGACGATTTCCTCGATCAGGCCATGTTTCAGCGCTTCGCTGGCGCCGATCGGATCGCCGCCGACGATGATTTTGACGGCCAGCTCCGGACCGACCGCGCGCGGCAGCCGCTGGGTACCGCCGGCCCCCGGCAGCAAGCCGAGTTTGACCTCGGGCAGGCCAAGCTTGGCGTCCTTGGTGGCGACGCGGAAGTGGCAGGCCAGCGCCACTTCGAGACCGCCGCCAAGCGCGGTGCCGTGAATGGCGGCCACGATCGGCTTTGGCGAGTTGTCCATCTCGGTCAGCACCTCGTTCAATCCCGGCGGCTTCGGCGGCTTGCCGAATTCGGTGATGTCGGCGCCGGCGATGAAGGTGCGCCCGCCGCAGGTCAGAACGATCGCCTTCACCTCGGGATCGGCGATCGCTTGCTTGATGCAGTCGAGAATCCCGCCGCGGACGGCGGCGCTCAACGCGTTCACCGGCGGGCTGTTGACCGTGACGAGGGCGACCACGTCATGACGCTCGAGCTTGACCACTTCGTTCACGATGATCTCCCTGGCTTCCTGTTCGATTTTATTTCGCACTGCGGAATTTAATTCCACATCTTGACACGGAGGGTTATTTTGAAGCACGTCGGTTGTCAACGAGCTCAATGGCAGCGGCAGGGAATGAAACGTCCAGGCAAAAAGATGGCGGCCGATCGCAGCTTCGTCGTCGCGCTTGCCCGCGGCCTTGATGTGTTGCGCGCATTTCATCCCAACGACGGGCTTCTTGGCAATCAGGAGATCGCGGCCCGCACCAATCTACCCAAGCCGACCGTTTCGCGGCTGACCCATACGCTGACCAAGCTGGGCTACCTTACACCGGTTCCGCGGTTCGAGAAATATCAGCTGGCGCCGTCGGCCATGGCGCTTGGTTACGCCGCCCTTGCCAATCTCGGCGTTCGCCACCTGTCCGAACCTTACCGCGAGGAGCTGATGCGGGCGACCGGCGGTGCGGTCGCGATCGGCGGCCGCGACCGTCACAGCATGATCTACTTCGGCCAGAGCCGCAGCGGTCTGGCGCTCGGTGTTCAGCTGGACGTCGGCTCGCGCATTCCGATTGCCACCACCGCGATGGGGCGGGCCTATCTTTGGGCACTGCCGAACGACGAGCGCGCCTCGCTGCTGCGCGAACTGCGCGAACACTATGGCAGCCGTTGGCCGCGGATGCGCGACGGCATCGAACGCGCCGGGGAAACGGTGGAAAGGCTCGGTTTTGCAATCTCAGCGGGCGAGTGGCAGGACGACGTGCATGCGGTCGGCGTGGCATTGAAGCTGAATGACGGAACCGGCCCTTATGCATTTAATTGCGGTGCACCCGCATTCCGTTTCACCGAGGATCGGCTGCGCCAGGATATTGGACCCCGCCTCGTGGCGATGGTAAGGAACATCGAAACCGCGCTCGGCGGAGCGGCGCCATCACCATCAAAAAAAGAAGAAAGCAAAAAGCTGAAAGCAGGAGGGAGAATTGTGCGTGTGGTCGAGGGGATCAGGTAGGCTTTCGCGCCGCGAACGGCGAACCGCTGTGCGCAGTTGCCGCGGACCGGCACAGGCGGGCGCTGCCAAATGACGCAGCCGCAACTCGTCGAGGAACCATATCCCCTGCTCGCGGTTCGCGATGTCAGCGTTGTGTTCGGAGGCATCGTCGCCTTGAACGGCATATCCTTTGACATGCGTCGGGGCCAGATCCTCGGCCTGATCGGGCCGAATGGCGCCGGCAAGACCACCCTGTTCAATTGCCTGAGCCGGCTCTACCAGCCGAGCGCCGGCGACATTCTCATGGAAGGCCGGACCATCCTGAAGCGTCCGGCGCACCGGATCGCTGAAATCGGCATCGGCCGCACGTTCCAGAACGTTGCGCTATTTGCCAATCTTTCGGTGCTCGACAACGTCCGGGTCGGCACCCATTCGCGCACCAACAGCGACATCATCAGCGACAGCCTCAAGCTGCCCTGGGTTCGCCGCGGCGAAGCCGACATCAATACGCGGGTCCACGATATCCTCGGTTATCTCGACCTCGAAGAGGTCGCGCACCGCACGGTTTCCGGCCTGCCGTTCGGGACCCAGAAACGCGTCGAACTGGCGCGCGCGCTGGCGGCCGATCCGAAGATCCTGCTGCTCGACGAACCCGCAGGCGGCCTCAACCACGAAGAAGTGCACGTGCTCGGCGATCTGATCCGCCGCATTCGCGATGACCGCCAGGTCACGGTGCTGCTGGTCGAGCATCACATGGGCCTGGTGATGTCGATTGCCGATCACGTGGTGGCGCTGAATTTCGGCCGCAAGCTCGCCGAGGGAACACCGGCCCAGGTGCAGTCCGATCCCGACGTCATCAAAGCCTATCTCGGGAGCAAGGATCAATGACGGCGATGCTCGATGTGAGGGATCTGCGCGCCTATTACGGCCAGGTCCAGGCGCTTCACGGGCTCGACTTCGGCCTCAATGAGGGAAGCCTGACCACCCTGCTCGGCGCCAACGGCGCCGGCAAGACCACCACCTTGCGCGCGATCTGCAACATGGTGCGCTCGACCGGCACGATCGAGTTCGACGGTGCCCCGCTCACCGGCCGCTCGACCGAGAACATCGTGCGGCTCGGCATCGCCCACGTGCCGCAGGGCCGCGGCACTTTCACTACCATGACGGTGGAAGAGAACCTGCAGCTTGGCGCGATCACCCGCAAGGACAGCCCCGGCGTGGTTTCCGACATCGAGCGGATGTACGACTACTTCCCGGTCCTGAAGACCCGGCATACCCAGCAGGCCGGCACGCTTTCCGGCGGCGAGCAGCAGATGCTGGCGGTGGCGCGGGCCCTGATGCTGCGTCCGCGACTGATGCTGCTCGACGAGCCCTCGTTCGGGCTGGCGCCGCTGATCGTGCGCGACCTGTTCAAGATCCTCGGCAAGATCAATCGCGAGGACAAGGTCACCATTCTGGTGGTGGAGCAGAATGCCGAACTGGCGCTGGAACTCGCCGACCAGGCCTACGTCATCGAAACCGGTCGCATTGTGATGTCGGGGAGTGCCACCGAGATCGCCGAAAACGAAGACATTCGCAAATCCTATCTGGGTTATTGAGGAGCCGGGACGATGGAGCTTTTCACCAATCAGATCCTGGCCGGCATCGCCACCGGCGCGATCTATGCCTGCATGGCGCTTGCCGTCGTCATGATCTACCAGGCGATCGATCATCTCAATTTCGCGCAAGGAGAGATGGCGATGTTCTCGACCTTCATCTCCTGGCAGTTGATGCAATGGGGGGTGCCCTACTGGGGCGCGTTCGTGCTGACGCTGGCATTTTCCTTTGCCGCCGGCATCGCGATCGAGCGGTTGCTGTTCAGGCCGTTGGCGAAAGCCCCGATCCTGACCAATGTCGCCGGCTTCATCGCACTGTATTCCATCATCAACAGCGTCGCCGGCCTGATCTGGGACTTTACCATCAAGCAATATCCGACGCCCTTTGGCTCCTCGCCCTTTCTCGGCAGCCAGCTGATTTCGACCCATCAGGCCGGCATGATCGGCGTTACCCTGCTGTTGCTGGTCCTGCTCTATATCTTTTTTCAATATACCAAGATCGGTCTGGCGATGCGCGCCGCCGCCTCGCTGCCGGAATTGGCCCGGCTGGTCGGCATCAACACCAGCTGGATGATCGCGCTCGGCTGGGGCATGGCGGCCGCGATCGGCTCCGTCGCCGGCATGATGATCGCGCCGGTGGTGTTTCTGGAACCGAACATGATGTTGGGCGTGCTGATCTACGGCTTTGCAGCCGCCGTGCTCGGCGGCCTCACCAGTCCGTTCGGGGCCGTCATCGGCGGCTTCCTGGTCGGGATCTTCGAAAACCTCGCCGGCACCTACATCCCCGGCGTCGGCAATGAACTGAAACTGCCGATCGCGCTGGCGCTGATCATCACCGTACTGGTCATCAAACCCGCCGGCCTGTTTGGCCGGCCGATCGTGAAGCGAGTCTGATCATGAGCGCCATTCAGGAAGTCGCCACCGAGGCGCCGGCAGTCGAGGCCGTTCCCAAGCGCGCCATGACGCTCGGCTACGGATCCTCGCTCATCATGCTGGCGCTGTTGATCGTGGTGCCGCTGTTCGTGAAGAATTTCATCATCTTCCAGCTGACGATGCTGTTGATCTATGGCCTCGCCGTGCTGGCGCTCAACATCCTGACCGGCGGCAGCGGCCAGTTTTCGCTGGGACAGAGCGCTTTCTACGCGGTCGGCGCCTACACCTCGGCAATCCTGATGGAACATGCCGGCATCAATTACGCCCTGACCCTTCCGGTTGCTGGCGTGGTCTGCTTCGCCTTTGGATTTCTGTTCGGGCAGCCCGCTTTGCGTCTGAGCGGCGTCTATCTGGCACTGGCCACTTTCGCCTTGGCGACCGCCATGCCGCAGCTGTTGAAGCTCGGCTATTTCGAATACTGGACCGGCGGGGTGCAGGGTCTGGTGGTCGACAAGCCGAATGCGCCGTTCGGCCTGCCGATGTCCCAGGACATGTGGCTGTATTATTTCACGCTGGCGGTTTCGATCGCGATCTACATCTTCTCGGTCAACCTGTTGAAGTCGCGGTCCGGGCGCGCCTTCATGGCGATCCGCGACAACGAGATTGCGGCGTCCGCCATGGGCATTGACGTCGCGACCTACAAGACGCTGGCGTTCGGCGTCAGCGCCGGTATCACCGGCGTCGCCGGCGCCCTCGGCGCGATCGCGGTGCAGTTCGTGGCCCCTGACAGCTACACCATCACGCTGGCGATCCAACTGTTTCTGGGCATGGTGGTCGGCGGCGTCGGATGGTTGCCCGGCTCGATCGTGGGTGCGGCCTTCATCATCTTCGTGCCGAACATCGCGGAGAGCTTTTCAAAGGGCCTCTCCGGCGCCGTATTCGGCGTCTTGCTGTTCCTTGTCATCTTCCTGGTGCCGCACGGCGCCAGGCAGGTCGCCATGGTTGCCGAGCAGTTGATCGGCAGACTGAAGAGGAACTAGACCGAGGAATGATTATGCTTGCCAGACAAAGGCTGCGGACCGCCGCATTCTCGATCGCGATCATTGCCCTGACGGCGAGTCGGGGCGCCGCGCTCGCCGAGAAGAAGTACGACACCGGTGCGACCGATGCCGAGATCAAGATCGGCAACATCATGCCCTATAGCGGTCCGGCCTCCGCCTACGGCGTGATCGGAAAGACCGAGGCCGCCTACTTCAACAAGATCAATGCCGAGGGCGGCATCAACGGCCGCAAGATCAATTTCATCAGCTATGACGATGCCTACAGCCCGCCAAAGGCCGTCGAGCAGGCCCGCCGGCTGGTCGAGAGCGATGAAGTCCTGCTGATATTCAATCCGCTGGGCACGCCGTCGAATTCGGCGATTCAGAAATACATGAACGCCAAGAAAGTGCCGCAGTTGTTTGTCGCCAGCGGCGCCAGCAAGTGGGACGATCCCAAGAACTTTCCATGGACCATGGGTTGGCAGCCCAGCTATCAGAGCGAGGCGCGGATTTATGCCAGGTATCTGATGAAGGAAAAGCCTGACGCCAGGATCGCAATCCTTTTTCAGAACGACGATTTCGGCAAGGACTTCGTCAAGGGCCTGAAAGGCGGGCTCGGCGCCAAGAGCTCGATGATCGCGGCGGAGGAAAGCTACGAGACCACCGAGCCCTCGATCGATGACCACATCGTCAAGCTCAAGGCTACGGGCGCCAATGTCTTCCTCAGCATCACGACCCCGAAATTCTCGTCGCAGGCCATCAAGAAGCTCGCCGAGATCGAATGGAAGGCCTTGCTGATCCTCCCCAACGTCAGCGCCTCGGTCGGCGGCGTGTTGATGCCGGCGGGTTTCGAGAATTCGCAAGGCATTCTCTCGGCCACCTACGCCAAGGACGGCTCGGATTCGCAGTGGGACGACGACCCCGGCATGAAGAAGTTTTATGCCTTCCTCGCGAAGTACGAGCCCGCCGCCGACAGGCGCGATGGCTCGGTGGTCTACGGCTACGGCGCCGCCCAAACCCTGGTCAAGGTGCTGCAAATGTGCGGCGATGACCTGACCCGCGAGAACGTGATGAAGCAGGCGGCCAGCCTGCAGGACTTCGCACCCGACACCCTGCTTCCCGGCATCAGGATCAACACCAGCGCCACCGATTTCGCACCGATCGAGCAGCTTCGGATGATGCGGTTCAAGGGTGAAAAATGGGAATTGTTCGACGACATCATCAGCGGCGAACTGAGTAACTAGACCAGCGTTTCCGAAGTTCTGATCATATCGGCATCCTCCCCGGTCCTCATCCCCAGGGAGCATCGCGCAAGCGATGCGTCTCGAAGGATGGCCGCAAAGGCGGTGCAAGCGGTCATCCTTCGAGACGCGCGCGAAGAGCGCGCTCCTCAGGATGAGGTCGGAGCAAGGCTCGATATGATAAGCTTCGAGGAATCGCTCAACTAGGACGCTTTCCCACGCGCTCGTTGGCCAGGGTCTATTCGACAAAATGACGCGGCCTTGGCCGAAATGGCTACTAAAGAAGCAGCCCCTGTGCTGGTGGCGCAGGGGCTTGTTCTTGATGACCGTTGCCAAATGGTATTCAATCGCATCCGCGCGCCAAGAAACTTTCGGATCAACGATAAGGCGCCTGTTACCGTCCATCCAAGAAGGGAGATTTGGAATGCCTTTTACTACCAGCAGAATCGCGATCGCATCGGCTGCGCTCATAATGTTCGCGGCGTCGAGCAGCGGCGCGCTCGCGCAAAAGAAATACGATACCGGCGCCACCGATACCGAAATCAAGATCGGCAACATCATGCCCTATAGCGGTCCGGCGTCCGCCTATGGCGTGATCGGCAAGACCGAAGCCGCCTACTTCAAGAAGATCAACGATGCCGGCGGCATCAACGGACGCAAGATCAATTTCATCAGCTATGACGACAGCTACAGTCCGCCCAAGACGGTCGAGCAGGCACGCAAGCTGGTGGAGAGCGACGAGGTGCTGTTGATCTTCAATCCGCTCGGCACGCCGCCGAACTCGGCGATTCACAAATACATGAACTCAAAGAAGGTACCGCAGCTGTTCGTCGCCACCGGGGCCACCAAATGGGACGACCCCAAGAATTTTCCCTGGACCATGGGCTGGCAGCCCAGCTATCAGAGCGAAGGGCGCATCTATGCCAGCTACATTCTGAAAGAGAAGCCGAACGCCAAGATTGCGGTGCTGTACCAGAATGACGACTACGGCAAGGACTATCTCAAGGGCCTGAAGGACGGGTTGGGCGCCAAGGCCGCCTCGATGGTGATCGCCGAGGAAAGCTACGAGACCACCGAGCCAACGGTCGACGACCACGTCGTCAAGCTGAAATCGAGCGGGGCTGATGTCTTCGTCGATATCGCCACGCCGAAGTTCGCGGCGCAGGCGATCAAGAAGGTTGCCGAAATCCAATGGAAGCCGCTGCACATCCTCAACAACGTTTCGGCATCGGTCGGCAGCGTGCTCAAACCGGCCGGTTACGAGAACGCGCAAGGCATCATCTCCGCGGCCTATCTGAAGGATCCTTCCGAGCCGCAATGGAATGACGACGCCGGAATGAAGGACTTCCTGGCGTTTCTGGCCAAGGACTTCCCGGAAGGCAACAAGCTCGACCAGGGGACGGTGGTCGGCTACGGCGTGGCGCAGACCCTCATTCAGGTCCTCAAGCAGTGCGGCGACGACCTGACCCGTGAGAACGTCATGAAGCAGGCGGCCAGCCTGAAGGATTTCCGTACCGAAGTGCTGCTGCCGGGCATCAAGATCAACACCAGTGCGACCGATTTTGCCCCGATCAGCCAGCTTCAGCTGATGATGTTCGAAGGCGACAAATGGAAGCTGTTCGGCGACGTCATCAGCGCCGAAGCCGGCGGCTGAGCGCCGCACTTTTACTGCCAGCGACCTTTGGCTCCCAAAACCGACCCTCGCAGGTTCTGCGGGGGTTTTCTTTTGCCGCAAACGGAGGGATAACCTGCGTTGCATGTTTCCTTTTTCAATCCCGTGATGCGATGACCGACAGGCGCCCTCTGCTGCGCGCGATGTTCGACGCCGCCGTCGCCGCGGCGCATCCTGATGTCGTGCTGGCGGCGCACTTGCCAGCCGCGCCGAAGGGCCGGGTGATCTGCCTTGCCGCCGGCAAAGCCGCGGCCGCGATGGCGGCGGCGGCGGAGCGGTACTATCTCGACCAACGCCATCTCGATCCATCGCGGCTCGTCGGGATTGCGACCACACGCCACGGCCACGGCGTGCCGACGCGACGCATCCAGGTGATCGAAGCCGGCCACCCCGTTCCCGATGAAGCCGGGCTGAAAGGCGCGGAGCAGAGCCTGCGGCTGGCGCAGGACGCCAGTGCGGACGATCTCCTGCTGGTGTTGCTGTCAGGCGGTGGCTCGGCGAATTGGATCGCCCCGGTTGCGGGCGTGTCGTTCGCGCAGAAGCAGCAGACGACGCGGGCGCTGTTGCGCTCGGGGGCGCCGATCTCCGAGGTCAACACCGTCCGCAAGCACTTGTCGCGGATCAAGGGCGGCCGGCTCGCCCGCGCCGGACAGCGCGCGGAAATCCTGACACTGGCGATATCGGATGTTCCGCATGACGATGCTTCCGCCATCGCCTCGGGGCCGACGGTTCCGGATCCGACCACGCTCGCCGACGCCCGCGCCATCGTCGCCAAATATGGCCTCGAGGTCGACGACGCCATCCGCCGCGCTCTCGAAGACCAGCGCAATGAAAGCTGCAAGCCGGGTGATCCGGCCTTTGCGCGCGCGCACTTCGAGCTGATCGCTCGGCCGAGGGCCTCACTCGACGCCGCCATCGGCACGGCCCGCGAGGCCGGCTACGCCATCATCGATCTCGGTGCCGATCTCGAGGGCGAAGCCCGCAGCGTCGCCGCCGATCATGCCCAGTTGGCGCTGCAAGCGCGCGCCGAGGGCAAACGCGTGGCGATCCTATCAGGTGGCGAATTGACCGTGACCGTGCGCGGTAACGGACGCGGCGGACCCAACCAGGAATATGCGCTGGCACTGGCCGGCCTGCTCAGGGATACCCAGGGCATCGCGGCGCTGGCTGGCGATACCGACGGCGCCGACGGCGGCGCGGGCAGCGCCAGCGACCCGGCCGGCGCGATGATCGACCATCGCACCTTCGCGAAGATGTCGTCACTTGGCCTGGACGCCAACGCCTATCTTGGCAACAACGACGCCACGGCCTTCTTTGCCGCGACGGGTGATTTGCTGCTGACCGGCCCGACACTCACCAATGTCAACGATATCAGGGCGATTTTGGTCGATGGCGTCTGAGGTTTGTATTTCAAAAGTCCCTGGCGATGGTGGTCAGCATCGTAATCAGCGCGGCGCGGTTGGCGGGCCCCAGCAATTCGTTAAGCCGCGCCTCGTGCTTGATAGCGACGAGCTTCTTGGCACGCGCCAGCACTGCCCGGCCCTTGTCGGTCAGAACCAGGATGTGGGAGCGGCGATCGTTGTTCGAACGGATCCGCGCGCAGAGATCGCGACTTTCAAGTCCATCGAGCATCGCCACGAAATTCGGCCTCAGAATCCCAAGCGTATTGGCGATTTCGGTCTGGTTGCGTCCCGGGTTCCGGTCGATCAGCAGCAGAACCGAGAATTGCGCCGGCGTCAGCTGCAGCGGCGCGACGGAGCGCAAAAAATCCTCGAACACCTTCAATTGCGCCCGCTTGAGTGAATATCCCAGCAATTCCGATAATTCGCCAAGCTGCAGCAGGGTGCTTTGAGTCGTGCGCTCCGGCTCCTTGGTGGCCGCGCGGGGTGCCTTGGCAGCATCGATCAGGGCCGTCTTGGGAACAGTCATCGCTTGATGCTCGCAATGCCGCTAGGATGAATGGGCTACCCAGAATGGGCCGGCCTTGAGATTATAATCAATAATTGTTATCCATTATATCAACTAATGACGGCATTTATCAACTGCTGTCAGGTATTGGGTGGGGGAGCGGCTTTAAGTCCCGGTCCGACCGATATCTCGAAGGGGGGGCGCCGGGTCTTGAACACCACCATCATGCTGTTCCTGGTGCAGGACGGCATCACCAACGGCGCGATCTACGCGTTGCTCGGCCTGGCGCTGGTGCTGGTGTTCGCCGTGACACGCGTGATCCTGATTCCGCAGGGCGAGTTCGTCACCTATGGCGCGCTGACCTATGCCTCGCTGGCATCAGGCCAGCTACCGGGCACGGCGCGGCTTGCGGTAGCGATGGGTCTGGTGGCGTTTGGCCTCGACCTCTTTGCCGGACGCCGAGCGCTGCATTGGCGCCTGGTCGCGCGGTCGCTTCCGATCAACATCGTGCTGCCCTGGATGATCCTGGCGCTGACCTATTGGTTCGCCGGCCATCACCCTCCGATCGCGATCAATGTCGGGCTGTCGCTCCTGATCGTCGCAGCGATCGGGATGTCTCTCTACCGCATCGCGTTTCAGCCGATCGCACACACCTCCGTGCTGGTCCTTCTGATCGCCTCGGTGGGCTGCCATCTGGCGCTGCAGGGTTTTGGCCTGGTGTTCTTCGGCGCCGAGGGCCAGCGCGGGCCGCCGATCTCCGATGCGGCGTTCAACCTGGGCTCGCTGCGTTTCACCGGCCAAAGCCTGGCCGTCTACGCCATGACGATCGCTTTCATCGTTGGCCTCTGGTTGTTTTTTGGTCTCACGCTCTATGGCAAGGCGCTCCGCGCCACCGCGATCAATCGTCTGGGCGCACGCCTGGTCGGCATCCGGACCACGCTGTCGGGCCAGATCGCGTTCCTGCTGGCTTCGACGATCGGAGCGCTCTCCGGCATCCTGATCGTGCCGATCACGACGCTATATTATGATACTGGCTTCCTGATTGGCCTGAAAGGCTTCGTCGCCGCGATCATCGGCGGCCTCGTCAGCTATCCCTTGACCGCGATCGCCGCCCTTCTGGTCGGATCGGTCGAAGCGTTCTCCTCGTTCTATGCGAGCAATTTCAAGGAGGTCATCGTCTTCACGCTGATCCTCCCGGTGCTGCTGCTGCGCTCGCTGTCGGCACCCGCGGTCGAGGAAGAGAAGGATTGACCGCGATGATGCAGCGGTTGCCTGTTGTCGCGTTCGCGCTGATCATGGCCGCGATCCCCTTCATCCCAGGCATGCCACCGTTCTGGATCGTGCTGCTGGACAATATCGGGCTGGCCGCGCTGGTGGCGATGGGGCTCGTGCTCTTGACCGGCGTCGGCGGCCTGACGTCGTTCGGTCAGGCGGCCTTTTGCGGCTTTGGCGCCTATACCACGGCGGTGCTGACAACGGCGTATGGCATGTCGCCGTGGCTGACGCTGCCGCTGTCGCTTCTGGTCAGCGGCATCGCCGCGGTCGCGCTCGGCCTGGTCACGGTGCGGTTGTCCGGGCACTATCTGCCGCTCGGCACCATCGCCTGGGGGCTCGGCCTGTTCTACCTGTTCAGCAAGCTCGGCTTCCTCGGCCGCAACGACGGCATCTCCGGCATCCCACCGCTGTCGATCGGGACTTTCCGGATGCTCGACCCCGGCTCGATCTATTTTGTCATCTGGATCGCGGTCCTGCTTTCGGCGCTTTTGACCATGAACCTCCTGGATTCGCGCACCGGCCGGGCCATCCGCGCACTGCGGCGCGGGCACATCGCGGCCGAGGCCTTTGGCGTCCACGCCCCCCGCGCCAAACTCCTGGTCTTTATCTACGCCGCGGTGCTGGCGGGGTTGTCCGGCTGGCTGTATGCGCATTTCCAGCGCGCCGCCAATCCGACGCCGTTCGGTGCCCAGGCCGGCATCGAATATCTGTTCACCGCGGTGGTCGGCGGCGCCGGCTATGTCTGGGGTGGCGTGTTGGGAGCTGCCATCGTCGTCATCCTCAAGGAAATCCTGCAAAGCTATTTGCCCTATGTGTTTGGCGGCGAGGGCCAGCTCGAGACCATCGTGTTCGGCATCCTGCTGGTAGTCCTGCTGCAGCTGGCGCCGACCGGTGTGTGGCCATGGCTGATGGCGCGGCTGCCGGTCAAGCCAGGCCGCAAGCGGCCCGATCCATCGCTCCAATTGCCGGCTCGCGCCAGAGCCGCGAACTCCTCCGCCGTTCTGCTGCAGGTCGAAGGCGCGCGCAAACAGTTCGGCGGCGTGATCGCCGTCAACGACGTCTCCTTCGACGTAAAGGCCCGCGAGATCGTCGCGCTGATCGGTCCGAACGGTGCCGGCAAGAGCACGACCTTCAACCTGATCACCGGCGTGCTGACCTCGTCGGGCGGCAGGATCACCGTCGAAGGCAAGAGCATCGACCACGCCCCGCCGCAGCAGGTTGCGAAACTGGGCATCGCCAGGACCTTCCAGCACGTCAAACTGGTGCCGGACATGACGGTGCTGGAAAACGTCGCGATCGGCGCGCATCTGCGCGGCAACGCCGGCGCCATCGCCAGCATGTTGCGGCTCGATCGCGCCGAGGAAGCCCGTTTGCTGGCGGAAGCGGCGCGCCAGATCGAGCGCGTCGGCCTTACCGGCCAGATCGACCAGCCGGCGGGCAGCCTGTCGCTCGGCCAGCAACGCATCGTCGAGATCGCGCGCGCGCTGTGCGTCGATCCGATTTTGCTGCTGCTCGACGAGCCGGCCGCGGGACTGCGGCTGATGGAGAAGCAGCAGCTCGCCGCGCTGCTGCGCGCCTTGCGCGACGGCGGCATGTCGGTGCTGCTGGTCGAGCACGACATGGGATTTGTGATGGATCTGGCCGACCGCATCGTGGTGCTCGATTTCGGCGCCAAGATCGCCGAAGGCACGCCACAAGCGATCAAGACCAATCCGCAGGTGATCAAGGCCTATCTCGGAGCGGCGGCATGAAGGCCGGCAGCAACGCGCTGTTGCAGGTCACCGCGGCCCACGTCGCCTACGGCAAGGTCGAGGCGGTCCGCTCGGTGTCGCTCGAGGTCGCCAGCAACGAGATCGTCACCATCATCGGCGCCAACGGCGCCGGCAAGACCACGCTGTTGAATGCCATCATGGGCATCCTGCCGCTGAAGGGCCGCGTTGCCTTTGCCGGGGGGGATTTGGCGCAGCTCGAGATCGAGGACCGCGTCGCGGCCGGCCTGAGCCTGGTGCCAGAACATCGCGAGCTGTTCGCTACCATGAATGTCGAGGACAATCTGCGGCTCGGCGCCTTCCGGATCGCCAGGGCGATCGCAAGCAGGTCGTTGGAACGGGTCTACACGCTGTTTCCACGGCTGAAGGAACGGCGCGGGCAGCCGGCCGGAACCTTGTCCGGCGGCGAACAGCAGATGCTGGCGATGGGCCGCGCCTTGATGGGCGCGCCGAAACTCCTGATGCTGGACGAGCCGAGCCTGGGCCTGGCGCCGCTGATCGTCGCCGATATCTTCCGCATCATCGCCGAGTTGCGCTTAAGCGGCGTCTCGGTGCTGCTGGTCGAACAGAATGCCCAAGCCGCGCTGCAGGTCGCCGACCGCGCCTATGTGATGGAGCTCGGCGAATTCATCCTCGACGGCCCGGCCAACGACATCGCCGCCGACCCGCGCGTGGCCGCGAGCTATCTCGGCTTTGGACAGGAGGGTGCTTAAGGCGTTTAGGTGCGGATCACTCGGCACGTCCCGCCGGATGGATTTCCGATGCAATTTTTTCAAATAGCCAAGGCCAAGAACCGATTGGATGCGGTGCGTCGAAGAGGGCGACCACAAGGGTCGCCCCTACGGGATCGATAATGGCGTAGGGGCGCCCCTAGACGAGCGATTTTGAAGCTCTGATCATATCGTCAGGTCTCCCCGGTCCTCATCCCCCGGGAGCATCGCGCAAGCGCGATGCGTCTCGAAGGATGGCCGCAAGCGGTGCAAGCGGCCATCCTTCGAGACGCGCGCGAAGAGCGCGCTCCTCAGGATGAGGTCGGAGCAAGGCTCGATATGATAAGCTTCAAGGAATCGCTGAGCTAGTGGGCGCCCTGTCTGATCCCCGCATCGCGCCCCGCTCACTTCGCCAGCACGTATTTGCCGTCCTTCACGGTCAACAGAATGCGCGAACGGTCGTCGAGGCCGTAGCGATCCTTGTCGGTGAAGTTGTAGACGCCCTGGCTGGCGGCGATATCGTGCTCGCTCATCAGCGCCTGACGGATCGCCTCGCGGAATTCCAGTGTTCCAGGCTTCGCCGTCTTCAGAGCGACCGGGATCACACGTTGCAGAACCAGGAATGCATCGTAGGCATGTCCGGCGAACTGGCTGCGGCTGTTGGGGCCGTATTTTGCCTCATAGGCCTGGTCCAGCGCCAGTCCGGGCTTTTTGGTCAGCGCGCTATCGGGCTGATCCTCCGGGTCCATCACCGGACCCGACACCATCAGCACACCCTCGGCGGCCTTGCCTGCGATACGGATAAAATCCATGCTGGCAGCGCCATGGGTCTGGTAAATCAGGCCCGTGTAACCGCGATCGCGAAGCGCGGTCTGCGGCAGCGCCGCTGCGGTACCGGATGCCCCGACCAGGATCGCATCCGGATTGGCGGCGACCAGTTTCAGGACCTGACCCGCGACCGACGTATCCGGCCGCGCGAAACGCTCCTCGTCGACGATCTGCAAGCCCATGGCCTCGCCCTGTTTTTTCAGGTCGTTGAACCAGAGGTCGCCGTAGGAATCGGAGTAGCCGATGTAGCCGACGGTTTTGATGTTGTGCGCCTTCATGTGCTGATAGAGCACCTTGCCCATGATCGGGATCGGCTGCGGCATCGAAACCGACCATTTGGCCCGCTCCGGAGTGATCGGGAACGGTGCCAGGCCGATGTGGGGAATGCCCGCCTCATTGGCGACGTTGGAGACCGCGGCGGTCGGTGGCGTCGTCGCCGAGCCCATGATGACGTCGGCCTTGGACTCCGTGACGAAACGCCGTGCATTGCTGGTCGCAATGGTCGGATCGCCGCCATCGTCGAGCACGATCACCTTGAGCGGCACCCCGCCAATCTCCTTGGCCACGAACTCGAGCGCGTTACGCTCGGGAATGCCAAGCGCCGCGGCCGGCCCGGTAGTGGTGGTGGTGATGCCGATGGTGATTTCGTTGGTCTGCGTCAGCGCAGGCAACCCCGGCAGCACGCAAGCCGCCGCGAGCACCGCCGCGGACAGGTAAAACCTCTTCATGTATTCCTCCCTTGGATGTTATCGTTCATTCGTGATCGACTGTCTGTCAGCCATTCAGCCCTGCCTGAGGTCGAGATTTTCAAGCGCTCTAGCCCCGCTGGAACCTGGCAATGATTTCCGGCGGCATCGGCGCCGATTTCAGCCGCGCCGGATCGTCCGGATGACGTCCCACCAGCACCCGGGTCTCGAACGCCTCGATCGCCAGCGCTTCGCCCTTGAAGACCTTATGGGTCACCTCGAAGCTTGAGCGCTTGAAGCTTTCCACCCGGCTCTCGATCGTGATCCAGTCGCCATGGGTCGAGGCGATGTAGAATTTCGCCCGCGTATCCACCATGGGAATGCCGACCAGGCCGTACTTCTTGATGATGTCCTGCTTGGAGAAGCCGGCGGCCTCGAACAGGATCGAGGTCGAATCGTCGAACATCGCAAAGTAGCGCGGGTAGTAGACGATGTCAGCGGGATCGCAGTCGCCCCACTGGATCTGCACCTCGCGGCGATGGACGAACATGCGCTTGTCCTTCAGCGCGGCGCCATGCGCAGCGACGCATCGAGCCGCACCACCTCGCCGTTCAGATAGGGATTATCGATCATGTGCAGCGCCAGCGAGGCGAACTCGTCCGCGTGACCGAGCCGGCGCGGAAACGGTATCGCGGCGGCCAGGCTGTCCTGGGCTTCCTGTGGCAGATTGGCGAGCAGCGGGGTCAGGAACAGCCCCGGCGCGATGGTCAGCACGCGAATGCCGAATTGCGCCAGTTCGCGCGCGATCGGCAGCGTCATCGCCACGATCCCGCCCTTGGAGGCCGAATAGGCCGATTGTCCGATCTGCCCGTCATAGGCCGCGATCGACGCGGTCGAGATCACGACGCCGCGCTCGCCGGTTGAAAGCGGCTCCAGCTTGGACATTTCGGTGGTCGCCAGCCGCAGCATGTTGAAGGAGCCGATCAGATTGACTCGGATCACCTTTTCGAAATCGGCGAGCGCCATCGGTCCGTCGCGGCCGATCACCCGTTTGGCGACGCCGATGCCGGCGCAGTTGACCAGCACCCGCGCCGCGCCATGGGCCTTGGCGGCCGCAACCAGGGCGGCCTCCGCCGAAGCCGCGTCGGCGACGTCGCAGGTCACCGCGATCCCCCCGATCTCGGCGGCGACGCTCTCCGCCAGCTTGGCGTTGAGGTCGAGCAGGGCGACCTTGGCGCCCGCTGCGGCGAGGCGGCGCGCGGTCGCCGCGCCCAGGCCCGAGGCACCCCCGGTGACGATGGCGGCATGATCCTTCAGCTGCATGATTTCCTCCTAAAGTGAACGCACGGTCGACGCAGGCTAGCGCTTTATTTGTCGCATGTTCTTGCGGAAAGCCGGCGTCCACCTTTCCTGAAAATGCCTAAAGCGTTATGACATGGGTCGGCGGTGTCGGTGCATAAATCTCCTCGATCAGCCCGCTGCGGCGGTCGAGTACCGCGCGCTGATTGATCGAGCCCTTGTCGGTGACCTCGCCGTGATCGATCGACAGCGGGGCGTCGAGCAGGACGGCGCGGGCGATCCGGGTCGCCGATCCCGTCGCGGTCGAAAGAAAACGCACCAGCCGTTCGTGAAAGGCCTCCCGGATCAAGGGATCGGACGCGGTCGCGGCCAGATCGTCCTGCGGCAGCGTCGGATTGATCAGCCGGCAACCGTCGGGATCGAGAATGACCAGCGCCGACACTTCGTCGCGGTTGATGCCGGCGATCACGGCATCGCGCACCAAGGGGGCGCAGGCCGCAACAAAGCGGGCGCGCAGCGGACCGACGCTGACCCAGGTGCCGCTGGCGAGCTTGAAATCCTCGCCGATGCGGCCGTCGAAATCGAAGCCGGCGCCGAGATCATCGGCAACGGCTGGCTTGAGCGCGTCGCCGAGCCTGTAAAAGCCTTCCTCGTCGAACGCGACAGCCGACAGTTCAGGCTGCCGCCAATAACCCGGCATGACGTTCGGCCCCCTGGCCCGAACCTCCAGCTTGCCATCGCTCGGAACGAGCTTGGCTTCGTTGCCGGATACGGGCAGTCCGATATGGCCGGAGCGGCTGGTGGCCGGATTGACCGACATGAAGAATGGCGCGGTTTCGGTCGCGCCAAGGCCGGTCAGCATGGGCACGCGGAAGCCGGTTTCCTGCACCGCGAGTTCGTCCAGGCTGTCCCAGACAAACGGCGACAGCGACGCGCCGCTGAAAAACATCGCGTGCAAACGATGAAAGAATTTCGCGCGCAGCGCCTTGTCGCCGCGCAGATAGGGCAGCAGCGACTCATAGCCTTTTGGCACGTTGAAATACACCGTGGGCGAAATCTCGCAGAGATTGCGCACCGTTTCCTCAATGCCGCCGGGTACCGGCTTGCCGGCGTCCAGATACATCGAGCCGCCGTTGAACAAGGTCAACCCGACATTGTGATTGCCGCCAAAGGTGTGGTTCCACGGCAGCCAATCGACGATGACGGGCGGCTCCTCCTTCAGGAATGTCATGGTTTCGCGGATCATCACCTGATTGGCGCAGATCATCCGCTGGGTATTGATGACCGCCTTGGGATTGCCGGTCGAACCGGACGTCAGCAGGAATTTTGCGATCGTATCGGGACCAATGGCCTGATGCGCGGCATCAAGGCCGGGGTGAAGCCGGCTCGCCATCAAGTCGGCGAGCAGGGTGGCCTTTCGGCTGGGCAAGGCGCCATAGGAGACGGCGATCTCGGTTTCGGCTGGAACGTTCGCCTCAATCGCATCGGCGAATTTCTCGGCGTCGTCGACGAAAACCATGCCAGGCGTCAACAGCGTCATCAGATAGGAAAGCTTGCCGTAATCCTTTGACACCAGCGAATAGGCCGGCGACACCGGGCAGAACGGAATCCCCGCATAGAGCGCGCCGAAGGCGATCAGAGCGTGGTCGATCGAATTGCCGGAGAGGATCACGACCGGCCGTTCGGCGGACAGGCCGCGCGCCAAGAGGCCGGAGGCAATATGCCGGCTCGAGGCCAGCAATTCCGCATAGGTGATTTGGCGCCAGCCAGGCCCGCCATCGCGTTCCGCCATGAAGACACGGTCCGGCTCGGTAGCGGCCCAATGGTGCAGGCGGTCGGTCAGCCGGGCCGGGTAGTCGCCGAGTGCGATCTTCGGATGCAGATAGATGGTACCGTCAACCCGGCGCTCGATCGTCACAGTGGGATCGCAGAACGAAATCGGACGCAGCGCCGCAGCGCTGCGCGAAATCGGGACTGGCGTGGTGGGGTTCGCGCTCATGTCAGGTGGGCTTTACCTTGGCGGTCTTGTGCTCGAGAAAGGCGCGAACCCGAAGCTTCGCCTCCTTGTCGCTTTGGGCCACAGTCGCCATCAGCGATTCCATCAAAAGGCCGGACTGCGGATTGGATTCCGCGATCATTGGCAATGCCTGCAGCACGGCAAAATTCGTCAGCGGCGCATTTTTCGCGACCTTTCCGGCCAGTTCCATGGCCTTGGCAAAGGCGCCGCCTTCCTCGGTGAGGTATTGCGCGAAGCCGTAGGATGCGCCCTCGGTGGCAGAATAGACCCTCCCGGTCAGCATCATGTCCGTCATCCGGGCGACGCCGATCAACCGCGGCAGCCGCACTGATCCGCCGCCGCCCACGAAGATGCCGCGCTGGCCTTCCGGCAAGGCAAAATAAGCGCTCGGCTCGGCGACGCGAATGTGCGCTGCACAGGCGAGTTCCAGTCCGCCGCCGATGACGGCACCCCGAAGCACCGCGATCACGGGCACCCGGCTATATTGGATCCGTTCGAACACCCGGTGCCACATCTGCGAATGCCGCAAGCCGTCGGTGGCATCGTGCTCGGTCAATTCCGAAAGATCGAGCCCGGATGAAAAATGGTCGCCGACACCGTGCAGGACCACCGCGCCGATCCCGTCCGGGATGCTGGAGAAGCAATCCTGAATCGCAAGCATGATGCTGTCATTGAGGGCATTGCGCTTGGCCGGCCGGTTCAGGCCGACGGTCAACACCGTGTCTATCCTCTCGATCCGGAGGAGCGTCGACGGATCTGCAGGCGAAGCGGCGGCGTTTCCCATAGGCTTGATGCACCCTTGTCAATAGTTATAATTTATAACAAATTATTCAGCAGTCAAATATACTGAACAACTCATTTGCTGTACAAAACTTTATGGCCATCTTTCGGTAGCGGGAGCGGGTTCCCCTCCCTGCCTCATAATACCTGGTGCACCGCGATCTCGACACGGTCCGGGTGCCGCGCGCCGACGCCGACGAACAGATTTTCCATCAGCCAGCGATAAGACGCGGCTCCGGTCTCGAACTTCGGCACCGAGCGAAAATAGATCAGCGTGGGGTCGACGCTCTCGCCTTGGGCGATCCGGTCGAGCAGCTGCTTTGGACCGAACCGGATGCCGACATTCTCGATATAGACAATGGCGCCGTCCTGCATCTGAAAGGCATACTTCGCCTCGACCTCGGTAAAGCCGTTCGGGCGAATGGTCTGGAAATCAGCGCCGCACGGCAAGATCGTGCCGCTGATGCCCTCGCCGCGAACGTCCCCGCCAAGGATCGGAATGATCCGCCTGACACCATAGCCGAGATCGCCGGCGACGATCGGCGCGCCGATCCGGATGGCGAGGCTGAAGACATATCTGGTCGAAAGCTGCGGGGCCATGGCCTCCTCCTGTTGGATGTTGCCGGAACACTCATGCCCTATCCGACCATGCGTTGCGGTAGCCAGGTTGCGATCAACGGAAACAGGATGAGAATCACCAGCCGGATCAGGTCGGTCACCACGAACGGCAGCACGCCGACGAAGATCGTGGACATGTTGACGTCCTTGATCACGCTCTTGATGACGAACACATTCATGCCGACGGGGGGATGAATCAGGCCGAGCTCGACGGTCATGACAATAATGATGCCGAACCAGATCGGATCGAAGCCGAGCGCGGTTACCACCGGAAATACGATCGGCACCGTGAGGATCACCATGGCCAGCGCGTCCATCAGGCATCCGAGCGCCAGATACATCAAAAGGATCAGCGCCAGCACGCCGTATTTGCCGATGCCGAGGTCGGTGAGGAATGAGGTCACGTTCTGCGGCGTCTGGGTGATGGTGAGAAAATAGCCGAAGCACAGCGCGCCGATCAGCACGGTGAAGACCGCGGCCGCGGTGCGGGTTGCCTGCAGCAGCGACTGCAGGATGCCATCCACCGACAGCTTGCCGCGCAGGATGCCGATCAGGAACGCACCGACCGCCCCGACCGCACCCGCCTCGGTCGGGATGAAGAAGCCGCCATAGAGGCCACCGATCACGAACACGAACAACAGAAGCGGCGACCAGACGTCGCGCAAGGCGGCTATACGCTGCGGCCAGGAGCTCTTTTCGCCGGCCGGCAGAAATTTCGGCCTGACCGCGCCGATGATCGCAATCGTGATCATGTGCATCGCGATCGCCAGCAGCCCGGGCAGAATGCCGGCGATGAACAGCTTGCCGATGTCCTGCTGGGTAATGATGCCGTAGACGGCGAGCACCGTGGAGGGCGGCAGCATCGCACCCAGGGTGCCGCCCACCGCGATCACGCCGGTGGCAAAGGATTGCGGGTATCCGTAGCGCCGCATTTCCGGATAGGCGACGGCGGAGAAGGTCGCCGCGGTCGCCACCGAGGAACCTGAGATCGCCGCGAAGGCGCCGCAGGCGCCGATGGTGGCGATGCCGAGGCCGCCCTTCCAGTGACCGACAAAGGTGTTGGCGGCGCGGAACAGCTCACGGCTGATGCCGGAGACCGACACGAACGCGCCCATCAGCAGAAACATCGGGATCACGCCGAAGGAATAATCCGTCACCGTGCGCATCGTGGTCTGGCCGACCAGCTTCAGCGCCGGGGCAAAGCCCGTCAGGTAGCCGAACCCGGTGATGCCGACGAGGCCCATCGCCATGCCGACCGGCACCCGCAGCAGCATCAGCGCGAACAGGCTGACGAACCCGATCAGGGCCACCGCCTCGTTGCTCATGGCCGCCTACTCCGCGGTCTTGATTTTGACATCGTGAATTTCTTCGGGGTGGAAGATCAGGCGGTAGGTCCGGATCGCGATCAACAGCACAGCGGAGACGTCGCCGATCCAGGACACCAGGAAGAACGGCCAGATCGGGATCTGCAGGTCCATGGTGACGATGTGCTCGGCGCGGGTGTTCACGACCTTGTCGAACAGGGTGTAAGTCTGCACCGTCACCACGAACAACAGCACAAGCGTCGCAAAGACGTCGATCAGGCGCTGGTATTTCGGGCTCGCATTAGCCCAGACCAGATCGACTGTGATGTGGGTGCCGCGATAAGAGGTGGCGGCGATACCCCAGAAGATCAGGATGCCGAGCAGGAATTGGCCGATATTGTAGTAATCCGGGATCGTGACCGCGAAGAACTTGCGCATGAACACCGCGGTGAAGGTATTGAGCGCCACGATCCCGACAAAGAACGCCGCGACCCACTCGATCGAATCGATGAAGCGGTCCATGAGGCTTCTGCTCGGCGGCCCTGGAGGGCGGTCAGGCATTGCATTGCTTGCGACTGGCGTTACCGTCATGAGAGGTCGCATGATCCCGACTAATATCGTTCACCCGTCATGGCCGGGCTTGTCCCGGCCATCCACTCTTCCCGTTTCATCCGGCTCTGTAAGACGTGGATGCCCGGGACAGGCCCGGGCATGACGACTTTCTTTGCATTCGCAGCGCTCTTAGGTGCCCGCCCCAAACTTCTTCAGCGCGGCCTGCAGATCAGCGTCGATGGCAACGGGATCGCCACCGCCCTTCTTGACCGCCGCGGCCCAGCTGTCATGCAGCGGCTGGACGGCCTTCTTCCACGCAGCCAGCTGCTCCGGCGTCAAGGGATAGACCTCGTGATCCGGCAGCGCCTTCATCTTGACGCGGCCGTTCGCCTCGAAGTCGGTCCAGGGGTCGGTGACCTTCGAAGCCCACTCCGGGGTGCAGTGATCGTCCATGACCTTCTTCTGCGCGGGCGACAACGAATCATAGGTCTTCAGATTGATGTTGTAGGTGAAGACCGTGGTGTAGAGCGGCACGTCCATGTGATACTTGACGACCTTGTCGATGCCGAACAGGAAGATCGATCCCCAGGGAAAGGTGATTTCATCCGCCACCCCGCGCTCCAGCGCATCACGCGATTCCGGCGCCGAAGCCTGAACGTTGGTGCCGCCGAACATCTTGACCATTTCACCGATGGTGCTCTGCGCCGGCCGCACCTTCATGCCGCTGAGATCCGTCGGCAGCAGGATTTTCTTTTTGCCATGCAGCGTGCCGGGATCGTGGATGAAGGCGAAGCACAGATGGGTGTCCTTCATTTCGATCGGCGCGTATTTGTGGTACCATTCGTTCAGCGCCAGCGTGCCCTTCTTGCCGTCCGAGAAAACGAACGGAAGCTGACCCGCCGCGGCAATCGGGAACCGGCCGGGCTGGTAACCGGGGTTGACATAAGTGATATCGGCGATGCCGTCGCGCGCCATGTCATAATGGTCGAACGCCTTGCCGAGCTGCTCGGAAGGAAAAACAGTCATCTTGATAGTGCCGCCGGAGGCCTTCTCGATGTCCGCCGCCCAGGCCTGGGTAGCCGGGACCAGGGGGTGGGCAGGCGGAACCCACAGCGACACCTTCATGTTGACGGTCTTATCCTGCCCCAAGGCGGGCGTCACGCTGGCGGCCAGCAGCAGCGCCAACAATGCTTTCCTCATTGACATCGTCTCCCTCGTGAACTTAAGGGCTTCATCGCCCCTTTCCGGATATTGTTATATGATATAATTATCATTGCAAGCCGGCGCCGAACCATTCCCCATGTGGCGAAACGCCGTTCAACCCTACAACAGCGGGGAGTGCAAGTGGTGCGGACTAAAGTAGCAATCATCGGCGCGGGTCCGGCGGGATTGCTGCTGGGACAGCTTCTCCACAGCTACGGCATCGACAATGTCATCCTTGAACGCCGCGATCGCCAATATGTGTTGGCGCGGATTCGCGCCGGGGTGCTGGAACAGGGCACGGTCGATCTCTTGGACCAGGCCGGCGTCACCGCGCGGCTGCATCGCGAAGGCCTGATCCACGAGGGTATCGAGCTTGCATTCGCCGGCGCACGCCATCGCATCAACCTCAAGCAGTCGACCGGCAAGGTTGTGACCGTCTACGGGCAGACCGAGGTCACCCGCGACCTGATGGACGCCCGCGACGCGGCCGGGCTGACGACGGTTTACGAGGCCGAGGGAGTCCATCCCGGCGATTTCGATACCGACCACCCCCGAATCAGCTTTTTCAAGGACGGCACCACCCAGGAAATCCAATGCGACTTCATCGCCGGCTGCGACGGCTTTCACGGCGTCAGCCGCCAGAGCGTGCCCGCTTCCGCGATCGAGACTTTCGAGCGGGTTTATCCCTTCGGCTGGCTTGGCATCCTGTCGGAGACCCCGCCGGTCTCGCCGGAGTTGATCTACGCCAATCACCCCCGCGGCTTCGCGCTCTGCTCGATGCGCTCCATGCACCGCAGCCGATATTACGTGCAATGCAGCCTTGACGATCACGTCGAGCAGTGGCCGGACGACAGATTCTGGGATGAATTGAAGCGGCGTCTCGATCAGGAGGCCGTCGACCGCCTCGTCACCGGGCCTTCGATCGAAAAAAGCATCGCGCCACTGCGCAGTTTCGTCGCCGAACCCTTGCGCTTCGGCCGGCTATTGCTGGCCGGCGATGCCGCCCATATCGTGCCGCCGACGGGCGCCAAGGGGCTCAACCTTGCCGCCAGCGATGTGCATTATCTCTCGCGCGCCCTGCGCGAGTATTACGACGAGAAATCCTCAGCCGGAATCGATGCCTATTCCGCTCGCGCGTTGGCGCGGGTCTGGAAGGCGGTACGCTTTTCCTGGTGGATGACCTCGATGCTGCACCGCTTTCCCGATACCGAGGGTTTCGGGGCGCGCATTCAGCTGGCCGAATTGAATTACCTGGTAAGCTCGACAGCGGCCAGCACATCGCTGTCGGAAAACTACGTGGGACTGCCGTATTAGTTCGCCACTGGGCTTGGGGCGCCCTCCTTTGAATCAACCAAGCCGGATTCAACTGTGAGGAACTAGGGCGACCACAAGGGTCGCCCCAACGCGATCGATACGATTCGCCCCGCTGCTTTACCGAAATTGCCGGAACGAATAACTTCCATGCTTACTCTGTACTTCGCTCCGGGTTCCAGTTCGATGGCGGTGCACATCGCGCTACATGAAATAGGCGTGGCCTTCGAGCCGCGCCCGATGTCGTTCCGAAACAACGACCTGCGATCTCCTGGCTATCTCGCGCTCAACCCGGAGGGCAAGGTCCCCACCCTTGTTGTCGACGGGCGTCCGCTGAGCGAAGTCGCGGCCATCCTGTATTATCTTGCCAAGCGCTTTCCCGAGGCCGCGCTATTGCCTGACGAGGATATCGAAGCCGAGGCGCGAGCACTGTCATGGATGTCCTTCGCCGCTTCCACGCTGCATCCCGCGCGCCGGCGCGGTCTGGACCATGCCAAGGAGGTCTACGCCATTGCCGACCGGCGGCTGGGAAACGACTGGGCCATCGGCCGCTATTCGATCGCCGACATCCATCTGTTCCGGCTGTTTTGGCGGCTCGCCAATTCGCTCAAGCCTGCGCCGGAGATCTTCCCCAACCTGACGGCGCATTATGAGCGGATGATGCACCGCCCCGCGGTACGGCGAACCATCGAGCTCGAGTCGGCGATCGGATACGAACTGCCGGCGTAACGGCTGTTATGGGGCTCCGCTTCGTTTCCTTTCAAGCAGATGCTGACATGCTGTTTTAAACTTTGTAGGTGGTGCATAGCGGGGCGAGATCGCGTTCATTCAGGGAACCCGATCTCAAAATCCGAGCTACCCGGCATGACAGACAGCACAGGCGATATTCCCGCAGGTTTCGAGCGGCATTTTCGGCGGAGCCCGCTGACTGATCCCTGGGAGCCGTTGTATTCGAAGCAGACGGAGGGGGCCGTGATCATCGCCTTACGGCTCGCCAAACCGCATACCAATGCCCGCGGCATGGTTCACGGCGGGCTGATTGCCGCGCTCGCCGACAACGCCATGGGTCATAGCTGCGGTCATCAAATGGGAGGCACATCCTTGCTGGTCACGATCGGGCTTGCGGTCGATTTCGTCGGCACGGCGAAAATCGGACAATGGCTCGCTGTGGAGAGCGACGTCATCAGGACTGGCCGCACGATCTGCTTCGCGCAGAGCCTCATCAAGGCCGACGGCCTCGTTGTCGCCCGCGGCAACGCGACCTTCCGCGTGGTGCCAAAGCAGCAATGACGGCACTTGAAATCATGCCCGCCGAATGCCGACGGCTATTATTGCATATTTGGCAACAGTGAAGTGTCAATCCCAAAGATTGTCCGGAGCCAATCCGGCCTTAGCTTGTGTGCCGGGGCAAGCGTGGTTTGTCCAGCGACGGGAGGTGTCGACATGCAACCGGCTCGGACTTATTCCAGCGATGTCGCGTTCACGCCGGCGGTGAAGGCGGTCCAGGTCCGCAAGGGATCGCGCGAGGCCTATGCCCGCGTCGAGCAGAACGGCGGCTGGCGCACCGAGGTCGACGACCAGCTCGCTGCGTTTCTTTCCGAGAGCAACAGCCTGTACCTCGCCACCGCGAGCGCGGACGGACAGCCCACCATCCAGCATCGCGGCGGTCCCAGGGGTTTTGTCAGGGTGCTGGACAAGAACACGCTGGCCTTTGTCGATTACAGCGGCAACCGGCAGTTCATCACGCAAGGCAACCTGTCGGAAAATCCGAAGGCTGCGATCTTCCTGATGGACTACGCGCGTCGCCGCCGGATCAAGATCTGGGGCGAGGCGAAAGTCGTAGACGATCCGGCGCTTTTGCAATCGCTGATGCCCCAGGGCTATAAGGCGCGTCCCGAGCAGATCATCCTGTTCAGGATTGCGGCATGGGACACCAATTGCCCGCAGCATATCCCGCAGAAATTCGACGCCGTCGACGTTGCGGCGGCGCTTGCCGCGCGCGACGCGCGGATCGCCGAACTGGAAGCCGAGCTGGCCGCGGTGAAAGCCGCGCCGGCTCCGTCGCATTGAAGACCCTGGAGCTCAGGCGGCCTCTCGCTGCGGCGCCCAGGCGAAGTCCGGATAATATCGCCGCATCATGCGGTCGACATAGCCCGTGAGATTTCCAAATTGTTCGGTGCGCTGCCGCAATTCCGAGGCGAAGAATGGCGTCAGGATTCCGGCCAGCACGCCGAATGCACTGGCGTCGGTGCCGCAGGGCGTGTCCCCCATCAGATACGGCTTGTCCCCGAGTTGCACCGACAGTGCGAACAGCGAGCGAACCGCCAGATCGACGTCGCCGTCGGGGGCGTGACGGCCGAGGCCGCTCAAGAGATAGTTTTCGGCGACCCGGAATTGCGCGTCTTCGCGAAGTTTCTCGCGCAGGTGCTCCGGCGCGCTATCAAAGAAATGCGCCGGCCCCTTGGCAAAATTTTCCGGAACGACCCAGCGCGCGCCGACCATCGCCCAATAGAGGTGATGTTCGATCATACGCTCGAACGCCCAGGCCTGCGCGCGCTGCTGCAAATTCAGCGGGGCATCGAAATCGAAGCCGTATTTGCCTTCAAGGTGGGCGCGGATGAAGGTGGAATCGGCGATGCTCTCCGCCGCATCGGCGATGTAGGGCAACTGCCCCTTGGGCGAGGCCGGCGGCCTTGCCTTCTCCTTTTGATAAACCAGACCGGCCATCTTCAGATGAACCTCCGTCTTGGTCACGAACGGGCTGATTTCCGGTAGGCCGAAACCGGGGCCGAAGCCATAGAGGGTAATCATGCGGATCTCCTGATCGCTTCAGATGGAGTTTCAGCCTAGCTACCTGCTGCTGCCACCATGCTGTCAGCAGCCTGGCTTGCGGCGTTCCGAGCCCACCGTACTAATCGTCGTTGCCCGAGCCCACAGGGCGGTGGATAGGCGTAGGGCAAGCAGCATCAACGCCAGGCGGATATCCCCGGAAGCACCGCTGAACGACATCAGACGCTCCAAGGCCCAGGCCTGGACACGCCAGAGCCGTTGCAGGCGGTAGCCGGAATTGTAAAAAGCCATCATGGACCAATCCTCTTCGGTCGAAGTGTTGTCCTGATGTAGCCGCCACCTGCTGCCAACATGCTGTCAGCAGCCGCGAGGCCGCCGCAAAATAAATAGAGAGAGCTGCCATGAGACGTGCCGACCGGCTGTTTCAAATCATCCAGGTGCTCCGGCGCACCGGAAAACCGCTGACGGCGGATGCGATCGCGGCAGAACTCGAGACCTCGAAAAGGACGATCTACCGTGACATCGCGACCCTGATCGAACAGCGCGTGCCGATCCGCGGCGAAGCCGGCATGGGCTACATTCTGGAGAAAGGATTCGATCTGCCGCCCCTGATGCTCACGCCCGATGAAATCGAAGCCGCGGTGCTCGGCGCCCAATGGGTGGCCAGCCATGCGGACGAAGTGCTGGCCCGCGCCGCGCAGGACCTGATGGCGAAAATCGCCGACACGGTCCCCGAGCGGTTAAGGCCGTTCGTGCTCGAACCCGCCAGCCGCGCCCGGCCCGGCTGGAACAGGGAACCAGACCGCATCGACATGGCGCGGACGCGCAGCCAGATTCACGAAGGCAAGAAAATCACGCTTGATTATCGCGACGAAAAGGGCCGCGACAGCCAGCGCACCATCTGGCCGATCGCCGTCGGCTATCTCGAAGCGGTGCGGCTTTTGGCGGCGTGGTGCGAACTGCGACGGGATTTTCGCAGTTTCCGGACCGACCGCGTCATCGGCGCGGTATACCACGACGAAAAATACCCGGAGCGGCGTGATTTGCTGCGGGCGCGATGGCGCAGGAGCCTGGCCTGGGAAGCCCCGAAAGATACCTGATGGCCGGATGGGCGATGGCGCGCTAAACCATAGCCATGGAGAAACGCGGTCCATCCCTTGATATCGAAAGCCCCTGCCAGGCCTGCGGCGCCTGCTGTTGCTATTCAGCCGACTGGCCGCGCTTCACCACCGAGGACGACGCGGTGCTGGACTTAATCCCGCAACAATTCGTCAACGAAAAGCTCTCGGGCATGCGCTGCGACGGCAACCGCTGCGCGGCCCTTTCAGGCCAGGTCGGGGTAGCGACCTCGTGCACGGTCTATGCGGTACGGCCCGAAGTCTGCCGGACCTGCATTCCCGGCGATGCCGAATGCGACATGGCGCGGCGAAGGCACGGCCTGCCGGTACTGCACGCGGGATCGTCGTAGAAGGCGGCCTGATGGTTCTGAAGCCGCTGCGGCATCAGACCGTCAAGGCGTCAGCGAGGTCTTCATCAAACTCGTCGACACTAGGCACGAATGCGCTGAGCGGCTTGGTGGAGAGTGTGATCGGCTTACGGTTGCCATAAGAGGATGACGGCGTGGAACGTGCGGCCGGCTGGCGCGACAGCCCGTAAAGGGTGGAGCCGACGCGGCCGCCCAACTGGATCAAATCACGTTCGCCGCAGCTGGCGGCAATCGAGATCGCCAGCGCGTGCAGGTGGCTTTTGCGATAGCAGAACAGAGCCAGCATGGCCCGGACCTCGGGGGAGATGGCCTCCACCAGCTGGGGCAGACGACTTTGGCTGGCACGGTACATCTCGCCGAGCAGTTCATCCCTGACCGGACAGAAATCACCCTCGAAGGCATCGCGGCTTGAAAACATTACAATTCTCCCTCATGCCAAGGATGCCGTGCAATCCTCTAACGAAGGGTTAACCACCGCGCCCGGTAGTAATCCGGTGAACTTGATCGACGCCCGCAAACCAGAACGGCGCGGCCGTTCGGTCATTTGCGATGCTGTCGGCGGGATCAGCAGGCTGGCAGCATGCCGCGCAACGGCGCCTGGCACAGCGGCTTGACGCGGTTGCCGAACCCGGCAAAATCAACCATTGGCCGCCATGAAGATCGAAAGGCCGAAGCCGGTGAGATGGTGCAGCGCCTGGTCGACGCCGATCAGCGTCCAGAACCATGGATGCTTGTTTTCCTGCGTCACGCCGAATGTCGCGGCGCAGAAGCCCTTGGCGCGATCGATCGTGATATGGATCGCAAAATCGATCAGGGCGACGAACCAGAACCTCGGGGCGATGATTAATATCAGCGCCAGCGCGGTCGCGAGATGCACGAGACAATGGGCCAGCAATGGCAGCGCCCATCCGGTCTTCTGATCCTTGCCGATGGCCATCCAGGAGGTCTGCAGCAGGAAATCGGCGATGATGTGCTTGACGGCGAGCAACAGCATCCATCCCACCAGCGCGCCAACCGGAACTGACGATGACATGGGGGGAAACGACAAAGCTGACGCCCTCGCATGGATTGAATTGTAACAAAACGGATCAATCGAAAAGATTCAGTGCAACTTCTTCTCAAATTCCGGGCGATCATCCGGTATCGAACATTTATGACACCTCCGCGGCCAGAATGCACCTGTGGAGCGTCTGAAAATCATGGAGTGTGGCCGAACGGCGATAGCCCCCTACCGATGCAGGTGTGCCGATAAGGCTACCGAAGCGTCCGGTTTGCAATCGGCCGGGGCCTGGCATCGTCCTCGAACTGCAAAATTGTCGTTTCATTCAAATTATTTACCGTTTCGCAGCGCGGTGACCGGGCTGCGCGACGGGACGTTCTCCACCGATGGGCTGGATGCGTTCGGGCTCGGCTATGAATTCGTGCGTGACGGGATCGGCATACACCGCGACCATCTGCAGCGGCTCGCCGGTCAGGGGGACAGTGGCGATCGTCAAGACGGTGAAGAGCGCCTAAAAGCCGCCGGGACACCGCGCTTCGCCGGTCCTCGGGCGCTCGACTTCGCATCTCGTTGACGACTTGCCCCCGCTTGGGCACCTTGGGACCCCCAGCATGGTCGCACCAGGCTTGATCGAGCGATAGGCGCCGTCTCCCAATGTCCAAGCCGCTTGCTTTTACAGCTCTGGCGCAGTTTGCGGCTGCAACGGCCGGCCGCAACATGACCAAAGCGGCCTATGTCGCGGTCGCGACCGGCGTCATGATGATCGTCATCCTCACCGTCGATCCTCTCTACGAAGCGATGCATTACTGGGTCGACGCGCTGTTGTGGGCCTGTCTCGCCTTCTTCGTGTTCGAATGGCTGACCAGGCTTCGCCACGCCATGGCAGCGCGCCGCGGCCGTGCCTACGCGCTGTCGGGCCGCGGCCTGGTGGACGCCTTGGCCGCCCTATCAATACCAGGCGCCCTCGTGTGTGGCGCCCATCCAAAAACGGCCTGGCTTCTGGGCATTTTCTGGGTGCTCAAGCTGGTTCCGGGGATCCCGGGATTGCGCCAATTGCGCCGGGTGCTGGTTCTGGAAAGCGGACCATTGCTGAGCGTGCTGGTGATTTTCCTGATGGTGCTGTTCCTCGCCTCGGTGGCGGTTTATTTCCTGGAGCGCGACGCCCAGCCGGTCGCCTTCGGCAGCGTCCCTGCGGCGCTGTGGTGGGCGGTCGCGACCCTGACCACGACGGGATATGGCGACGTGGTACCGATCACCCCGCTCGGCCGGCTGGTGGCATCTTTTGTCATGATCTGCGGCCTCGGCGTATTCGGTCTCTGGACCGGTATTCTCGCCACCGCCTTTGCCGCGGAGACCCGGCGCGACAATTTCCTCAAGACCTGGGAGTCCGTGAGCAAGGTCCCGTTCTTCGCGAGCCTTGGCCCTTCGGCGATTGCGGATGTCACGCACATGCTGCGCACCATGGATCTGCCGGCCCGCACCACGATCATCCGCAAGGGGCAGACCGGCGACTGCATGTATTTCATCGCCGACGGCGAAGTCCAGGTCGATCTGCCGGGCAAGAAGGTAAGGCTCGGCGAAGGCGCGTTCTTCGGCGAGATGGCCCTGCTCGGCAATAATCTGCGCTCCGCCAATATCAGCACGACACGGGTATCGAAGCTCCTGGTACTCGATCTCGTGGATTTCCGCCTCTTGATGGCGCGGCATCCCGATCTGGCCGAGACCATCGACGGCGAAGCCAGGCGGCGCGCGCAGGAGAATATCTGATGGACGAGCAGGCCTCTGGTGCTGCCGCGGCGGCGAGCGCTCCGGTGCTCGAACGCGACGGTGCGCGTGCCACCATCCGTCTCAACCGGCCGAAGCATTTGAACCGGCTGCAATCCGACGACCTCGATGCGCTCCTGAAACTGTTCGACCGGATTGAAAGCGATGCTGCGATCCGGGTGCTGGTGCTGACCGGCACGGGCCGCGCCTTCAGCGCCGGATATGATCTCGGCTCGATCGCGCAGCGCGCGGCCGGGGCGTCCGAGGCGCCGAGCGCCGGCTCGGCGTTCGAGATCGTCGTCAACCGGCTTGAGGACCTTGCGCTGCCGACCATCTGCCGGCTCAACGGTGGCGTCTATGGCGGCGCGACCGATCTGGCGCTGGCATGCGATTTCCGCGTCGGCATCTCGTCCTGCGAGATGTTCATGCCGGCGGCACGGCTCGGGCTGCATTACTATAACGGCGGCATCAAGCGCTACGTGTCGCGGCTCGGCGTCGACAATGCCAAGCGGCTGTTTCTGACCGCCGAGAGGATCGACGCTGCCGAGATGCTGCGGATCGGCTATCTGACCGCGATGGTGCCGCCCGAGGCGCTCGACGAGGAAGTCGGCCGCCTGGCGACCGTTCTCGCCGGCAACGCGCCGGTGGCGATGCGCGGCATGAAACGCGCCATCAACGAATTTGCCCGCGGCCAACTGGACGAGATGGCCGCCGACCGCCGTCACCGCGACAGCATGCGCGGCGCCGAAATCAGCGAAGGCATCGCGGCGTTTTCGGAAAAGCGACCGCCGAAATTCTGATGGTCTGCCTGCTTGGGGGTCAGAGCAGCAGCGGTGTGGTCTGCCGCCCGGATGAAAGGTGCAGGTCAGCTTTTGCTGCACCGACACTCGCCAAGCGGTTTGGAGGATTCGGCGCCGATGTGGCCATGCGCCTGGCGCCTTCCCGGTCGATGACGAACAGAGCCTCGAACTCGGCGATATCGACGTCCTGCCGCATATCGAGGGTGCGGTTGTCAAGAATGAGCCAGCGGCCGTCGTAGCGGACCGCAGCCACGGCGTGGTCCTCGCTGGTGCGGCGATCGCGGACGACAACGAGCCTGAGGTCGTCTTCGGCTATTCCGATTTCGCGCAAGGCGAAATATTTGGCAATGGCGTAATCCTCGCAATCTCCGGCATTGGACGCGAACGTTGTCAGCGGCGTCGCCCAAAGATCGAGAACGCCATATTGGGTCATGTCGTCGACCGGCCTGATGTCAAGATTGATCGCGCGATTGATTTCTGCGATGCGGACCCAGCCTTCCCGGGCCTGCGCCCGATCCAGTATGGCCAGAAATCGCTTTGCCGCCGGCGGGCACGCCGCGGCGCTGGTGCGGCATAGCGTCAGGGTATCGTGCTGACGCGGCAGCCTTCTCTTCACGGAGATCCACTTGCTCTGCAGGCCGCCCTTCACAAGCGCGGAGGTGACTGCGCCGAACGGTTCTGATGGCTGATGGCCGGATGGCACCCCTTCTAACGGAGACCCAAGTGCAAGATTTTGCATCTTATCCAGTTCATGGGCGGATGCGTCGTCACCCGCTTGGGCGTTGACCGCGCCAACCATCAGGCCGAGGCCGAACACGATCGTGGACAAGGCCCTTGTCGGCGAGCCGCGATGGAATTTCAACATTTGACGCCCCTGCAGCGGGGCGCGCGACGGTCTTCAACGATCCGTCTTTGTCCCCGACTTGCGGGGTATTGATTAAGTCCGGATCAATCCGCGGCGGGTTAACACGGGATGGTCGCCGATCGAATTGTCGGACGCTGGCAAATTTCTGTCGAAGCGAATGGCTAAAATTCGAACGATCGACAAACCGAACCGTCAAGGTAAACCATTCCTTGCGGACGGCTGAACCTCAATATTGCAGCAGCAGGCCGGCGAAAATGCGATCCCCGTTCAACGCCGCCTCATTGGTGGTGCGATGGCTCCACTCGACGAAGGCGTAGGTGCTCGGCATGTCCGCCGTCCAGGGCGGCAGGTTGAAGCGGGAGCCGATCCCGTAATTCTGGGCGTGGACGCTGGCAATCTCGAGAGCCGTGGGGTCTTCCAGAATGCGTTCACCGTCGGCTGCGAAGACGTAGGGCGTCATTGTCAGCGCGGCGGATTGGATGGGGATCGAGAATGCGCGGCCAAGTTCGCCGCGCACCACCCATGCGGTGTCCCCAGGCAGCGAGCCGGCGGTAAATCCCGACAACAGCCTGGCGCCGTCGATATCGTACTGCTCCGATGTCAGCATCGCGTGATGGAATGAATCCTGTCCGGCGGCTGAGATCGTGGCCAAGAAGTTCTCGGGCAGGTTCTGATCGATCTCGATATGGCCGTCGAGCTTGTCGAAGACCGCATCGGCGCCCTGACGGGAAAGTGGCAGCAGCGGCGTGGCATCCGCCGCGGTACGCGCGCCAAGCGCGTCCAGCCCGCGCGAATAATTGGCGCCGAAGATGAGTGTGGTCCCGCTTTCGCGCAGCCGCCAGATGCCGTCGGCGCCGGTGCGCAGCGCCCGCACCCGGTCGGAACTCAGCGCCGCCGCCGGCGAGACCACGAGCGATTCGATCTCTTCATTGGCGGCGTCGAGGCGTTCGTTCAATGTCAGTTCGTAGTCGCGGACCTTGAACACCTCGTAGGCGATCTTGGCGTAGCCTTCGTTGTAGACGCCCTTGGTTGCCACACCCGGATCGACGCGCGGGGTCGTGATGCCGTCGGTGCCGCCGAATTCGAGTTTCCAGCCGTCGATGCCGATCGGGATGGATCCCGAGCCGCTCAGATAGCGTCGCGTCGGATCTTGCGTCACAAAATCATGATCGGGCAATCCTGCCACCGACACCGTAAACTGCTCGCCAAGGCCGAACAGGCTGTTGACGCTCGCGGAGGTTACGAACTGTCCGGTGCCGAACACCACGGGCATGTCATTATCGACATAGAGACTGGCCGAGACCGCACGATAACGGCCCGTCAACACCAGCACCGAGCCGCCGACTTCCTTGCCGGCCGCGAACGTCGCATTGAGGACCAAGCCCGGCGCCTCGCCGGCGATCAATAGCCGACGTTCCAACTCCAATTGCTTCAAATGCGTCTTGTGCTGCAGCGGCGCCAGCACGGCCGCAACGCGTCCGCGTACCGGCGAGGCGAGCGCATCCAGATCCATGCGCTCGACGAAGCCGTCGATGACGCGCAGCTTGATGCGCGCGCTGCCCTCGAATTCCTGCGGCGGGATGACGACGCGGACCAATGGATAGCCGGCCTTGACGTAGATCTGCTGCAGCTTGTCGGCAGCCACGAAGACATCGGCCACCGTCACGCGCCTGCCGACCAGCGGCGCCGCGATCTCCTTGAATGGCGCGGCGAGTTCTTCAAACTCGCCCTGGATATCGAAGCCGAGCAGTTTGAAACTCAGCTTCTTGGCCTGTTCGGGCACTTGCGCGCCGGCCGGCACCTGCGGGATGGCGATGTGCCCGCCGCCGCTCCGTGGCAGGATGACGGGCGGCGCCACCTGGCTGGGCGCCGGCACCGCCTGGGACCAGGCCGGCGCGCCGAGCCACAGCCACGCCGTCACGCCCAGGCCGAATGCTTGAAATCGCCGATCCACCGATAGCCCGCCCAGTCTCAAAGAAATAAATTCAGTAAATCCCCGTTCCGCCCAATAGGTTGCTTCGCACTATACATGCAAGTGCGAACCGATGTCGCCGCCCGGTGATAAATGTTCAGCCGGTGTTGTCGAAATAGCGCGCCATTTCTGGAAATTGAGGGTCCATCTCGAGGTCGGCGGCTCACCAGACGGCCGCAGCGAACCAAGCATGGCCCGCAGGACATGCCAAGGAAAGCCAGCAAAGATAGGGCTTTCTTGGATCCTCATCGATGGGGCAGGGCCGGCCTCGGTGGGGCGCATCGAATAAATGGCTGTCCGAGACCGCGCGGTTGGTGTACCGAAGTTGCTTTGAAAGGCGACATATTAGGAAGGAAGAAGAAATGTATTTTACAACCGCAACAAGAATATTTCACCAAATGGACGGCAGGAAGTTTAGACTGGGCTTTTCGAACCGCGTGACCAACCTTCTTGCCCCGCGACGATACCAGGGTTGGCGCATTGCGCTCGCGGTCGGTGCGGTCATCCTGCTCAGCCTTTCCGGCCATTCCGCGTTCGCACAAGGCCTGCCGAAATACGACGTGACCGGCTTCCGCGAGGCGCGTTTTGGCATGAGCGAGCAGGAGGTTCGCGCCGTTGTCAGCAAGACGCTGGGCGTCAAGCCGGCGGATATCACGAGCGGCGTCAACGCCGTTGAAGGCACGACCGTGCTGACCGTGCACGTCGCCTCGCTCGATCCGGGGCCGGGACCGGCCGTGATCGCCTACATCCTTGGCTACTCCTCGAAGAGACTCATCCAGGTCAATGTGATCTGGGGCGACGAGGCGTCCAATGCCAAGTCCGACCCGAACGCGATGATCGCGGCCGGAACGCGGCTGGAGCGCTACTTCGCCGGCTTCACCTGGAACAAGGATACCACCCGCGCCGGCATTCCGGTCGGCCCCAATACCGTAGTGCTATTCTCCGGCGAGGACGACAAGAAGGGCGCGGTTCGTTTGGTGCTCGACGGCGTCAAATATCAGATGGAGCGCGAAGGCAAAGAGACCACCTCGCCGGAGCCGAAAGGGCCGCCCAAGCTGCTGATCAACTACATCGCCGACCGCGACGCTCCCGATGTCGCGAAGATCGACAAAGGCAAATTCTGACGCTGTTCGGCGCTCTCGGCGTATTGCCGGGATGCGCGTTTCTGGCGTGGTTTAGTTCTGACGCTTCGTATCTTCTCGGCGTCTTTCCAGAGCGCGACGGCAGATAAATCCGATGGCCGTGCACGTCACGCGAGGCTTGGATTGCATCGCGCGCCGAGCCGCATCCGGCCTTTTCTGCACTGCACTAAACGCAAATATGGCTAACGGGTACGCCCGAAAAGCCTTTGAAAATAGCCTTGTCAAGATGGCCACCTCATACTGGCCTGAACATTTTTTGTTTAAAAAACCGTAAAGTCGCCTAAAAGTAACATGCTACCCGGCTCTGATCGAGCCGAGCAAGGCAGCCGAGCGGCGATCAACGCCACCGGCGAGATTGAGACAGGGCTGTGGGTATCGTACGGAGTGGGCTGGCGTGTCGATCCGGGGGTTGAGTTGGCTGCGTTCGAGCCGTTGCTTGCGGCTCGGCATGGCGGCGACGACGTTGGTCCAGGTAGGGGCCGGCGCTCCCGCCTGGTCGCAGAAACTGCCGACCGGCGGTTCGGTGGCCGCGGGCAACGTTACCATCGTGCAGCCCAATGCGACGACGCTCAACATCAATCAGACTACCAGCCAGGCGATCATCAACTGGAACTCGTTCTCGGTCGGCCGCGGCAACACCGTCAATTTCAACCAGCCGAATGCCTCGTCCTCGACGCTTGACCGGGTGACCGGCTCGACGCCGTCCTGGATCGCCGGCACCATCAATGCCCCCGGCACCGTGCTGCTAATCAATCCGAACGGCATCGAGATCTCCAAAGGCGGCGTCGTCAACGCCGGCTCGTTCGCCGCCTCGACGCTGAACATCCAGGATTCCGACTACCTTTCGGGCCATTACAGCTTCAATGGCAATGGCAGCTCGGCCGGCGTCATCAACAACGGCCACATCAATGTATCAGACGGCGGCTTTGCCGCGCTGCTCGGCGGCCAGGTCTCCAATAACGGCATCATCTCGGCGCGGCTCGGTACGGTGGCGCTCGGCGCCGGCGAACAGGCGACGATCGATTTGTCTGGCGACGGCTTCCTGTCGGTTGCGGTGCCCTCGAGCCAGCTCGGCAACATGGTCCGCGCCAACGGCGCGCTGGTCAGCAACAAGGGCCAGATCAACGCCAATGGCGGCACGGTCTTCCTCAGCGCGGCGACCGCGGCGAACATCCTGCGCAACGCCGTCAACATTCCCGGCTCGATCCGCACCAACAGCGTCGGCAGCCACAACGGCCGCATCGTCATCAACGGCGGCGGCGGCAATGTGAATATCAGCGGCCGGCTCGCCGCCAATGGTGGCAAGAAGCACAACGGCGGCAGCATTGCGGTCAGCGGGCAAAACGTCAGCGTGACCGGCAAGCTCGAAGCCAACGGCAGGAACGGCGGCAGCGTCAGTGTCGCGAGCAGCGGCGACCTTTGGGTCTCGGGTACGACGGCGGTGAAGGGTCTCGCCGGCAGCGGCGGCTTCGTCGATCTCGCCGGCAGCAATATCACGCTCGCCGGCGCTGCGATCGACGCGTCCGGCACCTCGGGCGGCGGACTGGTGCGCGTCGGCGGCACGTTCCAGGGCGGCAACGGCGATCCGTCCAGCGCGCTCTACGAGTTCACCATCGGCCGGTTCGGCGCGCTGCCCGACATCACCTCGGCCCAGACGGTGAGCGTCGACGCCGCCACCAGGATCAATGTCTCGGCGACCAACAGCGGGGATGCCGGTACCACCATCATCTGGTCGGAGCACGCCACGAGCTTCGCCGGCAGCATCATAAGCACCGGTGGCCCGAATGGCGGCAATGGCGGTTATGCTGAAGTGTCGAGCCATGACGTTCTCGGCTTCAATGGGACCGTCAATCTGCTCGCTCCGGGCGGTGGCTCTACCGGTACGCTGCTGCTCGATCCGTTCAACGTAACGATTTCGACCGGAACGAACAATCTCAGTCCGACGGGAACCAATCCCCTTACGTATACGCCGACCGCAACGTCGACGATTAACAGCAATATCTTAAGTTCGGAATTGGCCAATGCCTCGGTCATTGTCACGACGGGCAGCGCTGGTTCCACCTCCAATGGCACAATTAGCGTAACCGGTGCGCTGAGTTGGAATAGTGCGAATTCGCTGACGTTGACGGCCAATGAGGGCATTTCAACCAGCGGCAGCGGTACGATCACGGCGACCAACGGCTCGCTCGTCATTAATCCAGGCACCTCCAGCGCCGTATCGTTCGGCGCGGCGGTGAATGTCGGAAGCTTGACGATCAATGGCACGTCAAGCGTTACCCAATCTGCCAACATCACGGCAACAAATCTTCTGCTTCTGGGCAGTGGCACATACACGCTCACAACGACGACCAACTCGATCGGCACGCTGGCGGCGAGCGTCGGGACCGGAACAGTCAGCGTCGGCGACGGCGCCAATCTTGCGATCGGCACGGTCGGCACCACGAACGGCGTCACCGCCGGGACACTCAACCTCAGCTTTGCCTCCGGCAAGGGCGTGACTCAGACCCAGCCCATCAAGGTCACTTCAATGTCGCTGTCGGGAAGCGGCACCGCCACTCATACGCTGACCAACGCGTCGAACAGCATCGGGACATTTGCAGCGGGGGTCGGCACCGGCGGCACGATCAACCTGACCAACAGCGGCAATCTCGCCCTCAGCACGGTGAATTCGATCAACGGCGTGACCGCGGGCACATTTATGCTGACGGATTCGGGCACCGTTACGCAGAATCAACCATTGTCCGTGACGAACCTGGCGCTGCTTGGATCGGGCGGCGAATATACATTGACTAACGGCTCGAACAGCGTCGGCACGCTGGCGGCAAACACCGGCAGCGTTAATTTCGAAGACAACAGCGCGCTCACGGTCGGAACCGTCGGCTCCACGGCCGGCATCACCGCAACCGGCGCGGTCTCTCTTACCACCACTTCCGGCAACAACATTTCGATCACCGGCGCGATCAGCGACAGCACCGGCACGCTGACCCTCAATGGCGGCAACAACATCACTGATACCGCCTCGGTCAGCGTCAACACTTTCATCCTATCCGGCGGAAACTGGTCGCAGATAGCGAGCTCGCTGCCGTCGTTCACCGCAAGCAGCGATTTCGAGCTCAACGGCGGCACGTTCGTGCGTGCGTTGGGTGGATCGGGCACAACCAGTTCGCCCTATCAGATCACCGACGTTTATGGCCTGCAGGGGATCGGCACGCTGCTCGGCGATAGCTTCGCTCTCGCGAACAACATCGACGCCAGCGGCACCGCGAACTGGAACGGGGGCGCAGGCTTCGTGCCGATCGGCAATTTGTCAAACGCGTTTGCCGGATCATTCAACGGCCAGGGCTATACGATCAGCAATCTGACCATTAACCTGCCGAGCGCCGATTATATTGGCCTGTTCGGCCTGATCAATAGCTCCGGCACGGCCGTGCAAAATGTGAGTCTCACTGGACTTAACATAGCCGGAAGCGAGAATGTCGGCGGTCTCGTTGGTTATCTATATAATGGCGCGGTCTCGTCGGTTTCCGTGGCCGGGCAGGTCAATGGGTTACTGTACGTCGGCGGGCTGGCCGGCCTGATGAACGCGAATATTTCCAACTCGTCCTCCAGCGTCGCCGTCACAGGCCCTGCCAGCAATTCTGGTGGGTCTGTTGGGGGCTTGGTCGGTTACATACTCGCTGGCGAGGTTTCGAATTCCTATGCGACTGGAAATGTCACCGGTTGGACCGACGTCGGAGGCCTGATTGGCAACATCAATCCAGTTGGCTCCACCAATGTGTACCAGTCTTACGCCACCGGTGCGGTTACCGCCACTGCCGAGATTTCAGGTGGCGTGGCCGGCGGACTGGTGGGCAACAGCCAAGGCGGCATCTCTCAATCCTTCGCGACCGGCAGCGTAAATGGATATAATGATGCCACCATTGGTGGCCTTGTCGGCAACAATACAGGTACGATCACGGATAGCTACGCGACCGGCGCAGTCACGCAGACCAACTTCGGTGGCGGCAATCCGAGTGGCACGGCCAGCGTCGGTGGGCTCGTCGGCTACAATGAAGGTTCGATCATCACTTCCTACGCCATAGGGGCTGTGAGCGCCTCCAATCCTGCCCCCGGCGGCGCCAATATTGGAGGCTTGGTCGGCACCCAGAACGGCTTTGGGTCGACCACCTCATCCTATTTCGATTACCAGACCGCTGGAACCGCGAACGACGGTGCCGGTGCGACCGCCCTGACCACCGCTCAGCTGCAGGCGGCGCTGCCGGGTGGCTTCAATACTACCGTTAGCGGCGGGTGCACCTCCTGCTGGGGCATCGTCCCGAACCAGACTTATCCGCTGCTGCTGTGGCAGCCGGGGGTGGTTTCCGGACAGGTGTTTTCCAACTATGGCGGCCCCGCGGTGGGCGCCGGTACGACCGTATCCGATGTCATCAATGGCATCGCAGGCTCCTCGACCACCACCACCGCGACCGGCAATTACCTCTTCTATTTTGGCCCCGGTGGCATCCCGCCGGGAACCCAAGTGCTGGTATATACGAATAACGGCGTCAGCTATCAGCAAAATGCCTCCGGCTCGGCTGCCGGCCTGAACATCTACGGCAGCTATCTCAGCGAGACCACAGCGGGCACCACCTATACCAGCCTCGCCAGCGGACTCGCCACCGCGATCAACGGCACGACCAATATGGCTTTGGCGGCCGAGGTCGCCGGCTTGACCGGCCGGTTTATCAACTTGACCGGCCCGACGTTCACAATTGATACGACGCTCGGCGTCGGTACGAACAATACGCTGGTCATTTCCAGTTCCGGCCTTGTGACCCAATCGGCGCTGATCACTGCCCCGGGGAATGTCCTTCTCACCGGCACCGGCGCGACCTACACGCTGAACCTTAATAACAACATCTTCGGCACGCTGGCAGCGAACGACGCGACCGGCACGGTGAGCCTCGCTGACAGCAGTAATCTTTCGATCGGCAGCGTCGCCGGCATCAATGGCGTCACCGAGGCGACGCTCAATCTGACCTTCGGCAGCGGTCTGGGCGTCACCCAAACGACGAACGCAATCACCGTCAATAATCTTTCCCTGTCGGGCAGCGGCACGAACACGCAAACGCTGACCAACACCTCGAACAGCATCGGTACGCTTGCGGCCAATGTCGGCACCAATGGCACGATCAACCTTTACGACAAAACCGCTCTGGCCATCGGCTCGGTGAATTCGATCAACGGTATCACCGCCGGGACGCTTGACCTCAGCTTGGCCAACGGAATTGACGTCACCCAAGCTCAAGCCATTAAGGCAACCAAGCTTTCACTGACCGGCAATGGCGGCACCTATACGCTGACCAATACCGCGAACAATGTCGCCACGTTTGCGGCCAGCGTCGGCGCGAGCGACACGATCGGACTGTACGATAGCGCCAATCTCGCCATCGGCGCAGTCAATGCCATCAATGGCGTGAGCGCTGGAACGCTGAACCTGAGCTTCGCGAGCGGTCAGGGCGTGACCCAGTCGCAGCCCATCACCGTGACTAACCTGTCGCTGTCGGGAAGCGGCGGCACGTATACGCTAACCAATGGCTCCAACAGCATCAGCTCGCTCGCCGCGAACGACGCCACCGGGACGCTCAGTCTCTATGACACCGGCACCGTGACACAATCGGCGGCGTTCACGTTGGCGAATCTCGCGCTCCAAGGTTTGGGCACGACTTATACGTTGACCAACGCGTCCAACAGCATCGGCACGCTGGCAGCCAATACCGGTAGCGTCAGCCTGACCGACGGCAGCGCGCTCACCATCGGCACGGTCGGCGGCATCAGCGGCATCACCACGACCGGCTCGCTGACGCTCAACGTCACCGGCACGATCAGCGATCCGACCGCCCCGATCAACGTCGGCACGTTCGATCTTGCCGGCGGCAACTGGTCCCAGAACGCGGCAACGCTGGCGTTATTCTCGGCCACCAATTTCGAGCTCACCGGCGGCACCTTCCTGCGCGCGCTCGGCGGCGATGGCAGCGCCTCGCCTTATTTACTGACCGACGTTTACGGCCTCCAAGGTGTGACTGGTTTCCTGACCCGGAATTTCACACTCGCCAACAATATCAACGCCAGCGGAACCACGAACTGGAACGGCGGCGCCGGCTTCGCGCCGATCGGCGGCACTGGCTTTTACACCGGCACGTTCGACGGCAAGGGCTTCACGATCTCGAATTTGTCTATTGACCGGCCTTCAGGCGGCTACGTCGGGTTGTTCGGCAACATCGATGGAACCGTTCAAAACGTCAATCTGACCTCGGCCAACATTACGGGGGCCGCGATTTTTGGAATATTGGCGGGCGCCAATTCCGGCACCATCAATAATTCCACCGCCGGAGGTACGGTCACGGCGTCGGGCAGCTATCCCGCCTATGGCAGCACGTACGAAGGCGGATTGGTCGGCTTCAACGAAGGCTCGGTGAGCAATTCTTCGTCCTCGGGCACCGTTAACGGCTCCTCGGCTTCGGCGGTCGGCGGCCTAATCGGTGATAATTACGGCGGCGCCATTACCGGTTCGTCATCGAGCGCCAGCGTCAATGGCAATGGAGCGGGCGGCCTGGTGGGGGCAAATGACAAGAGCGGCACGATCAGCAACTCGTCCGCAATTGGCAGCGTCACCGGGGCATCGAGCATTGGCGGGCTGGTCGGCGCCAATAACAGTGGCACGATAACAAGCTCGTGGGCCTCCGGTACGGTGACGCCGACCGCCACGACGGTCGACGCCGGAGGCCTCGTCGGTTTAAACACCGCGACCATCAATTCATCCTACGCAACAGGCAACATCGCCGGCTCTACAACTCCTGGAGCAAGCGGCGGTCCCGATATCAGTTCGGGCGGCCTCGTCGGAACCAACGACGGCACGGTGATGAATTCATATGCGACCGGGGCGATCAACGGCGTAAACGAGCTCGGCGGGTTGGTCGGCTACAACGGCGGCTCCATCACGGGGTCCTACGCGACGGGCGCGGTGACCGGTCCCAGCGCCTACAACCCGGCCATTCCCAACACCAATTACGGCGAAGCCATTGGCGGCCTGGTCGGCTTCAACGAGAACGCCGCGTCCATTGCCAACAGCTATGCGACCGGCACCGTCACCGGGGTGTTTTACGTTGGCGGCCTTGTCGGCAGCTCGGGGCGCGTCGGTCAGACCGGCGCGACCATCACCAACAGCTACTCGACATCGGCCGTGAACGGCTATGAGATGGTCGGCGGTCTCATTGGACATCTGCAGGGCGGCTCGCTCTCGCAGTCCTTTGCCAACGGTCCGGTCACCGGCTTCGCCGGTGTGGGCGGCCTCATCGGGCAGGTCGAGAGCGACGCCACCGTCAACCAGGTTTTCGCGACGGGGAACGTGACCGGCTCAGGCACGGTTAGTCTGTTCGGCGGAGCCATTGCGAGCGACGGCGTCGGCGGCCTGATCGGCAACAACAATGGGACCGTGACAAACGCCTATGCCATGGGATCGGTGATGGCGACGTCGGGTTGCAATTGCTATGTCGGCGGCCTGGTCGGCGACAACGAAGGCAGCATCAGCTATGTCTATTCGATCGGCGCGGTCAGCGGCCCCGGCTCGACCCTCGGCGCGCTTGCTGGCGCGAACGGCGTCGGCACCACCTCCGGCGTCAGCATCACCGACGGTTATTGGAATACCGACATCACCGGTGGATTGGTCGGCATCGGCTCCAATCCGAATAACATCAGCGTGACCATCCAGGGCATGAACACGGCCGCGCTTCAAGCCGCGCTGCCGACCGGATTTAACAACACCATCTGGGATATCATTCCAGGCCAAACCTATCCGTTCTTCTTTTGGGAGCCGGGCGTTGTCTCGGGCACGGTCTATAGCACCTATGGCGGTACGAATGCGGGGGCCGGCATCACCGTGGCCGACATCATCAACGGGACGGCAGGCTCCTACACCGTCACGACCAGTGCGAACGGCAATTATCAGTTTTACCTGGGGCCGGGCGTCACGCTCAGCGGCTCAATCGTGGTCTATACCAATACAGGCATCAGCTACGAACAAAATATGTCTGGCAATGTTTCGGGCCTCAACATCTATAACAGCTATCTGAGCCAAACCACTTCGGGCACCACGCTAACCGTGCTCGCAAACGGCTATACCGCCGCGGTCGGCACCAACTCGGCCCTGCTGCCGACGGTTCCAAATCGGCTTATCAACGCGTCCGGTCCGAACTTCGCCATCGATCAGGCGATCAACACCAGCGATCTGGTGCTCTCGACCACTGGGACGGTGACACAGTCGGCCCCTATCGCGGCAACTTATCTGGCATTGGCTGGCTCCGGCGCGAATTACACCCTGACCAATGCGTCTAACGACATCGCCTACCTCGCTGCCAGCGTCGGAGGCGGCAGCGTCAATCTGAACAACGGCGGCAATGCTCTGTCGATTGGGACGGTGAACGGCATCACCGGCGTCACCGCCGGAGCGTTGCAGCTCACCGACACGTCCAGCGTAACCCAGACCGCGTCGCTCGCCGTAACCAGCCTAGATTTGCTCGGCAGTGGGGCTACCTTCACGCTGAACAACGCATCGAATAGTGTGGGGACACTGGCGGCGAATGTCGGCACCGGCAGCATCAATTTCAACAACGGCAATAGCCCCCTCTCGCTCGGCACGGTGAACGGGACGGCCGGCGTCATCGCCGGCACGCTGGTGCTCACCGACAGCTCCGGCACCGGAACGGTCACACAAACTCAGCCGATCACCGTAACCAATCTCGCACTGATCGGAAACGGCGCCACCTACACGCTGACCAACAATTCGAACAGTGTCGGCAAGTTGGCTGCAAATGATTCGACCGGCAACGCGAGCCTTAGCGACAGTATCAATCTATCGATCGGCAGCGTCGGCGGCGTCAACGGCATTAGCGAGGGCACGTTGACGCTCAATGTAGCCGGCGGCATCAGCGATCCGGCCGCGCCGGTCACCGTCAACGCCTTCATTCTCAACGGTGGGAATTGGTCGCAGATCGGCACGCTGCCGACCTTTATCGCCGCGGCCGACTTCGAACTGAACAACAGTTCGACATTCCTGCGCGCCGCCAACACCAGCACCACCAATATCGGCAGCCTCAGCAATCCCTATCAGCTCACCGACATCTACGGCGTCCAGGGTATTGCCGGCTTCCTTGCCAAGGACTTCGTACTCATCAACATTATTGACGCGACCAGCACCGCGACCTGGAACGGTGGCGCCGGCTTCGTGCCGATAGGAAACGATAGCAGCGGTAGCTCGCAATTTTCCGGCACCTTTAACGGACAGAATTTCGTCATCAACAACCTGACCATCTACCTGCCCAATAGCAGTGACGTTGCGCTTTTCGGCGCGTCGATTGGAACAATTAAAAATGTCGGTCTGACCAACGTCAATATTACCGGCTCATTCGATGTTGCCGGGCTGGTGGGCGACAATGAATTGATCGGCAATATAAACAATTCGTACGTCACTGGGGCAGTTACGGGAGTGGGTCAGATCGATAACGGCGCCGGCACCATCGTGTTGGGTATGGGCGGAGAAAACATCGGCGGCGTTGTCGGCAACAATGCTGGCGGCACCATCGGGTGCACATCGTGCAGCACTGCCGTTTATTCGAACGTTACCGTGCAGGGGACCGAATTTGTCGGCGGACTTGTCGGGGCGAACAGCGGCACGATCAATCAAAGCTATGCGACCGGTGCTGTCACCGGCAACAGCATTGGCGCCGGGGCCGGCGGCGGCGCCACGGCGATCGGCGGCTTGGTCGGCGAACTTGGCGGCGGAACACCCGCGGGCAGCATTAACCAGTCTTACGCAACTGGCGCAGTAACCGGTTTTAGCGAGGTGGGAGGCTTGGTTGGCGTCACAGTGGGCGGTTCAAGCTCCAAACCGACCATCACGGACGCCTATGCCATGGGCTCGGTGACCATAACCGGCTCCGGCGCATCAGATGGCGGCGGTCTCATCGGTCTCATCGGCGCAGACACCGGCCTGATCACTCAGACCTACGCCATCGGCTTGGTGAGCGCAATCAACGGTGCCGGAAGCTCAACCATCGGCGGATGGGCAGGCGCGAAGACCGGCAACGGCATCACGACGCCGACGGATGCGTACTGGGATAGCGCTACGTCGAAGCAGTCCAAGGGCATCGGGTCAGGCACTTTCACAAATGAGCCCGTCTCAAAGACCACGGCAGGCCTGCAAACCTCGCTGTCTTCTCTCGGTTTCTCCAACACTGTGTGGGGCCTTATCACGAATGTGAGCTACCCCTACTTCCTCTGGCAATATCCGGCGGCGAGCGGCACACCGCAGGTCGTCTCCGGCACCGCCTATAGCAATCTCGGCACGACATTGCTGACCGGCGGCACGGTCACCGAACTGGTCAACGGCGGCGGCAGCCTGACCAGTTCGACCGGCGCCGATGGCTCTTATTATTTCTTGCTGCCGGCCAACACCATCTTGGCGTCCGGCAGCCAAGTGCTGACCTATACCAGCGGCGCGACCGCCGGCGCGGCTTATCAGCAGAACGCGACCGGCTCGGTGAGTGGACTTAACATCGACGGCACCTACCTCACCGAATACACGCCGGTGTCGGCGTATTCTTCGGTCACGTCGGGATTGTCGACCGCGATCGGCGGTAACACCGCCGCGCAGGCGCTGGTGAACGGTCTTGCCAATCAGCAGATCAACCCGACGGCATCGACCTTCACCATCGATCAGGCGATCAGCACCGGCACGCTGGTACTCAACAGCACCAGCACGGTAAACCAAACGGCGGCGATCACGACGACGACCGGACTCGATCTGCTCGGCAGCGGCGCCACCTATACGTTGACCGACAGCTCCAACAGCGTCGGTACGCTGGCGGCGAGTGTCGGCACCGGAACGGTGAATTACGCCGATGGTGGTTCCACTCTGGCAGTCGGTACGGTCGCCGGCACGAACGGTGTCACCGCGGGCACGTTTATTGCCACCGATTCCGGCTCGGTGACTCAGAGCCAGGGTGTCGCCGTAACCAATCTGGCGTTGCTTGGCGCTGGCGGCAGCTATACGCTGACCGGCACGAACTCGGTTGGCACGCTGGCGGCGAATACGGGCAGCGTCAGTTTCACCGACAGCACCGCGCTCACGGTGGGTTCGGTGACGGTCGGCTCCACCTCGACCAACGGGATCACGACGACCGGGAACGTTGCGGTCAGCGCCACCGGCACCATCAGCGATCCGACGGCTCCGGTCAGCGTCGGCGGCATCTTTACCCTCGCCGGCGGCAACTGGTCGCAGAACGCGAGCACGTTGCCGTCGTTCACGGCCTATGATTTCCGCATCAGCGGCGGCTCGTTCCTGCGCGCCGTCGGCGGCACCGGCGCCTCCGGCAATCCTTACCTGATCGCCGACGTCTACGGATTGCAGGGCATCGGTTCGCTGATCACCAACACCGCCGCCACCAACTGGTTCGCGCTCGCCAACGATATCAATGCCAGCGGCACCGCGACCTGGAACGCGGGCGCCGGCTTTGCGCCGATCAACGTCAGCCTGACGAACGAAACCTTCTTCTTCAACGGCCAGAACAATGCCATCTTCGGCCTGACCATCAATCGAAGCGGGTCGACCAACGTCGGCCTGTTCAGCCAGGTCAACGCGTCAGGTTCCGCTTCCGCCGTCATCGAGAATGTCGGGTTGGTTGGCGGCTCGATCACCGGCGGCAGCGATGTCGGCGCGCTGATCGGGCAGGGTGACAATAACCTGGCGGTAGCGAACAGCTATTCAAGCGCAACCGTCACAGGTTCGAGCACCGGCATTTATACTGGCGGCTTGATCGGGCTGTATTCGACCCCTGGTTCCATCAACCTCAGCAACATCTTTTCGACCGGTAGCGTTACCGGCGGCGATCAGACCGGTGGCCTGATCGGCACGATGGTCGGCACCGGCGGCACGTTGCAAGATGCCTATGCGACAGGGAATGTCTCCGGAACGATCGGCGTCGGCGGACTTATCGGATTTTTTGGCGCCTGCATCAACTGCGGCAACTCCACCGCCGCGGCCATCAATGAAGTCTACGCCAACGGCGCCGTCAGCGGCACGGCTTCGGTTGGGGCGGTATTCGGCGTAGCGGACAGCAATAGTATCTCCTACGCCTACTCCGGTTTGAGCATCAACGCCGCCGCGCTGCCGGCCGGGTTCGACGATTTCGCCTGGGGCACGGTGCCCGGCGTGACCACGCCCTATCTGCTGTTCCAGCCTGGCGTTGTCTCCGGTTTTGCCACGCTGAGCGACCGCACCACGCCGGTCGCCGCCGGCACCACGGTGAACCTGACGCTCAACGGCGTGACCCAGTCGTCGGCGCAGACCATCGACTCGAACGGCGCCTACTCGTTCTATCTTGGCGGCGACACCGCCCCAGGGGTGCGGAAAATTCCGACCAACAGCCAGATCTTCGTCGCGACCAGCGGCGGCGTCACTTACGTGCAAAACGCCTACAACAACGTCAAGAGCGCTTCGGTCTACAACAGCTATTTCGGCGAGATGTCATCGGCCACGACGCTGTCGTCGCTGAACACCGGCTATGCCAGCGCGATCATCGGACTTTCCGCCTTGCAATCGCAGATCAATGCCCTGCCGAACCGCGCGCTGTTCCCGACCGGTGCAAGCTTCACGATCGATACGACGATCAACACCGGCGTTCTCGCCGTGCTGCCGCCGAATGCAAACCTCGCGCTCGGCAGCGGTTCCTCGGGCATCGTGCTCAGTCAATCCTCGCTCAACAACATCACGGCGTCGACCCTGGTGCTCGGCAACTCCAATTCGCAGGATACCATCACGGTCAACGGCACCGTCACCTTGCCCTCGACCATCACCAATTTGACCATGGTGAGTGGTGACAATTCGCCCGCCACCGGCATCACGATCAGCAGCGGCGCGACGCTGACCGATCCGAACGCGAGCGGCAACATTACGCTGCAGTCGAATGCCGTGTCGATCGCAGGCGCGCTCAAGGAGACCGGCAGCGGCGGTATCGTGACGATTGTGCCGAACAGCAGCACGACGCTGCTCGGCGCAACCGAGACCATGGGGCTCGGCAGCGGCACCGGCGCGGTGCTGACGCTCAGCCAGGCCGAGCTCAATGACATCACCGCCGCGACCCTTGTGTTTGGCAGTTCGACTGCGGTCGAGACGCTGACGGTCGGCGGCACCATCAGCGTGCCGACCACGATCGGCAATCTGAGCCTGCTGACCGGCAACACGCTGACGGTCAGCAGCGGCGCCGCGTTCACCGACGGCAACGCGAACGCCACGGTAACGCTGCAGGGCAGCTCGATCAGCCTTGTGGGTTCGGTGTCGGTTACCGGCACGAACGCGGCCCTGGTCCTCGACACCACCAGCACCGCGACGCAGACCGGCGGAACCGTAAGCGCGACCAACCTGCTCCTGCTCGGCTCAGGTGCCAGCTACACGCTGACCGGTGCGAACTCGGTCGGCACCTTGGCGGCGAATACCGGCAGCGTCAGTTTCACCGACAGCACCGCACTCACGGTGGGCTCGGTCACGGTCGGTTCCTCTACAACGAACGGAATCACGGCGACCAACGTTACGCTCAACGCCACCGGCACCATCAGCGATCCGACGGCCTCCGTCGGCGTCAGCGGCATCTTTACCCTCGCCAGCGGCAACTGGTCGCAGAACGAGAGCACGTTGCCGTCGTTCACGGCCTATGATTTCCGCATCAGCGGCGGCTCGTTCCTGCGCGCGCTTGGCGGTGACGGCAGCTCGGGCAATCCCTATCAGCTCACCGACGTCTACGGCCTGCAGGGCATCGGCACGATGCTGACCAGCAATTTCATCCTCGCCAACACCATCGACGCCAGCGGCACCTCCGGCGGCACGACCAACACCGCAAATTGGAATTCGGGCGCGGGGTTCGTGCCGATCGGATCAGAGGTCTCCTATTTCACCGGCTTGTTGAACGGCAACGGCAACATGATCCGCGGTCTCACCATCAATCTTCCTGCGACCAACGATGTCGGCCTGTTCGCCTACACGGCATCGGGGACGACGTTCGCCGAAAACCTCAGTCTTACCGGCGAGAACGTCACGGGCGCGCAAAACGTGGGTGGCCTGATCGGCTGGCTCCATAACGGTTCGGTTTCCAGTGTCTCCACCGGCGGAACGATCAACGGGCAAACCGATGTCGGCGGAATGGTCGGTCTCCTGGACACCGGCACGGTCAGCACTTCGTCAAGCAGCGCGGCGGTGAATGGAATTTGGGGCACCGTGAACCATGGCACGGACAGTTTTGTGGGTGGCCTAATCGGTCAAATATCCACCGGGTCATCCAATGTGCTGGTCCAGTCTTCCTCCGCGACTGGCAATGTCACCGATACCACCCATTGGGAAATCGGCGGCTTGATTGGTTACGCGGGCGGCGGCACCATCGAGTATTCCTTTGCCACCGGCCAGGTGCAAGGCCAGCAGCAGGTCGGCGGGCTGGCAGGCGCATTGTACCAAACGACCCTCTCGGAATCCTACGCCAGCGGTCAGGTGATCGGTAACCAATATGTCGGCGGCCTCATTGGCCTCATGTATAGCGGCACCGTCAGCAACGTGTACGCCACCGGCGCTGTCGGCTCGTCCGGCGCCACGGCGGTCGGCGGTCTTCTCGGCTACATGGGATCCGGCAGCGTCTCGGCTTCCTATTCCGCCGGAGCGGTCAGCAGCGGAAGCAGCAACGGCGGCTTTGCCGGGACGGTGGTCAGCGGCAGCTCCATTAGTTCCTCCTATTTCGACAAACAGGCGAGCGGCACCACCAAGCCGGTGGGTGCCGGCGTCAACGGGGGCATCACCGGACTAACCACGGCCCAGCTGCAGGCGGCGCTGCCGAGCGGCTTCAGCGCGAGCATCTGGGGCATCGTACCGACCCAGACCTATCCGTTCTTTCTATGGCAGGCGACCGCGATCTACGGCACGGTCTATTCCACCTATGGCGGAGCGGCTGTCGGTGCCGGCGTCGCCGTCTCCGATGTCATCAACGGGATCGCGGGCTCGGCCACCGCCGTTACCAATGCCAGCGGCTTCTACTACTTCATGCTGGGCCCCAACGGTTTGCCTGCAAATTCGCAAATCCTGGTCTACACGACCGGACCGGGCGCGGGGGTCAGCTATGCGCAGAACGTGAGTTCGGCTTCCGCGCTGAATATCTATGGCACCTATCTCGCCGAGACCACACCGGTCGCGACGGCGAGCAGTCTCGCCAGTGGTCTCGCCACCGCCATTGGCGGCAACAACACGCTGCAAACGCAGGTCAGCGGTCTTGCCAACCGGCTGATCAATCCGACCGGAGCCAGCTTCACGATCGACCAGGCGATCAATACCGGTACGCTCGTGCTCAATAGCACCGGCACCGTAACCCAATCGGCGGCTATCACGGCGACGACCGGCCTCGATCTGCTCGGCAGCGGCGCCACCTATACGTTGACCAACGCCTCCAATAGCGTCGGCACGCTGGCGGCTAGCGTCGGCACCGGCACGGTGAAATACGCCGACGGCGGTTCCACTCTGGCAATCGGTGCTGTCGCCGGCACCAACGGCGTCACCGCGGGCACGTTTGTACTCACCGATACTGGCACGGTCACGCAGAGCCAGAATATCGCCGTAACCAACCTCGCGTTGCTCGGTGCTGGCGGCAACTATATGCTCACTGGCTCGAATTCGGTGGCAACGCTGGCCGCCAATACCGGCGGCATCAACTTCATGGATAGCGGCAACCTCACGGTCGGAAGCGTCGCTGGTACCAGCGGCGTGACCGGAAGCGGCGCTATCACGCTCATCGCTTCCGGAAATCTCACGATCGCGTCAGCAGACCCGGTAACCAGCACGGGCAACGGCGATGACGTCGTGCTGGCGGCGACCGGCAACTTCGTCAACAATGCCGGCGTCAATGCCGTATCTGTCACAGGCGGCGGGCGCTGGCTCGTTTACTCCAATGCCCCGGGCAGCGACACGTTCGGCAATCTCAACAGCAACAACACCCCGATATGGGATGCCACTTATGCGTCACTGTCGCCGGCGAACGTTACTGCGAGCGGCAATGCGTATATCTTCGCCTACCAGCCGACGCTGACGTTTACCTCGACCGGCTCGTTGACCAAAACCTATGGTCAGGATGCAACGGCGCTGGTCGGCGCTTCGCCTTATACGGTGTCGGGCTTCCAGGGCGGCGTTACGGGCGCGTTCCTCGGGGATGGAGCTGCAAACGTCTATAGCGGAACGCCGGCGTTGAGTTCAACGGGGGCGGGTACCCTCGCGAACGCGAGCACGACGCCTTATAGCATCACGGTCAATGTCAGCGGATTGACGTCGTTGAACGGTTACGCATTCGCCGCCGTCAACAATGGCACCCTGACGGTAAACCCGGCGACGCTGACGATAACGGGGAGCAAAATTTATGACTCGACCGCGAGCTTTTCGGCAAACCAGCTCGCGGCGACGGGCGTCAACGGCGAGACGGTGACGGTGGTTTCGGGCACGGGCACCGCTTCAAGCCCCAATGCCGGCATCTACAACGGTTCGCTGTCCGGACTTGCGATCACCGTGAGCGGCGGCAATGGGCTGACGTCGAACTACAAGTTGCCTGCGACCGGCGTGCTGACCATTACCCCCGAAGCGGTAACCATCACCGCCGTCACCAACACCAAGACCTATGACGGAACCACCAGCGCGGCGAGCGCGCCGACGGTGACCAATGGCATACTCTATAGCATCGACGGGGCGAGCCTCAGCGAGAGCTATGCGTCTCCGAATGCCGGCACCGGGCTGACGCTGAATGCCAGCGCCAGCTTCAGCAGTTCAAACGGCGGCAATAATTACGCCATCACCTATGTCGCCAATACCACCGGCGTAATCACGCCGGCGACGCTGTCCTATGTCGCCGGCGCCAATGGCATGACCTACGGCGGCTTGGTGCCGACCCTGAGCGGCACGGTGACCGGCTTCGTCAACGGCCAGACCCTGACATCGGCGACTACGGGCACGCTGGCTTTTAACACCGCGGCGAACGCGCTCAGCAATGTCGGCAACTACGCCATCACCGGATCGGGGCTGACCGCGAACAACGGAAATTACACTTTCGTGCAGGCGACGGGCAACGCCGCCGCCTTCAGCATCACGCCGGCGACGCTGACGCTGAGCGGCAGCAGGGCCTATGACTCGACGACGACGTTCGCGGCGTCGACCTTCGGCGGCGGCACCATCGCTACCGGGATCAACGGCCAGACACTGACCTTGACCGGTTCGGGCTCTGTAGCGAGCGCGAACGTGAACGCCGGGACCCAGAAGCTAGCGCTGGGCTCGCTAGCGCTAGCCAACGGTACCGGGCTCGCCAGCAACTATCAGATTGCGAATAGTGGCAACACCGGCACGATCTCGGCGGCTACCGTGACGCTGAGCGGCAACAAGACCTATGATTCGACGACGACGTTCGCGGCATCGGCCTTCAACGGCAGCGCCGGCAATATTGTTACCGGCATCAACGGCGAGACGCTGATCGTGACCGGCTCGGGTTCGGTTGCGAGCGCGAATGTCGGCGCCGGGACGCAGGCGCTGACGCTGGGCTCGCTGGCGCTGGCCAACAACACCGGACTCGCCAGCAACTACCGGATTGCAACCAGCGGTAATACCGGTGCCATCGGCGCGGCGACACTGACCCTTACCGGCACCAAGACCTACGATTCGACGACGACCTTTGCGGCGTCGGCCTTCGGCACCGGCGGCACGATCGCTACCGGCATCAATGGCCAAACGCTGGTGGTGACCGGCTCCGGCGCGGTGGGAAGCGCGAATGTCGACGCCGGAACGCAGACGCTGACCCTGGGCTCGCTGGCGCTGGCCAACGGGACGGGGCTCGCCAGCAACTACCAGATCGCGTCAAACGGCAACTCCGGCACCATCACCCCGGCGACTCTGACCTATGTCGCCAATGCCAACAGCATGACCTTCGGCGGCGCCCTGCCGAGCCTAGGCGGCACCGTGGCTGGCTTCGTTGGCCGCGAGACGCTGGCCTCGGCGACCACGGGAACCCTGGCCTTCAACGCCGCGGCGACCAGCCTCTCGCCGCCCGGCAGCTACGCCATCACCGGCTCGGGGCTGACGGCGAACCACGGCAATTACACCTTCGTGCAGGCGGCCAGCAACGCCACGGCCCTCACGATCACCAGTCAATCTTCGAAACCAACCAGTCAGTTCGTAGCCAACGTCAACGGCAACACGCCGAACAATAACGTCAATATCAACTTCCAGAGCCCGAACACCGGAGCGCTGGTCCGTATCGGGTTCACCCCGCCGACAACGACGGCAGGCAACCGGACCAACAATGACGCCTCTCCCGGCGCGCTGTCGCCCGGCGCGGCCTTTACCCGCAATCACGGGCTGGATTTCCAGCCGATCAGCCAGTACGACGCCAACCAGTATTCGCAGTTCAAGCTGCCCGATTACGACGACAAGGATGGCGAGGCCACGATCTTTACCATCATCGCCCGCGCCGTCGCTCACGATCATGCCTCGGACTTCATGGTTGACGGCTTCTGGAACGGGACGACCAACGACTGGAACGGTGCCAACGGCAACAATCCCGTGGTCGGCAAGGTGACCTACTCCGATGGCGCCGGCCACGACGTGTTGCCGGCCGACAGCGATGCGTTCCCGATCGTGGCCGGCAAGACCGACTTCGCGCAATTGCTGAAAAACGGCCCGGTGATGATCGGCGGGCCTCCCGACAAGACCCCGGCGGGGTGGCTTTTGGCGCTCAATCTCGCACCCGACGGCAAAGGGATCGTGTGCGACGATACCATCACCGGCAAGCTGGTGGAGATCGCCTACGACCAGACCAGCCTGACGCTGGGCGGCATCACCGGCGTCTTCGATCCGAAGGCCAAGGGCTTTGTCGCGCTCGTCGACGCCGGCAGCGAGATTCCCCCCGCGTCGGCCGCGGCAGTAGCCGCCCTGCAGGGCTTCGTGCCGTCGACCTTCTTCGCCGTGACCGTGCATTGAATATCGGGTCGTGACTCACTCGTCGATGAACGTGACGGTGTCCGCGACATCGGCGCGGCTGGTGCGGTAGCTGTTGGCCTTGTGGTCGCGGTCGGGAAATCCGAATGAGATGCCGCAGACCATCTTCCGATCGTCGCCGAGGCCGAAATGCGCCCGCACCAGCTCGGCGTGGAAGGCGAGCGCCGCCTGCGGCACCGTGGCCACGCCGAGCGCCTGCGCGGCCAGCATGAAGCTCGTGACATAGCCGCCGCAATCGATCGCGCCGTAGACGCCGAGCGCCTCGTCGGTATGCACGATGGCGACATGCGGCGCGCCGAAGAAATTGAAATTTTCCAGCGCCTGCCGGGCGTAACCGGCCTTGTCGCCACGTTCGATGCCGAGCGCGTTATAGAGCTGAAAGCCGCTTTCGCGGCGGCGCTCCAGATAGACCCCGCGGTATTCGCGCGGGAATGGAAAATCCCCGGTATAGGGCTTGCCGCTGCTACCGGCGGGATAGATCGCATCGCGGAATTTCTTGACCGCGGGGCCGGAGGCGATCTCCAGCCGCCAGGGCTGGCTATTGCACCACGACGCGGTCTTTTGCGCCGCGGCCAGGATGCGCAGGATGGTCGGGCGCGGCACCGGCTCGGGGTGGAAGGCCCGGCAGGAAAATCGCTCGCCGAGCAGGTCTTCGAGAATTTCGATCGGCTCGTGGCTGTGGTTCATGGGGACATTCATGGATGAGCTTTCTCGCGAGCGGGGCTTCACCGCCCCTTGGTCGGAATCTTGTTGAACGGCACATCCTTGTCGACCCTGATGTCGCCGGGTAGCCCCAGCACGCGCTCGGCGATGATGTTGCGCAGGATCTCGTCGGTGCCGCCGGCAATGCGCATCGACGGCGAGCTGAGAAGCATCTGCTGGAACTGGGCGCGCGCCGCCTCTTCGGCGGCGCCTGTCAAGACGCCGGCGGCACCCTCGATGTCCATCGCAAAGGTCGCGATATCCTGCAGCATGGTGCCGGCCACCAGCTTGCCGATCGAGTTCTCCGGTCCGGGACGTTCGCCCTTGGACAGCGCGGAGACCGCGCGGTAGCTGGTATATTTCAGCCCGCTCGCCTTCACCGCCCAGTTCGCAAGCTTCGAACGCGTCGCAGGATCGTCGATGGCGAGGCCATCATCCGTCATCAGGTTGGAGCAGAACTCAAAGATCTCGGGAAAGCCGGTTGCAAGCCGCGCGCCGATCGACATCCGCTCGTTCATCAAAGTGGTCAGCGATACGCTCCAGCCGTCGCCGATGGCGCCGAGACGCTGGGCATCGGGAATCACGACGTCGGTGAAGTAGACCTCGTTGAACTCCTGCATGCCGTTGGCCTGCTTGATGGGCCGCACCTCGACACCAGGGCTTTTCATGTCCAGAAAGAACATGGTGAGGCCCTTGTGCTTGGGCACCGTGGGATCGGTCCGGGTGATCAGAAGGCCGTAATCGGAATAGTGCGCGCCCGAGGTCCAGATCTTCTGCCCGTTGACGATCCAGTCCTGGCCCCGCCTTTCCGCGCGGGTGCGCAGGCCCGCGACGTCGGACCCAGCCGCCGGCTCCGAAAACAACTGGCACCAGATCTGTTCGCCGGATGCCAGTTTCGGGAGATAATGGCGTTTGTGCGCCTCGCTGCCATAGGCCATCATGGTCGGCCCGCACATGCCTTCGCCGATCTGGAAGGGCTGCGTCAGTTTGCCGTAGACGCCTTCCTCCTGCTGCCAGATCACGCGCTCGATCGGGCTCGCGCCGCGGCCGCCATATTCCCTCGGCCACTGCAGGCAGGCCCAGCCGCCTTCGGACTTCTTTCTCTGCCAGGCCTTACCGACTTCGACAATATCTTCGTTCTGCAGCCGGATCCGGCCCAGCGAGGCCTTGGACAGCTCAACCTCATATTGCCGCGGCGCGTTGGCATCGATCCATTGGCGGGCCTCGGCGCGAAAGTCAGCTTCCTGAGGGGTGTCGTCGAAATTCATCTCCCAGTCCTTCTCAACCGCGTCCCCTGGTCGGTATCTTGTTGAACGGCACATCCTTGTCGACTCGGATGTCGCCAGGCAGCCCGAGCACGCGCTCGGCGATGATGTTGCGCATGATCTCGTCGGTACCGCCTTCGACGCGGGTGCCGGGCGCACGCAATAGCATGGCCTGGAATTTTCCGGCCGCTTCCGCGTCCTCCGGCCCGCTCAGCACACCGCTCGCACCCTGCAGATCAAGCGCGTAGGCGGCCACATCCTGGATCATCGATCCGGCCACCAGCTTGCCGATCGAGTTCTCCGGTCCCGGACGTTCGCCCTTCGACAGCGCCGAGATCGCCCGCATGCTGGTATATTTCAGGCCCGAGGCGCGCACCGCCCAATGCGCGAGTTTCGTGCGCACCCCGGGGTTGTCGATCGCCAGTCCATCTTCCAGCATCAGATGGCTGCAGAACTCGAACAGTTCCGGGAAGCCGGTCGAAACGCCCGCGCCGATCGACATCCGCTCGTTCATCAGCGTGGTCAGCGATACGTTCCAGCCGTCATTGACTTCGCCGAGCCGCTGCGCATCCGGGATCCGGACGTCGGTGAAATAGACCTCGTTGAAGTCTGACTGGCCGTTGGCCTGCTTGATCGGCTTGATCTCGATGCCCGGGCTCTTCATGTCGAGGAAGAACATGGTCAGGCCCTTGTGCTTGGGCACGTTGGGATCGGTGCGGGTGAGCAGGATGCCATAATCCGAGTAATGCGCGCCGGAGGTCCAGATCTTCTGGCCGTTGATGATCCAGTCGTCACCCTTCTTCTCGGCGCGGGTACGCAGGCCGGCGACGTCCGACCCGCCGGCCGGTTCGGAAAACAACTGGCACCAGATGTTTTCGCCGGACGCGAGCGGCGGCAGATAGCGTCGCTTCTGGTCTTCGCTGGCAAACGCCATCATGGTCGGCCCGCACATGCCGTGGCCGATGATGAACATCCCAGAAAGCTTGCCGAAGGCGCCTTCCTCCTGCTGCCAGATCACCCGCTTGATCGGGCTCGCACCCCGGCCGCCATAGTCCTTCGGCCAATGCAGGCAAGCCCAGCCGGCATCGGCTTTCTTCTTCTGCCAGGCTTTTGCCACGTCGAGAATATTGGCGCCCTTCAACTGGGTGCGACCGAGCGAGGATTTCTTCAGTTCGTCCTCATACTGCTTCGGCGCGTTGGCGGCGATCCAAGCCTTGGCCTCGGCGCGGAATGCGGCCTCCTGCGGGGTGTCGTCGAAGTTCATCGGTGTTTGTCCTTCGTGCTAAGCCGCATTCCGCTTGCGCATACGCTCGATCAGCGCGTCCTCCCAATAGGACTGGCTGCCGAGCGAAAGCGCCGTCGCGTTGGCGCGGCGGTAGTACATGTGGCAGTCGAATTCCCAGGTAAAACCCATGCCGCCATGGACCTGCATGTTGTTCTTGGCGCAATGCTGGAACGCTTGCGTCGCGCTGATGCGGGCCGCGGCGGCGGCCTCCGGCAGCTCGGAGGCGTTGGTCGAGAGCGCCCAGGCGCCGTAATAGCAATTCGATCGCGCCAGCGTCGCGGACACGTACATGTCGGCGAGCATGTGCTTGACCGCCTGGAACGAGCCGATCGGCCGGCCGAAGGCGATGCGGTCCAGCGCGTAGTCGCGGCCCATTTCCAGCGCGCGGTCGGCGCCGCCGACCTGCTCGAAGGCCATCAGCACGGCGGCGCGGTCGAGCACCTGCGACAGGATGCTCCAGCCATCGCCGGCGGCACCCAGCGGCTCGGCCTTGCAATTCTCAAAGCTCAGTTCGGCCTGGCCGCGCGACGGATCGATATTGGTCAGCGCCTTGGCTTCGACGCCGCCGGCCTTCAGGTCGACCAGGAACAGCGAAATATCGGCGTCGCGCCCGCTCGAGCCGGCGCGGGCCGCGACCACGGCGACATCGGCGATAGCGCCATCGGGGACCGGCTTCTTGACGCCTTTGAGGCTATGGCCGGAGGCCGTCAGCTTGATCGCCCGCGGCGACGGATTGCCCGTGCCTTCGAACAGCGCCAGTGTGCCGATGGCTTCGCCGGAGGCGATGCGCGGCAGCCAGGTCTGCTTCTGCGCCGCGCTGCCAGCGAGCAGGATGGCTTCCGCCGCCAGATAGACGGTCGACGAAAACGGCACCGGCGCCAGCGCCCGGCCCATCTCCTCGGCGATCACACACAGTTCGAGATGCCCGGCACCGGCACCGCCGAATTGCTCGGGGATCGCGACGCCGAGAAAGCCCATCTCGGCGAGGCCCTTCCACAGCTCGCGATCATAGGGTTGCTTGCCGTCGAGCACGGCGCGCACCGCCTTGGGTGGGCATTTTTCGGCGAGGAATTTCCGCGCCGCGTCGCGCATCTGCTTCTGTTCGTCCGAGAAATCGAAGTTCATGGCGGTTGGCCTCTGCTGAGCGGATCAATTCAGGATGATGACGTCCTCGCCGGGGGGATCGGCGTAGAGCCGCTCGACCAGCGCGGCGCGTCGTTCCAGCCCGGCGCGCTGGTTGATGTAGCCCTTGTCGGTGAGTTCATTGCCGTCGATCGAGGCCGGCTCGACCATCAGCATGGCGCGCGCGATTCGGAGGCTGCTGGCGCCTTCGCTCGCTCTGTTATGCGCCTCAAGCCCGCGCTTGAAGCAGGCCAGCACCTCCGGATGGCTGACGACCTCCTCATAGCTGGCCTCGGGATTGCCGATGATCTGCCGGCAGGCGTGCAGATTGGGCCACGCCAGCAGGCCGACATAAGGCCGGTCCTGCCCCGTCACCAGCGCGTCCTGCACCACCGGGGTGGCCGCGGCGATCGCGTCGGTGCGCAGCGAACCGACATGGACGAAGGTGCCGGTGGTGAGCTTGAAATCCTCGACCACTCTCCCGGCGAAGATGATGCCCTGCACCGGATCCTGCGGATCGACGAACACCCCGGCGTCGCCGATGCAATAGAAGCCTTCCTCGTCGAAGGCGGCCTGGGTGAGATCGGGCCGGCCGAAATAGCCCGGCGTGACGTTGACGCCGCGCAGCCGCAATTCAAATTTCGATCCGACCGGGACCATCTTCAATTCGACGCCGGGAAACGGCAGCCCGATCAGGCCGACGCGCTCGGTATCCCAATAGGTGCCGGTCGAAGTCGGCCCGGTCTCGGTCGAGCCCCACCCGGTATAGAAGACGATGCGCTCGCCGGTGGCGCGCACTGCCAGCGCCTGCATTCGGTCATAGAGATCGTCGGGCAGCCGCGCGCCGCCATAGGCCATCAGGCCGAGGTTCCTGAAAAAACTGCGGCACAGCGCATCATCCTTCTCCATGGCCGCCGCCAGCGCCGCATAGCCCGCCGGGACGTTGGCGTAATAGGTCGGCGAGATCTCGCGCAGGTTACGCAGCGTCTCCTCGATCTGGCCGGGCATCGGCCGGCCATCGTCGATGTAGAGGGTGCCGCCTTCGGTCAACACCGGGTTGAACAGCGCATTGCCGCCCATGGTGTGATTCCAGGGCATCCAGTCCAGATAGGTCGCCTGCGGCGCATCGCCATCGCGCGGCCGCGCCTGCATCATCATCGCGGCATTGGCGCACATCATGCGTTGAGTGTTGATGACCGCCTTGGGCATCCCGGTCGAACCCGAGGTGAACAACAGCTTGCCGACCGTGTCCGGCGTGATCTGTGCGATCGATTGTTCGACCTTGGGGGTAACTGGCGTCGCCGCAAGATCAGCAAAGCCAAGGCTCGGGATGCCCTCGCAGGGACGCGCGACATGGATGACAGTGACGCCGTCGAGATTGAGCGCCCGCAACGCCTTCTCAAAGGTCGGTCCGTCCTGCACCAACACCACCGAAGGCCTGATCAGGTCGAACAGGTATTTCAGCTTGACGTGATCATGGCTCATCAGCGAATAGGCCGGCGATACCGGCGCCGCCGGAAAGCGCGCCTGCATGGCGGCCTGCGTCATCAGCGCATGTTCGATCGAATTGCCGGAGAGGATCGCGACCGGACGGCCGGCTTCGAGCCCGAGGTTGAGCAATGCTTGGGTCAGCGCGTCGACCGTGCGCTTGGCCTCGCCATAGGAAAGTTTGCGCCATTGCCGGTCGGCGCCCGCGCGCTGCGCCAGCCAGGTCCGGTCCGGCTGCTCGTTCGCCCATTTTGCGAGCGATGCCGGAATATGCGGCTCATAAGGTTTGAGCGGAATCCTTGACTTCAGCACGATGACACCGTCGTCGCGCCGCTCGACCGCGATATCGCGCTCCAGCCAACGAATTCGGCGGAAGGCCGGCTTCGTCAGAACCGCGGCGGCATTGCCACTCATGTCGCTCCTCCTGAACCCCCGGCTCGCCGGCGGGGCTTTGTTATGACTTGGTATAGACCGGCTTGCGCTTTTCCAGAAAGGCCCTGATGCCCTCCTTGAATTCTTCCGAGCGGCTGCATAACACCTGATTGCGATCTTCCATCGCAATCACGGCTTCGATCGAGCCGGCGTCGACGCTCATATTGAGGCATTCCTTCGACAGTCGCAAACCGACCGGCGAGGCGTTCATCATCGCCTCGATATAAGGCTCTGCTGCGGCCACCAGGGCGCCATCCTCGACCACTTCGGAAACCAGGCCGACGGCTAGCGCCCGGTCGGCATGGATGAAACGGCCGGTCAGGATCAGTTCGGAGGCGACCGACAACCCCACCAGGCGCGGCAGGAAATAGCTGGTGCCGATATCGCAGCCGCCGAGCCCCAGCTTGATGAAGGCGCAATTCATCCGCGCCGATTTGCTGGCGATGCGGATATCGGCGGCGAGCGCCAATGCGAAGCCGCCGCCGGCAGCGGCGCCCTGTACCAGCGCGATGATCGGCTGCGGACAGCGCCGCATCAGCATCACGATTTCGGCGATCCGACGCTGCGAATCCAGCGACTCCGTCACGCCCGGCGGCTCCTTATGGCCGGCACGCCGGATCATCGCCTGCTTGAGATCAAGCCCGGCGCAGAAATTGGCGCCGGCGCCTTTGAGTACCACCACCCGCGTGGCGCGGTTGCGCTGCAGGCCTTCAAAATAGCCATTGAGCGCATCGATCAGCCCGGCATCGAGCGCGTTGAGACTTTCCGGGCGATTGAGCGTCACCCGGTCAACACCGTCATGATGTTCGATCAGAAGCGGGATGGTCACATCTTGCTCCAGCGAGGTCACGATGTTGGTTGCCCCGCCCTCTCCCACTGGACGCAAGCGAGGCTTGCCAGGAGCCGGAAAGGGCAGGAGGCGCACGGATTCAGCGCGGCGCCATACGGATGGCGCCGTCGAGGCGGATGGTCTCGCCGTTCAGCATCGGATTTTCGACGATGTGCACCGCGAGATTGCCGTATTCGGAGGCATCGCCGAGCCGCGCCGGATGCGGCACCTGGGCGCCCAGGCTCTTGCGCGCTTCCTCGTTCAATCCCATCAACAACGGCGTCAGGAACAGCCCGGGCGCGATGGTGTTGACGCGGATCTTGAGGCTGGCGAGGTCGCGCGCCGCGGGCAGCGTCAGGCCGACAATACCGCCCTTCGAGGCGGAATAGGCAATCTGGCCGATCTGGCCTTCATAGGCCGCGACGCTGGCGGTATTGATGATGACGCCGCGCTCTTCGCCAACCGGCGCCTCGGTCGCCAGCCGCTCGGCGAACAGCCGCAGCACGTTGAAGGTGCCGATCAGGTTGACGTTGATGATGCGCGCGAATTTCGCCAAGGGATATACGCCGTCCTTGCCGACGATACGCTGCGAGCCGCCGATGCCGGCGCAATTCACCAGCACGCGGGCGATCCCATGGGCCGCTTCGGCCTTGGCGATCGCGCTCCTCACCTGCTCCTCGTCGGTGACATCGGCCACCACGGCTACTCCGTTCACTTCGGCTGCGATCTTTTCGGCGTTTTCCTTGGCTTGATCGAGCACGGCGATCTTCGCGCCCTTGGCAGCCATGGCGCGCGCGGTAGCGGCGCCAAGACCGGAGCCGCCCCCGGTGATCAGAACGGCAACATCTTTCAACTGCATGACAGACCCTTTCCCTTGACGTTTCTTCTAAGTAGGCGAATAGCGAATAGGGAGTAGCGAATAGATGAGGCAGGAGACGCGACTTTCATCTATTCGCTATTCCTATTCCTATTCGCTTCAACATTCCCCCGCAAATCAGCGCTTCCATATGCCTGATATATTGGCGGCAGACTTCATCGGTGACCGGGCCGACGCCGGTGGCACGCGACATCGCATGCCTGCCGAAGAACAGGTGATCGCAGGCGCCGATCAGGCTGGTGTAGAAAAGCACTGGATCGATCTCGCGGAATTCGCCGGACCTGATGCCTTCGGCCAGCAGGCGGCGGTGAAAGTCGAGCAGCGGCGCAACAAAGAACTTCGAGACTTCGTCGGCGGCTGCCGCGCTGCTCTCATGCAGGAGATAGTGGATCAGCCGGTTCATATAGGGGAACTGGTAATAGGCCCGGATGATGCCAGCAATATGCAGCTTCAGTTTCGCGGTCGGCGCAATCTTCTGCGCCAGGAGATATTCGAGCTGGGCCATTTCGGTCGCGGCATCCCGCGCCAACAGCGCCAGCAGCAGGCCGTCCTTGTTGCCGAAGTGATATTTCACCAGGGCGGCGTTGACGCCGGATTTCTGCGCGATGTCGCTGAGGGAAACCTCGATCGACGAGCGCTCGATCATCAATTCACTGGCCGCAACCAACAGCTTCTCGGCGGTGGTGTTCCTCCCACCCGGGAATCTGGTCGGTGCGCCGATATTCAATTGTGATCCCATGACCTGCCTGCCGGGCAATCCCGGCGCCAGATAACCCGATGCGCCGGGCGCACTCAAGAGTTAATTGATTGATTGACTAAATCCCGGCGCATCCTTTAAATCTGGCCGCATCGAGATAACGAGCCAACAAACATCAGGGAGAACCGTCATGGCCGAGGCTTACATCGTCGCCGCCGCACGAACCGCGGGCGGCCGCAAGGGGGGACGGCTGGCCGGCTGGCATCCGGCCGATCTCGCGGCTTCCGTCCTGGACGCCCTGCTCGAGCGCAGCGGCGCCGACCCCGCAGAGGTCGAAGACGTCATCATGGGCTGCGTGATGCAGGTCGGCGAGCAGTCCAACAACATCGCGCGCAACGCCATCATGGCCTCGAAGCTGCCGGAAAGCGTGCCCGGCACCTCGGTCGACCGGCAATGCGGCTCGTCGCAGCAGGCGCTGCATTTCGCCGCCCAGGCGGTGATGTCAGGAACCATGGATGTCGTCATCGCCGCCGGCGTCGAGGCCATGACGCGGGTGCCGATGGGGCTGGCCTCGCAATTGCCGGCCAAGAACGGGTTCGGCACCTATAAGAGCCCGAATATCGAAAAGCGCTATCCGAATATCGTATTCAGCCAGTTCACCGGCGCGGAAATGATGGCCGAAAAATACAGCCTCAGCAAAGACGAACTCGATGCGTATTCGTATCAGAGCCACCAGCGCGCCATTGCGGCGACGCAAGGAGGCAGGTTCAGGGACGAGATCATTCCGCTGCAGATCACCCGCGCCGACGGTTCGACCGATACCCATGCCGTCGATGAGGGCATCCGCTTCGACGTCAGCCTCGATGGCATCCGGAACGTCAAGCTGATCGCGGAGAATGGCAAGCTTACCGCCGCCAGCGCCAGCCAGATCTGCGACGGCGCCTCGGGCGTAATGGTCGTCAACGAAAGGGGACTGAAATCGCTCGGCATCAAGCCGATGGCGCGGATTCATCACATGACCATGATGGGCGGCGATCCCGTGATCATGCTGGACGCGCCGCTGCATGCCACCGAGCGGGCGCTGAAGAAGAGCGGGATGTCGATCGACGATATCGACCTGTTCGAGGTCAACGAGGCCTTCGCTTCGGTGCCGACGGCGTGGCTGAAGACCACGGGCGCGGATCCCGCAAAGCTCAACGTCCATGGCGGCGCTATCGCGCTCGGTCATCCGCTCGGCGGCTCCGGCACCAAGCTGATGACCACGCTCGTGAACGCACTGAAACAGCAAAACAAGCGCTACGGCCTGCAGACCATGTGCGAAGGCGGCGGCATGGCCAATGTGACCATCGTGGAAAGGCTGTGAGGAGGAGGTGAGTAGCGAATAGGGAGTAGGACCTGACGTTCGGTTTTCCCTTCTTCCTACTCGCTACTCGCTACTCGTTATTCGCCTTCTGACCTTTCGCCCCCGAGGAAACCTCATGACCCATCCCTCGATTTACGCCCGCAACAAGCCGGACAAGATCGCCTATCAGATGGCGGGCAGCGGCAAGGCGATTACCTATCGCGAGCTCGATCAACTGTCCAACCAGGGCGCGCAGCTGTTTCGTCGCCTCGGCGTCAAGGCCGGCGACCACATCGCGCTGCTGCTGGAAAACCGGCTGGCCTTCATGGAGATCTGCTGGGCGGCGCAGCGCAGCGGGCTGTATTACACGGCGATCAGCCGCTACCTCACGCGGGACGAGATCGCCTACATCGTCAGGGATTGCGGCGCGCGCGTCGTCATCACCTCGCCGAAATGCGCCGACCAGATCAAGGAGCTGGTCACGGACACCCCGGGCGCTCCGTTGTTCTACATGATCGACGAACCGCTTGCGGGCTTCCGCTCCTGGGACCAGGAGGTGAGCGCGCAGCCGGCCACGCCGATCCCCGATGAAGAGGCCGGCTATGACATGCTGTACTCCTCGGGCACGACCGGCCGTCCGAAAGGCATCAAGCGCGCATCCGAACACAACCCGATCGATCTGCCGAATCCCTTCCTTAAGGTTCTCTGTGCCAATATGTGCGGAATGAACGCCGACAGCATCTATCTGTCGCCGGCGCCGCTCTATCACGCCGCGCCGCTGCGCTTCAACATGATGGCGATCACGCTCGGTGGCACTTCGGTGATCATGGAATCATTCGACGCCGAGGAATTCCTCAAGCTGGTCGAGAAGCACAGGATTACCCAGTCGCAACTGGTGCCGACCATGTTCGTGCGCATGCTGAAGCTGCCGGAAGAGGTGCGCCGCCGCTACGACGTCTCTTCGCTGAAAGGCGCGATCCATGCCGCCGCGCCCTGCCCGATCGACGTCAAGGCCAGAATGATCGAGTGGTGGGGACCGATCCTGATCGAGTATTACGCCGGCTCCGAAGGCAACGGCGTCACCGTATCGACCTCGCAGCAATGGCTCGAACACCGCGGCACCGTCGGCCGCGCGGTGGTCGGCAAGATCAGGATTCTCGACGAGAACGATGAGGAATTGCCGCCGGGACAGATCGGCACGGTCTATTTTGCCGATGCGCCGATATTCTCCTATCACAATGATCCTGAGAAGACCCAACGCGCCTATAATGCAAAGGGCTGGTCGACGCTCGGCGACGTCGGCTATGTCGACGAAGAAGGATTCCTCTATCTCACCGACCGCAAGTCCTACATGATCATTTCCGGCGGCGTGAATGTCTATCCGCAGGAAACCGAGGACGTGCTGATTACCCATGCCGATGTGGCCGATGTCGCGGTGTTCGGCGTGCCAAACGAGGAAATGGGCGAAGAGGTCAAGGCCGTCGTGCAACCGCACAGCATGGCGCGCGCCGGCAAGGCGCTGGAAGCCGAACTGATGCTGTATTGCCGCCAGCATCTGTCACCGATCAAGTGTCCGAAGAGCATCGACTTCGAGGCCGAACTACCGCGCACGCCGACCGGCAAGCTCGTCAAGCGGCATCTGCGCGACCGCTATTGGCCAAAGCAGGCGGCGAGCGGCTAACGCGATACAGCGGTCATCGAAATCTCGCCCATGAACGCAACCGACGACCTCCCTGCCATTCCCCTCCCCGCCGGCATCCGCTCGCGCTTCGTCGAAGGTATCAACGGCCTGCGCATGCATGTGCTGGAGGCAGGCTTCGAAGGCCCCGGCCGGCCGTGCCTGTTGCTGCTGCACGGCTTTCCCGAACTGGCCTTCAGCTGGCGCAAGGTGATGCCGCAGCTTGCGGAAGCCGGCTATCACGTGATCGCGCCGGACCAGCGCGGCTATGGCCGCACCACCGGCTGGGACGCCGATTATGACGGCGATCTCCATTCATTCCGGCTGCTCAATCTGGTGCGCGATGCGCTGGGCCTGGTGTCGGCCTTTGGCTATCGCACGGTCGACGCCGTGGTCGGGCACGATTTCGGCTCGCCCGTCGCCGGCTGGTGCGCGCTGGTCCGGCCCGACGTGTTTCGCTCGGTGGTACTGATGAGTGCGCCGTTCGCAGGGCCGCCACCGCTGCCGTTCGGAACGGCCGATGCGCCGGCGAAGCCTGGGATCGAGGATCCCGTGCACCGCGAGTTGGCGGCGCTGCCGCGTCCGCGCAAGCATTATCAATGGTACTACTCGACGCGCGAAGCCAATGCGCACATGCAGCATGCGCCGCAAGGCGTGCACGATTTCCTGCGCGCCTATTATCATCACAAGAGCGCGGACTGGAAAGACAACAGGCCCTATCCGCTGCGGGCATGGAGCGCCGGCGAACTGGCCAAACTGCCGACCTATTACGTGATGGATCTGGCCCGCACCATGGCCGAGACCGTCGCGGAGGAAATGCCCGCACCCGATGCGATCGCGGCGAACGCATGGCTGCCCGACCGCGAGCTCGCGGTTTACGCCGCCGAGTATGCCCGAACCGGATTCCAGGGCGGGTTGCAATGGTATCGATGTGGCACGTCGGAGGCGTTCATGCCTGAGCTTGAAACCTTTTCCGGCCGCACCATCGACGTGCCGTCCTGCTTCATAGCTGGTAAACAGGACTGGGGCACCTATCAGCGCCCCGGTGTGTTTGAGGCGATGCAGACCAGAGCATGCACGCGCATGCTGGGCTGTCATCTGGTCGACGAAGCCGGCCACTGGGTGCAGCAGGAGCAGCCGGCCGAGGTGAGCCGGCTGATGCTGCAATTCCTGCGGCATGCCGGAGCGAGTGCGCTGCGGTAGCCAAATTTCCGACCCGCACGCGACACGAGAAAGCCGCGGGAACCATTTCAAGCTGACAACGTTGCTGGCTACCGGGTATTGTGCCCGGCATCGCAGCGGAGGGAGAATTAAAGGTATGGAAAAGAAAATCGCGGGACTATTGGGCGCGATCGCCACGCTCGGAACATTAGGCGCCGCGCAGGCCGCACCGACACCGAGTCCGGCCCCTAGCGAGCTCTTGCGGGCGAACTCGTTCGCCGACCTGCTCACGCCGATCCCGAATGCCGCAGAGCTGCTGCAGGCGGTCGATCAGTCCGCGCCCGCTTCGTCAGCGGACGAGAATATTCAGCTCGTGCAATACCACCACCACCATCACCACCATCATCGCCGCCGGCACCACCACCACCACCACCACCACCATCACTACTGATCGCGGCAACGACGGCAGCTGACATCTCAAAAACAGGACCTCAGCGTCCTGTTTTTTTGGCGCTCGTTCCTGACGGGCCCTTTACTTCGCGCTCGACGAGCTCGGACGAGCAAGGCCGATGCGGACATGCACCATGCCCGCTTGCCTGCTACGATCACAAGAGCGTGGACGGGAAGGACAACAAGCCCTGTGCGCTGCAGGCGCGGACAGCCGGCAGACTGACAACACGACCGACCTATGACCTGAGGGATCTGGCCGGTCCGGTATTACCGGAACCAACTCTGAGCGACGGTGTTAGGGACGATCGGTAGAAGTCCGTGTCATAACTGTATAGTCATTGGAGGAGTTTATGGACAAGAAAATCGCTGGTCTATTGGGCGCTGCAGCCTCGCTCGGGGCGTTAAACGGCGCCCACGCGACGCCTGCCCCAATCCCAGCTCCTAGCGATGTGTTGAGGGCAAATTCGTTTGCCGACCTGCTCGAACCCATACAGAACGCCACAGCGCTACTGCAAGCGATCGACGAGTCCAGGCCCGAGCCGCAGGGGCGCGACGGGGTCCAAGTGGCCCAGTTCTATCACCACCATCATCATCACCATCATCACCACCACCACAGCTTCTATCCGCCGTACGGGCCTCGGGTTATCGTCGTGCCGCGGCGATATCGACACCATCATCACCACCACCACCACCACCACCACCACCACCACAATTATTACTGATGGCGAGGACACCCCCGACCGCTGGTGTTTAGCCAAAGGACCATGGCTCGAGAGGGCCCTGGTCCTTTGGCTCACCGATCGCGGGCCTTTTCCTTGGCCGCTCGATGCAGATGCCGGTAGGTACCGTCGAACACGGTATCGGTCGACGAGGTCCATTCCGTTCCGGCCGATAGCGTCGGCCGGCTGTTATAGATGCGTCGCGCCTGCAGCTCGCGCTCGGCGGATTCCTCCTCGTTCATGGGCTCGAGTTCAAAGATGGCTTCCTCGGGGATTACGAGGATCTGGGCAAACGGTTCGTTCGGCCGGAAGATATGGGTGCGGCCTTCGGCTGGCGCCTTGAATACGCAGAAGAACAGCATCGGCCACCAGTTACGCACCAGCGCCGGTACCGCGATCGGCACCGTATCGGTGGGGTCTGTATAAAATCGCGGATGTGGCTCGGTGCGGATGGCCATGCCCTTTTCGACCTTGAGGTCGAGCAGGATCTGATAGGTATAGAATTGGTCGCCGAAATTGCGAAACGGCGGCCATTGCACACCGCCGTCCGGCGGTGGACCCCAGTCGCCATCGAGCTGCAAACGGCCGTCCTTGGTCGTCACCCGCAGTTCGTTGTCATAGGGATAAAACAGCTCGATACCATATTGGGCGCCCTCCGAAAACGGAACGCAATGCCACACCTGCTCGCGTGAGCCGTCGGCCCGGGGTTCTCGCCTGCCGGCCCATCCAGGTATTTCGAGCTTGGTTCGTCGCGGCGCGAGCCGCGGATCGTTCAAGCGGTATTTGACCTTGTTCATGAGAGCTCCGGTTTGACGGATTTAGGCGACAGCAACTCAAAACTGGCCTGTACCGTAAACGGTTCCAATCACTTTTCAGCAATCATATGTCCCGCTTTTGTGCAGTGCATTTGACCGGGGAAGATCGAGTCACTATATCGTTTAGAACGATTCTAAAGGCTTGTGGTATGAAGAATTTCTCCGATCTGACCGAGCGCGAAGTCCTGGCGGTGGCAATCTCCGGTGAGGAAGAAGACAGCCGCATCTACATGAGCTTCGCCGAGGATCTCGCGGAGCGCTATCCGGACTCAGCCAAGCTGTTCGAGGAGATGGCCGAGGAGGAAAAAGGTCATCGCCACATGCTGCTGGAGCTCTACGAAAAGCGTTTCGGCAGCAACCTGCCACCGATCCGCCGGGAAAACGTCAAGGGATTCCTGCGCCGCCGCCCGATCTGGCTGACCAAGAACCTGTCGCTCGACACGATCCGCAAGGAAGCCGAGACGATGGAGTTCGAGGCCGAGCGGTTTTACATCAAGGCGGCCGAGCAAGCGCAGGATGTCGGCGTGCGGCGGCTGCTCGGCGATCTCGCCGAGGCGGAAAAGGGCCATGAAAACGTCGCTAACAAACTGACCGACAAGATTCTTAAGCCAGATGTGCGCGCGGAAGAGGACCGAACGCGGAGGCGCATCTTCGTGTTGCAATATGTGCAGCCGGGTCTCGCCGGACTGATGGATGGTTCGGTGTCCACGCTGGCGCCGCTGTTCGCGGCAGCCTTTGCTACGCACCATAACTGGCAGACATTCCTGGTCGGACTGGCAGCATCGATCGGCGCCGGTATCAGCATGGGCTTTGCCGAGGCGCTTTCCGACGACGGATCGTTGACCGGACGCGGATCGCCCTGGCTGCGCGGCGTCACCTGCGGCCTGATGACCACGATCGGCGGCCTGGGCCACACCATGCCCTATCTGGTGCCGGACTCCTGGACCAACGCATTCTGGATCGCGACCGCGATCGCCGGCGTCGTGGTGTTCTTTGAGCTGTGGGCGATTGCCTATATTCGCGCACGATACATGGACACGCCCTTCCTGCAGGCCGTATTCCAGATCGTGCTGGGCGGCGCCATCGTGCTGGCGGTCGGCATTCTCATCGGAGCGGCCTAGCAAGCCTGTTGGACCATGACTCAACGACCCTTCAGACGCGATTGTCGACGCCACCTCTGGGTGTTGGCCGGCGCGGCACTATCGGTGCTGCCTGAACACCCGGCCCAGGCCACCGACGAGATCCAGGTCTACAACGCTGGCATCGCGGCTCCCGGCCAGTTCACGATTGAGCAGCACCTCAATTATGTGCCGCTTGGCGTCAAGGACCCGCCGTTTCCCGGCGGTCTGGTTTCCAATGGCAGCGTCAACGGCACACCGGAATTCGCCTATGGGATGACCGACTGGTGGGAAGTCGGGCTGTATCTGCCGTTCGCCATCCAGGACCAGCAGTTCCTGTCTGACGCCTTCAAGGTTCGGACCCTGTTCGTCTCGCCCCATGCCGATCAGCGCGACTTTTTTTACGGGGTCAATTTCGAGCTCAGCAACACCACGCCGAAATTCTCGCAGTCCAGGTTTGGACTGGAGATCAGGCCCATCATCGGTGTCCGCAATACGGACTATGAGTTCATCGTCAATCCGATCGTGGACATTGCCTTCGGTCAATATGGCGAGGCTGACTTCGTTCCCGCGGCCCGCCTGGCGCGGAATCTCGGCCACGATCTGTTCGTCGGGCTGGAATATTATGCCGACTTTGGCAAGATCGGGGACTTCGAAAAGCTAGCCGATCAGCAGCACACCGTTTTCGCCGTAACCGATTTCAAGCTCGGCGTGTTCGACGTTGATTTCGGTGTGGGTTACGGTCTGACATCGGCGTCCGACCGCTGGGTTATCAAGACCATTTGGGGATATGCATTTCCGGTGCCCGGAGGTAGTTCCGGCGCGAGCGAAGGCGCCACCAATGCCGGCCCCGTCAATCCGATGGCGCACGTCTCGCCGCGATCGGCTCAACCCTGAGGAACGATCGGGGCGTTACCGCGTAGCCCTGTCGCGAATTGCTCGTTCAATTTGCAGATCTCTACTCTACGGCCTGTCACGCCCGGAACGATCCTGATGACCGCTCGTTTGCAGTACGGCACCACCGCAAAAGTCCTGCACTGGCTGGTGGTCGCGCTGCTGCTGGTGCAATACCCGATCGGCTGGCTGATGCCCGATATCCATAGGGGCATGAAGCCCGGTGCGCCCATGACTTTCCATGTCTCCTTAGGGCTGGTCATTCTTCTGCTTATCGTTATCAGGTTTGCGTGGCGGTTGACCCACCCCGTTGCGCCGGAGAGCTCGCTTCCCGGATGGCAGCGGCTGAGCTCGGAAGCCGTGCACTGGGCACTTTACGCGCTGGTGCTGGCGACGACACTGACCGGCTGGCTGTTCGCGTCGTTTCGCGGCTGGTCGCTGACCTTCTTCTATCTCGCGCCGCTGCCGATGCTGGCCTCGGAAAACGCGGCCGCCGGCAAGGTGATCGACGGCTGGCATCAGGCCATGGAATGGACCTTGCTGGCGCTGATCGGCATCCACGTCGTGACGGCGCTGGCCCACATCTTCGTCTATCGCGACCACATCATGCGGCGGATGCTGCCGGGATAGGCCGGCGCCGTCAGCAATAACGGTCTGGCGGCCGCCCGCGGAAGCGAGCATGATCGGGAAAACCACAATCGGGAGGCCGCCTTGGCCAAGTCGCAATGGAGCTTCAGGACCGCGACCGAACAGTCGGCCGCGCTGCAGGCAAAACAGGTCTCTGCCGTAGAGCTGGCGCAGGACGCCATCGCGCGCATCGAGCGTCACGACGGCAAGATCAACGCGGTCTGCGTGCGCGATTTCGAACGCGGCCTCGACGCCGCTCGCGCGGCCGACGCCGCCCGCGGGCGCGGCGAACAGAAGCCGCTGCTCGGCCTTCCGCTCACAGTGAAGGAATCCTACAACGTGGCCGGGCTGCCGACCACCTGGGGCTTTCCGGCGCAAAAGGATTTCGTCCCGCCGGAGGACGCGCTCTCGATTGCCCGCGTCAAGGCGGCCGGCGGCGTCATCCTCGGCAAGACCAATGTGCCGCTCGGGCTTGGCGACTGGCAGAGCTATAATGAACTCTACGGCACCACCAATAACCCCTACGATCTCGGCCGCACTCCCGGCGGCTCCTCCGGCGGATCGGCCGCGGCGCTGGCGGCCGGCTACGGGTCACTGTCGCTCGGCTCCGACATCGGCGGCTCGCTGCGGGTACCCGCCTTTCATTGTGGCGTCTACGCCCACAAGCCGACCTTCGCGCTGGTGCCGTCGCGCGGCCACACCCCGCCGCCGCTGCCGCCTTTGCCGCTCGATCGCGATCTGGCCGTGATCGGGCCGATGGCGCGCTGCGCGGCCGACCTGTCGCTGCTGCTCGACGTGATCGCCGGACCGGATCCACTTGATGCCGGCGTGGCCTACAGGCTGGCGCTACCGCCGCCGCGCCACGATGACCTGAAGAATTTCCGCATACTGATGATCGACAGCGATCCGCTGATGCCGACCGCAAACACCGTGCGCGCGGCGATCGAAAAACTGGCCGCCAGCCTCGGCAAGGCCGGCGTAACGGTCGACCGCCACAGTCCGTTGCTGCCCGACTTCGCCGCCTCGACGCGGCTCTACATGCACATGCTGCTGTCCTTCCTCGGCGCCACGTTCCCGCCGGAGGTCTATGCGGGCGCCAAGGTCGCGGCGGCAACGCTTTCCTCCGATGACACCAGCCTTGCGGCGGAGCGTCTGCGCGGCATCGCGTTCAGCCACCGCGACTGGGTCATGGCCGAAGGCGGTCGCGCGCGATTGCGAGCGCAATGGCGCGAGCTGTTCAAGCATTTTGATGCCGTGATATGCCCGGTGATGCCGACGCCGGCCTATCCGCATGATCATTCGGACGACCAGGAAAAGCGCCGCATCAACATCGACGGCGTAGACTACGTCTATCCCGATCAGCTGGCATGGCCCGGCCTCGCGACCTTGCCCGGTCTGCCCGCGACCGCGATCCCGCTCGGCCTGTCGCCGCAAGGCCTGCCTGTCGGCGTGCAGATTGTCGGACCGTGGCTGGAAGACCGCACACCATTGAAACTGGCCGAATTGATCGAGCGCGAATTCGGCGGTTTTGTCCCGCCGCCCATGTTCGCGGACTGAAGACTGTCCCTAGGCCGTCAACAATGCTTACGCATCGAATAGGATCACGCTGCGGACGGTCTTACCGGCCTTCATCGCAGCAAAGCCGTCGTTGATTTCCGACAGCTTCAGCTTCGCTGAGATCCAGTCCTCCAGATGCAGCCTGCCGCGCATGTAGAACTCGACTAGGCGGGGCATGTCGACGCGAAAATGGTTGGAGCCCATCGACGATCCCTGGATCTTGCGCTCGCGCAGGAAATCGAATCCGTGCAGTTCGATCTTCTGACCGAACGGGATCATGCCGACGATGGTCGCAGTGCCGCCGGGCGCCAGCATCGCAAAGGCCTGCTCGGCGGTCTCCTTGCGGCCCAGAACCTCGAAGGAATGATGCACGCCGCCCTGGGTGAGTTCGCGCACCTGCTTGACCACGTCGCCGTTGGCGGGATCGACGATATCGGTAGCGCCCAACTTGGTCGCCAGCTGGAGCTTGGCCGGGTTGGTATCGATCGCGATGATGCGGCCGGCGCCGGCGATCTCGGCGCCGTTGATCGCCGCCATGCCGACGCCGCCGCAACCGATCACCGCCACGCTTTCTCCGGGCGCGACCTTGGCGGTGTTGACCACGGCGCCATAGCCGGTGATGACGCCGCAGCCGATCAGCGCGGCAAGCTCCAGCGGCATGTCCTTGTGGATTTTGACGATGGCATTTTCGTGCACCAGCATCTGCTCCGCGAACGAGGAGAGGTTGAGAAATTGATGGAGCTTCTCGGTGCGCGCCCATGACAGCCGATTGGAGACGCCGGGCAGCAGCTTGACCGTGGTGTCGGTGCACAAGACCGGCCGTCCGGTGGTGCAGTTGTCGCAGGTGCCGCAAAACACCGACAGGCAGGTCACGACATGGTCGCCGGGTTTGACGTAGGTGACGTCGGAGCCGACCTGTTCGACCACGCCAGCGGATTCGTGGCCAAGCACTGCGGGTAGCGGATGCGGGTAGAGCCCTTCCATGAAATGCAGGTCGGAGTGGCAGAGACCGGCGACCGAGGTTCGGATCAGAACCTCGCGCGGTCCGGGTTTCTGCAAGCTGACGTCCTCGATCACCAGCGGCTTGTTGACTTCATACAGGACGGCGGCCTTCATGAATGTTTCCTCTCACATGTTCTTTGATCAAGCCTTTGAAGCTTTAACCTACGCCGCTGCCAGCAGTTCGCCAACCTCGGTCATGCCGACCGCGCGGTCGCCGAGCAGATGGCCGGTGATGGCGCGATGGGCAGGACTTTCCGTGAGCCGGAACGGGTCGTTCGCCGCTACCCGGTGATCGATCACCAGGCGCGACAGCAACAGCCGGCGCGCATCGCCGCGGCTGTCGTGGATGCGGCCGCCCTCCCAGGCCAGCGCCACCGCGCTGGCGACATGATACAGCAGGCTGGTGGCGCGACGCGCGTCGGCTTCGTGGTCTGCCCGCGAAGCGACCTCGCGCGCGAAGCCGATGGCGCGGTCGGTGAGATCGTGCAGATGGCTGCGCCATGCTTGCGGCACGCCGGCACTGTCATCGAGCCTGGCATGCAGGTCGGCCGCGAGCGCCGCCTCGGCGCCATGGCGGCCCACCGCCCGCCGCAGCGCATCGAGCGCGACGATGTTGCCGGTGCCTTCCCAGATCGAGCCGAGATGGGCGTCGCGCAACAGCCGCGAGGTGGCAAATTCCTCGACATAGCCGATGCCGCCGCGCATCTCCAACGCGTCGCCGCAGACCTTTCGGGCATCGCGGGTGGCTCGGAATTTCAAGGTCGGAGTAAGGATGCGCAAGCGCGCCGCCGCCTCCTGGCTGCCGCCCTCGGCGCGGTCGAGCGCGTCGGCGGTCAAGAAACTCATCGACAGCGCCTGCTCGGTGGCGAGCCCGATCTTCATCAATTGCCGCCGCGCCAGCGGCAGATCGATGATGCGGCTGCCGAACACCACGCGATGTTGCGCCACCGTCATGGCATCGTGATGCGCGCGCCGCATCAGCGCGGTGGATTTGACGCCATTGGAAAGCCGGGATGAATTGACCATCTCGGCCATCTGCACGAAGCCGCGATCAAGCTTGCCCACCGCATAGGCGATCGCGCCTTCCAGCTTGATCTCGCCCGACGCCATCGAGCGGGTGCCGAGCTTGTCCTTGAGGCGAACGATCCGATAGTGATTGGGCGAACCGTCGTCGAGCCACCTCGGCATCAGAAACAGGCCAACGCCGCGCGTGCCACCGGGCGCGCCTTGCGGCCGCGCCAGCAACATCACGACCCCGGCGTCGGCGTTGGAGCAGAACCACTTCTCGCCGGACAGGCGCCAATGATCGCCGTCCTGCACCGCCACCGTGGTAAGAGTGCCGACGTCGGAGCCGCCTTCCTTCTCGGTCATGAATTGGCCGCCCTGGGTCAGCCGGGTCATATCGGTCTGGGTCAGGCCGTCCAGATATTTGCTCTTGAGCGCCTCGCTGCCGAAATTCGCCAACAGCTTGGCGCAGCCGTCGGTGACGTTGATCGGACAGCCCAGCCCGAACTCGGCCTGGTTGAACAGAAAGGTGAAGGCGTGCTTGGCCACCGCGGGATATTTGTCGGGCCAGCCCAGGATGCCCTGGCCGCAGCGACATCGCGTGAATGCCGAATTCGCCGAACGCTGACGCGCTCCAGCTCGCGGTAGGCCGGATGATATTCGATCCACTGCACGTCGCGGCCAAAACGGTCGCGCTGGTGCAGTACCGGCACATGGCGGTCGGCGAGCCGGGCGCATTCGTCGAGCGGACCGCCCGCGAGCGCGCCGAGCCGGTCGAGATGTGGCTCGATATGGCGGAACAGCGGATCGGGCAGATGGATGCGCAGCAAATCCGTCAGCGCCGGATCGGCACGGTAGAAATTCATTCCGGATGTATCGGGCGCAAGCAACCTCGGCGGGTCGCCGGCGATCGTCCCCTCGTCCTGCTTTTTCCGATGGTGCATATTGCGACCCTTGTTCGTTCCGTCCGGTGCTTTAGATGATAAGAATAATACCGTCAGAGGACGTCCTCCCTAAAGATTAAGGATTACATCCATGGAACTGGCAACCTACAAGATTGCCCTGATCGTCGGCGCCGGCGAGGGCCTGAGCGCCTCGCTGGCGCGCCTGTTGGCCCGGCAAGGGCTCCAGATCGCGCTGGCGGCACGCCGCATCGACAAACTGGGGCCGCTCTGCGCCGAGACCGGCGGCCGTGCCTTTACCTGCGACGCCACCGATCCCGCAGACGTCGAGCGCCTGTTCGGCCTGGTCGAGCGCGAGATCGGTGCACCCGACGTGGTGATCTACAACGCCAGCGCGCGGGCGCGCGGCGCCTTTGTCGAGCTGATGCCGGCCGATGTCGCGCAAGCCATTGCCGTCAGCGCTTTCGGCGGTTTCCTGGTGGCGCAGCAGGCGGTGAAGCGGATGCTGCCCGGGAGCCACGGCGCGATCCTGTTCACAGGGGCGTCGGCCAGCGTCAAGGGCTATGCGCAGTCGGCGCCGTTCGCGATGGGCAAGTTCGCGCTGCGCGGGCTGGCCCAGAGCATGGCCCGCGAATTGTCGCCGCAGGGCATTCACGTCGCGCATTTCGTCATCGATGGCGGCATTCGCAGCGCCGCGCGGCTCGATCCCGCCGACCGGCCGGACTCGCTGCTCGATCCCGACGCCATTGCCTTGAGCTACTGGAACGTGCTGCAGCAGCCGCGCAGCGCCTGGAGCTGGGAGCTTGAACTGCGGCCATGGGTCGAGAAGTTCTAGCATCGGGACAGGTTCAGGCGCCCTCTGCATCCACCGCGATCTCGACGACGATTTTGCCGGCCGTCACCTGCTCGCCCTCGGCTACGTCGATCGCGGCAACCGTGCCTGCGACCGGCGCCGTATGCACATGTTCCATCTTCATGGCCTCCAGCGTCAGGACCGGCTGGCCGGCCGCGACATGCTCGCCCTGTCGCACCAGAACCGCGACCACCCGGCCGCTCATCGCCGCGCGAACCCGGCCGTCGCTGCCGGAGGCCTGTGCCATTGCCGGTGCGGCACGGGTGAGATCGCGCACAGCCAGCGTGATGCCGCGATGCAGCAGATAAAGCCGTTCACCCCAGCGAAAGTATCGGGCCGCATCGGTCAGCCCGTTGCAGCGGAAACGGATGCTGTCATCGCCGAGTTCTTCGACCGCGAAGCGGTGAGCGCTGTCGCCGCCATTGACGAGGTAGCCGCCATCGCGCTCGCGCGCGATATCGAGGTCGTGGATATCGACCCCGATCTCGAAGCGACTGTGGAAGCGGAAACGTCGCCGCCAGCGACCGCCCGCCTTGCCATGGCGGCGCATGGGGGTCGGTCACAAACAGCAGCAACGCGGCGAGTGCCGCCTCGGAAGCCGCGTCCTGGCGCGGCGCCAGCAGCTCGTCGCGATAGCGGCCGATGAACGAGGTCGTCGCTTCGCCCGAGGCAAAGGCACGATGGCGCAGGCAGGCGGCGAGAAAGGCCTGGTTGGTGGTGACGCCGAACGCCGCGGTGTGTTCGAGGCCGGCAATCAGCCGACGCCGCGCCTCGTCGCGGTTGGCGCCGACGCCGATCAGCTTCGCCATCATCGAATCGTAGAATGGCGGAATCTCGGTGCCGGATCGCAGCGCGTGCTCGACGCGGAGATGATCGGGTGCCTGCCACAGCGCCAGTGTTCCGGACTGCGGCATGAAATCATGGGCGGCATCCTCCGAGCACAACCGCACCTCGATCGCATGCCCGGAAATTTTAATGTCGTCCTGGGTCAGCCCGAGCGGCTCGCCGCTGGCGACGCGCAACTGCAGTTCGACCAGATCGAGCCCCGTGATCGCCTCGGTGACGGGGTGCTCGACCTGCAGTCTGGTATTCATTTCCATGAAATAGAATTCGCCTGATGCGTCGAGCAGGAACTCCAGGGTGCCGGCGCCCTCGTAGCGCAGCGCCTTGGTCGCGGCGACCGCGATGGCGCCCATCCGCGCCCGCAATTCCGCTGATACCGCCGGCGACGGCGCCTCCTCGATCAGCTTCTGGTGCCGCCGCTGCACCGAGCAATCGCGCTCGCCGAGATGGATGGCATGGCCATAGGCATCGCCGAACACCTGAATCTCGATGTGGCGGGGATCGGAAATCGCCCGTTCCAGGATCACGGTGCCGTCGCCGAACGCCCCTTGCGCCTCCGATCGCGCGGCGCGCAGCGCGTCCGGAAAGGCGGCCGCATCAGTGACCCGCCGCATGCCGCGGCCGCCGCCGCCGGCGACGGCCTTGATCATGACGGGAAAGCCGATCCGGACGGCTTCGTCGAGCAGCACCGCATCGCTCTGGTCGGCGCCCTGATAGCCGGGCACACAGGGCACGCCAGCCGCCAGCATGATGTCCTTGGCGCCGGCCTTGTTGCCCATGGTGCGGATCGCCTCGGGCGAAGGCCCGATGAAGACCAGGCCGGCGTCGCCACAGGCCTGCGCGAAATCCTCATTCTCCGCCAGGAAGCCGTAGCCGGGATGAACCGCATCGGCGCCTGAGGCCTTGGCGGCAGCGATGATCGCCTCGATGCGAAGATAGGATTGCGCCGGCAAGGCCTCGCCAATCCGCACCGCTTGATCGGCGGCGCGGACGTGCAGCGACTCGCGATCGGCATCGGAATAAACTGCGATCACCCCGTAACCCAGCCGGCGCGCCGTCCGCATGATGCGCAGCGCGATCTCGCCACGATTGGCGATCAGAATATTGCGAAACGGCCGATCGCGCGCCTGATCCGCGCTCATGGCCGGGCGACCGAAAACTGCATCGGCTGCGGGTCGCGCGCCTCGGCCTCGCGGCAGATGGCCAGCACTTCGGCCAGGATGGCGCGGGTATCGCGGGGGTCGATCACGCCATCGTCGAGCAGCCGCGCGCTGGTCGAAAACACGTCCATCTGGCCGTCGAACACGCCGATGATCTCGGCCTTCATCGCATCGAGTTTCTCCCGCTCGACCGGCTTGCCGCGGCGGATCGCGGCCGCCTCGGTCACGATCGCCATGGTTTCGGCGGCCTGCTCGCCGCCCATCACCGCGGTCTTGGCATTGGGCCATGAGAAGCAGAAACGCGGATGAAAGCCACGCCCGCACATGCCGTAATTGCCGGCGCCGAACGAAGCGCCGCAGTAGATCGTGATCTGCGGCACGCTGGCCGACGTCACCGCCTGGATCATCTTCGAACCATGCTTGATCATGCCGGCTTCTTCGTAAGCCTTGCCCACCATGTAACCGGTGGTGTTGTTGAGATAGAGCAGCGGCGTGCGCGACTGGCAGCAGGCCTGGATGAAATGCGTCGCCTTGTTGGCCCCGGCGGGATCGAGCGGGCCGTTGTTGGTGATGATGCCGATCGCCTCGCCCTCGATGCGGGCGTGGCCGCAGACGGTGGCCGGGCCGTAATTGCCGCCGAATTCGGTGAAGTCGGAGTCATCGATAATGCGCGCGATCAACTGCCGCATGTCGACCGGGCGCTTGTGATCCATCGGCATGATGCCCAGCAGTTCCTCGGCATCATAACGCGGGGGAGGGTGAGATTTCTCCCCCGGCTTCGGCCGGTCCCACCGCAGATGGGCCATGATGTCGCGCGCGATGCGCAACGCGTCACGGTCGTCCTCCGCGAGGTAGTCGCCGAGGCCCGAAATCGAGGTATGCATCTCGGCGCCGCCAAGTTCCTCCTCGGTGGCGATTTCGCCGGTCGCGGCCTTGAGCAGGGGCGGCCCGGCCAGGAAAGCCCGGGTGCGGCCGCGCACCATCACGATGTAGTCCGACAGCCCGGTCTGGTAGGCGCCACCCGCCGTCGACGAACCATGCGTCACCGTGACTACCGGCAGCCCCGCGGCCGACAAACGCGCCAGGTTGCGAAAGATGTTGCCGCCCCTGACAAAATCCTCGACCCGGTAGCGCAACAGGTTGGCGCCGGCGCTTTCGACCAGTTGCACATAGGGCAGCTTGTTCTCGAGCGCGAGTTCCTGCACCCGCAGCGTCTTGTCCAGCCCATAGGGCTGCAGCGCGCCGGCATCGATAGCGGCGTCGTTGGCGCTGACCATGCAGCGGATGCCGGCGACAAATCCGATACCGGCGATCAGCCCGCCGCCGGGAACGCTTCTGCCGGCGTCCTTCACGTCGAACAGATAGCCCGCGAGCGTCGACAACTCGATGAAGGGCGCCCCGGGATCGAGCACCAGCGCCACGCGTTCGCGCGGTAATAGCTGCCCGCGCTTGTGAAAACGATCCTTGGCCGCGGCCGAAGCCGCACGGGTACGGTCCTCGAGCATGCGCAGGCGCGAAATCAGCGCCAGCATGCCCTCGCGGTTGGCCTGGAAGCTGGCACTCGACGGCGCGATGGTATTTTCAATGATTGCCATGAAGACCGGTCACGACGCGCTCTTCACAAAATGCTCGGCGAAGGCCTGTCGCAGTTCGACCTTGCGCAGTTTGCCGGTCGCGGTCATCGGCATGTCATCGAGGATCCGCAGGAATTTCGGCACCTGGAAACCGCCGAGATGTTGGCGGCAATGTTCGATGATGGCGGCTTCGCTTGCTTCGGTGCCCGGTTTCAACTTGACGAAGGCCGACACCGCCTCGCCCCACTGCGGATGCGGCAGGCCGACCACGGCCGCATTTTGGACGGCGGGATGAGCGAGCAGCATTTCCTCGATCTTGACCGAGGCGACGTTCTCGCCGCCGGACTTGATCATGTCCTTCTTGCGGTCGAGAAACAGCACTTCACCATGTTCGTCGATCAGCGCCAGGTCGCCGGTATGATGCCAGCCGAATTTCCGCGCCTCTTCGGTTGCTTTCGGATCCTTGTAATAGCCCATCATGACATTGGGCCCGCGGTGCACCAACTCGCCGGCCTGGCCGCGCGGCAACAGCCGGCCGTCATCGTCCATGATCGCGGTCTCGTTGACGATCAGGGATTCACCCCAGTAATTGCCGAAGCGCTGCAGCTGGCGGTCCGGCTGCGCCATCGTGGTGGCCGGATACATCTCGGTCTGGCCGCTGGTCAGCACGAAGTTCGGGCACAGGTCCGATATCGCGCGCTCCAGCAGCGGACGGCCCATCGGCGCCATGGTGTAGATGCAGGTCTTCAGGCCTGACAGGTCATAGTCGCGGCGGCGCGGGTGATCGAGGATGGCCTGATACATCAGCGATAAGCCGACAAAGACCGTGAGCTTGTCGCGCACGATGGCTTCCATGCAGACCACGGGATCGAAGCCGCGCATCAGCGCCATCTTGCCGCCGACCGACAGGTAGCTCAACAGCAGCACGTGGCCGGCGCAGTGGAACAGCGGAAACTGTCCGGTCACGCCGTCATGGCGGTCGAGGTGCATTTCGATGGCGTTGCTCATCACCGCCATTACCACCGCGAGGTGGCAATGCATCGCGCCTTTCGGGCGCGAGGTGGTGCCCGAGGTATAGATGATCATCGCCAGGTCGCGATCGTCGATATCGATGTCGGGCTCGATCTCGGAGTGTCCTTGCAGCAGATCGTTGAACTGTTCGAGGCCGGCGGCCTTGGCCGTGCCGGTGAGATCGACCGCGACCAGGTCCATGCCGCGCTGTTGCAGGGCCGCGCGGCGATCGGCCTGGGCGTGGAGATTGTCGTCGATCAAGGCAAACCGCACTTCCGCGTGATCGAGGATATAGTCCATGTCGGCTGGGCCGAGCATGGTGTTGATCGGCACCCAGACCAGGCCGGCGCGATGGATACCGAACAACGCTTTGACCAATTCGACCGAGTTGTTGCAGATGGTCGAAATCTTGGCGCCGGGCTGTGAGGCCGCGCGCGACCAGGTAATTGGCAAAGCGGTTGGCGTCGCGCTCCAATTCCGAAAAGGTCACGCCGCGCTCGCCATCGGTGACGGCGATCCGATCCGGAAAGCGCGCCGCTGCGCGTTTCAGGAGATCGCCGATCGCCACCCGGCCGATCCGGCCGGGGCCGGAAACGCCGCCGGTTGCCGCAAGATTGGTCATGACGCTCAATCCCTGATCCCGAAAATCTTCCTGGCCTCCGCCGGACTCGCGATCTCGCGGCCGGCGCGGCGGGCGCAGGCGGCGATGGCTTCGATCAGCTGGCCGTTCGAGGTGACCTTGGCGCCGTCGGGTTGATAGAACGTATCTTCCAGGCCAGTGCGCAAATGACCGCCGAGTTCGGCGCAGCGCTGGTGCAGCGGCCAGATTTCGGCTCGGCCGATCGCGGTGACCTGCCAGTGCGCCTCGGGGAGTTTCAGCTTCAACAGGATCGGCAGCAGGTCCGGATCCGCCGGCATGCCCGACGCCACGCCCATGACGAAATTATACTCCAGCGGGCCGGAATACATACCGGTCTGCCGGTACATCCCGACACAGCGCACGATACCGACGTCGAAGCACTCGAATTCCGGTATCGTGCCGACCGCTTTCATGACGTCGAGATAGTCCTGCACTTTCTCGACCGAATTATCGAACATCATCGGCGGCCACGCCCAGGTGTTGTCACTCTTTACTTTAAGATAATTCAGCGAGCCTGCATTGCAGGCCGCCATCTCCGGCCGGGTCTCGCGCACGCAATCGAGTGCGCCGGAATAGTTCGGTCCCGACGTGCCCGTGGTGTGATTGATGATGACATCGGGACAGACCTCGCGGATGGCCTGCTGGATCTCGCGGGATACCACGACCTCCCATGACGGCAGGTGTCCCCTGCCCGGCGCCTGCTGGCGCAGATGGATATGCATCACGCTGGCGCCGGCGTCGAAGGCGGCTCTCGCCTCGCGCGCCATCTCCTCCGGCGTGACCGGGACGTGATGCTGCCGGGGGTCGGTGAGCACACCATTCAGCGCGCAGGTGATGACAGCCTTGTCGCTCATGGATCCGTCTTTCAGCCGCGCCAACGATGGCGGTGATCATGCGTCCCGCGCGCATCCGCTTCTTGCGTCTACCCGCTGCGGTCCGGCCGTTGGGTCGCTCCTGGCGCAGTTCCTCCTGCGTTATAGGCCGGCGGCGCCGTGGTAGATTGCCAGGTCACGGGAGCCGGAAAAGATCGCCCGCGGCTTCAGCCCATAGAAATGTCGGATCGAATGACTGAAATGGTCGAATTGGGATAGCCGATGTCCTGCGCCAGATGCGCCAGATTGATGTCCTCGTTGACAAAGTGCAGCAGATGCCGCGCCCGCTTCCAGGCCCTGAGGGCGCGGAACGAAATTCCAGTCTCCTGCTTGAACAGATGCAGGAAGCGGGACGGCGACAGATCGGCGGCCGCCGCGCAGCCGGCCGCCGTCAGCTTAGTCTCCGAGAAATCCTCCAGACGGGTCAGCGCTTGCCTGATCCGCGGGTCGATCGCGCGTACCGGCAGGATTTCGCCAAAAAACTGCCGGTCGAATTCACAGGTGGTGAAGCCGTCCGGCCGCTGCTGCCGACGCAGGTCTTCTAGGCGGCGCGAATTCGCTGCGCCGCCCAGGCCTCCCGCTCAGTCACGCTGCGTCTTGCCATCGCCCCGGCTCGGCGGGCTCTCTCACCAGGAGCTGACGTGGTCGCTTTCGACATTGTGGGGAACATAAGGCGGGACGAGCAGCAATTCGCCCGTCACCGCGGATTGAGCCGTGGCGATCCGCAACTGCCCGTGCAACGCCGCGTAGATGTTATAGCCGCCGCCGGTTCGTTGTCGCGGTCTGCCCAACAGACCGGCATAAAACACCCGCTGCGGACTGATCAGCATCAGCTGTCCGGAAAGCCGGCCCTCGCTGGCATTCATGTCGATTCCTCCCGGCGTTTTATGCTTTTGCAACACGCGCCCTCTGGCGGCGCCGGCTCAAGAATACATCAATCGCTACGATGTCACCGACGGATCTCATGAACCGATCAGCCCGCAAGCGCGTAAGCCGCGCTGAACCGCCAATTCAAAAACGCCGCGCCACATGCTGCTGCTCGGCTGCGAGATCTTCCGCGGCGACCGCCCGCTTGAAGCTCTCACGCGCCTGCAGGCGCTGCCAGTAGGAGGCAACATTGGGGCCGAACTCCCGCGCCAGCCCGATCCTGTCGGCAAGCCGCAACGCGTAGCCGACGACGATATCGGCGGCCGTGAATCGGCCGGCGAACAGCGTCGTCCGGCCTTCGGTGGCGGCCTCGACCGCGCGCAGCCGGCCGAAAAACCACTTGGTGTAGTCGGTCGCCACCTGCGGATTGCGCCGCTCCTCCGGCTCGAGCCGCCAGTAGCGCAGCACCAGGGTCTGCGGAAAGGTCAGCGTCGCATCGCTGAAATACATCCAGTTCAGGAACGCGCCATAGGCCGGCTCCCCGACATCAACCACCAGCGGCGTCGGTCCATAGCGTGTCCCGAGATAGTGACAGATGCCGGAGGATTCCGTCATCCGCATGTCGCCATCGATCATCAGCGGGACCGTGCCGAGCGGATTGAGCGCGAGAAAGTCCTTGGCGAAGGCCCGCGGCGGGAACGGCAGCATCTTCAACTCGTAAGGCAGCCCCATTGCCTCGAGCATCCAGAGCGGCCGGAACGAGCGCGCCGCCTGGCAGTGATAGAGCGTGATCACCTGGTTTGTCGCCCCTGCCATCGATCGCTTTCGCTCCCGCTCTTCATGGCGCAGCATCGCATTGATTTCAGATAGTTGCACCCTGGATGATCTCGCCGAAGCGATGATAGCTCTGCCCCTGCCAGCGCTGCAACTGCATCTGCCGCAGCGGATGGTGATTGGTCGGACTGGTGTTACACGGATGCCCGGCAGCAGCGTCGGCACCTCCAGATCTTTCAGATTGTTGGCCTCCCGCATGATGTTGTCGCGGGCAAAATTGCCGTTGCACTGTTGCAGCAGCTGCTGCAGCACCGAAGTGACCAGATACCCGTAGGCATTGAGGGCCTCCTTCGGGTTGCCCTCGCTGAAATAGCTCGCCATGAACGCCAGATACTGCTTGATCCCCGGATCCTCGGCCCGCTCCGGATCGGAGGGATCCTTGATGTAGACCGAGGTGATCAGTCCCTCCGCCCGCTCGGGCCCGACCGGCAGGATCGTGGATGCGACCGACGCCGCGCCGCTGGTGACGAAATGCAACGGTTTCCAATCGAGTTCGTAGATCTTGCGGATCGCCTGGGCGGCGAACTTCGCGGTAACGCCAGAAATCAAGACATCGGCATTGCTGGCGCGCAGCGAAACAATCTCGAATCGATGCTGGGTTCGGTCACCTCGTAGGACAAAGCCTTGACCCGCTCATTGTATGAGTCGCCGAGCACGTCGCGCAGGCCCTTGACGAAATCCTTGCCAAGATCGTCGTTCTGGTAGAGCAACGCGAAGCTGGCGTCCGGCTTCCGGCTCAGGGCGTATTTGGCAAAGATCTGGGCCTCGGTGCGCGAACTCGGCGCAAAGCCCATGGTCCAGGGATAGGTCTGGTAGTCGCCCCATTTGTCGCCGTTCACCGACAGGAAGAGATGCGGCACCTTGTTGGCATTGATGTATTTCACCACAGCCGAATTCGGCGCGGTGCCGAGCATCCCGAACAGGAACGCGACATTGTCGCTTTCGATCAGCTTCCGGGTCTGCTCGACGGTCTTTGCCGGGTTGAAGGCATCGTCGTAGAAAATGAAATTGATCTTGCGGCGATTCCCGCCTACTTCTGATTGATCGTCCTAGCTTCGAGCAGCGGCGATGGTGCCGAGCGCGGAGACCGGACCGCTCAGCGAGGTGGTGCAGCCGATCTTCAATTCGGTGGCGGTGACGCCCGGGGTGTCGTCGGCGGCCCGGGACCTCCGCGGTCCGGTCAGCGCGGCCAACCCCGCCGCGGCCGAGCCAGCCAACACCGAGCGGCGATTGAGCGGCGTCATGATGTTCCTCCCGGGTTTAGGTTAACCTAGCCGGCGGCTTCGCGCCGCCGTTATCTGGAGCGTCGGGGAAAGCCAGGCTAGTATCTTGCGTTAACACGCTGATGCGGCCGATGATCAGCGACTTCACGCAAACGCCGGGCCGCCGCTCCCCTTCCAATCGGCGTCCGGCCGTTTCGCTGCCGGCTTTTATCGTTTTGCGCACCTCCGAGACAAAGGACAAAGCGATGGATTTTGCGCACAGCCCCAGGCGGTCGAGTTGCAGGACAGACTGCAGACTTTCATGGCTCTGCATGTGACGCCGATCGAGCACCTGTATCAACAGCAGGTCGAGAACGGACATCGCCACCGCCGGCCCCCGATCCTGGAGCAGCTGAAGCGGCTGGCGCGCGCCGAGGGGCTGTGGAACCTGTTCCTGCCCGGCGAACATGGCGCCGGATTGAGCAATCTGGAATACGCTCCGCTGGCCGAGATCATGGCCGGGTTTCGTGGGCCTCCGAGATCTTCAATTGCTCAGCCCCCGATACCGGCAACATGGAGGTGCTCGCACTCTACGGGACGACGGAACAGAAGCGACGCTGGCTCGATCCGCTGCTGGCCGGCGAAATCCGCTCGGCGTTCTCGATGACCGAGCCCGGCGTCGCCTCCAGCGACGCCACCAACATCGCGTTAGCATCCGCCGCGACGGCGGCGAATACGTGATCCAGGGGCGCAAATGGTACACCTCCGGTGCGATGAGCGAGGATTGCAAGATCCTGATCGTGATGGGCAAGACCAACCCCGACCATCCCAACAAGCATCTGCAGCAATCGATGATCCTGGTGCCGCGGGATACACTGGCGTCCGCATCATTCGCGACATGCGCGTGTTCGGCACGACGACGCTCCGGTCGGTCATCCCGAGATCATCTACGACAATGTCCGGTGCCCGCCGAGAACCTGCTGCTTGCGAAGGCCGCGGCTTCGAGATCGCGCAGGCCGGCTCGGTCCCGGCCAATCCATCACTGCATGCGGCTGATCGCTGCGCCCAGCGCGCGCTGGAACTCGATGTGCGCCCGCGCGCAGTCCCGCTGTCGCCTTCGCAAGCCGCTCGGCGAACAGGGCCGGTGCGCGAGGATATCGCCCATTCCTGGTGCGATATCCAGCAGGCCCGGCTGTTGACCCTCGCGCCGCCGAGAAGATGACCGCGAGGCAACAAGGCGGCGCGCGACCTGATCGCCGCGGCCAAAGTGGTGGTGCCGAACATGGCCGCCCGGTCATCGACCGCGCCATCCAGATCCACGCGCCGCGGGGGTTTCGCAGGACACTTTCCTAGCGGAGGCCTACGGCTATGCGCGCTTCATCGATCGCACGGCCCGACCAGGTGCATCTGCCAACTGGCAAGGGCCTGTTGAAACGCTATGCACGCCGCATTGATTCGTTGTCGCTTCACGCCGTCATCACCCCGCGCTCAGCAGCCGCACCAACGTGCCAAGCATTCGGCCGGCGGATAGGCCGAAATGCGGAATTGCGGGAAGCTTCGGTTATGATTTTCCTGCCCCGGGCAACGTGCCCATCAGCTTGCACAGCACCATCAGCATCACCTCATCGGCGCCGCCGCCGATCGAGGTCAGGCGGAAGTCACGATAGGCGCGGCTGACCGGCGTCTCGTTCATGAAACCCATGCCGCCCCAATATTGCAGGCAGGAATCGGTTACTTCGCGGCTGAGCCGGCCGGCCTTCAGCTTGGCCATGGTGGCCAGTCTGGTCACATCCTCGCCCGCGATCAGCGCTTCGGCCGCGCGATAGATCAGGGCGCGCAGCAGCTCGACCTCGGTCTGCAGTTCGGCGAGGCGGAAATGGACGACCTGGTTATCGAGAAGGCTGTGGCCGAACGCCTTGCGGCCTCGGGTATAGTCAATGGTGTCGGCGAGGACGGTTTCGAGCGCTTTCAGGCAGGAGGCCGCGCCCCACAGCCGCTCCTCCTGGAACTGCAACATCTGGTAGGTGAAGCCCTGGCCTTCCTCGCCGATCCGGTTGCGCTTCGGCACCCGCACCTCGTCGAAGAAGATCTGCGCGGTGTCGGAGGAGCGCATGCCGAGCTTGTCGAGTTTGCGCGCCACCTCGACGCCGCGCGTCTTCATCGGCACGCAGATTAGCGACTTGTTGCGGTGTTTCGGGCCGTCGCCGGTGTTGGCCAACAGGCAGATCCAGTCGGCCTTGACGCCGTTGGTGATCCACATCTTGCCGCCCGAGATGACGTAATCGTCGCCGTCTGATCGCGCTGTGGTCTTGATCCCCGCGACGTCGGAGCCCGCGCCGGGCTCGGACACGCCGATGCAGGCCACCGCGTCGCCCGCGATCGCCGGCGCCAGGAATTCGCGGCGCACCTCGTCCGATCCGAACCGCGCTAACGCCGGCGTCGCCATGTCGGTCTGCACCCCGATCGCCATCGGCACCCCACCGCATTTGATGGCGCCGAGTTCCTCGGCCATCATCAGCGCGTAACTGTAATCGAGCCCCTGGCCGCTGAATTCGACCGGCTTGTTGAGGCCGAGAAAACCGAGGCCGCCGAGCTTCTTGAATAGCTCGTGGGAGGGAAACTGGCCCGCCTCCTCCCATTTATCGACGAAAGGATTGATCTCGGCGGCGATGAATTTCTGCAAGGCGCGGCGGGGTTCGTCATGGTCTGCGGTGAACAGCATCTTTCCCTCTTATCGTTCCCGGGCAATCGTAGCTCAACCCGGACCCTCAATGTTATTTTACGCGGCTCCAGATTCCGGATTCGCGCTTCGCATTCACCGGAATGACGCATAATCTCACAGCCCCATCTGCCGGCTGGCCAGATCCTTCATGATCTCCTCGCTGCCGCCGCCGATGGCGTTGACCTTGACCTCGCGGTAGATGCGCTCGACCTTGATGCCGCGCATGTAGCCGGCGCCACCGAAGATCTGCACCGCTTCGGAGGCGCAGAAGGCCATGGTCTGGGTAGCCTGGTTCTTCAGCATGCAGATCTCGGCTATGGGATTTTCGCCGTGGTCGAGCCGCCACGCCAGCAGTTCGAGCATCGCCTGCGACGCCACCACCCGCTGCGCCATGTCGACCAGCTTGTGGCGGATCACCTGGTGCTGCGAAAGCGGTTTGCCGAAGGTCTGCCGCGCGCTCGCATAGGCGATCGCCTCGTCGAGACAGACCCGCGACGCCGCGATGCAGCCGGCCGCCATGGTCAGCCGCTCGCTGTTGAAATTCTGCATGATGATCTTGAAGCCCGCGCCCGCTTCGCCGAGCAGGTTGGCGGCGGGCACGCGGCAATCGTCGAAATGCAAGGTAGCGGTGTCGGAGGCCCACCAGCCCATTTTCTTCAACGGCGTCCGCGAAAGCCCGGGCGTATTGCCTTCGATCACCAGCAGGCTGACGCCGCCCGGCCCCGGGCCGCCGGTCCGCACCGCGGTCGTGATGTAATCGGCGCGCATGCCCGAAGTGATGAAAGTCTTCTCGCCGTTGACGACATAGAACGCGCCGTCGCGGCGCGCCGAGGTGCGCAAATTGGCGACGTCGGAGCCGCCGCTCGGCTCGGTGATCGCCAGCGCCGAGATTTTCCGGCCTGACAGAATTTCCGGCAGCACGCGCGCCTTGAATTCCAAGCTACCGGCGCGCGCGATCGGCGGCGCGCCGATCGAGTTGCTGTTCAGGCTGGCGTTGATGCCGCCGGCGCCCGTGCGGGCGAGCTCCTGCACCGCGACGATCCACATGAAGTTGTCGACCGGCGTGCCGCCATATTCTTCCGGAAAGCCGAGGCCCAACAGCCCGATCTCGGCTGCTTTGCCGTAAAGCTCGCGCGGAAAGGTGCCCGCCTCGTCCCATTCATGGGCAAAGGGCTCGATCTCCTTTTCGACAAAACGCCGCACCACCTCGCGATAGGCCTCGTGTTCGGGGGTGTAGAATGGACTGGCCATTCGGCGGGCTCCTTTAGGACCGGGGGCAGGATGACCGGAATGGCGCAAGCCAACTTGCGTCGAGTGGCTGACAAACGATCATAGCGGAAACTGGACCGAATGTGGCGACCCCTTGCCCCCTGTCAACACCGGCGATACGTTGGTCAAGTGTTACAACCTTGGGGAGGATTCGCGCCGTGGCCATCGAATTGGCTCCCCGAAAACACCCGCGCGACCGAGCCTGCGCCGGCACCTGGATGGGGCGCCGACGGGCGCCATCAATCGCGGCGTTGGCTACCGCCATTATTCTGGCGCCGCATCTCGCGCTTGGCGCAGAGCCCAGCCCTGACTTTGTCTATGTTGTTCTGAACGAGAATCAGGCGGTGGCGCGCGCCGTTATCCTGCGCGGAACGCAATGTCCGAACGCTGTGATCGGCGACGAGACGGTCAAAATGCAGGTGAGGGCCGCTGCCGACAGCGGTGACAATCCGCCTTTTCCAATCCTGGTCTGTGAAATGGCGATTCCTTCGGATGCTACCTCGGGCTCCATCGCAGGACGGGCTTTGCCGATTACCTCCACGCCCCCGCGTTCCATCATCGCGCTCGGGGATACCGGCTGCCGAATGAAGGCGAAGGCGGGAGCCGCCGGTCATGCCGAAGAGGAAGAGGAAGACGGCGGCAAGTTCCAGGATTGCAAGAAGGACTGGCCCTTTCCGCAACTGAGTGAAGCTGCCGCCAAGCTTCATCCCGATCTGGTGATTCACGTCGGCGATTATCTCTATCGGGAGGCTCATTGCGATCAGCCCGGTCAATCGTGCAGCCGGGGCCCTGTCGGCGACAATTGGGAGACCTGGAAGGCCGACTTCTTCGATCCCGCGGGTCCCCTGCTCCGCGCGGCCCCATGGATCGTCGCGCGCGGCAATCATGAGATCTGCGCGCGCGCTGGCGCCGGCTACGCTCGCCTGCTCGATCCGCATCTTGCCGAGCCGGGGGCCTTGCCTCGGTGCCAGGATCAGCTTCCGCCTTATACGGTAGCCATGGGCGGCCACGCCTTCACCGTGATGGATTCAAGCGGTGCGCCGGATCTGAACCCGACGCAGGATGACGTGGCGGCCTATACCGCACAGTTTCGGCAGCTTCACCCGGGGCCCGGCAGTTGGCTGATCACACACCGGCCGATCTGGGGCGTCATCACCAAGAAGGACAAGACAACGGGTATCCGGGGCGTGACGATCCGGAATGCGACCTTGCAACAGGCGCTGGCACCCTGGAAGGGTCGCCTGCCCGATGGCATCGATCTCGTGGTTTCCGGTCATATCCACCTGTGGGAGGCGCTGAATTTCGCGGATGGGCGATCGCCGCAATTCGTGTTTGGATCGGGTGGAACAGAACTCTCTCACGCCATCAAGAAGAAGATGCTGGTCGACCTGCCTATCGACGGAACCACCCTCACGGACTCGCGGGCCTATGATGTCTTTGGATACACGCTGCTCACGCCCGCGGCCAAGCCCGACCAGTGGACGGCCGAGCTGTTCGACCGGGCCGGCAAGCGCCAAACCAGCTGTGGAGTAAAGCCCGCGAGCGCCAAGTGCGGTGACTGAATGCGACGCTGACTATGAGCTGGAGCGTTACATGCGCCGTCGCGGGCAAGACCTATGGTGTCGAGAGAAGGCGGCCTACGGCCTCGGCGCCAACCCGCACTAACTAAGGCCCTGGTGCATCATTCTTGACTTCAGACGTTCATTGTCACGACTTGATGGTCGTGCGCAGAAGCCCCGCGCCGATGATGTCTCCAATCCGCGTCATCAGCGCGAGCGGCTGCGCCAACACCGAAATCAGCGTGCCGCGCATACGGCTCTGCCGGCGACCGAGCCTGGCGCCGATCTGGCGCAGCGCCGCCGCAGCAGCGGGCAATGGCCGGAAGAAAACGGTCATGGACGAAATGCGTCCATCACCATCGAAGCGCAGATGGTCGACAAATTCAATTTCGAGGCCGTCGACCCTCGCCCGGCCCACCAGCAAACCTTCTTCTTCGCCCATGAGCTCGTCGGTGTAGCGGAAATTCTCGAACACTTCGAGGATGATGCCGGCCAGCGCGGCGATCTGCTCACGGCCCCTGAAGGTCAGCTTGTCCGTAAGTGGCGAATGAAATTCGGCATCGGGCGCGAAGGCGTCGGCGACGGCGCGAATGTCGCGCCCCTCCATGGCGGCGCGCATGGACGATCCGGCGGATACGGTTGCGATATGGGTCATCGGCTCGGCTCCTTATATGTTATCGTAATATATTGCCATAACCGGTTGGATTTGGCAAACCCTTCTGATGACCAACAAAGGAGTTTCGCTGAGGCCGCCCGACTACGTCGTGCTCGGAATGGTTCATCTGGGCGCGCAATCGGGATACGACATCAAGAAGTCGGTCCGTGATTCGATCCGGTTCTTCTGGACGATTTCCGAGGCGCAGATCTATCCAAGTCTCGATCGGCTGGAGCGGGCGGCGCTCGTGCGGGGCCGCTCCGCACCGCAAGGCAAGCGCCGGCGCCGGAACTTCGACATCACCCCGCAAGGCGAGGCCGCTCTCCGCTTGTGGCTGACCGACGGGGAGGCGATGCCCTTCGAGCTGCGTGACATTGGGCTCGTCAAGCTGTTCTTTGCCGACGCGCTCGATCGCGCCGACGCACTTGGGCTGCTGCAGGCCATTATTGAGCGGAGCCGCGAGCGCGTTGCCGCTTTGAACCGAATAGAGCCCGAGGCCATGCGCTCCAAGGGAGCGGGCAACCGTCATCCCGCGCTGACCTTGAGCTTGGGCATCGCCTTCCACGAGGCGATCATCGACGTCTGTGTCGAGTTCGAGAAGGAGTTCGGCAGCACGACAAAGCGGTAAGCCGGCCGACCACGACGCATTCCTGAGGTCGCCGATATGCTGTCACGCGACGCGCTCGTGAAACTGACCACTAGTTGCAACTGCAACGGACCACACCGCAGCCCATAAAGGAGCAATTCACGCGGCCCAACCTCAAGATAAGGAGCCCCAATGAGCGAGACACTGCCGAGTCAAAAAAATAGGCGTTACGGTAGGCAGATAATTCGGAGGGTAAAGCAAGGATCGGAAGCTTCATCGAACGAAACCACTCGCGCGGTGAGCGCTGCGCGCCAGCCCCGGGGGGCGCCGCGCCATGCGGGGCCAGCGCTCAACCGGAGTACCCGGATTTCGCTTGGCTCGTCGACTTACGCCTTGCCGCGCTCGCTGGAGTTACTCCAGGCTCACAATAGGTCTCGATCCGCGCGCCCGTTCCGACGCAATTGAGGTACCAAATACGCGATCCCAAAAACCCGTCGTGACTCCAAAGTTACCCGGCAAAGGATTGCGATGATGTCGGAGATGTCGAAGCCTATGGCTGCGTATCCACGACTTTTCGCCGAGTTGCCGACGGTGCACGGCATCGTGAGTCGCCAAATACGCCACGTACCCGGCCATCAGGCCGCCTGTGGTCCCACAGGCAATCTCGGTGTCCCATACGATCGCGAGAAACCATAGGAATGCAGAAAAGCCGACGATGCTTGCCCAAATCGGCGTCCCAATGAAGTCGTTTGGATGCGAGTGGTGCATCCCATGGAGTTCCCTGATGCCAGCTACCTTATGGTAGACAAACCGATGCAGCAGATATTCAACAAGCGTCCACAGTATCGCTCCACTCACCAGAGCGGCCCACCAGCGTGGGTGCGAGGCAAAGCCACCGCCGCTCAGACCATAGAGCAAGACTCCACCGACAACGATCGGATAGAAAAAGAGGTCGGCATAGTAACCGACCTTGGTTTGATGCATTTTCTATCTCCACCAGAACGGAAGGACGGCCCTCGGTTGATCGGGCCTCGCTGCTTTTGGGATGTCTCAGGAACGTGCGACTATATGCAAAGATTGCAAAATTGGCGAGCTGTTTGCCCTTGAGGATCTCAATTCGAGGAGGAGAACTAAGGCTGCAGTGGTCATCTGCAGGTGATCGATTGTCGCTGGTATGTCGTACCCCTCTTATAGGGGTTGAGATAGGGTTTCTAAGCGTGATCTCCAATGGCGCCGGCGAGGCACGCCGCGTTGCAAAGTACTGGTCCGATCGACAGGCCGCGAAAGCCTTATCATCAGTTATCGCGCCACCTGCGGCCGCATATCGACAGAATTCTAATTCGAGCTTCTGAGAAGCTGCAATCCGTAAAACGTCAGCCCCGTTATGATAAGTCCGAACAGGGGCCATGGCCAATATGACGCCGGGTGCGATAACCACGCTGCGAACACCTGCCACCTTCCCAAAATCTCGAAATACGGCGAATGGATAAATCCGAACAGCGCCCCGGCGATGGCGCCGGTTAGTGAGATGATGACCAAAGCGAGTTGATGGTCGCTCCTCCAGAGCAACGGGTTCATATCGTTTCCTTTCAGGCTGCCGAGATCCACGATCTTTGGCAAACCAGCTATGGCCGCTCCAGTCGTTTCGTTACCTCCGAGGAAAATGCCATGATCTTTGTCCGCTTCTGATCGTCACCGAGATCCGCGTCGCGGCTGACCACCGGACAGTAGGTCGTGACGAGGAAATTCGTGATTTCCGCATCACTGGCGCCAGGATGCGTCTTTTTAAGCTGCGCTATGATCTCTGGGACGACCCTGGTTCCCTGCTTCGCAAGTAGATTGGAATACTCGGCAATCTTCGGCTCTGTTTGCTCGATCGCACCGGTGGTCGCCGTTGGATGCGGGGCGGGACATTCGAATGCGTCGGCCGGCCTTCCGCCCAAACCAACGACCACGAGCAAGGCCAGGCCCGCGCTTTTGGTGATGAGACGGAAACTCTGCTGTGTTTTCATGACCCGCTTTTCCAAGGCAAGACCGCGAGATTGCTCTTTCGCGTTGCACCAAGACCAACAGCGTAGTTGAAATAAAGATCCCTTAACCAAAGTGCCCCGGAGATCGCGTATAGCCCGAAACTAGGCCGCACAGTTGATCTGGCCGAGAACCAAACCGGATGGAACGGTGTCTGTGAGGCTTTGGCACGTCCGGCGATCATCCCCCCCGTCCCTATTGGCGGTTTCGAGCCCGGGCGCTCGATCGAAGGGCTGGCTTCGGCTGAATTGCTCAATGACGCGGCATATCCGCGGCGCCGCGATCTGAGTAGAATCCGAACCTCCCTCGCAAATCCCTCCACCTGTATACTGGCGGTCGATGGAATTCCGCCGGATCCCGCCCCCTGAAGGATTTCACGTCATGCAAGAGATCAAGCCAGATCAACGTTGGCACCAGGGTCTGGACGAAGTTCAGGTGATCAAGGTTTTCGGGGTTCGCATTGTCATCCGGCCGCACGGCACCAATGTCGACGAAGAGATCACGGAGAATGTTTTCCGCGGACGGTACAGGTTCGTCGCGGATCATTGAACTTCTTCAGTGGCCCGGTAGCGGTCAAAGGGCGGTTCGGGATAACGCCTGTGGGTCGTGGTTGGGGAGCTTGGTCGCCGAGTAATTACCCGTCGCTTTGCTGATGAGGTGTAGATGAGTACAGGTTGGGCACCTAACTTGTTCGTATTCCTGCACTGTCTATGACAGCGTCCACATGAATAAATCGTAACGTGGCACCCGCAGCGGAAAGCAGGCCGCGTCACGTTGAACAGACCGAAATCCCCTGGGTCAATCGCGAGCGCGGCATCCTCTGAGAGGCGGGTGCATCGATGATCGGTCTCGGCTGGTCTGACATGGCTGTCAGACCTGGCATTCACGCGGCAGAACGCCAACGCGCTGCCCGCGGGGAACTGAATTGCCGGTCCGGCTTTAGCAGAACCAAATGGAGTAAGCTCAAGAGAATTTACCCGCGTGCTCGAGGACATATTCATCGGACGTGATCTGATTCGGGTTCCCGGATCCTCCGTCATCGCCATTCCCGCACATGATGAGGCGAACCACATCGAACGCTGCCTGGCGGCTTTGGCGGTGCAGCGCGACGGGACCGGCGCGCCGGTGGCGCAGGGCGCCTTTGAGATCCTGGTGTACGCCAATAACTGCAAGGACCAGACAGCCGCGATCGTCCGTGCCTTCGCCGCCAAGGTGCCTCATCCGCTCCGCGTAGTCGAAGAACAGTTGCCGCCGTTCCGACAAAATGCCGGCTGGGCCCGCAAACGGGCGATGGACCTGGCCGCCGCCAGGTTCATCGGCAATGGCGCCTTTGGCCACGGCCAGCCCAAAGGTTTCATTCTGACAACGGACGCCGACAGCACCGTCGCGCCGACCTGGTTTGCCGCCAACATCAGGGAATTCGCGCAAGGCGCGGACTGCGTCGCCGGCTACGTCGACGCCAACCCGCTCGAGCTGGTCAGCTTGGGGCGCGCCTTTCTGGCCCGGGGACGCATCGAGGATGCCTATCTCAGGCTGCTGGCGGAGATCGATGCCCGTTGCGATCCGCGGCCTCACGACCCCTGGCCCAATCATCGGGTCGCCTCCGGGGCAAGCCTGGCGGTCACGGTCGCGGCCTATGCTGCGGTTGGCGGCCTGCCACCGCGGCCGGTGGGGGAGGATTTGGCGTTGACGAGGGTCTTGACCCGGGCAGGCTTCAGGGTTCGTCACTCGATGGAAGTCTGTGTTTCAACGTCTTGCCGTTTCGACGGGCGGGCGCGAGGAGGGGCGGCCGACACGATGCGGCACCGGCACGCCGTTCCGGACGCCCCCTGCGACGAAGACATCGAACCGGCGCTGGAGGCAACGCGGCGCGCCGTCTGCCGCCGGATGCTCCGCCGCATCTCGGAGGCGCCGGCCGGTGCGCCGGATGCCCTTTTCCCAAGGCTTGGGATTTCGCCGGCTGGCGCGGCCTTGATCCAAAATAGCAGCGCTGGCAGCTTCGAGCAGATCTGGGAGATCGCATGCGAGCACAGTCCGGTCTTGGCCCAACGAAAGCGACTGCGTCCATCAGAGTTGCCGCGGCAGATCGCCATGGCGGAGATGATCCTGCGTCAGCTCAGGCCGGCTCCCTCTGGCGCGAAAACCGCTCCAGCCGGTAAACGTCGTCGCGAACGAGCGTCCGAACCGGCAATCGGCTAAAGATATGGCACGCGAATAGCTCGCTCGCCTCCTGGCCCGTCAGGGGATAATCGGTTTCGCCCAGCCAGTGGCACAACAGGATCTCGCCGTCCGATGATAGCGCCTCGGCGCAGCGTTCGGCGAGATGCCTGAGGTCGCTGGCAACGAAGTAGTAAAGCACTTCCGAAAGCACGATCAGGTCGAAGCGGCCCGGCGGGAAATCGCGCGGGACCGAGCCGGTGATGAACACAGCGTTGGCGATTCCGTTTTGCCGCGCCGCCGCGATCGCCGTCGCCGAGGGATCGATCGCCGTGATCTCCAGGCAGCGCGAGGCCAGCATGCCCGTCAGCACCCCGATCGAACAGCCGATCTCAAGAGCGCTGCGGTATGTTTGTTTTCCGAGCGCCGCGACCGTGGCCGCATATTTTTGCCGCTCGTAGTCGCTGGTGCGGAAGTTCCAGGGGTCAATGTCGGTGAGGTACTTGTCCTCGAAATAGTCCGATGAAAGGGTGGTCGTTTTCCGGCTCATCGCGCCATCTCGATAAAATATTCGAAGGGTCCAAGAAAAGGCTCAAGCTTCGCAGCGCTGAAGCGGAACCCCTCCGGGTCATCGCTGACGAGATCGGTCATTTGGGAGAGATGGGCGGCGAGTGCCGAGCGCTTCCTGGCCTGATGGCGGGATATATCGATACGAAAGCCCCGCGGCCGCGGACGCTCGAGCGGCAGCACCGGGTCCAGATGCCAACCCCAGACGGGATAGGCCCAAAGCCGGATATCGGGCAGGCACCGCGCTACGGCGTGCGCCATCAGGGCGGCAGCCTCGTGATCGCAATGCGGATCGCCCGGCCAGGTCGCGAACAATGACCTCGCACCGGCCTGCCGAACGATGGCCAGGATGGTCTTGATCGCGGCCTCGAACGCGGGACCTTCCTTGGGCGCCCTTGTGTCCGGAAGCCCGAGATGATGGATCCGGCCGGGCGCCAGTCCGAGCAATGCCCCGGCCCGCTCGACCTCGCGACGCCTCAGGTCAATCAGCCGCTGCCGCGGATAAAGCTGTGAGCGCGGATGGGACCCCGAGCCATCGGTGATGACCACCACTTCCGCCGCTTGACCTGCCTCGCAGGCGGCAGCAATCAATCCGCCGGCCCCGAGCGTCTCGTCGTCAGGATGTGGCGCCAGCACCACGAACGGAAGCCCGTCGGTAAGTGTGCCGACCGAAGCCAAGGGCATCCGCAGCAGGCAATCGAGATAGTCACCCGCCCGCACCTAGAATTCTCCAATCGGCAACGGCGACGCCAGAACGGCGCGGGCGGCGTCGCTCATCGCCCGGTCGGGTACCGGCTGTCGCAGGTAGGTGGCGAGATCCCTGGTGATCCGCTCGATTGGGTGGGGTCGGATGAAAGACGGCAGGCCGACGCCGCGCTGCACCGTTTCCATGACATCCAGCGCAGCTCGTTCCACCACCGTACGGGTCAGATTTGCAAATGCGACGGTCAGGTCGATTTCCTCTTCCGGGGCGGAAAACCGGCGGGCGGCTTCTTCGACCCAGAAGCGCGCGGTTCTTGCCGATGCCGCGCACCGAGCGACCCGCTGCAGCTGGTAGGGATCCTGGTCTCTGCCACGCGTCACGAGATGATCGCAGAACAGGTCGACGAGCCGCTCCATCGCGCCGAGCTGGGCGGCGCAGAACCTAAAGGCCCCGCCGGAGAACAACGGCTGGCGCGTGAAATCGCCGCCTGCCCCGACAACGTCCTCAGCGCTGACGATGATGCCGGATAGGTCCACAGTGCCCGTGGCTGTCGAACGCATGCCCTGGGCTTGCCACCGGCTGAGATCGGCTGGGTGATCCGCAGCAAGCTTCACCAGGCACATCAGCTGGCCGCCGGCGCCCATAGCCGTCACCAGAGGCCGGGTCACGAAGCCCGCGCCGGAGGCCAGGATTTTGCGTCCTTCAAGCACGGCAGGATAGGCGTCGCCCCTGATCTCCAACCCGCCGGCGTCGTCCGCTCCCCACACCGCGGACAGCGCCCCTCCGGCGACGGCGGCGGCGAGCGCGCGCAGCTGCGCTACCGTGCCATAACGGCTGACAAGGAAGATGGCGTTGACATGACCCTCGAATAAGCGGGCAATCGAGAGGTCGCCGGCGCCGAGCAGGCGCAGCACCGTGCAAAGCTCGGCATGATGGCCGCTCTCGCACAGCCCGGCGCCGCCCAGCTCCTCGGGGAACGCGGCCATCGCCAGGCCCGAGCGATGAAATTCGGGCCACAGCTTCGGATCGATCAAGGCGAGTCCATCGGCCGCCGCCGCCGCCTCGAAGGCCTGCGCCGAAAATTGCCGTGCCCGCTCGATCAGGCGCTGAATGTGGGATGGGGCAAGAATGGCAAATACTCTCGGGTTAAAGCGGCTCAAGAGCAAATCATTTGCTCCATGCTTGAAGTCCGATCCCCCGTTTCAGGTTCCGGCGGTCACGCTTTGACCGAGGGAACAAATGCTTTTCCATACAGGTTATCTGGCGCAGCAACGGATCATCAAAATCAATGAACGCCCATGGCTCGGATCGAACTTCAACCGGACAATATTGATTTGGGGGTGTGGTGGCTGAGGTGGGTCGACAACGATGAAATCGTCGGGCGCATCCTGGAAGACGATGAGGGCCGTTGTCGCATCGCGCCGCAAGGGCCGCAATGGAGCCCGATGAAGAGTTTCGCAGGAAGATTGTTCAGAACGCGAGCGGCGGCGCTGGCCGAGGTGAAGCTTTATTTCCGCAGACGATGATGGGCGTGTGAGCAGACGATGGCGTGCTGGCGCCGTGTGCGTTATTTTAGATGCACAAAGCTGGTGGGCGCAGCGCCAGCCCGCGTTCCTGCGAGCCGTTGGCTGAGCGGAAAAAAGGGTGGACAGGTGGGACATTAGGACACCCCAAACGAATGTCCCACGATTTTGTCCCGGACGATGTCCCGAAATGTCCCAAAATGTCCCGGTCCGTCCCCTACTTGAACGGCCTGGTGACGGGATCGGGAGGCCACGTTGCCCAAAACGCCCGCTGGCCAATCCCGCCCGAATTAGGCATGCTACCCGCAACCAAATCAATCAGGACACTCCGGCGGCTTTCGACCGGGGACCCATCGGAGGAAGCATTGCCGGTTCGATACTATGACTGGATTGCCCATTTCGGCCGCCGGACGCCGGACAAGGCGGCGGTGATCGATCTCGGGAGCGGGCGACGGTTCAGCTACGCGCAATTCGACGACCGCATTGCGCGGCTGGCCAAGCATCTGCGCGACCGGCTTGAGATCAAGCGCGGCGACCGCGTGGCGGTGCTGGCGCTGAATACCACCGATACGCTGGAGGTGCAGTTCGCCTGCGGGCGGCTCGGCGCCGTGCTGCTGCCCCTGAACACCCGCCTGACCGTGCCGGAACTGCGCTATATCGTCGGCAATTCCTCGCCCTCTCTAATGATCCACGACAGCGAGCACGCCGAAACCGCGCTCGCGGTGGCCGGGCTGTGCCGGGTCGGCGCCACCCTGTCGCTGGGGCCTGATGGCTCCTACGAGGCGGCGATCGCGGCCTCGCACCGGCTCGATGGTTGCGAGATCATGACGCTCGATGACATCTCGACCATCATGTACACTTCGGGCACCACCGGCCGGCCTAAGGGCGCCATCATCACCCATGGCATGACCTTCTGGAACTGCGTCAATCTCGGCGGCCCGGCCGCCATCCTGCCGTCCTCGGTGTTCCTGAGCGTGCTGCCGCTGTTTCACACCGGCGGGCTCAATTGCTACACCAACCCGGTGCTGCATGCCGGCGGCACCGTCCTGATCATGCGCGCGTTCGATCCCGGCCTCGCGCTGCGACTGATCAGCGATCCCAGCTACCACATCAACGTGTTTTTCGGCGTGCCCTCGATCTACCAGTTCATGGCGCAGCATCCCGCTTTCGAGGGCGCCGACTTCAGCCGCCTGCTCGGCGGGGGCGTCGGGGGCGCGCCGATGCCGCTATCGCTGTTAAAGGTGTGGGAAGAGCGCGGCGTGCCGTTGCAGCAGGGTTACGGCATGACCGAGACCAGCCCCGCCGTGATGACGCTCGATCGCGAGGACGCCGCGCGCAAGGCCGGCTCTTCCGGCAAGCCCGTGCTGCACACCGAGGTAAGAATCGTGCGCCCCGACGGATCGGATGCCGGCATTGGCGAACTCGGCGAGTTATGGGTCCGCGGCCCGAACGTCACCCCCGGTTACTGGAACCGGCCCGATGCCAACGCCTCGTCTTTTACCGATGGCTGGTTGCATACCGGCGACGCGGTGCGGATGGACGAAGAAGGCTTTTACTATATTGTCGATCGCTGGAAGGACATGTACATCTCCGGTGGCGAAAACGTTTATCCGGCCGAGGTCGAAAACGTGCTGCACCAGCTCTCCGCCATCGCGGAGGCCGCGGTGATCGGCATTCCCCATGCGCAATGGGGCGAAAGCGGTATGGCCATTATCGCCGTGAAACCGGGATGCGCCATCACCGAGGCTGAAATTCATGCACATTGCGGCGCCAACCTGGCGCGGTTCAAATGCCCGGCGCGGATCGAGTTCGTGCAAGCCCTGCCGCGCAACGCAACCGGCAAGATCCACAAGCCGACCCTGCGCCAGCAGTTCGGTTCGCCGGGCGAAGTGGACCAGGTCATCGCCGTCGCATGAGGACCACTGACCGTGTCATTGCAGGCGCAGCGAAGCCATCCATGGTCGTTGCGCCGCAATTTGGATTGCTTCGCTGCGCTCGCAATGACGCGACCAGTCCCGCCTGTTCGCCCAACCATCTCCAACCAAGGATAGCACTCGATGAATGGCAGAAAAATCTCCCGGCTCGCCTCGCTCGCCGCTGCCGCGGCTTTCACGCTGGCGGCGACCCACGGCGCGCTGGCGCAAAAGGCATATGACACCGGCGTCACCGACAGTGAAATCAAGATCGGCAATGTCGAGGCCTATAGCGGTCCGGCTTCCGCCTACGGCATCATCGGCAAGATCGAGGACGCCTATTTCAAGATGATCAACGACCAGGGCGGCATCAACGGCCGCAAGATCAACTTCATCAGTTACGACGACGGCTACAGCCCGCCGAAGACGGTCGAACAGGTACGCAAGCTGATCGAGAGCGACGAGGTGTTTCTGATATTCAACGCGCTGGGCACCCCGACCCAGAGCGCCGTGCAGAAGTATCAGAACGCCAAGAAAGTCCCGCAGCTGTTCGTCGCCACCGGCGCCAGCAAGTGGAACGATCCGAAGGATTTTCCCTGGACCATGGGCTTCCAGCCGAGCTACCGGGTCGAGGCGCGGATTTTCGCCAAATACATCCTGAAGACCAAACCCGACGCCAAGGTCGCGGTGTTCTACCAGAATGACGATTTCGGCAAGGACTACGTCGCCGGGCTGAAGGAAGTATTCGGCGACAAGACTTCCAAGATCCTGATCGCTGAGGAAAGCTACGAGACCACCGAACCCTCGATCGACTCCCACATCGTCAAGTTGAAGGGTACCGGCGCCGACGTGCTGGTCGACATCGCGACGCCAAAATTCGCCGCTCAGGCCATCAAGAAGATCGCCGAACTGGAATGGAAGCCAATGCATGTCCTGACCGACGTCTCGGTCTCGATCGGCGCGGTCATGAAGCCGGCCGGGCTGGAAGCCTCGGAAGGCGTGTTGTCGGCGCTTTATCGACGACGTGTCCGATCCGCAGTGGAAGGACAACGAAGGCATGAAGAAATTCCTAGCCTTCATCGACAAATACATGCCCGGCGCGAACATCTCCGATACC
>CAVTNW010000021.1:0-58534 GCA_963736075.1 uncultured Alphaproteobacteria bacterium | reverse complement strand
GCAGCGTGTGAGTTTCCGCCCCTCCAGCGCCCCCAAGCGTCGTACCCGGAATCACGGCCCCAAGCCGCCCCGCTGCCGCGCCGCCCATGTCATCCATGGCCGCCGCGACGCGTCCGCGCAGATCGGGCAGATTGAACGTGGTGAGCCCGTCGCCGGCGCCGTAGGTCGTGCTCAGCAGTGCGAACGCGGTTGCGTAGGTTGTCCGCGAAATCGCCTGCCCGAACGGAAACACGAACGAGCTATTGGGCGCGGTCGAGCCCCAGAAATCGAGACCGGCGCACAGCGGCACATTATAGGGATTGCCGAAAAAGCCTTGCAGGTAGAACGCGCCGTCCGAATTGTTATAGACGGCGCAATAGGGCGTGCCCTGGATGATGGTGCCGGCCAGCAGTTCGACCCCGGGCGAGGTGCGCAGCGGCTTCGGGCCGAGCGAATCCACATTGAGCGTGACCACGGCGGCGTTGGTGGCGTGCGGCGTGAAGGCGATCATCTGGCCGGCGAGCTGCGCCAACGACGTGTAGCCGGAATAGGAGCTGACCGTGTACGCGGTCGAGATGCCCGCCGTCACGATCGCGCCCGCGATGTCGTCGCGGTACTGCGCCACGGCCGCCATCATCGCGCGGCCGGAGGCGCCGACCGCGCTGGGCGCCATCCCGATCTGGTAGTTGATGGTGGGATCGGCGGTGGCATTGGTGTTGTTGACGTGGCTCCAATCATAGACGGGCATTGCTTGATCCCCCTGCAGCAAATATCTCGAAGGCCGATCCCCAGACGCATCGCGCAGGCGCGATGCGTCTCGAAGGATGGCCGCGACGGCAGTGCAAGCTTCCATCCTTCGAGACGCGAGTCTTCGCCCGCCGGGCGAAGACTCGCTCCTAATAGGAAAGCGGCTGCGGAGTTCGGCCCTCATCCTGAGTTCGCCATCGGCGTGGGCCGACCCGCTGCGTATCAAAGAGCCGCGCGTACGGTGCCACCTCGCCCCGCTTGCGGACCGCAAGCGGGGAGAGGTCGGCGCGCAGCGCCGGGTGAGGGGCTCTTTCCGCGAGTCGAACTCGTGGAGTGTTCAACCGGGCTGATGGTCGACATTTTGGACCGGGTTGATGGTCGACAGTTGATGATGAACAGTCAGTTTCTTTGTTCGGTCGAAAGAGGCCGTTTCTCCGTCCCGGCCACAGTTTATCGGGGGCGCCGCGCGCAGGGCTTGTCAAGGCGGGGCGAGGGGGCATACCGCCGCTGCCGCGAGATCGAGCCTCATTCATCTCCGCTTTCCTATTAGGAGCCCGGCGGCGCCGGGCGTCTCGAAGGATGGCCGCTTGCGAGGTCGTCACCTTGGGCCATCCTTCGAGACGCATCGCTTTCGCGATGCTCCCAGGATGAGGGTAAACTCCGCGTCGAAATAAAAAAACACACTTTCATGCACAGCGGGTCGGCCTCGCCGATGGAAAACTCAGGATCAGGTCGGAGCGAGCCTCGATACGATAAGCTTCACGGCATCGGGCGCGTGGTCGGGGTGCTTGTCCCGCACGAATATTGGATTCACCCACATGTCGCTCGCACCTACCGAAGCGAAGCTTCGGCTAGGTTGCGCGCGCCGGCGCGAAGTGTGCGTGATGGTGGCGAAGTGTTCTATGAGTTGTAGTCTGGAAAGACCTCTATTCCCAGATCTATTTGCAAAGCTGAAAGGCGCGCCAGATCGCGCCAAGAGAGGCTGTCGCCGATGTTGATGTCACCGGGAAGATTGACAGCAAGCTCGATCGAACCGCCACCGTCGACGATTTCCGCCAGAAACGCCTTATGAGGCTCCAATCTGTCTATCATTTTCCCGATATCCGAGAAAAACAGGCGATTTCCTTCAACATCGAAACAATGGCTCCACACGCTGAATTTGTGGTGTCCGGCAAGAATGACGCCATTGGGAGCCTTTCGCACACCACCCGCCATAGCGGAAAGGTGCGGAGTCGACCCCAGAGTTTCCGTGATGCGGTCGGGATCGATATTCGGGTGCCTGATCAAGAGCCGAACCTCATAGCGAAGTTCGTTAGTCTCCTGATCCGCGATCTGTTCGGTCACCATTGATCTCTATCCTTTCCTCGCCGTCCGCCGGGTCTGCCAGAACCCGTCATGTTCTGGGCGGGCCCAAAGTGCGTCCAGCTGCCGTCAGGGTGTTGTGCCCAAACTTCGCCGTCGGGCGAAATCCGGACATCATCCTTGGCTCCGGCTGCAGCGGCCTTTTTTATCTGTTTGTGGTCCCCCGACCAAGGTGCTTGATCGATAGGACGAGACCCGGCGGGCGGTCGTTGAGCATTCTCGTTGTGAAGGATGTCACCGATCGCATTCCCGATGGCGCGGCCGGCGCGCCTGTTCGCGTCGATGAAGTCGCGGGTCCATTGATCGTTTGCCGGTGTTCCCGGGCGGAATATTCCACTAGGGTTCGGCAGCGGTGCGGCGGGTATTGCCGGCGCATGTTGTGCGAGCTGCACCGCGGGGGCGGCGGTGTTCCCATCCGAGGCATGTTGCCGAGCGGCGGACAGGGGGCCTTGTGCTCCGCCCGGAAATCCACTTCGGGTCCGGTTCTTGGCGTTGTGTCGGGGCCCGGCGTCAACGCCAACTTCAGGTCTGTTCACAGCTTACGCGCCCTGTGCGCAACACGTCAGGTCGCCCTCGTGCCGCATCGCGCAATCGGAGTTTGTCGCGGCAGGGCGGCCACAAGGGCCGCCCCTGAGACCCCGCGACGGAGCTTAAATGGCGCTCCGGCGTCCGGCGATTGCGTGGTAGAGAAAGAGCACGACAATGGCGCCGATCACCGCCACGAACATGCTGTAGATATTGAGACCGTTGACACCTTGCGCGCCGAACAGGGCGAACAGATATCCGCCGACCACCGCGCCGATAATTCCGAGCACGATGTCGAGGATAAAGCCCTCTCCCTGCCGGTTCACGATCTTGCTGGCGATGAAGCCTGCAATCAGCCCTAGTACGATCCACCCGATAATAGACATCCGATTTCTCCCGCGATGATTCCTAGATCCGCTACATGCCCTACAACGGCACCCCCGGCCTTCCGTTCCGCGTGGATGATCCTCCGCTCGAGGATTTTTTGATCAGAGCGGGCGCCCGGCAATCCCGGTGGCGGCGAACCCAGCGATTCCCAGGTTCCGGACGAAGTCAGTTTTCGCTCACGGGCGTCATCGGGCGCGCGTAAGAAGAGACAACGCGAGGTTCAGAGCGGGCGCCCACCAGGGGCGCCCCTACGGGATCGCCGCGCCCGACCGTCATTGCGAGCGCAGCGAAGCAATCCATCGCTTAAACAAAACGGTCGCGGATGGATGGATGGCTTCGTCGCAAGCGCTCCTCGCCATGACGGTGGCGATACCCGTCGCAACGCGCGCCTCCGGGCCCGCGCGCAAGCGAGGGAGCCCTAGGGCGGATCGTGATCCGCCGCCCGACCGTCATTGCGAGCGCAGCGAAGCAATCCATCGCTGAACAAAACGGTCGCGGATGGATGGCTGAACCAGGCTTTGTCCCATGCGGCGTCTGCCATGACTTAGCTTGTCGCCTCGCCGGGCTCGCTCGCCGGCGGCGCGTTGTGCACGGTATGCTCGACGATCTCGTACTCCCCGTCCGACTGCGCCACCGCGTAGGCCAGCATCGCAAACTGATCCTCGCTCAGGTCGTAGTAGGTTTCGCGGCTCTCTTCCTCGCGCTCCTCCCACCACACCTTGACGACGCCGACCTTGGACAACAGCGCGTCCTTGACAAAGGAGTAGAGCACCATGAAGCCGGGATTCTGCTGCATGAAGACGTGGTTGACGTAGTCGGTTTCCTGTTGCGCCGCGGCTTCGTCCTGCGGTCCGACCGGTTCGAACCGCACCACCTCGTCGGAGCCGGCGAAGATATCCATCAGGTTCGGCATCAGCCCCTCGATGCTGTCGGCGACATCCATCGATACCGCGGACGAACGGCCGTCGACCACGGGCATGTCCTGCCGCATGTGACCGAGGTAGTAATCCATGGCGCGGGCGCGGTCGTCCATCAGCTCGGCCGCCGTCATCGCCGCCAGCGCGTTGGCGCGCTCCGAGGCCAGCATCGCCTTGAGATCGAGGCTCGACATTTTCGCCATCAGGCCACCAGCCTGAATTCGACGTAGTTGCGCTTGCGCAGCTTGACCGCGATATCGCCGGTCAGCACGCGCCAGCCGACCTTGCGCGAGACCAGCACGCGCGCCAGCTCCATGTCGTTGGCCAGGATCGCGGCGCGAATATCGGCATTCGCCGCCGCGATGTCAGATGACAGGTTCATGCGTTTTCTCCTCTCAATCGGCGTGATGAAGCGCGCGGCCGGGCTTGGAGGCGCTTGCCCACCCGAGTGAATCGTCATTGCGAGCGCAGCGAAGCAATCCATCGCTGAACAAAACGGTCGCGGATGGATGGATGGTTTCGTCGCAAGCGCTCCTCGCCATGACGGCGGCGATAACCGTCGCAACGCGCGCCGGTTAAATCCATCGCCACGCATCGGGGGTTATGGATTCGGCTCGCGCGAGAGCGCGCCGCGGAATGACGCCCACGAACCAAAACGACGCGTTAGAACGACGACGCTGGATGGCTGGCCGGCCGGCATCCGCGCAAAGACGTGGCCCGGCAATGGCCGCGGGGCCGTCCTTCAGGACGCGAAATTATCATCGACGAACATCTCCGCGAACTGTTGCGGGGTCAATGTTACGCCGCTTAGGCGGGCGGTTTCGAGATTTCTGTTCCACATCGCCCGGATCGCTGACGGCGTGTCCGGGGGAAATTGGACGGCGCCGGCGATGGCCTCGTGCCAGGTCTCGCCGCCGCCGTAGATCTGTTTCAGTTTGGGGGCCATCTTTTCCAGGTTCTGCCGGTCCGCTGGCGGCAGCTCGCCGATCGCTTCCAGAACATAGAGTTCGAGCAATCGATGCAGCGGCCTGCCCTCATATCGCCTATTGTCCGGCATCATGGATCTCCATACGCGTCGTAGACGGCATAATGAATAACCTTCTGGCAAAGCCAGGCAGCAGACCGCCTTTCACCGGAGTACTTCACCCAGCCTTCGACGACCTCCGTCGCAATGAAGATCTCGAGAAAATAGCTCATGCCCGCTTGGGCCGCCTCGGGAGGAACACCGCCTTCGTCCGGCTCCCGGGCCACCATCGCCTTCGAAGTCTCGGTCCAGGGCTCGCACGCGTAGATCGTCGCCTCGGCGTCGCAGCTCGCGAGGTTTTCGATGATATCGATGAGTGTTCTTATTTGCCCCATATCGAAAAGCCTCCCGCTCCATAAGGAGGCTTATGCAGAACACCCTGGAAAATACTTCCTCGCGTGTGCTGCGCTGTGGGAACCAGCTGCATCACTCCCGGCTCCTCCGCGTGGTGCCAGGACCAGCCGGCCGGCGGTGATCGCGGAGCAAGACCTGTTGGAGTACGTTGAATCATCAACCCGTTATCCTGCAGAATTTTCGCGAATTCAGGGTCACTTTCGATCGCCCTGAGCAGCGCTTCGTTCGCTTCCTGATAATGCCGTTGCCGCGAAACGCGCGGATAGGACGCTGGATTCAATTTAGTTTCAAAGGCGACGCTATAGTATTTCCCGTTCGGTGTCACCGCTCCAGTGGCGTTGCCCGCCCCGGCCTTGACGGCAGGATCAGTTTTCCCGGCAACGGCGGCGGGTGCTTCGGCCTTGAGCGCCGAACCGATGTTTTCCGCTGCTGCCGCGGCGCTCTCGCGCGCGGCATTGATCGTGGAACGGATCTCGTTTGAGCCGGCGCGAGCTTCCGGACCGAGGCCCGGCAGTATCCCGGCCATGCCGAGCACGGTGCCGACAAGATCGTGGTTGGCCAGCGCATACGGCGTGTCCGCCGCCGAGCTGGCGATACCGATCGGCGGATAAAGGCTCAGCGCTTGGCCGATGCGATGCGTCAGGTCGTTGGCCGTGTAGGGCTGCATCCCTAGCGCGGTCAGGCCATCCGCCACGGCATTGCCGACCCGCTCCGTCGGCGCGTATTGCGCGGGCTTCAGCTCGCCGAAGCTCGGAGTGGTGGGAGGCGACGACAGATCGGGGTGCTTCCCGAGCAAGCGGCGGGAAAAATCGTCATCCATGATGCCGGCGATGCGGGCTCTATCAGCATCCGACCAATCACCGTGGCGGCCGTTGACCGGACTCCCCGGCGAAATCGGTTGCGGCGCTAACGCGGCTTGATCGACCGCTGCCGCCGCCGGCGCCGCGGCGATCGCCGCTTGCGGCGTGGCCGCGGCGTCCGATCCATCGGTCGCCTTCGCCGCCGACGCCGCCATCAGCGGCAGGGCGACGAACGGCTTGATCCAGTCCGGCAGCGACGGCGGCGCAGGCGGCGGCGCATTATTTACCGGCGCGAAGATCGGCGGCGCGGTGCCCCAGGTGGGGCCTGGCGGCAGCGGCAGCACTTGCGGCGGCGGCGCAAAAATCGGCGGCGCGAAGGGATTGAACCAGGCTTTGTCCCATGCGGTGTCAGCCATGGCTTAGCGTGCCCGCCACAGGATGGCAGGCGCCGACGTGGGCTCTGTCATAAATTTACTCCGTGCAGGATGCGATGAGATTCAAAGAGGGCGGCCACAAGGGCCGCCCCTACGTCGTGACGATCCCGCCGGGCGACCCCAGCGCCATGACGATTTCTGTAGGGGCGCCCCTTGTGGTCGCCCTCTTTCGACGGCCCGCAGCCGGTAGCCCGCCTGAGCGAAGCGATAGGCGGGACGACCGCGGGCAAGTCCCGGATACCGCTTCGCTCATCCGGGCTACGCTGGCTCGCAGGATGCGATGATCGCGGCGCGCGATGAGCTCGCTGGCCACCGCGCGGCGATCGCGATGCTCACCCCGCGCCCGATCGTCATTGCGAGCGAAGCGAAGCAATCCATCGCTAAACAAAACGGTCGCGGATGGATGGATGTTTCGTCGCAAGCGCTCCTCGCCATGACGGCATGGCATGCAGCCCTAACGGCCAGGTCCGCAGTCCCTAGGGGCGGATCGTGCTCCGCCGCCCGATCGTCATTGCGAGCGAAGCGAAGCAATCCATCGTTTCAAACGAAACGGTCGCGGATGGATGGCTTCGTCGCAAGGGCTCCTCGCCATGACGGCGGCGATATCCGTCGCAGCGCGCGCCGGTTGAATCCATCGCCACCAATCGAAGGCGCAATCCGCCGTTACTCCCGGCGAGATGGCGGGTCATGGCTTTGCCTTCAACCCGCCTTACGCGCTGGCACGACGGTGTCGTTGATCAATGCCCCTTGCCGGGCGCGGCCTGTCGCAAGTAATCGGCCCTGGTCGGATACACTTTGAGCATCTCCGCAACCCGCTTGGCGATCTCATCGACGTCATGTTCGTCGCCGGTGATCGACAGACCCGAGTGTGTCTCGGACTCCAGCACAATGATCTTTGCCCGAAACTCGAGCCTAACGACCTCCAGTTCGATGGAGCCAGCGACACCCCACTTCTCGTCGAGCGTTTTCGCGCCCATATCACGCATGACCTTGGCGAGAACGCTGCGAAGATGATCGTCGAATTCATCGCCCAGGATGACGGTCTTGGTCATCAATACCTCTCTCCCAGGTGCTTCAATGAGGGATGGCGTCCGCTGGAGCGGGCCCCCGCCCTCACGCCTTCAGCTTCTCCGCCACCCGCCTGGCGATTTCATCGACCTCATGGTCGTCGCCACTGATCGACAGCCCGCTATGGTTCTCGGATTCCACGTCAACGATCTTGCCGTTGAGCTGCAGTTTTGCAGTGGCGAGCTCTACATTGCCGGCTACGTCCCAACTCGTCGCCAGCGTTGTTGCGCCCAGCTCACGCATGACTTCCCGAAGAGCAGGTCGGAGACGCTCATCGAAGTCGTCCCCAAGGATGATGGTCTTGACCATGGCCTATCCTACAATCCCAAGCCTACACGCTCGTGAATGAGCGCCAGTTCGTTCGCCGGCGTCCTCGCCTTGTACTGTACCCTGCCTGTCGCATCGCATCGGCCTTGCCCGCCAAGCTACAGACCCTGTCAATATACTCCTGGCGAAGCTGCGCCAATCCCTCTGCTGTCGGAGCGCCGCCGTCCGCGGCAGCAGCCGCGGCGTCGGCGGCGGCGCCCGAACCCGCGGCCGACTTTGCGCGGGGATCGTTGGCTGCCCCGGCTTAGCTTGTCGCCTCGCCGATGGCAGGCACCGCCGTCGGCCCCACGCCCGATCGTCATTGCGAGCGAAGCGAAGCAATCCATCGCTTAAACGAAACGATCGCGGATGGATGGATGGCTCAATGACGGCGGCGATATCCGTCGCAGCGGGCGCCGGTTGAATCCATCGCCACGAATCTGGGTTATAATCTCCCGCCCTCGTTCAACGGCCCGCAGCCGGTAGCCCGCCTGAGCGAAGCGACAGGCGGGACGCACGCAGCCGGCAGGCCCGGATGTCGCCTTGCTCATCCGGCTAGGCTGGCTCATCCGGGCTACGCGGACTGGACGGCCGCGGCTCGACTTCGGCTAGATATCGTGCGGGGTAAAATCGGGCTGAACGCTTTGCGCGATGGCGCGCATCTTTGCATAATCGACTTCAAGAAGTCCGTCGGCGCAGAAAAATGCCTTTTGTGCAAAACAGCGTTCAAGCGTCTCGAACATGGCGGACACATTCTTGAATTCGACGATGTGATCGGTCTCGCCGTACATCACCATCAGCACTTCACCGAAGAAGGCGGATGCGGTGTCACAGATCACGACATAGAAATCACCGCCGCCATTGGCAAAAATCGGCAGCCAGGATCGGCTCCACATACGGTGGGGGCTGACCGAACGGTAGACGGTGATCGCTTCGTCCAAATTCATCCAGTAAAACCCTGGGAAGAAATCAATCTTTCTGAGCAGATCCTTGCCTTCTATCGTCTCTGTGCCGTCGCAATAAGCATAAAGCTGAACCAGATCTTTCGGCGGCCGCAGCCCCACCGCACGGATCTGCACCTCCACCTCAGCCGGGGTTAAACCCGGGCGTCGGCGATCCGCGATCAGCGATCCGCACGCCCGCAGGTGATCGAAGATGAGGTCAACGGCGGTTTCGAGATGACTACGCATGAGCATCATGGTTTGTCCGGCGGTGGTGGTGATATCCGGACGCGGAATTGATCATCCTGTCCGATGTTATTTTGACTGTAGAACTTAGACATTGTCCAGCCCTGGGTGTTCTGCTCTGACCTGGGCACCTTGGCAGTACTCGCACCTTTGCCGCCTTCCCTGACCGAAGCGAACGGGTATTCGTCCCAGGAATGCGTCTTCGGCAGCCTCCCCATGCCGACTAAGGCTGCACTTCGGTTTGCCCTTTTGGCCTCATTGTCGATCATACGCGTCAGGACGTCCGGCTTGCCCTCGGCGATGGCTTTCTCGATATGCGCGGCAATGTTTGGCATAACGGCTCGGTCGAAATAAAGTACGGGTAGCTCCTTCGCGACCGCGGGCTCGGCCGCCCCGACGACGGCATCGGCCGCTGGCGTCGATGTTGAAGGCGAAAGCCACGTTCCCACCGTACGACCGGCCACCGGCAGCACCGCGCCGAGGATGCCGCCCACCGTGGCGCCCCGCGGAATATCCTGACCGCGCGCGGCCGCGTCAGCGCCGCCGATCCCGGCGCTGGTCAGGCCAGAGCGCACGACCATGGTGGGAAGCGCGTTGCCGACGCCGAAGGCCCACGGCACCGCGCGAACCACCGGCGCCATGGAGGCGACGCCGCCGGCCAATTTGGCCGCGGTGTCGAGCGCAGGATGTTCCGTGGCGAAGCGCTGGTCCGCCCTCTGCTGGTCGGCCAGCGCATGCGCATAACGCTCGCCGAAATTCGATTCGGTGAGTTGGTCCTTCGGCTCAAACAGCGGATTGAGCAGCGGTGCCAGCGCGGCATTGGTCGCGGCATCCATCCGGTTAAGCAACCCGCCCAGGATCGGCACGCCGGTTGCCGTCGAGCGCGCGATGTCGTTGACCATTCTTCCCAGCTGCGGATCGTTCGCTTCTGGCGCGCCTTGCGCATCTCGCATCAGCGAACCAGTCATTGAACCGTTCGGCGCCGGCGCGTCCGCCAGCGGTTGCGGCCCGCGAGCGAATGGATTGATCGTGTAAGGAACAGGCGACCGCCAACCGAGTGGAGCTACCTGCTGAGGCGGCGCAGGCGGCGGCGCATTATTTACCGGCGCGAAGATCGGCGGCGCGGTGCCCCAGGTGGGGCCTGACGGCAGCGGCAGCACTTGCGGCGGCGGCGCAAAAATCGGCGGCGCGAAGGGATTGAACCAGGCTTTGTCCCCTGCGGTGTCAGCCATGGCTTAGCGTGCCCGCCACAGGATGGCAGGCGCCGACGTCGGCTCTGTCATAAATTTACTCCGTGCAGGATGCGATGATCGCGTCGCGCGATGAGCTCGCTGGCCACCGCGCGGCATCGCGATGCTCCCCCCCCACGCCCGATCGTCATTGCGAGCGAAGCGAAGCAATCCATCGCTCAAACGAAGCGCTCGCGGATGGATGGATTGCTTCGTCGCAAGGGCTCCTCGCAATGACGGCGACGAAACCCGACGCAGCGCGCGCCTCAGGGGGCTGGGCGCAAGCGAGGAAGTCCTAGGGCGGATCGCGATCCGCCGCCCGATCGTCATTGCGAGCGCAGCGAAGCAATCCACTGCTTCAAACGAAGCGGTCGCCGATGGATGGATTGCTTCGTCGCAAGGGCTCCTCGCCATGACGGTGGCGATACCCGTCGCAGCGCTCGATTGCGCCTGCGGCCGAAATCCGGCCGCTGGCCGAGAGGGTGTGAAGCAATCTCCGACCAGGAGCTTCGCGAAGCGATGCGTCTCGAAGGATGGCCGCAACGGCGGTGCAAGCGGCCATCCTTCGAGACGCGCGCGGATGCGCGCGCTCCTCAGGATGAGGTCGGAGCGACGTTCGAAATGATTGAGTTAAGGGGCATCATGCATAGCCCTGATCGGCGTAACTCAGCCTGCGGCCGAAATTCGCCGCCCTACCCGGCTCCTCGTAACAGACCGCCATCAGCCCGAGCGCATCCGCCGCGTGGCTCGACCAGTCGTGCTCGGGGCCGAGGCCGATGTTGCGGGCGTCGTCCTTCTTCTCGTGGTAGAAGCCGATGGCGTCGCGGCCGGGTTCGGTGGTGTTCTCGTTCCACCACATCTTTGAGCCGAGCCGGCGCACCGCTTCGATCCGCATCGCGGCGGCGCCCCGGCCCTGGTTCTTCACCGGCGCAAAGCCAGCGGGCCGCGCGAACGCGCGCACCCGATGGCGTGCCACCTTCTTTTCGTTTCCCGATGGTGGGCACGGCGCAAAGGGCGCCTTTGCCCACCCTACGCCTGACCTTCGGGCCGGCAGATTTCCGGGTTGAGCGGACCGAAAGCCACTTCAATTTTCATGCGAGTTGGCGCGAATAAAGCCGGGCGATGCCGAGCAAATCGCCTGCCATTTTCCGCATCTTTTTTCGTAAACCGTATCGATAGTGCCGCCTGGATAGAGAGTTACGATCGTCTCGACAGCAGGATCAATGGATTGAAACAATCTGGTTGCGCCGCTCATGTCGGTGCAATTTCCCGTCAGCATGGTGACCGCTCCCCGTTTTGCGAGTGGGTCGTAGCTGAGCTGCAGGATGAAGCATTGCAGATCGTCATGGTATACTGCTGGCTGCCCGGCGACGTCGTCAAAGATTGTTTCTTTTGTCATGCGTACCCCTGAGGCTGACGATTGCGCCTGCGGCCGAAATCCGGCCGCTGGCCGAGAGGGTGTGAAGCAATCTCCGACCTCATCCTGAGGAGCTTCGCGACGCGACGCGTCTCGAAGGATGGCCGCAACGGCGGTGCAAGCGGCCATCCTTCGAGACGCGCGCGCGATGCACGCGCTCCTCAGGATGAGGTCGGAGCGAGGTTCGAAATGATCGAGTTGAGCGGCATCATGCATACCCCTGATCGGCATACTCGAGCCTGCGGCCGAAATTCGCCGCCCTGCCCGGCTCCTCGTAGCAGATCGCCATCAGGCCGAGCGCGTCGGCGGCGTGGCTCGACCAGTCGTGTTCGGGGCCGAGGCCGATGTTGCGGGCGTCGTCCTTTTTCTCGTGGTAGAAGCCGATGGCGTCGCGGCCGGGTTCGGTGGTTTTCTCGTTCCACCACATCTTCGAGCCGAGCCGGCGCACCGCTTCGATCCGCATCGCGGCGGCGCCCCGGCCCTGGTTCTTCACCGGCGGCTCGACCGCAAAACCGGCGTCGCGCAGGTGATCCTCGTAGCGCTTGCCGGTGATGTTGTTTTCGTTAACGCCGTCATGCGGCAGCGTGATGATGGCGCGCGCATAGCCGCGCTCGCGCAGCCAGTTGAGGTGGAAGGCGAGCACCTGGCCCACTGCCTCGTAGTAATCGAGGATGCGGATCTCCTGCCCGACCCATTGCACGATCCAGATCGTGAAGGCATCGGCATTGGCGCCGGAGCCGCCGATGTCGATGAAGGCGCGCAGCGGCAACAAGGGATCGGCGGTGACGTGGCCGATGCGGTTCTCGGCCTTCGCCTGCGCCATCATGGCGGCGAAGTAGGCGCCCTCGAAGGCCCTCGCGTAGCCGCCTTCATAGGTGTGGTCGTAGCGCTCGGGATAGTGCCGCCGCTCGAGCTGGCGTTCGGCCTCCAGCACCGCATTCCACCAGGGATTATCGCGCCAGTTGGCGCTGACGCAGACGGCGCCTTCGGGCTGCTTGACGCGAAAGAAATCATCAATCGGGTCGGCCTTGCGGCGCGGATTCCAACTGGCCCAGATCTGCGAATCATCGGCGCGGATGGTCGGGCGCAACAGCGAGAGGCTGCGCGCCGACAGCGTCTGCGCCTCGTCGATCCAGGCGAAGCGGAAACCTTCCAGCGACTTGATGGATTCGGCGGTGTGATCCTGCATGCCCTGGAAGATGATCACGCCATCGCCAGGGGTGGCGATGCGATCGTGATAGACCTTGAAGCCGTGCCCGAGGCTGAGCGCGGCGATCTTGCCCTCGATCAGCTGCTTGGAGGATTGCGCCAGCGTGCGCTGCACTTCGCGGATGCAGAGGCCGCGGGTGCCCTTGACGGCCTGGCATTCCTCGACCAACAGCTCGGCGAAGAAGTGCGACTTGCCGGAGCCGCGCCCGCCATAGGCGCCCTTGAAGCGGGCCGGCGCCAGCAGCGGCTGGAACACCCGCGCGGTGGGGATGCTGAGCGCGCTCAACCGCTGCTACTCCGCCATGCCCGGCTTGCGCGGCGGCGGCGCCGGCGAATGGTCGGCGATCTCGATGGTGCTGGCATTCAGATGCACGTGCGGCGCGGCGCGGCCTTGCCGCAGCTGGGCGCGCCGAGGATGCCGCGCCCGATGCGGGCGGGGCCCGGCGAATTCCGCACGATGATGCGGCGGACGGTCGCCGCGCTCGGCATCGGCATCGCTCATCGCGATCACTCCGCCGGCGGGAAGTTGGTGAGCTGGCCGAACTCGGCCTTGAGCGCATCGGCATCGGCCTTGAGTTCCGCGCTCATCTGCTCGCCCGCGGCCAATACCGCCGCGACCTCGGCGCCGTTGGCCTGGATGTCGGCGATCATGGCTTCTTTCCGGGCGCGAAGCTGCTTGAACAGGCCGGAGATTTCACCGGGCTTGATACCGGTAGGGCTTGGTGAACTGGTTGGCGCGGTCATGGCTTTGGCTTCCGTCAGGGTCAGCTGGTTGGGCGGCAGCGGCGTTGCCGTGGCGATAGCGGGCGGCGGCGTGGCCGCTGGCGTCGTGATGGCGGGCGGCCGCATCGCCGCGGCATCGCGGATCGCGCGCTCGATTTCTTGTTCGTTGGCGGCCGGATCGACCGCGGCAATCAGGCCGTCGAAGCCGAACACCTGCCGCCCGCCGATGAACTGCATGGTCAGGCTTTCGATGCCCGGCACGTCGCGAAGCCGCGCCTTCAGATCAGCAATGCTCAAGAGAAGCCCCCGATACGAAAAAACCCGACGCGAGCGCGCCGGGCGATGCAGAGATGTGAGGAGATCGCGGACACAAGCCGCCCGGCGGGTGAAATGGATACCGGCCGAGGCGAACTAAAATCTGCGTCGCGATCCGGCGTCAACGCCAAGGTTGCGTCTGTTCACAGCTTACGAAAGCTGTGCGCAACGCGGAGGCGCCGCTCGCCGCCCCCGTCATGGCGAGGAGCCCTTGCGACGACCACCCCGTCATTGCGAAAGGAGCCCTTGCGACGAAGCAATCCATGCCGGTGCAAGACAAGAAATGGATTGCTTCGCTGCGCTCGCCATGACGGCGGAGGCGCCGGGGACCTCGGGCCTGGGCTTGCAATCATCCATTCCTTTGACGAGGCGTTTGTCGTCACACCAGGGGCGCGCTACAACGAGCGCGGTTCTCGGGGGGAGCAAAACATGGAATTCAAAGGTGCGAGCTTTTTGTACACATTGGCGGGCCTGATGGTCACCTTCGCGGGGTTCTCGGCGCTGTTGCTGGCGCTGCGACCGGCCGCCGGGGCGAAGTTGTCCCTGCTCGACAGGTACCTCGCCAAGACGGTCATGACCTACAGTTTTGTATTGACGGCGGGGGCGCTGCTGCCGGCGCTGTTGGCGCTCTTTGACATCGGGGAAGAGTTGATCTGGCGCGGCTCGGCCTTGCTGTTCGGGCCGCCGATGCTGTCGCTTCAGGTCACCTATCCGCGCCGCCGCCGCAAGGCGGCCGGCGACGGACCGCCGTTTCCGATATTCGCGGTGTTCGTCGTACTCGGCTCCGCCGTGACACTGGCGATGATCGGCTACGTCCTGGGGGACCTGCCCTACAGCGCCGCCGCCTACATCACGGCGCTGACCATCGACTTCTTCACCGTCGCCTTCGCCTACGTGGTCGCGCTCGACGTCATCATGCAACAACCCGTGGAAGCGCCCGAGCGGCGGTAGCTGAGGGATCCCTTGCAGCTAATGCTGTCGAGCCTTGCTCCGACCTCATCCTGAGTTACCCATCGACGGGGCCGCCCCCCTGCGCATGAAAGTCTGTTCTTCATTTCGACGCCGAGTTGTCCTCATCCTGAGGAGCATCGCGCCAGCGATGCCTCTCGAAGGATGGCCCCGGGCGACGACCTTTCGAGCCGCCATCCTTCGAGACGCCCGGCTTCGCCAGGCTCCTCAGGATGAGGACCGGAAGTTTGAAGACGCTTTCGTATTAGTACCCATCGACGGGGCCGCCCCCCTGCGCATGAAGAGCCGCGCGTTCGGTTGTCACCTCGCCCCGCGTTGCGCAGCTTCGCTGTGCCGGGCGTGGACGCAGACCTGGGTGCCGGCAAGTCAGACAGTGACACGAACCCCTTCGGCCTCGGATTCAGACAAGCACGCGTCGATCACGCCGAGCAGCGTCGAGGGTGTGAACGGCTTGCGCAGGCAGCGCGTCGCGCCGAAGCTCAAAGCCATATTCAGGAAGTTCGGATCCGGCGTTCGCTCTTCGGCGAACACGTAACCGGAAATGGCGATCAGCGGCACCGCTGGGGCGCGCTGATGGAACACCCTGATCGACTCGAACCCCCTCATGCGCGGCATGAAGATATCGACCATCATCAGGTCGAACGTCGAGCCTTCCAGAGCGTCGAGGCCGGCCTTGGCGCCATCGGCAACGACGACCGCAAATCCGCGCTGCTCGAGCCAGGTGCTAACGCTGCCGCGAATCATTGGATCGTCATCGACGATGAGAATGCGTTTAAGCGTTTTCGCCCCAGGCGTTGAACCCGCACGCAGCTCAGGACGCCGATCGGCCGAATGGGATCCGGCTCCATCCAAGCCGGCCTTCTTCGATGCGCTGAGCGCGCGGTCGATCTGGGCCTCGACTCTGCGAACGGCCAGGCCCTTGAGGTTTGTATGGGTCCTGCCGCTAGTTTCAACGTCGCCGATTCGAAACCGCCATTTCCACACGCCCGGTTCGATCAACTGAAGTGTAAATTCAACGCCCTTGCGGATCATGGGGCCACTCTAAAGTTTCTACCTGGAAGCCGAGCCGAAAAATGGCCCGCGGTTTTGATCAGAACGTCCAGCCGCCATCCAAGTCTTCGATGTGGCCAGTGACAAACCAAGTTGGCGCCGTTGCCAGTGGCCGCTTTGCGCACCGCTTCCCGGACGTTCAGGACATCTGATATGACGGGAAGTTCGGAAAATTGGCCGGCTGCACCCGGAACGCGAATCACAATATTTCGCGAAACCTAAATCCACGGCGCCCGGCTTGTCCGCACGGTTCAATGCTTAGTGAGCAATATTGCTCACATTTGGCCGGCTTACCCAGGTAGGGCAGCCTCGATCTTCCGCCTCCGCTGTTCGAGCTACGGCGGACAGATCGACGGCAATGCGCCTACGCAGGAATTTTGAATATCATGAAGATCTGCGACGGGTATCGTCACCGTTATTGCGAGGAGCTCTTGCGACGAAGCAATCCATCCATCCGCAGCCGTTTCCTTGGAAACGTGGATTGCTTCGCTTGGTCGTGTCGTAGGCATTGCGGACGCCGTGATCGGCGCCGGTCTTGAACGCGGTGTTGTAGCCAGAAGAGGTTGGGGTGAGGAGCTAGCTCGCTCAGGAAAGCGCCCGCCTGATGATTTTTGCCAGATCGGACTTCCGATAAGGCTTTGACAACAGAAGAACGCCGCTATCGAGCCTGCCGTGGTGAACGATTGCATTTTCGGTATAGCCCGACGTGAAGACGATCCTCAGTGACGGCATGATCTTGATCGCCTCGTCGGCGAGAGCCCGGCCGTTCATTGGACCCGGCATGATGACATCGGTAAACATTATGTCGGGTGCGAGGCCCTTGTCGATCAATTCCAGCGCGTCCGCCGCATTCTCGGCCGACGTAACCGCGTAACCCAATTCCTGCAGGGTCGCGACGACGTACTTGCGAACCATGGCGTCATCTTCCACCACCAGAATCCTTTCCGATCCGCCCTCGTCCGGCGACTGGATCTTTTTGGGGACCGTTGCTTCGTCGTATTTGGCTTCGGGCAAATAGAGCTTGACGGTGGTGCCTTGCCCCTCCTCGCTATAGATCTTCACATGTCCCCGGGATTGCTTGACAAACCCGTAGACCATGCTGAGGCCGAGACCCGTGCCCCGCCCGACTTCCTTGGTCGTGAAAAATGGTTCGAAGACTTTTTGAAGAATCGAAGGAGCTATGCCGGTACCCGTGTCGCTGATGGCAATCATGACATAAGCCCCCGGCACCACCTCGATATTGGCTTTGGCATAATGCTCATCCAGAAAGACATGGTCGGTCTCGATAATGAGCTTGCCTTGCTCCGGCATCGCATCGCGGGAATTCAGCGCCAAGTTGAGTATGGCCGCGGTTAATTGACTCGGATCGATCAGGGCCCTGTGCAGATCAGGCCGAAGCATCGATTGAATTTCGATTCGCTCGCCAAGTGTGGCCTGCAGCAACTTGGTCGCTTCGAGCAGCAGAGCGTTGACATCGGTCACGACGGGTCGCAGCGGCTGTCGCCGGGCAAATGCCAACAGCCGCTGGGTGAGATCCGCTCCTCGCCAGGCGGCTTCGCCGATCATCTTGGCGAGGTCAGCCGTGGCTGGTTCGTTGCCGACGGAGTCGGCAAATTGCTCAATTGTTCCGGTTATGACGGTTAGAATATTGTTGAAATCGTGGGCCACGCCTCCGGTCAATTGTCCGAGCGCTTCCATTTTTTGCGACTGCGCAAGTTCGGTTTCGAGTCGTCGGCGTTCGCTGATGTCGCGGGCAACGGCAAGAGCCGACGGTTTGCCCTCGAAATCAAGCGGAACAGCCTGAATTTCAAGCAACGCGATGCTGCCGTTCGCCCTGAGGACTCGAATTTCCTGCAGCGGCGCGCTCTTGCCGAGTTCAAAGACCTGTCTCAGCCGATCGACGACCGCGGGCCGATCCTCCGGATGAACAAAGTCGAGCGTGCGTCGCCCAATCAGCTGCGCCGGATCGCCGTCGCCCACTAGTTCGGCGGTGCGGCCGTTGGCAAAGGCAAATCGTCCACCGGTCGTGATCCAGATGCACTCGAGAGAATGTTCGACGAGCACGCGATACTTTTCCTCGCTGGCCCGCTGCCGCAGTTCGGCATTCTTGCGGGCTGAAATATCCTCGCTATAGATCAGAATGCCGCCGATCGTCTCAAAGTCGACCCGCCAGGGGCGCACCTCCCAGCGCAGCCACTGCTGCGAACCATCCGAGCGCACGAACAACTCCTCGTCGGATCGTTCGATGGCGCCGGCGAGACACCTTCGGTGAATATCCTTCCAATGTTGAGGCAGTTCGGGAAAAATGTCGTAGTGGCTTCGATTTTCGATCGTTTGACCGGTGAGCCCAAAGTCTTCGAACCAGCGGTGGCTGGCGGCGATGTAGCGCATGTCCCGATCGAACATGGCAATCGCGACGGGTGCCTGATAGACAAATTCCCTCAACCGCGCGACGCGATTGCTGGTGGATTTTTCGGCCCTTAAACTGGCTTCGGCAACCTGGCGAGCGGCGCTCATCGCGCCACCGATCAAGGCGATACCGGCACCTACCGTAAGGAACAATAACATGCCAATCGTCTGATCGAGCCCCTCGACCCACCAGAAGCCCCTGGGCGGGAGCAAAAAATGCGTAGCCGCCAACGCACCTAGAAGCAGCGATGTGACTGCCGGACCTAATCCGCCGTACCAGGCAGACAATAAGACTGCCAAGAAAAGCGTCGCGTAGTTGAATTGAAAGCCAAGGACGGGATCAAGGATCCGACGAATCCAAATGGCGAGAACGACGCATATCACGGCGAGTCCGTAACGACGCGCCAAACTGGCGGCGTCGATAGCGCGGTATTGCGAAGTTTCGCCTACGTTTTCAGGGGCCGCGGACGGCGACAGCGGAAGGCTCATGCAGCGTGCGTCCTCCTATTCTCGGACAAACGACGTCTAAGTCGAACGCATCCTGCGGAATTGCAAAAAAAGCCGGCAGACCCTAGTTTCCCGTCAGCGGCGCACTTTGATCCACGTCAACGATTCGCAATTGTCAGTTGACGACTGCCTACACTGCCCGCGACAACAGGCATACCTCTTTTACGGAGAAGCATCGAGGTCGGACGCGACCGTAGATCTACGGGGTATCAGCGCTGATGCGGTCCCTCGACCAGCTGAGCTGCGGCGGACAGGTCAGCCTCAAACCGCCCCGTGCGGGCTGGCTACGGCGTTTGCGACTTGCCGCCCCGAGCGGAGACCTCAAAGTCGAACCCGTCACCATCAAACGGCTCATCGATCAATTCGAAGTGCCACCACTCCCTGGCATAGGGCCGAAAGCCTGCGCCAGCCATGGAGGATTTCAGCAGCTGACGGTTCTGTCGTGCTGTCGCTCCGACGAGTACGTTCGATGTATGGGCGAGCACGTCCAGGCAGTCGTAGCCGGTGCCGAAATCGATCGTTCCATCTTCAAATCTTTCGCCTTTTGGCGCGGTGCATGGCTTAAGGGGCGGCAAGAGGTCGGGCGACGGCGAGGAATTCGGCGGCGGCGCGGTTGCAGCGGCGGCCGGAACGATGCCGAGGTCCACCGTGCCGCCGCGCGAGTGGGCCGATCGTTGGGCCAGATAGCCGAGCGCGAACAGCTGTTGCTTGTCGGTGCGCGGATAGAATTCGGCCTTCATTTCGGCGTGCGCCGGGTCCCTGCTCCACTGCAGAAAATCCGCCACCGCCCGCTTCGGCCGATAGCAATCCCAGACCATCAGCGAGAGCTTTTTCGTGGACAATAGCCTCTGCACGGTTTTCAGGGCCTCTGCCGCTCTCACGCTGAGAATACACTCGGCGGCGAGGTAGCCCCTGATGGGCCGGCCGACAAAGTTGTGCGATCCGGCATAGCGAATGTCCTGCACGATCGTGGGATCGAGATCGCGCAGATAGACAAAACCCCTCGGCAATGTGGAGCCTGCCAACGCCGGGGCGGTTAACCTCATGATGATCAGGACAAGGCCGGCCCGGCCGAGCCTGCCAAATCGATGCACCCGCCGGCTTCGCGCCGCGGGCCTCGGCTGAAGTAAAGTCGCCGGCATCAATGCTGAAATCCGGAAGCGAGATGCGAACCAGTTGAGCGATTCCTTGAAGCTTATCATATCGAGCCTTGCTCCGACCTCATCCTGAGGAGCGCGCTCTTCGCGCGTCTCGAAGGATGGCCGCTTGCACCGTCGTTTGCGCCATCCTTCGAGACGCATCGCCTGCGCGATGCTCCTCAGGATGAGGACAACTCGGCGTCGAAATGAAGAACAGACTTTCATGCGCAGTGGGTCGGCCGCGCCGATGGGGTACTCAGGATGAGGACCGGTTTGGCGCGCAGGGTGGGCAAAGGCGCGCTTGGCGCCGTGCCCACCCTACCCGGCGCAGAGAATGGTGGGCACACCATCGGCCCGCGCGTTCGCGCGGCCCGATGGCTTTGTCCACCCGACAACTGATTTCGTTGTCTCCCTGCGCCATCAGGGCGGACCGAGGAAGACCGGTTGCGGATCGCAGAATTCCTTGACGGCGGTCGCGACCGCCTGGCTGATGATGTCCCGGCGTTCGGGCATGTCCAGCTTCAGCTCTTCGTCGCGGTTGATGATCGAGCCCGCCTCCAGCAGCACGGCCGGCATCCGGGACGATCGCAGCACGATCAGCTTATCGTAGCTATAGACGCCGGTTTCCTTGTTCAGCAGCGGATGCTGGTAGTGGCCCATGATGGCCTCGCTATATTGCTTGGCATAGGTCAGGCCCTGCGCCTTCATTTCCTTGGCCAGCAGCTCGGCGAAGGCGAGGCTGGTCCTGAAGTCAGGATTGTCGTGGGAGACGAATACCGAATAGCCGCTGAAGCGGTCGCTGAAATGGCTTTTCCGGCCCTCGAATTCCCAGTTCTCGAGCATGGAGTTGGGCACGGAGTCGTGGTGGATCGACAGCAAGAGATCGGCATGCAGTTCGCTGGCGGCGTTGACGCGCCTGACGAGGCTGGCCCTGGCCTTGCCCTCGGTCACCAGCAGCCGGGTCTGGGGAAAGCCATCGGCCTTCAACTGCGCCTCGATCCGCTGCGCCAGACGCAGGTTGAAGACGAACTCGGCGACGTTGCGGGCGCTGGTCGCGCCTTCCGAGACCGCGGTATGTCCGACGTCCAGAACGACCCGGAATGCCGCGGGATCGCATTTCGCCGCCTCCGGTTTCGAAAGGGAAGGTTTGGCGACGGCCATCCCCATCGCGGCAAGCTTGGCGCTGTGAGCTTTGGGCGAAGGCTCATGCTTTGCCAGCGTGGCTGGCTTTCGCGAGGCGGCATGGGTTGAGGATTTGCCGTGCTTGGGCGAGCTTGCCAGGAGATCGGACAGCCAGCCGGCATCGCTGGCCTCGATCGGCAGCACCAGCGAAAGGGCCATCGCGGCGATGATGGCGCGGCAGCCGGCCCAGCCGGAAATGGCCGCCGCCAATCCGGTCGCCGATCCCGTACTGGCGAATTTTCTTCCTGACGACAGCAATGCCTGCTTTCCCCCGGGGGCGTGATTTGCCAGAGCGTCGGGCGGATCGTGATCCGCCGTTATGATAGCCAGCATGGCGGCTTAGGCCTTCCGCCTTCGCTAAGCACTGCGGACAAGTCGGCTCCAACCCGCGCTAAGGGCTAGGCGACACGACCAGCGATTCCCAACCATGAGTCACCGGAAACATATCACGCGTTCGACTTGGACGGGTAACTGAAAGAAGGGCGTTTCGGCCCATCAGCTTCACCGTACCCTCCAGCCCAGCTACGAAGCCCCGTGGTTCACGGCGCACCGTAACCACGAGTCAATGCGTGCTGGAGGCCTCAGCTCTATGGGCGGTGGTGGCAAGGTAGTTGAGGCAGACAAAACATACATTGGGCGTTAAGGGCAAGCCTGTTCGCCGTGGTGGCTCCCATAAGAATACTGTAGTTACACTTGTCGAACGCGGTGGCTCTCCATCTTGAAGGCGACCGGGCTGGCCCCGATCATCCGCGCCAACCTGAGCCGTGACGCGCAGCTGATGACCGATGAGCACCCCGCCTATAAAATCATCGTCGAACTCGAAGGCATCGCAAGCCGTGATCGCGTCAATCACGCCAAGGACAAATACGTTCGCCGCGAGGGTGACAAGTGCGGCATGAAGCGCGTATATCAGCATTTTTGCTGAGAAGCACCTGCACCGCCTTCTGTCGGAATTTGATTTTCGTTATTCCAATCGCGCGTTGCGCATAGCATCAAAGATGGGGAACTGCCGAACGCTTGCTATTAAAGGCGCGGCCGGTAAGCGTTTGACGTATCGTTTGCCTCACTAAGCCAGATTTCAAACGGCTAGCCCGCCGCTTCCTGCGCTGGCCCTCCAAGCAATCAAAGCTGAAAACTGGATTCGCCAAGCATCGATGAATGCGCCAGGCTGTAGTCAGTTCGCATTGCAACCAAGAGAGGCTTGGCTATTTGCCGGGCTTTTTCTTCGCGGCAGTTTGTTGCCCGCTTCCTCGAGATGTTCGCCATTGGCTGGTGGCCATTGCCCGAGAACACCCCGCAGGGCAGCAGCGAAGCGTTTCTGCCGCTTCCTTTGCGCTATATCGGTTGCTCGGTTCCTTGGTCATGTCCATTAACTACCCCGATTTTAATCCAAAAGCATGAGTTGACTTTTAACACAACATCGCTACTTTGGAGAGCAAGGTGCCGCTTACAATAGTCGAGCGAAAGCCCATTCGCTCACTTGCGGGAGCCATTCGGCGACTATCGGTTAGCACCGAGGTTGCGGATCTTCTTGACGGCAAAACTGCATTTGGAAATTTCCCGGCTTTAGAGGCAGAACGGCTGATCGGCATCTATTGTGCGGGCCAACTTATCGCAGTCAGTCAAAAGAAAAATGATCGACGCGCTGACCTGGAGAAGCTTGAAGGATTTGATGAGGTTTGGAGTTTCTGTTTCCGCCGCCCGAAACCTGGTTGGCGGCTGCTTGGAAGGTTCATTCAGAAAGATCACCTAATTCTTTTGCGCGGATGGGACAAGCATAAGCTCTTCAACAGTTACGCTGAGGCTTCTGAGCAGATTATCGATGATTGGGAAGACTTGTTCAGAACGAGAGTTGCACATAGCGGTGAATGGTATTCTGGATATCTTGGTGGAGTGATTAGAGATGCCGACGAGCCACTCTAAGATCAACGATCCAAAGTTCGAACAGGCGTATTATCGCGCAATGGTGCGCTCTGCTTTTCTGAGCATGTTTTGGGCTGTCATTTCAGAAAGAAAGAAGAGCGGCCTTACCCTCATTTCCCTCGCAAAGGCTATCGGCTCTTCGAAACACGAAGTTTCCCGATGGTTCAAGGGCGATCCGAATTGGACCATAAATACGATTGCCTCTATCGCGCATGCCCTCAAGCTCACCCTGCGCGTGCAGGTCGTTGACGAGCACGGGAATGTCTATGGAGCGAGCGGCATTCAGTCTGCGCAAGCAAAGACCCCCATCGCGACTTCCGGCGTAGCAGTGAAGCCCGTAAATGTGACACGGATTCCGGAGGGATCGTCTGTTGTCAAATCGGAAATTGCTTCGTCTGAAAAGGCGGCTTGATGGTCGATCTGGTCGAATCCCCCGACGTATTCGGCAGCACCGTCTTTTGCGATGAAACTCGCATCGAGATGACCGGAAAGCTCATCCATATTGGCGTTTATCAAGACGTGATTTCCGTCCATGTTCCATTTCCAGTTAAATTACCGATGTTCTGCTTTGCAATTTCTCTCTTGCAAAGAATCGATGTCTTTTGTCCCAAGGTTACCTACAGAATTTTTCTACCCGGCGATCCCGATGATGCTTTATCCGATGAGGCGTCGATCATTGCCGAAACGGATGAGCCTAATCCGGGCGCAATGATTGCACACGCCGACGCCAATGCAGGTGCCACAGGCGTGCCGAGCGAGCCGCGTAAATTTGTTCGCTCCTACGCCAACATGGGATTTCAGCCACTTGAGATCAAACAGCCGGGCACGATCAAGGTGCGAGCTGACATTGCCGGCAAACGTTATAGGCTTGGCAGTATTTCTGTGGCCGCTGCGCCAGCGACCAAACCTCAGTCCTAAATCAAAACGCCGGCCTGCCGCCACGACACTTGCGGTTTATCCAGTGGTGCCTCCCAGATAATCTCACAAAACGCTTGCGGCGCGTGGGTTTGTTCGCCGGCTTCAACCCTTCCGCCGCGCCTTGATCTCGTCGAACTTGACCAGCGCGCGTTCGAATTTGTCGTTGAACAGCCACATCGCATCGAGAATTTCGCGCATCGTCGCCGATGGTCTGGCTCGGTCAGCCTGTCCAAAGGCGAAGATGCTGTTGTTGCGCAGATATCCCATGATGGCCGGCTCGGAAATCCGGTAGCCGAGGAGATCGCCCGACCTCAGCGCGGCCCTGGTCGGGCTGGGAATGATCTGGATCAGCTCGAACAGCTTCATTTGATCGATCGGGTCCGGCAGTGTTTTCACGATTCCCGCCACCTGCGGGAAAAGATCGGCGTGTTCGTTCATCAGTGCATCGCGCACGGCGGTCCAGTGGTTGAAGCGATGATCGAGGTTGCCGGCCCGCGCCTCTTCCTTGTCGTCGCGCAGCATCAAGGCCGGATCGATCGCGGCGATCGCGGGTTTGATCGCGGCCCACCTGGCGCGGCCGTTGCGATCTTCGGATGGACCAGTTTGAAAACTTCCCTTGTATTTGTTCGAGCGCGCATTGCCCACGTTCTGATGGCCGTTGGTCTCGGCAAAGAACAGTCCGAGGCTGATCCGGCCCGCCGCTTCGGCATGGGCCGCGTCAAGTCCCTTGGCGCGCGCGATGGCGGTTGCGAGCTCGACAACGTCCTGAAAGGGCGTCTGCGAGTTCTGCGCATCGGCGGGCGGCGCCTCCATGATATCGAACAGCGCCCGGTAGGCATCGAGCAGCGGCTCCTGGTCGGCGTCGAAGTAGGCCGGCGGAATGCCGAATTTATTCGGACGCCCGATTCTGCCGGGAAGCACATCGGTGAGGTCCTTGTAGGTGCTCATCATGCTGACGCGCGCCAGATAGAGCGCCTGCCCCGGCAGCTCCGGCAGCGGCTGCCTCGCATCGATCTGCGCCCGCCGCTGGCCCAGGATCGCCTCGAAATCGCGCACCGCCTTGCCGTAGGCATTGAGCGCATCCAGTTGCCTTTTCGTGACCGCGTCCGCCTGCGCCATCGCGGGCGACAGGAAACCGGCGGGCGAGACGCGCGGCGCGACCATGTCGATCATCGCATCGCCGGCGATGACAACCACCGGCGTCAGCAGCAGCCTGAGTGCCAGAGCCGCCATGGGCGCGGTATGATGGTTCATCCTCACCTCAGACGCCGGCCTCCGACGTGTTCCCTGGCATGGCCCCAAGCATACACCCGAAAGCAGCCCGCCCGCCAAGCCGCCGGATGACATTCCAGCAACGGAACCGGCGCGAGCTCTCCAGCGCCCTCCGCCGTCATTGCGAGCGAAGCGAAGCAATCCATCTCTCGTCCCGCGCAAGCATGGATGGCTTCGTCGCAAGCGCTCTTCGCAATGACGGGGCCGGCGGGACGGGAAGTCTCCGGCGTCCTGCTCACGCCGGCCCCATGCTGGCCAGGCCCAGTTTCGAAACATACCGATTCTGCTCCAGGAGCTTCACCGTGGCCCGTCCTCCCTTGCCGATGCCTGTCACCGTCGCCAGCAGATTATCGAACTCGCCTTCCAGGATCATCACCCGCGCGCCGATCGGGATCGCGGCGTTGGCGACCGCGTCGAATTCGCCGGCCAGGTAACGCCGCAGCAGATCCTCGACCTTGTCGGCGGGGATCACCGCGGGGATGCCCATGTGCGAGATGATGCTGGCGACGCCTTGTGCGGCGCGCACGCCGGCGAACGATTGGCGCGGGTAGTCGACCTCGACGAACAGGTAGCGGCCGAGCAGCGGGCGCTCGACGGCCTTCTTGACGCGGGCGTGACTGACCCATTTGCGCAGCTTGGGCGAGAAGCTGCGATAGCCGGCCGCGCCGAGATGATATTCGGCGCGGCGCAGGCAGTTCGGATGGACGATGACGCAGAACCACTTCGCGCCGTCGAATGAGATTTGGGGTTCCTGCAGCATCAGCTCAGCCGGCCTTTCTGAGTTTGCGGCCGTCGGGCGCGATGCCGTATTTTTCCAATAGTTGCGGCGAGGCCCGGCAGCCGATGAGCCCCGGTTCCGGGCCGGCATATTTCGACCAGGGGCCGCCACGGGCAAACATCGAAACCACCTTTTCCATGTCCAGCACAGCGCCCGCGGCGAGCCGCTCCGAGGGGCTTTCGGCGCGGCTTGAATGGCGCGCGGCCAGCGCGGCATCGAAGTAGTTCAGGCTCGCAATGTCGGGCTTTCGCGCCAGCAGCTCGCGCACCACTTCCAGGATCATGGGGGATGCATAGCCCTTGGCAAGCCATGCCGTGGCGCGTGACAGGTCGGGGCATCTTGCGCCGAACAGCTTGCGCAGATCCTCACGCAACAGGCTGTCAGCGGGAACGGCCCTCAACTTCCTAAAATCATCAAGCGGCGCGCGCGGCTCTGCTCTGTTCTGCTCTGATTCTGTTCTGCTCTGTTCTGGTCCTGTTGCACCTCCTGTTTCCGTAACGGGTAGTGTAACGTTACGCATGTCGGGTGATGTAACGCCTGGTGTAACGTTACGCTCCCGTTCCCTGTAACGTTTCACCCGCTCGTTCGAGCCGTCCGACTTGAACTGCCGCTTGTCCCAGTTGTGCGGGCGGAGCACGCCGGCCTCGTCGTCGATCAGTCCGGCCTGGCCGAGCCTTTTGATGATCTCGGCGGCCTTTGCCGGATTGATGCGAAGCCTGAAAGCAATATCCTCGACCGGCGGCAGCGTGCCGCCGTTCTGGCTCGCCAGACACCACAGGTTCAACAGCGACTTGACGAGATCGCCGGGCAGCCGCTGCACCTTGGGATCATCGACCAGCGAACCATAGACTCGAAACCATCCATTCATGGGCACCTCTCCTTCATTTAAAGCAAACGCAGCCGGCGGGATCAGCCGCCCTCACAATGACGCCTCAAGCCGAGCGCGGATTTTCGCGATGTCGGCCGACAGCCGGCGATCTCTGGCCATCAGCCGGTTGATTTTCCGCCAGGCCGACAGCGGCGTGGTGTGGTGGCGGCCGCCGAAGGCGCGCCCGATCTGCGACAGGCTTTTGTGCGTCATCTCGCGGCTCAGATACATCGCGATCTGGCGCGGCCGCGAAAGCTGGCGCGCCCGCGACGCCGTCGCCATGGCGCCGATGTCCAGCCCATAATGGCGGCAAACCGCCCGCTTGATCTGCTGCATCGAAAACCTCTCCAGCGCGGCGTCGGACACCATCCAGAACCACGGCTCCTTGAAGGCAGCAAAGGCCGGCCGCGCGGGCCCTGCGCCCCGATGTTCGCTGGCGATCATCGCGCGACCTCCGGATGAAGTTTTCGCGAAAGGTGAAAATGGGCGAGGCAGTAGGACGAGCCCTTGGTCTGGCGGTGGCCGCAGAAGGTGATGGCATCCTCGCCGTAGGGAAATCGGCAATCGTCCGGCGCCAGATCGGCCAACGACAGATGGCGCGGGACCACCTCGGCGCAGCGCAGCGCCACCTCGCGCGCCGCCGCCGACGCCGGTGCGGCGCGCGACGGATCGCCATATCCGACGGGCCTGCGTTTGGGCCGGGCGCGAACCGCGCGGCAGGGGGCCGCGCCCGACCGGCCACGGCCGCACAGCCCGAGGCGACGGGCGCGCCCGACGCAGGCATCCCGGCTCAGCGTGATATTGAAGCGCGCGCCGATCTCACGGGTGATTTGCGCAAACGAAAGGCCGCTGCTGCGCAGCGCGATCAGAACAGCGTCGCGCTCGCTCGGCCAAGGCAGGCTTGTCATCCGGTGTCCTCCGCAATGTCGATGGGGTAGGGGGCGAGGCCCGCCCGCCCAATCGGGCGGCACGGCACGTCTTGCGGCCTGGCCCAGATGTCGGGGCGCAACTCGGAGGCGCTGACGGCGCCGCCCAGCGCCCAGTGAATGCCGAGCGCGAGGCGTGGCGAAACCCGCCCGCGTCGCTTCGCCTGCCAAATGGCGTTCTGGGTCATGCCGGCGGCCCTGCCGAGCTTGGCTTGCGAGCCGGCTAGGCCGATGGCCTGGTCGAGGAGGGCGCGAATGTCTGTCATGGCGCCATCTACACTTTATCGTGTCAACTTGTCAACACCCAAATGTGTTCAAAGGGCACTTTTAAGTAACACGATATGGTGTTAGAGGTGAGAGATGGCAGACGATCCCGATTCCGATGTTGGCAAGATGGTGCGGCAGGCGCGGCTGGCGCACGGCTGGTCGCAGCCGGAATTGGCGCGGCGGGTCGGCACCACCCAGCAGACCATCGAGAAGATCGAGCTCGGCAAGGTCAGGCACAGCAGTTTTCTGCCGGCGATCGCCCAGGAGCTGGGGATTGCGGTCGCCAAGGTGGTGCGCAATCCCAGGGCCAACGCGCCGATGATCGAACCGCTCCCCGGCCCGCCATTGACGGGTGAGCGGGAGCTCAAGGTCTACGCCGCCGTGCAGGGCGGCTCGGGCGCGCTGATCCTGTCCAGCGAGCCGGTGGAGTATGTCGCCCGGCCCGAGCCGTTGGCGAGGGTGCGCGACGGCTATGGGGTGATCGTGGTCGAGGACAGCATGTCGCCGGAGTTTCGCTCCGGCGACATCGCGCTGGTCAATCCGCACCTGCCGCCGCGTACCGGGGACACCTGCGTGTTCCGCCATGTCGCCCCCGACGGCACCGAATCGGCCTGCATCAAGCATCTGCGCCGCGCCACCGAGGCCAATTGGCAGGTGACGGAATGGAATTCGGAAGCCGGCGGCGCCCGCGACTTCAACCTGAAGCGCTCGGAGTGGCAGATCGCCCATGTCACCGTCGGCAATTACAAGCGCCGCTAGGCCGGCCGGCGGCGCGGCCGCGCGGCGCGGTCCTTCAAACCGCCGCCCGGCATGACCGGCGTAAATTATTTTGCTTGGCACACTTATTCGTGTTGACGCATTTACCCGACAAAGTGTAGAGTTCTCCCCATCGGATCACCCGAGGGGACGCCCATGTCCGGCTACTACGCCGCCAACCCGCACTACGCCCCGACCGACCTCAGCGAGGACCGCGAACGCCGGGAGCGTTGCGAGCGCGAGGCCGCCACCTGGTTCGACGACGCCACGGCCGTGCAGAAGGCCAGCTACCTCGCGACCCTGGAAACCATCGCGCCCTATCGCGGCGCCCCGCGCGGGGAGCGGATGCGCGCCGCCGCCGACCGGCGCTGGCGTGACAGCACCGCCGAAGCGCTCGCGCTCTACGAGATCACGCTGCAGGAGCTGCTGCGGACCGGCGAGGTGTCGGAGGCGCTGGCCGAGCGCTGGGAAGCCCTGGAGGCGCCCGCCCCGATCGCCGAGGCCGCGGAGTAGCGGCGATGCGCCGCGGAAATCCCAAATGCGCCATCCAAAAGCATCGATCGCCAGATCGCCGGCGTCCGCCACGTCCGCCAGCCGCCGCGGCGATCCCACGACATTTCAACTGCCTCGGCTGCGGCTGCGACGTTTACCGCCCGGACAGCGACCGCTTCGATGACATGACCTGTTTGAATTGCCGGTTCGGAAAAGCAAGCGCGACCCATACCGGGGTCTGATGGACTGTCCCTTCGCGCCGCATCGCTTCGCGGCGCCCCCGTCATTGCGAGGGCCCTTGCGACGAAGCATCCACGCCTGCGCAAGACGAGCGATGGATTGCTTCGCTGCGCTCGCAATGACGGCGAAGGTAGCGGCGCCGGAGCAGCGGCGGCGGTGGAGCAGCGGCGCTGGAGCGGCGGCGGAACGGCGGTGCCAAACCCCGTCATTGCGAGGAGCCCTTGCGACGAAGCAATCCACGCCTGCGCAAGACGAGCGATGGATTGCTTCGCTGCGCTCGCAATGACGGTGGAGGCGGCGGCGCTGGAACGGCGGCGGCGAGGCGGCGGCGCGGCGGCGCGGGAGCGGGGGCGGTGGAAGCTTCCCGCTGAACCCCTCTCCCCCGGCGCTTCGCGCGCAATCTTTCGGGTTTTGTAAGCTACTTCACAGCGCTCAACCGGCCCAGGCTGCTATTCAATCTGGGATTGCGGGCGGTTTGATGCGGCCCGAGCGGCGGCGACAGCGGGCTGCGGTTTCGATTGCATTGGAGCGCGGACTTATTTCAACGCCAAATCATTGAAAGGAAAACGACGATGAGACGATCGATCGGTTTTGCTCTCGCGGCGGCCTTGCTGCTGCCCTGGAGCGGCTCCGCCCCGGCGCAGACCACGCCGAACCCGGCGCTGAACGCGCCGGATCAGCTGGCCTGGCAGTTCTTCATCCAGGTCAATACCAGCGCCGGCGGCAGCAATGCGCTGTTCGAGACCTGGGCCAGCGACACCGACACCTTCAAGCCGAACCCCGTTTTCCCGACTGTCGCGGCGCCGCTGGCGCTGCATGCCCCGGCAGTGCCGCGGCTGGGCCGGCTGGCAGAGCAGCGCGCCGGCAAACTATTGCCCGCGATTCCGCCGGGCGTCGGCGGCGGCGTGCTGGAGGAATCGCGCCGCAACAAGGATTCCTTCGACTTCATCGTGCAGAACAACCTCTACACCCTCTCCGGCCTGCGCGCAGCGTTCGGCAAGACCATCACGTTTCCGGTGGCGGCGATGGAGGTGAAGGCCAACTGGGTCGCGGTGACGGATATTCCGGCCTTCACCCAGGGCCGCGTCGCGCTCGCCGACGTGCCGAAGCTGTACCATGTCAATACCGGCGGCGACGGCAAGCAATATGCCTTTGTCTCGATGCACATCATCTCCAAGGCCGTTCCGAACTGGACCTGGGCGACGTTCGAGCACAAGTTCAATCCCGCGCGCTGCGACATCATCGGCTGCCACGATTCGTTCGGGGCGCAGACCGCCTCGGTGCCGCCGAATGCGGCGCCGAACCAGGGCTATCCGGACTGCGCCAAGTCGCCGGCGCTGGCCGCCCTGATCGCCGCCGCCAACTGGGATCCGGCGTTCGCCAATTATTGCCTGAAGGGATCGCAGAGCGACTTCACCGATACGACCGGCCTCGACGTCCGGCTCGGCAATTCCGTCACCGAGAATGGCTTCGTCGACCAGTCGTCCTGCATCACCTGCCATGGCCGCGCCGCCTGGGACAACACCGGCGCCGCCACCACCTCGGCCGGTTTCGACAATAATGGCGCGCCGCTCGGACCGATCCCGCCCAACTGGTACTGGAGCTTTTCCAGCCAGCCGCCGATCTTCCAGGGCATGCCGGGCCTGACCCAGGTCGCGACCTCCGCCGACTTCGTCTGGTCGATCCCGTTCTGCGCCTACGACGATACCCAAAACTCGCCAAGCCCGTGTGCAGGCAAGTAGAGCGGGCGGGCCAAGGTCATGACCGCACGCAAGATCGCACTCGCCGGCAGCGATCGCGCCGCGCCCAAAGGCGCGGTGCTGGTCGGCGATGTCGATCCGGACGAGCGCATCGTGGTCACGCTTCACCTGAAGCGGCGCTCGCCCGATCAATTTCAGCCCGGCAGCGCCGGCGATCTGGCGCGGCTGTCGAAACCGATCACGCGGCACGCGCTGGCGATGCAGCGCCAGCGCAGCCACGCCCGCGCCGCGGCGCGGGTCGAGAAATTCGCCAGGGCCAATGACATCGCCGTCGCTGCCATCGACCTCGCCGGGCGCACCGTTACGCTCGAAGCCGCCGCCGGCCGGATGGCCGAAGCTGTTCGGCGTCACCCTTCGCACCTACGACGACGGCCATCGCCGCTTTCGCGCGCGGGTCGGCCGGCTGATGGTCCCCCGCGAGATCGCGCCGTGGACGCGCGCCATCATCGGCTTCGACCAGCGGCCGCTGGCGGCGGCGCCGGTCGATCGCCTGCAGGCCCTCGCGCTGACCGGGAACGGGCCCGGTCTTTGGCCGACCGAGATCGCCGCGTTGTACGGCATCCCGCTCGACCGCGACGTGGCGTCGGTTTGCGTGGGAATAGTGGCGCTTGGCGGCGGCTACCTGCCGAGCGATCTCAAGTATGTGTATCACATATGCTCCTTCCTGCCGGTTATCGGACTGCTCACGGCGTTCCTGCCCAACATCGAAGAACGGCGGCGCTGAACGCGGCCGGCGGGCGCTGGCGGACAGCGTGGCTCGCCGTCTTTCTGGCTGCGACGCTGACAAGCCGGACCGTTCGGGCTGACGAGACCTGCCGCTATTCCGGGACCACCAGCTACGCCGGCAAGGTGAGCGTCGAAACCACATCGACGCGGAGCAATGGCGAAACCACGGTGGATGTCGCGGCGCGGATCGACGCGCGCATGTTCGGCATCGTCGACTGGCAGTATCTGTACGAGGAAATCGGCGTCTGGCGCGATGACGCGCTTCAGACGATCGGGGTCAATCACCGCTATGCCATCGAGGGCTCGATCCGCCGCCAGCAATGGGACGTGTTCAGGCGCGGCCCCGACGGATTGGCCGCATGGCGCGTGCAGGCCAAAACCCTGGGCGACTTCCGCGAGAAGCATCCCGGTTTCGTCCGCCATTGGGATCCCGCGACGTTCGGCCAGCCGTGGCTGGAGGACTACCCGTCAGCGCCGCCCGAGCGCCGCGCCGACCTCGACCTACCGAAGACGTCGATGCCGCCGGGGTTGGGCACGCCGCTGCTGATGGCGTTTTTCTGGGTGCGTTGGGCCGGCGAGCGGGAGCGAACGGTGCCGCTGTTCCTGCCGGGATTCAAACGCGACGACCGGGTGGACGTTCAGGTCACGCCGATGGGAGTGGAGAGTGACGGTTCGATGCATCTGCGATCGTCGGTGCGCCATCCGCGACTCAGCGAGACAAAGGTTTCCACCGGGGAAGCCTGGATTTCGCCGGATCACCGTTTGCTACGCGTCACGTTCGACGCGCGTTCCGATCACGCCAGCGCGCGGGGCGAACTGCGTCTCGATGGATGCATGGGCCAGGCGGCGGCGCCGTGGTAATGCCAGCGGGCGAAGCCATTGGCCCATGGGAATCCCCGTCATGGTCCGGCTCGACCGGACCATCGCGTGCCGCCACATCGCGGCTCTCCTCATCGCATGCGATCGCTGACGCAACTGATCCTCGGGTCGAGCCCCATGGGCGCTGAAATAGCGGGGCGAGCGGAGAGTCGGCCTCCCTTCTTCGTCATGGTCCGGCTCGACCGGACCATCAGCCCGTACGCACCGGTGAGAACGAGTTTGCGGAAACCGATGATCCGGTCGAGCCGGACCATGACGTATTATCAACGGTTTAGGTTCATCCGCCAATCTATTTTCGCGCCCGTGGGGTCGAGCCCGAGGATGACGAACGCGCGAGAGTCTAACGGCAAAGCCGTCCGGTATAAGGCCACGCGGTCGCGCCGAAATCCCCTGACGAGGGCCCGGAATGTCACCCCGTTCGGGCGGCCGGCATCAGGCCGCGCGCACATCCTGTAAGAACGTATCGACCTGGCGCCGTAACGCTTCGCTGTTCTGGCTCAGGCTGTTGGCGGACGCCAGCACCTGACCGGCGGCTTCGCCCGCGCTGCGCGCCGCGGTATCGACGCCGGTGATATTGGTCGTGACTTCCCCGGTGCCTCTGGCCGCTTCCGTGACATTGCGCGCGATCTCCTCCGTCGCGGCGCCTTGTTCCTCGACGGCGGAGGCGATCGCGGTGGCCACCTCGCTGACCTTGGCGATACGGTCGACGATGCCGTGGATCGCGTGCACCGAACCGCGCGTCGCCTCCTGGATCGCGGCGATCTGCGAGGAGATTTCCTCCGTTGCCTTCCCGGTCTGGTTGGCCAGCGCCTTGACCTCGCTGGCCACCACCGCGAAACCTTTGCCGGCATCGCCCGCGCGCGCCGCTTCGATCGTGGCGTTCAACGCCAGCAGGTTGGTCTGGCTGGCGATGCCATTGATCAGGCCAACCACCTGGCCGATCCGGTCCATCGCGGACGCCAGCGCCTGCATGCCGTGATCCGCCGCGTTCGCTTCGTTCACGGTCTCATTGGTCAGTTGTGTCGATTTGTTGACCTGACCCAGAATTTCCCGCACCGAGGCCGAGAGTTCCTCGGTCGACGCGGCGACGGTGTTGACGTTCTGCATGGCCTGCTCGGAGGCCGCCGCGACCGCCGTCGACTGCCGCGAGGTCTCTTCCGCGATCGCCGCCATCGACTGCGCCGTGGTCTGCAATTCGGCCGCTCGCGCGGTGACGTCGGTGACGATCGCGCCGGCGGTGGCCTCGAACTTCGCGGCGAGGTCGAACATCATTCGCTGGCGCTCGTCGGCGGCGCGCTGCTTGCGCCATCCTCATCCGCGCGCAGGCGGGCGGTCTCGATCATGTTGTCTTTGAACACCTGCAAGGTGCTCGCCATCTCACCGACCTCGTCCTTCCGGCCCGCCGCCGGGATCGTCACGGATGTGTCGCCGTTCGCCAGGGTGCGCATCGCGGCGCACATGCGCACCACCGGGCCGCCGATGCCGTGCCCGATCAGCCATGCCAGCACCGCGCCGACCAGCAAGCCGCCGGCCGACAGGGTCAGGATCAGCGTGCTGGTTCGATCCATCGTCGAGAGCATCGAGCTCTTCCGTCCGCTGTTCGTCGGCGATGCCGCTGGCCTTGATCGTTTCAGCGTCGGTTTGCACCTGCTGTCCCTTTTCGCGCATCGCGCCGTTGACCATGCCTTCGATCTCGGTTTCCAACGCGCCGATTTTGTGAAACGTGTCCGCGTAGGCCGCGACGCCGTTCCGCACATCCCCCAGCGCGGCGCGCGCCGCGGGGTCCGTCGCCTCCGCGTCGAACGCCTGGAAGGTCGTGGCCAGATCGGTCAGGGTCTTCTCAGCCTCCTGAGCCGCCGACGCGTCATGCCGTCCGATGAATTTGTTGACGTCGAGACGGATGAGCATGAACTGCTCCATGCTTTTGTTGGCGAGGATCGCGAGGCCGCCGTCGTCCGAAGCCGACGCGGCGATCAGCGTTTCGAACTTTCGCCGTTGCGCGGCGCCGGTTGGGTCAAGATTGGCTTTTTGCAGCCTCGACTGTTCACGCGTCGCCGTCACCAGCCGGTCGAAATCGGTGAGATAGGAGTTGATCAGTCGCGCGATATCCTCCAGCTTGCCACGTCGATCCGGGGTCTGCACGACGTCCAGCCCCTGTTTCACGAGGTCGTGCAGCACGCCTTGTTGCTGTTTGACGGAGGCGACGTTGGCCTCCACGCCGGTGAAAGCGTATTCGCGGACGAACCGCCGCAGACCGAGAAAATTGAGATCGATATCGCGCGCGATGCCGACCACCATGACCCGATGCGTGTAGTTGGCAAGCTCATCGGCCGACGCGCGGAAGGCGGCCCAGGCCGAAGCGGAGACGGCGACGAGGATCGCCAGAACGCAGGCGAAGCCGAGATACATTTTCGTGTTGATTTTTCGATCGGTGAAGAGAGTTGCGACAGCGTGGTAGGCACTCATGCGCGAGGTCCTTGTGATGACATCGGGAGCCGGGGCGTCCGGACGGACCGGCGGCGTGCCGGTTCCCGCAACAGGTCACGGCGGCGCCGAGGCCGGTTTAGGAGGCCGAGGTTAACATCCCGTGAATGGCCAGGCCGGTCGCGCCGGGCCACGACGGAACAGGGCGATCGAGAAGTCGAATGTTCCGTCGTGTTGGTGTCACCCCTCATGCCACCGCCCCTTTCAGCCTCGTCAATGGCGATGCCCGCCCCCTGGGCGAGCCAACGCGGCGACCGGGTGATCGCGCGCGTCTCGCACCGTCGCCGGCAAAACGTCTGACCCGGCATCCGGCGGCAGCCAGGCCCGCAGCCATCCCTGTCCATCGACTATCGCGCGATAGCCGGCGAATTTGCTCCGGCGCCACGCCCGCGAGCACGCGCCACGCCTCCCACGCCATCGGTGCCGCCGCCACGCACTCTCCCGGTCCGGGTTGCCCGACGGTGTCACGCGCCAGACGGATCATGACGACATCGGGAGAGTTGTCCTCGACCGCCGCGTCGCCGGCGACCACCAGCACGACCCGCGGCGCGAGACCCGGCGGCGCGAGACCCGGCCAGTTCGTCGGCGTCGCGACCGGCACAACTCAGCGGCGTGGTGGGCGCCGCCACCGGGGGCGCCCATGCCCCGGTATCCGCCGCCTGCGGACCAATGTTTCGCGCCCGGATGAAGTCGATCAACGTCCAGATGTCATCCTCCGATAACACCGAGCCGAAGCCGGGCATCAGCGCGTTGCCCTCGGGATCGATGACGCCTTTGGCGATCCACCAGAACAACTCGCCGTCCAGATGTTCAAACCGCCGATCAACTCGCCGGCCTGGGGCACGGCGGTGATCGCGATGGTGCCGACCGCGGCCAGGCCAACCGGGGTAAACCGTTCGCACGAAGTAACGGCCAGCGGCACCGGCGCCAGGACCACGCATGCCAGCAACGGCAACAGACATCCCAGCCATGCGCCGGCGGCAAGCAGATGGGCAGCCTCGATCAGTATCAGGACCCGGAACATCCTGGGCGCCGATATGCGCCAGCATCGGTTGCAGCGCGAGCGCGGCCCCGCCGGCGAGCAACGCCGGAAGCCGCGCGCGCACCGACAAAAAGCCCAGAACGGCGAGCAGCAAAAGCAGGCGCAGGCACATGAATTCGCCGAAACCGGTGTGGCGCGAAACCACCGGCACGGCATTAAGCAGCGTCGCGACGTCGTTCGCATGGGCGATCGTTCCGGTCACGGCGGTCAGCCACGCGACGCCCAACGGCAAGGCCAGCACGCCGCTGATCGCAACGATCCGGTCGGTCGCCGCGACCGCCGGTTGCGCGGTCGCGTCGCGCAAAATCCAGCACCGGAACACGAGGCCGCCAAATAACGACATCAGCGCGGCCACATGGCCGCCACCGGCAGAGAACCGTGATGATCCCGAGCGTGTCCACGTTTCAGCACGCGCTCACGCAGCGGCGGAGGCACCTGGCATCGTCCCCGCTGCTTCGGGCCGCATGCCAGGTGACAGCCCACATGCCGGAATTAATGCCCCGACATACCGGGCATGCCTTGCATGGATCCGTGGTCCGCGGCACCGCCGCCCATCGCCTCCACCTTCACCGTCACCGTGACCGGTTGGGCATGTTCGAAGGTCAGGGTCAGCGGAAAGCTGTCGCCCGGCTTCAGCGCGCTTTTCAGTCCGGTGAGCATGATGTGGTAGCCGCCCGGCTTCAGCGTCACCGGCTTCCCCGGATCGAGCGTGAGCGACGGAACGGGCCGCATTTTCATCACGCCATTGTCATTGATCGTCTCATGCACCTCAGCCAATGCGGCGACCGGTGTGCTGGCCGCGACCAGATGATCCGGCTGGCCGGTGTCGGTGATCGTGAAATACGCCGCGCCGGTGGTCGAGGCCCCCATCGTCGGCCGCGCCCACACATGCTCCAGCCTGATCCCGGACGTATCCGCCGCCGCGAGCGTGAAATGGAAGGTGCCGTTCGTCTGATGGGTATCGACCGAGGTCGCATGCCACCCGACCGTGTAGAGACCCGGTGCGAGGATCCGCGGACCCACCGACAGCCGCGTGGAGTCCCCATCGGCCAGCCTGAACCGCGTGTCATCCACGCGCCGCGCGCCGGCGTCGGTGACCTCGATGCCGCTGAACGCCGGTTCGGTCACGCCGCTGAAGGCGATCGAGACTTCCGTGGGCGGTCCCGTGACGGTGCCATCGATCTGGGGCACCGTGCTCCTCGGCCAGGCATGGGCGAAAGCGGCGCCGACTGGCGCCATCAGCATGGGCACGGCGAGCATGAGCATTGATGTTTTACGCATGGGAAACTCCGTCGAAGCTTGACCAGGAAGTGATTGCCGGCACTCGGGGCCGCGCACATCCGGGAGCAAGTGGCCCGGATGCGTGCGTGATTTAGGGTCAGGTCGGGACGGGAGGTGCCCGGGAACCATAAAGGCGGAAGGGCCGGGACGGCACTGTCTCCGTAACAATAGCCCAACGCCACCGCGTCCACCGCGGGCCCACGATGACAATCGAAATCGCGCCCGCGAGGATCGCCAGAGGCACGGCGTGGCTCTGGCATAGTGGGCAACTGAAATGGTCGCGCGGGGAGGGCGGTGGTGGAGGAATATGCGTGCGGTCCGGCGAACTCCGATCGTATCGCATCGCGCACAGCGTCACGGGCCATCCGGACGCGCCGGCTTCGGCCGACATCCGCATCGCCAACGGATCCGCCAGGACGATCTGGGTCAGCAACGCGGCGGCGAGGACGAACGCTGTGATCGTTCGTCCCGCGGAACAGGCCCCCGCGGGACAAACCATGGCTCGCGTCATTGCCCAGGTGAGCGACGACCGTTGTGACGGTGCGAGCATTCGCGACGATGCGATCATCAGGCGGATATCATGCGACCCGATCATTTTCGGTGCAATCCGGCGCTTTCTTCGGCGCCCGCCGCCCGATCCGGACGATCCCTGTCAAGGAGCCGTGTGCGGTTCCGCTCGGGCGCCGTTATGATACCAGCTGGCGAAGGCATTGACACGTGAGAATCCCCATGATTCTTCGGAGCATCGCGCGCGCCCCACCGCGGCTCTCCTCATCATTACGATCCCTGAGGCACCTGATCCTCGGGTCGCGCTCCATGTGCGCTGAAATTCATTGGCGGACGGCCCTGAATTCGTCATGGTCCGGCTCGACCGAACCATCGGTTTCCCCAAACTCATTCTCACCGGTTCGTTCGGGCTGACGGTCGGGTCGAGCCGGACCATGACGTAAATGCGGGAGCGACACCCCTCGCCACGCTATTTTACCGCACATGGGGTCGAGCCCGAGGATGACGAAAGCGCGAGACTAACGTCAGCTCGGTCTGGTATAAAGTCGTATCGCTCCAAGATGAGGCGTCGACACAATGCCGCTGCGAATTCATGACGGCCATGATCCTGTTGCTCTTGCCCATCGCCTGCCTCGCGCAGAACGTCGGACCCGGATGGACATCCGATCCCGCCACGGGATGCCGGGTCATCAACGCCCATCCGCGACCCAATGAGAGCATGACCTGGTCCGGCGACTGCCACAATGGTTTCGCCCAGGGTCAGGGTGTTCTGCGGTGGTTCGAGAATGGGCAACCGGGCGAGCGCTATGAGGGTGAGTTGAAGAATGGTCAGATGGACGGACACGGGACGCTCTCCCCCGGCGATGGCGGCCGTTATGAGGGCGAATTTCGCGACGGCATGGCGAACGGCCTCGGCCAATGGTCGACCGCGCGCGGCAGTTTCAGCGGAGTTCTGGAAAAACGGCTGCTTCAAAGATGGAAACCGGCGCGCGTGGGTAGGGGCGGACCCGTCCTCCTGTCCTTGAACGCCATCCTACCGGACGGTCTTGCCGGACAGCAGCGGCAACACCACGCCGGCGAGGCTCTGTTCCGTCACCGCCATTTGGTCCGCCCGGAATTTCGCGCGAACAATCCCGGCCTGGTCGATGACAAACGTCGTCGGCAACGCTTCGGGTGAGCCGAAGCCGTTGACCGACGCATCGCGCGTCATCGCCGCCGGGTAGGCGTAGGCCTGCATCATCTTCTCGACATCAGAACGATCACGCGGGCGGTCCGCGCTCATGCCGATCATATCGAGGCCTTGCGTGTGATATTTCTGGTAGAATGCATTCAGCGCCGGCATCTCCGCGCGGCATGGCACACACCAGGTGGCCCAGAAATTGACGATGACGACGTGTCCGCGCAATGCGCCCAGGTTGAAGCCCTGACCGTTTATTTCGGTCGCGGCGAGCGGCGGTGCCGGTTGCCCGACATCCACCGCCGCCAGCGCGAACCGGCATGCGAACACAATCAAGAAGCAGCCCACCATCGCCGGCAGATAAGAACGGGCTCCACGCATGCGAGACCTCCTCGATTTTAGAAGCTGTACGCCACGATTAACTTAAGCAGGAACGGCGCCGTCAACTGATTGCCATTGAAGTGCTGATACACCGGGAACTCGATATCGGTGTACGCCGAGAACTGATTGAAATCGGCCTCGATCCCGGGCGACAGCAGCAGGCGCTGATAGCCGGACGCCCGCGGGCTCGCCGCGTTCGCGCCGCTGTCTATCGCGCGAACCGAGGCGATGATCTGCCCGATCGGGCTGATCTGCACACCGCCAATCGACCAGCCATTGTAATGAACGCCCAACGCCCCATCGACCTCGCCGCCTGGCCGATACTGATTTTGAATCAATACCGGCTGATCCAATTGGATCTGCGCGAACCCACTCCACAAATTGTCCTGGGTCAGCGCCTGACGGTGAAACGCGCCGAGCAGAATGTCGGTGCTGCCAGTGCCGATCTGGCTGTCGCTGTCCACCAGGCCGGGATTGTTTTTGGGTTGGTAGTTATTGTTGCCGGTCGGAAACTTGATGCCGTAGGTGATACCGGTCGATAGATCTTCCGAGAACCCGGTGTAGATGCCCCTGACGCGGATATCTCCGACGCCGGTCCAGTTGGCCGATTGAACGTTCGCCGGCGGTGTCGGGAAGTTCACGTCGGTCGCGAAATACCGGTTCCAGAACGGAACCTCGACCTGAACGCCCCAGCTACGGTTGAACATGTATTGTAATCCGGCCGTGTAGAAGTAGGTGCGGAGATCCTTGTCGCCGTTGTTGGCGCTGTGCGAACCGCTGGTGCCGCTCCAATTGAGGCTTTGGTTCTGATAATCGAGGCCGAGGAAGACGGTGCCCCCCGCGCCGGTCGGCAGCATCGAACTGGTGGCGACCTCAAAAACGCCACAGCCGCAGGCGCAGGCCATGGCTGGCCGCGGCGCCAGCGCGATGAGCAGCGCCAGTGGGACCAGAAGAGACACGGCGAACGGGATTGAAACCGGGCCGGCTGGATGCCTGCCGAATCGATACGAGAACGAAAACATGTTGACACCTTCATTATGAGTTAGCGCGGCGCGCGGGGGCGCCGCATGGGTATGGCTGGAACTCAGGCGAAGGTGGGTGGACCTCGGGGGCGCGCGTTCAGGACAACGCGAAGCGGCGGGGCGGTCGATGGAGGCAGGACCACCGCGCGCGCCATGACGGTGGTGCTCGGCACTGGAAGCAAGGGGGGCGTTGCCAAGACGCCGGCCGGGCCCAGAGCGCCGTGACAGAAGAAACATAGCAGGCAATCCTGCGACGGATGCGTGGGCACGCGCGGCGCATCGGTGTCGCCGCTGTGCTGGCAAAGCACGGTGGCGCTGGCCAGGGAGGACGCCGAAGCCGGCATCGCGGTGGCCACCGTCAGCTGAGCGCCAATCGCCAGCAACGCCAGGAACAGTCCGCACGCCAGGCGAATATCCCGCATCATCGCCTCGGCACTACATCGGTACTGGCCCTGGATGACAAGCGGGGCCTGGCTGACAAGCCATCGCGGATCATGACTTGCGGGTCCGGAACGAAGTGGTTCAGATGACGTTCACCAGACCGAGACAGCGTGGGCGGGAGAGGAAGAAATCGACATGCGAAGCGGACGGGATATGCAAGGCCGACGGAATTTCGCGATGATGTTCGCGGCTCTGAACGTGACCGCGGCGATGACCACGGCCGCCAGAGCCGACAACGCGACCCCCAAAGCCCCGGCCGCGGCTTCCAGATCCCAGGTCGCCGACGCCGAGACGAAACAACTCCTGCTGCTGATGGACGTCGATCGAAACGGCAAAGTTTCCAGACAGGAGTTCATGGATTTCATGGCGTCCGAGTTCGACCGATTGGACCTCAACAAGAACGGCGAACTCGACGTTTACGAACTGACCGGCCTGCGTGTCAGGCGCTCGGTTCCTGGGCATCAGGGAAAATAACCATCGCGCGCGCCGTCGCGCCGGCCCGACGAATCTCCGGCGCATGAGGGTAACGCTGGCTGGCTTATCAATCGCGGAGGACGAATGAGACGCAGGGATCGCGGAGAAGATTTTCATCGTCCATCCCGGGGTGTGGCCAGGTTTGGCGGCCGCTCGAACCGCAGGCCCGGATTTCGTTCCGCCTCGTGACTGACGAGCGTTTGACTGCATTTTCTCCGCGATCTCCGCGTCTCACCGTCCTCCGCGATTGATAAGCCAGCCGCGGCCGGCACGGACGGAATTTACCTCGTCCGGCATCCAGAGAGTCCGGTTTCAGTTGTCGCCAGGGTATGGTTCCCAAAAGAGGCAGTCATCGACTGGATCCCGCGCGCCGCCGCGTCGCCTCAACCCCGCGCGCCGCCGCACCGCACAGATCACGCGCCCTCGCGAAACCCGATCCCGCGCGCCCTCGCGAAACCCGATCCCGCGCGCCCTCGCGAAACCCGATCCCGCGCGCCCTCGCGAGACCCGATCCCGCGCGCCCTCGCGAGACCCGATCACGCCGCCCGCGTGATCACCTCAGTCCCCGCCTCGGCATCAGCGGCCGCCTCCGAGCCCCACACCAAAGAGCCCGGCGTGAGGCACACCGGACACGCGGGCCGCCACGTCACCTGCGCCGCATGACACGCCGAGCAGCGCCATTCCGGATCCGACGGAGCGCTCGCCGCCCGCCGCAAAGCATCCCGTTGCGCCAACCTCCCGGCTTCGGTATCGCCGCGGTCCTCTTCCTCCAGTTCCGCCAGCAGCAGCCACATCCGGCGGTCATCCGCGCCCGCCCGCTGCGCCGCCTCCAGATGCCGCCGCGCTTCCCCGAACACGCCGGCGTCCAGCGCGGTCCGAGCCAGCAGCAGATGCGTCTCGAGATGATCCGACTGCCGCGCCGTCAACTGTTGCGCCGCCTTGGCGCGCGCGATCTTGTCCGGCTCGGTCGCCAAAGCCAGCGTCGCGATGTCCGGATGCGGCGCGGTCTTCCAGGCATCCGCCAGCACGGCCCGCGCCTGCTTTTCCCGGCCTCTCGCGCGCAAACGGCTGGCCAGGGTCAGGAAGGCGGGCGTGAAGGACGGGTCGAATTTCAATGCCTGCCGTGCCAGACGCTCGGCCTTGTCGGTGTTCGCCTCGGCCTGCGCGGCGCCGACCGCCAGAGCGGCCTTCGGCGCGTCGGGACCGGACAGCGCCAGCGCCTCGGCCCATTCGCCGGAGCGCATCGCCAGTTGCGCGCGTTCCTGACGCAGCCACGCGGCACCGGGATGCGCCGCCTCGGCCTGGCGCGCCAACGCCGTCGCCTGAGGCCAATCCTTCCGCGCGATCGCGTGCGCCAACAGGCCGCGCAAACCCAGAAACGCGGCATCCTTTCGCGCGGCCAAAGCCCGCAGAGCAGTCGTCGCTTCATCCTCGCGTCCGGCCAGCCGTCCGGCTTCGGCGGTCAGCAGCAACGTCTGCGGGGTGTCGCCCAACAGCGACCGGGCCCGCATCGCTTCCCGGCGCGCATCGGCTTTCTCGCCGGCGGCCAGCGCGACCAGGGCTCGGGTCACCGCCAGATCGCCCGCGCGCCGCCGCCGCCCGCCGCGCCATAATGAGCCCGCGCGAGGCACGAACAGCACCAGCATCACCAGCCGGATCAGCAGATACAGCAGCACGAACGCCAGCAGCAGCGCGGTGAGCGCGATCGACGTGCGGGTATCCACGGTGTAAGGCCCGGCGTTCACCGACAGCCGGCCCGGCAGGCTGGCGATGGCCCAGGCGATGGCCAGCACGAGGGCGCAGACGAACAGGGTTTTGAGAATGCGGCGCATCAGCCCTTCTCCGCGAGGGACGCCAGAGCCTCCCGCGCCGCCTGTAGAGCCTTCGCGTTGGCCAGCCAGGCAGCCATCTTCTCCGCCGGTGGTCCCGACAGCGCCGATACCGTCTTGATCGCGCCGTCCAGATCGCCCGCGTCCAGCAGCATTTCGGCGTGCGCCAGCGCCGACGCGGTGGAATTCCCGATCACCACGTGGCTGCCTTGCCGCACCATGATCAGTTTGAAGTCCTGCAGCCGCGCCAGGACGCGATCGAGGAACGGTTTGCCCTCGGTATCCGGCACGCTGACGTTCAGCGCGGCCTGGGAGGCGGTTTCGAACGACAGCCGCAGGTCCGCCATCGTCGGCGGCGCGGTGGTGGCGAAGCGGGTCAACGCCGGCGGCGCATCCGCGATCGTCCCCAGCGGATGGCCGACGCCCAGAGCGATCCCCGCCGCGTCCAGCCGCGCCAGCCGAACGGCATGCGCCGAATTGTCGGCGAGGTTCGTCTGGCTGGCGCTCAGGGCCTGGAGCTGCTGGGTCAGATCGTCCAGCTTGCCGCGAACCGCCGCCGCCGGATCGCGATCCGACAGCGCGGCCACCTGGGCCGCCAACGCATCGATCTTGCCCGCGTCCAGAGTTTGCTGAGCGGCGCTTTTGTCGAGCGCGTCCAGCCTCGCCAGCACGGAAGAAAGATCCACCTGCTGGGTTTCGCCGGGGGTCGTTTGGTTGGCGCGAGCCTCCAGAGCGTCCAGCCGGGCCAAAATCGGACGTAGGTCGGGCGGCGGCGTGGCGGAGTTCGATCCGGCCGCGGCGACACGCTGTTCCAGCGCGTTCACGCGAGGCGTGAGTTGCTCCAGCGCGTTCACCCGAGCCGTGAGGTCGGGCGGGGCCGGTCGTTGCTCAAGTCGCGTGACCCTGGTGTCGAGCGCCTTGAGCATCGCCGCGTTGCTGGCCTGCTCGGCGGAACCGGGGAACAGCGAGGCCCAGGCATCGCGCGCGGTCGAGGGATTTTGCCAGAGCCAGACGCCGCCGACGACCAGAATCAGGATCAGCACACCGACCACGCGCGGCCAAATTCGAGGCCCGCGATCGGGGTGGGATGCGGCGTGGGATTGCTCGTGCTCGTCCGCCTTGGGGCGGTCGGTCAATCGCGCCGTGTCGGGCGGAACCGGCGTCACCGCGGCGGGTGCCGGCCCGGATGCGACAGAGAGACGAGGTGTTTGGCTGGACTTACCTGATCCCGATGAGGCTGCCCTAACAGGGCTCGGACCTGACGAGCCCGGCACGGGGGGACGTGGCCCGGATGGAACCGGTCCAGATACGACTGCCCCGGATGGGACCGACACGGATGGGACCGACCCGGTTGGGATAACCCCGGCCGGGACCGACCCGGACGGGATCGGTCCAGGTGAGACCGGCCCGGATGGGACCGATCCGGTTGGGAACGATCCGGTTGGGACTGATCCGGACGGCACCGTCCCGGACGGGGCCGAACCAGTCGCAGCCGCACCCGACGAGGCAGCCGCTGATCCCGAGGGCGTGGCGGGTGCCGTACCGGGCGGCGCCTGCGCGGACGAACTCGCCGCGGACTGGGACGGCGCGGATCGCGTCGGTCCCGATGAAACCGCCCGGGACGGCGCGGAGCCGGTCCGGGGGCGCTGAGCCGGGGTGCCTTTCGGCGGCTCATCATTTGTCTGATCGGGTGTCATCGCAATAACGCCAGCATGTCATCCTGCGTCGGTTTGCCGGCCACGCGGATCCGCGCCCACGGCAAGGCCTCTAATGCCATGCCGGACGGAGGCCCGATAGTGACGGCGGTGTGGTTTCGCAGATGATCGCCCAACCCGGCCGCGCGGACCAGACGCATGAAGTGGCGCGCGGTTTCCGCCGAGAAGAACAGCACGGCCAGCGAACGATCTCCGGTCAGCGCCTGTCTGGCGCCATCGGGCAGTGCGGCGACCGGCGCGGCGGCATAGACCACGCGCCGCGCGACGCGGTATCCCGAGGCGCGCAAATCGGCCGCGAGCGCCAGACTTTGGCCGCGTCCGGCGGCCAGCAGCAAGGTCCCCGCGGCAGGGCCGACCCGCGCGCGGACCAGCGCCGCCAGAGCGGAAGCATCCCCGTTGGCGCTGGTCACATCCGCGAAACCCGCATCCCTGGCCCGCCGGGCCGTGGCCTCGCCGACCGTCAGCACGGGCAGAGGGTGGAACTCCGGCGGCAATGGCGCGACGGCGCTGCCGCTGGCCAGCAGGATCGCGGCGATTTGCTCAACCGGCGGCAACCTGGCTTGCGTCGGCCGGATGGCGAGAAATGGCGCCACGACGGGGACAAAGCCGAGGGCCGCGATGCGCGTCGCGGTCTCCGAGGCGCCCGGCTCGGGCCGGGTGATCAGGACCGCGTCAGGGTCCATGCGTCCCCGTCATCGGTGATCGCCTTGGCACGCGGCCACCGACCACCGCGCCGTGCGAAAAGATCATCCCCACATCGCCCCCGCCACTCAAATTCACCGCGCCCGCGCGCCGATCACCCCCACGGCGCCCCGCGCCGCTTAACTCCACCGCGCCCCCTCGCCGTTCAACTCTGCCGTGTCCGGGCCTGTCAGCCCACGGCGCCCGTGCCGATCATCCCCCCGGCGCCCGCGCCGATCATCCGAAAATATCCCGCGGACAATCCGCCCGCAGACCCCGGCCCAGATCCGCGCCAATCCGCGCCGCCTCGTCCGCCGCGCCACGCGCCGAACGCTTCATCAGAAAACTGCCATCCGCCCGCGCCACCAGCCCCGTCAGATGCAACTCGCCGTTCGGCAGCATCCGCGCGTGACCGCCGATCGGCGTCCGGCAGGACCCATCAAGCTCCGCCAGCATCGCCCGCTCGGCGGTGGAGACGGCCTTCGCCACCGGATCCTCGATCGCCGCCAGCATCTCCCGCAGTTCGGTATCGTTCTCCCGCACCGTGATGCCGACGATGCCCTGGCAGGCGGAGGGCACCATCGCCTCGGGGTCCAGCACCACCGACGCTTTTTCCGCCAGGCCCAGCCGCCGCAACCCGGCCATCGCCAGCAAGGACGCCGCGCATTCCCCGAACGCGACCTTGTCCAGGCGGGTCTGCACATTGCCGCGGATCGACACGATCGTCAGATCGGGCCGCGCGTGCAGCAATTGCGCCTGGCGGCGGACTGACGAGGTGCCGATCACCGAGCCCACCGGCAGGCAATCGAAGGGCGCGGCGGCATCCGGCTCCCCGCACCCGGGCCCCAGGATCAGCGCATCGCGCTCATCCTCCCGCTTCAGGGTGCAGCCGAGCACGATGCCCGGCGGCAGCTCGGTTTCCAGGTCCTTCAGGCTGTGCACCGCGAAGTCGATCCGGCCGTCGGCCAGCGCCTCATGGATTTCCTTGGCGAACAGGCCTTTGCCGCCGATATCGGCCAGCGGGCGATCCTGCACCCGGTCGCCGGTGGTGCGGATCGCATGCTCCTCGAACACGCTCATGCCCCGCAGTACCGGACAGAACGTGGTCAGCAGATGCAGGAAGAACCGCGTCTGCACCAGCGCGAGCGGGGAGCCGCGGGTGCCGACGCGCAACGGCAGCTCCCGCGTGATGCGGTCTCACGAGGGGGAAATCCTGGCTCGCCATCCGCACCGCCGCCGTCGCGCCCATGGCGCGCCAATCGGCGTTCGCGCCGCGGCGAAGGGCGTCGTATGCCGGATCGCGGTCCGCGCCTCGCGCGACGATGTCGATTTTCTTGCCGACTGACACATGCCCCTCGCTGTCGCCGCGACGCTCCTCCCCCATGGTCCAAACCATGGGTCCGCCCGCCCAATCTTGTCCGGGCCGGAGCGGCCGGCATTGCGCTGGGTCAATCGGAGGGGCGGAATTCTCGCGCCCGCGCCCGAGCGACGTCGACGGGCCAACCCAGCCCGGAGCGATGCGCGCGGTCTGGGCTGCAGGCAACGGCACTGGATACATGGCGGCTTTCATTGAGGCGTCGTATTACCATGTTACCCTGAGGAAACCATGCCAACATCCGTTAATGCCGCCGTTTCCGGACCGATTCTTGGCATCGAGTTCCTCCTGCGACGAAACCGCCGCCGCGATCCTCGATCCCATGGGCCGCATTCTGGCGGACATCGTGCTGTCGCAGCAGCCCGAGCACGCGCCGTTCGGCGGCGTGGTGCCGGAAATCGCCGCGCGCGCGCATCTGGCGCATTTGCCCGCTTTGATTCGGGGACGTGCTCTCGCGCGCCGGACTGAGCGTCGCCGATCTGGCCGCGGTCGCCGCGAGCGCCGGCCCAGGACTGATTGGCGGGCTGATCGTTGGCAGCCAGTTCGCCAAGGGGATCGCCATCGCCCGCGGCCTGCCGTTCGTCGCGGTCAATCATCTGGAGGCGCATGCGCTGACCGCCCGGCTGCCCGGCCTGGTGGAGGGCGGCGCGCCATTCCCCTATTTGCTGTTGCTGGTGTCCGGCGGCCATTGCCAGTGCGTCGCGGTCGAGGGCGTTGGCCGCTATCGCCGCCTCGGCGCCACGGCCGACGACGCGGCGGGCGAGGCGTTCGATAAGGTCGGCAAGCTGTTGGGCCTCGGCTGGCCCGGCGGCCCGGCGCTGGAGCGGTTGGCGGCCGGTGGCGATCCGCGGCGGTTCGCGTTTCCGCGGCCGATGCTGGGGCGCGAGGGCTGCGATTTCAGCTTTTCCGGATTGAAGACCGCCGTGGCGCAGACGGTCGCGAAGCTGCCGCCCGGCGCGCTGCCGGCGGACCTCGCGGCGGATATCGCGGCCGGATTTCAGGCAGCGGTGACGGACGTGCTGGCGGACCGAGCCTCCCACGCATTGGCCATGATGCGCGGCCAGGCGTCGCTGCTGGTGGTCGCCGGAGGGGTCGCCGCCAACCAGGCCGTGCGTGCCGCGTTGCAGCGGGCGGCGTCCGCGCAAGGGTTTCGTCTGGTTGCCCCGCCGGTTCGCCTGTGCACCGACAACGCCGTGATGGTGGCCTGGACCGGGTTGGAACGGCTGTGTCTGGGCCTGACGAGCGGCATCGATTTCCAGCCCAGACCGCGCTGGCCGCTGGAAGATATGTCGGCATGAGGGCGCTATCGCCGCGCGGTCATGGGAAGAGCCTCTCCCCGATCGTCGTGCTCGGCCCTCCCTCAACCGTCATGGTCCGGCTCGACCGGACCATCAGCCCGAACAGACCGGTGAGAACGCGTTTGGGGAAACCGATGGTCCGGTCGGGCCAGACCATGACGCGTTGCCGAACGTCCCGCCCCATTCGCCAGACCGCGGTCGAGCCCCACGATGAGGGGGGACCCGCCCATGAACTACCGTCACGCCTTTCACGCCGGCAACTTCGCCGACTGCATGAAACACGCGCTGTTGGTCGTCCTGCTGCGCGCGTTGCTGAAAAAGCCGGCGCCGCTGTTCGTGCTGGATACCCACGCGGGCCTCGGGCATTACGACCTGGAGGCGGGCGCCTCGGCGCGCACGCAGGAGGCCGGCGACGGGATCATGCGGCTGCTGCGCGACACGCCCGCGCCGCTGGAGGACTATGTCGGACTGGTCCGCGCGGCTGGCCTGTATCCCGGTTCGCCCGAGCTGATCCGGTTGATGCTGCGTGCGGACGACCGCCTCGCCTGCTGTGAGTTGCATCCAGAGGACAGCGTCGTCCTGCGGCGTCGCTTCCGGAACGACCCCCGGGTCGCGGTGCACCGGCGCGACGCGTGGGAGGCTCTGAAGGGCCTGCTGCCGCCAGCCCAGAAACGCGGCCTGATCCTGATCGATCCGCCGTATGAGGATCCGTCGGAATACAGCCGCCTCGCCGAGGGGATGAAACTGGCGCGCGCCCGCTTTCCGGCCGGCGTGATCGCGGCGTGGTATCCGGCGAAACGCACCGCCTCGGTGCGCGCGTTCCTGGGATCGGTCGCGCTGCGCGACGTCGTCGACGCGCGGTTGTTGTTGCGCGAGCCAACCGATCCCACGCGCCTGAACGGCTGCGGCATGCTGGTCGTCAACCCGCCTTATCTGTTCCAGGAACAGGCCCGCCCAGTAATGGATGCGTTGCTGGCGCGTCTCGGCAATCGCGAACCTGGGGAGGCCGCGACGATCGAACGGTTGACCGATGAGTGACATCGCCATCCTCGGCGCCGGCGCCTGGGGCACCGCGTTGGCCATCCAGGCCGCGCGCGCCGGCAATGACGTCGTGCTGTGGGCCCGCGCGGGGGCGGAGGCGATCGCGGCGAGCCGGGAATCCCCTCGGCTGCCGGGTCACCGCCTGCCCGCGTCGATCGTCGTCACCGGCGAACGCCAGGCGCTGTCCGGCACCGTCATCGCCGCCGTGCCGACTCAATCGTTGCGGTCCGCGCTGACCGGTCTGGCGGACATTCGCCACCTGTTGATCTGCGCCAAGGGGATTGAGAGCGCCACCCTGCGCCTGCCGCTGGAAATCGCCGCCGAGGTCCAGCCGAACGCCGTGACCGCCGTGCTGACCGGGCCCAATTTCGCGCATGAAATCGCCTCCGGCCTGCCCGCCGCCGCCGTTGTCGCGGGCGTGGATCAGGCCATGCGGGAAGCGGTGGCGCACGATCTGGCGACGCCGTCGTTCCGGCTCTACGGCAGCGACGATCCGGTCGGCGCGCAATTGGGCGGTGCGGCGAAAAACGTCATCGCCATCGCCGCCGGCGCGGTGACCGGCGCCGGTCTGGGGGAAAATGCCCGCGCGGCGCTGATCACCCGAGGACTGGCCGAACTGGCCCGCCTGACCGTCGCCCTGGGAGGCCGCGCCGAGACCGTCACCGGCCTGTCCGGATTGGGCGATCTGTTACTGACCTGTACCGGTCCCGCCAGCCGCAATTTCTCCCTCGGCCTGGCGTTGGGACAGGGCGTACGCCTCGCGATGATTTTGGCGAACCGGCGCGCGGCGACCGAAGGCGTGGCGACGGCGCCGGCCTTGCTCGCGCGCGCCAAGGGCGTGGAGATGCCGATCTGTGAAGCGGTCGCCGCGCTGCTGGAAGGACAGACGACGTTACGCGAGGCGATCGCCGCGCTGCTGGCCCGGCCGCGGCGGGACGAGTAGCCAGGCCGTACCCTGGAACCCCGCCGCCCCTACCGCCCCTGAAACACCGGCTTGCGCTTTTCGACGAACGACCGGGTCGCTTCCTTGAAGTCCTCGGAGTTCTCCGCCTCGCGCTGCATCGCGTCCATGCGCGCCTCGTCGCGTTGCGCGCGTTCCAGACCCAACTGGTTGATGAAGTATTTCGACGCCCGGATCGACAACGGCGCGTTCGCCGCCAGGGTTTCCGCGTACGCAACGGTGACCGCTTCCAGTTCTTCCACGTCCACCACGCGGTTGATCAGGCCGATCCGCAGCGCCTCGTCCACTTTCAGGCGGCGGCCGGAGAACATGATGTCCTTGGCGATGCTCGGCCCGACCAAATCGACCAGCGACTTCAGCCCGTCCGGCGCGTAAGCGATGCCGCGCAACGCCGCCGGAACGCTGAACTGTGCGTCCGAAGCCGCGAACCGCAAATCCGCGTTCAACGCCATGCCCAGTCCGCCGCCAAGGCAATAGCCGTAGATCATCGCGATGAACGGCTTTTCCATGTGCAGCATCGCGTGCCGCAATTGCGCCGGCGCCTCGCGCGCCCGCCGAGCGGCCTCCGCGTTGGCGCGCTCCTTATCGAAACTCTTGATATCGCCGCCGGAAATGAACGCCTTTCGGCCGGCCCCGCGCATGATCACCACCTTGATGGCGGGATCGGCTTCATAGGTCTCGATCACCGTCAGCGCGTCTTCCGACATGCCGGGGGACAGAGCGTTCAGCTTGGTGGGATTGTCCCAGATCAGCCAGCCGATGGAGCCTTGCGTTTCGGCGCGGACCAGTCCGGATGTGAGGTTCATGAGCGCGGGCTACCTTTGTTGATGAGGCCAAAAGGGGGTTGATGCGGCCAGACGAGGTTGATGATGCGATACCGTCCCAGAATACAGCGGTTCACGGTCAAGGAAACGCCCCACGGCCACATCGCCCGCCGGCCGCAAGCGACAACCCGCCGCCAGCGCGCTATCATCCCGCGATGAACGCCACCCCGATCAGACTCTTCGTCGACGCCGACGCCTGTCCGGTGAAGCCGGAGATTTACCGCGTCGCCGAACGCCATCACGTCAAGGTTCTCGTCGTCTCCAACAGCGTCATGGCCATTCCGCCGGCGCCCTGGATCGAGCGGGTGATCGTCTCCGATAAGCCCGACGCCGCCGACGACTGGATCGTCGAGCACGCGGCACGGGGAGACGTGATCATCACCGCCGACATTCCGCTGGCCGCCCGCGGCGTAAAGGCCGGCGCCGACGTCATCGGCCCAACCGGGCGTGTATTCACCGAGGCCTCGATCGGCGACACCCTGGCGACACGCAACCTCATGGACGATTTGCGATCCTCCGGCATGATCACCGGCGGTCCGAAACCGTTCACGCAAAAGGACCGCTCGGCGTTTCTGTCGGCGCTGGATCTGGCGATCGTGCGCCTGAAGCGAGCCGGATTCAGTTGAGCAGCATGCCGGTCAATTCCTCCGGCATGCTCAGCATCGGATAATGTCCGGTATCCAGCTCCAACCATTTCGCCTTGAGGTGCTCGGCGGCGCGGCGTTGATGCGTTTCGCCGGGGTTCTCGGCGCGACGGCACCAGATCACCGTGGCGTCCCAGGTTTTGTGCCAGAAATCCGTCAGCTTCACCGGTGTCATCGAGCAACCAACCGGATGCGGCGTATAGCGGTCCAGCACCCAATCGCGCGTCGCCGGGTCCAGATCGGCGAACAGGCCCTTCGCGGCGTCTTCCCTCGATGGTCCGGCGGCGAGGCCGAACGGCGCGGGAGCGGAACGATTGACGATGTCGCGCGTGCGCTCGCCGGGGAACAGCGCCAGAGCATCCACCAGGACCAGCCGGGCGACGCGATCGCGCATCTGTTCCGCCGCGCGATTGACCACCATGCCGCCGGAACTGGTGCCGACCAGCACAACGTCGCGCAGATCTTCGTAGAACAGCAACTCGGCGATTTCGGTCGCGTGCGTCGTCGTATCGATCCCGGCGCGCAACTGATGCCGCCGCTCCCCGCAGCCATCCAGAGTCGGGGCGTACACCGTGTGTCCCGCGGCGCGCAGACGCTGGACGACGCGCCGCCAGATCCAGCCGCCCTGATAGGAACCGTGCACCAGAACGAAATTCGTCATCGCTGCCTCCATTTGTTGGTTGACCGCATGCTCCTCCGGATATCCACGCGAGGCAACCGGCGCTATTCTGGGCTGAACGTTTGAGGGAGAGACACGTCATGCCGAACGATCCATTCGTCGAAGCCGCCGCGTTGGCGTCGTTGGGACCGGTTCGTTATCTGGACGCGCGGGATCAGGCGGCGTTCGACGCGGGCCATGCGCCGGGCGCGGTGCGCGTGCCGTTGGACGCCTGGGACAAGGCGGCCAAGGCGGCGGATATCGGGTTCGAAACCACCGCGTTCTGGGATGATGCGTTGGGTGCCCTGGGCCTCGATCCGTCCGGTGTGGCGGTGACGTACGACACCGGCGCGATGACCAACGCGGCGCGGGTCTGGTTCGTGCTGCAATATTTCGGACTGAAATGCGTCATCGTGAATGGCGGCTGGCCCGCTTTGGCCGCCGCGTCCGGCGCGCCGAAAAGCGCCGAACCATCGACGGCCGCCGTTCACGCGCACCCAGGCGCGGGAGCGGTCGGCGTGGTCGATCGGGTGACCCTGAAGGCACAACTGAACGGCGCGGCGCATGTGTTCGACTCGCCGCACGCTGAAGGAATTCACCGGCGAGGACTCGCGCGGCCGGCCGCGGAGCGGACATTTGCCCGGCGCGCGGCATCTGTCGCACGTGGACCTGATGGTCCAGCGGCTTCGTCCGGCCGGCGCCGGATCTGCGCGGCATGTTGGAGGGCGTTGGGTTCAGACCAGGCGATCATATCGTGACACATTGCGAGGGCGGCGGAAGAGCGGCTCTGGCGGCGGCCGCGGCGGTGCGCGCCGGATTCGACGATGTCCGGGTCTACTACCTCAGCTTCGCCGACTGGGCGCGCGACGAGAGTTGTCCGATCGTCAAGGATTGAGCCCGGGTGTGGGCCGGAGGCGAATATTGTCCCCACGTTATCCTCGCTGACTATGGTTCGACATCATAAAGGCGATATGGGTGCCCGCCGGTTGGCCGAGCAGATCGAACGATTATGCCGCGATGCCTCTGAGTGAACTGTAACCCGACATTCTGCGCTTGCTGGCGGCACATCGCGATCCTGAGAGTTAGGTGGCGGGCAGAGCCTGGCTGAACCGCGAAGGCCATCGTTATTCCGGAGACATCGATATCTTTCACGACCGTGAAGAGCGCGTCGCTCGCGCGGGTCAATCGGGCTGCTGTTTATGCAAGATGGAAAGGTCGTTCAGCCCGATCCGGCTTGGCTCGAGTATTTTACAACACATTCCGGCGCGCGGCGCGAGCACTGGCCGTCTTCGCCGGAAATCGGCTCGGCGATGCTGGAACGTTACGCAACCCGAAATCCGTAACGGCGATTGTTCAAATCCCCACGTTGCCGGACCTCCGCCGCGCCGCCAGCAGCTTGTTCGATTCGAAAAACCGGTCCACCGCCCTCGCGTGCACCGCGCGTGAGACAGGATCGAAGTCGCCCGACGGACTCGGTTCCAGATCGAAATGCCCGTACTCGTCACGACCTCGCACCAAGGCCGCGCTGACCCGTGCGTCGTTCATCAACCGGCAACGCGTCGGAATATAGCTGACGCCAATGCCGATGCGCCGCTGGCTGGTCCGGTTCGGCTCCGAGCAATGCACGATATGCGTATGGTGCAACGAAATCTGCCCCGCCTTCACCGGCATCATCACGTACTTCGTATAATCCAGCGGATGATCGATCGTTTGGCCGCGAGACAGCAGGTTCCCCGGCGCCGGCGTGTCCTTATGCGGCCGCTGGCCGATCACGTGGCTGCCCGGAATGATCTTGATGCACCCCATTTCAGGCGTCGCGTCCGTCAACGCGATCCACGCGGTGATCTGCTCGAACGGTTCCAATCCGAAATAAGTACCGTCCTGGTGCCAGGAAACATGCGATGGCTCGTTCGGTTCCTTCAACCAGGAGGTCAGGTGATAAACCAGAATATCCGGTCCGATCAGGCTTTCCACCGCGTCCAGCACTTTGGGATGCCGCACCAGCGCGTCCATCCAGGTGAACAACAAATGCGATTTCGATCTGACCAGGCCAGGGAGTTTGCCGAAGGTCTCGCCTTGCGCGCGCTCAAAGTCTTCAAGTCGGCCGCGGTAATGGCGGACCTCGTCCGGTGTCAGGCAATCGACCGGAAACAAGAACCCATCGCGCTGGTATTGGGCTACCTGAGAGGGTGAAAGACTGGCGGGCATGATCGGACCTCCAACAACCGCGACACACTGGCCGGAGTAAAATTTCCGGGCAAGCCATCGCATGCTCTGGGCAGGCTCCTGGCCGTGATTTGCCACCACAAGGCGTTCCGTGTTGACCTGCCGGAACGACAGGCCGCCCGAGGATCGTCGGTTGCCAGCAGTCAGGGAAAGTCCGCCATGCCGCCGTTTCAACACACCATCGCAACGGCCGCCGCCTGGACCAATCGCGACATCGGCGATGCCGGCCTCACCTATTTTCTGACCCCGGCGCAACTCGCCGCCTTCGACACGCTGCTCGCGAAAACCCGGCACCTGAAGCCTCAACATGTCACCCGCGCCGACTTCGATCATCCGGAAGTCAACGCGCTCACTGCGTGGCTCGACGATACGATCCGCCGTGGCCGCGGCGCCGCGCTGCTGTCCGGACTGACACGGGAGACTGTATCCGAAGAGGATATGGAGCGGATTTTCTGGGGCATCGGCACCCATTTGGGTGACGCCGCGACGCAAAGCATGCTCGGCGACCGGTTGGGCCACGTCCAGCATGTCAAGGACGATCCGGTGGCGCGCGGCTATCGCAGTAACGAGGAACTGACGCCCCACACCGATTCCTATCGCATGGTCGGCCTGATGTGCCTGCAACGCGCGCAGACCGGCGGCCGCAGCCGGATCGTCAGCGCGCTGGCCATCCACAACGCGATCCTGGCCACGCGGCCGGATCTGCTGGAGCCATTGTACGAAGGCTATTACTATGCCATCGCCGAGGCGCGGTTCTCCGCGCCAACCCGTTGACCGACTTCAAAATTCCGGTATTTTGCAATATCGACGGCATCGTCAGTTGCGGTTACTCGCGCCAGTTCATCCAGCGCGCGGCGGACCTGCGCGGGGAGCCATTGCCGGCGAAACTGGCCGAGGCACTGGACTATTTCGATCGTCTCGCCGAGAGCGACGAGCTCAGCCTGCATTTCATGCTGCGACCCGGCGACATGATGCTGTGGCACAACTTCCAGATGCTGCACGCGCGCGACGCTTACCGTGACTCGCCTGAGCATACCCGCCATTTGCTGCGACTCTGGTTGCGGATCGAGAACGACAGGCCGATCGCACCCGAAATCCTGGAGCGCGCCAATATTTACGAACGCATCTATCGCGAACGATCCGGCCGCGTGCCGGCCAGCGCGCTGGTGTAACGCCGATGCCCCAATTCCGCCCTACGCCCGATCTCGCCATGCATTACGAGGTCGATACCTTCACCGACCCCTGGCGCGATCCCGAAACGATCCTGCTGCTGCACGGCAACGCCGAGAGCGGCCTGGCCTGGTATGGCTGGATGCCAAAACTCGCGCGCCAGTATCGCGTGGTGCGTCCCGACATGCGCGGCTTCGGCCAATCGACCCCGATGCCGGCCGACTATCCCTGGAGCCTCGATCGCCTCATCGACGACTTTTGCTCGCTGATGGATCATCTGGGCGTCGAGCGCTTCCATCTGGTGGCGCCAAGATCGGCGGCACCATCGCGCGCGCCTTCGCCGCCCGCCGGCCGGAGCGGGTGATCACGCTGACCGTCGTCGGCACGCCGCCGCCGTTCCGCGCCGGCAACCTGGAAAAGTGTGCCGGCGATGATCGAGGATTTTAAAACTCACGGCGTCGAGTATTGGGCCAGGCAGAACATGGCTGGTCGTCTGGGCGACGCCTTTCCGCCCGAGGGCGTCGAATGGTGGACCAAATTCATGGGCCGCACCGCAGTTTCGACGCAGATCGGCTTCATGGGGCCGATCGCCAGCGCCGACATTCGCGCGGACCTGCCCAAGATCGGGTGTCCGACGCTGGTGATCGTGACCGAAAGGAGCGTGCTCGGCTCGGTGGAGGACACGCGAGCCTGGCAAGAACAAATTCCGATTCAGAGTTGGTGCTGCTGCCGGGCAACTCGTATCACGTGGCCGCGACACATGCGGATCAGGCCGCCGATGCGACGTTGTCGTTCATCGCCCGCCGCGGACCGATCGGCTAAACAAATGATCGTAAAGCGTTTTCGGAATGGCGGCGACATTCATCAATTCGTTATCATTTCTTGCACAAAATTCAGATAACCTCCTTTTGGTAGCCCGCCAGTGAAACTCCTTTTGGTGGCCTGCCACACTACTGTCCGGTCAATAACTGAACAAATTCAATTGACTATCGTCCATGACGGTATCGCAACCGTCGGACGTTTGCAAGATGATAAATTCTATCGACGCTTTTTCAAATACTGTCACCGAAAACACCTGCATCAATGTGTAGAGCGACACGTCCAGCCTGAGCCGCTTCCGGACGATGGCTGCCAGCACGTAGACCGAGACGGCGATCCATATCTGGGTCTTCACCGCATTCTCGGAGGTTCCATAGAACTGCTTGATCCGGAGGTGCTGCTTGATCCACTTGAAGAAAAGCTCCACTTGCCAGCGACTTTTATACAGCTCGCATATCGTCAACGCCGGTAAAGCCGTCTGGTTGGTTAGAAACACGAGCGTCTTTCCGGTTTTGGGATCCCTGAAGCGTACCCGCCTGAGATGCACCGGATAATCCCGGCTCGTGTAGTACCCGTCCAGTGTGATCGTTTGGTCCGCGATCACGCCGGTCGTGCGATCAGTCGCGGCCGAATACACCCGATGAGCATCAAGGTTGGATTTGGCGCGGGTCACGAAAAAGGCGCCGGCCTGGTGCAGGCGATACAAACGGCCGAAATCAACATAGCCGCGGTCCATGACATAGATTGCGCCAGCCTCTGGCACGAGCATATCGAGCGCGTGCACATCGTGAAGCTTTCCGTCGGAAATATGGATAAAACTCGGGATGTTGCCGCGTAAGTCCAGCAATGTGTGCATCTTCACGGCGGCTTTTGTCGACCGGAAATGCGCCCACGGGAACAACGACAGGCACAAATCGATGGTGGTCGAGTCCAACGCGTAAACGGTTTCTTTCAAATCGACCAACAGACTTTCGCCCATATAAAGCCGCCTCGCCTGCGCGATCAGTCGCTGGGCGAATTCAGCATAAATGCGCCAATCACGGGCTTCATTGGCGTCTGCCAGAGTCGACCGCCGGACCGGCCCGCGAAAACCCATATGGTAAAGCTTCGCGGGTTGAGCCGACAGGCACGCCTCAATGTCGCGAAGGCTCTCCCGGTATGTCAGTTGGGCGAACGCCATTGCCCGGAACTGTTCGACACATGGAAAGGTTCGCACGTCGTAGTCACCACCGTAACGCGCGACGAGCCGAGAAAACGTGCTCCAGGGCAGGCAATCCATCAGCTGCGAGAATACCGTCTTTCCGGCGTACATGGGCGGGCCCTCCCCGGAAAAGGGTCCCGGAATCCGACGCCAACTTCAAGTCGACACCATCAAAAATCGCCGAAAATCCGTTAAATATCAAATACTTCCTGACGACATACTCGTGGTGAACCGGACAG
>CAVTNW010000020.1:0-462015 GCA_963736075.1 uncultured Alphaproteobacteria bacterium | reverse complement strand
AGATCCGCAATGGCGTCGTCGTACCCTTCCAGGGTCGACAGCGCGTCGCTGACGGCAGTTTGCAGTCTGCCGCGGATCTTATCGTCCGAAATATCGCCGTCGATCAGGTGAGCTTGGCACGCCGCCACGGCCTTGTTCAGCGTGGCCTGCGCCGCCGCCCGCGCCGCCGCCAGCTCGGCGGCTCGCCTTCGAAGTTTTTCCATAGGTGTCCTGCGTGCAAAAAATGCCATGCCCGAAGGTACCGCCGATCGGCGCCGGCGCCCACGGTGCGAACCAAGGTCGCCGGGATGGTTTCAGGCGGATTTTCGCGGCAGCAACCGCATTTCGGTGCTTTTGCAGGCGCGGCTTTCGGCGGCCAGGCGTCCCGGCCGGCCGTCGCGGATCTCGATCGACGCCAGCAACCGGCGCCGTGAGAACAGCCAAACCGCGCCAGCGAGCAAGATCGCGATCGGCGCGTCGGTGCCGGCGGCCCGTCGAGCCCTCAACACCACGGTGTCCGTCGAGCAATCGGCAATGAAGGCCGCCTCATCCGACTTGATGGCGTCGCCGTCGGCGGCGAGATACTGCGCCAGCCAGTCGTGGTCGGCGTCGACCTGGCGCAGCTCGGCGACGATGCCTTCCAACCGCTCGGCGATATCATCCTGCTGCATGGCCGGCCATCCCGTCACCTGTTGAACCAACTGCCCCGCGGCCGATCGCCGAGAATGTAGTTAGGCCGCTGCGGCCCCGGTCGCTGTTTGAGCACCAGGCGCAAAGGCCCACGCGCGCGAATGCAATGCGTTCGGGTCCTGATCGCGCTCTGGCGGCGCCAGGCCGTCCTCGATCGTCGCGCCCTCGGTGCTATCGTCGACGATCGGCGGCCGCACTGGCGGCCCGGTGTGTGGCCGGCGCGTGCCGGCGGCGATCGTTCCGAGACTGAGCAGGTGCGCCGCGGCGAGCTGCATGCTCTCGCAATCGAGATAGTGGTTCTCGCGGGAATGCGCGATCCAACGGACCTTGCCCGACCCTCAGGCGCATCCGCGCTTCACTGACCATCTGCTTCATATAGTTTTCGCCGATGTTCGAAGGCAGATGCCAGCTGCCGCGCTGATCATCAGGCCGGCCCATGTCTTCGTGCAGCGAGCTTTTGAAGTAGTCGGTATCGAGCCTGTACAGGTCGATCGACCATTTCGCCGGCGCGCCCTTCCGCGTCACCTCGGGCTTGCTGACGACGATCGGCTTGCCCAACATCGGCTGCGAACTACCCTTCGTTGCCCTCACAATGCGGGGAAAGCGCCGGGCGAAGTCATAGATCCGGTTGATTGGCAGCTCGGTTTTCTTGCCCGGCCGGAAACCGGAATCGATCATGACCAGGCGCAGCTGCATGCCGCCGATCGGCTCCGTCACCAGCTCGGCCAGGTCTTCCCAAACGCCCTCCTCCACGGTCGAGCCCCACAATTCGCCATGATCGATCCGCCGACTCTTCGCCGCGCGCGCCCCAGCCGCGGATCGTCCAGTAAATCCTGTTGCCCTGAATATCGGCCACCAGGGTCAGAATCACCACGCCGTCGGGGACCTCGCCGCGCAGATAGCTGCCCTTATGGTTGGCGACCTCTTGCCACTCCGGTACATCGCCGCCGGCCGGCGCGAACACCTCGCCGAAATTGGTGTTCGTCGCGCTCTGCAGCCCCTTGTGGTCGCCGAGCCGCACGGCCGAAACATAGCGCTCGGCGCGTTCGCCGAAACTCACGAACGGCGAGCACAGGCCCGACACCCAATAGCTAACCGTCGTGGTGTCCGGCGGATCGCCGATGATGACGCCGTCGACGGCGACCAACTGGCCAGGTGCGACCATGCGACCCCTTTATCAAGATCGAATTTCTGCTCGTTGCCGATGACGCCGCCGCATCGCGGACACTCGACATAGGCGGTCCGGCGCGCGCCGGCCGGCGTCGCATTGCCGCCCTCGGGCATCTGCCACTTCAAGCATGATGCCCGCGGGATGAAATATTCCAGGCAGTGAGGGCAGCGCCAGGCCCAATGGTGGCGCGATCCTTCCTGAAACAGCCGCCAGATCGGCGATTTCGATATCCTCGGCCAGGCCGAGCTTCCAAAACTGCAGCCCGCTCGCTTCATCCAGCTCGACGTCGATGGTGCCCAAACTTGGTGTGCTGGTGATGCCGACGGCGAAATCCGCGTACGTGAACCCGCGACCCTCGACCAGGCCGAGCACGCCGCCCTCGCCCATCACATCGGCGCCCATGCCGTCATATTCGTCAACCATTGCCAGCCCGGCCGGATCAGATTTCAGCGCCGTCGCCGAGCCCGCGTTCAGGCGAGCCGGATTGGCGCGCCGAGCCCGGCGACCAACTTGCGGGCCTTCTTGTTCCGTTTGCCGCGCGCGACCTTGTCGGCCAGCGTCGGCGCCTGGTCGAGCAACGCCATCAGCCGCGGCTCGAATTGGTCGACGACGAATTCCTTCGTCGGTCCGACATACAGGATCGGCGCTGGCTGATCGTCCAAGCGTTCGCCGATCACGTCCAGCATGCTGTCGGTCTTGCCGGTCTGCGTTGCGCTGACCATGACGCAGCGACGATAGGCGCCAGACGCCAGCGCGCGCGACCAGTCGATCATGTAGGGCGTCAACGTCGGATCGCGCGGGCCCGGGATGCCGGCGCTGGCGGGATAGCTGCGGTTCTTCGCCGCCCATACGTCAGGCGGACAGCGCGGCCGTGGCCGGATCAGTCGAGCCATCCGCTTCAAGATCCGCGCTTTCTTGATCGAGTTGATCCGCCGCTCGGGTGAGAATGTCATTGATTTCGGCCTCCAGCCGTCGGCGCTCGTCCATGTCGCGCGTCAACCGCGCCGGCAGTCCATTCAGATCGGCCTTGAAGCCGCCGATCACCACGTCGACCAGCGCCAGTGCCTCCGACAGCTCGACGGTTTGAGCGCTGGCGCGCGCGGTGCGCTGCTCGATCTCGACGGCGCGCGCTTGCTGCACCCGGGACAGTGTCGCGCTCTTCGAGCTGCGCCGCTCGTCATCGCGCAGGAATTTTATGTAGCCGTGCACCACCTCGGCGGTGTCGAAACAGTTGGGCGCCTTCATCTTGATCCGGCCCTCGCGAACCAACTCATAGAGCCGCGCGCGCGACAGCAGGATCAGATTGGCGGCCTGCAGCGATGACAATTCGCCCGGCGCTACTCGGGATTTCACGAGTAGCTTTGCCTTCGGCGGCGCGGTCTTGGCGGCAGGTTTCTTAGATCGCTTCATTGAGTTAAACTTTCGAATTGAGATTGCCAGTTTTCCTTATTTCACGCTGTCGCGCGCCACAGCGCTCCCTCCGATGGATGGTCACAGGCCCTAAGCAAAAGCTATCTAAGGCCGCCGATTGGAACACGTTGGCGGCCTGGCCGGGCGCGGCATCACATCAGGTCTTTGAAGGTCCCGAAGGTCGCCGTGGTTCGGCGGCTATCACGGTTCCACCCTCATGTTCCCGTCGTCCCGGCGCGCGCCGCGACCACAGGTCAGCATAGGGGGGGAAGGAGGGTCAAAGGGGGGGGCCAATATCCACTCTTATATAAACTGTCAGCCATTTTCATCGCGAAGGGATATTTGAGACCCCATTTGACCCTACTTCCCCCCTCCCTGTGCGGGAACCTTTTTGCGCCCGGCCCGGCCGTCCGGCCCTCACACCGCCTTCTCGACCCACCATTTGGCAACGCCCTTTTCGCTCGGTTCGTTCTTGAGCAAGAGGCCGTCGACGATGCGTTCCTTGTTCTTCTTGCACCACCGCCCCAGCGTCGTGGCGTCCAGCTGTTTCGAGACACCATAGCCGGTCTCCAGGGCGACGGCGGCGCGGAGGGCGGCGTTGAATTCCGGCCGCATCAGTTCCGGCGTCACGCCATACTCATTGCCGTAGCCCTTCATCTCGCTGGCCACCTCGATCGCCCTGGCGAGTGACAGGCGGCCTGTATAGCCAACGGTGATCGCCTTGCCCCAGGTCGTTAGGACATCGCTCAGCGCAGCCCGCTGCGGGTCCTCGGCGCGGGTGATCTCCATCGACGCGATGCAGTCGGCCTTGCCGAGCCAGACCAGAGGAGAGCGAACGCGGTCACTCCAGCCCTCAAAACTCGCCAACCGAGGCAACAACCCCGGGCTGCCGGCGACGATGTAAGCGCGGCAGATCGTCAAGACCGCCGCGATATCGAGACCACGGTTTTTCAGGATCGTGTCCACCGGATTGCCGGCGTATTGCTCAATGCCGGGTTTTCCAGCTTGGCATCCAGCTCCGCCGTGATGGTGCGCCGGCAGAGGTCGCCAACGATGGTGATGTTGTTGCCGGTGCAGTAACAGGTCAATCCGCCGGTCTCCACGCAACTGAGCGGCGATTGACCAAGTGGACGAAGGTCGAGAATTTGCTGCTCGATCACCTGGGCCAGAAAATCGCTCTTGAGTTCGCCGTTGAGGTTATCGATGGAAACAAGCGGCTGCCCGCTGAGCATCACGCCGACCAATCGTTTCTCCAGCTCGGCCTCATCCCCGGCCGCGATCACCGGAATACGCCGCTGCCCGGCCGAGATTGCCGCCGACAAATCCCACAGATAGCTCTTCCCACTCCCGGCGACCGGCGCCGTTGATGCATGCATCGGGGTTACCGGGAATGTGCCGCGCCAACCCGCGTCATCAGACCGGAAAGCGCCACCGATCTGGCGACATTGTCGACAAAAGGGCTCTCTTTCACCAGTTCTTCAAGCAAAGCGAGCGCTTTCAATGCGTCGTCGAAAGTCGGCTTGTCCGGTATCGGCGGCATCGGCGGCGGCTCGATCAGCAGTAACCGCGTCGCGGCGTCATACCCCTGCTGGATCAGCAGCGAGCCATCGGGGCGCAATGTTGGGGTGGCAATCACGCCAATGATCTCTGGAAATCCCCGACGCCGTCACGTTCCAACAGGGTCTCGGCGACGTCCTTCGGCGCCATGGCGGACACCCACTGGTTCTTGCGCGCGTCGTATTTCCTCCAGATCGCGTGCCGACACATGGTGTCGCGCAGATAGACATCCGTCACCGGCTTCAGCTGAGCGGTTCGCGTCGTATGCCCGTGCGCGGCCTTCACGCTCCGAACGATGGGGCGAACCATCTTGCCGCCGCGATCGTAGAACGGCACCTTGGCGTCGATCAGCATCGCCTCGGTGGCTGTGGTCATGACGGAAATGCGCGGTTTAATCCTTATGACCGGCAGCATCTTGGCGACCGGTGCTTCGTTGGCCGCGCGGTCGGTGTCGGTGTTTTCGTCGGCGTCGGCGTCATGTTCATCGTCGGCATCATCACCGGGCTCATCGTTGGCGTCGGCGTCGGTCTTGGTCTCGGCCACATCGTCGGCGTCGGCCGCCATCTCGGCCTCGGCCTCGGTCTCATCGTCGGCATCATCGCCCTCATCACCCAAAGCGCCGACCGTGCCGCCCTTCGACGCCCGCCACTCATCGCGCCAATTCGGATTGGCCTGACCGGCGAAAAGGAATAACGACCCAATCGTGATCGAGGTCATCTCGGAAAATTCTTCACTTCTCCTTGCATTTGTCGGCGTCGTACTTTCCTTTCACCGTCGCCTTTGCCGACCACGCGTTGAACAGCGCAAAACCGTCGTCAAAATCGATCTCGCTGGCCAGCGCAGCGCCGATCTTCATCCAGCTCACTCCGTCCGGCTTGCCCTTCGGCGGATAATATCCGCAGTCCGGCGACAGCTGGTTGAGCGCGAATTCGATCTCATCATCATCCGGTGGTGGTCCGTTTCGACCCAGGAACGGATTGTCATAGGTGAAGTGGCGGCCATCAACATGCCGCTTCCGCGCCTCCTGTTCCGGCGAGCCATCGCCAACGCTACTGCCGTCCTTGAAGATGGATTTGGCATAGAGATCATCCCTGAGATCGAGAAACCGGCCATCGATTACGACAGCCTGATGTTCGGGGTTATGGCCGACGCTGCCGAAATAGTAGGACTGCGACAGCACGAAGCTTTCCGGCGACAGCTGGCCCCCGAACAGGCCATTCGCCGTGGCGACGAGGATCTCGTGCCGCGTCTTCGGATCGAGATCGAGAGCGGCAGGATGATGCGCCATTTCGGCTTGCCACTGGTGTGCGACGGCGAGGTATAGATCAGCGCCCGCAAGCCGGCCTTGGTGATGATATCGACCGCACCCTCGAAACTGATCTTGCCGTCATCGTGTTCGGCAACGATGGCAGTGAGATGCTCCACATTCTGATTGTTCCGGTATGACCCGTGCTTGCTCTTGATGTCGCCGAACCGCGCGCCCTTCAGCCACTGCAGCTCCTGCTTGCTGTCGGCATCGACATAGGCGAGCAGGTCGCGCCACTGCGGCAGGGTGTATTCGCCATACTTTCTCACGAAGCCTTTTTCATCGTCAAAGATGGTGAGAAACAGTGGGCGCGTGTTGACGTCGGATTTTACAAGCTTCAACGCCATCGGCTTGCAAATCGCGCACAAGGCGTCGGGGACGGTGATGGCGGCCGGGTCGATGTCGGGGCAAATGCTGGGATTGGCGCTGGCGTTCATGACAGCACCGCCAGTTCCGCCGCGAAAGATGCCCCTTCGCCTTGCGCCGCTGGAGAAACGGGAATAAAATCGCAACTGCGTTTCGCAGCGCGCTTAAGGAAAATTGCGTCCCGGAGTGGAAAACCGGCGGCGCAATTTTCATTCTTGGTTGGGAATTGTCGCATCGGAGCCTCATCAAGTGAGGCGCTCTCGAAATGAAGACCGGGAATTGGGTCCAATTCGCAGGCGCTATTAAAGCCGTTGCAGCAACCGACGCATCGGTCTGACTGCGCTCGGCCGCGCCCTGGCGGCCACTGTCCCCACATGAGCCCCGCCATTCGCACATTCGAATGGGGTAGGACTCCGGGTCTCTCGGGTTGCTTGATGCCCGATGAGTTGACAGTCGGAATAATCTGCTGTGTCGCGAAATCCGTCAACGGTAACCCCGATATTTCCGGCGCTGCGGGGCAAGAAAAACCAGCTTCAAGAAATTTTCTCAGCGATTCCAATATTCCTGGATTTTAGGAACTCGGGAACATGGATCACAGCGCTGCCGGCGACGCCTTTTTTCCGTAGCGCTGGCGGAATTATCTGATTCGACCTCCTGATAGGCGGCGCCAGCGTTGCGAACATATCGGGGTCTCCCGTCCCTGGGCAGGTGTGGCGGATCTTCGGAAAATGGGGACTGGTGCCGCCGATGAAATGGCTAGGAAATAGGGTGCGGCTCTATGCGGTGGCGGGCGGCAAACTATTTTACCAATCATCGCAAAAACATCAGCAACATCAACGACAGGTCACATCCCACCCCTTCCGCCATATCTCAATTGTGTCCCCAGGCACATAGACCCTGTGGGTCTTCAAGATGGATCGCTTGGCGCTTGCTGGGCGCGCGCCGAAAACCATGGGCCGAGCGAGTCCGAGGCGCCAAGTCATGACCGCCTTTGGTATTGCGTTTATGCCTTCTGGAATGCATTTAGATCCGGTTCGCTTTCCAACTTCTGGTATCTTTGATATACTTTAATACCTTCAACGGTGTCTAAATACCAATGTCCAGCGTTTCTGCGGGTTCCGGCTGATTTTCGAAACCGAGAATTAGTGAGCGTAACCGGATCGGCGAGGCTTCGCCTGCTTGGTCTGGACATCCCTGATTATCGCTTTGTCCACTCGACTGTGGCGGTGAAATAACGATCCGCGCAACGATACGGGGATCAGTGCAAATTGGGTTATGTCGATGCGTCGTGCTGAACAGAATAATGCTTTCAGGCTTGGCCCAATCGAGAACAGCGACGCATTCGGCTTTTCCGATGTGGACCTTCAAGCCTGGATTGACGTCTTGCGTGTTCTTCCACCCGCGCCGGTGAGCGAGCGAGACGTTCTGGCATGGGTCGAAGGACCACTGCGGCGATTCTTCCCCTTTGAGAAATTCCTGGGTGCTTATGGAAATTTGTCGGGCGGTCGTATTCAGATGCTCTCGCGGTTATCGAGCGGGCATAACCCAGAATTTCTTGCAGGCCTCGAAGACACATTCGATCTCAGGTCGCGCGGGTGCTTTTCGTGGTGGGTATCCAATCGGAGGGCTTTCATTCTCGATGAAGCAGGCACGATAGATGAGCCGGGAATTCGGAGTTTCGCCACCCAACGTACGCTTGAAGAGATGAAACGATTCTCGCTTGGCATCATAGCGGCACACGGCGTCATAGATCCGTTTGTCGTTGCCGGCACATATCTGAGCTTTTCGGGCGTGCCGAGGACGCGGCCGAAGCGGACGCTGGCGGCGCTCGATTTGATCGCGCCTGTGCTTCACACGTTGTACCTGCAAACAAAGCAGAATGCGGCATCGGGAGCGGATCTGACGGCGTTGACGGATCGGCAAAGAGAATTGGTCGATCTCGCCGCCACGGGATTATCCGACAAGGCGATCGCCTTGCGCCTGTCGATTTCAGATCACACCGTCGGGAACCATTTCCGCGCCATCTACGCCAAGCTCGGCATCAGCAAGCGCAGTCAGCTCATCGCGCTCGTGAGATAATCTGCCGCATAGCACGAACGTACTATCGATCTTAACGCTCCATTTGTGCTGTAACTGTCATGCCCATCGACGCGGGCATCGGCTGCCTTGGTTTCGTTCTGGCGTGACTAGGTAGGTGAAGTGTTCGATCTCGATGGGAGACACTGTAGCCTTCTGGTGTCAGCGCGCCCCGATGAATTCCCAAATCGCTCGTCCCTGGGCCCCTCATGCGCCGCCTCGCCCGGCCGGCGCCGCAAACGCGATCAGCTCGGCGGCCGGGGGCTTGAAGAACTGGTGGTTGAGATCGTCAAGGATCGGGCAATCCTGCATATCAAGCTCTTCGGTGGCGCACAGAAACAGTTTTGCGCCGTCGAGCGGCGGCAAATAATAGTCGCGCGCACAGACGAGGCTGGTAGGTACCACAGCCTTTGGCAGCACCGTCAAGGCGTGTCCGGATTCCACTGCGATCATCCTGGCGTGGTGATCGGGGCTGGTCAGCGCGATGCGGTAGCCAAGGCCTGCCCTCTGCAGCGCCCGCATCATCGCATCGTCGGTGGTCAGTCCGGTTCCTGTCGCCAGCGGAATCGGTGAGCCCGGGCTCAATACGAATTTATGCGAGCGGACCCAGGTCAATTCCTCATGGCGCTGGCCGACCACGCGAAAAGAAGGGCTGAGCAGCAGGTCTGACGAACCCAATAACAGGCCGACATCCAGATGGCGCTCGTGCAACGCCCTTGCGAGCTCGGCCGATGAGCCGGCGTGAACGGTCGCATCGGGAAGGCTCTTCCGCATTCGCCCCAGCAGCGCCAGTTCGACATATTGTGTGCTGATGCCGAGCCTGATCGTGCGCTTGTTATCCGCGCAACCGCGCAGCCGCAGCAACTGTTCGTTGCCCTCCAGAATTTTTCGGGCATGCGTCAGGACGAGTTGTCCTAGCTCGGTCGGTGTCGAACCGTTTCCCGTTCGCTGGAAAATCCTGCCGCCGACAATTGTCTCGATACGCTTGAGCTGAGCGCTGATGGCCGGCTGGCTCAATCCCAGGATCTGAGCCGCCCTGGTGATACTTTCCGTTTCCGCGACCGTGATGACGGCACGAAGAATTTCAGGCGGAATGTTCACACGTTCGTGCTGTCGGTGCATAGCCCGTCCCGGCCCAGGTTTCAGTTACCCCTTAAGCAACGCGACGCGCAGAATGCTCGACTTCCCTACCTTTCCACCGCTAGCATTCTCCGCAGCTTCTTCCTATCTCGTAGTGTTACGGGGGTCCAATGTTGGCATTCCCCCGAGAGAGCCGCGATCACGCCGAGGCTAAACCGTTGCTCAAATGGGGGGCGAGCAGTTCGTTGAGCGCTGCCTGCTTCGAGGCCATCGACGCGGCGGCGCCGCCGCCGAGCGGATCCGGCAAGTCAGGCGTTGCACCTGGTAGCGAAGCCTTGCTGCTCTCATCCTTCATGGGCGCGCGCGAGAGCGCCGCGAGACGTAGCGCTTTTTGGATTTCATCCGAACTGGTACCGACCTTGAGCAGCGACAGGGTGATCAGCGTCATCACATCCGAGTTCGTGGCCTCCAGCGCAAACTGCGCTCTCCGTGCGGCGATCTCGGCCTCGGAGTTCGGGTAGAGTCTTGCGATATTGCTGGCGATCAAATGCCCGGCCGGTGAAGACTGCGCCGGTTCCTGCCTTGCAGAGGCCTGCTCGTCGGTCGCCATAGCCCGCGATGCCGCCGCCAACTGCAGCGAAGTGCGAATCTCCGCCGGCGTCGTCCCGATCTTGAGCAGCCAGAGCGTTAAAAGAGCCTTAATGTCGGACATCACTATTGCGGGGCTTTGCATTGATTTTTCTCGCTTTCCTGGATTAGAGGGACCGTTCTCCGGGGCTCGACTCGGGCGATGCCTTCGCCGTCCCGATCTCCGGAAAAATTAATGGATCATGGTGAACAACGGCCTTTTATCTACCGCAGCCCCTGACGTCGGCCCCATCAATGCTGATGGCCTCATCGTAATTGATGGACCCATCAAAATTGATGATGACGGAAACGCCGGCTTCGCGATCAGATGGTGACGATCATGGCCGCTAAAGCACTTCCAGCACCAGTTCCATCGTCATCAGCACCGGATTGTCGCCGCTCTTTAGGCGGCCCTCGGCGATGCCGCCGAGATAATCGACCAGCGCGACAATCAGCTCGGCCTCCAGGCCGCCGCCCTCACCTGAAACGACCGTCCCGGAACTCAAGGCCATTTCGGTGGCAAACGGCTCGACGGCGCGACCATCGGCGAATCTTGCGCCGATGATGCTGCCGACGCCGCCATGAATCTCGGCGCGAATGATCTCCTGTTCCCGGCAAAAAACCTCGAGCGCGCCTGCAAAATCCTGGTTCGGCCGCAGCCGCATCGCCACTGCGCGGCCGGTGGTCGCCGCTCCGCATCGCGGTGACGAAAGCGGTCCAAACAATATGAAATTGGTCTCGGGGTCAGTTTCGGCGGTAAAGGTCGCGCCATCGATACCGAATGCATCCACCTGGAAAGCTTCGGCAACCATGGTTTCCTCAGGCAATATATGGCCTCCACCGGCCCGGCCATCGGCCTCCGTCCATATGGCGTGACAATGGAAGAAAGGGGCGCCGTCGCGAACGCCTGAGGTCATCGCTCCGATCTTGAGCCGGGTGACGCCGGCGGGACGAAAGGTCTCGCTGTAGAAAGCCGCGTTGGCCCCGGTCTTGGACAATGCCGGCATCACGTAAGCGAGGGGGCCGAGTGCTCCACCCCTGAAATTCAAGACGCCACCGGAAAATCCTTCCGCGGCAAAGCCGCGACGCGCCGCTTCCAGCAGCGGCATGCCCGCCTGCAGCGTAAAGGTGAAGGCGCGGCCCTGCGCTTCGATCCATTGAATGCGCTCGGGCGCGGGCGGTCCGGGTTGCACGATACGACGCATCGTCAACTCGCGGGCTTGGCGATGGCATCGAGCAGCCCGCGCGCCGCCAATTCGTCGCGTACCAGCCGCTTCGGCACCTTGCCATAACCGGATTTTGGCAGCGCCTCCCAAAACAAAAACCGCTTGGGCATCTTGTAGCGCGGCAATTTGGTCGCGAGGTAGCCGGCCAGTTCCAACTCCGTCAGCGTGTCAGCGCCCTCCCGCACGACGCAGACGGCCACGCCGACCTCCCCCCAGAACGGGTCGGGCACGCCGAGCACCGCCACTTCGCCGATTGCAGGGTGGGTGAGGATCTTTTCCTCGACCTCGCGCGGATAGATGTTGGAGCCGCCGGATATGTACATGTCGGAAGCCCGGCCGGTGATATAGACAAAGCCCTGTTCGTCGATGTGGCCGAGATCGCCGGTGCGGAACCAGCCGTCGCGAAAGGCCTTGGCATTGGCCTCGGGGTTATCGTAGTAGCCGGCGAATACGGCGGGGCCGATGACGCAGATTTCGCCGGTCTCGAAGGGTTTGAGTTCGCGTCCGTCGTCGCCCTGGATCTGGACCTGCATGCCCGTGCGCTCGAAGCCGCAGGTGCCGATGCGCGCCTGCGGTCCATCCTCAGTGTCGTGCAAATCGCCCGGCAGCACCGTGATGTTGCCGGTGACTTCGCCGAGCCCAAAATATTGCACCAACACCTTGCCGAGTTTTCTCAGTGCGGCCTGCTGATCCCTGCGGTACATCGGCGCGCCGGCATAGATGACCTGGCGCAGCGATGAGTGATCGTAACGATCGACCGCGCCATGCTCGACCATCATCTTCAGAATGGTCGGCACCGTAAACATGTTGCTGACATGGTATCGCTCGATCAGCCGAAAAGCCTCGTCGATATCCAAACGCTCGGTGGGAAGCAGGATGGTCGGCACGCCGCGCGCGGTCTGGACGAGCTGATGCACGCCGGCACCGTGCGACAGCGGCGCCACCACCAGCGACGCATCGTGCTCGGTGGTGCCCGGCATCAGGTCGGCGAGGTGGTTGGTGACGACAAAGGCCATCTGGCCGTGGGTCAGCACCGCCGCCTTGGAACGTCCCGTCGTGCCAGAGGTGAAGAAGAACCAGCAGGGATCGTCGTACTCGACCGGCGTGTTGTCGGCTACGGCGTTGGCATGCGCAGCCATCGCGGCGCGGACGGAGGTCTCGCCGAGCGTCCCTTCTCCGATCTGCCAAGTGAAACCGAGCGCCGGGCTCGATGCCTGAACCGCCGCCGCATGGTCCGGAAAATCGCCGTGACATAGGAAGGCTTTGGCGCCTGAAGCAGTGGCCAGATAGGTCACTTCGTCCGGCATCAGCCTGAAATTGGTAGGCACCCAGACCGCGCCGAGGCGAAAGGCGGCAAACATCGACCAGAACATCTCGTCGCAATTTTTGGAATGGACCAGGATGCGGTCGCCCCTCTTGATGCCGCGCGCGGCCAGAGCGGCCGAAAGCTCCGAGACCCGGGTATCGATCTCGCGCCAGGTCCAGGACCGCTCGCCCCAGACCAGGCCGGTGCGCTCGGCAAACCGGCGGGCATTCTGGGTAAGCAAATAAGCAAGGTTCATGACCCGCCGCGACATCGGCGTGACACCGCCGGTCGGCACCGCCGGGGTGGCAGGCCCGCTCACCTCAGGCGCTCCCGCCGTTCACTCTTCACTTCCTTCCCGTCCAGATACCTGCCGCCAACAGCACCACGCCGATAACGCCGGCGACAGCGCCGTGCTTATAGTGCATGCGCGCCACGCCGGTCTCGTGACCCGGGAAGAAGCTGGGCAATTGATCCGCCGGCAACAGGAAATAGACGGCGGCGACAACCAGCAGCACGACGCCGAGCACGGTGAGGATGAGTTTCATGAATGGATCCTTTTTGAATGGACCGCCGGTGAATGTGCCCTCCCGCGGCCGCATCGACCGAGATCGAACCGAATGTCCGATGCTCTGTTTATCGCCATCGCCTGCCGTGCCGCAAGCGTGGGCCGGCCCTAGGCTCCGCCTTGTCCCAGACATTTCCGGATCGTCCCGCAGAGGCCGCCGGGATCGCGAGGCGCCCCTCAGCCCGGAAACATCAAGTCGCCGTGGCCGCCAGCCGGGTTTCGATATGCGGCACGGCCTCCACCAGCTCACGGGTATAGGCGGTCTGCGGATTGTCGAACATGGCGCGGCTGTCGCCCTGTTCGACAATGCGGCCATTTCGCAGCACGATGGTTCGATCGCACATCATACGGACGACATTGAGGTCGTGGCTGACAAAAAGGAAAGCCAGGTCATCCTCGCGCCTCAAGCGATCCAGCAATTGCAGGACCACCGCCTGCACCGACACATCGAGCGCCGCCGTCGGCTCATCGAGCACCAAAAGACGTGGTCGGCAGGCGATGGCGCGGGCGATGCCGACGCGGGCCTTCTGGCCGCCCGAGAGTTGATGCGGGAAGCGCGTCAAGAGATCGAGCGGCAGTCCAACCCGCTCAGCGCATTGCTCCACCCGCTGTCGCAGGGCGCCGCCCGAGCGTATCCCACAAAGCCGCAGCAGCGGGTGGGCAATGCAATCGAAGGCGGTAAAGCGGGGGTTGAGGCTGTCGTTCGGATCCTGAAAGACAATCTGGATATCCTTGCGAAAGGGCGAGCGATGAAAGTCGCGTGCCGGAATATGGCCGATCGACTGTCCGGCGAAGTTGATCGCGCCCTCGCTGGGGTCGATCAACCGGCAGATCATGCGTGAGGTGGTACTCTTGCCGGAACCGGATTTACCGACCAGGCCGACGCTCTCGCCGGGGTTTATCATCATCGAAAAGTCCGCTACTGCCGGCGGGCCCTGGTCGAAACGTTTTGCGAGCTTCTGCACCTCAAGGAGCGGCGGCGTACCTGGCTCGGGCGGAGGTCTCGGCGCAACCCGCACCGCAACGCAGGGTCCGCGCTCCTCGTCCGCCACCAGGTCTGAGATGCGGGAACTGGCCGTGGGCGAAGCAGCAACAAGGCGCTTGGTGTAGGGGTGCCGCGGCGCACGGAACAGTATCTTCGGCTCGGCTTCCTCCACCAGGCGGCCCTGCTCCATCACCACGACCCGGTGACAGTACCTTGCCGCGAGACCGAGATCATGGGTGATCAGTATCGTCGCCATGCCGCGGTCGGCCGCAATGCCGGTCAACAGCTCCAGCACGACCCTCTGCGTCGTGACGTCTAGGCCGGTTGTCGGTTCGTCGGCAATCAGGAGCGCCGGGTTGCAGGAAATGGCCATCGCGATCATGACGCGCTGGCACATGCCGCCGGACAGTTCATGCGGATAGGCCGTCAAGCGCTGTTCCGGATCGCGAATTTGCACGGCGCGCAGCAGCTGCAGCGTCTCGGCGCGCGCTTGCCCCCTCGCCATAGGCCTATGAGCCGAGATGGCATCGGCAATCTGTTCGCCGATGGCGCGGATCGGATTCAGCGCCGCACGCGGATTCTGGAAAATCATCGCCATCGCGGTGCCTTGCAGGCCACGGAAATCACTGTCCGGTATTTTCGTGATGTCCTGCCCGCGAAACAGGATATGGCCGCCCGTGATCCTCCCGGCTACATCGAGCAGCCGCGTGATCGCGAAACCGGTGACGGATTTGCCCGAGCCGCTCTCGCCGACGAGGCCGAGCATCTCGCCCTCGCCGAGCGACAGCGTCACACCACGGACCGCTTCGACCAAGCCACGTCGTGTCGAGAAGGTAACGTGCAGGTCGCTCAATGCCAGAAGCGATGAGGTCATGTTCGCATGCGGGGATCGAGGATGTCGCGGACCCCGTCGCCGAGCAGGTTGAAACACAGCACCGCCAGCATCAAAGCCAGACCCGGAAAGGCGACCAGCCACCACTTGCCGGCAGAAATGAAGCGTGCGCCCTCGGCGACCATGATGCCCCACTCCGGCGTCGGCGGCTTGACGCCGAGACCGATAAAGGAAAGTCCGGCGGCATTGAGGATCGCCCAGCCGAGATTGAGCGAGATCTGCACCGCCATGGCCGGCAGCACGTTCGGCAAGAGGAAGCGCAGCACCACCGAGAGATGGCTGTCGCCACAGGCCCGCGCCGCCTCGACCCAGCCGAGATTGCGGCGGACATTGACCTCCGCCCGGGCAAAGCGGATGTAGAAGGGCAGATTGATAAAGGCCGTTGCGATGACAATGTTCTCGACGCGATTGCCGAACGCCGCGACCATCGCCATCGCCAGCACGAACAACGGAAAGGCCATCAGAACGTCGACCAGCCGGCCGACCGAGCGATCGAGCCGGCCGCCGGCGTAGCCGCAGATCGCGCCGATGACGGCGCCGATGGCAAACGAAATTCCGACCGCCGAGACGGCAATGGCGAGATCGAGCCGTGCCGCCACGATCAGGCGGCTGAAGACGTCGCGGCCCAGTTGATCGGTGCCGGCCAGATGCGCCGCGCTCGGCGGCATCAGGGCGTGCGGCACATCCGAGACAATCGGATCGTACGGCACAATCGAGGGCCCAGCGATGGCGATGAACATCAGCAGCAACACCCCGGCAGCGGCTACCCCAGTTAAGGGGTTGCCGCGCAGAATCCAGCCGGCATGGCGAAGCGTCGCGCCGGTCATCCGATCGTCACCCTGGGATCAGCGATGCCGTAGAGCATATCCACGACAAGATTGACGATGACGAACACGCTCGCCATCAGGAGCACGAAACCCTGTACCGGCGCGTAGTCGGAGGCGAGCAGCGCATCGAGCGCGTAGGAAGCAACGCCCGGCCAGGAAAATACCTTCTCCACCAGGACATTGGCGCCGAGCATGGTCGAGAACACGATACCGGCGATGGTGATCACCGGCAGGATGGCGTTGCGCAACGCGTAGGTGACGACGACCCGCCACCACGGCAGGCCAACGGAACGGGCCGTGCGAACAAAATCGCTGCCGAGCGAAACCAGCATCGAGGCCCGCGTAATACGCGCCAGCGGCGCCACCACGAACAGCGCCATGCTCAGCGCCGGCAGTATCAGTTGCCTGAAGGCGGCCCACCATCCCCCGATATCGCCGGCGAGCAGGAAGTCGATCAAGAGGAAACCGGTCCGCGACGGCGGCAGTGAAGCGAAGATATCGACACGACCGGTCGGGTCAGGCGCGAGACCCAACAGGTAATAGAAGACATAGATCAGCAAAAGGCCGGAAACGAAGGTCGGCACGCAGACGCCGAGCGCACAGAAAAATCGGACACCGTGGTCAATGATAGAGCCCGGCTTCAGTGCCGCCAGCACTCCAAGCGGCACCGCCGACACCAGCGCGATCAACAGCGCCGTGAGCGTGAGTTCCAGCGAGGCCGGTAATCGCTCGCGCAGATCTGATGTCACGAGCTGTCCCGTCATCATCGATCTGCCGAGGTTGCCGCGGCCAACATCATAGAGATAAAACATCAGTTGTTCCGGCACCGGCTTGTCGAGGCCCATTTGCTTGCGGATCACCTCGATCTCCTCCTTGCCGGCATTCGGCCCGGAGGCAAAGAACACCGCCGGATCGCCCGGCAGCAGCCGCATCAGCACGAAGGTGAAGACCAGCACCCCCAGGAGCGCCGGAAGCGAGGACAGGAAGCGGCGCCCTGCCCGTATCACGGTCGCTGCCAGGGCCGCCATCATAGGGACCGGCTACTTGCGGCTGAGATCGCGATAATCGATCTGGCGGTGGAACTGGTAGGTATATCCTTCGATCGAGGGGGCCATGACCGCGTCCTGGCTGGGCTGCCATAGCGGTATCTGCGGCATCTGGTTGAAATGGATCGCGTTGAGCTTCCTGCCCTCTTCCTCGTATTTGGCCTTGTCGGGTTCGAAACGGGCTTGCTGCGCAATCGCCACCAATCGGGGATCGTCGATCGATGAGTAGTTCCAGCGCTGATTGCCGGTGTAGAAATTGCGGTAGAAATAGTCGGTCGATGGCAGCCAGGCGACGATGCCTTCGGTAAAAAATGGCAGCTTCTTCTCGTTGATCTCGGTCGACATCTGCGCGTCCGGCAGCTTCTGGATATCCACTGTGATGCCGATCTTGGCCAGCGATTCCTTCACCAGGGCCGCCATCGGCTCGGCGGTCGAAGCCTGGCCGACATTGAAGCTGAAGGTCGTCGAAAAGCCGTCCTTCAGGCCCGCCGCTTTCAGGTAATCCTTGGCCTTTTCGAGGTCGAGCTTCACCGGCTGCGCGATCGGATAGGCGCCGCTCGGTGGCTCGCCATCGGCCCAGGTCGCGCCAAACAGCGGCGCCCCGCGACCGAACAGAGCCGCCTTGAACATGTCCTCATAGGGAAGCGCGTAGGCGATGGCGCGCCGCACATTGATGTTGTCGAAGGGCGGGATCCGATTGTTCATCGAAATGAAGGTGACGGCGTTATATTGTGGCGTCGAGATCACCTTCAGCTTGCCCTTGGCCTCGAGCGATTGAACATCGCTCGCCTGTAGATCGATGACAAGATCGGCGTCACCGCGCTCGACCAGGTTGGCGCGCGTCGCCGGTTCTGGTACCGACTGGATGATCACTCTTTTAAAGAACGCCGGCTTGTCCGCGGTGCCGCGATTCCAGGCCTGGTTGCGTGTCATGATCACCTGTTCGCCCGGCTTGAACGTTTCGATCTGATAGGCGCCACTGCCCGCGGCATGCTCCTTCAGCCACGCCGTCGCCCAGGGATCTTCCGCCGTCGCGTGGTCCTTGGCGAGCTTGGAGTTGATGATGATCGGATAAACGGTGGCGAGATTGGGCAGGGCAAGCTTGTCCGGTTTCGGCAGCGTTACCTCGAAGGTCAAGGGATCAATCACCTTGAACTGATCGGCCGAAGTCAACGAACCCGTGAGAAGCTGTGCCTTGCCGAGCACCGGCGCGGTGACGGCGCGGTCAAGCGACCATTTCACGTCTTCCGCGGTAACCGCCGTACCGTCCTGAAACTTGGCGTCCTTGCGCAAGTGAAAGGTGATCTTCAGCCCGTCAGGACTGACGTCATAGGATTCCGCGAGCTCTCCTGTGATCTTGTCGAGATCAAAAACCCACTTGCCGTTGATCTGCTTGCGGCCGAAGGACACCAGCCGGTCATAGGTCGAGAGGCTCAGCGCAAAGGATTCGCGGGTGGAACCGGGAATATTCGGGTCGAGCGTATTGACGGTGGCTCCGGTCACGTAGCGCAACGTTTCCGAACGTGTTTGCGCCTGCAGCGGTCCGGCGGCCAGCGATGCTGCGATCAAGGTGGCGGCTGAAAGCAGACGCTTGGATGGGATAACGCTCATTGATTTGATCCTATTGGCATTTTTCCCAGCTTTAGGTTCTCAGCGGGAACGCCGAATTCGAAGCAAAGGGTGTGCCAACGTCGACTTGTTAACACGTTGCCGGTTACCGCGGCTAGCGGCCCACACCCCTCTTTCAACGCTGCTCCGCCGACGTCTGCGTCGCAACAACCGCCTGCGGCACATCATAGGCCTGGAACGAGGCCCAATGCCGCCTTATGTCGGCGCGAAACAATCCGCGTGTCAGCCCGTGCACGAGCTTCGGCACCGCGGTAGTCATCGCATTGATCGACGAGCCGGAGGGGCCAAAGCTCATGGTCGAGGCAATAGCGAAGACGTGTATCTCAGCGATCCACGGCGCTTTTCCTGGCTCGCGTTCCGTCAGCGCGAAGTCGTCGGCCAGGTAGGGAAAACGTGAAAGCCGAGGGCTGCGTTCATCGATCGGCGGCTGGTAGCGATCGCCCCAGGTGGCGATATTGGCGGCACAGTGCCGCAACTCCCGCCGGAGCGCGAAGTCCATGTCGATACCGGTACCGCAGATCACGAAATCGGCGGTGAATTCGCCCCTTGGTGTCTGCAAATGAACGCCGCGACCCCGCTCTCGGGCGGCTTCGATTGGCGCGCCGACATGAAGGTGAAAAGTGGCGTGACGCGCACAGCGATCATAGGTTGCCTGCGGAAAGCCCTCGCGCATCTCGAGAATAGCACGCATGAAGCGCCATCGCCAAGCATCGTCCAAATCGCTGAAGTGTCGAAGGAAGCCGCGGAAGGTCAGCCAGCGATAGGGCTGAATCAATTGGATGTCCGCCCGGCGGCAGAACAGATGTACCGCTGCCGCACCTGCCTCCAGCGCTGCCGCCGCGTTGTCGAAGGCCGAGGCGCCAGCGCCGATCACCGCAACCTGCTTGCCGCGCAAGCCGGCGAAATCGATCGACCGGCCCATATGCGCGCATAACGAAGAGGGCAGACTGCGCAACGGCTCTGGAATGCTCCAGTCCCCCATGCCCTCCTGCCCCGTCGCCAGCACGATTTTGCGCGCATAAAGAATTTCGACGCCGGCGGCGCTTTCAACCGACACCGCCAGCAGTCCGCACGCCGCCGGCGCGATCTCCAAGACCTCGCAGCCATTGCGCACCGGAAGGGCTGTGACGCGCCTGAACCAGAGCAGATACTCGGCCCACCGCTCGCGCGGGATGAATTCCAGATTGCACCAATCTTCCAATCCGTAGCGCGCCTCGTGCCAGGATTGGTAGGTCAGGCTGGCAACATCCAGGTCGGGGCCGGTGTAATGCTTCGGACTGCGCAGCGTGGGCATGCGGGCATAGGTAAGCCACGGCCCTTCCCGCCCTTGCCCGGCCTTGTCCAGCACCAGAATGTTGGTCACCCGCGAGCGCATCAGACCGAAGGCCGTGGCGATACCCGATTGGCCAGCTCCCACCACCAGCACGTCGAGCGCCGGCTTGCCGTCCGGTCCCTGTTTGGGCACAAGCCAATCGGCATCCGGATGCGCCGTCCTGGCGAGATCGTCGCGGACCCTTGCTTCGAGATCGATCAGAGAACCCGTCATGCCGCGAGCCAGCCGCCATCCACCACCATCACGGTGCCGGTCGTGAAGGAAGAGGCATCACTGGCAAGATGCAGTGCGGCCTCGGCGACTTCCTCTGCTTTGCCGAAGCGCTGCATGGCATGGCGATTCCGGGAGGCTTCACGGACCGGCTCAGGGTCGGCGTAACGGGCAAAACTGCGTCGCAGCATTGGCGTATCGATCGCGCCGGGTGCGATGGCGTTGACGCGGATGCCGTCGCTGGCGAAATCGAGCGCCATGGTCCGGCTCAGGCTGATGATGGCGCCCTTGGCGGCAATATAGGCGCTGTTGTTCCTGCCGCCGGCGATCGCCAGCTGCGACGCCAGCGTGATGATCGAGCCGCCACTGTGCCGCTGCATCTCCGGCACCGCCGCCCGCGACCAGAGCCACGTGCCGCCGACATTGGTGCGGAACACCGCATCCCAATCGGCGGGTTCTGTCGTCACCACCGTGCCGCCGCAGGAGTAGCCGGCGGCCGTCATCAGCACATCGAGCCGGCCGCGCCGCGTCATGACATCGGCGATCGTGCGTTGCGCGAAATCAGCCTCCCCGACGTCGCCGACGTGGGCCGATGCTGCACCCTTGGTGGCCTCCACCGCCGCCAAGGTCTGCTGCAAGCCCGCACCATCACGATCGACCAGCGCAACGAAGGCCCCCTCTTGCGCGAACAGCACCGCGCTGGCGCGGCCGATCCCGGAGCCAGCTCCGGTGATGATTGCCGTCTTCTCCGCCAGTCTCATGTCAGGTTTCCCCTTCCATGCCGCATCCACCAACTCAAATAGTCCGCGGCTGAATCGGCGCATCCGAACCGAGCGCGCCATCCGAACTCCTGCGCCAGGCGTGAAACCGAAAGCGGGGCACGGTCGGTGGCACTGTGAAGGTCGACCGTCGGCACCTCACCGACCTGGGCCAGCCGGCAAGCAAAGCTGAAATTCAGAGCCGTCAATGCCTCGCCCCACTGCAACGCCGACCATTCCACGCCGGTCGAAACGTTGTAGAGGCGGTGCTTCAGCGTTTCGGTTTCGATCAGCAGCGTCACGGCGTCAGCGACGTCGGGCGCATAGATCCAGTCGCGGACGCCGGGGCGCGGCAGAATGGCTTCGCGGCCACGTTGCATGGCCCATATCATCTGCGCCTGCGGACTCAGCGTATCCCGTACCCCGGTCGCCCGCTCCCAGGGCCCGAAAACGGCGCTGAGCCGGACACTGACGAAGTCGCTTTGCCAGAGATCCGCGAGGCGGGATGCCACCTTCTCGGACGCGAATTTGGTGATGGCGTAAAGCGAAACCGGATCGCAGGCGGTCGCTTCATCCAGCGGCAGGTTGCGAAATGCGCTGGCGCCGTAAGCCGCGGCGGAAGACAGGTTGATGATGCGCCCGATACCGTGGCGCCGCGCCGCGATCAGGATCGGCAGCTGCGCCAGGAGATTAATGCCAAGAATAGCCTCTGGATCGGCAGCCTCGCGTTCCGGACCGGCGGTGACGGCCGCGCCGAGAATGATCGCCTCGCAGCCGCCGGCAATCACGTCCTCGACCGCCTGTCGATCCGTGATATCGCCCTGCACGATCGTCAGGCGACCCGCGCCATCGGCCAAGATGTGCCCGGCGGCGGGCGGCAAGCCCGCGCGGTCGAATAACGTCACGGCGTGACTGCGGGCCAGTAGCGCCGCGGCGATATTGAGCCCCACAAAACCGGTGCCGCCGAAGACAAGGATTCTCATTTCTCAATCCGAAGGTGCGCGGTTCATGCTGATCGCGGCGGACAGCTCACAGCAGGATGGCACCGAAGTTCCGCTCGGGATCGATGTCCGATGTCAGACGGCCGGTCGGTTTCGCCGCCTCGCCGCCGATGCGCGCGAGGAAGCGGCCGGAGCCTGCTTCGACCGAACGCTTGCCGTCGGCGATCACGACGCGCCCGCGCGACAGCACGGTGACCGGCCAGCCGCGCAGCCTGCGGCCGGCGTAAGGGGTATAGCCGGCCAGATCGTGCATCATCTCGTCGTTCAGAGTGACCTCACGCTGCGGATCCCAGATCGCGATATCCGCGTCGCTACCGATAGCAATGGAGCCCTTGCGCGGATGCAGATTGTAGATCTTGGCCGGCGCGGTCGCGGTCAGTTCAACGAACTTCTCGATCCCGAGGCGGCCCTTCGAAACCATGGCGTCGAACAGCAGCGGCAGACGTGCTTCCAGGCCCGGCAACCCGTTCGCCACTTGCTTGAAGGTGGGATGGGGTCCAGCGCGCAATTTGCCGCTTTCGTCGAAGCGATAGGGCGCGTGATCGGACGAAATGGTTTGCAGATCGCCGAGCGCAAGGGCCTGCCACAGGGCTTCCTGATCCGCGGCGCGGCGTGGCGGCGGGCTGCACATCCATTTGGCGCCCTCTGCGCCCGGCCTGTCGAGATCGTCGGCGGTGAGAAAGAGATATTGCGGGCATGTTTCCGCGAAGACCTTGAGGCCCTGACCGCGTGCATCTCGGATCACCTTGGCGCCTTCCGCCGTCGAGACGTGGAAGATCATGATCGGTTGATCGACCAGCGCGGCCATGCCGATCAACCGGTTGAAGGCCTCGGCCTCCGAAACCCGGGCATGGCTGATGGCGTGATACTTAGCGTCCGTATAGCCGCGCGCGAGCAGCCTTTTCACCATCCAGGAGATGATCCCGTGGTTCTCGGCATGGGCACAGAGCAGCGCACCACCGTCACGCGCCGCAAGCAGGATGTCCAGAAGCGGCTCATCGTCGATTTTCAGGCGGTCATAGGTCATGAATATCTTGATCGAGGCATGGCCCTGCTTGATCAGAACCGGCAGATCCACCTCCAACGTCTCTCGCGTCGGGTCTGCGATAATCATGTGAAAGGCATAGTCGATGACCGCGCCCCTTCTGGCGAGCGCGTGATACTCCTGCACTATCTCCGGCAATTTCATGCCGACGTGTTGAGCCGCGAACGAGATCACGGTGGTGGTGCCGCCGAAGGCCGCCGAGACCGTGGCGCTCTCGAAGGTATCGGCATTCATGATACCCGCCGCCGAGAGCTGTTCAATATGAGCATGGCTGTCGACGCCGCCTGGCAGGACAAATTTGCCGCGCGCGTCGATCTCGCGCCGACCGCCCGACAGACCGCGGCCAATGGCTGCGATCGTCTCACCGGTAATGGCGACATCCGCCTCGAACACGTCGCTCACGGTCGCGATGCGGCCGCCGCGTATCAGCAGATCGTAGGCGGGCTCGACCATGGCAAACTCCGAAGTATTGATATAAAACTCCTGCCAGGCATGTCTTGACGCACAAGCCCTGCATCCACAAGACTTTGCACAGACGGGTCATCCCGCAGGAAAACACGATGTCTCGGCCGCGCATTCTCGTTATCAACCCTAATTCCAACGGCCTCGTCACGAAAGGGCTGGAGGACGCCTTGAGGCCGCTCGTCCTCGAGGGCGGACCGGAGATTGTCTGCGAGACGCTGGCCGAGGGGCCTTACGGGATCGAGAGTCAGGCCGATGTCGACCGTGTGGCGATGCCGCTGCGCCGTCTTGTGGAGGGCGACAATCGCTCGGCGGCCTTTGTCATTGCCTGCTACAGCGATCCGGGTCTGCACGTCTGCCGCGAAGCCACCGATCGGCCGGTTTTCGGCATCGCCGAGTGCGGTGTGCTGACGGCGCTCGCGCGCGCGGAAACCTTCGGCGTCATTGCGATCGCCGAGCGTTCGATTCGCCGTCATTTCCGCTATCTCAGGCAGATGGGATTGATGGAACGGCTGGCCGGAGAACGGCCGCTCAACGTCAGCGTGGCCGAAGCGGCATCGGGCGAAGCAACGCTTGCGAAGATGATCGAAGTCGGGCGCGCGCTGAAGCACGACGACGGAGCCGGCGCCATCGTCATGGGGTGTGCCGGCATGGCGCGTCATCGCCGACCGCTGGAGCAGGCGCTCGGCATCCCCGTGATCGATCCGACACAAGCGGCCGCGACCATGGCCCTTGGCGCGGTGCAGCTTGCGCATCACTGAGCTTCGCGTCATTTGTCGCTGACCGGTTCGGTTTTATCGTCGTCGCTCTTGACGCGCGCGAGCCACTGCGGGTGACTTTCGCGCGCCAGCGCGAAGGTGTCGCGCTGGGTGGCATAGAGGTTGCCAAACAGCCGTCCGACCGGCTGATAGACGTCGAGATCGACATGCATCCTCGCCCTGTCGATCAGCCCGTCACGCGCGTGCAGCCGCAGCACCTCACCGACCAGAAGCTCGCGCCCGGGCCCAAAGGCAAGCGCGACGTGCCGACGGCACTCGAGCGCGAAGGGCGCGGCGGCCAACCGCGGCACGGCGATATCGATCGAAGGAAGCGTCTCAAGTCCTGTCGCCTCCACTTCACTTTCGCCGGGAGGAAAGTCGATCGCGCAATCGTTCATCGTAACCGCCAGTGCCTCATCCACCATATGGATAACGAACTGGCCAGTTCGGTGGATATTGCCTGTGGTGTCCTTGGGGCTGCGATCGGACTTGTGCTGCAGGCCCAGCACCACGAGCGGAGGATCTTCGGAAAAGACGTTGAAGAAGCTGAAGGGCGCTGCGTTGATGGCGCCGTTCTCATTGAGAGTCGTCACCAGTGCGATGGGGCGGGGCACGACGACACCACACAACAGCTTGTATCGGTCGTGCGGATTGAGTTCGCGGAAGCAAAAACTGGTCATCTAGTTTTCCGGCGGAGGTACCGCCCCGGTACGGCTGGTGATCAGACCATAGTGCTCGATGCGGCGATGCCTGGCAAAGTCGAAGATCGTCTTCTTGCCGAAGAGGGTCGCGTCGAGATCGCAGGGGTAAAGAAGAAGCTCGTCCTGCTCGCTCTTGGCCTCGACGACAATCTCGCCGTTTGGATCGACGATCAGACTGCCGCCGATCAAAGGAAAGCCATCCTCGACGCCGGCCTTGGCGACGGCGACCACCCATGTCGCATTCTGATAGGCGCCAGCCTGCACGGAGAGCCGGTTGTGGAACAAGCGCTTCTCCGGCCCCTCCTTGCTGTTCTGCGCGTTGACAGCGGGGGTGTTGTAGCCGATCAGCACCATCTCGACGCCCTGCAGGCCCATGACCCGATAAGTCTCGGGCCAGCGGCGATCGTTGCACACGGCCATGCCGAAAATACCTCCGAGGGTGCGCCAGACATTGAAGCCAAGATCGCCGGGCTCGAAGTAGCGTTTCTCCAAATGCTGAAAGGCGCGTTCCCTGTCGAACTCCGAATGGCCCGGCAGATGAACCTTGCGGTATTTTCCGACAATTCGAGCCGATCGATCGGTGAGGATGCAGGTGTTGAAATGATGCCCATCAGGCGTCAGCTCGGCATAGCCAAAGCTCATGGCCATTTGGTATCGGGCGGCTCGCTCGAACAACGTCTTGGTCGCCGCGTTCGGCATCTCCCGCTCAAACCAGGCATCGACCTCGGCCTGATCTTCCATGTACCAGCGCGGAAAAAATGTGGTGAGGGCGAGTTCGGGATAGATGATCAGTTCGGCGCCCCCGGCTTTGGCTTCGTCCATCAGCGCGATCATGCGCTTGACGACGGCTTCACGACCATCGGCCCTCTGAATGGGGCCCATCTGGGCGGCGGCGACGTTGATGACGCGCATGACAATTTCCTGAGTGCTCTTATTGAGGCTTTTTGCTTAAATATTCTGCAGTTCGACAGCTTTACGCCCTCGGAGTCCGTTCCGGCCCGACCGGCGCCGACAGTTAGAATTCCGTTTCACCCGGAGTCAATTGCAGAAAAGTCCAGGGGGCCTGCTCTGACTTTCGCGCGGTCCCGTCATCGGCCGCTGGCGCTAAAGTCAGGCTTTGCGGCTATCCGCCCATTTGATTGAAGGTGATCGCCGGCTGCGGGTTCGTGATGGATTGTTTAACGAAGCATCCGAAGTTCGCGGATCCAGTCGGGTAAAAAACCGGACCGAAAGCATAGTCCCGACAGAGCGCTCCGTAGCACTACGGACGTTAACCGGAAGGAAATGGCCTGTTAACGGGAGCGATGCAACGAAGGCCGCTCCATAACGCTCAACCTCAAATCCAAACGCGGGGAGTCGGCTATGCTCATCGTATCTCTTTTCGGCACGATCATGCGATACCTTCGCTATCAGTCGCAACTGATCAACATCGATGCGATCGACGATCGCATCCTGCACGATATCGGCCGCGAGCGCAGCGAGTTGCGAGCCGCGGCCTGGGAAGCCGCCGATCATGCGTGGGGCTGAGTTCCTGTCCCGAGATCCCAGGACCCGCCGCTAGCGAGCCCAGGGATTGGCGCTGAAACGCGCGTCAGTGCTTGATTTCCGGCGGCAGCTTGCCGCCATTGGCGGCGAGCTCGGCCATTACCTTCTTGTGCAACCAGATGTTCATGCTGGCGGAGTCGCTGCTATCGCCGCTATAGCCGAGCTCCTTGGCAAGCTCCTTGCGGGCCGCAAAGCTCGAATCGATATCAAGCGCCTTCATCAGATCCACGATCGAGGTGCGCCACTCCAGTTTTTCGCCCTTGGCGGCAGCCGCCTTGTCGACGATGGCCGCGACATCGACCGACTGCGGCGGCGCAACCGGGGCCGAGGGCGCGGCGGCGGACGATGCGGTCCTTGATCCCGTCGCGGCGGCCGCGCTGCTGCTCGTGGCCGCGCCGCCGGATGCGGCGCTGCTCGCTGTCGCGGCGTCGGCCTTGCCGCCAAAGATCGCGCTCATGATTTTTCCAAAAATACTCATCGTCTGCTCCTACGAATGGACTTGAAGAAGGTATCGAGCGCCAGAACCGCATCTTTCAGCCGCCGCGCCCACTCGATCACATCACTCCAGCCAGTTCAAATCGGCCGGGTGTGCAAGATGGCCTACTAATGCAAATGAGCCTCGCGGTGGCGGAAAAGCGGCGGAATGGCGCCGCACCAACAGCGGGCGGTTTGCACCGCGGCATGACCGCCTTCACTGAACCGTGAGCGGCTTCTGCCGCGAATGGGAGTACGCTCGGGCTTCAGTTCGCGACAAGGCCAGCTTCGGTTTCCAGTTTTCGCGTCTGGTCTGATCGTGATCATTTACAGCAAGCGGGCGTCTGCGCCTCGACCGGCGCGTAATAGGACCGCGGCGGCAAGGGAGACAGCGACCATGGCCACCCCATATCCCGGCAATGTCACACCGATGGCGCAGCCCGCGCAGGACGGCACGGCGGCGCCCATCATTCGAACCATCGGCCTGTCCGACCTGCACGAGGCGCTGCGTCTCGGCTGGGAAGATTTCAAGGCGGTGCCGAGCCATGCCATCATCCTCTGCGTGATCTATCCGGTGCTTGGGCTCGCGGTAGCGCGCGCCGTACTGGGATATTCGGTGCTGCCGCTGCTGTTCCCGTTGGCCGCGGGTTTTGCCCTGCTTGGTCCATTTGCCGCGCTTGGCCTGTACGAACTGAGCCGCCGCCGCGAGCTCGGCGAACAGCCGTCGGCCTGGGACGCGCTCGACGTGCTGCGATCCCCTTCGTTCGGCGCCATGCTCGGGCTGGGTGCACTACTGCTGGCGCTGTTCGTGACCTGGGTCGCCACCGCGCAGGCGATATATGTGGCGGCGTTTGGCTACCAGGCCGCGGCAAGCATGCCCGATTTCTTCGGGCGGGTGCTGACGACCACACAGGGATGGTGGCTGATCATCGTCGGCTGCGGCGTCGGTTTCCTGTTCGCCCTGGTGGCGCTGTGCATCAGCGTGATTTCTTTTCCGCTCATGCTCGATCGTCAAGCCGGCGCAGGCGACGCCATGGTGACGTCGCTGCGGGCCGTGGCACAAAACCCGATGCCCATGGCGGCGTGGGGATTGATCGTCGCGGCCCTGCTGGTGGCGGGATCGTTGCCGCTCTTCCTGGGCCTCGCCGTGGTGATCCCGCTGCTGGGACATGCCACCTGGCATCTCTATCGCAGGGTGATTGCGCCAGATCCCAATCCGCGGCCGCGGCCTGCCCGTCCGCAGCGCGAACGGCGCTCCGCCGCGGATTTCCCGGCCGCCTTGTTTCCTTGGCGCCGCAAGGACGGCGGCGCGTAGGCCAACCAGATAGGTCACCGGCCCTGAACTTCCGCCTGTCAACGTTTGGCCGGCGGATTTGCTGCGCTTATGCGGTCAGGATGAGCTCACGACAGATGTTCGGGGACGGTGCGAACCAGTCCACGGAATGCCGCGACAACGAGAAATAGCCATGTTTTGGCCGCGGTTGTGGATAACATCTGGTGACGTCGGGGCAAAACTGTTTAATCGAGACTGATTTGCGGAGCTGGTGGTCCCGATGAATTGTGCTTCTTTTCTCAAGGTCTTCGCCGTCTGCGCCGCACTGACCACAACCGGGGCTGCTGCATTCGCCGCAGCCCCCTGCGGTACCGGCAACTTCGCGGCCTGGCTCGACGATTTCAAAACTGAGGCGGCCGCAGCGGGCATTTCGCAGGCCGCCATCTCATCCGGCTTAAGTGGCCTGACGCTGGATCAGGGAGTGCTCTCCCGGGATCGCTCACAGAAGGTGTTCAGCCAGAGTTTCGAGGAGTTCTCGGGGCGAATGGTACCCCCCCGCCTGACCCGCGGCGCCAACATGATGAAGCAATATGGTTCGGTGCTCGGCCGCATCGAACAGGCTTATGGCGTGCCAGGCGAGGTACTGGTGGCGATCTGGGGGTTGGAGACGGATTTCGGCGTCAATACCGGTAAATTTCCGACGATTAGGTCGTTGGCGACGCTGGCTTATGATTGCCGGCGCGCGGAGACGTTCCGGGCTGAATTAATGGATGCGCTGCGCATCATCGAGCGCGGCGATCTCGCGCCATCGGACATGCGCGGCGCCTGGGCGGGCGAAATTGGCCAGACCCAGTTCATGCCCTCATCCTATCTCAAATACGCAGTCGATTTTGACGCCAATGGCCGCCGTGACCTGCTGCACAGCCCCCCCGACGTGCTGGCATCGACCGCGAATTATCTCGCTGCCTACGGCTGGCAGCGCGGCAAGGACTGGGAGCCCGGCAGCGCCAATTTCGCCGTACTTCAGCAATGGAACAAGAGCGAGGTCTATGCGCGGACCATCGCCAACTTCGCCAGCCAGCTCGCGCACGCGCCCTGAACGATCGGTGATCGAGGCTGAGCGGCCTCCGATTCGCCCGTATAAAGCCCGCCGGGTTCCCTTAGGCGGCCACTGGTTATAGTTCTCAATCCGGTCGCCTTTTATAATAGTGATTTCAAATTCATTTCATTTGAAAGCGCATGCGAATCGTGCATGCGACCTTGGCTGCTTCGGTAGCGAGAACCATCGCGGATTTCGCTTTCGATAGTTATTTATCTGTTGATACGCGAGCCCCCGACAGGCATCTATGTGCAGCGCACCATTGAAGAATATCCGTTGTTATACGGGGGATTTTGGGTCGCTATGGACGACTTCGGCGGTCCCGTTGGCGGACCCGTCGAGCCATGCTGAAAGGTTAATCGCTTCTTAATGGAGCCATGCGTCTCATGATTAGCTGCACCGCAGCATTTGTACTTCTGGTGTGAGGAATTTCGTTCTATATTCATTTCAACGATAGGCTCTCGCTAAGAGCTGAATCTTCACTACAAGGAGAACTTCCATGTTGCTATCGATCATCCGCATGATCCAGGCGTTCCGGGACTATCAACGCAATGTTGCGGAACTGTCCCAGCTCAGCGATCGCGAATTGGCCGATATTGGTCTTGACCGCTCGGACATCCCGCGCGTCGCCGCCGGTACTTATAATAGCTGATCCATTTTCCGACCGCTCGGATCCGATAGCGCCCGCCCCGCCGCGGGCGTTGTCGTATCCGGCGCTACGCGCTACCTCTGTGCCTATGACAGGCACCAGCTCCCTTCACGACTCCGTCCACATCGTTGGCGCCGGCCTTGCCGGCTCGGAAGCTGCCTGGCAGCTCGCCAGGTCTGGAGTCCGGGTGCTGTTGCATGAGATGCGCCCGGGGCGAATGACGGAAGCTCATCGCACCGACAGCCTCGCTGAGCTGGTGTGCTCCAACTCCTTCCGTTCGGACGACGCGGCCAATAACGCCGTGGGCTTGCTGCACGCCGAAATGCGTCGACTGGGTTCCCTGATCATGCGCGCCGCTGACAGCAACCAGGTTCCCGCCGGCGGTGCCCTGGCCGTCGACCGCGATGCATTTTCCGCCGCTGTCACGCAGGCGCTGCACGCGCATCCCTTGATCCACATCGAGCGCGGTGAAATCGACCACCTGCCGCCGGCGGATTGGGGCAGCGTCATCATCGCCACCGGACCCTTGACCTCTGCCGCCCTTGCCGAGGCGATCCGAGAGCTTACCGGCGAGGACGCGCTGGCGTTCTTCGATGCCATCGCTCCGATCGTGCACCGCGATTCCATCGATATGTCCAAAGCGTGGTTTCAGTCGCGCTACGACAAAATGGGCCCCGGAGGCACCGGCGCCGATTACATCAATTGCCCGCTCAATGCGGAACAATACGATGCCTTCGTTGAAGCCCTGTTGGCAGGGGAGAAGACTGAATTCAAGGCGTGGGAAATCGATACGCCCTATTTCGATGGCTGTTTGCCGATCGAGGTGATGGCCGAACGCGGCCGCGAAACGCTACGGCACGGGCCAATGAAGCCTGTCGGCCTCACCAATCCGCATCATCCGGCAGTGAAGGCTCACGCCATCGTGCAACTGCGCCAGGACAACAAGCTCGGCACGCTCTACAACATGGTCGGGTTCCAGACCAAACTGAAGCACGGGGCCCAGCAACGGATCTTCCGCACCATCCCCGGGCTCGAGCGGGCGGAATTCGCCAGGCTCGGCGGATTGCATCGAAATACCTTTCTGAATTCGCCAAAACTTCTCGACCCGCAATTGAGACTGCGCGCGCAGCCGCGGCTGCGCTTCGCCGGTCAAATGACCGGCTGCGAGGGTTATGTTGAATCGGCCGCGATTGGGCTGATCGCGGGTCTCTACGCCGCAGCCGAAGCCCGCTCGAGTTCGCTCATGCCGCCACCTTCGACCACGGCGCTGGGATCGCTGCTCGGTCATATTACCGGCGGCCACATCGAGACCATCGAAGCCGGCGGGCGCTCGTTTCAACCGATGAACATCAACTTTGGCCTGTTCCCGCCGCTGTTGAACCCACCGACACGGGGATCCGATGGCACGCGTCTGCGCGGTGCCGAGAAAACCGTCGCCAAGAAACAGGCGATCAGCGCGCGGGCGCTATCCGATCTCGAACGCTGGATGGCGGACCACCTGTCTATCGCGGCGGCGGCGTGAGCATTGCATGAGCCTGCCCAGGGACGACGCCGCGGTTCTGTCGGCACGCTGGACCGAAGGCGCGCTGCTCAAGCGCGACGTGTTTTCCACCGTCGAACGCGGCCGCTTCCGAAGACCGGACGGCGAGGTCGAGGCGGTGCTGCGTCGGCTCGACCAGGTGCCGTGGTGGTCCTACCTGCCGGCGCGCCATCTGTTCGCCAGAGAGCGAAAGGCGCTGGCAAAGGCACGCGGCCTGAAGGTCGGGCCCGAGCTGTTGTGGGCCGGTCGGCAAGCGTTGGTCCGCGGTTTTATCGATGGCGTGGCGCTGCATCTGGCAAAACCGAATGGCGACGCGGCCTATTTCCGGTCTGCCAAACAGGCGCTGCGCCGGCTGCACCGTGCCGGCATCTGTCATAACGATCTCGCCAAGGAGCAGAACTGGCTGCGCGGCAGGGATGGCCGGGCCTATCTCACCGACTTTCAACTGGCCGCCTGCTTCGGGACCCGCGGCCGCCTCTTCCGCATCGCCGCTTACGAGGATCTCCGACATCTGTTGAAACACAAGCGCAGCTACGCTCCGGAAGCGTTGACGCCGCAGGAGAGAAAGATCCTCGCGCGCAAATCCCTGGTCGCCAGCATCTGGCTGAAGACCGGCAAGAAAGTCTACCGCGCCGTCACCCGCGGCCTGTTCAATTTTACCGACCGTGAAGGAGGCGGCCGGCGGCTGGTCAATGATGCCCCGGTACTGGCCGATCTGATCCGGAAGAATCCAGCTGTACGCGATACCGCGATCGTCGCGTTTGCTGACCGCCGCTCGGGCGTCGGGCTCTATGCATTCGTCGAGGCCGACCAGGCCGCGCTCGAAACAGAGCTACGCGGCGAGCTTGCCTCGGCAAACCGGCTGCGGCCGCCCGAGCTCATCCAGGTGGTGCAATCCCTGCCGCGTGATTGCGCCGGAAAGGTTCGCACCGAGGTACTGCAACTGGTCGCCATGAACCAGCTTGATCTGATCGAACCCTTGATGACCAGCGAGGCCGATCGCGCCTTCATGAAGGACATCTTGGAATCAAGGAAGAATCTGCGCGACCGGTTCAACTTCGAAGCTGCCGACCTGGCGCCTGAAAAGCCAATACAGCACCTATGACTTGCTTGCGGTCCGGATTTCGCTGCAGCCTTTTTATCGTTGGTCGCTTATCGTCAAGGTCGAAAGGGCTGCGACCTTGACGCCCGCCATAGCGTCCATAGCGTCCGCAACCTGGAGGGCGGCCGCGACATGAACAGGTCGCTGTCGGCCCGCGCCATTATTTTCAGCTGGTGGTCCACCAGCTTGAGCGGCAGGAAAACCGGCCTCACCTCGGCTGGTGTGTCCGCCAGCAGCGCCAAGGCCGTCCTGAGATGTCCGCGCGCCTCGCCGATCAGCTGATCCAGCGCGGCGCGGAGTTTCGGCGTTGCCTTGCCCGCGAACACCTCCTCGATGCCGCTGCCGTGGCTCTCCAGCAGCTGCAGCGGCACGAACAGCCGACGCCGCGCGGCATCCACCGGAAGGGCCGAGATCACCTGCGCCAGGCCCAGCGCCAAACCGGCGTGGCTTGCGAGGTGTTCGATGTCGGGGGATTGCCAGCCGACGATGGCAGCGCCGAGCGAGAACAGCGCCGATGAAGTGTCATCGATGTAGCCTTCCAACGCCGCCATGGTCGGCATCGGATCGTTGTAAAGGTCAAATTGGTGCTCGTCGATCATGAGCGACAGCCGCTCAACCCTCAAAGGCCAGTTTTGGATTGCCCATAGCAGTTCTGCCGCAACCGGATTGCCCTCGACACCGCCGTGGCCGGCGCCCGCTATGGCGTCGGTCCACCATTGCAGGCGCACCTCGCCTGGCAGCGGCTGGCTCACCTGATCCCGCACCCGGCAAATCTCGACATTGAAGGCATAGATCGCCAGCAACGCGCGGCGCTGCCCGGCCGGCACGAACAGGGTCGATGCGTAGCGGGAAAAATCGTGGCTGCGCACCAGATCGGCGCAGAATTCGGCGGACTGCCCGCCTGCTTCCGCGCCACTCATGGCACGGCGATCAGCGCCGCCGCGACGCGCCGACGCTCACCGATCATGATATTGTAGGTGCGGATGGCCGGACCAGTCTGCATCGTGTCCAGCACAATGCTGACCGCGCGCAATGCCTCGCGCAGCGGCGCCGGAACCAGCCAGACGGCGGTGCCGGTGCCGATGATGAGGGTGTCGATGCTCCGCGCGTGATCGAATACGCGGGCCAGCGCGGCGCGGTCGATCTGCTCCGGCCCTTCGATCGGCCAGGCCCAGATGGCATCCGGCAGGCACAACAGCGAGCCGCGATGCGACATCCCGGCGAAAGCGAAGCCGCCAATGCCATAGGCATCGATCGCGGCTGATCTCGGAAGGTGCGGTGCGTCCGAGCGGCCCGCCATCGCTATCGTCCTGTAGTTGCGAGCACGACCTGTGGCGGGATCATGCGCTACTTCTTCTTCGGTGGGTCCGGCGCGTCGGCCCGGTTGTTGCCGACACCGAGATAGATCAGGATCGGCGCCGCGATGAAGATCGAGGTGTAGGTGCCGACCAGCACCACGCCGAACATCATTACCGCAGTAAAGCTGTGGATGGCGTTACCGCCGAACAGCAAGAGCGCCAGCAGCGCCAGCGTCACCGTGACATGGGTGATGATCGATCGCGACAGCGTCGAATTGATCGATTCATTGAGCAATTCCGGCATCGGCATTTTCTTGTAACGCCGCAGCATTTCTCGGATCCGGTCATAGATCACGACCGTGTCGTTCAGCGAATAACCAAGGATCGTCAACAGTGCCGCAATACTGGTGAGGTCGAAATCGACCTGGGAGATCGACATGAAGCCGATGGTCAGCACAATATCGTGGACGTTGGCGATCATGGCGCCCAGCGCGAACTGCCATTCGAACCGGAACCACAGATAGATCAGGATCGAGAAGATCGCGAGCATCAGGCCGAGCATGCCGTAGGCCAGCAATTCCCCGGATACCCGCGGTCCCACTACTTCGACCCGGCGGTACTCGACGGCATCGCCGAGCGCGCCGCGGACCTTCGCCACGGCCACCTGCTGGGCGGCGTCGCCGCCGGGCTGCTCGGCGACCCGGATCAGCACCTCGGCGGGGCCGCCGAACTGCTGCAACTGCACTTCACCGAGCCCGAGGCCGCTGAGAGTGGCGCGCATCGAGGCGATATCGGCAGTGCCGGATTTGGCGCGAACTTCCAACAGCGTGCCGCCCTTGAAATCGATGCCGAAATTCAGACCGTGGGTGAAGAACAGCGTGATCGCGAGCATCGAGAGCAGTGCCGAGATCGGAAAACTGATACGACGAAACCTGGTGAAATCGAACCGGGTGTTGTCGGGCACGATGCGCAGCGACGGCAGCAGGCCGAACACGCTGACCACCGTCAGCACGGCAACCAGGATGCCGAGGGCAATAAGAACTAAATGAGTCAACGCCGGCTCCGCATTCGCCTGAATATGATGCGAACATGCCGGATCATATTGGTCGCGTTATCTTGTTGTGGGGACATGCTGTCTTCCGAAAACCGCTATCCGCCCCTGGATCCGATTCGAGGGCGGGCTTTGGGTGATGATGCCCTAAATCGGCACGCTCTGCGGCCGCCGCCACCGAACCCAGCCCGCGACGATCAGGCGGGTCAACTCAAAGGCGGTGAACACCGTGGTGAGGATGCCAATGCCGAGCGTCACGGCGAAGCCGCGCACCGGACCAGTGCCGATATAGAACAGCACGGCGGCGGCGATGAAGGTGGTGATGTTGGAATCCAGGATCGTCGACAGCGCGCGTTTGAAGCCGGCATCGATCGCGGAAATAGCGTTACGCCCGCCGCGCAATTCCTCGCGGATGCGTTCATAGATCAGCACGTTCGAGTCCACGGCAATCCCAACCGTCAGCACGATCCCGGCGATGCCCGGCAGCGTCAGGGTCGCGTTCAATAGCGACAGCAGGCCGAAGATCATCGCGACGTTGATTGCGACCGCGATGTTGGCGAACACGCCGAACAGCCGGTAGGTCACGAGCATGAACACGATCACCATGATCGAACCGACATAGGCGGCGAGTTCACCCTTCTCGATCGAGTCCTGGCCGAGCCCCGGACCGACCGTGCGTTCCTCGATGACCGTCAGCGGCGCCGGCAGGGCGCCGGCGCGCAACAGGATCGCCAGATCGTTGGCTGCCTGCACCGTGAAGTTGCCGGAAATCTGGCCGGAGCCTCCGGTGATCGGCTCGCGGATTACCGGCGCCGAAATCACCTCGTTATCGAGCACGATGGCAAAGGGTTGCCCGACATTTTCCGTCGTCGCCTGCGCGAATTTGCGCGCGCCTGCGGTGTTGAATCGGAAGCTGACGATCGGTTCGCCGGAGCGCGGGTCAAAACCCGGCTGGGCGTCGGTAAGGTCGCCACCCGAAACCAGCACCTGCTTCTTCACCACATAGGGTATCTTCGGCGATGACGCGCTCATCAGCACCTCGGAATCAGGCGGCACATTGCCCTGGGTAGCCTGTTCCGGCGCCACGGTGGTATCGACCATGCGGAATTCCATCTTGGCGGTCTTGCCCAAAAGATCCTTCAAGCGGGTCGGGTCCTGCAGGCCCGGCACCTGCACCAGAATGCGATCGGTGCCCTGGCGCTGGATCACCGGCTCGACGGTTCCGAGCTGGTTGACGCGGCGTTCGACGATCTGAATGGATTGCTCGATGGTCTGGCGGATGCGCTCGGTGATCGCCGCCGGCGGTACCGTCAGGCGGATCAGATCGCCGCCGGCGTCGCTGACTTCAAGGCTGCGCTGGCCACTGGAGCCGAGCAGGCCGCCCAGCGGCTGCGACAGCTCGCGCAGTTTTGCCAGCGCCGTCGGGACATCGGTGTCCCTGCTGATCTTAACCTCGACGCTGTCTGGCTTTGAAACGAGGCCCTGATAGCCGATCTTGGCCTCGCGCAACGTTCGCCGCACGTCATCGCGAACCTGGTCGAGTTTCTCTTTCTTGACGTAGTTGGAATCGACCGCCAGCAGCAGATAGGAACCGCCCTGCAGATCGAGGCCGAGCACCAGCCGCCGCTGCGCCCATGCCGGCCAGCTCTTGACGGTGGCTTCGGAGAAGAAATTCGGCACGGCGCAGAGGCAAACCAGGAGCGTTCCCAGGATGATCGCCAGCGTCGAAAAGCGCGTGAAATACAACATCGAGTTGACCTGTCAGATCTAAAGAGAACGCGGCGCGCGAAAACGCTAACTCGCCGACGTCTCGTCCTTGGCGGTATCCGCTTTTTCCTTGGCCGGTTCGCCCTTGGCGCGAACGCCCGAGATCATCTGCCGCATTTGCCGCACCCGCACCCCGTCGGAAATTTCAAATTCGATCTGGTCGTCATCGACCACTTTGGTCACCTTGCCGACCAGCCCGCCCGTGGTGACGACTGTATCGCCGCGGCGAATGTTCTTCACGAGTTCGGCGTGGTCCTTCACCTTCTTCTGCTGCGGCCTCAGAATCAGGAAGTACATGATCACGAAGATCAGCGCGAACGGCAGAAGCGACATCAACATGCTGTTAGTGTCGCCGCCGGCCGCGGCCTGGGCATAGGCAGGGGTAATCAACATCCGGATAATCCTCGTGACACGGGAAAGAGCCGGCGACGCCTTCGGGTCAGGCCGGCTGGGCAAATTCGCGCGGACTATAGCGGCCGCGGTCCCAATTGCAACGCCGCCATCGCCCTCATTTGGGCCGCTTGCGGCCCCCATTAAGGCTCGCTAAGGGTGCGTGGCAAGGAACCCCAGCGATGTCAAAAACTCCCCGGAAAACAAGGCCTCGTGGCCCACGTAAATCATCGATGGCCTCGGCCAAACGTCGTCCGGCATACCCCGAAGCCGACACCGCGGAAAGGATCGCGCGCGCGCTCGAAACCATCGCCTCGCATCTTTCGGAAGCCTCCTCGACATCGGTTGGCGCCGGTTCGCTTGGCGAAGCCGATGCCTTCGTCTGGCATCCGGACGGAAGGCTCGTGGCGGTGCCACGGGTCAGCCGGGTCGATCTCGATCTCCTCAAGGGCATCGACCGGATGCGCGACATCCTGATCGAGAATACCCTGCGTTTTGCCAACGGGCTCCCCGCGAATAACGCCCTTTTGTGGGGCGCGCGCGGCATGGGCAAGTCGTCGCTGGTCAAGGCAGCGCATGCCAGCATCAACGCCGATCGCAAGCCGGCTGAGCGACTGAAACTGATCGAAATCCATCGCGAGGATATCGAAAGCCTGCCGGCGCTGATGGCGCTGCTGCGGTGCTCGCATTTTCACTTTGTCGTATTCTGCGACGACCTTTCGTTCGACGGCAACGACGCCTCCTACAAGTCCCTGAAGGCAGTCTTGGAGGGCGGCATCGAGGGCCGGCCCGACAATGTCATCCTCTACGCCACCTCCAACCGGCGGCACCTGTTGCCGCGCGACATGATGGAAAACGAACGTTCGACCGCGATCAATCCCGGCGAGGCGGTCGAAGAGAAGGTCTCGCTATCGGACCGGTTCGGATTGTGGCTCGGATTCCACCGCTGCAGCCAGGATGAATATCTCGCCATGGTGAAGGGCTATTGCGGCCATTTCGGCATCGAGCTCGCAGCTGTCGAACTGGAGCGCGAGGCGCTGGAATGGTCCACCACGCGCGGCTCACGCTCGGGCCGTGTCGCATGGCAGTTCACGCAGGAACTGGCGGGGCGGTTGGGCGTGAAGCTGACCGCGAGGTGATTTTGGGATGGGCCGAAGGCTTTGACGGCGATGCCTGCGGCATCAGGCAACGGCTTGGATAGAGGGTCGCAGGATCGAGTCGCACGGTAACATCGGTGAATGTGGCCAAGCGACGCCTCGCCTTACGCCCCGTTGAGGAATTGAAGCGGGTCAACCGGCGTGGATCCCCTGCGGATCTCGAAATGGAGCTGCGGCGACCCCACCTCCCCCGATTGACCCGATTTGGCAATGACCTGGCCGCGCTTGATGGTGTCGCCGCGCTTCACCAGCAGTTCACTCGCATGGGCATATGCGGTGACGTAACCGTTGGCGTGCCGAACCAGTATCAAATTGCCATAACCCTTCAGCTCATTGCCGGAGTAGGCAACTACGCCGTCTTCCGCTGCCTTGACCGGCGTGCCCTCGGGCACCGCCAGATTGATCCCATCATTGGCCTTGCCGTTGGTCTTGGCGCCGTAGCTGACGATGACCTTGCCGCGCACCGGCCAGCGGAAGGTCGGCAAAGCCGCAGTCGCCTCGGCAGCCTTGACCGCTGATTCCGGCGCGGTCTCTTCCGAGGCGGTGGCCTGAGCCAGCCGTGCGCTTTGCGGGGGACCGACAGCCGCCGCCAATTTGCTTGCAGGCGGCGTTGCCGTGGCAGGCTGGGCGGCCGCTGCCGCAGCAGGGGTGGCCGCCGCGCTCTTGGTGGCGGGAACGGCCAACTTGGTGCCGAGCTTGAGCTTCGCCGATACGTCGAGCTTGTTGGCCTTTGCCAGTTCCGCCACCGAAATATGATGATGGTGGGCGATGCTCAACAACGTATCGCCGGGATTGACGACATGAACGATCGGGGCTGGTGCCGGTGCCGCGGCAGCAACCGTGCTGGCGGGCGCCGTCACAGCCGGGGCGGCCAATGCCGTGGCTGCAGTCGGGCGCGGAATGATCAATTGCTGGCCGGGCGACAGCGCGCGCGGCCCTTTGTAACCATTGGCCTGCAGGATCGCGGCCGGTGTCACATGATAGCGGTGCGCCAATCCGTCGAGCGTGTCGCTGGTGCCCACGATGATCGTGGTGTTGCCTTGGCCGGGGCCGTGGATCGCCGCCACCGATTGGGGCGCAACGGTGCCGGTGGTCTCGATCGGATGCGCCGGCGGCGTATAGGAGGCCAGTCCGCGTCCTCCCCCCGATACCCCGGCACTAGCGCTTCGGTACGACTGGGGTTGGTCGATCGGCGGCGGCGAGGCCGCCGCCTGGGACTGCGACGGCGGACGCGTATATTGCGGGAGTTCGCGGCGCTCGACCGCAGGGGCCGGCACCGAGCCTGTGGCTTCCGACTGTGAGGCAAAGGGATTGGGGGAGGAATTCTGCGAAAACCGCGTCGACATGTCGGCGCTGCAGCCGGCAAAACCAATGGATATCAGCGCCAGCACCGCGACGTGGGGCACGCGGCGCGAGCCAAATAACTCGACGACACCGGACATGGTTACTCACTCGTACGCAACAAACTGCATTTCGAGTAAACACATCGCTAGTAAACAACGGCTTAAGGCTGCCGAGAGTTCGAGCGGGAACCATTTTCGGCGGTCGAAAGGATCTAGCTAAAGCTCGCGGGCAATGCCCGGCAATGCCGGCACGAAGCGGACGTCGACCAGCTCCTTACGATGCAAACCGCTGTCCGTTCTGGCAACGCGGACCAGGGTCTGGGTGCCGTGGTGCGGACCGACCGGCGCAATCAGGATGCCGCTGGGGTCGAGCCGCTCGGTCAAGCTCTCCGGAATCGCCTCCAGGGCCGCGGTCACGATGATACGATCGAAATTGCCGGCGCTCTGCGGAATGTCGAAACCATCGCCCAACAGCACCTCGACATTATAGCATCCAAGCTTCCTGAGCCGCGCCCGGGCGCTGTCGGCCAGCGTACGGTAGCGCTCGATCGTCAGAACGTGCCCGCAAAGCCTCGAAAGGATCGCCGCTTGGTATCCCGAGCCGGTACCGATCTCGAGCACCCGGTGGTGCTTCTGCAGCTGCAACTGTTCGGTCATGTAGGCGACCACGAAGGGCTGGCTGATGGTCTGTCCGCAGGCAATACCCAGCGCGCTGTCGCGGTAGGCCTCGGCCCGATCAGCGACCTCCACAAATGCCTCGCGCGGAATCTCGTCCATGGCGCGCAGCACCGCCTGATCGCTGATGCCACGCCGCCTCAGCGTGAGCTGAAACTTCATCTTTTCGGGCGGATTCTGGGCGTCGGGCATGGCAACCGCGCGGGCTGGCGTTGGTGCATCCTAGCGCGTTCGAGCCGGTGGGATAGAGGCCAAAGGGCTCCGCGTGCCCCCAATCCAAGGATAACCCGGTAAAATCGCTGTTTCCCTCTCGGGAACGCCGCCTCCTTGCGGGCGTTAGTCCGCCCGGAACCAACTATTTCCCAAATGCCGCCCGGCCCGGGAACTCCTGCGCGTTGACATTGCGCCATAAGGGGCTATTTGCGATCCAGTAATCCTGGGCGGGCAAGGACGACAACATCATGACTGCAACGCGGCCGGGCAGCCTTGTGTTCCTTGTTGAGGACGAAGTCATGATCAGGATGATGGTCGTCGACATGCTCGAAGAGCTCGGCTACCAGGTCGCAGCCGAGGCCGGCGAAATCAACGAGGCCCAAAGGCTGGCGCAAAGCGCCGAGTTCGAAATCGCCATCCTCGACGTGAACGTCAACGGCAAGCTGATCACCCCGGTCGCCGAGTTGATCAAGGCCCGCGGGCTTCCGTTCATTTTTGCGACCGGCTACGGCTCGTCGGGCCTGCCGGAAGAATACCGCGACCGTCCAACGCTGCAAAAGCCCTTCCAACTCGAAAACCTGGCGCGGGTCATCGACAGTACCCTCAGGGGTGCGACAGGCGTGACCGTTTAGGTTTTTAGGGATCCAGCGAGCGATTTCTCCCCATGCCTCCGATGGCAGCTGTCAGACATCAGTCGAGCGACCCGGCATTGGAAAGCCCTTCAGCGCTGCAGCTCAAGGCGAATCGGGCGGACGTGTCGGGTATGGTAGATCTGGGCGTGGTCGAAGACCGCGACCCGCATATAGGTTCCAGTGGCAATCGGAACATCGGGAGCCGTGGCTGCAAGTTTGCGCGCTATTTCGAGCGTCCAGTGACCGCCAGCCCAGCGCGCCATGCCCTTCACGTCAGCCCGCTGATCGATATCGTCGACCAGGATCAGGGAACCCGGGATGATGGTCCCGACTGGGATTTCGGCGTCAAGCTGCGGTGAATAGGGTTCGGATTCCGACGTCGTCATCCACCATCGAGACGTCTCGCCATCGCTATGGTCGGGATCGAGATCGATCCGTCCGAGTGCCTCGTAGGTCGCCTTCCAGTTCTTCGGCAGCCGCTTCGGCCGGATCGCTTGTTCATAACCCCCGACGGGCTGGAGCTCGAAGTTTTCGCTGTAGAGCTCCGCCGTACGTGGATCCTGGATGAAGCCACCGCGGTACGGCATCTGACCATCCGCCTGGGCTTGCGAGGCCGCCGTTGGCACGTCGAAATGGTTCTTGTCGACCCATCCGAGCAGGCCGCCGCTCGAGGCTTTCCACTGCCAGACTTCGACGGCGAGACCGGGCGCCGGGGTGAAGTGCAGGCCGCGTTGCGACAACGTCGAAGGTTTACCCTCGATCGGCGTCGGTCCGGCGTGGTAGGTGCGGTCGCCGGGGATCACGATCGGCAGCTGGGTAAACAGTGCGGAGAATTTGTCCTCATAATAGGATCGCTCGTCGCCGAGATCAAATCGATCATGCAGCACATGCCAGCCGTCGATGCGCTTCACCAGCGGAAGATGTTTCAGTGATCGCGTCGGATCATCCCACATGAAACAGAAATAGGCCCATTCGCCATCGTGGACCGCGCGAATCTGAACCGCCGCCTCGCCCGTGCCGTCATAGTTGCCGCCGAGCTCGGTGAACATCGTGAACGGCTTGACCGTCCGCCAGACGCCATCGGACATATCGCCGTCGATGATGGGACGGTCGGCCTTCGAGATGCGCCGAACGAACAGACGGTCTTCGGACGCCCGGTCGACGGTCATTGCGATGGCTATTCCCGCGGTTGCGGCGATCACCGCTACGACGAGCGGACTGAGACGAAATATCCGCGAGCCCGTGGACGGCTCGGCCCGGCTTTTCGCCGCGTTTTCCGGGTCAAGCAGATCCGCTACCATTTCCATCGGATCGAACGCCTTCTGCGGCGGGCCGAGCCTGGTCGGCCTGATCACACGGAGCAGCTGATTGACGCCGCCAAGCGCAAAGTGCGCCAGAACATGGGCCGCCGTATAACCGAGAATGATCCACGTCCCCCACATGTGCATCTCGACCCAGAGGCCACGCCCGTAGCCCAGCCAGAGCAGCGTGCCGGTGGTGATCTCCATGATCATGGTTGCAAACAACACCCAGTAGAGGATGATGTTGATGGAGCCCCACCGCACCTGCCTGCTGCGGTTGAGCAATCCCGACAGTCGCATCCGGTCAAGACGGATGCGACTGATCAAGCCGCCCTGCCAGACATAGGCTGCGTAGGCGACGGTCACGGCGACGAGCACCAGCGCAGCCGGAATATGCAGGGTCCAGACCGTGTAAAGTGGAAGGATGGCATCGAGCACCACGAGCCACGAATGCTCCGGCGAATCCATGGCAATCCGCAGGCCGGTTCCCACCGACAGGGTCAGCGTGATCACCAAGATCCAATGCAGCAGGATGGTGCCAAAGTCGGTCTTACGGATGCGCTCCTTCGCTCGCTGAGCTTTCAACCGGATCTTTGAAGCCGGCTGATCCAATCGCTCACGCCGCAGTTCCCCGACATGAGCATCTCGACGCATCTCCCGGCGCGTACGCGCCGTGCCACGGAAGTGGTTGGAGTTTTCAATGGACATTGGCTGACCCTTACGTCATTACGCCGAAGTTCGATGATGCAGCGGCATCAACCGCGCAACCATCAGCTACCCGGGGGCGACGCAAAAAGCGGCCGAGGTAAGGTTTCGTCGAGATCGTTGGAAGCGCCGTGTCGACATGGTCGCCATATTGCGCATCGCCGAACCAGACGGTCGCCGACTCATGGTGCGCAAAGCGGATAGGTCTTGCGAGACCCGCCGGAGCACTGCGAACCCACGCTGACGTTGCTCCGCCTCGTTGCGCATTTTTCCATTGATCCGGTCCATCGAGCCCCCATCATTGCATTCTCGAAGTCATCGGCGTTTCATCGTGGCCAGCGCCATCATTTCCGCGGTCTGACGCGAAACCGCGCTATCGACGCTGGATCACCTGCGCCTCAATGATGCGAACGGATAACCTCATCAACTAATGTTGACCGATAGGGTTTGATTGAGCGAATTCTTGGGTCGGAATCAGGCAATTCGCTGATGCGCCTCGATAAGACAAGACTGATGCGCGGCTGCCACACCACGGCGATGAGGCCCGCACGGAGCCTTCCGGCAACACGGTCAAACCATGTCTGGCCTTGTTGATCGGAAGCAATCAGGCTGTGAACAAGTCACTGACGCGCGAGCAGCGCCCGTTCGCTTTCGCCCGGCAGCGCGTCATCGTTGCGTCGCGTGAGCCCAGCATCCGAAAACGAATGGCCTATTTAAGCGTCGCCGTCAGCGCCTGGGAAAATTCGTCGTCGGTGCGGTCGAGCCGCAGCGGCGTCACCGACACATAACGGGCCGCCAAAGCTGCGAGATCGGTGCCTTCCGCCGGCACGTCTGCTTGCGCGAGGCGCTCGAATCCGATCCAGAAATAGGGATTGCCGCGGCCGTCGCGGCGCTGGTCGACCTTGAGAAAGCCGAGATTGCGCTTGCCCTGGCGCGTCACGCGCACACCGGCGACATCCTCAGGCGCGCAGGCCGGAAAGTTGACATTGATCACGGTGTTTTTGGGCACACCCGCGTCGATGACCTTGCGCAGGATCGGTGGACCAAATTTCAGCGCCGTGCCCCATAGCGGCGCGTTGCGGGTTTCCATGCTGAATTCCTGCGACAGCGCGAACGATGGAATCCCCAAAATGGTGCCTTCCAGCGCGCCGGCAATGGTGCCGGAATAGACGACATCTTCGGCAACGTTGCGGCCCTTGTTGACACCTGACAGCACAAGGTCCGGCATGGTTTCGCCAAGAATGTGGCGCGCCCCCATGATGACGCAATCGGTCGGCGTTCCACGCACCGCGAAATGGCGCGGCCCGACCTCGCGCAGCCGCAGCGGATCATTGAGCGATAGCGAGTGCGAGACGCCGGACTGATCGAGCTCCGGCGCCACCACCCAGACATCGTCCGATAAGGCGCGGGCGATCTCTTCGATGATCTTAAGCCCAGGGGCATGCACGCCGTCATCGTTGGTGCAAAGAATCCGCATCCGTTCAAACGCCCTTCCCGATCGATTTCACCATCCGGCTGCGCCGTCTTATCCGGCTATCGCGGCTGAGGCAAACCCGGCAATGTCAGACACCATCGCGTTGCCATTGGCTTGGCGCCGCGCCAACGGCCCTGATGATCACCCGCCGATCACCGAGAGCGGCTACTCGTCTTCACTGATTTGCGGCTTCTCGCGCAGCACGGCGTCGAGCAGCGAAGGATAGACCTCGATCTTGCCGTTGTAGTCGATCAATCCCCGCTTTCTGAACTTGTTCATGAAGAAGCTCACCCGTGATCTGGTGGTGCCGATCATTTCCGCGAGGGTCTCCTGACTAAGGGCAATGGCGACAGGAGCTGCGCCACCCTGCTTGCCAAAATTGGCAAGCAGCAGCAGCAGGCGCGCCAGCCGGCGCTCGCTGGAATTGAACAGCTGGTCGATCAGATCGTCTTCGATGCGACTGTTCCGAGCCAGCAGGTAATGGATGAAAAATATCGAAAACTTCGGCTCGGTCCTGAGGACATTGAGCATGGCCGGCTTGGTCAGGGAGGTAATGAGGCAGTCTTCCATGGCCTGGCTGGCGGCGGTGCGTACCCTGGCTCCTTCGAGACATGCCTCGCCGAAGAATTGTCCTTCGGCGAAAATTGCGACCACCGCCTCCTTGCCGAGCTCGGACAGTACAGTCATTTTGACCCTGCCCCGTTGGATGAAATAGATCCGGTCGGCGACATCCCCCTGGCTGAAAATCTTTTGGCGTTTCGAATATTCCTCGATCGTCATTCCACGCCCGGTCTGGCTCAAAAAAGCCCGGGCATCGAACTCGTCCTTGCTCTGGTTTACGGGCGTATTAGGCACGGTGCTGATCCGTCAGGCGGTAGCACGACACGTTCGGCTGCCGCGGAGTCCGCCCCGCGGTACGATCCTAATCACTGTATACTCGCAATGTCCGGAATGCGACTTAATTCGGCATAGCCGCCTAACCCGAGTTCGCGGATTCGCGCCCGGAAACGCGGATTCTGAGATTTTTTAGCTGGCTAAGTATCTGATTTGTAATAGGCGGCGTCTTCGATTCTGGGCAAAAACGGCTGTAGTGAAGACCTACCCGATTCCCAAGCGCGGCATGATGCGCGTAGATTCGCCGCATCATGTTTCTGCGACGCACCGAGCGAAAGAAGAACGGCAAAACCCACCATTCCTGGAACGTGGTGGAGAACAAGCGCCTCAGTGATGGGCGTGTTGTGCAGCGGCATGTGCTGTATCTGGGCGAGATCAACTCCTCGCAGGCAGCGGCGTGGCGCAAGGCGATCAAAGTAATCGACGAGGACGCCGGCCGCGCTCGGACACTGGCGCTGTTCCCGGAGGATCGATGTGAGACGGTGGCGGGCGATGCTTCCGTTGTCCAACTTCGCCTGTCAGAGATGCAGCTTCGTCGTCCGCGGCAATGGGGCGCCTGCTGGCTGGCCGGGCAGTTGTGGCAGGAGCTTCAGCTTGATCGGTTCTGGGCCGAGCGGCTGCCGCCAAGCCGGAAGAAGACGCGCTGGGATCAGATCCTTCAGGTCCTAGCGACTTACCGGTTGATCGCTCCGGGCAGCGAATGGCGGCTGCATCGCCAATGGTTCGGCAATAGCGCGATGGCCGATTTGTTAGGAGCTGACTTCGGCCTGGCGGAAGAGCACAAGCTCTATGCTTGTCACGATCTGCTGCTTGAGCACAAGGAAGCGCTGTTCTCCCATCTGGTCGGGCGCTGGCGCGATTTATTCAACGCCGATTTCGATGTGCTGCTGTACGATCTGACCAGCACCTACTTCGAGGTCAACGCCTCGGACTTGCCGGAAGGCAGCAAGCGCCGCCACGGCTACAGCCGCGACAAACGGCCGGACTGCCCGCAGGTGGTGATCGCGCTGGTGGTGACGCCCGACGGCCTGCCACTGGCGTATGAAGTGCTGCCCGGCAACACCGCCGACAGCAAGACACTGCGGATGTTCTTAGGCAAGATCGAGCAGCAATATGGCAAGGCGCGGCGAGTTCTGGGTGATGGATCGCGGCGTGCCCACCGAGGCCGTACTGGCCGAGATGCGCAACAGCGATCCGCCGGTGCAGTATCTGGTCGGAACGCCGAAGGGACGTCTGAACCGGCTAGAAAAGCACCTTTTGGAAAAACCCTGGCAGGACGCGCGGGAGGGCGTGAAGGTCAAGCTTCTGGCCGAGGACGACGAACTCTACGTCTTTGCGCAGAGCCATGATCGCGTCACCAAAGAACGCGCGATGCGGCGACGACAACTGAAATGGTTGTGGAGGCGGCTACGGCAAATCTCGGCCATGGAAATCTCGCGCGAAGAACTGCTGATGAAACTCGGCGCCGCGCGCTCCAAGGCGCCGGCGGCTTGGCGTCTGGTTGATATTGCGATCGACAAGGAGCGCCCGAGCTTCACCTTCGGCCTTAATCGCAAGAAACTGAAAAAGGCGCGACGGCGCGAAGGCCGCTATCTGCTGCGCACCAATCTCACCGACAATGATCCCGCGCAGCTCTGGCAATACTACACCCAGCTCGTCGCCGTCGAAGAGGCGTTCCGCAACCTCAAAGGCGATCTGGCGATCCGGCCGATCTTCCATCAGGACGAGAAGCGGATCGAGGCCCACATCTTCATCGCGTTCCTGGCCTACTGCATGCAGGTCACGCTCACCCGCCGCCTGCATGCGCTGGCGCCCGGGCTGACCGCGCGCAGTGCGCTCGAAAAGTTTGCCGCCGTCCAGATGATCGACGTCCATCTGCCGACCACCGACGGCCGCGAACTTCGGCTAACCCGCTACACCCACCCCGAGCCAGAACTCCAGCTCTTGCTCGACCAGCTGAAGCTCCGACTGCCACCGCAGCCGCCGCCCAGGATCACCTCCGCCGCCATTACCGAAGCGAATCCGCGTAGTGAAGACCTTTTGGTCTAAGCTATTGATATATAATGAGCAGGCTACTCAAAAACCCTCCAATCCGCGAAGACGGGCTAACCTGATACCTCAGCGGCGGCTTCAACAAGCTCCGGCAGGTGACGCTGCAAGCGAACGCGGTCTGGGAATTGTCTCCGCTCGTTGGAACGCGCTCTCACCGCCTGATACGAACTCGCCAATTCGGCACGAACTTCGCGGGCCAGCCTTCTACTCGCAGTTCGAATTTTAGAGCAGGCCCCGGTTCCACAGCCGCTTTCTTCGCAGTCTTCGTCGGGGCTGTTTCCTTCGGGGCTGCGTCTACATGGCTCGGCTCGCTCAATAGCTCGGCTATCAAACCCAGAACATGCTCCTCCGGCGGCGTGGCTTTCTGCGCCGGTTCCGGGTGATATTTGCGGGCAACGACGATCGCCTGCTCGAAGTCCGCGATGTTCAGCCAGGTCAAGTCACGCATGCTCTTCAGCACGCCGTCATCCCATAGTCGGGTCGCATCGATATCGAACTTGCTTTTCTGTTTCTGATCGCAGGCCTGGATGCCGTAGCCTGTCACCGCCCACTGCCGGCCAACCCAAAAGATGTCACGATGCAACGCCATGGTACCAGTTTCTCTGGCCGAAGGTAAAACCGGACGATACCGCGCCGCGCCGCATTCGCAACAACGAACGCGGTGTCCCACGCCGAGAAAACAAGTCAGGTGTCGCGGGTGACCGCTTTCAATCCGCCCATATAGGGCTGCAACACGTCGGGCACGGCAATCGATCCGTCCTCCTGCTGATAGGTTTCCATCACCGCGATCAGCGCCCGGCCGACCGCGGTGCCCGAACCATTCAGGGTATGGACGAAACGGGGTTTGCCGTCGGGCCCGCGGTAGCGCGCGTCCATCCGTCGCGCCTGGAAATCACCGCAAACAGAGCAGCTCGAGATTTCCCGGAAAGCCCCGCCGTCCCCCTGCCCGGGCATCCAGACCTCGATGTCGTAGGTCTTTTGCGCGGCAAATCCCATGTCGCCGGCGCACAGGATCATTACCCGGTAATGCAGGTCGAGCTGCCGCAACACCTCCTCGGCGCAGGCCAGCATGCGCTCATGCTCGTCCTTGGACGTTTCCGGCGTCGTGATCGAGACCAGCTCGACTTTTGCAAATTGATGCTGGCGGATCATGCCGCGGGTGTCGCGCCCGGCCGCGCCCGCTTCGGCTCGAAAACACGGCGTCAGTGCCGTCAAGCGTATTGGTAATTGCTTCTCGTCGAGGATGGATTCGCGGACGAGGTTGGTGAGCGGCATTTCGGCGGTGGGAATCAGCCAAAGTCCCTCCCGCGTACAAAACATGTCCTCGGCGGCCTTCGGAAGGTTACCCGTCCCATATGCGGTTTGCTCGCGCACCAGGAACGGTGGATTGACTTCGTTATAGCCATGCTCATTGGTGTGGAGATCGAGCATGAACTGGCCGATGGCGCGCTCGAGACGCGCCAGACCCTTCTTCAGCACGACAAAACGCGCGCCGGAGAGCTTTGCGGCGAGCTCAAAATCCATGTAACCGAGTGCGGCGCCGAGATCGTCATGCGCCTTCGGCGCAAATGCGTAGTTGCGCACCGCGCCGAAATGGTGCCGCACCACGTTGCCATGTTCATCGACGCCTTCGGGCACATCGTCCAATGGCAGGTTCGGAATAGCCGCGAGCGCGCCAGCAAGTTCGTCATCCGCCACCTTGGCAGCCAATTCGAGCTGCGGCATGCTGGTCTTGAGCTCGGCTACTTCCGCCATCAGTACGGCGGCGCGCGCGTCATCCCTGGCCTTCTTGGCGTCACCGATTTCCTTTGATGCGGAATTGCGCCGCGCCTGTGCTTGCTCCGACTTCAGAATCGCCGCGCGGCGCCTCTCGTCGATCGCCAGCAGCGGTGCGGACAAAGGCTCCAGTCCGCGCCGCTTCAGTGCCGCGTCGAACGCGTCGGGGTTTTCGCGAATCCATCTGATGTCGTGCATGACGAACATTCCTGCGCCATGGTCGGGCTTGTCCCGCCTGCGGGGCCGAAGCCCCTTCGGCGCGGCGAAGGCCCGGCCATCCACGTCTTCGCCGCAGTCTGTAAAAGACTGACATGCCCGGGACAAGCCCGGGCGTGACTAATCGTCGGAAATGTGCCGTGTATGATTGGGAAACCTGCACAGTCCGCCCTACTCCGCCGGATTTGGATCGGGCGGCGGCGGGGTGGCGGATGGGGGTGCGGTCGCGGCGGCGGCCTTGGCGGCGGCGGCTTTCTTCTCCACCATCCGCACCGCGATGATCGAGCCCTCGTACAACGCCAGCAAGGGGATGGCGAGCGAGGACTGGCTCAGCACGTCCGGCGGCGTCAGTACGGCGGCGATGATGAAGGCGACCACGATGAAGTAACGGCGTTTATCGCGCAGCTGTTTCGAGGTGATGATGCCGATTCGTCCCAACAGCGTCAGAATCACCGGCAGCTGGAAGGCAATGCCGAAGGCGAAAATCAGCGACATCATCAGCGACAGGTATTCGCCGACCTTGGGCAGCAGCTGGATCTGCGCGGTTTCGGGGCCGCCGAGTTGCTGCATGCCGAGCGAGAACCGCACCAGCATCGGCAGCACCACGAAATAGACCAGCATCGATCCCAGCACGAAGAACACCGGCGTCGCGATCAGGTAGGGCAGGAATGCGCCGCGCTCGTGTTTGTAGAGGCCGGGCGCCACGAACTTGTAGATCTGCGTGGCCACGATCGGAAACGAGATGAAGCCGGCGCCGAACAGCGCCAGCTTCAACTGGGTGATGAAATATTCCAAGAGCGCGGTGTAAATGAACTTGGAGTTTTCCGCGCCCGCGACCCAGACAAACGGCCATACCAGCACATTGTAGATCTGCTTGGCGAAGAAGAAGCAGAAGATGAAGGCTATCCCAAAGCCGAGCAGCGCCTTGATCAGCCGCGAGCGCAGCTCGATCAAATGGTCCATCAACGGCGCCTTGCTGGCCTCGATATCCTCGGCCGTCATGACGCTTTGGCGTCCTTGAGAGCAGCGTCCCGGCTCGCGTCATCCGCCGCCGGCGCGACATCCTGAGGCACCGGCTGAACTTCCTGGACGATCGCAAGCGGCTGCGCCGCGGCGATGGCATCGGCCTCGGAAAAAGTTTCCGGAATCGGCATCTCCGGCGCCGCCGTTACCGGCGGCTCGATCGCGGTCGTTTCGGTCGGCGCCGCCAAAGGCTTGTCGGTGATGCCATCGATATCGAACGACTTGCTGACGTTCCGCTCCAGCGCGGTCATGAGATTGCCGCTGGTGAAGCCGCTGGCGGCCTCCTTGACCTCGTCAAAACTTTTTTTGAGGTCGGCCATTTCGGCCTCGCGCATGGCCTCCTGAAACTGGCCCTGGAATTCGGCCGCCATCCGGCGCGCCTTGCCCATCCATTGGCCGATCATCCGCAGCACGCCGGGTAGCTCTTTCGGGCCGATGGCAATCAGCGCCACAACCGCGATGACGACCAGTTCACTCCACCCGATGTCGAACATGAAGAAATCCGCTCACGCAAGGCCGGTTTACCCTCATCCTTGTAAACAAGATTTGGGCCGCCTGCGTTCTCCCTTCAACCGCTGTTGCCGCAGTACCAACTGCGCTGCCGCCGCGGTCCGCTGGATGTTTCAGACAGCCTTGCTGCCGACATCCGAACGCGCGGCCGCGGGTGGCGAGGCGTTGTGATCGATACTCTTCACCGGCTCGGGCTTTTCCGCAGTCTTCTCATCGTCCTGCATGCCCTTCTTGAAGGCCTTGATGCCCTGGGCGACGTCGCCCATCAAGTCCGAAATCTTGCCACGGCCGAACAACAGCAGGACGACTGCGATCACCACGATCCAGTGCCAAATGCTAAGCGAACCCATCCTGCAATCCTCCAACCAGCGGAGGCCGGCGACCGGCCTGACCTTTACCCGAAAGTAGGCCCGTAGAGGGGCAAAAACAAGGACTTGAGGCGCGTCAAATGCGCGTTATGGCGGTTGCCGTTAATGACGGCCCGAACCCCGGCTACGCTCAGTCGGGCAACGATGGAACTAGCTTCCGTCCGAGGCTTCCGGCTCGGCCGCCGGCGCCAGTGCCAGTTCCAGGTCACCGATTTCAAGCGGATCTTCGTCTTCGCGCAGGGCCGGATCATCCGACGGCGTCGGAACGCCGAAGCCGGAAGGCAGCCGCGAATCGAGAAGGCCGCTGCCTTTCAATTCCTCGATGCCCGGCAGGTCGCCGAGCGCCTCCAGGCTGAACTGCGACAGGAATGCTTCCGTGGTTCCGAAGGTCAAGGGACGCCCCGGCGCCTTGCGGCGACCGCGCGGACGTATCCAGCCGGTTTCCAGCAAGACATCCAGCGTACCCTTGGAGGTGACCACGCCACGGATCTCCTCGATCTCCGCGCGCGTCACCGGCTGATGATAGGCAATGATGGCGAGCATTTCGATGGCCGCGCGGGACAGCCGCCGCGTCTCAATGCTCTCCCGCGTCATCAGCCAGGACAGATCGCCCGCCGTTCGGAACATCCATTTGTTGGCCACCCGAATCAGATTGACACCGCGGGAGGCATAGTCGGACTGGAGCCGCGCCAGCGCGACCTTGATATCGACACCCTCCGGCATCCGCTTGGCCAGGGTCGCCTGATCAAGCGGTTCGCTGGAAGCGAACAGCAGCGCTTCGAGGAGCCGCAACTCCTCCGGCCGCGCCTGCGGATCCTCAGGCCTATCGTCCGCATCGGCGATGCGCTTTTCCGCCAGACTGGGCATGGCACGATCTCCTTCTTTCACTTACTCGGCCGGCAAATCGGGCGCGGTCACCGCGCCCGAGGGTTGCGGCGGCCGCTTTCGAAAAAACAGCGGCGCAAACGCCTGCTTCTGGTGCAATTCGACCTCGCCTTCTCTCACCAGTTCGAGCGCCGCGGCGAAACTGGACGCGAAAACGGTGGCTTTTTGCGAGGGGTCGACAACGAAACGGATGAGATATTCGTCGAGGCAGCTCCAATCCTCGGCTATTCCCACCAGGCGTTCGAGGGATGCTCGGGCTTCGGCCAGCGACCACACCGTGCGCTTCGCCAAATGCACCGTTGCCAGCACCCGCTGCTGACGCTGCGCGGCGTAGGCGGTGAGCAGGTCGAACAAGGTCGCGGTGAACCTGGGGTGGCGAATTTCGGCGATGGTCTCCGGGTTACCGCGGGCAAAGACATCGCGTTGCAATTGCGGGCGGTTCATCAGGCGATTCGAGGCTTCGCGGATCGCCTCCAAGCGGCGTAGCCGGTTGGCCAGCGCGGTCGCCATTTCGCCGGCGCTTGGTCCATCCGCTGAGATGGGTTCCGGCAACAGCAGCCGCGACTTCAGGAACGCCAGCCACGCCGCCATCACCAGATAATCGGCCGCCAATTCGAGCCTTATCTTCCGCGCGGCCTCGATGAAAGCCAGATACTGGTCCGCCAGCGCCAAGATCGAAATCTTGGCCAGATCGACCTTTTGCTGCCGCGCCAGTGCCAAGAGCAGGTCCAGCGGACCCTCGTAGCCCTCGACGTCGACCACCAACGCAGGCTCATCCGCGGACAACTCGGCGGGGCGCCTGGTTTCAAACGATAGAATTTCCGCGCTCATGCGCCAGCCGTTCCCGCTCGTTCAATTAGCGCGTCGAGTTCGGCGCGCGCCTTCTGCCGATCGAAGGGCTGAGGAGCCATTCGCGATGCCAGCGCCTGCTCGGCGCGCTCCAGCGCCTTGCCGGACAATTCCGGCGTGTGGCGTGCGACGTCGGCCATCTCGTCCATTCTGCCGTTGCAATGCAGAACCACGTCACAGCCGGCGCCAAAGACAGCCCGGGTACGCTCGGCGATCGATCCCGACAGCGCATTCATGGAAACGTCATCACTCATCAACAGACCCTGGAAGCCGATCAAGCCGCGAATCACCTGCTCGATGATTGTCGCAGAAGTCGTCGCCGGATGGGCAGGATCGAGGGCGCTAAACACAACATGTGCGGTCATCGCCATCGGCAGGTCCGCTAGCGCTCGAAATGCGGCAAAATCCGTCTGCTCCAGTTCCGCCCGGGGTGTATCGACCTCGGGCAGCCGGAAATGGGTGTCCGCGGTCGCCCGTCCATGTCCGGGGATGTGCTTGAGAACCGGCAAAATGCCGCCCTGCTGCAGCCCCTCGGTCACGGCGCGCGCGATCGCCTCGACTTTGTTGGGTTCGGTCCCGTAGGCCCGGTCACCAATGACCCCATCCGCACCGGCTACAGGGACATCCGCCAGTGGCAGACAGTCCACTGAGATTCCGCAGTCGATGAGGTCGGCCGCGATCAGCCTGGCGCTCAATCGTGCCGCAGAAAGGCCGAGCGCGGGGTCGATATCGTAAAGCACGCCGAATATGGCTCCCGCGGGGTAGACCGGCCAGTGCGGCGGCCCCAGGCGCTGCACCCGGCCACCCTCCTGGTCGATCAGGACCGGGGCCTCCGGATTTTCGACTCCGTCGCGCAACTCGCTAATGAGATTGGATACTTGCGAGCGGGTCTCGATATTCCGCTTGAACAGGATGAATCCCCACGGACGTTGTTCGCGGATGAACGCGCGCTCCGCGTCATTCAATTCTGGTCCGGAAACGCCTGTGATGAATGCCCGCGCCTGCATGGGGCCGCATAGCCCGCGGGGCCCCTAGGGGTCAAGCAACGCGCCGTCAATTCCTTTGGACGACGCATTGTCCCCCGGCCGTCTTCAGGTTGCCGCAGAACTGCGTCGCTTCATCGGGCGAATCGAAGGGACCAACCATGGCCCGATAGTAGACGCCCTTCTCACCGAGGTCGGCACGCTTGATGACGGGTGAGCGCGATCCCAAGACGGTCGGGAACTTGCCCTGCAAGGCCTTATAGGAGGCTTGGGCGTCGGCCTCGTTACGTTGTGAGGAAACCTGAACCAAGTACCCGCCACTCGCCGCGCTGACGCTGGCAGCGGCAGGCGCCGGCACCGAGTTGGGATTGGTGGCGGCGACCCGGGTCCGCGAATCGGCACCGCGATCGGAAGCCTGCGGCGCCAGCGACAGCGGCGCGTTTGCACTGGCGTTGGCGTTGGCAGCCGCCGCAGCACCTCGCGGCGCGTTCGCGGCCGCGCGAAGCGCGGTCGTTCCCTTGGCCGGCGGCGGCATCCCCACCGGTACGGCCGAGCTGTCGGTCTGGTCACCATGAACTGCAAGGGTCTTTACTCGCCGAGGCTCGCTGCTCGACAGCGTGCCGTTGGCGCCGCCCGCGCCGGAGGGAGTTGTCCCGGCTGGAGCCGCACTGGCCGGGGCCGTATTGACGGAAGCCGAGCTCGAGATAGGTGGCAGCCCCCCGCTCTGGCCCATCGACGGCAGCACCACCCGCGGACCCGACGGGGCATCGACATCGACAGGGGCTTCTTCGCGCGGAACGATCTGCTCAGTGCCATCCCCCGCCGACAGGCGGTCGGGCAACTTCGATATTCCATCCGAGGTCGTGGGCATCATCTTGGTCGGGCCAGCGTCGGCCCTGATGATCGGAGGCTCGCCGCTGCGGGACGAGCCGAAAAAGGTGCGATAGGCGAACGCGGCGCCGGTACCCACCACCACCAGCGCAAGGACGGCCGCAACGGTCACCAATCCGCCGCGGCGCCTCGGAAGCGGGTCGTCGACGTCCTCATCATAGCCCTCTTGATAGCCAAATGAATCGTCCTCATAGCCCTGATCGAGATCGGACTCCTGCGCATCACCGCCAAGCCGGCCAAACAGCGCCTCGTCATAGCGGGAATCGGGCTCTTGCGCGGGCGCTTCCGAAAACGGCGGCGGCTGGCGAAAAGCCGGTTCCTGGGCCGCCGGCGGAGCCGCCTGACGCTGCAGCGGATGCGTGGCATTCTGCAGATCCTGCGGGGCAGCTTCCTGCCGGTTAGCGCGCTGCATCCAAGGCAGCGGACCCGCCGAGGCAAGCCCGTCATCGCCGCCGGCCGGCAGTTGCTGGAATTCATCGCGCGCAGGCGTACTGGGCGGGCGCGGCCTTGCAGGCTGAACTGGCTGATTGGCCCGGCTCATGTTGGCGCGCTGATCGCCCTGACCAATCAGCCGAGCGAGCTCCGCGAGCGGATCGTCGCCGCGCCCCGACGCGTAGCCATCGCCGCGATCGTCTGCCGGAAAAGGCCTATCCTGATATCGATCCGCCATGGTGATGGTGCATCCCCTTCGGGAATCTGCCAACCTGCTGCTACAGGACGAACCGACCCCTGCGAGGTGCCCTTTCAGGCACCCGTGTTGAGCGACAATCGCCCTCTCTAACGCATCTCGTCCGGAGCCTGCACCCCGAGAACGATGAGCCCGGAAGCCAGAACCGAGACTACGCCCTGGACCAAAGCCAGACGCGCCTTCGTGATCTTCGCATCATTATTGATAATGAAGCGTAAATAGGGCAAATCCCGCCCACGAGTCCAGAGCGCGTGAAATTCGCTCGCAAGATCGTAAAGATAAAAGGCGATCCGATGCGGCTCATGAGCCGTCGCCGCGGCCTCGATGGTACGAGGATACAGCGCCAGCCGTCGCAAAAGGTCCAGTTCGGCCGGATCGGTCAGTTGCTCCAGCGCGGCATCGGCCAGATAGGCCGCGCGAGCGCCGGCTTCCACTGGCAGGTCTGGAATCACTTCGCGGGCGTTGCGGAATATCGAGTGACCGCGGGCGTGACCGTACTGCACGTAGAATACGGCATTGTCCTTGGACTGCTCGATCACCTTGGCGAGGTCGAAATCCAATACCGCGTCGTTCTTGCGGAACAGCATCATGAACCGCACCGCGTCGGAGCCGACTTCATCGACCACCTCGCGCAGGGTGACGAAATCGCCGGAGCGTTTCGACATCTTCACCGGTTCACCATGGCGCAGCAGCCGCACCAGTTGCACGATTTTCACGTCCAGAGCGGCCCGGCCTGATGTCACCGCCTTGACCGCGGCCTGCATGCGTTTGACGTAACCGCCGTGATCGGCGCCAAAGACATCAATCAGATTGGTGAAGCCGCGATCGAACTTGTTTTTGTGATTGGCGATATCGGAGGCAAAGTAAGTATAGGAACCGTCTGACTTGATCAGCGGCCGGTCGACATCGTCGCCAAAGGCCGTAGCCCGAAACAGCGTCTGCTCGCGATCCTCGTAGTCCTCGATCGGCCCGCCCTTTGGCGGCGGCAGCCGGCCTTGATAGACGTCGCCTTTGGAACGCAGATAGTCGATGGTCTCGCTGACGCGATTGTTTCCGCCCTCGAGCAGCGACCGCTCGGAAAAAAACACGTCGTGTTTGATGCCGAGCGCCGCGAGATCGCCCTTGATCTCTTCCATCATCATGGCGATGGCCTTGTCACGCACGATCGGAAGCCATTTGGATTCGGGGAGCCATTTGAGGCCATCGCCGTGTTCGGCAGCCAACGCCTGGCCTACCGGCTTCAGATAGTCCCCGGGGTAGAGCCCTTCGGGGATGGCGCCGATCTCCTCGCCGAGCGCCTCGCGGTATCGCAGATAGGCCGAGCGCGCCAAGACCTCGACCTGGGCGCCGGCATCATTGATGTAGTATTCGCGGGTCACATCATAGCCTGCGAAACCAAGCAGGCTGGCCAGCGCATCGCCGAAGACCGCGCCCCGGCAGTGGCCGACATGCATCGGCCCGGTCGGATTGGCCGAGACATATTCGACATTGACCTTTTCACCCGCGCCCATCGCGCTCTGCCCGTAGGCAGGGCCGTCGCGCAACACGGTGCGCAGCTCCTGTGCCCATGCGGAGGCTTGCAGGGTGAGATTGATGAAACCGGGGCCGGCGACATCGACGGCCGTAATCAATTCATCGGCGCGTAGTCTTTGCGCGATCTGTTCGGCGAGATCACGCGGCTTTGATTTGGCCTCCTTGGCCAACACCATCGCGGCGTTGGTCGCCATGTCGCCATGGGCGGGGTCGCGAGGTGGCTCGACCACGATGCGCGACAGATCGATGCCGTCGGGCCATCCGGCCTCAACCGCGAGCGCGCGGCAGACCGCCTGCACGCGCGCCAGCACATCGGCGAAGAGATGCGGCGGTGAAGCCTTCTCGACCATGGGCGTGATCAAACCCCGAGAGTATGCCGAGCGTTGCGGCGAGCCAGCCGCCGCCTAACGCAAATCCGGGGTCGAGTCAAAAAGCCTTTGATGTTCGGTCAGCGCAAACCGGTCAGTCATCCCGGCGATGAAGTTGCCGATCCGCCGCGCCCGTCCGGTCTCGCTCTCGGCCGCCCCGCGCTCGGGAGGCAGCCAGTCCACCGGCAGATCGCAGGGCCTTTGCTGGTAGCGCTCGAACAGGTCACGCACGATCTGCTCGGCCTCGCCCATCACCCGCATCACCCGGGGATGCCGATACATCCTCAGCTTCAGGAATGCCTTGATCTCGGCCTCGGCCTGCGCGACCCCGGCCGGAAAACCGATCAGCGCCTCGCCAAACTGGCGGACATCCTCGACCGATTCTGGCCGCGCCGCTTGCAGACGAAGTCCGGCCTCCTGAACCACGGAACCGATCAGCTGCGATATCAGCTCGCGCACCAGTTCGGCGCCGCGCCGGTTATCGTCGAGATCAGGATAGTGCCGTGCGATTTCGGCAATCATCTCCGCGGTCAGCGGCATGGCCTTGAGATCGTCAACCCCGAACAGGCCGGCCCGCAACCCATCGTCGATGTCGTGGGCGTCATAGGCAATGTCGTCGGCAATCGCCGCGACCTGGGCTTCCAGCGAGGCGAAGCTGCACAGTTCCAGATCATAGAGCCGATCGATTTCGGTGATGCCACTGGGGACGCCGCGGTCTTGATAACATCCGGCGGCAGCGCCGTCTTTGCCGATCAGCGGGCCGTTGTGCTTGGCAATGCCCTCCAGCGATTCCCAGGTCAGGTTGAGTCCGTCGAACTCGGGATAGCGGTTCTCCAGTGAGGTCACGACCCGCAGGGTCTGGGCGTTGTGATCGAAGCCGCCATGAGCCTGCAGGCAGGCGTCCAGCGCCCTCTCCCCGGCATGGCCGAACGGCGGATGGCCTAGATCATGTGCCAGCGCCAGCGCTTCCGTGAGATCCTCGTCCAGCCCGAGCTGCCGGGAAAGGGCCCGGGCGATCTGCGCCACTTCCAGCGAATGGGTGAGCCGGGTGCGGTAGTGATCGCCTTCGTGAAACACGAAGACCTGGGTCTTGTGCTTCAGGCGGCGAAAGGCGCTGCAATGGATCACCCGGTCGCAATCGCGTCGGTAGGGGCTGCGGGTCTTGCTCGGCGGCTCTGGGAACAGCCGTCCGCGGCTGCGCAGGGGGTCGCAGGCATAGACCGAACGTGGAGCAGCCATTCCGACCGACACGGCGGTTAAAATCCCCTAAAGGTTTGATTCTCCGCTGCTGCGCACTTAACTATGGTGGGAGCCGGATACCAAATGATTTGACCACGTTCTGCTAATCGGAGACCCTCATGACCACAGCCGTCACCATCAGCGATCGGGCGGTTCGCCGCATCGGCGAGATCCTGGGCAAGGAAGGCGATGGCGCGATGCTGCGCATCAGCGTCGAGGGCGGCGGCTGTTCGGGCTTTCAATACAAGTTCGACATCGAGCGCGCGCAGGCCGAGGACGACCTGGTAATCGCGCGCGACAATGCGGTGGTACTGGTCGATGCCGCATCCGTGCCCTATCTCGCCGGCTCGGAGCTCGACTTTGTCGACGACCTGATCGGCGCGTCGTTTCGTGTGGTCAATCCCAACGCCACCGCGTCCTGCGGCTGCGGCACCAGTTTCTCGATCTGACCGGCTGGGCCGGGCTTCTCAGGACCATCCACCGTCTCATGCGCATCGCCACCTGGAACGTCAATTCGATCCGGCAGCGGGTCGACCATCTGGTCAGCTGGCTCAAGGAGTGCGGGCCGGACATTGTCTGTCTGCAGGAGATCAAATGCGTCGATGAAGCGTTCCCGCGCGAGGCGATCGAGGCACTCGGCTACAATGTGGTCACGCATGGCCAGAAAACCTTCAACGGCGTGGCGTTGTTGTCGAAGCTGCCCTTCGATGAAACCAGGCCGCGGCTGGCCGGCGACGACGAGGACATCCACGCCCGCTTTCTGGAAGGCGTGGTCACCTTGAAGCACGGCGTGCTGCGGGTGGCCTGTCTCTATCTGCCCAACGGCAATCCCCCGGGGACCGATAAATACCAATATAAACTCAAATGGATGTCGCGGCTTCTTGAGTATTCGAAGCAACGGCTGAAGGCCGAGGAGCCGCTGGTGTTGGCCGGCGACTTCAACGTCATTCCGGCGGCCCGGGACGTCCACAACCCCGCGGCATGGGTCAACGATGCGCTGTTCCGGCCGCAGACCCGCGAAAGCTTTCAGACGCTGCTGGGGCTAGGGCTCACGGATGCGCTGCGCGCCGTCACCGACGCCTCAGGCCAGTACACATTCTGGGATTATCAGGCCGGGGCTTGGCAGAAAAACCAGGGATTGCGTATCGATCATCTGCTGCTGTCGCCGCAATCCAGCGACCGGCTGCTCGATGTCGGCATCGACAGCTACGTTCGCGGCTGGGAAAAGCCTTCCGATCACGTCCCGATATGGGCCGATTTCGATCTGGGGACGGCGTAAGCCCCACTCCCGACCGCGCTTTAGTCCCTGCGGCCCTGCACCCAGTGCTCGAGCATCTGTAACGCCATCGCCCGGTCGTCGTCGGAGGCCTTGGCGATTGCCTTGTTGTAGCTTTCCTTGATCCAGGTTTCGTCCGGCGCCGCGCTGTCGCGCGCCAGCGTCAGCCACATCAGGCCCCGCGCGGCCTGCCGCGGCAGCTGGTCGCCATTGAACAGCATCTGGCCGAGCATCGCCTGCGCCTGATGCTGACCCTTCTGGGCGGCAAGGCCGAGCCAGCGTGCGCCATAACGGAAATCATCGCGCGAGGCGCCGGCCCCCTTCAGGTAGAGCTTGCCCAAGTCATATTGCGCATCGGCATTGCCGAAATAGGAGGCCGCGTAGGAGAACATCTCCCTCGCCCGCTCCGGGTCCGGCTTGACCTTCGAATTGGGAATGCCGTTCAAATAGTAACGACCCAGCGCGACAAAGGCGTTGGCCACGATCGCCGACTGCGGCGCCGACGGATTGTCTTCCGCATGGGCATTGGCAATGCGGCTGAAGTATTCGAAAGCGCGAAGATCGTCCTGGATGACGCCATCGCCGTTGGCATACATCCGCCCCAGCTTCCATTGCGCGACCGGATGGCCGTCCTCCGCGGCATATTGCAGGGCCGTCAGCGAACTGTCAGGGGCAGTAGACGGCGCAGCCTTCTTCAGCGCGACGGATGCCCCGGGCGGGCTCGACACCACCGGCAGCGCCGCATCCGAGGTGGTCGGCGCCCCGTCAAAGGCGAACGACGGCGCCGACGCGGCCGCCAAAATCAACGCGAAAAATATACGCTCAGATATCCGCATAACACTGCTTCTCATGCGCCCCGCCGGGGTGGGTTACCGCGCCATCCACTGCAGGCCCGACCTGCTGGGCATATTTCCAAAGCGCACCTGATGTATGATCGGTCGCGTGTGGCTTCCATCTGGTCTTGCGTTCGGCCAGCTCCGCATCGCTCAACTTTACGTTAAGAGTGCCGTCGACCGCATCGATTTCGATGATATCGCCATCCCGCAGCAGCGCGATCGGGCCGCCGACGGCCGCTTCCGGCCCGACATGGCCGATGCAGAAGCCCCGGGTCGCACCGGAAAACCGCCCGTCGGTAATCAGCGCGATCTTGCCGCCCATGCCCTGCCCGGTCAGCGCCGCTGTCGTCGAGAGCATTTCGCGCATACCGGGGCCGCCGCGCGGGCCCTCATAGCGGATCACGATGACCTCGCCCTGCTTGTAGGTCTTTTTCTGGACAGCCTCGAAGGCATCCTCTTCGCGATCGAAGCAGCGGGCCGGACCGGTAAATTTCAAATTCGACATGCCCGCAACCTTAACGATCGCGCCCTCCGGGGCGAGATTGCCCTTCAGCCCGACCACGCCGCCTGTGACGGTGATCGGGTTGTCGGCGGACCGCACCACATCCTGGTGCGGATTCCATTTTACGCCTTTGAGGTTTTCGGCGATCGTCCGGCCGGTGACTGTCAGGCAGTCGCCATGCAAATGGCCATTATCGAGCAGCGTTTTCATCAGAAGCGGTATGCCGCCAACCTCGAACATGTCTTTGGCAACATAACGGCCGCCCGGCTTCAAATCTGCGACATAAGGTGTTTTTTTGAAGATTTCAGCGACGTCGAAAAGATCGAATTTGATGCCGCATTCATGTGCAATCGCAGGTAGATGCAGCGCAGCATTGGTCGATCCGCCGGATGCGGCGACGACCGCCGCGGCGTTCTCCAGAGCCTTTCGGGTGACAATGTCGCGCGGCCGGATGTTGGCCGAGATCAGCTCCATCACCTTCTCGCCGGCGGTCGTGCAGAACGCATCGCGGATTTCGTAGGGCGCGGGCGCCCCTGCCGAATAGGGCAGCGCCAGCCCGATCGCCTCGGATACGGTCGCCATGGTGTTGGCGGTAAATTGTGCGCCGCATGCGCCGGCCGACGGGCAGGCCACCCGCTCGATTTCGTCGAGATCGGCATCGGACATTTCGCCAACCGAATGCTTGCCAACCGCCTCGAACATATCCTGGACGGTAACCTGCTGGCCCCGGAAATTGCCGGGCAGGATCGAACCGCCATAGATGAAGATCGAGGGCACGTTGAGCCGGACCATCGCCATCATCATCCCCGGCAACGATTTGTCGCAGCCGGCGAGACCGACCAGCGCGTCGTAGGCATGTCCCCGCACGGTCAATTCGACGGAATCGGCGATGCATTCGCGCGAAGGTAGTGACGAGCGCATCCCGTCATGGCCCATCGCGATACCGTCGGTGACGGTAATGGTGCAGAATTCGCGCGGGGTTCCCCCCGCCGCGGCGACCCCCTTCTTGACCGCCTGGGCCTGCCGCATCAGCGAGATGTTACAGGGGGCGGCCTCATTCCAGCACGACGCCACGCCCACGAACGGCTGGTGGATCTGCTCGGTGGTCAGCCCCATGGCATAGAGGTACGATCGATGCGGCGCCCGCTCCGGACCTTCGGTCACGTGGCGGCTGGGCAGCCTTTTCTTGATGTTGGTCTTGGCGTCCATTCTTGGGGTCCGTCGGGAGAATTTGCTTCCAGCCAACTCGTGATGGACCAGGAAACGCCTCATGGCTTTTCCGTCGCCCGCCAGCGCCATGGCTTTCAGCCTGACGTTGAAGATAGCCTCGTTGAGGGGTGTGGCCAAAAAGCGGCGCGCGTCGCAAGCGGCTCGTTCGACGGTTAATCTTTGGCTGGGTGTTGCGGTCACGCAACAATCGTGGCGCCACGGCAACCCCTATTTAACCATAACTCGGTCGATATCAACGAACGGGATATTGTATTCCTATTTTTCTATCTGGACGTGTGCAGACCTGATGAAGGGTTATCGTGAGGCTTACGCAGCGAGGGCGGACCCGGCGCAGGGGCGCCCCTGGTGGCCCACCGTTCTCGGACGGCGCGCTTCGCAATCAAGAATGGTTGGTACGGCGCGAACAGCGCGCCCTTGATTTGCTACGCAATCTAATCCGCCTTGAGGTGGCCGGCCTTGATCATCGGCCACCATTTGGCGATCTCGGCCTTTTGCCAGGCGCCGAGCGCTTCCGGCGCGAGTTGATCCGCGGGCGTCATTTGTAATCCCAGGTTTTCCATCTTCGCGCGCACGGCCGGATCGTGCAGGGCCTCCACCGCCGCCGCGTTGAGTTTTGTCACGATCTCCGGCGGTGTCGCCCTGGGCACCCACAGGCCTGACCACAGCGTCATGTGAAAGCCGGCAAGCCCCGCTTCGTCGGCCGTCGGAATGTCCGGCGCCGAGGCGGAGCGTTTGTCGTCGGTCACGGCATAGGCGCGGATGGTGCCGGCGCGCACCTGGGCAATGGAATTGGAGGTCTGGTCGATGATGATATCGATCTGGCCGGCGACGAGATCGTTCATCGCCGGCGCGGTGCCGCGATAGGGCACGAATTGCAAGGGGATCCCGGTGATGTTCTCGAAGTAGAGGCCGGCAATGTGCGTTGCCGATCCGGCGCCCGCCGTGCCGGCGGTGGCCGGGGTGGGTCGCGCCTTGAGCCAGGCGATCAATTCCTTCAGCGTCTTGGCAGGGATCGCGTTGTTGCTGACCACGATCATGGGATTGCTGGGCAACAGCACGACCGGGGCGAGGTCGGTCACGAGATCATAACCGAGCTGGTAGATCGCGCCATTGGCGACATGGGTGCCGAGATGGCCGATGCTGACGGTATAGCCGTCCGGGGGCGCACGCACCACCCGTCCGACACCGAGCGAGCCGCCGGCCCCGGTCACATTCTCGATCAGGATGGACTGCCCCAGCCGTCGCTGCATGCGATCGGCGAGAATCCGGGCCATCGCATCCGTCGGCCCGCCAGCCGCGAACGGCACCACGATCGTGATCGGATGCGAGGGGAAATTGTCGGCCCGCGCGAAGGCCGCCGACAGCAAAAGTCCGATCAGCGCGGCCAGAACCGTTATTCGCATCGCCCCTCGACCCGTTACTGATTGCCGAGCGATCGATCAGAGCTTCGCATAGTCGATCGGCGCGTGACGATCGAGCGTGCGCGTCACCGGCGGCAGCGGATATTTCAGTCCACTGGCGCAATTGAACAGCATCACGCGATCTTGTTTCGTCACCCGGCCGTCGGCCAGGCTTTGCAGGTAGGCGGCGTAGGTTGCGGCACCTTCGGGACAGAGCAACAGCCCTTCTTCCCGGGCGACTTCGTTCAGCGCCGCCGATATCTTCTCATCCGTCACCGCGATGGCAAAGCCCTTGCTCTCGCGCACCGCGCGCAGGATCAGGAAATCGCCGACCGCCTGCGGCACCCGAATGCCGGATGCGATGGTGTGGGCGTCCTCCCAGCGCGGCGCGTGCTCGCTGCCGTTTTCGAAGGCGCGCACCATCGGCGCGCAGCCCGCTGCCTGCACGGCCACCATCCGCGGCCGCTTTCCGCCGATGAAGCCGATGGCCTCGAGTTCGGCGAACGCCTTCCACATCCCGATCAGGCCGGTGCCGCCGCCGGTCGGATAGAAGATGACATCCGGCAGATCCCAGCCGAGCTGTTCGGCCAGTTCCAGCCCCATCGTCTTCTTGCCCTCGATCCGATAGGGCTCCTTCAGCGTCGAGGTATCGAACCAGCCGGCCTTCGCCTTGCCTTCGCCGACGATCTTGCCGCAATCGTCGATCAGGCCGTTGACGCGATAGACGGTCGCGCCCTGCAGTTCGATCTCGCTGACATTGACCTCGGGCGTATCGGCCGGGCAGAAGATCGTGGTCCTGATGCCGCAATTGGTGGCATAGGCGGCGAGCGCCGCTCCGGCATTGCCGTTGGTCGGCATCGCCATATGCCTGATGCCGAGCGCCTTGCCCATCGACACCGCCATGACCAGTCCGCGCGCTTTGAAGGAGCCGGTGGGAAGACGGCCCTCGTCCTTGACGATGATCTCGCCGCCGCCGATTTTTGCCGACAGCTTGGGTAGCCGGATCAGCGGGGTCATGACCTCGCCGAGGCTGACAATGTCGGTGACTTTGCGCACCGGCAGCATCTCGCGGTAGCGCCAGAGATCGGCGGGCCGCTCCTTCAGCGCGTCTTTCGTCAGCGCCTTCTTCACTCCAGCGAGGTCATAGCGCACCAGCAACGGTTTGTTCGCCTTCGACAGGTTGTGGATCTCATCGGCTGGATAGCGATCGCCCTCCATGGCGCATTCGAGATGGGTCACAAATGTCGGGCGTTCGGTCGTCAGATTGTCATTTTCTTTCAAAAGATTAAGCTTTCGGTTTTCCAGGTGAGCGGCTTGCGGCGCTGCGCTCCCTCTCCCCGCTCTTTGCGGGAGAGGGTTGGGGTGAAGGCAGACGCGGGTGGTGTGTATGCTGAGGCACCCCCACCCCACCCTCCCCCGCAACGAGCGGGAGAGGGAGTCAGAGGCCTATGCTCGTGGCCTGAAATGAAGGATTTCACGGCACCGATCCCCTAGATATTCAGTACTCGTCCATAGGCGTCCAGCACCGCTTCCTTCATCATTTCAGACAGCGTCGGGTGCGGGAAGATGGTGTGCATCAGCTCTTCTTCCGTCGTTTCCAGGTTCATGGCCACGACGTAGCCCTGGATCAGTTCGGTGACCTCGGCGCCGATCATGTGCGCGCCGAGCAGCTGGCCGGTTTTCTTGTCAAAGATCACCTTGACCAGTCCCTGGTCCTCGCCGAGCGCAATGGCCTTGCCATTGCCGACGAATGGAAAACGGCCGACCCTGATCTCGCGGCCGCCCTCTTTGGCCCTGGCCTCGGTGAGGCCGACCGAGGCGATCTGCGGATTGCAATAGGTGCACCCGGGAATGAGATTCTTGTCGGTCGCATGCGGATGCAGGCCCTTGATCGCCTCGATGCAGACCACGCCCTCATGCTCGGCCTTGTGCGCCAGCATCGGCGGCCCCGCGACGTCGCCAATGGCGTAGATGCCGGGCACATTGGTCTTGCCGTAGCCATCGATCACGACGCAGCCGCGATCGGTCTTGACGCCTAGTTTTTCCAATCCGAGATTTTCGATATTGCCGACCACGCCGACGGCTGAAATCACCCGGTCGAATTCGGCTGTCCGCGGTGTCTTGCCGTCGTCGATGGTGGCGACCACGCTGTCACTCTTCTTTTCCAGTTTTGTCACTTTGGTGCTGGTGAGAATCTTGATGCCCTGCTTCTCGAAACGCTTGCGCGCCAGGCCTGCGATCTCGGCGTCCTCGACGGGAAGAATCTGCGGCAGCACCTCGACCACGGTGACATCCGCGCCCATGGTATGAAAGAATGAGGCGAACTCGATGCCGATCGCCCCGGAGCCTACCACCAGTAACGACTTCGGCATCTTCTCCGGCACCATGGCCTCGAAATAGGTCCAGATCAGCCTCTCATCGGGCTCGAGCCCCGGCAGCACCCGCGGCCGCGCGCCGGTCGCCAGGATGATGTGCTTGGCCTGATAGCTGCCCTCCCCTAGCGCGCCCTTCGGTCCCTCCACGTTCGATTTCGTCACCGTGATCTTGCCGGGCGCATCGATCGCAGCCTTGCCCCAGATCACCGTGACCTTGTTCTTCTTCATCAGGAAGCCGACCCCGTCATTGAGGCGTTTTGACACGCCGCGCGAGCGCTGCACCACGGCTTTCGGATCGTAGGCGACGTTGTCGGCCGAGAGGCCGTAGTCCTTGGCGTGCTGCATGTAATGAAAGATCTCAGCCGAGCGCAGCAACGCCTTGGTCGGAATGCAGCCCCAATTCAGACAGATGCCGCCAAGATAGGACTTTTCAATGATCGCGGTCTTGAAGCCGAGCTGCGCCGCGCGGATCGCGGTGACATAACCGCCGGGACCGGAGCCGATGATGATGACGTCGAAGGAAGTGTCGGCCATGATTACTCGCTTGATTTCGTTCTTCCCTCTCCCCCCTGTGGTCCCACCATCGGAGAGGCAGAGAAGGTTATTGTCCGCTTTACACCATCATCATGACCGGATTTTCGATCAGCATCTTGAAGGCGCCGATCAGTTCGGCGCCGAGCGCGCCATCGACGGCGCGGTGATCGCAGGACAGCGTCACGCTCATGATCGGCGCGATCTCGATCTTGCCGCCTCGCACCACCGCCCGCTCCTCGCTGGTGCCGACCGCAAGGATGGTGGCGTGCGGCGGGTTGATCACGGCGGTGAAATCCTTGATGCCGTACATGCCGAGGTTGGACACCGCGGTGGTGCCGCCCTGGTATTCCTCGGGCTTGAGTTTTCGCGCTCGCGCCCGCGCGGCAAAATCCTTCATTTCAGCCGAAATGGTCGACAGCGACTTGGTCTCCGCCTTGCGGATGATCGGGGTGATCAGGCCGCCGGGCATCGCCACCGCAACTCCGATATCGGAATGCTTGTGCTTGAGCATGCCGGCCTCGGTCCAGCTGACATTGGCGTTGGGAATGCGCTGCAGCGCGATCGCCATCGCCTTGATGACGAAATCATTGACCGAGAGCTTGTAGGCCGGCTTCTTGTCCTTGTCCTTCGGCGCGGCGGCATTGATTTCCTCACGCGCGGCCAACAGCTTGCCGATATCGCAGTCCATCGTCAGATAGAAATGCGGAACGGTCTGCACCGAGGCCGTCAGCCGCTGGGCAATGGTGCGGCGCATGCCGTCGTGCGGCACGATCTCGTAGCTGCCAGGCTCATATAGCGCGAGAATCTGCTTATCCGACATTGACGGCGCGATCGCGGGTGCTCCGGCGGCAGGCGCCGCGGCCGGGGCTTTGAGCCCCTTGCCCGATTTGGCCTCTTCGACATCCCTGGCGATGACGCGGCCATGCGGGCCCGAGCCGGTGATGCGCCCGATCTCGATGCCGGCCTCCTTGGCCAGCCGTCGCGCCAGTGGTGAGGAGAAAATGCGCCCCTGCCCATTGGCCTGGGACGCGGGTGCCACGGTCGTCGGTGCGGGAGCCGCCGCGGCAGGCGCGGCCGGTTTCGCCGGGGCTGGCGCAGCTGCAGCGGTCGCGGCGGCAGGCGCCACCGCCGCCGCCGCCGGAGCCGGTTTCGGCGGCGCGCTGGCCGCCCCAGCGCCCGTTGACTTCACATCCTCGCCATCGCCGGCCAGCACTGCGATCACGTCGTTGACCGCGACATCCTGGGTGCCCTCAGGCACCAGGATCTTCGCGATGGTGCCCTCATCGACCGCCTCGACCTCCATGGTCGCCTTGTCGGTCTCGATTTCCGCAATCACATCGCCGGACTTGACCTTGTCGCCCTCTTTCTTGAGCCACTTGGCCAGGTTGCCCTTCTCCATCGTCGGCGACAGCGCTGGCATCAGAATGTTGATCGGCATTCGGACCTCACAGGATATTCTTAAATCGTGTCTTCCGTGCGCGGAAGCCAGCCGAGGAACGTTCGGGTGTCGCGCGCACCCTCGGAAAGCTCAGGGATCCGCTTCAATTGCCGATATCGCCTTGCCAGAGGCGTTCGTTGGCGGGAACCGAACGCCAGGATTGCATCATGTCGATCGATCGCTGATCCGCAAGGTCGATAAAGGGAATGCCGAACTGCGCCAGGATGTCCTTGCTGCCGGGAAAGGTGACGGACTCGCCGATCACCAGCAGCGACAATTTGAACAGGCCGATCGCGCCCGCACACATCGAACAGGGCGACAGCGTCGTGTACATGACGGTGTCATGAAACGGGATCACCCCGGCATTGCGCATGCATGACATCTCCCCGTGCAGGATGACGTTCTGCTCCTGCACCCGGCGATTATGGCCGCGGGCAATGATCTTGTTGTCACGTGTCAGCACGGCGCCGATCGGCAGCCCACCCTCGGCGATACTGAGTTCGGCTTCGCGGATGGCTTCGGCCATGAAATCGAAGTGATAGGGTTCAATTGCCAAGGTTCAGTGCCCCTGTTGCGACCGCGGCGCGGTGTTGCCCATGTCGGTTGGCCGCGCGATCTCGGCTTCGAACATGTCGAGGATGCGCTGCAGCGCTTCGTCCTCGGTGTAGCCGCTCTCGCGCGCATAGGCCCGCGCGGCATGGCGCGCGATGTCGACCAGCAAGAGGCCCCACATGTCCGGCTCCTCGAAGGCGCGCGTGAATGCAATGGAAAGGCCGCCATCGACCACGAATGCGCGCAAGACCTCGGCGGCATCGTCACGGCCTATGACATCTGGCGGTAATGGCTGCTCCCTGGGTCCTGCCATGCGTCACCGGTAACAAACGGCTTTGGCGGCTTCGACCACCTCGGCTGCGGAAGGCAATGCGAGCTTTTCCAGGTTGGCCGCGTAGGGCATCGGCACATCCTTGCCCGACACCCGCATCACCGGCGCATCGAGGTAATCGAAGGCGTGCTCCATGATGCGCGCCGCGACTTCGGCGCCAATTCCGCTCTGCTGCCAGCCTTCTTCCACGGTGACGGCGCGGCCGGTCTTCTTCACCGAGGCGATCAGCGTGTCGGTATCCATCGGGCGCAGCGTGCGCAAATCGATCACCTCGGCCTCGATGCCATCCTTGGCCAGTTCGTCGGCGGCCTTCAAGGCATAGGACATGCCGTTCGACCAGGAGATCAGGGTGACGTGGCCGCCGGATCGCACCACCCGCGCCTTGCCGATCGGGATCACGTAATCGTCGAGTTTCGGGACTTCGCCGGAATGACCATACAGCATTTCATTTTCGAGGAAGATCACCGGATTGGGATCGCGGATCGCGGCCTTCAGCAGGCCCTTGTAGTCGGCGGCCGAAAACGGCGCGATCACCTTGAGACCGGGCACCTGCGAGTACCAGGCCGAATAATCCTGGCTGTGCTGGGCGGCAACGCGGGAAGCCGCGCCGTTCGGCCCGCGGAACACGATCGAACAGCCCATCTGGCCGCCGGACATATAGAGCGTCTTGGCCGCGGAATTGATGATCTGATCGATCGCCTGCATGGCAAAGTTGAAGGTCATGAACTCGACGACCGGCTTCAGTCCGGCCATCGCCGCGCCGACGCCAATGCCGGCAAAACCGTGCTCGGTGATCGGCGTATCGATGACGCGCCGGTCGCCGAACTCCTGCAGCAGCCCCTGGGTGACCTTGTAGGCGCCCTGATATTCCGCGACTTCCTCCCCCATCACGAACACGTCCGGATCGCGCCGCATTTCCTCGGCCATGGCGTCGCGCAGGGCTTCGCGGATCGTCATCGTCACCATCTCGGTACCCTCGGGTACCTCCGGGTCGGGCTCGGCGGCGGCTTTCGGCGCGGCCGGCGCAGCGCCCTCCTTGGGCGCCGGCGCGGATGTGATCGCAGTCGCCGGTGGCGCCGACTCCTCGGCTTTCGGCTGCGGCGCTGGCGCCGCGGCCTTGCCGAGATCGGAGGCCTTTTCGCCATCGGCCAGGATGGTTGCGATCGGGGTGTTGACCGCGACGTCGGCGGTGCCCTCCGGAATCAGGATCCGGCCAAGGGTGCCCTCATCGGTGGCTTCGACCTCCATGGTCGCCTTGTCGGTCTCGATTTCGGCGATGACGTCTCCCGACTTGATCGCTTCGCCCTCTTTCTTCAGCCATTTCGAAAGGTTGCCCTTCTCCATGGTCGGCGACAATGCGGGCATCAGCACTTGAATGGGCATGGTAACTCCGAAAAGTTCAATCCTGGGGCTGCACCCGTTGGGCCGGGACACTGGCGCGCACCCCTCGTGGAACGCGCCTGTGGCGCTCTAGCGATAGACGTCGGTATAGAGTTCTGATGCATCGGGCTCGGGATCGTGCTGGGCAAAGTCGGCGGCGGCATTGACGATCTCGCGCACCTCGGCGTCGATCGCCTTCAATTCCTGCTCGCTCATCTTTTCCGCCAGCAGGCGGTTGCGAACCTGCTCGATCGGATCCTGATCGTGCCGCACCTTGTCGACCTCTTCGCGGGTCCGGTATTTCGCCGGGTCCGACATCGAATGGCCGCGGTAGCGATAGGTCTGCATCTCCAGGATGTAGGGGCCTTTGCCGGCCCGGCACCAGGCCACCGCCTGGTCGCCGGCGGCCTTCACAGCGCGGACGTCCATGCCGTCGACCTGCTCGCCGGGAATATTGAACGAGATTCCCCGCTTGGAGAAGTCGGTCTGCGCCGAGGAGCGCGTCACCGAGGTGCCCATCGCGTAGCGGTTGTTCTCGATGACATAGATCACCGGCAGCTTCCACAGCTCGGCCATGTTGAAGCTTTCATAGACCTGGCCCTGATTGGACGCGCCGTCACCGAAATAGGCCAGGCTGACGGAATTGTTGCCGCGATAGCGATTGGCAAACGCCAGGCCGGTGCCGAGCGACACCTGCGCGCCGACGATGCCGTGGCCGCCATAGAAATTTTTCTCCTTGCTGAACATGTGCATGGAGCCGCCCTTGCCCTTGGAATAGCCGCCACGGCGTCCGGTCAGTTCGGCCATCACACCCTTGGCGTCCATGCCACAGGCCAGCATGTGACCGTGGTCGCGGTAGCCGGTAATGACCTGATCGCCTGCCTTCAGGGCCATCTGCATGCCGACCACGATGGCTTCCTGGCCGATATAGAGATGGCAGAAGCCGCCGATCGCGCCCATGCCATAGAGCTGGCCGGCCTTTTCCTCGAACCGCCGGATCAGCAGCATGTCACGCAGCGCACTGAGCTCCTGCTCCCGGGTGAATTCCAGCGGGGCCGAGGAGCCGCTGCCATTGCCCTGCGCTTTTTCCTGTCCTGCCTCTTTTGTGACGCTTTTCTTGGGTGCGGCCATGGCCATTCCGGATGAGAGAAATGAATGGAGCCCTCTCTAGCCCAACTCAAACCGCCGTGGAAGGATTGCGTGACGACCACGCCACATATTGCCATGCCGCAGTGCGGCGCGACATTTTCGAGATCGAACGGGTCCGTATTTGAAATATCACTCTTTTGGACTGGCAATCCGCACCAGATCGTGGGGATTGGCGTAGTCGAGCTGGTAGCGAGCGCGCTCGTCAAGCAGATCGGGGTCAACCCGGTCGGATCGGAGCAAAGACACCCGATGTTCGGCATCCGTCCGCTCTCGCTTCAGCCGTGCCAGCTCCGAGGTCAGCGCAACGATCTCAGAATCAAGCTCCTGGCGCGCATTCAACCCATACTTGCCAGTATAGGCGTTGACGCCGAAATAGCCGACCATCGCCGCCGCCAAGGCATAGAGCGCAAGCCCGGTCAGCAGGGATTTGAGTCGTGAGCGAGTGACCATGGCCGGAAGATGCGACGCCGCGGTTAACGGAATCCTAAGGCCAGCGGTCGTTGGCAGCGACCGATCCACTGTCATGGCTGGGCCCAATCTCGGCCATCCACGTCTTTGCCGCGCTCACGACCTGGATGCCTGTGACAAGCGCGGGCATGACGAGGCAGGGCGCGGCCGGCTGTTTTCGCCTATTTGTTGTGCTTTTCGACGAAGGCGGCAAAGGCATCGATATATTGCTTCAGCACCGTCCGCAGCGCTTCCTTGGTCAGTTCGCCCTTGTCGTCGAAGGCGTCGCCGACGCCGCTGAGATACATTTCGGGCTGCTGCATGATCGGGCCGCTGATGCCCGGCAAGATGGTCTGCAGGTGCTTGGCGGCACTGACGCCACCCAGAGCCCCCGGCGAATTGGCGATAATGCCGGTGGGCTTGCCATTAAACGAGCTTTTGCCATAGGGCCTGGAGCCGACGTCGATGGCGTTCTTCAGCACGCCCGGGATTGACCGGTTATATTCGGGGGCCACGAAGATCACCCCGCTCGACTTTTGCAACGTCTCCCGAAACTTCAGCCAGTCGGCCGGGGGTGCTGCTTCAAGATCCTGGTTGAAAAACGAAATATCATGAAGCGTGACGATCTGGAGCTGCAGCGTGGCCGGCGCCAATTTGGCCAGCGCATGAGCGATCTTCAGAGAAAAGCTCTCTTTGCGAAGACTGCCAACGATGGTTGCAATCGGATGGGAAGCGGCCATGGGATATCCTTCTCACAAGTGATGCGCCGGATCAGTTTCGCGCCCAACCTAGTGACCCCGACGAAAGATGCAAGTGCATGGATTGCCCGAATTTTGGCCGGCTGCTGGCGGCCCTCAGGCATCCGCGGGCGGCCCGCGAGCCGGACGAAACGGCCAGACCGGCGGAGCCGAAGGCGGGCCGGTTGGGCTGTTTCGGCCGGGTGAGCGGGCCAGCGGTGGGCGAAACAATTTCGCCACCCTATAGAGGGCTGTTTCGATTGTTTCGGCCGTTACAGTCCGACTGTTTCGGTGTTGTTTCGCCTTGTTTCATGGGCTGTTTCGCGTTGTTTCGGTTGTTTCGCGCGTTATTGTTTCGGCATTGTTTCGGAGGGGTCCGAAACAGTGCCGAAACAGTCCCTGAACAGGCCAAGGCCCATCTCCCTCGCAGCCGATCCGGTGGGCTGCGACCAGCCCCGGCGCCAGCGGCAGGACAGCGCCTAGGGTAGAAAAAGCCGCTCGTTGTGCCGTGCCAACTTCCGGATGCTCAAATCACCGGATTCCAGGCCATCGGTACCAGCCGATACTTGTTGCCGTCCTTCTCGACATGGCCGATCGAGGGGAAGGTGAAGTGGAAGCCAATCACCGTCGCCTTCTCGGCTGCGGCCATGTCGTAGAATTTGTGCCGGGTAATCTGGGCCTGGTCGGGGTCCACGTCGTAGGCCACATGCCAGTCGGGGTTGCGCAGGAAGAACTCGGGAATGTTGGTGACGTCCGACTGGATCAGAACTTTCGAATCCCCCGAGGCGACCGCGAAGGCGGTATGGCCGGGCGTGTGGCCGGGCGCCGCGATCGAGGTAATGCCGGGGGCGACTTCCTTGCCCCAGTCGTACTTTGTGACCTTGGACTCGATGCCGGCGAAGGTCTTTTTCACATTGGCGAAGTAGTTCTTCATCATTTCGCTGGACTGCGCCTTGGCGGAATTCTCGTCACTGGTCCAGAATTCCCAATCCTTCGCCGGCACCATGATCTCGGCGTTCGGGAAGGCCAGCGCACCGTCGGCGGCGCGGATCCCGTTGGCATGGTCGGGGTGCAGATGGGAAATCAGCACGACGTCGATGCTGGCGGGATCGATGCCGGCGGCGGCCAGGTTCTGCAGCGTGCGCCCGACAGCGCCCTTGGTCGCCTCAAAGCTGGCGACGCCCATGCCACTGTCGATCAGCACCAGCTTGCTGCCGGTATTGATCAGCTGCGGGTTGAACGGCACCGTTATCATGCCCTTGGGCATATAGGCGGCCTCCGCGGCGGCAAGCGCCTCTGCTTTCGGGACATTGGTCACGAAGGTATCGGGCAGTGGAAAGGAAAGCGCCCCATCATTGATCGAGGTGCATTCATAAGACCCGACCTTGTAGCGATAAAAACCCGGCGCCTGGGCGCCGGCAGGCGGCACCGCGGCGCGCCCGCTCTTGGCTCCCATCGGCGTCAGGGCGGCTGCAGCGCCGACGGCGGCAGCCCCGGTCAAGAGTTGGCGGCGGCTCAGTTCGATCATGGTGCTATTCCCCCTTCGTTGGTGCCGCCTTTACGGCAGGCGTTTTTCCAGCCAGATGCTCGCGCAGATATCGGGGCGATTCAAGCCTGACGTGACCTTCATTTCTTGTTCGGATTGATCAGATATTTCTCGCCGGTGGCGCGCTTGTTGTAGACGGCGATGTGCTCCAACTGCAAAGCCTCCTGCAGCGAGACCACCTGGGTGTAATGGCTTGCAAAGGTCGTCCTGAGTTCGGCGATGACCCGCGCCCGCAGCCTGGCGCCATCGGCGGCGCCGATCTTCTGCAGGAACGGAAACAACAGCCAGCCGCCCACGCCCCACATCATGCCGAAAGACCTGACCAGTTCGATCGGTCGCGGATCAAGTCCGCCATAAACATAAACCTGCTTATGAACGTTCGATCCGTAGCGGCTGTAAACCTTCGCTGATTTGTTGATGGCGTTCTCCATGCAAGTGAGAATCTGCCCCGCCAGCCGGCCGCCGCCGATGGCGTCGAAGGCAAGCGTCGCGCCGGTTTCGACCAGCGCCTGGGTGAGGTCGTCCATGAAGGTCGCCGTGGTGGAATCGACGATATGCTTGGCGCCGATCTTGCGCAGGATCTCGGCCTGCTCGGCGCTGCGCACGATGTTGACCAGACCGATGCTGTCCTTGAGGCAGATCTTGTTCAGCATCTGGCCGAGATTGGAGGCGGCCGCCGTATGCACGAGCGCCTTGTGGCCTTCCCGCTGCATGGTTTCCACCATGCCGAGCGCGGTCAGCGGATTGACGAAAATGGAAGCGCCCTCGGCAGGCGTGGTACCGTCCGGCAGCGGCATGCATTCGCCCACCTTCAGGCAGCGGTACTGCGAATACATGGCGCCGCCGATCATGCCGACGGTCTTTCCCATCAGCGCCCTGGCCGCCTCCGACGATCCAGTAGCGATCACCACCCCGGCTCCCTCGTTGCCGACCGGCATGGATTGATCGAGCCGGCCCGCCATCGCCTTCATCGCCGCCTGCGGTACCGTGGCCGTGACGATCGGCATGTCCCTCGTCCCAGATGCCCTCGCCGTTGTCATGTCGGCGGCGCCGACCAAAAGACCCAGATCCGACGGATTGATCGGCGCCGCCTCGACACGGACCACGACTTCATTTTCAGCCGGCTCGGGGATCGGAACACTCGTAAGCGAGATCTCGAGCTCGCCGCTACTCTTGATCAGCGAGCGCAGCTGCAGCCCGCTCTTGACGTCGATCCCCATCGTGCTCTCCCGTGTATTTTTTTATGATGCTGTGATGCAATCGCGTCCTAGCCCAGCGCCTTCAGCGCCGCTTTCCCGGCATATCTCGCCTGGCTTCCAAGTTCCTGCTCGATCCGCAGCAACTGGTTGTATTTCGCAATACGGTCCGAACGCGCCAACGATCCGGTTTTGATCTGGCCGCAATTGGTGGCGACGGCGAGATCGGCGATGGTGGAATCCTCGGTCTCGCCAGAACGATGCGACATCACCACGGTGTAGCCGGCCTTGTAGGCCATCTCGACCGCGCTCAAGGTCTCCGTCAGCGTGCCGATCTGGTTGACCTTGACCAGGATGGAGTTGGCGCGGCCGTTCCTGATGCCGTCGGCAAGCCGCGTGACGTTGGTGACGAACACGTCGTCACCCACCAGCTGAATTTTGCCGCCGATCAGGTCGGTGAGCTCCTTCCAGCCATCCATGTCGTCTTCCGACATGCCGTCCTCGATCGAGACGATGGGATAGCGCGCCGCCAGGTCGGCGAGATATTGCGCCTGTTCCGAACGCGATCGGGTCTTGTTCTCGCCGCCATAGACGTATTGGCCGTCCTTGAAGAATTCGGTCGCCGCGCAATCCACCGCCAGCGCGACGTCGAGGCCAGCCTTGTAACCGGCCTTGCCGATCGCAGCCATGATGAATTCCAGCGCGGCATCCGCCGACGGTAGATTCGGTGCAAAACCACCCTCGTCGCCGACATTGGTATTGTGCCCGGCCTTCTTCAGTTCCCCTTTCAGGGTGTGGAAGATTTCCGAACCGCAGCGCAGGGCCTCGGCAAAGGTGGCCGCGCCAATGGGCAGGATCATGAATTCCTGAAAATCGATCGGGTTGTCGGCATGCACCCCGCCATTGATGATGTTCATCATCGGCACCGGCAGCGTCCGCGCCGAGGTGCCCCCGACATAGCGATAGAGCGGCATGTCGCCGGACTGTGCCGCCGCTTTGGCGCAGGCGAGCGAGACGCCAAGGATGGCGTTGGCGCCGAGCCGGCTCTTGTTTTCGGTGCCGTCGAGATCGATCATGATCTGGTCGATCTGGACCTGCTGCTCGGCGGCCATGTCGTTCAAGGCCTCGAAGATCTCGCCATTCACCGCATCCACGGCCTTCAGCACGCCCTTGCCGAGATAGCGCGTCTTGTCGCCGTCGCGCAGCTCGACGGCTTCGTGCGCGCCGGTGGAGGCACCCGAGGGCACCGCCGCCCGCCCCATCGAGCCGTCTTCCAGCATCACATCGACCTCGACGGTGGGATTGCCGCGACTGTCGAGAATCTCGCGGCCGATGATGTCGACGATGGCGGTCATGGGGGCCTCTTTCGAAAATGCCGGGATTGGAAGGCGATGCGCTGCTTCTACAGCAAGCCAGGAGTGCGGAAAAGGGCGCGCTGCCCGTGACGCCGCCGGGCGAATTGTCTAATAACGCGGCAATGGAGACAGCCTGATGTCGAAAGCGCCTGACAAATCGTCCAAGTCCAGGGAATTGCAGCTCGGCCGCGCGGTGAAATGGCCGGCCACGCCGGATCAGGCCCAACTCGATCGGGTTCCCAATCCGCAGAACGACACCGACTATCTGGTGCGCTTCACCGCGCCTGAATTCACTTCGCTGTGTCCGGTGACGGGCCAGCCGGATTTCGCCCACCTCGTGATCGACTATGTGCCCGGCCAGTGGCTATTGGAGTCAAAATCCCTGAAACTCTATGTCGCGAGCTTCCGCAATCACGGCGCTTTCCACGAGGACTGCACGGTCGCCATCGGCAAGCGCATCGCCGGCGAAATCAGGCCGAAATGGTTGCGCATCGGCGGCTACTGGTATCCGCGCGGCGGCATTCCAATCGATGTGTTCTGGCAGACCGGGAGATTGCCGAAGGGGCTGTGGATTCCGGATCAGGGGGTAGCGCCCTATCGCGGCCGGGGATGAAACGGCGAAACAGGGACTGGTTCGGATCGGGCGCACATGCAGACAGATACGGATATCGCCGACTTCTCCAGACGCGACATTTCGCTATTGGGCAAGATCAAGCCGGTGCTGCTGACGGGGACTGCGGGCCCGGCGGTCATCGTCATGCATGAGATCTATGGCTTCACGCCGACGCTGGCGCGGTTCTGCCGCTGGCTGAGGGATGCCGGCTTTCGGGTCTACGCGCCGATCCTGTTCGGCACGCCCGATGCCGGCAATGCCGAGAAGATCACGCGGACGCGGATGCTTGGCTTGTGCGTTTCGCGCGAGTTCACCTTGCTTCGGGCCAACCGCTCCAGTCCGGTCACGGACTGGCTGCGCGCGCTGGCCCGGCTGGCCCATGACGAATGCGGCGGCCGCGGCGTCGGCGCCATCGGCATGTGCCTGACCGGCGGCTTTGCGCTTTCCATGGCACTTGACCCGGTGGTACTGGCCTCGGTGCTGTCGCAGCCGGGGCTGCCGGCTTTGAAGCCAGCTGCGCTCGATATCGCGCCCGCCGATCTGGCTTACGTTCAGGCTCGCAGCCGCCAGGGATTTGCGCTGCGCGGCTATCGGTTCGAAGGCGACACGATCTGCCAGGCGCAGCGTTTTGAGACTTTGCGCACCGTCTTCGGCGCGGCCTTCGCGGGCACCGAACTGCCCGACAGTGCCGGCAATCCCAAAGGCCTCAAGGCACACGGCAAACCGCCGCATTCGGTCTTGACCGGAGACCTCATCGACGCACCCGGCGAACCCACCCGCGCCGCGGTCGATGAGGTGATCGCCTTCTTCCGCGGAGCGCTGCAGGATCCGCCAGCGGCGGCGTGATCTCTGCAGGAGCGGCAGATCGAATTCTGCCATCCCCGATGTTCCCGCGAAATGCCTTGACGGGGACTTTCCGAGACCGCGCGGCGCCGCCCGTCAGGTCAGACACGATTGCGCGAGCGCGCGTCAACCGGCTGGACGCTCGCCGCTATCTTGTCGCACACAGAAGCTATCGTTTCTTGATGCCAATCGACGACTGATTCGCGAGCGATCCATGGGTACCCCGGGGGTCGGCGATATCTGAGCCGTTCGGATCACCAGAGGCGGCCGAAAGGCCGATTGAACCATGCGCCGCAATCGCCGGGCAAAAATCGTTGCGACAGTTGGTCCGGCCTGTGGATCGCCGGACATGCTGGAAGCACTCTTCCTCGCCGGCGTCGACACCTTTCGGCTGAACTTCAGTCACGGCACCCATCAGGATCACGCCAAAGTGCACGCCGCGATACGCGCGCTGGAACTGAAGGTCGCGCGCCCGATCGGCATCCTGCAGGACTTGCAAGGACCAAAGATCCGGGTCGGAACCATCAGGGACGGAAAGATCACGACCGTCGCCGGAGAGCACGTGCGCTTTGTGCTGTCGGGATCGGAGGGCGACAAGATGGCGGTCCCGCTGCCGCATCCTGAGATTTTCGACGCGGTCGCGCCGGGCGACGATCTCCTGATCGACGATGGGCGGATCCGCGTTCGCGTGACCGGGCTCGGTCCGGAATTTATCGATGCCAAAGTCATCACCGGCGGCATCATCTCGAACCGCAAAGGCGTCAATGTCCCCACGGCGGTGTTGAATCTCTCCCCGCTCACCGCCAAGGACCGCGCCGATCTCGCGTTCGGTCTGGAACTGGGGGTCGATTGGGTGGCCCTTTCCTTTGTCCAGAAGGCCTCCGATGTCATCGAGGCTCGCGGGCTGATCCGTGATCGTGCCGGCGTCATGGCCAAGATTGAAAAACCCGCAGCGCTCGAGCAGATCGATGACATTGTCCGCCTCTCGGATGCGGTCATGGTCGCTCGCGGCGATCTCGGTGTGGAGATCCCGCCCGAAGACGTGCCCGGCCGGCAGAAGGAATTGATCCGCTGCTGCCGCCTGGTCGGCAAGCCCGTGATTGTCGCGACCCAGATGCTGGACTCGATGGTCGCGGCGCCAACTCCGACCCGCGCCGAAGCCTCCGATGTCGCCACCGCCATCTATGACGGGGCCGACGCGGTGATGCTGTCCGCGGAATCGGCGAGCGGCCAATATCCGCGCGAGGCCGTGGCCATGATGAGCCGCATCATCGAGAGCACCGAGCGCCACAAGATGTACCGTTCGCTCATCGATGCCTCGCAGCCGGGCGAAGAGGAAACCGCGCCGCACGCCGTTGCCGCGGCCGCGGCCGATCTGGCGGTAGCCATTGACGCCTCGGCCATCGTGGCCTTCACATCCAGCGGTACGACGGCCGCCCGCATCGCCCGCAAACGACCGAAAGTGTCGATCCTGGCGGTCACGCCGGACCCGCGCGTGTCGCGGCAGCTGTGCCTGTTGTGGGGAGCACACAGCGTGCTGTCGAAGGACGTCAACTCCTATGAGGAGATGGTCGATCGCGCGACCCGGACGGCGCGGACCGAGGAATTTGCAAAGCGGACGGATTTCATCGTGGTGGTCGCCGGAATCCCCTTTGGCGAGGCCGGCACCACCAACAATCTTCGCGTGGTGCAGATGGATTGAGGGCGCCTCGGCAAAGCCGCCGCCGGCCGATCGCTGACGATGGGAATGCGGCCTATGCCGTCCCCGCATCCGCCGGCGGAGCTTGATGCAACAGGCGCGCGCAGGCCAACCCGAGCGCGGTGATGATTGCCGCGCTTGTCAACAGGGTCGGGACCTTGCCGATGTTCTCGATGCCGAAGCCGTAGGCGACGGGTCCGACGGTCTGGCCCATGAAAAAGAAGAACGAGTGCAGCGAGAGCGCGGTGGCACGGGCTTCCACCGACAATTCGCTGGCAAAGACCTGCAGGCAGCCGTGGATCATGTAGAAGCCCCAACCCATGAACAACAGGCTGAGCAGCTGGACCTTCCAACCCGGGCTGAGCGCGGTCACGGCAAGCTGCAGCCCAACCAGCGAGGCGCCGGCGATCATCATGCCGCCGACCCCAAGCCGCGGCAGGAACCGCGATACCGAGAGCGTGTAGAACAATCCTCCGACCGCAAATCCGGCGATGACAAGGCCCGCGATGGTCAGGCTGGTTTCGCCGATATCGAACAGAAATTTTGCGATATAGGGAAACAGGCCAAGCACGCAGCAGCCTTCGATGAACACCGCGGCATAACACAGCGCGTTCGGATTTCTGAAGATGGTGCGATAGCCCTGCCTGAGCATGGCGAAGTCCATCTTCCCGGCGTTCCGTTGCAGCGCCGCGCCGCGAAAACCCCAGGTCACCGCGACCGAGGCCACCATCACCAGAAGGCCGAGCACGGCGAGCACGCCACGCCAGCCCAGGAAATCGCCGATCAGGCCCGAGGCCGACGCTCCCAACAGATTGCCGGTCATCGAGCCGGCCAGGGTTCGGCCGATTGCAACCTGCCGGTACTCGGGCCCCACCAGATCGCTGGTCAGGCTGAGCGCGATTGGAAAGACGCCGCCCGAGCCGATGCCGGCGAGGATCCGGGTTGCAAACAACAGCGAAAACGAGGTCGACAGCGCGCCCAGGAGGCTCGCGACCCCGAGCAGTACCAGACACACAATCATCAGCCGCGCCTTGCCGAACAGATCGGCCGCCGCGCCCAGCACCGGCTGCACGATCGCGAAGGTAAAGGCAAACACCGCCGCGAAACTCGCCGCCGCCGCGATGCTGACGCCGAATTCGTCGGCGACATGCGGCAGGACCGGATCGAGCGCGCGCGCCGACAGGCTCGCTGCAAAGGTCGTCAGCGCGATGATGTTGAGCACAGGCGGCAAGCGTCGATGCGACCGCACGCTAGCTTGCAGCATCAGCGCGCTGCGTTCTTATCGAGATTCTTGGCCAAGGCGTCGAACGTCATCAGGGTGCGCAGCAATCCTTCGAATTCGCGCAACGGCACCATGTTGGGACCATCCGATGGCGCATGATCGGGATCGGGATGGGTTTCGATAAAGACCCCCGCGACCCCGACGGCAACCGCGGCGCGCGCCAGCACCGGGACAAATTCGCGCTCGCCGCCGGAGGACGTGCCCTTGCCGCCCGGCTGCTGCACCGAATGGGTGGCGTCGAAGATGACAGGCGCTCCCGTGCGCGCCATGATCGGCAGCGCGCGCATGTCCGATACCAGCGTGTTGTAGCCGAACGATACCCCGCGCTCGGTGACCAGCACGTTGGGATTGCCCGCACCAGTGATCTTGGCGACGACATTGGCCATGTCCCAGGGCGCCAGGAATTGACCCTTCTTGACATTGACGACCTTGCCGGTCGCGGCCGCCGCCAGCAGCAGATCGGTCTGCCGGCACAGAAAGGCCGGGATCTGCAAGACGTCGACGGCCTGCGCCACCTCGGTGCATTGCGCCAGTTCATGGACGTCGGTCAGCACCGGCAAGCCCAGCTTCGACCTGATCTCGGCAAAGATCGGCAAGGCCTGCATCAGCCCGATGCCGCGCGCCGCGGCAGCGCTGGTGCGGTTGGCCTTGTCAAACGAGGTCTTGTAGACCAGCCCGATCTTCAGTCGCGACGCGATTTCCTTCAGCGCGGAGGCCACTTCGAGCGCATGCGCACGACTCTCGAGCTGGCACGGGCCGGCAATGATCGAGAGCGGCAAGGCGTTGCCGAAGGCGACATCGCCTGCCGTGACGATCGGCGCAGCTGATGGGTTGGCGTTCACGGCATCATCCTTTTTGCAGCGACGATGACCACGCGCTATTTCATCGCGGAGAAGGCGGTCGGCACCAGCAGTTGGTTGGCGATGTTGCCGACGATCTGGCCGTCCTCCTCGGTCTTGGCGCGTGCCGCGAGCCACTCCGGATCGGTCGCAAAGGCATTCCATTTCTTGTCGCGGTCGGCGAGCGATTCCCACGCCAGAATGTAGGTTAGCTCCTGGTTGGACTCGCCGACCAGCGTGGTGAAGAAGCCGACCGGCTTGATGCCGTGACCCTCCCAGAGTTTCAGCGTGATGGTCTCGAAGCGCTTGAGCAGCGCCGGCAGGCGGCCCGGCAGGCAGCGATAGACCCGCGTTTCGTAAATCATGGCTTCCTCCTGTTCTTGCGCAGCGCTTATAGCGGGTGATCGCGGGGCTGTCTTGGTGCCGCTCTGCACATCTGGCGCCGCCATACGCATGACCGGACGATCGGACCCTTGGCTGGCAGCCGGATCGATGCGGTGCGAATTCTGGAGCCGCACCCGCTCGCTGACGAGGCGATCGCGGCCTTTACAGTGATTGAAATGGTCGCCGGGATTCCGAATGACTGCTTCGGCCTGTTTCGCCGGACGCATCGGACCGAACGTCCAGACCTGCCGTGCCAGATTTGACCGTGGCATCGCAGGCCCGAATCAGAAAGCAGGCCATCAAGATGGCTTCAGCCTGCTTGCGAGATAAAACCTGCACCTGGGACATCGACGCCGTACTCTCCAAGCCCAGGCGCAATCTCACACCCCGTTATTTCTATTTCTCTAACGGAGGCAAAAGTAAGTGAGCGGTCGTTCGCCAGCAGTGCCTTTCCCAACCGGCCCGCGAGGCATTTCGATGACGGTGCTTGGATACCGGAGCGGTTTCGGCGGTTTGTCGCAGGATTGGCCGCCCTTACACCAGTCGCGACTGCGCCATCGCCGCCTCGATGAAAGACGCGAACAACGGATGCGGCTCGAATGGGCGCGATTTCAGTTCGGGATGGAATTGCACCCCGATGAACCAGGGGTGATCCTCATATTCCACGATCTCCGGCAGCACGCCATCGGGTGACAGCCCCGAGAACTGCAGTCCATGCTGCTCCAGGCGGTCCTTATAGGCGGTGTTGACCTCGTAGCGGTGGCGATGACGCTCGGAGATTTCCGTGGCGCCGCCATAGATCCGGGATACCCGGCTGCCGCGCTTGAGGATCGCAGGATAGGCCCCAAGCCGCATGGTGCCACCGAGATCGCCGGACTTCGAACGCTTTTCCAGCTCATTGCCGCGCAGCCACTCCGTCATCAGACCGACCACCGGTTCGGGCGTCGGACCGAACTCGCTTGAATTGGCCGCCTCGATGCCGCAGAGATTGCGCGCCGCCTCGATCACCGCCATCTGCATCCCGAAGCAGATGCCGAAATAGGGCACGTCGCGCTCCCTGGCGAACTGGGCTGCGCGGATCTTGCCTTCCGCCCCGCGCTGGCCGAAGCCGCCGGGCACCAGAATGCCGTTGACGTGTTCGAGAAACGGCGCCGGGTCCTCATGCTCGAACACCTCGCTCTCGATCCAGTCGAGATTGACCCTGACCTTGTTGGCGATGCCGCCGTGCGACAACGCCTCGATCAGCGATTTATAGGCATCCTTCATGCCGGTGTATTTGCCGACGATGGCAATGGTGACGTCGCCTTCCGGATTGCGCACGCGCTCGTTGATGAGATGCCAGCTTTGCAGCGCCGGCGGCATCGCCGGCACGATGCCGAACGCCGCCAATACCTCGTCGTCGAGGCCGGCGGCATGATAGGCCTCCGGCACCGCATAGATGTTGTCGACGTCGCGCGCCTCGATCACGGCACTTTCGCGCACATTGCAGAACAGGCCGAGCTTGCGCCGTTCTTCACGCGGGATCGGGCGATCGGTTCGGCACAACAGAATATCCGGCTGGATGCCGATCGAGCGCAGCTCCTTGACCGAATGCTGGGTTGGCTTGGTCTTCAACTCGCCGGCGCTGGGGATGAAGGGCAGCAAGGTCAGATGAATGTAGATCGCGTGCTCGCGCGGCAGATCGTTCTTGATCTGGCGGATCGCCTCGAAGAATGGCAGGCCCTCGATGTCGCCAACGGTGCCGCCGATCTCGCACAGCACGAAATCGAACGCGTCGTTGCTGTCGAGAATGAAATCCTTGATGGCGTTGGTGACGTGAGGGATCACCTGGATGGTCGCACCGAGATAGTCGCCGCGCCGCTCCTTGGTGAGAATATCCTGGTAGATCCGCCCGGTCGTGATGTTATCGGCCTTGGTGGCGGGACGCCCGGTAAAGCGCTCGTAATGGCCGAGGTCGAGATCGGTCTCGGCGCCATCGTCGGTCACGAAAACTTCGCCGTGCTGGTACGGCGACATCGTTCCGGGATCGAGGTTGAGATAGGGATCGAGTTTGCGCAGCCGGACCTTGTAGCCACGCGCCTGCAACAGGGCGCCGAGCGCCGCCGAAGCCAGACCCTTTCCGAGCGAAGAAACCACGCCGCCGGTGATGAAGATGTACCGCGCCATGGGACTTAACCTTTAAGGCTAGCAGCGTGATTCGCCAAAGCTAATCGGATGCCCGCGAGGAACCTTCCACCGGGCTGTGGGTGGCGCTAGTTCTTCTTAATTATCAGAGCTTTGACGGCAGTTCTTGACACCGCATGCGAGGCCGCCGGCTGCATGGCTAGCCTGCGTTATTGAGAACTCGGGGCCTGCGGAACGGCTGGTGCCGGCGGGCTGTTCTGCGGCTCGTCCGCCTTCTTCAGCGAATCCAGGATACCCCCGCTGGTCGGCGGGGATACCGGCGCTGCCGCACCGGCCGGCTGCGACTGCGAAGCGGGTACACCGATGAGCGAACTCGGTTTGCGGTCATAGGTGGCGAGCCAGGACAAGAACAGACTGGTGGCAAAGAAACCGACTGCCAGCACCGCCGTCGTTCGGGTCAGCAAATTGGCCGTGCCGCGGCTCGACATGAAACCGGCGCCGCCGCCCATGCCGAGGCCGCCGCCTTCCGATTTCTGCAGCAGCACGGTCGCGATCAGAGTCGCAACGATCATCAAATGGACAACGATGACAACAGTCTGCATCTCTTACCTTCCGTCGCATGCCGCTCAGGGTTGCCACGGTTGCCCTGGAGCCTGCGGGGTTCGAAGTCGCGCGGGTGTTACACGATCGGGCGGGGCATTGTCACCCCCCGAACGCCCTTCCGGGAGCGGCGCTTTCCAGCATTTCGAACTAGTTAGTGGCACCCCGCGGCAATCGCAAGGAAATCGCTTGCCTTCAGACTGGCGCCCCCGACCAGGGCGCCGTTGACATTGGCCACCGCCATCAATTCCCCAGCATTCGAGGGCTTCACCGAGCCGCCATAAAGGATCCGCATCCGGGCGCCCGCGCCACCGCATCGCGCGATCAGAAGCTCCCTGATAAACGCATGAATTTGCTCAACATCTCCAGCGGTGGGGGTGAGACCGGTGCCGATCGCCCAGATCGGCTCATAAGCCACTACCAGATTGTCCGCCGTGGCCTGATCCGGCAGCGAGTGCGTAAGCTGGCCCCGGCAGATGTCGAGGGTTTGCCCGGCATCGCGCTGCTGCAGGGTTTCGCCGATGCAGACAATGGCGGTGAGGCCGGCGCGCCAGGCGGCTTGGGCCTTCTGACGCACCAGCCCATCGCTTTCGCCGTGATCGGCGCGCCGCTCGGAATGGCCGACGATGACGGCGCGGGCGCCGGCATCCGCCAGCATTTCCGCCGAAATATCGCCGGTATGGGCGCCCGACGCCTTCGGATGGCAATCCTGGGCCCCGACCGTGAGCTTGCCTGAGGTCCGCGCCTTGTCAGCAAAGGCGGCGATCAGGGTCGCCGGAGGGCAAACCAGCAGATCGGCTTTATCGGATACAGCGGATGCGCCGGCCAGCATGGCCTCGAATTCGGCTACGTAGGCCTTGAGACCGTTCATCTTCCAGTTGCCGGCGATCAGCGGCCGGATGGCGTCGGTCATATCTGAATTCCTGCAAAGCGTTTACTGACCGATGGGCTAGCAGAGCGCGGCGGCCAGTTCCAGAGGCTGCCGTAGCCAGTGCCGCGCCGTTCAAGGCCTGTCATACCATGCTGACAGGCCCCAATCCGCCTTGGCGCTGAGGTTGCGACGGAGCGGCTGCCACTTTATGATGCTTTATCAACCCGGTGACGCCCTGCAACGGAATTCGATGCCGAATTCGTCTTGGGCACGACCCGAACCCCTCCTGCCAACAAGTTGGAATCATGCTTCGAGGAATGCGGAACGCCTCATCAACGCGGCTCGGCAAAACCATCATGGGCTTAGCCATGGGGGCGTTGATCGTCAGCTTCGGGATCTGGGGCATCGCGGACATCTTCCGGGGTTTCGGTCAGTCGACCCTTGCCACGATTGGCCATACCGAGATTTCGATCAACGAGTTTCGCCAGCTCTACACCGATAGGCTGCAGCAGATCGGCCGCCAGTTCGGTCGCCCGCTGACCCCGGATCAGGCCCGCGCCTTCGGTCTCGACCGCCAAGTGCTGCAGCAAACCATTGCCGAGGCAGCGCTCGACGAAGAAGCGCGGCGGCTCGGGCTTGGGCAATCCGATGCCGAGACCATGCGGGTGATTTTCAACGATCCCAATTTCAAGGGCGCCAACGGGGCCTTCGATCCGGCGCGGTTCCAGGCCACGATTCGGCAATTCGGTTTTACCGAACAGCGCTACATCGCCGACCAGCGCAAGGTGTCGCTGCGGAGCCAGATCGCCGGCGCCATATCGGCCGGCGTGGAACCGCCGAAACTGATGATCGAGGCGCTCAGCCGCTACCAGAACGAACAGCGCTCGGTCGAATTTGTCAAACTGGACGCCGCTCAAGCCGGAACGATCGAGCCGCCCTCGCCGGAGGCGCTGGCGGCCTATTTTGATGATCACAAGACCCAGTTCCGCGCCCCCGAATATCGAAAGATAGTCTTTGTCGCAGTTACCCCGGAGGAAATCGGGAAATGGTCCGATGTCTCCGACGAGGACGCCAGAAAGCTATACGAGCAGCGCCGTGACAAGCTCGGAACGCCCGAAAAGCGCGAAGTATCCCAGATCGTATTCCCTAGCGAGGAGGAAGCCACTGCCGCGCGCAATCGCATCAGTGCCGGACTCTCGTTCGATGATCTGGCCAAAGAGCGCAACCTTAAACCATCCGATGTCGACCTCGGCATGATCCCGAAATCGGCGATCATCGATCCGACTATCGCCAACGTCGCTTTTTCGCTGCCCGACGGCGGCGTCAGCCAGCCGGTGAAGGGCGAGTTCGGCGTCGCCCTGATCAAGGTCGGCAAGATCGAACCGGGAGTGGAGCCCTCCTATGAGAGCGTCGCCCCAAGCCTGAAGAAGGAAATAGCCATCGAACGCGCGCGCAAGAGCGTCGCCGATCTGCGCGACAAGATGGAAGACGAGCGCGGTGGTGGTGCCAGCGTCATTGAAGCGGCCAAGAAGCTCGGACTCAACGCCGTGACCGTCGACGCCGTCGATCGTTCCGGCCGCCAGCCCAACGGACAACTGGCCAGCGAAATTCCCCGCGGCCTCGATCTCGTCACGCAAGCCTTCAACAGCGATGTCGGCGTCGACAACGATCCGATCTCGTTCCAGGGTGGCTATGTCTGGTACGACGTCCTTGGTATTACCCCATCGCGCGAGCGCAGCCTGGAGGAGGTCAAGGACCAGGTCGAGGCCAGATGGCGCGAGGACCAGATTGCCAACCGGCTCAGGACCAAGGCGACCGAGATGGTTCAGAAGCTCGACCAGGGCGCCAAACTCGCCGACGTGGCCTCCAGCGACGGTTTGAAAGTCGAGAACGTCAGCGGCTTCAAGCGCGACGCCTCGCCGCCCGGCCTTCCTGCCAGCGCCGTCGCGGCGGCGTTCCGCACCCCTAAGGATGGCGTCGGACAGGCTTCTGGCGCCGGCGCTGGGGAGCAGATCGTGTTTCGGGTTACCGACGTCAGCGTGCCCGCGGTCGACTTGGCCTCGGAAGAGATCAAAAAAATGAAGCAGGGCCTCGAGCGCAGCCTGACCGATGAACAGCTCGCTGAATACGTTGCGAAAATCGAAACCGACATCGGCACCTCGATCAATCAGGACGCCTTCGCGCAGATCACGGGCGCCAATAACAGCCAGTAATAATCGCCTGGAAGCACGGGATGGACGATCTCAAATCTATCATCGGAAAAGTGGCGACCGGCGCAACGCTGTCGCGCGACGAGGCGGCATCCGCCTTCGACAGCATGATGTCCGGCGAGGCGACCCCGTCGCAGATGGGTGGATTGCTGATGGCCTTGCGCGTCCGCGGCGAAACCGTTGATGAGATCACTGGCGCCGTATCGGCGATGCGCGCCAAGATGCTGCGCGTCGAAGCTCCCGCCGATGCCGTCGACGTGGTCGGCACCGGCGGCGACGGTTCCGGCTCGGTCAATGTCTCGACCTGCGCCTCCTTCATCGTCGCCGGCGCCGGAGTGCCGGTCGCCAAGCATGGCAATCGCGCATTGTCATCGCGCTCAGGCGCGGCCGATGTGCTGTCCGCGCTCGGGGTCAGGATCGATATCAAGCCGGATCTGGTCGGCCGCTGCGTCGAGGAAGCCGGGATCGGCTTCATGTTCGCGCCCTCGCACCATCCCGCCATGAAAAACGTGGGCCCGACCCGGGTGGAACTCGCAACCCGCACGATCTTCAATCTGCTCGGGCCGTTGTCCAATCCGGCCGGCGTCAAGCGGCAGATGGTCGGCGTATTCTCCAGGCAATGGGTGCTGCCGCTGGCTCAGGTTCTCAAGAACCTCGGCTCCGACAAGGCCTGGGTGGTGCACGGATCCGACGGCCTCGACGAAATCACCCTGACCGGACCGACCTTCGTTGCGTCACTTGAGAACGGCGCCATCCGCAGTTTCGAGGTAGCGCCGGAAGAAGCAGGCCTTGAGCGCGTCGGAGGCGAGGCCCTCAGGGGTGGCGATGCCGACGCCAATGCGATCGCGTTGCAGAGCGTGCTCGACGGTGTGCCGAGCGCCTTCCGCGATGTCGCATTGCTGAACGCCGCGGCGGCACTGATCGTAGCCGGCCGCGCCAGCGATCTCAGGGAAGGCGTGGCGCTCGGCGCCCAATCGCTCGACAGCGGCGCGGCGCTGCAGCGGTTGAAACGCCTGATCGCGGTCTCCAACAGCTGACCAGGGTGGCCTTCCGATGTCCGACATTTTGACCAGGATCGAGACCTATAAGCGCGAGGAAATCGCAGCCGCCAAGCGTGCGTGTCCGCTCGCAAGTCTCGAAGCGCGGGCCAAGGCGGCTGACGCGCCGCGCGGCTTCGTCGCAGCGATCCGCCGCAAGCTTGCCGATGGCGAATACGCGCTGATCGCCGAGGTAAAGAAGGCCTCGCCCTCGAAGGGCCTGATCCGCGCCGATTTCGATCCGCCGGCACTCGCAATGGCCTATCAGGCCGGCGGCGCTGCGTGCCTATCGGTGCTGACCGACACGCCGTCCTTTCAGGGGCATCTTGACTTCATGGTGGCGGCGCGCGCGGCCACTCGGTTGCCGGTGCTGCGAAAGGATTTCATCTATGACCCCTATCAGGTCGCCGAGGCCCGCGCCCACGGTGCGGACTGCATCCTGATTATCATGGCCGCGCTCGACGATGCCGCGGCCCGCGACATCGAGGATACAGCGATAGCCTATGGCATGGACGTGCTGATCGAGATCCACGAACGCTCCGAGCTCGATCGCGCGCTCAAACTCCGCTCCGAGATGATCGGGGTCAACAACCGCAACCTGCGCAGCTTCGAGACCACGCTTTCGACCAGTGAGGCCTTGGCGCCGTTGATCCCAAGGGATCGCCTGATGGTCGGGGAGAGCGGCATTTTCTGCCCCGCCGATCTGGCGCGGCTGGCGCGGGTCGGGATCTCGACCTTCCTGGTCGGCGAAAGCCTGATGCGCCAGGCCGACGTGGCGGCGGCAACCCGGGCGCTGCTCGCGCGATCCGACACGGTCGCTGCGACCGGCACGGTTTAAATCATGGCGCCAAGATCATCCAGCAAGAAACCCGTCCTCAGCCATATCGACGGCACGGGTGAAGCGCGGATGGTCGACGTTTCGGCCAAAGCCGCCACCGAGCGGCTCGCCGTCGCGGAAGCCCGCGTCGTCATGAGCGCGGCGACGCTGCGACTGATCGTGTCGGGCAATGCCAAAAAGGGCGACGTGCTCGGGACCGCCCGCATAGCGGGCATCATGGCGGCCAAGAGGACGTCGGACCTGATCCCGCTGTGCCATCCGCTGGCGCTGTCGAAAGTAACGCTCGACATTACGCCCGACGTCAAACTGCCTGGCTGCGTCGTTCGTGCCACGGTGAAGGTGACAGGCCCGACCGGTGTCGAGATGGAGGCGCTGACGGCGGTGTCGATCGCATGTCTCACGATCTACGACATGATCAAGGCGGTGGAACGCGGCGTCCGCATCGAAGGCGTGCACCTGGTTGAAAAAAAGGGCGGCAAGTCCGGACACTATCGCGCCGCAAATTCAATTTCGCCGGAATAGGCTGATAGCTCTTAAAATAAAAAAGCGGAGCGGCTTTTCGCCGCTCCGCTTGAGGTGATGCCAGAAGGCTCGCGATCCCCCTCAGTTCGGAACCGCCGCCTTGGGGGTTGAGGGCACGCCCGCATTCACGGTCACGCCGCGCAGCAGACTGTAAGCCGCGGCAAGCGCCTTGTCGTTCTTTTCGTCCGGCGGCACATAGGATTGCGAGCCGGTCTGCTCGGCGCCTTCGGCGGCGAGATGTCCACGCATGGAGGCCTCTCCCTGCAGTTCCATCCGACCTTTCAGCGCCTCGGGCACATCCTGCAGCACCTCGATATCCGGCTTGATGCCGAGCGCCTGGATCGAATGACCTGACGGCGTGAAATAGCGCGCCGTGGTCAGCGCCAATGCACCGTTGCCGACGCCGAGCGGGATAATTGTCTGCACCGAACCCTTGCCGAAGGAGCGCGTTCCGATCAGGGTGGCGCGCTTGTGATCGTGCAATGCGCCGGCCACGATCTCCGATGCAGATGCCGAGCCGCCGTTGATCAGCACCACGAGTGGCTTGCCCTTGGTCAGATCTCCGCCCCGCGCGGTGAACCGCTGGGTTTCCTCAGGGTTGCGGCCTCGGGTCGAAACCACCTCGCCTCGATCCATGAACGCCGATGACACCGAGACCGCCTGATCGAGCAATCCGCCGGGGTTGTTGCGCAGGTCGACGACATAGCCCGCGAGCTTGTCCGAAGGGATCTGCTTCGATATTTCGCGGATCGCCTTGTTCAATCCGTCGGTGGTCTGTTCGTTGAACGAGGCGATCCGGATGTAGCCGATGTCGCCGCCGTCGGTGTGGTAGGTGACCGGGCGCACCCTGATAATTTCGCGCTCGATCTTCACCTCGATCGGCTGCTGCACGCCCTTGCGGACGATTTTGAGCCGGGTTGAAGTATTCACCGGCCCCTTCATCTTGTTCACGGCCTGCTCGAGCGTAAGCCCCTGTACCGCCTCATCATCGATCTCGGTAATCAGGTCGCCCGACAGAATGCCGGCCTTGGCCGCTGGCGTTTCGTCCATTGGCGCAACCACCTTGACGAGGCCGTCCTCCATCGTGACCTCGATGCCAAGGCCGCCGAATTCGCCATGGGTGGTCTCCTGCATGTCATGCCAGGCCTTGTCATTCATGTAGCGTGAATGCGGGTCGAGGCCGGTGACCATGCCATTGATCGCACCTTCGATCAGCTTGGTGTCATCGGGCTTCTCCACATAATCAGCCCTGACCCGCTCGAACACTTCGCCAAACAGGTTCAGATCCGAATAGGTGTTGGCACCGGCGGCGGCCCTGGCGACCGCAACCCATTGCGCGCTCTGGGGGCCGGTCACGAGGATGGTCAGGCAGGCCCCGGCGGCCGCCCCGAGGATAAACAGGTAGTTCTTGCGCATGGTCTGCGAACCTTCTCGCCGTCAGTCGTTGCCCGCCACGACTACCGTAAATGGGCGCCCTTTCGTCGATTCACAATAGCTTTCTGTTATCAATGAGGCCGTTTTGCCAAGTCGAGGGCGCGGTAACGAAGTCGCGCTTGGCCCGAGGTCGCGAGCCACCAGCCAAACCGCGGCGTTACACCGCCGAACGGCCCTTCGACCCCTGGTTTTACCACCGCATCCATCGGCCAGTTCGGATTATCGAGGATTTCGCGCCCGACGGCCATGGTCATGATCTCGGCCTCGCGGCGAACATGGACGGACAGCGGAACTTGATAGCTGTACTTGATTTCCCTGCCGAAGATAGGCGCCAGATCGGTAATTGGTGCACGGGCGGACCGCGACCCGGCTGCGCAGCACGCCCCGGATCGTCAGCGGTGAAAATAGCGGCCTTCCAGCATGGCCAAAACCTCGCACCATCATCGCGCCAACGCCTGGCGCGCCGGGTAGCCGCGCTCAGCGGCCGTAGAGGCCGGTCAAGGTCGCTTTCGCCAGGGTATGGAAATGCAGATCGAAACCGACGAGGGCCGCGGAAGCCGCATCGTTCGCGGCATCCGGCAGCTTGATGACGTCGACCGCGAACACCGTGATTTGATAATGATGTGGCTTGTCCCCGGCCGGAGGACATGGACCGCCGTAGCCGTCGGAACCGAAATCGGTTCGGCTCTGGATCGCCCCCTTGAGCAACAGCTTCTTCTTCACATTGCCGGCGCCCTTCGGCAGCGACGTCGTGCTGGCTGGAATATTGAACACCACCCAATGCCACCAGCCGCTGCCGGTCGGCGCATCCGGATCATACATGGTGACGGCAAAGCTCTTGGTACCCTCGGGTGCGCCGCTCCAGTTCAAGGCCGGAGAGACGTTACCACCGGTGCAGCCGAAACCCTTGAATACCTGCTCCTTGTCAATCGTGGCGCCCTCCTTGAGGTCGGCGCTGGTCAAACTCATGCTCTGGGCAGCGGCAGCGCTCGCGCCCAAGGCCCCTATTCCAAGCACCGCCATCCAGACCGCTGGTTTTCTCATGGCAATTCCTCCGTTAGACCAAAAGCCACTTTTGCGCTATTTCCCGCGGCTTCACTATTTCCCGCAGCCAGCAGCCATAGCAATATTCAGGATGGCGCGGAAGCACAGGACGCGATACCCGAAGGGTCAAGGCGAAGCAAAGAAGCATTTTGGGGGAGAAGGCCATGAACGAGGCAACCCGCATACCGCCGGCGGCCGTTGAGCTCGGCGCCAGCGGTGAAGAGTTTCAGAACCTGCACGAACTGATCAGCAAGGCACGCGCCAACCTCAACCAGAATTCCTGGGACTATATCATCGGCGCCGCCGAGACCGAGACCACCATGCGCCGCAACCGCATGGCGCTCGACGAGATCGCCTTCCGGCCGCGGGTGCTGCGCAATGTGGCCAGTGTCGATGCCTCGGTCGAGGCGTTCGGCCGCAAGCTGCGCATACCGGTCATGATCGCACCGGTCGGCGCGCTCGAACTGTTCGATCCCGGTGCCGCCGCCGCGGTGGCGCGCGGCGCCGGGACGTTTGGCGCGGCTCACATGCTGAGTTCGGTGTCCGAGCCTGGCCTTGAGAAGACCGCCGAGAGCGCGCCCGGCGCCTTGCGCATCTACCAACTCTATGTCCGTGGCGGCGATGCCTTTGTCGAGGACTGCGTCAGCCGCGCCATCGCAAGCGGCTATACTGCCTTTTGCCTGACCGTCGACACCGCGCACTACAGCCGCCGCGAACGCGATATCGCCAAACGCTATGTGCGCGCCAGCCGCGTCCGTGCCACCGGCGGCGACTTCCAGAAAGGGCTGGAGTGGCGCACCGTCAAACTGATCAAAGACAAGTTCAGAATTCCCTTGGTCATCAAGGGGATCGCCACCGCTGAGGATGCAGCGATGGCGCTCGATCACGGAGTTGACTGGATCTACGTGTCCAACCATGGCGGCCGCCAACTCGATCATGGTCGCGGCGCCATGCATGTGCTGCCCGAAATCGTGGCTGCGGTCGCCGGCCGCGCCAAGATCATGGTCGACGGCGGGTTCAGCCGTGGCACCGATATCGTCAAGGCGATCGCCTCGGGAGCCGACCTCGTCGGCATCGGCCGTCTGCAGTGCTTTGCGCTGGCGGCTGCGGGTGAGGCAGGTATCATCAGGATGCTGGAACTGCTCGAAGACGAAGTGATCCGGTGTCTGGGCCTGCTTGGCGTCACTTCTTTCGCCGAACTCGACAGGACCTATCTGCACCCGGCAACGCCGGCCAACCTGCCGCACGTGTTCAGCGCCTTTCCGCTGTTGGAAATCGAGCCCTATCGCTATTGAGGGCGGCGCGTTTCTTGCCCCGCGGGCCATTAGAACTTGGGTGCCGCGGCGCTTGGCGTACCCAATTGTTCGTGGACCGTCCGGTCGATCTATCCGCGGGCCAGCCCTCAATCTGGCTAACGGGTGGTTTACATTTGGTCGCGCGCGCCAGGGAGCGGTTCACGGAATTGCAACCCGAACGGTGTCTGTTGCACCCACAATGAGCATTTCAGCAACGGCTTCTGCAATCGCCCCCGCCGAGTGTAAGAACGATCGGCGCGACAAAGATTTGGGTGGTCGATCAAATCAGGCGGCCTCCTTGGCGCTGCAGGCCTTCATGAGCATGGATCGCGCGGTCGCGCTTGTCGATCCCGACGGCCATATGCTGCTGCCAAATCTGGTCTTCGATCGGCTGTTCAGCGGCACCAACGTGCTCGAACGCATCAACCGAATTGCCCGCGACAACAATGGCAGGAGCGATTGCCAGATCCAACTTGGTGATGGCCGCGCGTTCTGGGTCGAGACCATACCGATGGATGACGGCTGGTTGGTCAGTGCCTACGACATGACCGAACGATCGGCCAAGGCGCGCACGGATACCCTGACAAAATTCGGCAACCGCTTGATGCTCCACGAACATCTCACAGCGTTGTTGGCCCATCAGGACCGCGACGCCGAAACAGAAGCGGTTTTGGTGGTTGATCTCGATCGCTTCAAAGCTATCAATGAATTGCTCGGCCGCAACATGGGTGACGAACTTCTGGGCCTCGTGTCAGAGCGTATCCGTTCCGCGCTTGCGAACGGCGATATCGTGGCCCGTCTGGAAGGCGACAAATTCGGCATCATCCAGACCGGTCGGCCGCAGCCGCAATCGGCGGCGGCCCTGGCGGGAAACCTGATCGATGTCATTGGCCGTTCATACCTGGTGGAAGGTCAGGTGATCGACATCACGGCGTGCGTCGGCGTGGTCCTGTTCCCTGCTGGCGCTGGCCGTTGCGAGCAACTGCTCAATCATGCCGATCTCGCGCTGCATCGCGCAAAAAGCGATGGACGCGGGACCTATCGCTTCTTCGAGCCGGCCATGGACGAAAGGATGCAGTACCGCCGAAATCTCGAAATCGACCTTCGCCGAGCCATGGCGCAACGCGAGTTCGCGCTGGTCTATCAGCCTCAATTCAATCTCCGGCTGAACAAGGTCACCGGCTTCGAAGCCTTGCTGCGCTGGCAAAGCCCGACCCGGGGAGCGGTTTCCCCGCTCGAATTCATCCCGGTCGCGGAAGCCACTGGCATCATTACCTCGATCGGAGAATGGGTGCTTCGGAACGCCTGCCGGGAGGCGGCGAGCTGGCCTTCGGCGCTCATGGTTTCCGTCAATGTTTCGGCGATCCAATTCAAGAGCCCGCATCTGGTCGCCACAGTCATGTCGGCGCTGGCAGCAAGCGGTCTGGATCCGCAGCGCCTGGAACTCGAGATCACCGAGAGCGTGATGCTCGATGCCGGGGGCACCGCGTTCGCGATGCTGCAGAAGCTTCGTGAAACTGGTGTGCGGATAGCACTCGACGATTTCGGAACGGGATATTCGTCGATGGGATATCTGCGCAGTTTTCCATTTGACCGGATCAAGATCGACCAGTCCTTTGTGCGCGGCAAGTCCGACGACGCGGTCGGCCGCGCGATCGTCAGCGCGGTCGCCTCGATCGGCCAAAGTCTGGGCATGACGACCGTCGCCGAAGGCGTTGAAACCGAGGAGCAGATGGCCCGCATCGCCGCCCACGGCTGCACTGATGTCCAGGGCTATCTGATCAGCCGGCCCATGCTGCCGGAGCTAATCAACGGATTTCTCGCGAAAGAGGCTGATTTTCGCGAAGCATCGGGCAGCCTTTCATCGCCGATTGGACCGGCGTAAGCCCTTGCTTTCGCTGCGCCGCCAACCGGAAGAAAGGGTGGCCGACAGCAGTCGCGGCCGGGTCGCTACGTGATCGAGCTGTCAACGAGCGTATGCCACGGCGCCACCCTTGCCCACCCTGCCCCATTTTCTGTAAATCACGGCGATGATCCCGCCCTCGCTTTTCCCAGGCGCCGCCGACGCGCTGTTGTTCGATCTCGGCCGCGTCGTGCTCGATATCGATTTCAACAAGGCCATCCGGTGCTGGGCCGGTCACGCCGGCTGCGAGCCGGACGACATCATCAGGCGATTCGCCCGCGGCGAACTCTATCGGCGTCACGAGGTGGGCGAGATCAGCGACGCGGAATTTTTCGAGGGGTTGCGCGAGATGCTTGGCGTCAACCTTTCGGACGTCGAGTTCCTGCAGGGGTGGAACGCGATTTTCGCCGGCGAAATGCCCGGCATAGCGCCGCTGCTGGCGCGGGCCTCAAAATGCCTGCCACTCTATGCCTTCTCCAATACCAACGCGGCTCACGTCGGGCATTTCGCGCAAGCCTATGCCGGTGTGCTCGGTCATTTCCGCGACATCTTTTTATCCTCAACCATCGGGCTTCGAAAACCGGACGCGGCAGCCTATGATCACGTGGTGAGGGCGATCGGCCTGCCGGCGCGACGTATTGTATTCTTCGACGATCTCGCCGAGAACATCGATGCCGCTCGGGCGTACGGCTTGACCGCGGTCCACGTCACCTCGCCTGGCGACGTCGCCGAGGCACTGGCCGCGCTCGGGATCTAGGAGAGTATTGCCGTGGCCTTGATGCCGGTTACTGAGGCGCTAGCGGCGATTCTCGCGGGCGCCGAGCCGCTGGCCGAAGAAATGGTCGCGCTGGATGCGGCCCATCACCGCGTGCTGGCGCGCGATATCTCGGCCCTGCGTACCCAGCCGCCACAGGCGATGTCGGCCATGGATGGCTACGCGGTGAGATCGGCCGACGCCGCCCGCGTCGCAGCGCGGCTGACGGTAATCGGCGAGGTCGCGGCCGGCCGGCCGTTTGATCGGACCATCGGCGCCGGCGAAGCGGTGCGGATTTTCACCGGCGGCGTTATCCCCACGGGCGCCGACGCCGTCATCATCCAGGAGGATGTCGTTGTCGAAGGGGACTGCATCACCATCAGCGAAGCCGCTCGCCCGGGCCGGCACATCCGCCCGGCGGGTATCGACTTTCGCGAGGGCGACGTATTGCTGAGGCGGGGAACCCGGCTCACCGACCGCGATCTGTCGCTCGCCGCCGGCATGAACCATCCGGAACTTTCGGTGCGCCGCCGGCCTGTGGTCGCGCTGCTTGCGACCGGGGACGAACTGGTGATGCCGGGCGCAACGCCCGGCCCCGGCCAGATCGTCTATTCCAACGGCTACGCGCTGCGGGCGCTGGCGCGTAGCGAGGGCGCCGACGTGATCGATCTCGGCATCGCCGCCGATACACTGTTGGCCACCACCTCGGGCATTCGCCGCGCCCGCGAGGTTGGCGCCGATATCCTGATCACGACCGGCGGTGCCTCGGTCGGCGACCACGACCTCGTGAAGCAATCGCTGGAGGCCGAGGGCGTCAGCATGGCCTTCTGGCGGATCGCGATGCGGCCGGGCAAGCCGATGATGCACGGAAGGCTCGACGCCATGCGGGTGATCGGCCTGCCCGGCAATCCCGTGTCGTCCTATGTCTGCGGGTTGTTGTTTCTGGTGCCGCTGATTCGCGCGCTGTCAGGACGATCCGACCTTCATCTTGTGCCCGAGAAGGCGCTGCTCGGGCGCGACGTCGGCGCCAACGATGGGCGCGAAGACTATCTGCGCGCGTGGCTGGAAGTGCGCAGCGACGGGGTGCTGATTGCCACTCCGGTCGATCATCAGGATTCTTCGCTGCTCGCGAATCTCGCTGTGGCACGGGCGCTTGTGATCCGACCTCCGTTCGCGCCGAAAGCCGCCGCCGGCTCTGCCTGCCAACTGCTTCGGCTTCCCGTCTGACGCCTGCAGCGCTGTTCCCCCTGAAACTCGACTCCAAACCGATTTCGTTGACGCGAAATTAAGGTGTTGCGGAACACATATGGAACATATAGGGTCTGTTCATGATTTGTTTCGAATTGAAGTCTATCTGGGTCGTTGCCCTACTCCGGAGTTTTCCGGGCTCAAGTAGTCGACCGGACTCGGGGACTTTGACTTCGTGCCTCGGAATCAAACGGTGCTTATCAAACTTGGGGATTGGTCGAGATGCTCACGCGCAAGCAATATGAACTCCTGCGATTTATCAGCGACCGCCTGAAAGAGTCAGGAATTCCGCCGTCCTTTGACGAGATGAAGGACGCGCTGGATCTGCGCTCGAAATCCGGCATCCACCGCCTGATCACCGCCCTCGAAGAGCGCGGCTTCATCCGCCGCCTGCCCAATCGCGCCCGCGCCATCGAGGTGATCAAGCTGCCCGAGCTCGCCGCGGGTGGCAACGGCCGCCGCGGCTTCACGCCGAGCGTCATCGAAGGCACGCTCGGCAAGGTGCGCAGTGCGGGTGCAGGCTCCGAGGAAGACGGCAGCCGTCTGGTTTCGGTTCCGGTCATGGGACGGATCGCCGCCGGCACCCCGATCGAAGCCCTACAGACCCGCAGTCACACCATCGGCGTGCCGCCCGACATGCTCGGCTCCGGCGAACATTATGCGCTCGAAGTGCGCGGCGATTCCATGGTGGACGCCGGGATTTTGGACGGCGACATGGCGCTGATCCAGCGCAACGAGAGCGCCGAGACCGGGGACATCGTGGTGGCGCTGATCGATGACGAGGAAGCGACGTTGAAACGCTTCCGTCGCCGCGGCGCCTCGATCGCCCTTGAGCCGGCCAACGCCTCCTACGAGGTGCGCATTCTGCCGCCAAACCGTGTCAAGATTCAGGGTAAGCTGGTGGGGCTCTACCGGAAATATTAATCGGGGCGTGATCGGAAGTTCCACCTGCCGGGATACCCCTCGGCGCGCCTTACATAAACTGCCGTGGCCATTCCGGCCCTGGCGATGATGCCGCTTGCCGGCGAAGCGGCCAACGCCTTCCTACATGGTGTAAGACGCCTGCGATGGTCGGATTATTCCGATCGCCCCCTGCCGGCGGTTGATGTGCAGTCCAAGCTACTTGGGTTTTCGCACAGGATTGTCGTCCAGCGTCATGGCAAGGTCGCGCGGCGCAGTGAGAGGCTGTGAACATACGCGTTTGTGATCAGGCTGTTCGAACTCGAAGCCGCACAATTGCCCACAACGCGGCAAAAATTGTCCGTTCGTGTGCTAGTGTCCACTCTGATAGAGGCCCGCGCCTCTAGGCGGCGCCGGTTGGCTATCTCGAACGAGGAGCAAATCGATGTGTGACTATAGTCTGCATGCCGTAGCGACCCGCCCCGCAAAAGTGGGGGAGACGCTAATCACCACCATGTTCCGCGGTACGTCAACCCGTGGTTTCGCATCCTCAAGCGAACCCGATGTCGCGGTCTGCATGCTTCCCGGAACCGAATTGGCCTTTGCCGAGAAGGTCAGATACGATAATCGATGGATCTGGACGCGGTCAGTCAGTTTCCGGGTCGGAAAATTTGGCACAATCGATCCGCATATTCCTCATCGACATCACGATGCGATCGAATTCCCGGATGGAAGCCACGTGCTGGTGACGCAGCTCTGCGAAGGGCAGCGCGCCACTGTGTTGCAATTGCCTGTGGTGCATGCGGTTACCGAGCACGCGAAACCGGCGACCGGGATGCCGGCGACCACGCGTATATCGGCCGGCTGAAGCGGTCGTCTGCAAAACCCGCCGCCTCAGGCCGGCGCCGGCGGGATTGCTCTCAAGGGAGACGGCGATTGCCGCTCAACAAGATCACTTGGCAAAAAGTCGGCGGAGTGACCGCGCCGGGCCGATACATGCTCAGCTTCGGGTGGCTTACCGTCACACCCGAAGATCTCGCGGTCTGGGAGAAATACCCAAATGCGGTATTCACGCTGCTCAAAATGTCGACCGCGACCGGCGAAGGAGATGAGTTCCATCTAGGCACGTTCGAACCAGGCACAGATTTTCCTCCCCCCTAGAACTGAAGGGATCTTGTTGGGTGCCGGATCGCGGGCGGCGGCTCGGCGCCTCAATCCTCTGCCTGCAAGTCAGCTTCCGATGGCGTCGCATCCTCTGGAAGCGCCTTGGCCGGACGCGGCATGGCGCCGCTCTCGTTCTCGTTCTCGCCTGGGGGCGCTGGAGACCACGGCCGATCGAAGCCTTGCGGCCGGATCGCCTCAATCGAAAATCCGTCGCGGGTCCGGCTCAGGGCCAGCGTGCCCTGGCGCCGGAGGCGATCGTGGTCGATCACGGTCGCCGGACATGAAGACGGTGCCTGCCGTGCCGTCACCAACAGCGCCGCGCGCTCGCAATCGTCACCCAGCGCGTCGGCTCGCAGCGTCAGAGCGACCAACCCGCCGTCGGCCATCTCGGTCACGCAACCATCCTCATCGCATGACACACCGTCAGCCAGTGATGCATCTGTGGCTTGCCTTGGGTCGGCGTCAGCTGCGAGCCATTCCTTGACCAGAAAGGCGTCCTTGGCGGTCCGCATCAGGTGCAGACGGCCGTCCCGGCCGCGAACGCCGAGGTTATGCCCATCTCCGGCAATCAATACCAGCGGCTGCGGCACGGCCAGCGCCCATGCGACCGACAGCAGCAGGATCGCCGCCCCGCACCAGCGCAGCGGTGTGCGCAAGAGCCCCAGCAGGATAATGCCCGCACTCGCCACGATCAGCGGCCCGATCCCGAACGCCGCCATCCGCCCAATGGCGCCGGGCAGCGCGGCGACCCATTCGGTTACCTTGATCATCCAGTCGATGCCCCATCCCATCAGGCGCCAGAAAACGCCGTCAAAGCCGAAGGGCATGGCGACCAGGCCCAACATACCGGCCGGCATCACCACCGCTGAGACCACCGGCATCGCCGCGAGATTGGCCAGCACGCCATAGGGGGTGACCCGATGGAAATGAAAGGCGGCATAGGGCGTCGTCGCGAGCCCGGCCACGAATGAGGCCAATGTCAAGGTCATCAGCTCGCGGCCGCCCCACAGCGCCACCTTGGCAGTGGTGGAGTGATCCGGCGAGGCGAACAGCCGTGGCATGCCGATCTGAACCAGCGCCACCAGGCCCAGGGTCGCGGCAAACGACATCTGGAAGCTCGGATGCACCACCGCCTCCGGCACCAGCGTCAGTACGATCAGCGCCGCCACCGCCAGTGTCCGGAAGGTTACCGCTCGGCGATCGACCAGCACGGCGATCAGCACCACGGCCGTCATGAAGAACGACCTCTGGGTGGCGACTTCGGCGCCTGACAACAACAGATAAAACGCCGCGGCGGCAAGCGCTGCTGCGGCCGCCCATTTCTTGATCGGGAAGCCAACCGTCAAAGCGGGGATCAGCGCCAGCAGTGCGCGCACCACGAAGAACACCACGCCGGCGACCACGGCCATGTGATAGCCCGAGATCGAGAGCACGTGGCCGAGGCCGGAGATGAACATGGCATCGTTGACCGGCGTCGTGATCGCATCGCGGCGTCCGGTCAGAAGCGCGGTCGCAATGGCGCGCTTGTCGCCCTCCAGCGTGGTGTGGATCCGGTCGTCGACGGCGTCGCGTATGGCCTGCATCAGCGCGGCATAGCGAAGTGACACCCCGCCACTTTGCGGCGGCTCCAGGCTCTTGATGGGGCCGGTGACAAAGCCGGAGGCGCCGATGCCCTGAAAAAACATGTCGCGGCTGAAATCGTAGCTGCCGGGCCGTAACGGTGCCAGCGGCGGCTGTAGCCGCGCCTTCAACTCGACGAAGCGGCCGACATCGGGCGCGGTACCCTTGCGCACCGACAGCCGCACGCGCTCCAGTTTCTGTTGTCCGCGCGGGCTTTCCATCTGCGTGACCCGCAGCACGAAACGGTCGGTGCGCTCGCGGATGTCGCGCGCCTCGACGAAGCCCGACAGCGACACCGCGTAGAGCGGCCGCGTCAGCACGTCATGCGCGATAATCAGCGTTTTCAGCGTCGCGGTGGCAAAACCCGCGGCCATCGCCGCGATCATGACGACGGCGGGAAAGATCCGATGCCGGCGCAGCAGCCATGCGGTGACGCACAATCCGATCGCCACGGCCGCGGCGGCTGTGGCGACCGGCTCATGTTCAGCAGAGAAATAGAAGGCGATGCCGGTGCCGAAGGCGACGGCCACCCAGGGCAACAACCGGCCGGCGCCGGCCTCGGCGCGGATCCATATCCGCAATTGATCGACCAGCGATGACCATGTGCCAAAGCCGGTCGGCGAAAATCCGCCTGCCCGCGCCGCTTGGCGCGGCGGCCAAGTGCCGGCAACGCCTTGCATACGGGCCCTGCCTCGCTCTGCCATGGGGCTACGCCTTGACGCTCGATCCCGGATCGGCGGACGATCAGGGCCACGGATGCTACCCTACGGTGTGGGTGGCGGAAAGCCAGAACGCGTCCGGATCATTGGGATAACGGGGAAAATCGCGGCTTCACGGATCCGACGTCAGCTCGCGCGGGAAGATGCTGACAACGGCTTGGTGACCGTTCGGGTCAGTCCAAGGAAACCCAACTCTCGGCTAGCTTCGCCGGGAAAAAATCCGGGGGATGGATGCAGGAGACGCGAGGCGGCGGCGCCCCCACCGACAGACTGCCAACAGCTTGGGTGTTCGGCGCGCGTCGTTAATCTTTACTAAGGCTGCTCCGGTAGCCTTGTCGAATCAATCGGAGGCTTGGCGATGTCGCGCTGGATCATGCTGTCTGTTTTGCCCATCGCACTCACGGCGACGCCCGCCTGCGCGGCCGATCTGCCGGCTCAGAGCCAGATCGGAAAAATCTTTTCCGATCAGCCTGTCCGGACCCGGCGGGATGCCGCTCCACCGCAGGGATATTCGGCACCGATTATCGGTTACAACGTCCTGCCAAGTCCACCATGGGCGCGCGGCGGCTATTATTACGGTTCGCCGTTTTCCTATTTCGACAGCGGCCCCTATTATGGCGGCTCCTACGTTTCCCCCATCGTCCGCCTGCCCTATGTCTGCGGCTTCTACGGTTACTGTCCATAACAGGCTGGCGCGGTCAAAACTGAAAGGACCTGATGGTGAGGAGCGCGATCCTGTCGCCCATCAAGATGACGGCCACCCTGGCGCTGTTGTGCATGGCTGCCGTGCCGGCGACGATCGCCGGCGCGGTCGAACATCCGCTCGGTCCCGATGCCGTAGCCACCTGCGCCGGGCTTGCCAGCGCGGGGGTCGGTGCGATGCAGGTCGACACGGCAACCATGGTAGAAGCCAAGCCATTGAGCGTCGCCGACAGCGGGCCGACCCCGGCCAGCCGCATCAGCCCGGCCACACCGCGGTTCTGCCGTGTGCTCGGCCATATCGATGCCGCCGATGCCAAGGCGCCGCCGATTCGCTTCCAATTGAACCTGCCGCTGCAGTGGAACGGCCGCACGGTGCAATATGGCGGCGGCGGTTTTAACGGAGTGCTGATATCCGGAACAGGCTTGCCGCCGGCGGCGCCGTTCGATGGTCTCTCACCGCTGGCCAGGGGATTTGCAACCTACGGCACCGACTCCGGCCACGAAACGAAGCCCGGCGAACCGCCGCAGTCGTTCGCGGCGAACGATGAGGCTTTCGTCAACTTCGCTCACGCCGCCTACAAGAAGGTGCGCGATGCCGCAGTGATGCTGATCGAACGCAGCTATGGCATCAAGCCGGACAAAATGTATTACATGGGCAGTTCGGAGGGTGGCCGCGAAGCCCTGACCATGGCCCAGCGCTATCCGAGCGATTTCGACGGCATCTTCGCCCGTGTCCCCGTCATCAACTGGACCGGCCTGCAGCATGCCGGCGCGCGCGCAGGGCTCGCCACCATGGGCGATGGCTGGATTCGTCCCGCGCAGATCAAACTTGTCCAAGACGCCGTACTGGCCGCCTGCGACGCAAAGGACGGCATCGCCGACGGTCTGGTTGAGGACGCGGTCGGCTGCAGGGCGCAGTTCGATCCAGCCGCGCTGTTGTGTGCCGCCGGCGCCAGCGGCGATCAATGCCTCAGTGAGGCGCAGCTCGCCGCGCTGCGTATGCTGCACTCTCCATACCGCTTCTCCTTTGCGCTCGCCAACGGCGTCAGCGAATATCCGGGATGGGGCGTTTCAGGCGAGGCCACCAAATCATACGGGCCGACCGGCGGATGGACCGCCTGGTGGCTGGGTTCGACGCCACCGGCATTGCCGCCTCAACCATCGAACGGAATTGCCTGGGTATTTGGCGGCGGCGCCTTGCAGTATATTTTCGCGCGGGATCCGAATTTTGATGTTCGCAAATACCGTCCTGAGGATTTCGCCAACCGGGTGCGCGAGGTCTCCGCGCTGATGGATTCGACCGATCCCGATCTCAGCGCCTTCAAGGCGCATGGCGGCAAGCTCGTCATGCTCGAACATATGTCCGACTACGCGCAGAGCCCCTATGCAGGGATCGGCTATTTCCAAAAAGTGCAAGAGCGCATGGGCGATAAAGAGGTGGCCGATTTCATGCGCCTTTACACCGCGCCGGGCGTCGACCATGTCGGCAGCGGCGCTCCCGCCAACGTCGATATGCTCACGGTCCTGGTTGATTGGGTAGAGCATGGACGCGCACCCGGCGATCTCAGCGTGGTCGAGCAGCAGCCGGTGCTGCCGATCCCGGTAGATCGCGCGCTGCCGCTGTGCCGATGGCCGGGATGGCCGCATTACAAAGAGGGTGATCCCAAAAGCGCGGCGAGCTTTGTCTGCGCGCCCTGACGGCGCTGCCAAGCACCGGAATCCGCTGGCCGCCAAGATATCACGCGCGACATGCGGCGAGCTTAAACGGCATGCTATCCGCACGCCTTGGCCCTCGCGCTACTGCGCCTACTCTCAGTCTGTTCATTCTTCATTCAGCGGGGCGCAACTAATCAGGCTCCCCGACTGGAGCTGATACATGAGAATTCGACTGAGTTCCATCGTCGTAGCATGCTCGCTTAGCTTGGCGGTGTCCGCTTTTGCGCAATCCGCCGCGACGGCGCCCGTTACCAACGACAATCCCGCGGCCGCCGTGCCCGTCGCGTTAGGCAAAAGGCTTGCCTGCAGGACGGCAGCCCAGGGTAAGCAAGGGCAGGACCGGCAGGATCAGATGCAGCTCTGCATGGCTCAGGCCCGCCTCGATTGCCTCAAGCAGGCGATTGATCAAAAAATTATCGGTCCGCAGAGGAAGGATTACATCGAAAACTGTGTCGAGCAGTAGCTGTCTTCAGACCTAGCCCTTGGGGCCTACCTCTTTCGCAAAGGTGTCGCGCAGGCCGATGGTGCGATTGAACACCGGCCGCTGCGGCGTTGAATTCGGGATCTCGGGTGAAGTAGCCCTGCCGCTCGAACTGTATCGTGTCATTCGAATTGGCCTGCGCGACCGCAGGTTCGATTCGCGCATCCTGCAGAATTTCCAAGGATTGCGGGTTGAGATCGACGGCGAAATTGGCGGCATCGGGCGCAGGCGTTGCGAACAGCTGATTGTAGATGCGGATTTCGGCCGGCAGCGATTGCTTGGCCGGCAGCCAGTGCATGGTGGCCTTGACCTTGCGACCATCAGGCGCGTTGCCGCCTTTTGTCAGGGGATCGTAAGTGCAACGCAGTTCGGTCACCTCGCCGGCCGCATTCTTGATGACGTCGTGGCATTTGATGAAGTAAGCGTAGCGCAGCCGGACTTCCGTGCCGGGTGACAGCCGAAAAAACTTCTTGGGCGGGTTTTCCATGAAATCGTCGCGCTCGATGTAGAGTTCTCGGCCGAAGGCGATGTGGCGGGTGCCGGCCGAGGGATCGTCCGGATGATTGACGGCCTCGATCTCCTCACCCTGGCCATCCGGATAGTTCTCGATCACGACTTTCAAAGGCCGCAACACCGCCATGCGCCGCTGCGCGGTGCGGTTGAGGATCTCGCGAATGCAGAACTCCAGCATGCCGACATCGACCACGCTGTTGGCCTTTGCCACGCCGATACGTTTGACGAATTCGCGGATCGCCGCCGGCGGCACGCCGCGCCGTTTCAGACCGGCGATGGTTGGCATCCGCGGGTCGTCCCAGCCGGCGACATGGCCACCGCGCACCAATTCCGTCAGCACCCGTTTCGACAGCAATGTGTAGGTGATGTTCAGCCGCGCGAACTCATACTGATGGGGTCTCGACGGCACCGGCAGTTTCTCGAGCAGCCAATCGTAAAGTGGGCGGTGGTCCTCGAATTCCAGCGTGCAGATCGAATGGGTAATGCCCTCGATCGCGTCGGATTGGCCATGAGCGTAGTCATAGCTCGGATAAATCGACCAGGCGTCGCCGGTACGCGGATGGGTGGCGTGCAGGATGCGGTAGAGTACGGGGTCGCGCAGGTTGATATTGCCGGAGGCCATGTCGATTTTGGCGCGCAGCACGCGGGCGCCGTTTGGGAACTCTCCCGCCTTCATGCGGCGGAACAGGTCGAGGTTTTCCTCCACCGGACGATCCCGAAACGGGCTGTTGCGGCCGGGTTCGGTCAGCGTGCCCCGCGCCAGCCGGATTTCCTCCTGGGTCTGGTCGTCGACATAGGCGCGACCGGCACGAATCAGACCTTCCGCCCATTCGTACAACCGTTCGAAATAGTCGGAGGCATAATAGAGGTGGCTGCCCCAGTCGTAGCCGAGCCAATGCACGTCGGCCTGGATCGAATTGATATATTCCTGTTCTTCCTTGGTGGGGTTGGTATCGTCGAACCGCAGGTGACAGCGTCCGCCGAACTCCTTGGCGATACCGAAATTGAGTGCGATCGACTTGGCGTGGCCGATATGCAGATAGCCGTTCGGCTCGGGCGGGAACCGGGTCACGATCTGGCCGTATTTTTTGGCGTCGAGATCGGCCTGGACGATGTCGCGAATGAAATCGCGCCCCACCCCTGCCGTCGCTGCTTCTGCTGTCATTCTTGTTTCCTGTTCTAGGAATCGAGGGACTATCTGCCAAATCCTCAGCCCCCCTGGGAAGGCTTTAGTTATGCCCGCGTCCTGCTATACACCCTTCGCGCCATCGGGGCGCGCCTGCCTTTCCCTGCCGACGCCCTCATGACTGAACCCATCGTCACCCGCTTTGCGCCCTCGCCGACCGGCTTTCTCCACATCGGAGGCGCCCGCACCGCGCTGTTCAACTGGCTCTACGCCAGGAAGCATGGCGGCAAAATGCTGCTGCGGATCGAGGACACCGACCGCGAGCGCTCGACCGAGGCCGCGATCGCGGCGATCCTGGATGGCCTGAAATGGCTCGAGCTCGACTGGGATGGCGAGGTCATCTACCAGTTCAGCCGGGCGCGCGCGCCACCGCGAAGTGGCGGAAAGCCTGCTGGCCAGCGGCAAGGCCTATCGCTGCTATGCCACCGCCGAAGAACTCGCCACGATGCGCGAAAAAGCCCGCGCCGAGGGCCGTACGCGGCTCTACGATGGCCTGTGGCGCGACCGCGACCCGTCCGAAGCCCCCGAAGGCGTCAAGCCCACCATCAGGCTTAGGGCGCCTCAAACCGGCGAAACCGTGATCGAGGATCAAGTGCAGGGCCGCGTGGTCTGGCAGAACGAGAATCTGGACGATCTCGTGCTGCTGCGCGACAACGGCAACCCCGTTTACATGCTGGCGGTGGTGGTCGACGACCACGACATGGGCGTCACGCACGTGATCAGGGGCGACGACCACCTGATCAACGCCGCCCGTCAGAAGCTGATCTACGACGCCCTCGGCTGGCACGTTCCCAATATGTCGCACATTCCCTTGATCCATGGGCCGGACGGCTCGAAACTGTCGAAGCGCCATGGTGCGCTGGGCGTCGAGGCCTACCGCGCTCTCGGCTATCTGCCGGCGGCGCTGCGCAACTACCTGGTCCGTCTCGGCTGGAGCCATGGCGACCAGGAGATCTTCTCGACAGCGGAAATGATCGATGCCTTCGACCTCTCGGGCATTGGGCGATCGGCGGCGCGGTTCGACTTCGCCAAGCTGGAGAGCCTCAACGGCCACTACATCCGGCATTCCGACGATCAATCTCTGGTGAGCCAGTTCGAAGCCCTGCTCGACTATGTACCCGCTTATGCCGAATTGAAGGCCAAGCTCAACGACACCACGCGGGCGCAGTTGCTGCAGGCGATGCCGAGCCTGAAGGAGCGCGCCAAAACACTGATCGAGCTGATCGACGCTTCCTATTTCATCTTTGCCGAACGCCCCCTCGAGCTCGATCCCAAGGCATTGGCGGTGCTGACGCCAGAAACTCGCGCCCTGATCGGCCGGCTCCGCGCCGCACTGGAGTTGGTGACGCCATGGACCGCGGAGACCACCGAAGCGGCCATGCGCGCCTTCGCCGAAGCCAACAATCTCAAGTTTGGCGCGGTGGCGCAGCCGCTTCGGGTGGCGCTGACCGGACGCACCACCTCGCCGGGCATCTTCGACGTCCTGGCGGTAGTCGGCCGCGAGGAATGCCTGGCCCGGCTGGCCGATCAGGCCGCCTGCTAAGGTGGCATCGCCGACGGCATCCCGCCATCTTGCAGCGCACACAGCAATAAGATACCCCTTTAGCCGGTGCTTCTAGCTTCAACCGGACGGCCGCGCCATTTATTCCGTGATGGCGCCCGAGGCTGCCGGACCTTTGCAACGATCTCATCGGGGACTTCACGATGGACGCGACATCCAACACCAAAAACGCTACGCTGACGGTCGGCAATAAAACCTACGACTTCCCGATTCTGAGCGGCACTGTTGGGCCCGATGTCGTCGACATCGGCAAACTGTACGCCCAGTCCGGAATGTTTACCTACGATCCCGGCTTCACCTCCACCGGGAGCTGCCAGTCCAAGATCACCTATATCGACGGCGACGCCGGTATCCTGGAATACCGCGGCTATCCGATCGAGCAGCTCGCCGAGCACGGCGACTTTCTCGAAACCTGCTACCTGCTGCTGTACGGCGAATTGCCGACCAAGGCGCAGAAGGCCGACTTCGACAACCGCGTGATCCACCACACCATGGTGCACGAGCAGATGGCGCGGTTCTTCCAGGGCTTTCGCCGCGATGCCCATCCGATGGCCGTGATGGTTGCCTCGGTCGGCGCGCTGGCGGCATTCTATCACGACTCCACCGACATCAACGATCCCAAGCAGCGCATGATCGCCTCGATGCGCATGATCGCCAAGATCCCGACGCTGGCGGCGATGGCTTTCAAATATTCGATCGGCCAGCCCTTCGTCTATCCGAAGAATTCGCTGAGCTTCGCCGGCAATTTCCTCAACATGTGCTTCGCGGTGCCTTGCGAGGAATACAAGATCAACCCGGTTCTTTCGGATGCCCTGGACAAGATCTTCATTCTGCATGCCGACCATGAGCAGAACGCCTCGACCTCGACGGTGCGGATCGCGGGATCCTCGGGCGCCAACCCGTTCGCCTGCATCGCCGCCGGTATCGCCTGCCTGTGGGGACCGGCGCATGGCGGCGCCAACGAAGCGGCGTTGGCGATGCTGGCCAGCATCGGCACCGTCGACAAAATTCCCGACTTCATCAAGAAGGTGAAGGACAAGAACAGCGACGTTCGCCTGATGGGTTTCGGGCACCGGGTTTACAAGAACTACGATCCGCGCGCCAAGATCATGCAGAAGATGTGTCACGCCGTGCTGGCCGAAACCGGCCACGGCGACGACCAGATGCTCAAAGTGGCGATGGAGCTGGAAAAGATCGCGCTGCACGATCCTTATTTCATCGATCGCAAGCTCTATCCGAATGTCGACTTCTATTCGGGCATCACCTTGAAGGCGATGGGCTTTCCGACCTCGATGTTTACCGTGCTGTTCGCGGTCGCCCGTACGGTCGGCTGGATCAGCCAATGGAGCGAGATGATCGAGGATCCACACCAGAAGATCGGCCGCCCGCGCCAGCTCTATACCGGCGTCACGCGCCGCGACTACGTCGAGATCGGCAAGCGCTAGCTCGCGAGCCTCGTTAATTCGCCTGGCGCGTCTGGCGTAATGTCGCCAGCACGATGTCGGCGCCGCGAGCGCCGGGGGGCTGGTTGCCGGTTGACATGATCTGATCGAGCCTGGCAAAGGCTTCCAGCTGGAGCCGCCGCTGTGGCGTATCCGCCAGGACTGCGCGCAACGCCGGTGCCAGCTCGCCCGGCGCGCAAGCCTGCTGGATGAATTCCGGCACGACGTTCTCGCCGATCACGAGATTGGCCAAAATCACCGAGTTCACCTGGATGAGGCTGCGCACGATCATGGCCTCCACGGCGCCGGCCTTGTAGGCAGCGACCATCGGCACCCCGGCGAGGGCGAGCTCAAGCGTCGAGGTCCCCGATTTGACGAGTGCTGCATGAGCGATCCGGAAGGCCGCCAGCTTTTCTCTTTCACCGATAACGATGCGTGGCTGGACCGGCCAGCGCGTCGCGGCCTCTCCCACTGCTTCCTGCAGGTGCGCCATGGTGGGCAGGATCGGCTCGAACGGCGTGTCCTGGTCACGCAGCCGTCCCAAGGTCTCGCCGAACACCGCCATGTGGTGCCGGATCTCGCTACGGCGGCTACCCGGCAACACCAGCAGAACCGGTGGCGCCTGTTCGCGCCGCGTTCGCTCCTCGGCGGACGGCCGCAAGCTCTCGAGCTGCTCGATCAGGGGATGACCGACATAACTGCAGGGCGGACCGCCCAGCCTGCGGTATTCCTCAGGCTCGAACGGCAGCAAGGCGAGGACGTGATCAACGTAGGCGCGCATGGCGCGCGCCCGGCCGGGCCGCCATGCCCAGACCGATGGGGAAACGTAGTCGATGATCGGGATCGCGGGCGTCCGAGCCCGGACACGGCGCGCCACCCGATGGGTAAAATCCGGACTGTCGATAATCACGAGAACATCGGGCGAGGATTCCGTCACCGCGGCGGCGGTTTCCCGAATATGCTGCAGGATGTTCGGAAGCTGCTTAACCACCGCGGTCAATCCAACAATCGACAGCTCTTCGATAGGGAACAGTGACGCCAGCCCCTCTCGTGCCATCGCGCGGCCACCGACGCCTTCGAACCGGACTGCGCCGCCGAGGCGCTGGCGCAGTACCTTCATCAGGTTGGCGCCGAGCCGGTCCCCCGATTCCTCCGTCGCGACCAAGAAAATTTTTCGCGCGACATCCACGTCGCCCCGTCGCCGTATCATGCGAGCAGACCGGTCACGAACAGGCCGGCAGTGTCGGCGGCCGCGATCATGGTCTGCGCATCGATCACGATGGTGTTGCCGGCGACGATAGCAACCCCGGCGAGGCGGGCTGCGGCGGCGCCCTCGATGGTTCGCGGGCCGATGGTGGGCAGATCGAACCGTAAGTCCTGACCGCTTTTCGGCGCTTTCACGAGTACGCCCTGCGCATTCCCGGCGCGAATCCGACCCTCCGCGCGCAGCCGCCCCACTCGCGCCAGCAAGGCATCGGTGCCTTCGATATCCTCCACCGCGACGACATGACCGTTGATGACCACGGTGGCCTGACCGATATCGAACGGGCTGAGCGCCCGCAGCACCTCACGGCCCCTCGCGATATCGGCAAGGCTATCCGCATCTGCCGTCGCTTGGGTGACACATCCTTCGGGCATCAAAAGATCAGGTGCGACCTCCTTGATCCCGACCATCCGGAAACCGTCTTGCTCGAAAATGCGGCCGATGCCGGACAACAGGTGATCGTCGCCGCCCCGGAAGGCCGCCCATACCCGGCCGATGACGCGCAGCGTTCCCAAGTCCAAACGGATTTCGGAAAGTGCCGGCCGTACCAATGTGCCGATGAACAACACCTGGCGGCAATTTTCGGCACGAAGCAGTCTTACCGCCCTGCCAAACTGGCCGAGCGAGATCCAGTGATGCCGGAAGCGCATGACTGCGACGGGATCACAGGCGCCCTTCAACGCGAACAGAACAGGTTTGAGGCCGTGCGCCAGCATCGAGTCTGCGACTGCGAATGGCATGGCGCCCCCGGCGGCGATCAATCCTACCGGCGACGAAATCTGCAAAGCCTGCTCTGTCATGGTCGGCCCCGACGCTCGCGGCAGCTTGTTCGACAATCGGAATTCGGTTTGCCGCAAAGCAAATGCTCCAACCCGACCATGTGCGAGTATGATGATCGCAAAACAGATATCCAGTCTCGGATCAAGTCCAAGGCCGAGCTTTTTCGAGATAACCGGCGCATCAGGATTTGTTGTCGGCCTCGGCGGGGAGGCAGAGCGGGCGATGCTTGCCCTCGCTAATAAAAGTCAGAATTTCGGCGATCGCCGGGTCATCGGCGGCCATCGGCTGCAGCCTGCCCAGCCGTTCGGCAAAAACCCCGGAGCCGCTAAAGAGCTTCTGATAGAATGACCTGATGGTTGCGAGACGTGCGCGGGTAAACTTGCGGCGCCTCATGCCGATAATGTTGAGACCTTCGAGACAGGCATATTGGCCATTGACCAGGCCAAACGGAATCACATCGCCGCGAACTCCGCAGACACCGCCGACCATTACCTGCGGCCCGATCCGGGTAAACTGGTGGACGGCGGACAACCCGCCGATGAATACAAAATCACCGATCTCGCAGTGGCCACCAAGCGTGGCCGAGGTCGCGAAAATCACATCATTGCCGACCTGGCAGTCATGACCAACATGGCTGCAATTCATGAAATAACCGCGGTCGCCGACCCGGGTGATGCCGCCGCCGGCCACTGTCCCGGCATTCATGGTCGTCTGCTCCCGGATGGTGCAGCCACGGCCTATTTCAAGCTTGGTAAGTTCGCCGCGATAACTCAGCGATTGCGGCGGCGTGCCCAGCGAAACAAACGGATAGATCGTGCAGCCGTCGCCGATCGTGGTCTGCGCGGCAATATGGACATGCGCGATCAGCGTGCAGTTCGCGCCGATTACGACGTGAGGACCGATAATGCAGTATGGACCGATCGAGGTCCCCTCGCCGATCACGGCGCCATCCGCAACCCGCGCGGTGGGATCGATTGTGCTCATCGGATGGTCCAGTAACCCACTTATCCCATCTGAATTAAAGATTTTCTGGTGGTTACCGCGACCTGTGGAGACTGTCCAGCGATGGATGGTTACGCCCTGTCGGAGTACCGCCGCGCATAAACGGCTGCGTTATCAATCGGTCAGCATCGCGCCGACGTCGGCTTCGGCAACCGTCTTGCCGTTGACGCGCGCGTCGCCGTGAAACCACCACATCGCCTTGCGCCTGCCGATGCTGCGCATGTGGTATTCGATGGTATCGCCGGGCATCACCGGTTTGCGAAATTTGCATTTGTCGATGGTGAGAAAATAAACCGCGCGCGGCTTCCCGGTGCCTTCGACCGATTTGATACCGATCACCCCGGCGGTTTGTGCCATGGCCTCGATCATCATCACACCGGGATAAACCGGCCGCTCCGGGAAATGCCCGAGAAAGGGCAGCTCGTTGAACGTGACATTTTTGATGCCGATACCGCTGTAGTCGCTCCGGATATTGATCACACGGTCAATCAGCAGCATCGGATAGCGGTGTGGGAGCGTCTTGAGGATCTCATTGATATCAATGAGCTCAAACCTGACCGAAGCCTCCTCCATCAAAACTCCCGTCCCCCGCCCTTCGGATCGGCTGCGCGTTCGCGCGCCAGTCGCTCGACCGCGACGATCTCCCGGAACCACTGCCTGGTCGGTTTTGCAAAGAAGCCGCCCCAGCGCCCGTTGGCTGGAATATCATCCTTGACCCCGCTCATCGCCGTGACCTGGGCACCGTCGCCGATGTGAATATGGTTATTGATTCCCACTTTGGCCCCTAGCGCCACATTGTCGCCAATTGTCAGGCTGCCCGCGAGTCCAATCTGGGCCGCAAGCAGGCAATTCCTGCCAATGGTAACATTGTGGCCGATCTGGACCTGATTGTCGATTTTCGTGCCTTCGCCAATCACGGTGTCGCGCAGGCTGCCGCGATCGATCGTCGTCCCGGCGCCAATTTCGACGTCGTTCTGAATCAGCACGCGGCCGGTTTGCGGTACCTTCATATGGCCGCCCGGACCGAAGAATATGAAACCGTAGCCGTCCTGCCCAATGCTGCAGCCGGGATGGATCAGGACATGGTTGCCCACAAACGCAAACTGAATGGCGCTGCGCGCTCCGACGTTGCAATACCTGCCGATCTTGACATTGGCGCCGATCACCGCGCCAGCGCCGATCACCGTGCCGGTACCGATTTCAACATGCGGGCCGATCACGGCAAGCGGATCGACGATTACGCCGTCCTCCAGACGCGCGCTGGGGTCGATGATGGCGGACGCCGCGATACCGGAATTGTCGACCCATGATTGCGGGCGAAGAGCGTCGCCGTGGAGCGCCCGTGCAATCTTCACAAATTCGTGGAAAGGTTGAGCCGCTCGCAAAACCGCTACGTGGGCGGGGACGCTGGCCTCGAAGCGCGCGCTGACCAGGCACGCCCCGGCCTTGGTCGAAGCGAGCTGATCGGCGTATTTCAGATTGTCGAAAAAGGTCAGATGCATGGGGCCAGCCTGGTCCAGTGAAGCCAGCCCCCTGACATGCTGGCCGCCCCTGGATGCATCGACCAGATCGGCCTCCGCCAACGAGGCGATCGCAGCCAACGTCGACGTGGGCGGTTGCTGGAAAAAAATCGGCTGCGCCATTCCACCCGTCGCGGCCCGGCCAGTGATCGAACCAGACTTTCGGTTCAATTCAGTCAGCGTCGAGCTCTCTCTCTGCTTTGACGCGTTTTATTCGCGCGAACCAGTATGCATTCCGCTCGAAGCCACACGATATAACGATCCGACTAGGATTGATCGGGATCTCAACTCGTCGATTGAGCGTGATCTCTTCGGAAAACCGGTCTCAACTTTCCGGATCGTGCTCTAGAACGTTGTTCCGCCACCAAACTTGAACTGTTGAACCCGGTCGAACTGCCCCTTGGTGATCGGGATCGCGTAATCGAAGCGCAGCGGACCGAAGGGCGACGCCCAGATCAAGCCGACACCGACGGAGGTGCGGACAATACTGCTATCATCATACACCAATCCAGTGCAGGTGCCGGAGGTGGCCGCCGCGCCGGCCGTCGCTTGCGTCGGCCTGATGCAGTTCGAATTCTGGGGCGTCGTGAGCTCGCCAGTCGCGGCCCAGGTGGTCGGCCCCTGATAATCATAAAGACCGCCAGCATCGGCATAGACCGCGCCCTTCAGACCCACTTCCTTCGGCAGGAACCAGAACGGCATCTGCAGCTCATACGACGCACCCCAATATTTGGTACCGCCGAGCGCGTCCTCGGTACTGAACGGGTTGGTGTCGCGCGGACCGATGCCGTTCGGGGCAAAGCCGCGGACGAGGTTGGGACCCATCTGGAACTGATCGAGCATGCGCAGCGGAGTGTTGCCGGCCTTGTTGAGGATACCGCCCTGGACGTGCAGCAGCCCGACGACATCGGACACCAGCGGGGTATAGACCTTCGCATCGATCGCGCTCTTCAGGTAGGATACGTTGCCGCCGAGGCCTGCGAAGTCCTGCTTGAAGTCGATAAAAAGGCCGTCAGTTGGGTTCTTGTTATTGTCGAGTGTATTGTAATCCAGCGAATAACCCACCGAAGACGTCAGCGAGGGGCCGCCCGCGAGTTCCTCGCGGACAGGCAGCGACGCCTGCCCAGCGCTGTAGCAGAAGAGACCCACACCGGAAGCATCGACCGCACCCATGGCATTTCCGCCGTTGGCGGCCACAAACGCCGGCGACGGGTTGAAGGGGAGCACGCCGTTGCCCCCAACAATATTGTTACAGCTGTCCAGAGACGGCGGCAGCGTGATCTGCTGCTGGTAGAGCGAGTAGCGCACCTGCAACGTCAAGTCTTCTCGCAGCGCGAACCCGAGCCGCGGACTGAACCCTATCGTCTGGGTTCCATACGCAATGTAGTTGTTGGCGAGCTGCTGGCGGTAAAAAGCATCGATGCCGAACGCGACCCGGTAATCCAGCAGGTAGGGATCAACGTACGACAGGGACAGGCCGCGCGCGTACTGGCCATAGGTCACCGACGCCTTGGCAAACAGGCCGCGTCCGAGGAAATTGCGCTCGGAGATGCTGACCTCGCCAAGCGCGCCGTCGGTGGTCGAATAGCCGCCCGACACGGAGAAGTCACCGGTGGATTTCTCCTCCAGATCGACGACGAGAATGACACGGTCGCTCGATGAGCCCGGCTCGGTCGTGATCTTCACGCTCTTGAAGAAATCGAGGTTCTTCAGGCGGCGCTCGGCGCGGTCGACCAGCGCGCGGTTGTAGGCGTCGCCTTCGGCGATATCGAATTCGCGCCGGATCACGTAGTCGCGGGTGCGGGTATTGCCACGGATGTTGATGCGCTCGATGTAGGTGCGTGGACCTTCGTCGATGGCAAATGTGATCGTAACGGTGTGGGTTTCGAAATTACGATCGCCACGCGGCCGCACGATCGCGAACGCATATCCGCGTCGCGACGCCTCGATCTGCATGTCCTCGACCGACTTCTCCAGGGCTTCGGCGTTGTAGAGCGATCCGACATTGACCTGAGAGAAGCCGCGAAGGCTGTTGCCGTCGAGCGTGGAGATGCTGGACTCGTAATTGACCGCGCCGACCCGGTATTGTTGGCCCTCCTCGATCTTGAAGGTCACCAGGAAGCCCTTTTTCTCCGGATCGTATTCCGTCAGCGCCGCCACCACCTGCACGTCGGCATAACCGTGCTTCAGATAGAAGCGGCGAATCAGATCACGATCGGCTTCGACCCGATCCGGATCGTAGACGTCGCCACCGCCGAGGAAGCTCAGCAGGTTCCATTCATGGGTCTTGATCACATCCTTGAGGCGATAGGAAGAAAAAGCATTGTTACCGATGAAGTCTACCGATTTGACGCCGGTTTTCTCGCCCTCGACGATCGTGAAAACCAGATCGACGCGGTTATTCGGCTGCTCGATGATTTCGGGCGTTACGCGAACGTCGTACCGGCCGGAGTGGCGATAGATTTCGATGATGCGCTGGGCGTCGGACTGCACCATGGGACGCGATAGGGTGCCGCGCGGCTTGGACTGCACTTCCGCCGTGAGCTGCTCGTCCTTGATCTTCTTGTTTCCTTCGAAGGCCACCCGGCCGATCACCGGGTTCTCGATCACGGTCACCAGGATACGACCCTTTTCCTGGCTGATCTTGACGTCCTGGAACAGGCCGGTTTCGATCAGCGCCTTCAATCCATCGTCGATCTGGGCCTGATCCAGGCGCCCGCCGGGGCCCGCCTTGAAGTAGGAACGGATGGTCTCGATTTCGACCCTGCGGTTGCCTTCGACCTGGATCGAATCCACGGTCTGGGCGACGGCGGACGAGCACACAAGCATAACGGCCAGCGTGGCAGCGACAGGCAGCGCGAACATCATCAGGGCGGCAAGCAAGCCTCCCCGCACTCGCATTCCAAAATTCATGCGCCACGCGCCCTTATCATTCCCATGCCGGACCGTAGCCCTAAGACCCGGCAGATTCCCGTCGTTGCCTTGCTTGTAGCCAATTTTGCCGACCCGGCCAAAGCCCTATTGCGGTACAATTTCATTTTCATTCCAAGACGTTGCCCATCGGCCACGCCCGCCAAATGAGGCAAAAAGAAAGACAAAATAAGGCGTCAGGAAGCCGCCAGATGCAGGATGTCATTGTAGGTGGCGAACACCATCAACATCAGCACCAACCCCAGCCCGATCCGAAACCCCATCTCCTGCGCCCGCTCCGAAAGCGGACGTCCCCGCACCGCCTCGACCGCATAGAACAACAGGTGACCACCATCGAGCAAAGGTACCGGAAACAGATTGAGCAGCCCGATCGAGATCGAGAGAACCGCGGCCAAGCGGATCAGCGCCGCAAGTCCGATGGTGGCGACCTGGCCTGAAATCTGCGCGATCCGGAGCGGACCACCCACCTGGTCGGCCGACTCGCGCCCGGTAAAGACACCGCCGATATAGGACAGCGTGCGATCCACCACGAACCAGGTCTCCTGGACGCCGAGCCATAGCGCCGTCGCCGGATTCACCCGCTCGGTCGTTACGTCGCCCGCCTCCGTTTTGCGGGTAATGCCGAGAATACCAAGCCGCTGCACGTTGCCGAAGGGATCCTTCACTTCGCGCAGTTGCGGCGTCCCCTGAAGTTGCACCGTGGAATCGCCGCGCTTGATCGTGAATGACAACTTCTCCCCGGCTCGAATCCCGACGATCCGCTGCATGTCGGAGAAACTTCCGATCGCCTGGCCGTCGATCGCGGTGACGATGTCTCCGACCTGGAAGCCGGCCGCGGCCGCGGCACTGCCGGCCTCCACCTGGTCGACCCGTGCTGTCGTACTCGGCTTGCCGAAGAAGGTGAACAGGCACGTAAAGATGACGATCGCCAGAAGGAAATTCGCAATCGGCCCGGCGGCGACAATCGCGGCGCGCGGTGCGACCTTCTTGTGATGGAAAGAGCCTTTGCGCTCCTCTTCGGTCATACGCGCAAGAGCCTCCGACGACGGCGTCGAGGCCTCGCTGTCGTCGCCGAAGAACTTGACATAGCCACCGAGCGGAATCGCCGAGACTTTCCATCGCGTACCGTACCGATCATTGAAGCCCGCTATCTCCGGCCCGAATCCTAAAGAAAACGTTAATACCTTCACGCCAGCCCAGCGAGCGACCAAGAAGTGACCGAGTTCGTGGAAGAAAACGATGATGGCGAGGACAAACAGGAAGGGCACCCCGAAGCCGAATTGCTTCAGAGTATTGAAGAGGTGCAGAATATGCTCAGACATCCGTTTTCCCTCAATCAGAGCCGAAAGCCCTGCCCTATCCTTAACGTTTAAGATGCCTTTGCGGCAATTTGAGGCAATAGGGTGGCAGCTTTATTTCGCGCGGCATGGTCAACGGCGATAGCGTCGTCCGCGGACGTCAAAGGCGATAAATTGGCGGCACGCACCCAGGCGTTCATGGTCGCCTCAACCAGACGCGCAATAGCGCCGAATCTGATCTTGCCGCCGATGAACGCCGCCACCGCCACCTCGTTGGCGGCATTATACACCGTGGTCGCCCCGCCGCCTGCCCGCAACGCGTCATAGGCGAGCCCAAGAGCTGGGAAACGGCCGAAATCGGGGGCCTCGAACGTCAGTTGGCCGATCTTGGCGAGATCGAGCCGGGCCGCCGGACCGACGATGCGGTCGGGCCATCCGAGGCAGTGTGCGATCGGCGTACGCATGTCAGGCGCCCCCAACTGGGCCACCACGGAACGATCCGAGAACTCAACCATGCCGTGAATGATGGACTGCGGATGGACCAAGACGTCGATTTCGTCCGGCGTAAGGGCAAACAGACAGGCGGCCTCGATCACCTCGAGCCCCTTGTTCATCATCGACGCCGAATCGATCGTGATCTTTTGTCCCATGCTCCAGTTCGGATGTTTCAGGGCCTGCGCCAGGGTCGCTTGCTCGATGTCAGCGCTGGCCCAGGTTCGGAACGGGCCCCCCGACGCGGTAATGATAACGCGGACCAATTCATCCCGGTTCCCCGAACCCAGCGCCTGAAACAGCGCATTATGTTCGGAGTCCGCGGGCAGTATGCAGGCCCCGGCTTTCGCCGCACGCTGCATGAAGAAATCCCCCGCACACACCAGGCATTCCTTGTTGGCCAGCGCAATTGTCGCGCCCCGATCCACCGCCGCAAGGGCAGGCTTCAATCCGGCCGCACCGCTCACAGCGGCCATCACCCAATCCGCCGGTCGCGCGGCGGCTTCGATAACCGCGCTCTCGCCCGCACCGCACTCAGTGCGGGTTCCGGCCAACGCATCCTTCAACTCGGAGAGGCGATCGGGGTCGGCAACCGCCGCAAATCGGGCATTAAATTCCCTTGCAAGCTTCGCCAACCCCGGCACGTTGGTATTGGCAGTGAGTGCTTCGACCTGATAGCGGCCGCGCGACGCCCTCAGCAGATCCATCGTGCTGTCGCCGATGGAACCGGTGGCACCGAGAACGGTAACGGCACGGACAGTGGTTGCCGTGACCTTGCTGTTACGCAATGGAACTGGGCTCATGTCCTCACCAAACCATAAGACCGCGGCCGACGCCATCCACGCCACCACGAAACAACCCCAAAACCGCCGCGAGCACGACAGCGGCGACGAACCCGTCGAGCCGGTCCAAAAGGCCGCCATGGCCAGGAATAATGTGGCTTGAATCCTTGACGCCGAACCGGCGTTTCACTGCCGATTCAAAGAGATCGCCGAGTTGGGAAGCAACCGAGAGAACCGCCGCCAGGAGCAGAAGCCGGACCTGGCCTGGCGAGCCCGAAGGCTGCGAACCCGGCCGCCACGAACAGGCTTGCGGCAAAGCCGCCGACGGCTCCGGCCCAGGTCTTCTTTGGGCTGACCCGCGGCCACAGCTTGGGGCCGCCGAACCCGCGACCTGCGAAATAACCGGCGCTATCGGTTGCCCAGACCACCAGCAGGATCAGCATCAGCGCCGAAAAACCGAAGGTTTGATCGCGCGGCAAAATCACCGATGCGATTGAGGCTGCGCCAGCATAGCAAAAGCCCGCCGCATTCCAGTGGCGCCGCGCTGGCGACAGCCACGCAACCAAGCCGAGGCCGAGCACCGAGGCCAGCAGCGAGGCATCGATCCAACCCGCGGTCAGAAAAACTCCCGACAGGACCAGAGCGGCAACTCCGGACGCCGTCACGCTAGTCTGACGCGCAGACCCAACGATCCCCAGCCATTCGAGATAGAGGCCGACCGCGGCCGATATCACCAAGGCGGTCCACAGCCAGCCCCCGGCATAGGCGATGGCAATCGCCGCAGGCGCCAACACCAACGCGACAACGACGCGCATCAAGAGATTGCGTGAACCCGGCTCGGCCACGGTCGCCGGCGCGGCGTCGCCCTCGGTCACGATCCGGTTTTCGCGGCCAGACCACCGAAACGGCGCTCCCGTCTGGCATATTCGGCGATCGCACCTTCCAGCGCGTCCTTGTCGAAGTCGGGCCAGTGGATCGGCACGAACACGAGCTCGCTATAGGCGGCCTGCCACATCAGGAAATTCGACAGCCGCTGCTCGCCGCTGGTGCGAATGATCAGATCGGGATCCGGAATATCGGGCGCATCCAGGTACCGACCAATGGTGTCGGCATCGATCGATGCTGGATCACGCTTGCCCTCGGCCACTTCGCGCGCCAGCCGCTGCGCGGCGCTGGCGATCTCCTGACGCGAGCCGTAATTGAACGCCACCACGAGGTTGAGGCGCCTGTTACCCCGTGTGAGATCTTCCGCCTCTTTCAGCAGCGCGCAGATGTCCGGCTCCAATCCGTCACACTGGCCGATCACACGGATCCGAACGCCATCACGATGCAAGGACGCAAGATCGTTACGAATAAATCGCCGCAGCAGGCCGAACAGATCGCCGATCTCGGTCGCCGGACGCGACCAGTTTTCCCTGCTGAAGGAGAAGATCGTGAGGTAGAGGACCCCAAGCTCGCTGGCGGCGCGCACGACGCGGCGCAATGCCTCTACACCGCGACGATGGCCTTCCGCACGCGGCAAACCGCGGGCCGCCGCCCAACGCCCATTGCCGTCCATGATGATGGCCACGTGCAACGGACCACCCGATCGATAAGGTTCCTTGGCGGCGGCGGCGGGAGCGTTCGGCATCGGCAATCCTTTGGCGCTGAACAATATCTGGGCCTAGACTGTAAGGATTTCCTTCTCTTTCGCCGCCAGCAGCTGATCGATTTCCGAAATTGTCGCGTCGGTTGCCTTCTGGACATCCGCGGCCAGCCGCTCCTGATCGTCCTCGGAAATCTCGTGGTTTTTCTCGAGCTTTTTAACCGTGTCGAGACCGTCACGGCGGACGTGCCGGACCGCGATGCGGGCAGCCTCCGCGTATTTGTGCGCAACCTTCACGAGTTCCTTGCGTCGCTCCTCATTGAGCTCGGGAATTCGCAAGCGCAGGACCTGTCCTTCGGTGGCAGGACTGAGGCCCAGATTGGAATCGACGATGGCCTTTTCCACAGCCTTGACCATCGACCTGTCCCATACCTGCACCGACAGCAGCCGCGGCTCCGGCACGCTGATGGTCGCAAGCTGGTTCAACGGCATATGCGTGCCATAAGCGTCAACCTGCACCGGCTCGAGCATGGAGGCCGCGGCGCGGCCGGTTCGCAAGCCGCCGAGTTCATGCTTGAGAGACTGCGTGGCGCCTTGCATGCGGCGCTTCAATTCGTTGATGTCGAACTTACCGGTGGGCATAACGCTCTCTCCCCTTCTGAAAGCTGGTTGGTCGAGGCCGTCCAGCCTGCGCGCGGTCGCGGCCCTTACCAAGCCGTCAGCCGGCAACAATGGTACCGCGGCCGGCGCCGCGCAGGATGGCGCCGATCGAACCGGGATCGGCGATCGAAAACACGATGATAGGCAGCGACGTCTCGCGGGCAAGCGCGAATGCGGTTGCATCCATCACCTGGTAGCCGCCTTCGATCGCCTGCGAGTGGGTCAGACGGTCAAACCGCTTGGCGGCAGAATCCTTTTTGGGATCGGCGGAGTAGACGCCATCGACATTGGTGGCCTTCAACACGGCCTCGGCGCCAATTTCGGCGGCTCGCAACACCGCCGTGGTGTCGGTAGTAAAGAAGGGATTGCCGGTGCCGCCACCGAGCAGCACGATCCGGCCCTCGGCGAGGTATTTGTGCGCCGCGGCGCGGGTGAACAACTCGCAGATCTGCGGCATGACGAACGCCGAAAGGGTCCGCGCCGGCGCGCCCCGTCGTTCGATCGCCGCCTCGATCGCCAGGCAATTCATCACGGTAGCAAGCATGCCCATGGTGTCGCCGGTCGGGCGCGGTATCCCACGCGAGGAGACCTCCACGCCACGCACGATGTTGCCGCCGCCCACCACGACGGCGACCTCGGTACCGAGTTGGCGAGCGACGATCAGGTCACCGGCGATCCGGTCGACAATCGACTGATCGATACCTTGGGATTGTGATCCGGCAAGGTATTCGCCGGACAGCTTGATCACCACACGACGGTAAACCGGCTCAGCCATGATCGCTTTCCTTGAACCGGTGAGGCAGCTCCGGCTTACGACGAGGTCGCCTAGTCTTCCGGCGGCTTCTTCTGCCCGCTGGCCGCCGCGACCTCGGCCGCGAAATCCGATTCCTGCTTGTCTATACCCTCACCCAGCGCGTAGCGCACATAGCCAGTAATCTGCACCGGGGCTCCGATCTTGCCCTCGACTTCCTTGAGAACCTGCCCGATCGACTTGCCGTTGTGTTCGCCATGGACCGAAGCCTGCTCCATCAGGCAGACCTCCTTGTAGAAGGTTTTCATGCCGGACTCGACGATCTTTTCGATCATCTTCTCCGCCTTGCCCTGCTGACGGTATTTGTCGGCGAGGACATCCTGCTCGCGCTTGACAATGGCGGGATCGAGCCCGGCCGGATCCAGCGCCTGCGGATTGGCGGCCGCGACATGCATCGCGAGCTGCTTGCCGAGCACGGCCAGTTCGTCGGTTTTACCCGCCGATTCCAGCGCCACGATCACGCCCATCTTGCCGGCGCCCTCGACCACGGCATTATGCACATAGCTCGAGACCACGCCGTGGCCCACTTCGAGCAAAGCTGCCCGCCGCAGAGTCATGTTTTCGCCGATGGTTGCGATGGCGTCCGCGATCGCGGTCTCGACCGTCACCTCGCCGACTTTCGCGGCCTTGATCTTTTCGACGTCGGCGCCGACCCGCAGCGCGACCTGCGCGATCATCTTGACCAGCCCCTGGAACTGCTCGTTGCGGGCCACGAAGTCGGTTTCGGAATTGACCTCGACAACGACGCCCTTGGGGCCCGAGGTCAGCGCGACGATCAGCCCTTCGGCGGCCACCCGGCCGGCCTTTTTCGCGGCTTTCGACAGGCCCTTCTTGCGTAGCCAGTCGACCGCCGCCTCCATGTTGCCGTCGTTCTCCGCGAGCGCCTGCTTGCAGTCCATCATGCCGACGCCGGTCGTCTCGCGCAGGTCCTTGACCATTGCCGCTGTGATTGTTGCCATCTTTGCAAATCCTTTTACCTGTCAGGAGGCCGGCGGCGCGGCACCAGGCACTTCGCCGTCTTCCTTCACCCGGGAATGCGGAAATATAAGAACGGCCGGCCGGAATGCTCCCGGCCAAGGCGTCCGAGCGTTATTCCCCTTCCGCGGTCAATGTCCTGGCCTGCGCCACCCAACCATCGGCTCGACTGGGAAGCCCGACCTCTTCACCGATTTTGTGGGCGGTGTCGTGATCCAGTTCGGCCAACTGCCAGTAATGGAAGATGCCGAGGTCGTTGAACTTCTTCTCAATCGCGCCAGACACGCCGGTGAGCTTTTTGAGATCGTCGGCCTTACCCCGCGGTCCGGCGAGACCCTGGAAGCCAACAGGTTGCGGCGGCAGCGTCGGAATCTCTTCGCGAACAGGCTGGGCAGATGCGCCGATGTCGATCCCGGAATCTCCTTGCGCACGCGAGATGCCATCGATGGCCGCGCGGGCGACCAGATCGCAATACAGCGAAATGGCCCGGCCCGCATCGTCGTTGCCGGGAATCACGAAGCTGATGCCCTTGGGGTCGGAGTTGGTATCAACGATCGCCGCCACCGGAATATTGAGGCGCTGGGCTTCCTGGATCGCGATGTCTTCCTTGTTGGTGTCGATCACGAAGATCATGTCGGGAAGACCGCCCATATCCTTGATGCCGCCGAGCGAGCGATCGAGCTTGTCGCGTTCGCGCTGCAGCGTCAGCCGCTCCTTCTTGGTGTAGGCAGTGGCATCCCCGGAATTGAGCACTTCATCGAGGTGCCGCAGCCGCTTGATCGAACCGGAAATCGTCTTCCAGTTGGTCAGCGTGCCGCCGAGCCAGCGTGAATTGACGAAATACTGAGCCGAGCGCTTGGCGGCTTCGGCGACGCCGTCCTGCGCCTGTCGCTTGGTGCCGACGAACAGGATGCGGCCGCCCTTGGCGACGGTATCACTGACGGCCTGCAGCGCGCGATGCAGCAGTGGTACGGTCTGGGCAAGATCGATGATGTGGATATTGTTGCGGGCACCGAAAATGTAATCCGCCATTTTCGGATTCCAGCGGTGCGACTGGTGGCCAAAGTGAACGCCAGCTTCAAGCAGCTGGCGCATGGAAAAATCGGGTAGCGACATCGACTGGTTCTCCGGTTGGTTCCTCCGGAAACGTGTGAGCAAACGAGCCTTATGGCCCGGTTGCCACCGGACGGCCTTGTGAGCCATGTTTCCGTGTGAGATGGCGGGCTGTATAGCCGGATTCTCGCAGGAAGCAAGGAATTCCCGGCTGTTTTGCGCTCCTCAGCCATCCATCGGGCTTCCGGGCTAAGCCCCCCTGCAGCTGGATATTGCAAAGCCAGCGGCGTGTTGGTGGCATTATAACACCTTCACGCGCGATGTTTGACGGGCTGGAGCTTTTTTCGTCAGTTTGCGGCGCCAGCGCCATCGACATCAGTGCCGCCGCCAAGAAAAGCCTGGTTTGGCCTCGCGAAAGGGCATGAAAGTTCCAGCCCCGAGGCATGTGACTTCATGCGGATGCGGCAGGTGGCGACCAGGCGCTAGCTTTCGATCTCAGGGTAATGCGGTCAATTCCAGAATGCCGGCGAGCGGCGGCAGCACCCGGTCGAGGACCAATACGGACAGCAACTGGTCGCCGGAGTGGGCGACGTGTGAGACCGGAAGGCGGGGATGGATGGCAACATCCTCGACGTGCTCGTCGGGAATGTCCTCGATGCGCAGCACCTGATCGATCGCAAGCCCAGCCAGCGCGCCTTCGATACGGACCAGCGTGCATGGTGGATTGGGATCCACGCCGCTATGCTCGATGGCTCGACGCAGGTCGAGCACCGGAACCATGGTGCCACCGACATCAGCCATGCCGTGAAAGCCCGTTCCCGGTTGCGGCAACGGGGTCAGGACGATGGATGCCTGAATGCGCTCGACGCGGTCGAGCGGCAGGGCGAAGAATTCTCGACCCAACCGCACGGCCAGCAGTTTGTGCGAGACCTTTGCTGCTTCGGCGACGATTTCGACGGCCGGCGGCGCGCTAGGCTCGCGCGGCACCAGCTCTGCGACGGTGTCACCGACCTGTGCGGTCAGGGCGACCAGATCGATGATGCCCACGATATGCTCGGTCTCGATGACGAAATAGTTGGCCACGCCAGCCATATCCCGCGGCACGATGTGGATGGCCGAACGTTGCACGCGCTCGATGCCGACCGCGCGGTCGATCATGATGCCGACTTCGCCCGCGCATGGAACGTTCACCACGAGCGTGATCGTGGATTTCGAGATCGATGAGCGTCCAAGCAGCATCGCGGTGGAGAGCACCAGCAGCGGAGCACCGCGCCGGTCGATGATTCCGGCCACCCAGGCCGGCGCTGCCGGCATGGAGCGCACGACCCCAGGCACCAGAAGCTCGACGATGGCCGATGTCGGCACGGCATAGCTCTCGCCGGCGATCTCGACGACGAGCAGAGGTAAGCGCTCATCGACTTCGTCGGCCGAGACCGCGGAATCCCCGACCTCTTCGCTGGCGGTCGCCAACACGGCCTGCCCGTTGATGTCCTCGGCCGGCTGCATTCGCCGCTCGATGGTGAGCCCGGAATAGTCTAGCACTTGCCATTCGGTGTCGAGCGCCTCGAATTGGGCGGTGAGCAGCGGCTGGGCGGCGCGCTCCGCCCCATCGCTCGGTGTGGTCGCCTCTATGTCGATTTGGACCATGCCGGCGACCTGATCGACGCGCAGCGCCCGGACATCGTCGCTTTCCGCGACCACCACCAGGACGCCTCCCTGGCGCTGCTCCTCGCCCAGCACAGCCGCCAGCGACATCTGCGGGACCACCCTGCCGAGCGCCATGACCAGGCCCTCAACCAGATCCGGACTGAAAGGCAGCGGCGTCAAAGGCCGCGCCTCCTCCACCGAGAGCACCAGGTTCAGTGGGATCGCGACCCGGCGCGCGCCGGCCATGATGCACAGGAAATCGAGCCGTTCCATCGAGCCGTCCTATCTGTCTGGCATTCTCCAGGCACCGGTCCATTCGCTGTTGTCGCTCTGTCCGAGCCGCCGGCAACGCTGCGCGAGTACGACCGCCATCATATCGTCGGGATTGAGAGCCTTGGCGCGCAAAAGGTGGGTTTGCGCAGCGACGAAATCGCCAGCTAGATAAGCAATGACGCCGGCGTCAAATTCTTCGAGCCATCCGGCCGCCCCCGCGCCGGGGTCCTCCACAAAGACCTCGTAGATCGCGGTCGGCTGCTCCCGGCCTGGCAAAATGACGACGTCAACCCTACGGATGGGAACCGGGCGGGTGAGCCGATTGAAGGTTTCGCCGCAGATAACAATATCGGCCCCGTAAGCCTTGGCGACGCCCTCGATACGGGAGGCGAGCTTCGCCGGCTCGCCAATGACCGTGTAGTTCTTCCGGTCGGGTGAACCGATCTGCCCGGCGATCGCGGGTCCGGAGCTCAGCCCGATGCCGATTCTGAGCGTCGGCGCGCCGCGAACCTCGTTCATTAGTTTCAATGCTCGAATCATGCGTCGCGCTGCCGCCACCGCGCGATCGGCGTCATCGCCATGAGAGGTCGGAACGCCGAACAACACCATGATGGCGTCGCCGATGAACTTGTCGATGATGCCGTCCTCGGCGCCGATCACGTCGGCCATGTAGGAGAAACATTCGTTCAGGAGATCGACCACCCGGCGGGCGCCAAGGGTCTCGGCTAGCGGCGCGAAGCCGCGGATGTCGGCGCACAAGACCGTCACCTCGCGCATGGCTCCGCCTGGCGCAGAAGCCGTGCCGATTGCCTCGGCGACGCCCGACGACATGTTTTTATCCAGCAGCGACTGCAATCGTCGCGTGAAGGCGACGTCGTCGAGCAGGACCAGCGCGCCACACGGTTTGCCGGAAACGATGATTGGCTGGATCGCACGACGCGCCGATATCAACTCACCATCCGGTTTTGCAATATTGACATCTGTCGGAGCCGACGCCTCGCCACCGTCGATCGCCTCCCAGATCTCCCGGCCGAGCGCGCTGTTGGATTCCTTGCAGAGACTGCCGACCGTGCTGCCGTTCGGAGTGAGATCCCAGCCAACCAGGATGCGACGTGCCGCAGGATTGGCCCGGACCAAGGATCCGCTGGGGTCGAACACCAGAACACCGGTCTCGAGTCCGTCGAGCAACTGGTCGCCGATCCGCTCAACGGAAAAATCCACCGACTGTAGGAAGCGAAGCGGCGGATCTTCGATTGTCTCCGCTATCGCATCGATCATGGGAGGCAGCCCCAGGGTCTTGCGCAACACATGGACGATCTTGGACTCGCGCATCTGCCTCAGGTCAAGACTGACGCCGCCTGACGGCTTGGCGATCGTCGCGACCGCGCCCAGACGAAGGGCTTCCAGCCGCTCGACCGATTCCGTGCCGCCGACGAAGTTCGAGAGGATGACAACCTTGCAGGGGGAGCGCAGCCCAAGCCGTCGCAGCGTCTCCAACCCGGACATCTCGGGCATTTCAATATCGAGAAGGACCACGTCGGGCTTGACCTGGCGGACTTTTTTTAGGGCGATCATGCCGTTTTCAGCGGTATCGACCACCTCAAGATCGGGATCGCTTTCCACGATCTGCCTCACCATGTTCCGCATGATGAAGCTGTCATCCACGACCAGGATGCGCTTACGCGCGGCAACGTCGGCCGCTGGATCTGCTGGGGGGGTCATGCCTTAATCCCTTCTGTCGCCGATGGCTGGACGGATCGCCATCGCCGCGCACCGAAGCCGGCGGCGCCAGGCAAAGCGCTCGAGCGCGAGCTCGCGGCGCGGCCGAACGCAAAACAGATATTCCTGCGACGCCTGTTCACGCCAAACGCCCGAGAAACAGCTGCGCAGGCGCGCCACCGCCGCCGGCAGCGGTTCGATGGCTGCCGGATCGCAACGAACCAGTGCGCCGACCTGATCAACGACAATATGAGTCTCCAGCGGCAAGCGCTCAGCCACTCGCAACGTGACGCCGTGCTCCGACGCCCCGCCGACCCCGTTGCCGGCGAGGACGCGCCCGTCCAGCAACAGCGGTGCGCGTGGCGCGCGCCTGCCCCCGAAAGGCTCGGGAACGCCCGCGAGAACCTCGATCGAATCGATGTCCTCGCTCAAAATGAGAAAACGGTTCGTGCCGCAGCGAACCTCGAGGAACTCGCTCATCCCAGGCTCCCCTGCTCTGCCGCCAGCCGCTGGCTGGGTACCCCCAATCCAGACACCGAGGCCTTCCGGGCCAGTTCGAACACCCCCTCGGGATCGAGGACGAGCACGATACGATCGACCCCCATGCTGGTGATGCCACCGATGCCGGGAAGTGCGGCGACGCGCGGATGTGCGTCACGGATCAGCATCTCGCCGCGCCTCAGAATCTGATGGACCTCGACCCCCATGCGCTGCCCGGCCCATTGGCACAGCACAATGGGCAGATACGCGCCATTGACCGTGGTGGAGGCAGCCGGAAGACGCAACAGATCGGTCAGTCCGAACACCGGAAGGAAACGCTCGCGCAACAGGATCGCGCGCTGGCCGTTGACCAACTGAACCCCACTCGAAGGGAACATCAGCGCTTCGCTCACCATCGCCTCGGGAAAGCCGATGGTTTGAACGCCAGTGTCGGCGAGAAGCATGGGCTGAATTGCCGCGGAGAGCGGCAGATCGAGCCTGAAGGTCGTTCCGTGACCGCTCCGCGTGGCGATGTCGATCTTGCCGCCTAGCTTGGTGACGTGGACCAGCACGACATCGAGGCCAACGCCGCGGCCAGAGACTTCGCTGACTTCCTCCTTGGTCGAAAAGCCCGGATTGAAAATGAAGCGTGCCAACTGCTCCTCGCTCATGCCTCCGATCTCGCTCTCGGACGCGAGGCGTGACGCTATGGCCTGCCGCTTGACCCGTTCGATGTCGATGCCGCGACCGTCGTCGCTGATCTCCACGACGATTCGATTGCCTTGCTGCCGCGCCATCAGTCGCAGGACGGCCGCCCTCGGCTTGCCCCGGGCGAGACGTTCAGCCTCCGGCTCAACTTCGTGGTCGATCGCATTCCTCAGCATGTGTGTCAGCGGATCAGCGAGCATATCCGACATCCCCTTGTCGATCCGGATACCGCCGGTCTCCGCGATGAAGCGGACCTGCTTGCCTTGCGTACGCGCCGTATCACGCACGAACCGGGGAAACCGCCCGACCAGCATCTCCAGGGGAATGACGCGCAGGCCGAGTGTGCTCTCGTGAATCAGGCTGAGGATGCGTCCGACGTCAGCTTCCACCGATGTGAAGTCGCGATGCTGGCGTGCGACGGTCTCGATGTAGGGCTGCAGCTGCGGTGCGTGGGTGACCGCAAAATCCGACAGGCGCCGGAGCGCGTCCGGCACGTCGGTTTGGGTGGCGAGGACGTTGAGCCGGCTTCCGATCGAAAAGAACTCCCCGACGCGGCCGAACAGCTTGTCGAGCACCGCCACCGGAACCCGGACCTGTGTTTCCGCGGCTCGATCGGAGCTCTCTTCGATCGTCGTCGACGATAGCGAGAATTCTCCAGGTGCGCTGCCTGGATCTATTCGGCGCAACTGGTCGAACTCCTTGCCGCGCTGTTTCGGCGCCGGTGCCCGGCGCGTCGATATCCAGCAGCAGCACGGCAAGCGCTGGCTGACCCCTGCGCGTGGCGCACTGGCCGAGCAGCGGATCGTATGGAGCGAGCATTGCAAGGCTGGCCGGCGTTACTGGCTCGATCACGGTTTCTTTCAAGGTCGCGCCCGACCCGTCGAGCAGGGTGGACAATCGTTCGAGCCTTCGCGGCGGTCCCGGGGAAAACAGCTTGATGTCGAGGCCGAGCCTCCGCAAATGCACCTCGATTTCCTCGCTGGCGCGGTAGGATGAGCACATCGCCTCGCGGAATTTCGCGACCTCGATAGCAGCGCCGGGTCGACCTTCGAAACTGCTCCTCAGCAGCGCGAGCCCCTCGACCACCAAGGTGTCACGGTCGCGCGCAGCCGCGACCGTGCTTGGCAGATCCTCAAGAAGATCCTCAATCAGCCGGCCGGCTTGCGAGCCCATGGTCGCGGCATCGCATAGCGGCATGCAGCGTCGCAGCAGCCTCCGCCGCGCGCCGGCTGGTGCCGCCAACGTCTCGTCAAGACAGCTCATCGCGGATTCCCGCAACAGACTGTGAAGTACCTTGGCCGTTTCTGCCGCGAAGCCGCCCTCGCCTAGCAGGTTGCCGAAGTCCTTTGCCTTCCGCATCAGTTTGGCGAAGGCGCAAAGACGCTTCGTGCCGGTATGAATGGTGGTGCGCTCCGCGGCGGCGCCGAGGCCCTCGAAGCCCAGGCGCGTGCACGCGAAAGTGAGCGCTTCGATTGACTCGCGGAGACCGGCTTCGTCCCGATCAACAATTGCCTGCGCCGCCTCCGGCAGGATTTCGTTCAATAGTTCAGCGAATGCCCGCAACGTTTCGATATCGTCGCCGAGTAAGCGCCATGGCTCGGCGTCCGCATCACCGTAGGTGTTCTCACTTGGCGTTTTCTGAACGATGGCGGCGTTCGCGACACGCATAGCTTCCACGAGACTTGCCGGCGCCCGCCATCTGAATGGCTCGGCGAGCGCATCCTTCAGACTATCGGCGGCGGCGATCAGCAGATCCTGCATTGCCGGGTCCAGCAGCCGATTCCCCGATCGCACCGGTGCCAGCAGGCTTTCGGCTTCATGCGCCACGGCTTCCATTTCCGCCGCGGCGAACGCGCGTGCCAGTCCCTTGATGGAGTGGAACTCACGAAGCAGAAGGTCGATGTCTGAACGTTTCAACTCGTCGAGTTCGGGCGTGCCGAGCACGGGCTCGATGGCCAGGAGGTGCTGGTCGATCTCGACAGTGAACTGCGACATAAGCTGCGGATCGATGCCGTCGCTCATGTCGCATCCTCCCTTGAGCTGCGAACCAGATCCACAAACCATCGCGCATAGGACTCGCGGTCAGCGCCCGCAAGGCTTGGCGAGGCAGCGCCCGAAGGCTTCGGCAAAACCGCCTCGGCACCTGCGCGTCCCCAGACCCCGGCAGCCTCTGAGCCGGGCCATGCCAGCTGTGACACTGCAACCACCAGCGAGCGCGTCACGATCGTCAGCGTCGAGATCAGAATTCCTGCCTCGACAACCGAATCCGTATCGATGGCAACAACGTCCGGCAGCTCCTGCCGCGCCATCGCGACCGCTTCCTCGGCATGCGCGTGCGACACGGTGAGGTCCGGCCCTGCCAATGCCTCCGCGGCGGTAGCAAATCCGCGATCCTCGGTAACCAGCAGAAGCGAGGCCATTCAGCCCTCCGCAACAGCCCGATGGATCCGAGGCATCGACCATCGAGACACCCGTTCGGCAATCTCGGGCACCCCTGCAATGGTCGCCACCGGACAGGCCGCGTGCGTAGCCGACGGCATCCCGGCAACGACGCAGCTGGCGAAATCCTGAACCAGCACCCGAGCACCTCGCGCCGCCAACGCGGCGGCGCCGCTTGCACCATCCTCGCCCATGCCGCTGAGTACGATGGCGATCGCCGCCATACCGGCTTCGGCGGCCGAGTCGAACAACAGGTCGGCACTGGGATGGAAGACATTCCCCGGCACCTCGGTTGCAACCAGGCGAAGCCCACTGCGACCTCGCGTGAGGCGATAGTCCGATCCGCCACGTACCACGATTACCTGCGCATCCGAGGGAATGTCGCCGGCGCCGCGTTCGATCACGTCGAAGCCGGACTCGGCGGCGAGGTATCGCGCGAATCCCGCGGTCTGATCGGCAGGCATATGCTGGGCGACAATCATGGGCAGTCTCGGCGGACCCAGATGGCGCAGCAGCAAGGTGAGTGCGTTTGGGCCGCCGGTCGATGCCGCCACCAGAATTATTTCGGGCGCTGCCCGTGGCCGGCCGGCATTGCAATGATGGACAATGGGCGTCAGCGGAGGGCGGAACGGCGTGGGTCGGATGCCCCGCTCCGCGGCGACTTCATCGAGCGCCGCGGGCAGCAAGCGGGCAATTGCGCCCATGTCGAGCGCGCCATCCACAAGGCCCGAGATCACCCGCAGCGTTCCGCTACCCGCGGGCGCCGCCATTCCCGGCTCGCGCGTCTCGATGACGAGCGAGCGCCCCTGGTGCCTTTCGACGGTCGCGGTCAGGCGATCCCCCGCTGGGCCCGTCATCAGCGCGTTATCGATGATGGCAAGATCGATACCGCCTCCTGCGAATATCTTCGCCGCTTCCGCTTCCGTCGTGGCCTCGGTGCACACGATGCTTTTCTGGCGTCGGCGCAATTGCTGAATGAGCGCGATGCGCAGGAAGGTCGATGGTGAAGCGACCAGCACGGTACTCACTGGACGGCCGCTGGCTTGAGATAGGCAGTGGCCGCCTCTGTCCCGATGGCCTGCAGCATCCCTTTAGTCCTCGGCGCATCGGCGGGCCCCAGCACCAGGATGCCGCCGGGCCGCAGCGCCGACACCAGGTTCTCCTGGGCACGTCGATTGGCAGCCTCTTCGAAATAGATCAGCAGGTTTCGACAGAGGACGAGGTCTGCTCCGCAGACCGGAGCAGGATCGAGCACATTGTGGCGCTGGAAGCGCACACCAACGCGCAGGGCTTGCGGAGCAGCCCAGGTGTTTGTCCCTTCGGGACCGGCCCGAAAATAAGGCGCGGCCCAGGTCGGAATGGCGCGAAAGCTGTCCAATCCGGGCAGGCGATCGTAGACGCCGTGCCTCGCGATCGCAAGCGATGTCTCGCTGAGATCGGTGGCAAGGATCGAGACCGGCACGATCTCGCTCGACCCAGACGCGCAGCGTGCCTGCTGCGCGAGAAACGCTATCGTCCAGGCTTCTTCTCCCGTGGAACAGCCGGCAATCCAAACGGCAAGATGCTGCCGCCCCGCGTCTCGCCGCTCCGCGTCAAGGCGGGGCAGGATATCGTCACGCAGCAGGTCGATCTGGGCCGTATGGCGGAAGAAATAAGTTTCGTGTACCAGCATCCGCTCCACGAAGTCGATCCAGTCGCTATCGCATGCGGATGCGGCAATCATTCGCTGCACATAGGCAAGCCGGCAGGCATCCTCGATGTGAGCCAGGCTTAAGGCCACCTTGCGGAGCGCATCGGCGGATCGCAAGCCCACACGGCGGGTGACCGCCTCCGCGAGGCGCAAGGCCATGGAGTCCGGTTGGCTTTCGACGAGGTTCATGCCGCCTGTAGTCCTTCGGTGTGACGGCTCATGCGGTCTTGAACTGGGCCAGCCGGCCCTTCGTTTCGTTGGCGAGCTGCGACAGCTGCACCATGGTGGCGGTGATTTCCTCGGCGGCCGTGGAATTAGACGTCGCGATCGACCGCAGCTGTGACACGTTGCCATCGATCTGCGTTATGGTCGCCTGCTGCTCCTCCACCGCCGCAGCCGAGGAATGGATCATCTGCGTGGTCTGATCGGTTTCCGCTGCGATGCCCTGCATGGCGCCTCGGACCACGTCGGTGGCGGATTTGCCCTCATTGGCGTCGATCGTCGCCTGCTCGACGATATCGGTGATCAGCTTGGCATTCTGGCCAGCACTTTCGGCAAGCTTGCCAACCTCCTGCGCCACGACGACAAAACCCTTGCCATGCTCGCCGGCACGCGCCGCCTCGATCGCGGCGTTCAGCGATAGGATATGGGTGCGATTAGCGATCTGCGCGATGACCTCGGTGATTTGGTTCACCTTGCGGCTGTTTTGAGCGATCGCATCGACGATGCCGGCCAGCCGCTCGACGGACAGCAAGCCCTTCTGAACGAGCTGGGACGCGTTGCTTGCCTTGTCGCTCGCCGCTTTGGTGTTATCCGAGACGCTCTTGAGCGCGTCGGTTGACTCGCGCAGGGCGGTTGCGACTTGCAACAACGCCGTGCTCTGCGAACGTGCGCCATCCGAAACCTGTCCCACCGCGGCGCTGGCCTCACCGACCGAGATCGCCGTGTGCCGCGCCTTGTCACCGAATTCCTTGAATGCCATGTTCGTCGTTTCGAGCAGGCGATTGACCTGGTTGCCGATGTCCTTGAGGAAACCGACCTTGTCTTCCAGCGGCACCCGGATGGTGAGATCGCCGGCGGCGGCTCCGGAAATCACCTCGCCAATCTCGCGTGTCGTCGCCTCGGCGGTCATCATCGCAGCGATTTTGTCGGCATTCTGCTTGAATACATCGACGGCCTTCGCCATGGCGCCGAGCTCGCTTCGGCTGCCCATCTCCGGGATATCGACGGTGCCATCGCCGGCCGCGAGCCCGGTCATGGCACCGGTCATCGAGTTGAGGGGCACGACGATGCCTCGCACGATCAACCAGGCAAGGATGCTTCCGAGCAGCAGTGCCGTGGCGCTTGAAGCTATCACCACCCTGGTTCCAGTTGTGGCGGTGACCTCGGCGCCCTTCGCGATCTCATCTGCAAATGTCGTCAGCTGAAGCCGGAGCTCCTTCAGCTTGGCCAGCAAACCGGCTTCCGTGTCCTCCAGTTTGTCGAAGTTCTGCAGAATGGCTCGCGCGGCCGCGGCAGCATCCCTGACGACGAGCAACAGGTGCGAGGCAGCCTCGTTTGGCGGCGGCGTATCGCCGAACGCCTGCAGTGCAGCGTCGTAGTTCGCAAGCGTGGCTTCGGATGGATTGAGCGCGACCAGCTGAGCCGCCTCCGCAACATGCTGGAGCAGCAGGCCAATATCGCGGCCGGCCGACCCGGCCAGTTCCGTCTCCGGCTTGGGTGTATCTGGCACGGCGCCGCCGTCGGCCCAAGCTGGCGCCGGGTTCGCGGCAACAAGGCTCGCGTCGTTGAGGCGTTGGCCGCGGATCGTCCCGGAGGCCCCAGATTGTGGCCGGGCGAGGCCGGTCGTCTTTGCACCGACAGGAGCTGGACGGCGAAGGCTATCGAGCGCGGCAATTCGTTGAACGGGCAGCTGCGCGGCGTCCTTGTCCTTCCTCATGCCTGCAGGCAAAGCGCTGCCGCCCGGGAGAGCCGCGAGGGCCTCGCGGAGTCCGGTCACCCGTTCACGCAACGCCTTGCGCTGCGCAATAATGGCGTCCGAGATAGCGAAATAGTCCCGAACGCTTTGGCGACCGTCGAGCATGGCTTGCTTGCGACCGGGGTCGCGCACCAGTTCGAGCGCCTCACCGAATGCCGTATCGGAATCGGCCTTACGGGTTGCGTATATTTTCTCGTCTTCATCTTTTGCGGTCTGCACATACCCGAGCAGGCGCCGTCCCGCCCCCGCGAATTCGCGAATACCAACGACGACCAATTGCGACTGCTTTCCGACCCGGATGTTTTCCACCAGCGCAAGCGAAACCTGCGAGATGGCGTACCATCCTGCCACGGCAATCATGGCCGAGAGCATCATAAGAAGTGCGGCGAGTGCCAGAATTCGTATTCGTATGGTGGTATTTTTCAACATGCGGGAGCGATCTGAGGTCTGAGGTTGTCCGCCGAGCTAAGCCTTCGGACAGAGAAGGCTCGTCTACTTCTGATGGTGTCATCGAACGCCACACGTATGGCTATAAAAAGCCCAACGCACGCCGATACCGTGCAGGTCAGTTTACGGGAATGGCGGACTCAAGACCAAAGCGTGGCCAGGTCACGCCGAGACGAGGGCGTTTTGATTGGCTCAAATGACGACCAAGAGATGCAAATAGAGACCAATATGAGGCCCTGGGTGTATCAACCTGGGAAAGCAAACGGCTTGGAATTCACGCTCTAGCGGCGGGTAAGGGCCGCGACTGCCGATCGCAAAGATACCGCAACCAAAATCAGGCACTGGTCCTTGCGTCGTCTTGGCAGGGGGCAGACGATGAGAACACGACCGGCCGCGAACAATCGCAAGGATACATCAGAGATAAGCTGTCGCTCATTTGTCCCATCCGGGCACGCGCAACGTCGTCCCGCCGGTGAGACCTTCGACGCCGCGGAGTAGAAGGGCCGCCCGATGCAGGACGTGGCGATAGGCCACCATGGCCCATAAGTCGCCGTCCCGATTCTGCAATGCATGGAGCAGCTGCTTTTGCACCTCTGCCGTTTGTTGCCATTCGGCTAAGGTCTGATGGCATGCGGCCTGCCATTGCAACTTGACGGTTAGCGTTTCGTAGAATTTCATCAGTGATTTATTGCCCGCGATGTTGAACACGGCGCGAAGAATGGCGTCCTCGATCTCCATGTAAGACGCCTCGTCGCGCTGATCCAAATGCTGGAGCAGGCGCTCGTGCAACGCCTCGACCTCGGCGAGAGCGGCTTCGTCGATGCGCGCACATGCAATCCTGCCGGCCAGGGCCTCGAGCGTGCCGACGATCGGGACCAATTCATTGATCATCTCGTCAGTGACCTGCCGAACCAACGCGCTCCGGTTGGGCAGGAGCTCGACCAGGCCTTCGGTCGCCAACATTTTCAAAGCCTCGCGAAGGGGCGTCCGCGATACCCCGAACCGACTGCATAGCCGCGGCGTGTTGATGCGACTGCCCGGCCGCAATTCGCCACGAACGATCATTTCGCGAAGCCGTCCGGCTAATTCGTCAGGCAACGCCTGACGCTCGACAACTCGCTTGCCGAGGGTTGAAACGCTGGTCAATGGCGCCCTGTGCATGGAGCCAATTTTCGGACGAGTCATGAAGGCTCCATGGCGCCGAACCGCACGGGAAAAATCGCGGCGGCGCCTCGGATGATCTTGTTGACCGCCTTCGGCCCCAGGTTTTTGAGGCGTACAGAATTATCGAACTCGCGACCGCGCCGCGAATAGGCTACGTAAATGCCTGTCGGAGAAAGTTTACGACTGCGCGCCAGCCGCCCGGCCACCGGGAACCGTCGTATCACAATCACCGCCGACGCCGTTCCCAGCGCAATGGTTCCAATCCTCATGACGACCCAACAAATGCCGTTAATTTCCATGGAGATTTAGTTGCCCTGGGCGGGCGAAAATGCGGCGAATCTACGTTGGTATCAATCTGACGATTAAAAGGCACACGACTGTGGCGCCGATGACACAATCGCGCGCAATGGCCGCCAGGGGTTGCAGGCGTAATTTCACGCGCGCATGGCCCGATGCGAAGCGTCCGGACGCTCGATTTGCTTCGGGCCTGTTGAATGGATCAGGAAAATCCGGACGAAAGACAAAACGCCGCTTTGATGCGTGCTCGCAACGACCGCGACAAGTCGTGGCCGCAGCGCGATCGACCTTGGTTGTAAACGTTGGATCTTCGCATCGTATGTGAGACCGGCGAGAACATCCGGCCAAAGAAGCGAGTTAATGATCGGGTTCCAGGCAACTGGATGAGTTCATTACCGGACAGCCGCCGCGTCAGTAGTCCGGACGGAGGCTTTCGTGGCCTTGGCTGCCGCGGACCGGACGCGAGCATCGTGCAAAGGACGGCGCAGGCCCGCCCAAACAGCCGGCAAGAGCTGGCCGTGCCCGGTTATCTCATTTTGATGCTCTGCCATCTGTGAGGAGTTGAGGTTGTCGGCGCAGGGCAGAGACCGTCCGGAGGACCGCTGCGTCGTTTCACGCGCCGGACATGCTTTGGCCGATTGCACGGTAAGCGCTCTGGTGATCCCGTGTCTGTCGATGATCACCGGGGCCGGCATGGCCGCGAACCTGGGCACCGTCCCAGGCGGCATCTGGGCGCAGCCGCCAAGCATACAGGCGGCCACAGCAAGCGCATTGAGCCGTAACATTCTGTCTCCCTCTTGTGAGATCACTCGTAAGCGGGCGGCAGTGACGGCGGCCTCAATGAAACCGGCGGCAGGGCGGCGATCAGAGGCCACATGTCGAAGCGCGATGGGGGGCTTGCCGAGCCGCCCCGACGGGACGCGGATCGTGATCGCCAGAACTGCTCGATACCGGTACGAATGTCCTCCGGCCGCCGATCGCGTTCGACCCGTTCGGGCCCGACCGTCTCGCTGCCACGTTTGCAGGGATATCCCTCGTACTCTGTCGCGCGGTAAGTAGTGCGTTCGCAGTCCGCTTGACCAGCCCGCGCCTGGCGGGCGCTCTGGAGCTGGGAGACGGAGCGATCGTCACGAGCGGGATCGTCCTGAGTTTCCGCGAATTGCCATGACTGAAGGTCACCGAAATCCTGCTCAGGCGGTTGGTCAGCAAACTGCGCGCGTGCCGTGAGCATCCAGCGCGCGTCGATCGCGGTCATCCTGAAGGCGTCCGGCCCTGCCGCGTCAAGGTCGGCGCTGACGTCACGCGCCACATGATCCATGCGCGGAGGTTGAGCCGGAGCCGGCTTGTCCTTTGCCATCACGCTAGCGACCGCTTCGCTTGGCGCAGTGACCGGAGTATCTGCATTGGCAGCGAGCTGGGTTGGGCTTTCTCCATTCGCAGCGAGAATCGTGGTCTTGATTGAAAAGGCCATCGCCCCGCCGATCAGGCTCAGTGCGATGGCTGAAACGATGCCGATCCCGACTGTGGCCGCTATCCGCGGCGAAACGGCTTGCAGCGCCTGGGTGGCACGGGCGCCCCGGGGCGTGGTCCGGTTCGGCTGCGAGAGGCGAACGGTCGCTGCGCCGAGCACGATATCGACCGGCGGCTGCAGATAACAGGCGTGCCCCTTGGCAAGCCGTCGCCGTTGCAGACCAATGTCGCCGCCAATCGCCTCGATCCGAATGCGCCGTCGGCCGACGTGGAGCGCTGCGTGCTTGGAGGCGACGCCAGCGTCTCGCAGGGTGAGGTCCGCCGAAAGCGAGCAACCGATAAAGGATTTCGGGTTGTCGAGTAGAACGATGGCGCCGCAGCGCAGCCCCGACGTTACTTCGAGCATCGGTCCGAGCGTCGACCATGCTCCAGGGTCCGGTGATGATTCCAAAAATCCTGAGCGCATGGCAGAGCAACCTCAATCGCGATATCCCGCACGGCGATGACCGCGGCCGGGCTAGCGACGCGCATCGACGGTGTCTTGTCCGTCAACCTCCAACGATGAAAGGTTACGGCGAGCCGAAGCTGGTTTGAGTTCTGGTCGAACCCAAGGCGTGCCGTGGACTGCCTCGCCGCATTCGATCCGCTGGCTCACTTTCTTGAATACAAAATACGAAGCGAACGCCCGTAGCGCATGAATAACGCAGATTGGCGTCAGCACTTACAGTTATGATCCAAGGACTCCGCGTCGCGCTTCGATGCGGACGGACGGCGCGGCGCAGTGCGGCGGCACCCGCGAGGTTGGGGGCAGGCTTGCAAACATGGACACTGGATTCAGGAAGCAACCTCAACAAGCAGAATGTGGCACCGCCGACCTTGGATCGCCGCTTCATCGTCACGAACGTCGGCGACAGGATGGATCTTTAACCTGGGCTGGCGAAGCAAAGCCTTTGCGGTAATCGCCGGATATCTTTTTCAACCCGACGGACGCGGTCGCGCCGTCGGTAATTCGCTTTTCGACCCGGACAGCAAACGCGGATCAGTACGGGAGCGGAGCATGGATAAACCAACCGGCGCCATCGGGATATTGAGCCTGAGCGATATCGAAGCGGATGACCTGCCGGTCCGCGTACTCTGCGAGATCGGTCGCTTTGACCTCTCGCTCGGCGAACTCAGGCGGATCGAAGTCGGCGCGACACTGCCGCTCGTCCGCGGCGCCGACAACGCGGTCGACATCATGGTGTCGGGCAAGCGCATCGGCCGCGGAGCATTGATCAAGATCGGCTCAAATGTCGGCGTACGCGTGACCCGGTTGTTCGACCCTGGCTGATAGCGGCCTCGGCCTCGGCTTCGCCTCGCGCCACAACGGGCAGCAGACCGAGTGCCGACGGTCATGGGCATGTCGAGGATGCTGACATCGATCGGCCGCTGCGCCAATGCTTTCGATAGCTGAGGTTTGGATGCTATATCCAGCAGCGGGGATTCCCGCGGCGTCCCGCCATGGCGCCAGCCCGGTTGGACCACATTGCCATCATGGTTGTCGCCAAGCTTGTCCGAGTGATCAACAGGTAACGGCAGGAGAACGCCATGCATCCGAATCCCGTCGCACGAGGACGCCGCGCTAACCCGGCGGATTTCCCAGCTCTCTCGCGCGGTTCGGCCGCGCCTACATTCGTCGAGGCGTGGACGCCGATGGATCGTCAAGAGGCCGTTGGCACTTCTCACGTCCCGAAGCTTTCAAGTCGGACTCCGGCTGACCCGGTTCGAAACCGCATCAGCTCGGCGACGGTGGTTTCCGGCAAATCCCTGATGACTCGATCATCAGATTGGCCGGTCGAACCCTCGGCCGCAACCGTCAAGTCGAGAGCACCGAGGGGCTTCTTCGAAGCGATCACCGAGGCAGCGGCTGCGGGCCGCATCGTGGGAGCCGCGGCGGGACCACACGTCGGTCCCGTGGGCGCGCTGTTCGGCGCTTTCGTGTTTGGGGGGGCCTGGATATGGAATCGGACACAACGGCAAAATCCGAATCGGAACGGCGCATAAGCACCGGTGGCGTGCTCCCGGCGCCCTTTTGCCCGGGCGCTCCAGCATGCAATGCCTGGCAGGCCTTCTTAGCCGGCATGCGAGATCCACGAAACCGCGTTTCGACCGCCATTGGCGTGCGCGGCGAATTGAAAGTCAGCGAGGATTCTGACCTTTGCCGCGTCCGTGGCGCGCTGCCTTCGTTGCAGTCACCACGGACGAATCGCGCCGCACTCCGCGCACCAAACGGGTATCCAATATTCGAAAAAAGTTAATACCGCATGCGATTTCAGGCAAAGGCTAATGTCATATCCAAGAATCGGCGTAGTGAACTAGCGACGCCCAGCGGCGGTCCTGCCTACGCCACGCCATGAGCATGTTCTCTGACCAATCTGTCATGAATGACCCCCGGGCGTGACGGCCACCGGCACGACCAGCGCCGTGCGGTCAATGACAGGAATTCTGCAAATGACTCCCGATTTCAGATCTTCTTCTTTCAGGAAAACATCCAGCAATACCATCGACCGCAAGACCCTGCCCGACGAGCTCATCGGCCATCTGCGGGAGATGATCGGCAGCGGGCAACTGCGTGCCGGAAGCCGCATCTCCGTCACCGGCTTATGCCGTCGGTTCGGTGTTTCTCGGACGCCACTTCGTGAGGCGATCAAGGTGCTGGCCGTCGAGGGCCTGGTGGTGCTGTCGCCAAACCGGAGCGCGACTGTAGCAAGGCCAAGCCCAGAACGGATCGCCGATTTGATCCCCATTCTCAGTGCGCTGGAGGTGCTGGCCGGTGAGTTGGCGTGTGCGCGGATCGATGACAATGGATTGAGGCGCCTGCGAATGTTGCACCAGCGTTGCGTCGATGCCTTTGAGGTGAGTGACGTCTCGTCATACCTGGATGCCGACACTGCGATGCGCGACTCGATCTTCGAACTCGCCGCCAACGGCAAGCTGACCGAGCTTTACCGCGTTCTCCATGCGCAGCTGCGACTGCCCATTATGGCGGGTACCTCCCTGCCCGAATGGGGCACGGCCGTTGAGGAACAGAAGCAAATCCTGCTGGCTCTGGAGATGAAGAATGTGGACATGTGCAGCCTGGTCACGCGCCGCTACATCCGGCATCGCGTTGCGATCCTGAGGGCCCTCGTTAGAACGGATGTCTCAGAGCAGGGACGCAGGACACGTGCCGGAGGTCGGGTGGGCGGCAATATCCCGGAGTAATCGACGAACGACGTCTTAGAGAGTCTGCACATCGACCACGCCCGACACCGCCTTGATCGCGCCGGCGATCTGCGGAGAAACCTTGAAACGGCCGGGCAGCTTCATTTCGACTTCGGTCTCGAGGTCGAGCATGATCACCAGCGACACGTCGCCATCGGCTCCGCCCAAGGCCGCGGGCGCAGGCTTTGCCGGAGCGCCTTGGGCTGGCCCGCTTTGCCCCGCTTCGGGCATCTGAAGCCGCTTGGCGATCGAATCCAGCGGCCTGGTATCGCGGACAAAAATGCGCAGTCCCTTCTGGGTTTTGGCGGCGGCGTCATCGAGCGGCTCGGCATGCAGCACGCGGGCGCGAACGTCTTCGCCCTGCAGCTCCGCCCCAAGCTGCAGCAGCACAGCAGCGCCCGGCTCCAGCACCTCGCGGTATTGCGCAAGCCCTTCGGAAAACAGTACGGCCTCGAAATGGCCGGTCGGGTCAGACAGGGCGATGATGCCCATCTTGTTGCCGGTCTTGGTGCGCCGCTCCATCCGCGACAACACCGTCGCGGCGACCTTGCCGGCGGTCGCGCCGGTTTTGACCGCGCGGGAAAATTCCGCCCAGGACTGCACCCGCAAGCGCTTCAGGGCGATGGCATAGTCATCGAGCGGATGGCCGGACAGGAAAAATCCCACCGCATCGTATTCGCGCCGCAGTCGCTCGGCCGGCAGCCATGGCTCGACCTGAGGCAGCATGATGGTCGGGGCGTCGGGGGCGCCCCCGAACATGTCGTTCTGCCCGATGGTGGCGGCCTCGTGGCTGCGCTGGCACGCCGCCATGATCGCATCGACGCCGGCGAACACCCGTGCGCGGTTGGAATCCAGTGTGTCGAACGCTCCGGCTGCCGCCAGGCTCTCCAGCACGCGCTTGTTGATGGCGCGCGGACTGACCCTGGCGGCGAAATCGGCGAGCGAGGTGAACAGCGCGTTGTTGCGCGCCTCCACGATCAGTTCGATGGCTTGCGGGCCGACCCCCTTCAGCGCCGCGAGCGCGTAATAGATGGTCCCATCGGCGACTTCGAAGGTGGCGCCCGACCGATTGACCGAGGGCGCCTCGACCTTGATGCCGAGCCGTTGCGCTTCGGCGCGAAATTCGCTGAGCTTGTCGGTGTTGTTGATGTCGAGCGTCATCGAGGCGGCGAGGAATTCGACAGGATGATGCGCCTTCATATAGGCGGTCTGATAGGACAATAGCGCATAGGCCGCGGCATGGCTCTTGTTGAAGCCGTAGTCGGCGAATTTGGCCAGCAGATCGAAGATGGTGTCGGCCTGCGCCGGATTGACGCCGCGCGTGTTTGCGCCCGAGACGAAACGCTCGCGCTGCTTTTCCATCTCGGCGCGGATCTTCTTGCCCATCGCGCGGCGCAACAGATCGGCTTCGCCGAGCGAATAGCCGGCCAGTACCTGCGCGATCTGCATCACCTGTTCCTGATAGATGATGACGCCGAAGGTCTCTTTCAAAATCGGCTCCAGCATCGGATGCAGATATTCCGGCTCTTCGTCGCCGTGCTTGCGGGCGCAATAGGTCGGGATGTTCGCCATCGGCCCGGGGCGATACAAGGCCACCAGCGCGATGATGTCCTCGAAGCGGTCGGGCCGCATGTCGACCAGCGCGCGGCGCATGCCCTGGCTTTCCACCTGGAACACGCCGACCACATCGCCGCGCGCCAGCATGGCATAGCTTGGCGCATCGTCGAGCGGCAGCCGCGCCAGATCGATCTCGATGCCGCGCCGCTTCAAGAGCTTGACCGCGAGATCGAGCACCGTCAGTGTCTTCAGCCCGAGGAAGTCGAATTTGACGAGGCCGGCGGGTTCGACCCATTTCATGTTGAACTGGGTCACGGGCATATCGGATTTCGGATCGCGATAGAGCGGCACCAGTTGGCTCAGGGGCCTGTCGCCGATCACGATGCCGGCGGCATGGGTCGAGGCGTGCCGGGTCAGGCCTTCGAGGCGCTGCGCGATATCGAAGGCGCGGGCCACCACCGGGTCCTCGTCGCGAAAAGCCTGCAGTTTCGGCTCGCCTTCGATCGCGGCGGCCAGCGTCACCGGATTGACCGGATTTTGCGGTACCAGTTTCGTCAGTTTGTCGACCTGCCCGTAGGGCATCTGCAGCACGCGACCGACGTCACGCAGCACGCCGCGCGCCTGCAGCGTCCCGAAGGTGATGATCTGGGCGACCTGGTCGCGCCCATAGCGCTGCTGCACGTAGCGGATCACCTGGTCGCGGCCGTCCTGGCAGAAGTCGATGTCGAAGTCGGGCATCGACACCCGTTCCGGATTGAGAAAACGCTCGAACAAGAGCCCGAACTGGATCGGATCGAGATCGGTGATGGTCAGCGCATAGGCGACCAGCGAACCGGCGCCGGAGCCGCGGCCGGGACCAACTGGAATGCCGGCGGCTTTGGCCCATTTGATGAAATCGGCGACGATCAGGAAGTAGCCGGCGTAATTCATCCGGGTGATGACGTCGACCTCGAACGCCAGCCTCGATCGATAATCTTCCTCGATCATGCCCCTGGCGAGGCCGTGAACCGTGAGGCGATGCGTCAATCCTTGCTCGGCCTGACGGCGCAATTCGGCGGCCTCGTCGCTGGTCGCTTCCGAGGCATCAGTCCCCGCCCCCACCGTGAAACGCGGCAGGATCGGCTTGCGCGTCAGCGGCCGGAACGCACATCGCTCGGCAATTTCGATGGTGGAGGCCAGGGCCTCCGTCAGATCAGCGAACAGCACCGCCATTTCCGCCCGGGTCTTGAAGCGATGGTCCGGCGTCAGCTGCTCGCGGTCGGTTTCGGCAATCAGGCGACCGCCGGCAATGCATAGCAGAGCGTCATGGGCTTCGTAGTCGTCCGCGGTGGCAAAATACGGTTCGTTGGTCGCGACCACCGGCAAGCCCTTGGCATAGGCGAGATCAATCAAAGCGGCCTCGACGCGGCGCTCCTTCTCAACGCCGTGGCGCTGCAATTCGACATAAAGTCGATCGCCGAAAAGACGCGCCAGCCGATCGCATCTGATGGCCGCAAGGTCGGCCTGATCGGCATCGAGCGCGAGCGAGATTGGCCCATCCGGGCCGCCGGTCAACGCGATCAGACCGGCGGCATCATCTGGTTGCAGCCAGTCGAACTTGATATGCGGCGATTGATGGGTAGGCGTCTCCAGAAAGGCCCGCGAGTTCAGCCGCATCAGACTGAGATAGCCGCGCTCATCTGCCGCCAGCAGCACGAGCCGGGCCGGCGCCGTCGCCAGAGCATTTCGCGCGTTAGGGTCTTGGTCGCCGAAATCGACCGCCAACTCGCAGCCAATGATCGGCTGGATACCGGAGCCGGCCATCTTGTCGGAGAATTCCAGCGCCCCGAACATGTTGTCGGTGTCGGTCAGCGCCAGCGCCGGCTGCCGGTCAGCCTTTGCCAGCTCGGCGAGCTTGCCGATCTTGATAGCCCCCTTCAGCAGAGAATAGGCGGAATGAACATGGAGATGAACAAATCCGGCTGTAGACACGGCGACCGGGGGTTTTTGCGTCATAGGCGTTTGGGGGTCATCAGGCCTTGAGGGAGCGAAAGCCAACGGAATAGGCCGACTCGCCTCTGCGATGGTGATGCCTCGGAGGGGATGTGTCCACGCGGAAGGCGCAAATCACCCCGGCCCTCCCCCTTTTCCCCAGCCTGCCGTATCCCTTCCAGCCACCCAAAAGGGGTACCTCCCCGGAGCTCGGAGCAACCCTCAGAGCTGCGGGATCAGCTGCGCCCAGACCGCAATCATTCCGATGAAGAGAGCAATCGAGGCCAAAGCCGCCGCCTCTTCTATGAAAATCTTCAACATGAACTCCCCCCCTCATCTCTGGAACATAAGAAGAACATCATTCCCCTTTTGTTCTGCAGTGTCAAGTCCGGGCGGTGGGGCGATAAATCGCTTGGTTAAGGGATTCGTGTTTGACGGGGCACGACCGATAAGCCCGCTTGACGAACCCGTTTGGACTGGACGTCTGCGGCGGCTTTTGGTCTGGATTTCTGCGTGGTTGGGCATTGGCGTGACCACGACGCGATCCCATTTCGTAGTTCATCATCTAACAGGGCCACCGGCGGAACGCCCGGATGTCGCCACCATCACAGGCTGAACGACTGGCCTTAATTTATCCCCGACATCAGGCCACCATCGAATGAGGCGTGCTCAGTCTCGATGTCACGATCACGGCGGCTTCGGCCGAGGGGGAGTGTTTCATGCGTAACATGGTTCTGGTGTTGTTAGGGAGCTGTGGATTTGCGGTCGTCGCCTCGGCGCCCGCCCAGGCCGTCGGCACCCACTATCCCTTTTGCATGCAGGGCCGCGATCACCCCGCGCTGAGCGATTGTACTTACGCGAGCTACGACCAGTGTGCGGCCACCGCGTCGGGGCGTTTTCTCTATTGCATCGCCAATCCCTATTTCGCCCCCGGCGTTGGCCGTCCGATGCACCATCGCGCCCGGCCATTGCGGCCGGTCTACCCCGCTTACTAGCCAGAGCGCTGGCAGGCCGGATTGCACAGTCGATACTTCCCGCGCGAGAACGTGAATTGACTGTGGGCGATGCGAGCGGTCTGCTGGAGGGCGGACTGCAGGCTGAGGCCTGAATCAGAGGACGCGAGAGTTATCCCGAGGGAGAAGGTCATGCGCAACCTGGCTTTGGTGACGCTGGCGATCGGGATTGTTGCGGCAACTGGACCGGCCCGGGCCCAGACCTATGATCCGGCTTATCCCGTTTGCCTGCAGGTCTATGGCCCGGCCAACTACAACGAATGTGGTTATAGCTCGCTATCTCAATGCGAGGCGTCGGCGTCGGGCCGTGCCGCAGAATGCCTGATCAATCCCTACTTCGACAAAGGGTACTCTCAGCCAGTTGGCGGCCCGCACCGCAGGCTTCGCCGCATCTCCTGAACCATCTGCGTCCTGTAACCAGAGCAATGGAAATCACACATGGCCGAGCGGACACCTCCCGGCCTGGCAGCCATGACAGTCAATGAGCGGCTCCGTTTCGTCGGCCTGATGGACCAATGGGACGCCGCCGCCCGCGCCCACGACCGGGATGCAATGTTCAAGATCCTGAAGCAGGTGGAGATTATTGATCCGGCCCCCATCGTGGATGCCGTATTGACCGATCCGGAGAAGTTCGGATTTCAATCCAGCTCGAGGACCTGACCGTCGACAAGCGAGACCCGCCGGTCCATCCGGCCAGCCAGTTCCATGTTGTGGGTCGCGATCAGCATCGCCACCCGCGTCGCCTTGACCAGCTGCATCAAGGCGTGAAACACATGATCGGCGGTATGGGGGTCGAGATTACCGGTCGGTTCATCCGCCAGTAACACCCGCGGCGCGTTGGCGACCGCGCGCGCAATCGCCACCCGTTGCTGCTCACCGCCGGACAATTCGGCCGGACGGTGCTTGATGCGCTCGCCAAGACCCAGATAGGCCAGGATTTCGGTGGAACGTTTGATGGTCTCGGCCCGCCTGAGGCCGCGTATCATCTGCGGCAACATGACGTTTTCGAGCGCGGTGAATTCCGGCAGCAGGCGGTGCGACTGATAGACAAAGCCGATATCGCTACGCCTAATTTGGGTCCGCTCGATATCGGATAGTGCGGAGGTCGCGGTTCCGCCGATATAGACTTCGCCCGCGTCGGGACTTTCGAGCAGGCCGGCTATATGAAGCAGGGTCGATTTGCCGGCGCCCGAGGGCGCCACCAGCGCCACCGACTGACCCGGCCACAGCGCCAGCTTGGCACCATTGAGGATCGTCAGCGTCGTCGTCCCCTGCATGTACTGGCGTCTGATCTCGTGGAGATAGACGACCGGTACATCTTCCGTCCCCTGCTCCATCTGCCCCTCACTCGTAACGCAGCGCGTCGACGGGATCGAGACGGGCAGCACGCCAGGATGGATAGAGAGTGGCCAGGAACGACAGCGTCAGCGCCATGATCACAACCGCGCTGGTCTCGCCGAAATCGATCTCGGCGGGCAGCTTGGAGAGAAAATAGAGCGTCGGATCGAACAATTCCGTGTTGGTGAGCCAGGACAGAAACTGCCGGATCGTTTCGATGTTGAAGCAGATCAACATCCCGACCAGAAACCCGACAAAGGTCCCGACCACGCCGATCGAGGCACCGGTAATCAGGAACACCCGCATGATCGAGCCCTGCGAGGCACCCATGGTGCGCAGGATCGCGATATCGCTGCCCTTGTCCTTGACCAGCATGATCAGGCCGGAAATGATGTTCAGCGCCGCCACCAGCACGATCAAGGTGAGGATCAGAAACATCACGTTGCGCTCGACCTGAAGCGCGTTGAAAAACGTCGCGTTGCGCTGCCTCCAGTCGACCAGGAATACCGGCCGTCCAGCCGCCTCGGTCACCGACTTGCGAAAGGCGTCGATCTTGTCGGGGTCGTTGGTGAACACCTCGATCGCGGTCACGTCGTTTGGGCGATTGAAATAGTTCTGGGCCTCCTGCAGCGGCATGAATACGAAAATCGAATCATATTCGGACATGCCGACCTCGAACACCGCGGAAATCCGGTATGGCTTGACCCGCGGCATGGTGCCCATCGGGGTCGCCGCGCCTTTAGGGGATACCAGCGTGATCGTATCGCCGGCGTGCAGCGACAGCGTATCGGCAAGCCGCCGGCCGATAATCACCCCCTGCCCGTCGTCGAACCCCTCCAGCGTGCCCTGTTTGATGTTCTTGGCAATCGAGGTGAGATTGTTGAGATCATTGGCCCGAATGCCGCGCACGAATACGCCGGCGGCATTGTAGGGCGAGGAACCCAGCGCCTGTCCATCCACCACCGGGGCGGCCACCCGGACGCCCTGGACCTGGCTGATGCGCTCGGCGACATCCTTCCAGTCGGTCAGCGGCGATTCCAGCGGCTGCACCACGAGATGGCCGTTCATCCCGAGAATCTTATCGAGCAGTTCCTTGCGAAAGCCGTTCATGACGGCCATCACGATGATCAGCGTGGCGACACCGAGCATGATGCCGAGAAAGGAGAAGCCGGCGATGACCGATATGAAACCTTCCCTGCGTCGCGCCCGCAGATAGCGTCCCGACAACAGCCATTCGAATGGCGCGAAAGGTCGGGTTCGAACTGTCTCGCTCATGGTTGCATTCCTCGTTCGATTTTCACACGATTCGGGCCGATTGTGGCCCCGCCAGCATAGCTGCCCAGCGGCCGCGGTGGATAATTCACGCCGTCAGCCGCGCCAGTACCTCCGCCGGACTGAGGTTCTCCCGCGCGCCGTCACTGCGCCGCTTGATCTCCAGCTTGCCTTCGGCAAGGCCCTTGGGGCCAACCAGGATCTGCCAGGGGATCCCGATCAGGTCGGCGGCGGCAAACTTGGCGCCGGCGCGCTGGTCGGTGTCGTCGTACAGGACCTCGACGCCTTTTGCCGTGAGCTCGCGATAAAGCCGTTCGCAGGCCGCGTCCGTGTCATCAGCGCCCTGCTTCAAATTCAGGATCACAGCCTTGAACGGGGCGACCGCCTCCGGCCATTTAATGCCGGCATCGTCATGACAGGCCTCGATGATGGCGCCGACCAGGCGCGAGACGCCGACACCGTACGAGCCGCCATGAACAGCCACCTCGGCGCCATCCGCACCCGCGACAAAGGCTTTCATCTTGTCCGAATATTTGGTGCCGAAATAGAAAATCTGGCCGACCTCGATGCCCCGGGTGTGCACCCGCTTCTCGGCGAGGACCTCGCGCTCAAACCGCTGGGCATCATGGACGTCTTCGGTCGCGGCATAGAGCGAGGTCCATTGCTGGATGATGGGCGTGAGATCGCCGTCGTAGTCGATCCCTTCCCCCGGCACGGGCAGGTCGAGCACATCGCGGTCGCAGTAAACCGCGGACTCGCCGGTCTCGGCGAGCACGATGAATTCGTGGCTGAGGTCGCCGCCGATCGGCCCAGTTTCCGCACGCATGGGAATAGCCTTCAGCCCCATCCGCGCAAAGGTCCGCAAATAGGCGACGAACATCCGGTTGTAGGCGCGCCGCGCCGCCGCCTCATCGATGTCGAACGAATAGGCGTCCTTCATCAGGAACTCGCGGCCGCGCATGACGCCGAAACGAGGCCGCTGCTCGTCACGGAATTTCCATTGGATATGATAGAGATTGAGCGGCAGGCTTTTGTAGGACTTCACATAGCTGCGGAAGATCTCGGTGATCATCTCCTCATTGGTCGGCCCATAGAGCAATTCGCGCTTGTGCCGGTCGGTGATGCGCAGCATTTCCGGGCCATAGGCATCATAGCGTCCGCTTTCGCGCCATAGGTCGGCCAGTTGCAGCGTTGGCATCAGGACTTCCAGTGCGCCGGCACGGTCCTGCTCCTCGCGCACGATCTGCTCGATCTTTTTCAGCACCCGAAAGCCCAGAGGCAGCCAAGCGTAGATGCCCGCCGCTTCCTGACGCATCATGCCGGCGCGTAGCATCAGCCGATGTGACACGATCTCGGCCTCTTTCGGATTCTCTTTAAGGATGGGAAGAAAGAACCGCGACAATCGCATGGGGACACTCAGAGAATCGGTGGGATAAGGGAAGTTGCCAGTGAAACCGGATCAGGTACGAAAACACAAGGCCGGGACCGGCGAAAGTCGCCGCACCAGGGCGATTTCCGCTTGGGTGCAGGCGATATTCGCGGCGCGAATAAGGCACGGGGGGTCACAATCTGCTTCGGACCAAGGCCCTCTGACGGGCATTGCCCCGCGGGACTGCGTAAGCCTGCGTTGAGCCGATCCCGGGCCGGAACCCTTCTCAAAATTACGGAAAATGGATCGCAGGATGCAGCGTACCGAGCACGCCCACAAGTGCGAAGATGATGAGGCCAAGGCCGATCTCGATCAGGCTATTGCGTTCAAGCTGGACGGGGATGCCCAGTTGCGGCTCACGCGGCGCATCGGCTTCGAGCTTTGGCGCGAGCCACAGACGGTTGATGGCCGCGATCGCCACCATGACGGCGAACAAAGTAATTTTGAGCAGCAGAAGCCGGCCATAGTCGGTGACGGCGATGGCGCGAAACGATCCCCCCAGCATCCACGCATTGACGGTCCCGCTCAGCAGCAGCGTGCCCACCGAGAGGATACCCAACATCGAAAAGCGTCGGATGGCACTGCGCGCAAAGGGCATAAGCGCCGGTTCGCGCCGCGTTTCAGCCAAAAGCCGGACGAGCGCAACAAGGCCACCGATCCAGGCCGCGCCAGCGACGAGGTGCAGGACGTCCGCGCTCAGATGCAGCAGACCCCATTTGCCCATGGTCGATGCCGCATGGCCGGTCCATGCGATGGCCGCGGTCAAAGCGAGAGCTGCAACGAGGGCCGCCCAGCGAAACGGCGCGAGCCGCTCCAAGGTCAGGCAAAGCGCCAGAACCAGCACGAGGGCGAGACGAATTTTACAAATCCATCCAAATTGCGTGTGCTGCACCACCGTCAGCAGCACCTGCGATGTTGTGGCCTCGCGGAGCGGCAGGCCGCTCATCGAACTCGCCTCCAACAACAGCCAGGTCAAGCCGGACGCAAGCGTCACGGCCAGACCGACCCAGCCGAGCTGAAGACGTTGCGTCCGCAGCAGTCCGGAGGCCGCCTGGTCTAAATGACAAACGGGAGCCACCACGACAGGAAATAACAGGCTGCCGGCCATCACGGAGGTCGCGGCGAAATGTATCGCGCGGACAGCGACCAGGGGTCCGTCGATCCGCGCGGCGAACCAGTCCATTGGTTGGCCTTATGCCTATTGTCCGACCTGGAAGGTAAAACTGCCATTGGTCTTGTGCGTATCCACCGAAAGCACACGCCACGTCACATGGTAGGTGCCGCTGCCCCCCGGATGCAGGGACACCGACATCTGGCTGCCCTCAACGCGGGTGTCGCCGGTATCGACGCGCTCCCCGGCTGCGTCGGTGACGGTAACGCTGCTGAAGGCAGGTTCCAGCTTCTCCGTGAAGGACAGCGTCACCTCCTGCGGGGGCACCGCAACGGTCGCTCCGGCGGCCGGTTCGGCGTGATCGAGCGCCGCGTGTGCGCTGGCTGCGCCGGTCGCGAGCCAGAGCAGCATTGGAATTAAAGCAGCTGGCGATACGCTACGCATGACCAGTTATCCGCATCACATCTTCATGCCGGAATGATCCATCTTCATGTCCATATGACCGCTCGAGCTGCCGCCCGCCGGGCCCTGGGCGCCGACGCCCTCGACATCCAACGAGACCGTCACCTTGCCGGCCTTTTCGAATTCCAGCGTCAGCGGCAGCTTTTCGCCCTTCTTCAGCGGACCCTTGAGATCTTCGAGCATCAGATGATAGCCGCCGGGCGCCAGCTTAACGGTTTTACCGGGCTCGATGGTCAGACCGTTCTCGAGCGGACGCATCGTCATCACGCCCTTGTTCATGGCCATTTCATGGACCTCGACCTTGCCGGCGACGTCGGCCGAACCGCCGATCAGCCGGTCGGGCGTCGAACCTTTGTTCTCGATGGTCAGATAGCCGCCGCCGATTTTCGCGCCGCCCGGCGTGGCGCGGCTCCAGGCCTGGCTGATGACGAGATCGCCGGCCTTGACATCCTCGGCGCGCGCCGGCGCGACGAGGAGGCCCACAAGCAAAGCGGCAGATGCCAACAAGCGTGCATTTCCTATCATGGTTACCTCCGTGATCTGCTTTACGTCAGTGACGCGAAACCATTCCGCGCCATTTTTCAAGGCTTCATTTCGAGTGATCAGGATGTTCATGCGATGACTCCGCCGAACCATCCATCATCATGATGCCCTCGAATTTGGAAAACATCGCCACCTCGTTCGAGGCAAGCTTGCCTTCCGCAGTGGCCAATTGCTGGGCGAGGAGGCTGGCATCGCCGGCCGGCACGCCGGCCTTGGTCAGGGCCTCCTGCGATTTGATGCCGTCGCCGGCACAGAGGATCAACGACCACGCCTGCTGCTTGCGCCGCAGCAGCGCGCGGCCGCCCATCTCGCCCTGGGACCAGTCTGCGATAGCATGATCGCCGGCGACGACGACCGGTGCGACATTCAACGTCACGCCGGGCTTGTCGAACATGCCATGCAGCAAGCCGGAGATATCGTTTTCGGCCGGCTCGGCGCTGGCGGCGGAGCCGAACAGGATGGCGATGACTGGAATCAAGCGGAAAGGCATTTTACTCATTACTCGTTCTTTCTCAGGTGGATGCGACTTTCAAAATCCGGGGATCAGCGACATACCCTGACGTAGACGCAGATTTTCTTGAAATTCTCCCAATGACACTGCTGTTCCATGCGGCAGGACTTGCCTTTGGATTCCGGCGAAACCGCGGGGGGCGCTGCTGAAGATGGGCTCATGGTGATAAGAAGCATCGATAGGACGAGCGCTGCACACAATCTCATCGTTGATCTCCTCTCTCTTCGCCTGATGACGGCGACCTTTCTCATCGACAGGTCGAGGACGAGACGCCGAACGCGATCTTCCTCTTGTCGCCGTCCAGGCAACCATCCTTCCAGTTGCCTTTGAAGAGGCCTTCAAGACTGGTCACAATCCCAAATCCGTTGGGCTTTCCATGACGAAATTCGCCCTCATAACGCGAACTCTGCAGCGTTAATACGCCCCTCCCCTGCGGCTCGCCATTCACAAGTTCGCCGTCATAGCGTCCGGTGGTCCAATCCTGCGATCCACGACCGGACTGCCGGCCATCCTTCCATTCGCCTTGATCCTTCTCGTAAGGCTTGCTGTTATTGAACCATTGCAGACTTCCAGGGCCCTGCGCCAGGCCGTCGAGGCACTCACCGCTCCACTTCACGGTCTCATTGGATTGCGGATGCGGATTCCAGACTTTGCATCCGCTCAAAACATCCCCAACGAAGCCGCCGGCCTGCGACTGCGCATCAGCAGCCGAACAGCTCAGCCACGACGCGAAGGCAAAAAAGGCTGTACCAACCGCTGCGCCCACCGCCCGCGAAAGCCTTACCCGCCTCATGTCTGACCTCATCTCAATTCGGCAATAATGGCAGAACGACGTCGCGCAATAGTGGCTCGCGGACATCGATGAATTTGTCGCGGATCGTGCCGCTGGGATCGATGACGTAAGTCAGGGGAAAACCCTCGGGCGGGCCAAATCCGTTATCGGTGATCTGGTCCAGGGTCGCGGTCGGATAAGCCAGCGCGCGGCTCATCTTGCGCATTTTGGCAAAATCCTGCGGCCGGTCGGCGCTGATGCCGATCACCTCCAGACCGCGTTCGTGATAACGGCGGTAGAAGGCGTCGATGACCGGCATTTCCTTCCTGCATGGGGCGCACCAGGTCGCCCAATAGGTTACCAGGACGACCTTGCCGCGCAGCTTGGCGAGATCGAAGGTGCCGCCGTTCAATTCCGTAAGCACCAGCGAAGGCGCGGTCTTGTCGACCGCGACCTCGGCGGCAGCCGAGCCGCATTGGCCCGCAGGGACAAACCATGCCGTCACGGCAAGAGATGCAAATAGCAAACGGTGCATCGACAACGACATTTTATTTGAAGCCATTTTGATCGCGCCTCGAATTTCCCAAAGCCCCTCGTCCGCGACCGATTTAAAGGCGGATCAGTACCTGGCGACGATCGGGCCGCCAAACCTGTAGTTCACGCGAACGGTGATCAGATCGACATTCTGGCCGATGCTGTCGGTCCGCGACAGGGTACCGGCCGGCCCAAGCGCGCCGGTCGAATTGAGGTTGATGGTGTTGGTGCCCATGAACAGATGGTCGTATTCGAGCGCAAGCGTCCAGCTGGGCGCAAAGCCATATTCGAAGCCCCCTCCCACAGCGCCGCCCCAGCGCGTTTCGCTCGCCTGATCATAGGCCGCGCCGCCCGGCGCCAACAAACCAACGTACTTGTTCAAGGTCACCGCGCCGCCACCCTTCAGGTAGAAAAGCGCGTTATCGATGGCATAGCCTACCTGGCCGGTGAACAGGCCGAAGGCGTTGACGGTGCTCGTGTTGACGTTCGGGGGGGCACCCAGGGGACCACCGGCAACCGCACTGAAGGTCGATCCCGTCAGGTTCGACCAGTCGCCCTGGGCTTCCAGGCCGAACACGTAATTCGCAGCCTGCCAGCGGTAGCCGACTTGACCGCCGGCGACGGCGCCGCTTCCGCTATTGCAGCCTTCCGCGGCAGCCGGCACGACCGGACCGACCGCTATGCCCGGTGCCAGCACGTTGTTCGTGATGTCCCAGCAGTTGGCGCCTGTACCCCAGCCGCCGTTGGCGCCGGCATAAAAGCCGCTCCAGTCATACGCGACGGCGGCGACCGCTGGCGCCTTGGTGACGGTCCGCGCCGGCAGGTCGGCCGCGAACGCTGGAATTGCGCCCACGGCAAAAAGCGCTGCTGCGCCAAGCGAGATTTTGTTCATCGAGATCTCCCACGGTAAAATTGAAATTGCGCTTCGCGAGCTTGGCGGTCAGAAATTGTAGCTGGACACGAGCCTCAACAGGTAGGGTGCGACCAGCTGCCCATCGGTTCCGGCGTTGTTGGCGGAATTGGCCCGGTAGTACACGGGGACCTCGACGTCGATATAGAACTTGAAGACGCGCTTGTTCACCTCGTCGAGCACCTTGGTGAACTCCACGCCCGGCGAGAGCATCACGCGGTCAAAACCGCTATTAAGCGGATCGGAACCGGTACCGCTGTCGTGGTCGCGGTGCGAGATGATGATCTGCCCCAACGGAGTGATCTTGTCGAAGCCCAGCACATTGTACCAGTTGTTGTAGAGGATGCCGGCGGCGCCATCGAGCTGAGCGCCGGGGTGATAGGTCTGCACCACGCCTGCATTGCCGTCGAAGAAGCCCTGCGGATCAGGCGCGGATTGATAAAGGAACGGCTGCCGCAACAGGATATTCGAGAAATACTGCCAGCTGTTGTCGGGAGCGAGCAGACCGCGATGATAACCGCCCAACAACAGGTCGGTGCTGCCGGTTCCGACCTGGGTATCGCGGTCGATCCCCGGCGCGGTAAAGGAGCCGGTCGGAAGCTTTACGCCGAACATGATGCCGGTCGACATGTCCGGGAAGAAACCGGTGTACATGCCCATGATTTCGACATCGCCGATGCTCTTGGAATTGTAGGTCTGTATCCCGAGCGGCCCCCCGGTGTCGGTGGTGAGGCTGCGATCGGTGGCCACCGGCAGTCTCGCCATCACGCCCCAATCGCGGTTGAAACTGTAGGTAAAGCCGACGTTGTACCAGGAAGTCTTGATCTCCTTATCGCTGTTGAGCGCGGCGGCGGCTTTCGAGCTGCCGACGTAGTTCTGGGTCTGATCCGAGAACTCGTACTCCGCGAAAATCCGGCCGCCGTGATCATCTTCCTGCGGCAGCAGACCGGCGCCGACATCGAACACGCTGCATCCGCAGGCGCACGCATTGGCGGTGGAAGGAACCAGGGCGATCATCGGCGCCAGCGCGACGAAGAGGAGCGCGGCGAGCCTCCGCCACACCACGGGGTGCATGGGCAAGTAGCGGCTCTTGGTAAGGTTGGGCATGGTAACTCCAATGGGGTTCGCGCAAGATGCCGCTGCATCGCAGTGACGCGCCTGCATTTGCGATTGAGGACAGACAACGATCGCGCCGATCAATTCGGATCGAAGGTTGGCGTCGGATTCCGTTTTGAACTGGGGTGACATCGTCAGAACTTGTAATTGAGGCCGACGCGGGCGATCTGGATGGTGAGATTTGCCGAGCCATGCAGGGTGTTGGCGCCGCCTGCCGGGTCGGTGATGGCGCCGAGCGCGGTGGTGGTGGGGAAGCTCGTATAGATGTACTCGAACCGGAAGGTGGCGTGATCGGTCCAGGCGTGCTCCCATCCGGCGCCCGCAGCCCAGCCGATCAGCGTTTTCGAGGCAGTGGCGAGCCCCGTGCCGGGTGAAACAATGGTCCCTCCGGCCGGAACGTTGGGAACATCGAAATAGGTCTGAGTGTAGTTCACGCTGGTGAAAGCGGCGCCACCGGTGAGGTAGGCCAAGTCGCGATCGGCGGCGATGCCGATGCGTGGCCGCACCGTGGCGATATAATTGGTCGTGATCGACTGGTTGAGCGTGAAAGCAGTAAAGCCGTCGCTCAGAGTGTTGGTGTTGTTGAAGAGGTGATTATTACCGTGAAAATAGTCGGCATCTCCCTCCAGGCCATAGACCAGCGTGCCTGATTGCAGGTTGCAGCCGACCTGGCCACCGACGAGGTAGTTGTCGCCGTTGAACCCTCCGGTTCCGGCCAAGTTGACCACGCCTGGGTCGGCGCCCGTCAGATGGGTGCCATTGTCGACTGTCGTGTTGTAGTCGGACGAGATCATGCCAAGACCGGCATTGCCGCCGGCGTAACAGCCGCCCCAATTGTAGGCCGTCGGTACAGCAGCCTTCATCGGGAGGTCCGCGGCATTCGACCGTTCCGCCGGCAGAGCTACGAGCCCCGAGGCGCCTAACATCATGAGACCGGCTGACAGCCGCCGGATGCCACGCCGTCGGCCCGTCAAACCCTGCTCGACATCACGATGGCCGCGCGATCTAGGGTTAAATCTTGCAATCCGAAACATTGGAGTGTCTCCATAAAGTCGAACTCAAGCCAAGCGGCTTGTCGAATGAAAACAATGACCTGAAGAGGCCGGGTTTAGGCTAAGGAAGTTGTCAGGCCGCCTGCGGCGGGGCGCGCGCTTGGGCGTTAGAACCAACTCTCACGGTTGGCAGGGAAGCCGCGGCATTCAGCCATGACACCGTCTGGTAGCGACGCTGCAGACTTACAAAAACGATAGGCGGTGGATCGATGACAAAGGCGCCGCCGAGACCTGTACCACAAAACGCGCAGCAACCCGCGCGATCATGGCGCGTCCCGGTGGGGGCTGCCGCATCGCCGTGGGAGGAACCCGCCGTTGAGCAGATCGAAGCCAAATAAAGCGGATCGTTCGCGGCGTGAGCGACAACGCGAAACGCTCCGATTGGTGCCAGCAATTGCACCGCAATCGAGAGCAGAACGATTGGAATCAATAGATCCAGCCGCCGTCGCATGAATTCCCCAAAAGCGCCTCGGATTCTCTAGACCCGGGCCAATCATTTGTCGAGATTACTTTAGGTATCCGGTCAAGATGCGACGCCATCGTCGTCTCATCCGTGGCGCCTCGGCCACACACACTGACTTTTTGACTTTGACGCAGCGCAATGCGCGGTGGCCTCAAACCTGGATACTTCTAGGGTTTTGCTAGGATCCTGATGTTTAACTTCGACCAACCGCTGCTGGTTGCAGGACTGTTGCTTGGCCTGTCATCGAGCTTGCACTGCATCGGCATGTGCTCCGGCATCGCTGCCAGCCTGCACTTCGCGGTCGATCTTGCTCCCGGCCGCTCGGCGCGCGATCTGGTGGCAACGACTTTGCTGATCAATGCGGGTCGGATCACCGGCTATGTCACGGCCGGCGCGATCGTCGGCGGCTTCGGATCGAGCCTGTTCGGCTCTTTCGATCACGCCGCCAGCCATGCGGTTCTTCGCTGGGCCGCCGCGGCCGCGCTTGGCTGGATCGGGCTTTCCATGATGGAGGTGCTGCCACTTCCGGCCACGCTTTATCGGATCGGTTCAACGGTCAGCAACTCGATGAACAAGGTGGCCCGCGCGGCGCGTCTGCCGGCGAAAGCCGGACTTTTCGTCAGCGGCGCGGTATGGGGGTTTCTTCCCTGTGCCATGGTCTATGCGGCGCTGTTCTACGCAATGCTCTGCGGATCGTGGCTCGGCGGCGCGATCGCGATGTCCGGTTTTGGGCTTGGTACGCTGCCGGCCGTGATTGCGGCAGGCCTTGGCCTTCCGCTGCTCCGCCATCAGGTGAGCTCGGTGTGGTTGCGACATGCGGTCGGGCTTGCCATCATCCTGGTCGGCGTCGCCAGTGCGGGTATCACCCCTACCGCGCTGGCGGCCTGGTGTCGCTCCGGCTGATGCAGCCGACCGCGGTTATCTGGTGGTATCGGACGAAGGTGCGCGCACATTCTCGAGCGCGCCCAAGCTGCCTTCATCGCAGACCGCGGCATGGTGGAAATATGCAGCATCAGAAACCTGCCGCTTTTCAGGGCAGTCGATCTACTTAAATGCTATTGAATCATACTTTTACAACTATAGGTAGCGACATTCCGAACATTACATTGCGTGCTCGAATTTTGAACAAACGTTGCTGAAATTGGTGACAAGCCGATAAAGATGGTCTAACAGTGCGGGCTCAGGCTGGTCGAAAGGTTCAGTCTGGTGGTCCAAGTCTCGGGAGGAGCCCAGGCGCGCAAAAGCAGCGCCAACCCGTCAAGCAAGATCAAATTGAACGCGCGGGGGAATAGGGTCGACACAATTTTCAGAGCAGGGCTATCAGCCCTGCTCTTTTTTCTTTGTAACTCAATTTCTTTGACTCAATTTCTTGACTAAGTTTTTTTATCTGGTTGCTCGCTTTTGCTTCCGCAAAATTTGCGGTGGGATGCCGGCAATCAGAGGGGCACCCTCATCAGCCGCGACAACCGCTCGACGTTCAGCCAGCCGGCATCATAAGCGAACCAGCACCCGGCGAAGAGCACCGCCGACAGCGCCGTCGTCCAGATCATCTTGCGTCCCATCTGGGTCGCGACGGGAGCACCGGGATCGGTGCCAGGGGTGCCTGCACCATCCTCATGCTGGCTACGCACGCCGAACGGCAAGGTCACGAATAACACGATCCACCACATCACAAAGTAGATCGCGAGCGCCGTCGAGAGTGTGTAGATCATCGCGGGCCTCAGGCCTGTTCGATTTCGACCAGCGCGCCGGAGAAATCCTTCGGGTGCAGAAACAGCACCGGCTTGCCGTGGGCCCCGATCCTGGGGACGCCGTCGCCGAGCACCCGCGCGCCCTCTTTGATCAGGGTATCACGCGCCGCGATGATGTCGGGCACGTCATAGCAGAGGTGGTGGATGCCGCCGTCGGCATTGCGCTCGAGGAATTTGGCAATCGGCGAAGATTCGCCAAGCGGCTGGATGAATTCGATCTTGGTATTGGGCAGCGTCACGAACACGGTGACGACGCCATGCTCGGGCAACGGCAACGCCGCCGAGATATCGGCACCGAACGCCGCGCCATAAATTTTGGCGGCCTGTTCGGCATCCCGGACCGCAATCGCGACATGATTGAGCCGTCCCAGCATGAACTCCTCCACCCTCGATTTTCCCTTTGCCGATGTTCCGCCGCGGATCGCTCCCGCATCCGCGAGTATTGGTCGCCGGGCCGAGGCTACTGTTCACCCAAGCGTCGACGGCGGAGAGGTGCAGGCGGCAAAACCCTACACCATCAGGACATGAACATAGCACAGAGGCTTCTTGCCCCACTGCTCGCTGATGACAGATCTTACCGCCCGGCGAACCGACTCCGCCATGGCATCGGGATCGCGGCGGCGCGCTCGCGGCAGGCCTTCCACCGTCGACACCACCACGTCGAACACGAGTTCGTCGATGATTTCGCCGGCCGTGTTCTTCTCGGGAATTCCGACCAGATCAACCTCGGGATCGTCGGCCAGTTCGCCCTTTTCGGTGACGGCAATGGCAACAAAGACGCAGCCGGCAAAGGCCAGCTTGCGCCGCTCCACAACCGCTCGCGACTTGGCCTCCTCCAGTATCGTACCGTCCTTGTAGAGCCGTCCCGACGGCAACTGCTCGATAATGCCGGGATCGCCGGGCCCCAGCTTGACCAAATCGCCATCGCGGCAGATCAGGACTTTCGGCACGCCCGCCGCGCGGGCCAGCTGTGCATGTTCGAACAAGTGCAGGGCCTCGCCATGAACCGGGATTAAGAGCTGCGGGCGGACCCACGAAATCATGTCGCGGAGTTCGTCGCGGCGGGGATGGCCGGAGACATGAACAAGGTGGGTACGGTCGGTGATGACTTCGACGCCCTGGGTGATCAGGCCGTTGATGATGGCGCCGACCGACTTCTCGTTGCCGGGGATGGTGCGCGAGGAGAAGATCACGCAATCGCCCCTGTTCAGTGTCACCTGCGGATGATCGTCATTGGCGATCCGCGACAGCGCCGCGCGCGGCTCGCCCTGGCTGCCCGTGCACAACGCCAGCACCTTGTCGGGAGGGAAATGGCCATAGAGATCAGCGCCGCGAAAATTCTGCACCCCATCAAGAAAGCCGGTCTCGCGCGCCACCTGCACCACGCGCTCCATGGCGCGGCCGATCACCACGACTTCGCGCCCCGCCGCCCTGGCCGCATCCGCAACTGCACGCAGCCGGGCGACATTCGAGGCAAACGTGGTCACCGCGACGCGGCCCTTGGCCGCTCTTACCAATTCGGTGATGGTCCTGGCGACCTCCGCTTCCGACGGCGAGCGCCCTTCCCGTACCGCATTGGTGGAATCGCCGATCAGCGCCAGCACGCCCTCGTCGCCAAGCTGGCGCAGCCGCCGCTCGTCGGTTGGCTGGCCGATGATCGGCGTCAGATCGATTTTCCAGTCGCCGGTATGCAGCACGGTGCCGGCCGAAGTGTGGATGGCCAGTGCATGCGATTCCGGAATCGAATGGGCTACCGGAATGAACTCGACATTGAACGGCCCGAGATCGATGCGCCCGCCCGAGGGGACCACCGTGATTGGAATCTTCGGCGGATTGCGCTCGGAGGCGCGTTTGGCTTCGAACAGGGCCGCGCTGAATTGGGTCGCATAGATCGGACACCTCAGCTTCGGCCATAGGTCGATGATGGCGCCGAAATGGTCCTCATGGGCGTGGGTCAGCACCAGCCCGATCAGATTCTTGCGTTCTTTCTCCAGAAAGCTGATATCGGGCATGATCAGGTCGATGCCCGGCAGATGTTCCTCGTCGCCGAAGGATACGCCGAGATCGACCGCGAGCCACGATCGCTGATGCCGGTTGCCGAGGCCGTAGATCGACAGGTTCATGCCGATCTCGCCGGCGCCACCGAGCGGCGCAAAGGTCAATTCATCCGGTCGCGACATCAGCTTGCCCCGGCCGAGGCGGCGGATCCAAAATAGACATCGCCCGCTGAAATCGACACCTGCTTGCCGCCCGATGTCCTGATAATCATGCAGCCCATTTCATCGATGGTCTCGAATATGCCATTCTGGGTGGAGCCGCCCGACTGGATCGCGACCTCCTGCCCAAGCCCGGCCGCACGCGCCAGCCACAGCCTTCGAATCTCGCCGAAGCCGCGCCCGCAATCCCAAATGGCACGGTAATTCGCCCAGCAGTCCGACAGTTCGGTGAACAATTGCTCCGCGTTGACCTGCACGCCAAGCGCCGCCAGTGAGGTCGCGGGCGTTGGCGTCCCCGCGGGGGCAGCGACCACGTTGGTCCCGATTCCGACCACGACCGCCAGCCTATCTCCGGCCGTGACCTCCGCTTCCAGCAAGATGCCGGCGAGCTTCCTCCGTCCTGCCAGCAGGTCATTGGGCCATTTCAGCGAAAATGTCATGTGATCCGATCCCGCCGACCTTGGCGATGCCCCGCCGCTTACCTTCCGCAGCGCCGCCTCCAGAGCAAGCCCCGCGGCAAAACCCAACGTCGCCGTCGTGGAGGGCGAAGCCTCGATCACCTCAAGGATACTGCTGGCCAGGTTGCCACGCGGCGAGATCCATGGACGATGCCTTCGGCCTCGCCCTGCTGTCTGCTCCGATGTGACAAACCACATCGGCCCAGGCTCGCCGCCGCGCGCCTGCGCCATCGCCGCCGCGTTGGTCGAGCCGATCCGATCGAAGGCGACGAGCCGGTAGCCCTCTGATGCGGCACGAGGACCAAGCGAAAATGTCATCTAGAAAAGCGACCTCGCCGCTGCGTTGGCCACGCTGACCAGAAGCCCCGGATAGACGAAGAAGAAGATGTTGAAGAGACCCGCCACCGCCAGCACCGTCCGCAGCTCCAGGCGCATCGGGTCGAGCTTACCGAGCGGCTCGTCGAAATACATCACCTTGATGATGGTGAGATAGTAAAAGGCGCCGACCACGCTCGCTAGCACGCCGATCACGGCTAGCGTGAATAGCCCGGCCTTGATCGCGGCGATGAAGACGTAGAATTTCGCGAAGAAGCCGGCTAGCGGCGGAATGCCCGCCAGCGAAAACAAGAGCATCGCAAAGAAGAACGCCAGCAACGGATTGGTGCGCGACAATCCGGCGAAGTCGCTGATGTTCTCGACGTGATGGCCGTCGCGCTTCATGGCCAGAATGACCGCGAAGCTGCCGAGCGTCATTGCCACATAAATCGCGATGTAGACCAGCACGCCCTGGGCGCCTTCCGCGGTCCCGGCGGCGAGCCCGACCAGAGCAAACCCCATATGGCCGATCGACGAATAGGCCATCAGCCGCTTGATATTCTTCTGGCCAATCGCTGCGAACGATCCCAGCACCATCGAGGCAATCGCCACGAATACCACGATCTGCTGCCATTGCGTGAGGATACCCGGGAATGCGGTCAGTGCCACCCGCGTGAACACGGCCAGCGCTGCGACTTTGGGCGCGGAGGCGAAGAAGGCGGTGACCGGCGTCGGCGCGCCCTCGTAGACATCCGGGGTCCACATGTGGAACGGCACCGCCGAAATCTTGAAGCAGAGCCCGGCCAACAGGAATACCAGGCCGAATACGATGCCGATGCTGCCGGTCTTTGCCGCGGCCGCGATTCCGGCAAAGCTCACGGTTCCGGTAAAACCGTAGATCAGGGAGGCGCCATACAGCAGCATGCCCGATGACAGCGCCCCCAGCACGAAATACTTCAGGCCGGCCTCGGTCGATTTGGCGTTATCGCGGTTGCTCGCCGCCACCACATAGAGCGAAAGCGACATCAGCTCCAGGCCCAGATACAACATGATCAGATCGCCGGCCGATATCAGTACCATCATCCCCAGCGTCGACAGCAGCACCAGGATGGCAAATTCGAAGATGCGCCGCGATGGATCAGCCAGGAATTCCGAAGACAGAACCAGGGTCGCCACCGAACCGATGATGGCCAGAACTTTGAGGAAGCGGGCAAACTCGTCGACGATGAAGCTGCCGCCGAACGTCGTGACTTTGCCGGCTGGCAGAGCCAATTCCAGGACGCCGGTCAACACCAACAGGCACGCCGCAAGCACCGTGACGAGACCCGTGGTTTGCGTACCCCGATAGGCTCCCAACATCAGAAGCGCCATCGCTCCCACCGCCAATACAAGCTCCGGCAGCACCGGCAGCAACGGATAACCTGCGCTCTCAAAGCCCATGGTGCATTGTCCTGATTGGGCGCCCGTCCGTTCCGATCCGAACCAAATGGGCCCCATCTCCGCTATGTTTAATCGCGATCTCTACGCGCCGGTTACGATACGCTCTCATGCCGCTACCGCAGCAGCGCGGCTGCCTTCACGGCAGTGACAGCGGTGTTGTAATTGCTGACGAGTTGCTGCACCGATGACGCCGACATGTCCAGCACCGGCTTTGGATAGAAACCGAACAGCAGCGTGAGCGCCACCAAAGGCACCAGCGTCAGGCTCTCGCGCAATGTGAGATCCTTGATGCTCGCCAGCGACGGCTTGGTCAGCGCGCCGAAAATGACCTTTCGATACAGCCATAGAGCATAGGCCGCGGACAAAATCACGCCGGTGGTGGCCAGTGTCGCGGTCGGTATCGAAACCTTGAAGGTACCGATCAACGTCATAAACTCGCCGACGAAGCCGGAGGTGCCGGGCAGACCGACATTGGCCATGGTGAAAACCATGAATACCAGCGCATAGAGCGGCATGCGGTTGACGAGACCGCCATAGGCTTTGATCTCGCGAGTATGCATGCGGTCATAGACGACGCCGACGCACAGGAACAGCGCGCCCGAAACGATGCCGTGCGACACCATCTGGAACACCCCGCCGGCCACCCCCTGCGTGGTGCCCGCGAAAATTCCCATGGTGACGAACCCCATATGCGCCACCGACGAATAGGCGATCAGCTTCTTGATGTCCTCCTGCATCAGCGCCACCAACGAGGTATAGATGATGGCGATCACCGAAAGCGAGAAGATCAGCGGCGCGAAGTCATGCGAGGCCAGCGGAAACATCGGCAGCGAAAAGCGCAGGAAACCGTAACCACCCATTTTCAGCAGGATCGCGGCAAGGATCACCGAACCCGCCGTCGGCGCCTCGACATGCGCGTCGGGCAGCCAGGTGTGAACCGGCCACATCGGCATCTTTACGGCGAACGAGGCAAAGAACGCCAGCCAAGCCCAGGTCTGCAGGCTGCGGGGCACGGCCGCGCGCATCAGGGTGGGAATGTCCGTGGTGCCGGCATTCCAATACAGCGCCATGATCGCCAGCAGCATCAGCACTGAACCCAATAGCGTGTACAGGAAGAACTTGAAGGATGCATAGACCCGCCGCGGGCCGCCCCAAACCCCGATGATCAGGAACATCGGGATCAGGCCGCCCTCGAAGAAGAGGTAGAACAGCACGAGATCGAGCGCGGAGAAGGTGCCGACCATCAGCGTTTCCAGCAGCAGGAAAGCCATCATGTATTCGCGTACGCGCGAAGTGACGGACTTCCAGCTCGCGATGATGCAGAATGGCATCAAGGCCGTGGTCAGGATCACGAATGGCAGGGAAATGCCGTCGACCCCCATGTGATAGGTAATGGCGCTGGCGAGCCACGGCGCCTTTTCGACGAACTGGAAGTCAGGCTGTGACGGATCGAAACGCACGACCAGGATCAGCGAGACCGCAAAGGTGATCAGCGTGGTCCACAACGCGATCCAGCGCGAATTTCGCCGGGCGGCCTCATCGTCGCCGCGGCTGATATAGACCAGGAGCGCACCGACGGCCGGCAGGAAGGTGACGACGGAAAGAATGGGCCAGTCTGTCATCACTGGACTCCCAGGCCGAACATGAACCAGGTGATCAGGCCGGCGACGCCGATCAGCATGGCAAAGGCATAGTGATAGAGGTAGCCGGTCTGCAGCCGCACCACGTTGCGGGTCACGTCAAGTACCCACGCCGAAACACCATCGGGACCGAAGCCGTCGATGATGGTGCCGTCGCCGACCTTCCACAAGAAACGTCCGATCCACTTCGCCGGCCGAACGAAGATCAGATCGTAGAGTTCGTCGAAATACCACTTGTTGAGCAGAAACTGATAGAGCAGCGGCTGCTGCCTGGCGAGTTCGACCGGCAGGTAGGGACGCCGGATATAAAAGAGATAGGCGACCCCGAGCCCCAGCACCATCATCAGGAACGGCAACCATCCAAGCAGCGGGTGCATCTGCTCCATGTCTTCGATGATATGCGGGTTCATCTTGATCGAATCCCGGAAGAATTCCTCGACGCCGTGGCCCGCGAACAATTCCCTGAACGGGAAACCGGACAGGATCGAGCCCGCCGCCAGAACACCGATCGGAATCAGCATCCAGATCGGGCTTTCATGAGCCGCCTCATAGTGCTCGCGGTCATGAGGCTCTCCGAAGAAGGTCTTGAAGATCAGCCGCCAGGAATAGAAGGATGTGAGGGCCGCGGCACCCACCGTCAACAAATACGCATAGGTCGAAAACGGATTATGCGAAGCGTAGGCCGATTCGATGATCGCGTCCTTGGAGAAATAGCCCGCGAATAAGGGAAAGCCGGTCAGCGCCAGCGTGCCGATGCACATCACCGCGAACGTATAGGGGATCTTGCGCCAGAGCCCGCCCATCTTGCGAATGTCCTGCTCGTGATGCATCGCGTAGATCACCGAGCCGGAGCCCAGGAACAATAGCGCCTTGAAGAAGGCGTGCGTGAACAGGTGGAACATGCCGACGGAATAGGCCCCTGCCCCCATCGCCACGAACATGTAGCCGAGCTGCGAACAGGTTGAATAGGCGATAATGCGCTTGATGTCGTTCTGCACGAGACCGATGGTGGCCGCGAAAAAAGCCGTGGTCGCGCCGAAGAACATTACCACCGCGAGCGCACCTGGCGCCAATTCGAACAGCGGCGACAACCGCGCCACCATGAACACGCCGGCGGTAACCATGGTGGCGGCGTGGATCAGCGCCGAGACCGGCGTCGGGCCTTCCATCGCGTCCGGCAACCAGGTGTGCAGCAGGAACTGCGCCGATTTTCCCATCGCGCCCATGAACAACAGCACGCAGGTCAGCGTCAGCGCGTCGGCGTGCCAACCGAAGAAGTCGATGGTCTTGCCGGTCAGCCCTGGGGCGGCGGCGAAGATGGTCTCGAAGTCGATCGAGCCGACCAGCATGAAGATCGAGAAAATGCCCAGCAGGAATCCGAAATCGCCGACCCGGTTGACCACGAAGGCCTTTATCGCTGCCGCGTTCGCCGACGGCTTCTGGTACCAGAACCCGATCAGCAGATAGCTGGCGAGGCCGACGCCTTCCCAGCCGAAGAACATCTGCACCAGATTGTCGGCGGTCACCAGCATCAGCATGGCGAAGGTGAAAAGCGACAAATAACCGAAGAATTGGGGCCGGTACGGATCTTCGTCCATGTAACCGATCGAATACAAATGCACCAGCGACGACACGGTCGTGACCACCACCAGCATGATCGCGGTCAGCGTGTCGACCCGCAGCGACCAGTTGACCTGCAGCTCGCCTGAAGTGATCCACGGGAACAACGCGATGCGGACATCATGATGCATGAATCCGACATCGACCAGCGCCGCCCAGGACAACGCCGCTGCGACCAGCAACAGGCCGGTCGTGATCAGTTCGGCCGCGCGCGAGCCCAAAGCCGCCGGCTCGACCGCATGATCGTCATGGCCATGATCGCCAGCATGATCATCATGGGCATCCGATGCGTGGGCATCGGCACCATGCGCGTCGTCATGATGCTCAACGGTGTCGCCGCTCGGGTTGCGCAGATGGGCGCCGTAGATCGAGATCAGTCCGGCGATTATCGCGCCGATCAGCGGCAGAAAGACGATGGCCTGGATCATGGGCGAGCCCCCATCTGCATGATCCCCGGACAAATCCAGGCATCTGTCCGGGAAAACCGCTTCAGACTTCTCCCGATCATGCCCTAGCCCTTCATCAGATTGACGTCTTCAACCGCGATCGAGCCGCGGTTGCGGAAATATGCGACCAGGATAGCAAGACCAATCGCCGCCTCGGACGCCGCCACCGTCAGCACGAGCAGGGCAAATACCTGCCCGACGATGTCGCCAAGGAACGTCGAGAACGCCACCAGATTGATATTGACCGCGAGCAGGATCAGTTCGATCGACATCAGAATGACGATGATGTTCTTGCGGTTGAGAAAGATGCCGAGGATGCCGAGCGTGAACAGCATGGCGCCGACCGCGAGATAGTGTCCAAGACCGATCGTCATGGCACCCACTCCGCCGCGTCCGCGTCCTGCAGGCCCTGCCCGGACACCACCTTGCGCAGGCTTATGGCCAATTCGGGCGTCCGCGCATTCTGCACATTGATGTCCTGGCGCTTGACGCTGACCTTGTGGCGCAGCGTCAGCACGATGGCGCCGATCATGGCCACCAGCAGCACCATGCCCGCGAGCTGGAAGTACTCGATGTAGCGGGTATAGAGCACGAGGCCGAGCGCCTCGGTGTTGCTGACATTGCTCGGGATCGCCGCGGTGATCGACTTGGATAGGCCGGGATTGATGACCCAGCCGCCCGCGACCAGAAGCAGTTCGGCGAGAAAAATCGCCCCGATCACCAGGCCGATCGGCAGGTATTCGCTGAAACCCTCGCGCAATTCGGTGAAATCCACATCCAGCATCATGATCACGAACAGGAATAGCACGGCGACCGCGCCGACATAGACCACGACCAGGATCATCGCCAGGAATTCGGCGCCCAGCAGCACGAACAGGCCTGAGGCGTTGACGAAGGCCAGGATCAAAAACAGCACGGAATGCACGGGATTGCGCGACACGATAACCATGACCGCCGAGGCCACGCAGACGCCGGCGAACAGATAGAAGAACACCGCGGGAAGGATCATGCGGCACTCCCGTTCTGCAAGGACCAACCGTTCGAGGAGGAGGGTAGGCCGCGCCCACCGAACGCGGATCTTACACCTGTCTGCGGTTCTCCCCCAAAGCGGGAGAAAGAGCCCAGTGACCCCGCAGTGAATTCGTGCTTCACACGTGCCAAGTTCATCCCCTCAGCGGTACGGCGCGTCGAGTTCGATCGATTTCGCAAGCTCACGCTCCCAGCGGTCGCCATTGGCGAGCAACTTCGCCTTGTCATAATAGAGCTCCTCGCGCGTTTCGGTCGCGAATTCGAAATTCGGTCCCTCGACGATGGCATCGACCGGGCAGGCTTCCTGGCACAGGCCGCAATAAATGCATTTCACCATGTCGATGTCATAGCGCACGGTGCGGCGAGTGCCGTCGTTGCGGCGCGGGCCGGCCTCGATGGTGATGGCCTGCGCCGGACAGATCGCTTCGCACAGCTTGCAGGCGATGCAACGTTCCTCGCCATTGGGATAGCGGCGCAATGCGTGCTCGCCGCGGAAGCGCGGCGAGATCGGCCCCTTCTCGAACGGATAGTTCAACGTCGGCTTCGGCTTGAAGAAATAGCGCATCGCGAGAAAGAATGCCGACACGAATTCGGACAGCAGAAGCGAGCGGGCGGTGGCGTTGATATTGACACTCATGTCGGCCTCATTGCGGCGCGATGTCGGCGAAATGCAGCACGGCGGCGACGATCACGACCATCGCCAGCGACAGCGGCAGAAACACCTTCCAGCCGAGCCGCATCAGTTGATCGTAGCGGTAGCGCGGCACGATCACCTTCGCCATCGCAAACAGGAAGAATATGAAAAATAGCTTGAGCGCGAACCAGATCACGCCGGGGATCCAGGTGAACGGCGGCAGCGCGATCGGCGGCAACCAGCCGCCCAGAAACAGGATCGTCCCGAACGCGCACATCGTGGTGATCGCGACATATTCGCCGAGCATGAACAACAGATACGGCGTCGAGCCATATTCCACCATGAAGCCGGCTACCAGTTCGGATTCGGCTTCCACCAGATCGAACGGCGGACGGTTGGTTTCAGCCAGCGCCGAGACAAAGAAGATCACGAACATCGGAAACAGCGGTAGAAAATACCAGTTCAATACCGTGAGCCATGGCAAGCCGATCAGGCTTGCCAGCCCCCGGCTGCCTTGCGCCTCGACCACCGCCGACAGGTTGAGCGATCCCGCGCACAGCAAGACCGTGACGATGACAAAGCCGATCGAAACCTCGTAGCTCACCATCTGCGCCGCCGAGCGAAGCGCCGCAAGGAAGGGATATTTCGAGTTCGACGACCAGCCGGCCATGATGATGCCGTAGATCGACAGCGACGAAATCGCGAAGATATAGAGCACGCCGACATTGATGTCGGCGATCACCCAGCCCAGATTGGTCGGGATCACGGCCCAGGCCGCCAGCGGCAGCACGCAGGAAACCAGCGGCGCCAGCAGGAACACCCCCTTGTTGGAGCCCGAGGGAATGATCGGCTCTTTCAGCACGAACTTCAAAAAATCCGCGAAGGATTGCAACAACCCCCAGGGACCGACGACATTGGGGCCACGCCGGATATGCACCGCGGCCCAGATCTTGCGGTCGGCCAGCAGGATGTAGGCGATCGCGATCAACAGCACCACGAGCAGCAGCAGGCTCTCGGCAATCATGATGATCAGCGGCCACAGAAATCCGGTCCAGAAGTCGCTTGCGAAGAAACCAGCCATCAGGTCACGCTCACTCCGCTGCCGTCTGCATTTTCCCGGAGGCCAGCCGGGAGCATTCCGCCATCACCGCCGAGGCGCGCGCGATCGGATTGGTGAGATAGAAGTCCTCGATCGACGACTTGAACGGCGTCTTCTCGACGCTGCCGCCCTTGCCGGCGAGCGTTCGGATATCGGCCGGGTCGCCAGCCTCGATCTGATCGATTCGCATCAGGTGCGGGGCGGCTTTAAACATGGCCTGCCGCAGCGTTCCAAGGGAATCATAGGGCAATTTCTTGTCCAATACCTCCGACAGCGCACGGATGATCGCCCAATCCTCGCGCGCGTCCCCGGGCGGGAATCCGGCGCGGTTGGCCATCTGGACCCGGCCTTCGGTGTTGACGTAGATGCCTGATTTTTCGGTGTAGGCGGCGCCCGGCAGGATCACGTCGGCGCGATGGGCACCGCGGTCGCCATGGGTGCCGATATACACCACGAAAGTTCCTTCCGGCACCTTGATCTCGTCGGCGCCGAGGAGAAACAAGACGTCGAGGGTCCCAAATGTCGTCATCTGCGCCGCGTTAAGTCCGCCCGCTCCTGCGGCAAAACCGACATCAAGCGCGCCGACGCGCGAAGCGGTATCGTGCAGAACGGCATAACCATTCCAGCCCTCCTTGACCGCACCGAAATCCACCGCGATCTTGGCGGCAGCCGCGAGAACTTCCGCCCCGTCATGCCGTGCGACCGCGCCGGTTCCCACCAGCACCATCGGATGCTTCGCCGCCTTCAGCACATCGGCAAAGGAATGCCGGCCGGCGGCCAGATCGCTGAGGGTATCGGTGCCGGCACCGAGATAGTCGTAGTGATAGGTAAGATCGGCTCTGGCACCGATCAGGCCGATCTTGAGCTGGCCACCGCGCCAACGCTTGCGGATACGCGCGTTCAGGACGGCGGCTTCCTTGCGCGGGTTCGAGCCCAGGATCAGAAGAGCGTCGGCCTGATCGATGCCGGCGATCCCGGGATTGAAAATGTAGCAGCCCCTCCCCCCCTGAGGGTCGAAGCCGTCGCCGCCCTGGACCGCGAGATTGGCCGAGCCGCATTTCGCGAGCAGATCCCTGAGCGCAAACATCTCTTCCACCGCGGCGAGGTCGCCGGCGATAGCGCCGATCCGCTTGCCATCGAGGCGGCTGGTTTTGGCCGCGATCGCCGCGAAGGCCTCCGACCACGATGCGGCGCGGAGCTGGCCGTTGTCCCTGATATAGGGCCGGTCAAGCCGCTGCGTGCGCAGTCCGTCGACGACGTGGCGCGTCTTGTCGGAAATCCACTCCTCGTTCACCGCTTCGTTGACGCGCGGCAGAATCCGCATCACCTCGCGACCACGGGTATCGACCCGGATCGCCGAACCGACGCCGTCCATCACGTCGATCGACTGGGTCTTGCCGAGCTCCCATGGCCGCGCCGCGAAGGCATATGGTTTGGAGGTCAAAGCGCCGACCGGGCAGATATCGACCAGGTTACCCTGCAGTTCCGAGGTCAGCGCCGATTCGAGATAGGTGGTGATTTCCATGTCCTCGCCGCGTCCGGTGGCGCCCATTTCCGGCGCACCGCAAACTTCGGCGGAGAAGCGGACGCAGCGCGTGCACTGGATGCAGCGGTTCATCGAGGTCTTGACCAGCGCGCCAAGATATTTGTCCTCGACCGCGCGCTTGTTCTCGGCAAAACGGCTGGTGTCAACGCCGTAGCCCATCGCCTGGTCCTGCAGGTCGCACTCGCCGCCCTGGTCGCAGATCGGACAATCCAGGGGATGATTGATCAGCAGGAATTCCATCACCCCTTCACGCGCCTTCTTCACCATCGGCGAGCGGGTGTAGATCTCCGGCGGCTCACCTTTCGGACCCGGACGGCAATCGCGCACGCCCCAGGCGCAGCTCGCCACCGGCTTCGGTCCGCCCTTCACCTCGACCAGGCACATCCGGCAATTGCCGGCGATCGACAGCCGCTCATGGTAGCAGAAACGCGGAATTTCCGCGCCGGCGGCCTCGCAGGCCTGCAGCAGCGTGTATTCCGCGGGAACATCGATCTCTTTGCCGTCGATGATGAGTTTGGTCATACTTCCTCTCTCACTGCGGCTGGTCGACGAGATCAAGCCGGCGCTCGATCCGCTCGCCACGAATTTCCAGGCGATCAAGCCGCCGGTTCACTCCCGCAAGGCCCTCTTCAACCGCGGTCAGTCGAACCTTGACGTCCAGCCTCTCGTCAATCACGCGGTCGAGCTTGGCGTCAAAGCGATGCAGATATTGAAGGACGATGTTATCTGTTTCGCTCGTCATTGCCCTACTCCGCCGCGACCATGTGGTCGGGATCGAGAATGCCAGCGTCGTCGATATCGGACTTGTGCGAATACTGATCGATACGCGCTTCGATCTCGTGACGGAAGTGCGCGATCAGACCCTGGATCGGCCAGGCCGCGGCATCGCCGAGCGCGCAGATGGTGTGGCCCTCGACCTGTTTTGTCACCTCCAGCAGCATGTCGATTTCGCGTTTGTGGGCGCGGCCCTCGGCCATCCGGGTCAATACCCGCCACATCCAGCCGGTGCCCTCGCGGCATGGCGTGCACTGGCCACAGCTCTCGTGCTTGTAGAAATAAGATATCCGCGCGATCGCCCGGATCAGGTCGGTCGACTTGTCCATCACGATGACGGCGGCAGTGCCCAGCCCCGAGCGCAGCTTGCCCAGGCTGTCGAAATCCATCGGCGTATCGATGATCAGCTCGGCCGGCACCATGCGCACCGAGGAGCCGCCGGGGATCACCGCCTTGAGATTGTCCCAGCCACCGCGGATGCCGCCGCAATGGCGCTCGATCAACTCGCGAAACGGGATTCCCATCGCCTCTTCCACGTTGCAGGGCCGTTCGACATGGCCGGAAATGCAAAACAGTTTTGTGCCCACATTATTGGGCCGGCCGATCGCGGCGAACCAGGCCGCGCCGCGCCGCAGGATATCCGGCGCGACCGCGATCGACTCGACGTTATTGACCGTGGTCGGACAGCCATAGAGACCGACATTGGCCGGAAATGGCGGCTTCAGCCGCGGTTGGCCCTTTTTGCCCTCGAGGCTTTCCAACAGCGCGGTCTCCTCGCCGCAGATGTAGGCGCCGGCGCCGTGGGTGACGTAGAGGTCGAACGGCCAGCCATTGACATTGTCCTTGCCGATCAGTTTTGCCTCATAGGCCTGATCGACCGCGGCCTGCAGATGTTCGCGCTCCCTGATGAATTCGCCGCGCACATAGACGTAGCAGGCATGCGCGCCCATCGCGAAGCTCGCCAACAGGCAGCCCTCGACCAGAAGATGCGGATCGTGCCGCATGATCTCGCGGTCCTTGCAGGTGCCGGGTTCGGACTCGTCGGCATTGACCACCAGATAGCTGGGCCGGCCGTCGGTGGATTCCTTCGGCATGAACGACCACTTCAGGCCGGTCGGAAAACCCGCCCCGCCGCGTCCGCGCAGCCCCGACGCCTTCATTTCGGCGATGATCCAGTCGCGCCCCTTGTCGATAATGGCCTTGGTGCCATCCCAGGCGCCGCGACGGCGCGCGCCTTCGAGGCCCCAGTCCTGGAAGCCGTAGAGATTGCGGAAGATGCGGTCCTTGTCGTCGAGCATACTTGAAGCTTTCCCAGAGATCAGCGGCTGGACTGCATGTAGGCGAGACCCGCGGCGCAGCCGCCGAAGGCCAGCGCCCACAGCAGGCCGGTTTCGAGCGACGCGCCCAATGCGTAGCGCTGAAGCAGGAAAATGAACGCCGCTGCGGCCGAGGCATGCAAAGCGATGTAGCGCCAGTTCTTCACGCCAATACTCCCCGCCGCGGCCGCCCGCAATGTGCCATCGCGCATCATGTGGTTTCCTTCAGCGTGGTCGGCCCGGTGATCGGCGCCGAGAACTGGCGGCCGTTCTGCGGACCCGGCTTGACGGGGTTGCCGGAGGCAAAGCCATCGAGCACCTTGCCAAAACTTTCCTTGGTCAGATCCTCGTAGGTGTCCTTCCAGATCAGCACCATCGGCGCGTTGACGCAGGCACCAAGGCACTCGACCTCTTCCCAGCTGAAATTGCCATCCTTGGACAACCGAAAGGGATCGTGGTCGATGCGGCTCTGGCACACCTGGATGATATCCTCGGCGCCGCGCAGCCGGCACGGCGTCGTGCCGCAGACCTGGACGTGCGCTTTTTTCCCGACCGGCTGCAGCTGGAACATGGTGTAGAAGGTCGCAACCTCCAGCACCCGGATATAGGGCATCTGCAGGAGGTCGGCGACGGCGCGGATCGCCGCTTCGGAAACCCACCCCTCATGCTGCTCCTGGACCCGCCACAGAATAGCCAGCACGGCGGACGCCTGCCGGCCTTCGGGATAGTGGGCAATCTGCTGCTTGGCCCAAGCGAGGTTTTCCGCTGAGAACGTGAAGTTCGCGGGCTGCAGTTCCTTTGGAGCGAGGCGGCGGACGGACATTGTTGTTCAGTCTCTCATTGCAGGCGGCGCGCGGCATTGGCGTTCAGGGCATCGATCCGTTCCCGCCAGAAGGCGCTCGCGGTGCCAAACACGTTGTAACCGATGCGGCTTGAAACCTTGATGCGGTCGAGAATCGACAGCTCGGTCACGGTCTCCAGCCGATTGCTCCTGGGATCGTAGACGATCAGCGAAAGCGGCGTTTGCTCGAGAATGTAGCGCGAGACCGTATGACGGCGATCGCTGCCATGCTCCTCGCACAGCAACACGCTGTCGCCCTTCAAGAGCCGCGGGCCGCCCTTGATGGCTTCGATCTCGACCCCTTCGACATCGAGCTTCACCAGGAATTTTCCCTCGGCCGATATCCGGCCGTCGTCAATCAGACTATCAAGCGTGATGACTGGCACTGGCTCGCCGTCGCTGCCGCCGCCGGCGATGCTCAGCGCCTCATGCTTGGTGCCCGACAGACGCGCGCTGCCGCGTGCGGCCCCGATCGCGCATTTCATCACCTCGAAGCGGCCCCCATTGATCTCCGCGTTGGCGCAAAGTTTGGCAAAATTCTGCGACGACGGCTCGATGGCGATTGCCCGATGCGACCCATAGGGCGCGCTCGAAACCAGCACCGACCAATAGCCGAAATTCGCGCCGCAATCGATCAGCGTATAGTCGACGTCGACGGAATTGAGGAACAGCATTCCGAGATCGTTTTCATAGGCGAAGGAGCGGTCGAGCAGCTTGATCCAGTAGCCGTCGCCATAAGGAAACGCGAAGGTCGCATCCGCATTGAGCTTGATCGCAATGTCGCGCTCGGGCAGCATCTTGCGCAAGAGGTTGGCGCAGTGGCCATAACCCCAATGCGAAAATGACGAAGCCACCTTCGAACCCGACGCAAAAGCCATCGCGGCAAGCCGCTCCCAGGAATTGGCGCCCTCTAGCACGCCGGTGGTACGATCAAACTGGATGGGCGGCAGCGCGATCACCGATCGACCTCTCCGAACACAATATCGAGCGAACCGAGAATGGCCGAGACGTCGGCCAGCAAATGGCCCCTGCAGATGAAATCCATCGCCTGGAGATGCGCGAAACCAGGAGCCCGTATCTTGCACCTGTAGGGTTTGTTGCTGCCGTCAGCGACAAGATAGACGCCGAACTCGCCCTTCGGCGCCTCGACCGCGGCGTAGACCTCTCCGGCCGGGACGTGAAAGCCCTCGGTGTAAAGCTTGAAGTGATGGATCAACGCCTCCATCGAGCGCTTCATCTCGCCGCGGCGCGGCGGGAAGATCTTGTTGTCGGTAACTGCGACCGGCCCCTGCCCGTCGGCGGCGCGCAGCTTCGTGATGCACTGTTTCATGATCCGTACGGACTGGCGCATCTCCTCCATCCGTATGCAGTAGCGGTCGTAGCAGTCTCCGTTCTTGCCAATCGGAATGTCGAAATCCATCTCAGCATAGCATTCGTAGGGCTGTGCCTTGCGCAGATCCCAGCTCGCGCCCGAGCCGCGCACCATGACGCCGGAAAAACCCCACTCCCAGCCCTGCTGCAGCGAAACCACACCGATGTCGACGTTACGCTGCTTGAAGATGCGGTTGCCGGTGAGCAGCCGTTCGAGATCGGCGACCACGCCCAGGAACGGATCGCACCAGGCCTCGATATCGTCGATCAATTTGGGTGGCAGGTCCTGGTGCACGCCGCCGATCCTGAAATAGGCGGCGTGCAGCCGCGAGCCGGAGGCGCGCTCGTAGAACACCATCAGCTTTTCGCGCTCTTCAAACCCCCACAGCGGCGGGGTCAACGCGCCGACATCCAACGCCTGCGTGGTGACGTTGAGCAGATGCGACAGGATGCGGCCGATCTCGCAGTACAACACTCGGATCAACTGGCCGCGGCGTGGTACCGCGATGCCGAGCAGCTTTTCCGCCGCCAGACAGAAAGCGTGTTCCTGGTTCATCGGCGCGACATAGTCGAGCCGATCGAAGTAGGGGATCGCCTGTAGATAGGTTTTTTGCTCGATCAGCTTCTCGGTGCCGCGATGCAAAAGGCCGATATGCGGGTCGACGCGCGCTATCACCTCGCCGTCGAGTTCCAGCACCAGACGCAGCACGCCGTGCGCAGCCGGGTGCTGCGGGCCGAAATTGATCGTAAAATTGCGGAGCGCAGCTTCGTTCATGACATGGCTTCCACTTGCGGGCGTGGAGCAAGAGGCGAACAGCCGCGAGCGGCCGGTAGCGAATAGCGAATAGCGAATAGCGAATAGAAAGTCAGAAATTTAGCCATCTGCCTGCCTGTACTCACTACTCGCCGCTTCTCTTCTCATCGCCCGGCAGCGGGTAATCCGCCCCTTCCCAGGGCGAGAGAAAATCGAACTTGCGGAATTCCTGATTGAGACGAACAGGCTCGTAGAGCACCCGTTTCTCTTGGTCGTCGTAACGCACCTCGACGAAGCCGGTCGTTGGAAAATCCTTGCGCAATGGATGGCCGTCGAAGCCATAGTCGGTCAACAGCCGCCGCATGTCCGGGTGGCCGGTAAAGATCACGCCATAGAGATCGTAGGCTTCGCGCTCGAACCAGTCGGCGCCAGGGAATATCGTGATGATCGAGGGCACCTGGGTGGTCTCGCCGGCTTCGGCGCGCAGCCGGATGCGCGCATTCAGCGTCGGCGACAGCAAGTGATAGACGACATCGAAGCGCTTGGCCCGACCGGGATAATCCACGGCCGTCACGTCGGTGAGGTTGACAAAGCGACAGCCGGGATCGTCGCGCAGGAAGCGCACCACTTCAACGATCCTGTCGGCAGCCACCGTCACGGTCAGCTGATTGAATGCGACCGTATGACCGCTTGCAGCGCCCGGAAGCGCGCTAACGATCGTCTGCCCCAAGGCGTCGAGCCTGCCGTCGTCCATTCCGAAAGCCCTTACCCTTAGCGTTCGATGGTTCCGGTGCGCCGGATCTTCTTCTGCAGCAGCAACACGCCGTAGAGCAGTGCCTCCGCGGTCGGCGGACAGCCGGGCACATAAATGTCGACCGGCACGATTCGATCGCAACCGCGTACCACCGAATAGGAATAATGATAGTAGCCGCCGCCGTTGGCACAGGATCCCATCGAGATCACGTAGCGTGGTTCCGGCATCTGGTCGTACACCTTGCGCAGCGCCGGCGCCATCTTGTTGGTCAGGGTGCCCGCGACGATCATGACGTCGGACTGCCGCGGCGAGGCGCGCGGGGCAAAGCCGAACCGCTCGCAGTCATAGCGCGGCATCGACATCTGCATCATCTCGATCGCGCAGCAGGCCAGACCGAAGGTCATCCACATCAGTGAGCCGGTACGCGCCCATACGATCAGATCATCGGTGGCGGCGACAAAGAAACCCTTGTCGGACAGCTCGTGGTTGACCTCGAGAAAGTAAGGATCGTTGGCTCCGACCGGCTTGCCGGTGGAGGGATCGATGATGCCGGTCGCGGCCGGGGAAACCGCCGGCGCCTTGGCTGCGGAGACTCAATCCCATTCGAGCGCGCCTTTCTTCCATTCGTAGGCAAACCCGACGGTAAGGACGGCAAGGAAGACCACCATCGACCAGAACCCGGTGGCGCCGAGCTTGCCGAACGCCACCGCCCAGGGGAACAGGAATGCCACTTCGAGGTCAAAGATAATGAAGAGGATCGCGACCAGGTAGAACCGGACATCGAATTTCATGCGGGCGTCGTCGAACGCGTTGAAACCGCATTCATACGCAGAAAGCTTTTCCGGATCTGGCTGCTGGAAGGCCAGCAGGAAGGGAGCGATCAGCAGCGCCAGACCGATCAGGCCAGCCACCCCGATAAAGACCACGAGCGGGAGATAATTCTGCAGGATGCCGGTCATCGGCTGAGCCTTTTCCCACGGACCGTGACGGCCGCGGATTCGTTAACACAAGTGGTTCGAGCCTTAGCGCAGTGCAACAAGGGGCGCAAGCCAAGCTCTCTTGACGGGCGCACGCCGCCTGTATTTCTTTGCCTGCTGACCCCGCCCGCAATGGAGGCCCAAATACCCACTCTCCGCTTCAGCTCAGGTCTTTTTCCGCGTCGAGCATGCTTGCGGCAGAGATGGTCAGGCGATCGATGAGGCCCATTAACATCGCAGCCTCCTCCGTGCTGAGCTGTTCCAGCAAAACCTGATTGCGTTCCAGCGCGCCTGCCACCATCGTCTCATGGGCAACCAGGCCGGCCCGCGTCAGGCAAACCAGCACTTCCCGGCTGTCCCTCGGGTTGACTGCCTTCGAAACGAGCTTGCGCGACACCAGTCCCGCCAACGCCCGGCTGATCTGCCCCTTGTCCATGCCTACGGCGTCGGCAAGCCTCGCCACGCTCATCGGCGGGTGGCGCCCCAGCGACGCCACCAGCCCGAACTCCACCGAAGACAACCCCGTCAGGCGCTTGTAGCGCAGAATGGCGCCGCGCTTCAAAAGATTGGCGAGCACCATCAAGCGCGACGACGTCATCGCGGTGATCGGCGCCAGCCGATCGTCCTTGACCGCGCTGACCGGCGGCGCGACTACCCTGCTCGGCTGCTGCTTCATGGCCAAGATGTGCCAATAAAACCACCTGATGCCAAGTTTTGCGAAACCGTTGACATTGTCATCGATCTACAGTTCAGTTGCGAAGGGTTTTTAACACGGCGCCAAGCCGGCAAGGAGGAAGCGGCTATGAACGTCACCCAGCGGGATCGTGATCTCGGCACCGCCTATGCCATGAAGCCGCCCTCCACCCGCACGGAATTGACTGCGGTTGGACGCGGCACGCCGATGGGAGAATTGCTGCGGCGCTATTGGCACCCGATTGGGCTTGCGGGTGACGCCGCCGACACCCCGCGCAAGATCCGGGCCTTGGGCGAAGATCTCGTGCTGTTCCGCGACCGCCACGGCCGTCCCGGGCTGCTGCACGCGCGCTGCTGCCACCGCGGCACCACGCTCTATTACGGCAAGGTCGAGGAAGACGGTATCCGCTGCTGCTACCACGGCTGGAAGTTCGACACTGAAGGCCATTGCCTGGAGCAACCCTGCGAGCCCGGCGGCGGCCAGTTCAAGGACAAAGTGCGTCAGCCCTGGTATCCTGTGATGGAACGTTACGGGCTGATCTTCGCCTATCTGGGGCCGGCCGAAAAGAAGCCGGTGCTGCCACGCTATGAATGCCTGGAAAAGATGGATGACGGCGAGTTCGTTGAAGCCGATGACTCCTCGATCGGCGGCGGCGGACCCGTCATCATTCCCTGCAACTGGCTGCAGCATTTCGAGAACGTCGTCGATCCCTACCATGTTCCGGTGCTGCACGGATCCTTCAGCGGCCCGCAATTCACCAACATGATGGCGGCGATGCCGGACGTAAAGTTCGAGATGTCGCCGCGTGGCGTCACCGTGCGCTCGATCCGCAACCAGGAGGATGGCAAGATCTTCTATCGGGTCACCGAAGCGGCGCTGCCAACGCTGCGGGTCGTGCCCAATCCTCGGGTGGCCCAGTTCGCCCGCGTCGAGTCGATCGGCTGGACGCTGCCGGTCGACGACACCGCATTCCGCATCTATGTCGCCGGCCGGGTCAGGCAGCGCGGCGACATCGGTAGGATGCGCTCGAAATTCAATGGCAAATTCTGGTGGGAGATGACCGAGCAGGAACACCAGCAATTTCCAGGCGATTACGAGGCTCAGGTGGGCCAGGGCGCCGTGACGCTGCATTCCGAGGAGCATTTCGGCCAGAGCGATCGCGGCGTCCTGATGATCCGGCGCATGCTCGCCGATCAGCTTGATGCCATTGCCGCCGGTCACGACCCCATCGGGGTTTCATTCGACACAAGCGCGCCGCCCGTCGAGTTCGAAGCCGGAAACTTCATTCGCGAGGTATGAGGCGCACCTCGCGCATCAAACCAGTACTTGGGGAAAACCATGGTCGAGCTGTCGCCCGAGGTCGCAGCACCCGCACAGGCAATAGCGGCGACGTCGGCAAGCTCAACGCGGCGATACTACGTGCTGGGGCTCTTGACCGTCATCTACGCGCTGAATTTTCTCGACCGCACGATCTTCAATGTTCTGATCGAGCCGATCAAGAAGGAATTCGCGCTGAGTGACACCGCCATGGGCATGCTGGCCGGATTTGGCTTCGTGCTGTTTTATTCGCTGCTCGGCATCCCGATCGCCCGCCTCGCCGACCGTCTCAATCGGCGCAATATTGTGGCTCTGGCACTCGCGTTCTGGAGCGTGATGACGCTGTTGTGCGGGACGGCCGCCAGCGTGGCAACGCTAGCGCTCGCGCGGGTGGGGGTCGGCATCGGGGAAGCTGCCGGCACCCCGGCCTCGCAATCCATGGTCGCCGATCTCTTCGACAAGAACGAACGGCCGCGCGCGCTTGGGGTCTACGCCATCGGCACCTATCTGGGCGTATTCCTCGGCTATTTCATCGGCGGCACTATCAATCAGTACTTTGGCTGGCGGATGGCGTTCCTGACTGCCGGGCTGCCCGGGATCGCGCTCGCCGCAGTGCTGTGGTTGACGGTCTCGGAACCGAAGCGTGGCGCCATGGCGGAAGCCTTCGTACCCGAGCCGATCGGTCCGACGCTCGGCTTTCTCGCCTCGCAGCGAACGTTCGTCATCGTGCTGATTGGCTTTTGCCTGACCACCTATACCAATTACGCCACCTCGGCATGGATTCCCCCCTTTCTGGCGCGAGTGCATCATCTGAGCAGCGCCGAGATCGGTACCTATGCCGGCACCTTCAAGGGTCTGTTCGGGATGGCCGGCACGCTGGTGGGAGGGCTAATCGTGGCCCAGATCAGCCGCCGCGACGATCGCTGGAAGTTATGGGCGCCGGCAATCACCTCGGGCCTCGCCGGCCCGGTGTTTACGTTCTGCATGCTGACGCCGGATTTCATCACCATGGTCGCCACGCTGGCGCTGACCTCGTTTCTGGTCGGCTGTCATCTCGGGCCGATCTTTGCCATCGCGCAGACGGTGGCGCGCCCCAGCATGCGAGCGCTGGCATCGGCGATCATCCTGTTGACCGCGACCTGCTTCGGCCAGGGCGTCGGCCCGCTCGTGGTCGGAATTACCAATGATGCACTGACGCATGACTACGGCGCCAACGCCGTGCGCTACTCGCTGCTGTCGGCGGCGCTGACGACGACCATGGGCGCGCTGTTGTTTGTCTGGGCCGCGCGATCGATCCGCAGCGATATCAGGCGGGCGATGGTGCCCTGAGAATGTCGCTCAACTCTTTCTGAGCGCGCAATCAGTCCAGCGGACCAGTGTAGTGCTCCAGCCGCGCCCAGGCTTCGCTGCCGTAGGTGCTCCGCCACTTTGCATAGAAGCCGGCCCTGACCAACGCCGCCCTGAAAGCGACCGGATCAGGCGTGTTGAAAGTCATGCCCCTGGCCGATAGGTCGGCCTGCAGAGAATGGTCCAATTCCCTGAGGTCGGCGCGCTCCTTGATGGCGGCGGTATCGAAATTGTGGTTGACGATCTCGAGGAGATCGGGCGGCAGACCGGCCATCGCGCGGCCGTTGGCGACGATCCAGTAACCGCTCCAGCAGTGGTTCGACAGGGCGCAATATTTCTGCACCTCGTAGAGCTTGCCGGTCGACACCTGGGCCAGCGGGTTTTCCTGGCCCTCGACAATATGGGTCTGCAGCGCCGAGTAGAGGTCGCTATAGCTGATGCTGGAGGGCAGAGCCCCGAGCCCGCTGAAAAGCGAGGTCAACAGCGCCGTGACCGGAACCCGGATCTTGAAGCCCCTGATGTCCTCGACGCTGTTCAATTGCCGGCTCGCCGATGAGGTGATCTGGCGGAAGCCGTTGTCCCAGACTTTCGTCATCGGAACGATACCGGTCTTCGTGATCGCGTCGCGGACGAGATCGCCGACACGACCGTCCATCGCGGCCCAGACCTGATCATAGGACTGAAAGGCGTAGCCGATGCTGGGAAGGCCCGACAGCGGCACCAGCGTCGACAGCGTCAGGCTGGGCGCTGCCAGTAATTCGATGCCGCCGGAGCGGAGTTGCGAGAGCATCTCGGGATCGCCGCCAAGCTGGCTGTTGGGGAACACCGTGACGTTCAATCGGCCGGACGACTGCGTGCCGATGGCACCCGCCGCCTCCATCAGCCGCATCGTCAGGGGGTGGTTTTCCGGCGTATCGACGCCGAGTTTGAAGTCGAATTCCGTCCCGGCGCCGGCGGGGCGCGCGGTCAGCATCGTCGCGGCCCAGGCGCCGGAGGCCGCCCCGAGCAGGGCCCTGCGAGTGATCTTCAAAGGTGGCCTCCGCTCGCGCATGGTCGCGCGTCACCGAGTTTCGGTCGAACGGCTGGGAACCGCAAGACCTTGGAAAATTGCCCCGGAAGAGGCCGATGAAGCCATTTTTAGGGAATGGCGAAACAACCCGGAAACACATTGGCGGTAACCCTGCGACAGCAACGCGGCGATAAAGGGCGCCAGGAGGGCTTAAGATGAACCACTCCATTCACTCAGCGGACCGCGCTACCCACCTGAAAATTGTGGTGATCGCCCTGGTGGCCGGCATCATGGTGGCGGGGTTCGGCATCCAGGCTCGCACCAGTTCGGATGACGCCCGCATCGCTCACGTCATCAAGGCCGGAAAGGCGGTAACGCTGACCAGTTCGGATACGTCAGTCATCCGCTAGGCCCCCGGGGGGCTTGACGACCTCGTTTCGGCCGCCGGCGGGCGGCCGTTTGGTTGTAGGGATGGTTTCCTGCCTACTGCGCACCGACCAGCTTCAGGCTGGACACGGGCCATTTGCCAAAATGCCCGCCTATTGAGAGGCGCAGGCCATGCAACTCGTCCAGCCAGACTCTCTCAACGGTTCCGGCTTTGCCGTCGCTCAGCACCACGGCTTTTCCTACCAGTTCAGCCTCCGCCCGCTCATAGCAAGCTAGAATTGTGGAAGCATGTTTGAGGAGGTCCGTCATGATGGATCAATCCGAATCTAGCGCGCCCTCCACCTCTCAGGTGTTGCGGCTCAAAGATGAGCATGCCGTGGCGCTTCGGCGACCCAATTGAGGCCGACGCAGCGGAATTGGCTGTTCAGCCACAGCCATGCACCGAAAAACCAAGGATGCCGCCTCAGCGAGGGCCATAAGTGCTTGATGATGGCGCGAGAGACGGGGCTCGAACCCGCGACCTCCGGCGTGACAGGCCGGCGCTCTAACCAACTGAGCTACTCCCGCGCGATGGCGACATCGGCGCGAGGTGGGTCTTAAAGGGGGGACCTGTCCCAAGTCAAGGTTGTTGCAAATCCCCCTGCCAGTCAGGGCTTTTTGCAACGCCGATACGAAAAATGGGCTGTTTATCGGCAAAACAGCATGGTCATTCGCCCCCCGAATTGTTTAAGGCCTGCTACGTCTAGGTTTCCCAGGCATCAACAAGGAGGAGGGCCAATTATGGCAAAAAAAGCAGCGACCCCAGCGACCGTCACCCTGAAACATCTGGCGGCGGCGATCGCGGAGGAGCAGGAATTGTCGAAGAAACAGGCCGAGGCGATCCTGAACGATCTGGTCACAAGGATCACCAAGCACCTCAAGAAGGGTGAGCGCATCCGCATCGTCGGCCTCGGCATCCTCCAGGTCCGCAAGCGCGCCGCCCGCATGGGCCGCAACCCCGCCACCGGGGAAGCCATTCACATCAAGGCCAGCAAGAAGGTCGCCTTCCGGGCCGCCAAGGAACTCAAGGAAGCCGTCTGATACCGGGCGCGTCCTTGCAATCTTGCGTCATTCCGGCACCGCGCAGACGGCCCCCCGGAATGACGCTTTGCTGACGAGCCCAGTTGCGCTAGCACCGTGCCGGAGCGTCGCTTTTCCTGCCCTGACCTACTACGGTGTCCCCTGTGAATTCAGCCCTCAGGTTCACCCACACCGTGACCGAGCGCTTCCTGCGCTATGTCGTGATCGACACCCAGTCGGACCCGGTTTCGCCGAGTTGTCCCTCCACCGAAAAACAAAAAGATCTGGGCCGCCTTTTGGCCGCCGAACTGCGGGCCATGGGCATCGACGACGCCCATCTCGACGAACACGGCTACGTCTACGCCACCATCCCCGCCAATACCGATAAGCAAGTGCCGGTGATCTGCTTCTGCTCGCACATGGACACCTCGCCGGACTGCACCGGCAAGGGTGTCAGGCCGCAGATCGTGAGGAACTATCGCGGTGGCGACATTGTGCTGCCGCGCGACCCGACGCAGGTGATCCGCGTCGCGGACCATCCCGCGCTGGCCGATCAGATCGGCAACGACATCATCACCACGGACGGCACTACTCTGTTGGGCGCGGACAACAAAGCCGGCCTCGCCGAAATCATGGACGCTGCGCACTTCCTGATCAACAATCCCGAGATCAAGCACGGCGCCATCAAGATCCTGTTCACCCCCGATGAAGAGATTGGCCGCGGCGTCGATCGGGTCGACCTGAAGAAACTCGGCGCCGATTTTGCCTATACGATCGATGGCGAAACCGCTGGGAATATCGAGGACGAGACATTTTCGGCGGATGCCGCCATCATCACCATCGATGGCGTCAGCACCCATCCGGGTTTTGCCAAGAGCAAGATGGAGCACGCCATCAAGATTGCCGCGGGGATCGTCGAGCGACTGCCGAAAAAGACCTGCTCGCCGGAAACCACCGAAGGTAAGGAAGGCTTCCTGCATCCGATCGGCCTGTCCGGCACGCTGGAGAAGGCCACGCTCAGTCTGATCGTGCGCGACTTCACCGATCAGGGATTGCGGGATAAGGAGGCCCTGCTCGAAAACATCGTCAAGCAGGTGATGCAGGACTATCCGCGATCAAGCTACCACCTGGAGATCAAGCCGCAGTACCGCAACATGAAACAGGTGATCGATGCTCACCCCGAGATCATCGAGCATGCGATGGAGGCAATCCGCCGCGCCGGCCTTGAGCCGGTGAAGACCTCCATCCGCGGCGGCACCGATGGCTCCCGGCTATCCTTTATGGGCCTGCCCTGCCCCAATATCTTCGCCGGCGAACACGCCTTCCATTCGCGGCTGGAGTGGGTCAGCATTCAGGACATGGAAAAAGCGGTGCAGACCATCGTCCACCTCGCCATGATCTGGGAACAGCACGCCTGAGGCCTCGATCGCGCGGATCGCGTAGTTCGTCAGGCCTGTGCGGTCACGATCCAGATCGAGCCAGCGAGCGGAACCGTCTGCCCCCTGACATGGGGCTCAAGCGCTGCGCGGATCGCGCCGGCGGCGGCGGCACGCAATTCGGCGGGCTGTCCCTCGAGAGCTCGGCTGGCCGGCCCGATCTCGAGTGCGGATTTTACCGCGGCATCGAGGCCTCCCCCGATGGCGATGTCAAGCAAGAGATCGCACCGCTCCAACTCGATCGCAGAGAAGCCGGCCGCATCGAGGATGTTCTTGACGCGCGCTTCGGAGGCAAAGGCGAACGGGCCAGGGTCTTCGGCTCCTTGCTGCGGCAGTTTTGGCACATGCTGGTAGGCCGCCTGCAGCGGCGTCATCAGCCAGGGATTGTCGCGCGGCTCGCGCCAGCATGCAAAGGCCAGCCGGCCCGTCGGCCGCAGCGCCCTTCGCAGATTGGCAAAGGAAAGCACGGGGTCGGCGAAGAACATCACCCCGAACCGCGAGGCCACGAGATCAAAGCTTGCAGGATCGAACGCATAGACCGTCGCATCGGCGAGCACGAACTCGACCGACAGCTGCGGCAGCGCCATTTGCTTCGCGCGTGCCAGCATCGGCGCGGAGATATCGACGCCCAGCACATGTCCGCCCGGGCCGACGGCTTGCGCAAATGCGATTGTCGTGGCGCCGCAGCCGCAGCCGACATCGATGACGCGGTCGGACGCCTTGGCCCCGGCGCGGTCGATCAGAATGTCGCGGACCGGCGCCAGCAGAATATCCTGCATCTGCTGCCGATCGCTCCAGCGCTGACCGCCCGGACCGTTCCAGTAGGCGATCTGATCGGTATTTTGTTCGTGGCCTACGGGCTGTTCCATCGCGTTCTAGTTGGCCGTGCCGGTCGGCTTGGTCCGCTTCGACTGCGCCGCTTTGGCAAGGTCCTTCGGGGGGTCGCTGCGCATATTGCCCCAGGGATCCGAGGGCCCCTTGTCGGGGATGTTACTGAGCGAACTCTTGTAGGCCTTATCGGCCGACCGATCGCTCTCGATCTGCTGCGGCGACTTCGCCGGGTCTGCTTCCCCATATTTGGGAACGTGTTCGCTTTGGGCATAGGCTGGCGCGGCCAGCAACGCCATGACAGCTGCGACGCGGAAAACTCGCATACTCATACTCCGGGCTTTCCGGCTAGATATCATCGAGCCGACAGGAGTGCTATTGCCGTTTCCGGCACCCGCCCAGATGAGACTATTCTACCGCATTTCCGCCCGATACCCAACACGCGATTCCACAATACGACCCAATCGCGCCGTTTTCGAGTGCGCCCGGCGACCTCAGCGTGACGCCACAAAAGGCCCCCGCTAAAGGCGGGGACCTTTCAGCGCGCCCAGAGGCGTTCGTTCGAGCTTGCGATCAAGAGGCCGTCACTGACGGGCTCGGGTTCGCGGCGACGGCGGAGCGCCGTGCGGGCATTTGCTCGACATCGCGGGAAGTCGCGGGCAACTGCAATACCGTCACCCGCTGGCCTTCAGCCAGCAGTGTCACCAGCACGGTGCTGCCATCTGGGAATTCAATCGCGTCATGATGACGGTGCGGATTATCCGGCGCGACGACGCCGAATTTTCCTACCCTGAATTTACTGACGGCGCTCCAGATCCATCGCCTGTAATATTTGACATTGTCTGCGAATGCCAATTCCGTTCCCGGAAGCAGGCAAACCGCCACCCCGGGCTCGCATTCGCTGGCCAATCCGCGCGTGGATGTCCCGCGAAAGGCAGTGGTAATCAGTGTCTCTCCAAGGCGGGCGGAACGCGATTCGACGACATGCAGACTATAATCACACATCAGGCTTGCTCCTCATTCGAGATAGCCGACCCACGTCCCTGACGAGGCGCAGATCCCTATCGGGTGAAAAGTAGCCTGGGCGCGCGGGTTGCCGCCCAAGCACCGTGGTTAAATCAGCATGGGTAAATTGCGTTCCGCTCCCGCGCTCCGAATTTCTCAAATGGCGGTTTTGGCCTGCTGTGCGGCCGCACAGGCCGTCCGATGTGGCTGCCGACGAAATCCCTGATATGTTCGGGAACGGCTATGCCTTCGATGTCGCTGCGCGTCTGAATTTCTCGGGCGATCTCTGGCGAGACATCGTCCGACCAGTGCTCAAGGGTGTTGAAGGCGATGACACGTACTGGATCGCCGAATTTCCCTGACAGCAGATCAGCGATTGTAGTCTCCGCGTCCGGCCGTTCGCATTCAGTTTCCTGGCCGAGGCTGCCCTGCCCTCCCAGCCGGTCGATGACGACAAACACGGTTTGATCCGCCCCGTAGGGCACGATCGGAGGCGACCATCTGGCGCCAAGCATACGAATTCTCCCACGTAGCAGACGGGACACGACGGGAACAGCAGGAGCAATCTGGAGACCACGAATTTGTTCCCGCGGGAATGCGCGAGCTTTCTCGATCAGGACACACTTGGCAGACCAAGCAGGCTAAGCGGGTCTCACTGGGCGCTGAGGTTCTTCAGAAAATCCATTGTTTCTGTTGGTAGGCGGCGAGAGATTCGAACTCCCGACCCTCTCGGTGTAAACGAGATGCTCTAACCAGCTGAGCTAGCCGCCCGTAGCCTTCCCCATAGCGGATTTCCTGGCGAAGGGGAATACAGCGTCACTGGCGGAACAACCTGGTTGACGTGTCAAAGGAGGGCTACCAAAAGGTCGCCCCAGGGGGCCCGTCCCTGAAGCTTTTGGGATGCCCTTGGGGCCGCGCCCTGCTTGAAACGTCACCCTTAGTTTGTCGTTAATGCAGCGAAGCGATCCATCTGACCGCCGCCCGGTGTCGGATTGCTTCGCCGCGCTCGCGATGACGTGACAAAGGCCGCCGAAACGGCAACGGCGCCAGAGGCGCCGTTGCTTGTTCGATCAGACAGGACCGGGGTTCAATGTGCCGTCAGGCCACCGGCCGCTTCGTCACCGGCGTCGGTCGGAACGGGCACCTTGGTGGTGTCCTCCTCCCAGACGATCGGCACTGGCGGGCGCACCAACGCCTTGCCGACGACGTCATCGAGACGCGCCACCGGGATGATCTCCATGCCGCCCTTGATCGCATCGGAGATCTCCGTGAGATCCTTGGCGTTGTCCTCGGGGATCAGCACAGTCTTGATGCCACCGCGCGCGGCAGCCAGAAGCTTTTCCTTCAATCCGCCGATCGGCAATACGCGCCCACGCAGTGTAATCTCGCCGGTCATCGCGACGTCGTGCCGAACCGGGATCCCGGTCATGACCGAGACGATCGCGGTCGCCATTGCGACACCCGCCGACGGCCCGTCCTTCGGGGTCGCCCCTTCCGGAACGTGGACGTGGATATCGCGCTTGTCGAACAGCGGCGGCTCGATACCGAAGCCAACAGCACGCGAGCGGACATAGGACGCGGCCGCCGAGATCGATTCCTTCATCACGTCGCGCAAATTTCCGGTTACCGTCATCTTGCCCTTGCCGGGCATCATGACGCCTTCGATCGTGAGCAGTTCGCCGCCGACATCGGTCCAAGCCAAGCCGGTGACGATGCCGACCTGAGGCTCGCTCTCGATTTCGCCGTAACGATATTTCGGCACGCCGAGGAATTCCTCGATCGATTTCTCGGTGACCTTGACCGACTTTTTCTTGGAGATCATCAGCTCCTTCACGGCCTTGCGGGCCAGTGTCGACAGCTCACGCTCCAGGTTCCGCACCCCCGCTTCGCGGGTGTAGCGGCGGATCATCAATAACAACGCATCGTCGTCAATCGACCATTCCTTGGGGTCGAGGCCATGCTTGGAGATCGCGTTCGGGATCAGATGCTTGCGTGCGATCTCCACCTTTTCGTTCTCGGTATAGCCAGCGATCCGGATGATCTCCATGCGATCCATCAGCGGCCCCGGAATATTCAACGTATTCGCGGTGGTGATGAACATCACATTGGACAGATCGTAATCGACCTCGAGATAGTGATCGTTGAAGGTCGAATTCTGTTCGGGATCGAGTACCTCAAGCAGAGCCGACGACGGATCGCCGCGGAAGTCGGCGCCCATCTTGTCTATCTCGTCCAGCAGGAAGAGCGGATTGGAGGTCTTGGCCTTGCGCATCGACTGGATGATCTTGCCGGGCATCGAGCCGATATAGGTGCGGCGGTGACCGCGGATTTCGGCCTCGTCGCGTACCCCTCCGAGCGATACACGCACGAATTCGCGCCCGGTCGCTTTCGCGATCGACTTGCCGAGCGAGGTCTTGCCAACGCCCGGAGGCCCGACCAGACACAAGATCGGTCCGGTCAATTTGTTGGCGCGCGACTGCACCGCGAGATACTCGACGATGCGGTCCTTGACCTTCTCCAGCCCGTAATGATCGTTGTCGAGAACAGCCTGGGCGGCGACCAGATCCTTCTTGACCTTCGACTTCTTGTTCCACGGAATCGACAGCAGCCAATCGAGATAGTTGCGCACGACGGTCGCTTCCGCGGACATCGGCGACATCTGGCGCAGCTTCTTCAACTCGTGCTGCGCCTTTTCCCGTGCTTCCTTGGAAAGCTTGGTCTTGGCGATCTTTTCTTCGAGATCGGCGAGCTCATCCCGGCCATCGTCGTCGCCGAGTTCCTTCTGGATCGCCTTCATCTGCTCGTTGAGATAATATTCGCGTTGGGTCTTCTCCATTTGGCGCTTGACCCGCGAACGGATGCGCTTCTCGACCTGCAGCACCGAGATTTCGCTCTCCATCAGTCCGAGCACCTTCTCCAGGCGCGCGGTCACCGACAGCGTTTCCAGGATCGCCTGGCGGTCGGCGATCTTGACGGCGAGATGCGAGGCGACGGTGTCACCGAGCTTGGCGAAGTCGGTAATTGCCTGAACGACGCCAACGACTTCAGCGGAGATCTTCTTGTTTAGCTTCACGTAGCTCTCGAAGTCGGACACCACCGAGCGCGCCAAGGCCTCAGCCTCGACCGAGGTGGCATCCGTGTCGGCGAGCGCGATGGCCGTGGCCTCATAATATTCCGAACGGGCGGAATATTTCTGCACGCGGGCGCGCTCAAGTCCCTCGACCAGCACCTTGACGGTACCGTCAGGCAGTTTGAGCAACTGCAGTACGCTGGCGAGCGTTCCCGTTTCATAAATCGAATCTGGATTCGGATCGTCGTCCGACGCATTCTTTTGCGTCGCGAGCATGATCAATGCGTCATTCTTCATGACCTCTTCGAGCGCGCGGATCGATTTCTCGCGGCCGACGAACAGCGGCACGATCATGTGGGGAAAGACCACGATGTCGCGAAGCGGCAGCACCGGATAGGAGTGGCTTTCGCCGTGCACGATCGTTGGCCTGGTTTTTGGGGAAGTCATGGCCTGTTCCTTTTGTTGTGCCCCCTTGCACGCGGTCCGCGATTTTGCGCAACCGCCACAAGGTGCCGGGGTCGTCCGGGGTCACGTAGCCGCATCTCTGGCCCGCTTCCGGATCGTTGGAGCGGCGAATCTCAATGTCACTTTTTCATCGCCGACAGCATTAGGTGGCTATCGCCGATGGAGGTGTCAAGCCGTTGAAAGAGTGGACCAACGAGGCTCAACGCCTGCAAATTCTCAAGCTCAAACGGCTGCCGAAGAACGCGGCGGCCGTTCTCGTGTCATTGCCGATCCCACAACCGCCACCCGATCAGGCGCTGGCGCTGCTCTCGATGGCGCGGTCGGAGCGATCGGCGTAGATGTAAAGCGGACGAGCGGTACCCTCTACCACCTCGCGCGAGATCACGACCTCTTCGACACCTTCCAGGCCGGGCAGATCGAACATGGTCTCAAGCAGGATGCTTTCGAGGATCGAGCGCAGGCCGCGCGCGCCCGTCTTGCGTTCGATCGCCCTGCGCGCGACGGCCCCAAGGGCCTCGTCGGCGAAGGTCAGCTCGATGTTTTCCATTTCGAACAGCCGCTGGTACTGCTTCACCAGCGCGTTCTTCGGATCGGTCAAAATCTTCTTCAGCGAGGCTTCGTCGAGATCCTCCAGCGTCGCCACCACCGGCAGGCGGCCAACGAACTCCGGTATCAAGCCGTACTTTAGGAGATCCTCCGGCTCAACATGGCGGAAGATCTCGCCGGTGCGGCGGTCTTCCGGCGCCAGCACCTGCGCGGCGAAGCCGATCGACGTCGAACGACCGCGCGCGGAGATGATCTTCTCAAGGCCGGAGAACGCGCCGCCGCAGATGAACAGGATGTTGGTGGTGTCGACCTGAAGGAACTCCTGCTGAGGATGCTTGCGCCCACCCTGCGGAGGAACCGAGGCCACGGTGCCTTCCATGATCTTCAGGAGCGCCTGTTGCACACCCTCGCCCGACACGTCCCGGGTGATTGAGGGATTGTCGGATTTGCGACTGATCTTGTCGATCTCGTCGATATACACGATGCCGCGCTGCGCGCGCTCGACGTTATAGTCCGCCGACTGCAACAGTTTCAGTATGATGTTCTCGACATCTTCGCCAACATAACCAGCCTCGGTTAACGTCGTCGCGTCCGCCATCGTGAACGGCACGTCCAGAATTCGCGCCAGCGTCTGCGCCAGCAAGGTCTTGCCGGAGCCGGTGGGCCCTATCAGCAGGATGTTCGACTTCGCGAGCTCGACGTCGTTGTGTTTAGTCTGGTGATTGAGGCGCTTGTAGTGATTATGGACCGCGACCGACAGCACCTTCTTGGCGTGGCTCTGGCCGATGACATAATCGTCCAGCACCTTGCAGATTTCTTTCGGGGTCGGAATGCCATCGCGCGACTTCACCAGCGAAGACTTGTTCTCCTCGCGAATGATATCCATGCACAGTTCGACGCATTCGTCGCAAATGAAGACGGTTGGACCCGCGATCAATTTACGAACTTCGTGCTGGCTCTTGCCGCAGAACGAGCAGTAAAGCGTGTTCTTGGAGTCGCTCGTGCCGACCTTACTCATTCTCGTCTCCGTCCGCCGTTCGATCCCGTCCGCTCGATCGCCCCATTCCGGCGTGCACCGGACCAGAGTTTAAGATAGAGCAAAATCTGTACCAAAAAAGACCTTTTGCACCAGATACCGCGCGAATCGCGGCCATTCGAATCCCCCACGATCATAGCTGATCTGACCTAGCCAACCATGCTGACACCCGACTATCAAGAATTCGCTAATCGGTACACGACTGACCCCCGTGACAATACCGTGATTTTGCCCTTTAAAGCGAGGCAATCCTGCGGAATTCAGCCCGCCGTTGCGCGATTACCACGCCGGCCGACCGGCACGAAAGCGGAACTTTCTGCCCACGTCAGGGCGTAGGGTACCGGCTGCGGCCGTAACCGGCGTCCGCGGCACCCGATCATGGCCAAAAGCGGGCGCCTGAAGTCCGGGGCTAAGTCGCTTTCGCGGCCGGCTCTTCCGCGCGTTTGTCGATCACCTTGTCCACGATGCCGAAGTCGCGGGCCATCTCGGCGGTCAGGAACTTGTCGCGTTCCAGCGCATCCTCAATCGCCTTGTAGGTCTGGCCCGTGTGCTTGACGTAGATCTCGTTGAGCCGTTTCTTGAGGTTCAAGATTTCCTGCGCGTGCAGCATGATGTCGGTAGCCTGGCCCTGGAAACCGCCGGAGGGCTGGTGCACCATGATACGGGAATTCGGCAACGAAAAGCGCATCTCTGGATGGCCAGCGGCCAGCAGTAGCGAGCCCATCGAAGCCGCTTGTCCGGTGCAGAGCGTCGATACCGGAGGCCGGATAAACTGCATCGTATCGTAGATCGCAAGTCCCGATGTCACCACCCCACCGGGCGAATTGATGTACATCGAGATTTCCTTCTTCGGATTCTCGGCCTCCAGAAACAGGAGTTGCGCGACCGTCAGCGTCGACATGCCGTCCTCGACCGGTCCGGTAACGAAGATGATGCGCTCTTTCAAAAGCCGGGAAAAAATGTCGTAGGCGCGTTCGCCGCGGTTGGTCTGTTCGACCACCATCGGGACAAGGTTCATGTAGGTTTCAACCGGATCGCGCATTATTCACCTAAGTGGTTGGCGGAATCAGACATCCCTCGGCAAGGCAGAACTGGCTCGAAAAAGGCAGATCTGGCTGGGTTGCCGGGCGCGGACGAACGTCCCGTGATGCAGGTCAAACAAAACAGGCCTCACACATATGGACCAATTCTCCGGTGACAAGACCGGATTAAAATCAGGCTTAACCCAGGGCACTTGAAGCTGATTCGTGGCATCGAGCCCAGCGGCGGAGGCTCGCCACCAGAACGCTAGGCGGCGCTCTTTTCCGCCTCGTCGTCCCGGTAGAGATCCTCCCGAGTGACCTTTTTCTCGGTCACGTTGGCAAGCTCAAGGATGAAATCCACCACCTTGTCCTCATAGATTGGTGCACGGAGTTGAGCAAGGGCATTGGCGTTGTTACGATAATAGTCCCAAACCTCCTTCTCCCGGCCGGGCATCTGGCGCGCGCGCTCGATTACCGCGCGGCTGACTTCGTCATCGGTGACCGTAATCTTGTTCTTTTCGCCAATCTCCGACAGCACGAGCCCCAGCCGGACCCGCCGGTCGGCAATCCGGTGGTACTCTTCCCGGGCGGCTTCTTCCGTGGTGCCCTCATCAGCGAAGGTCTTGCCATTGGATTCCATCTCGGCCTTGATGGAATTCCACATCAAATTGAATTCCTCCGCGACCAGCGAAGGCGGCGCCTCAAAGCGATGGCTCTCGTCGAGGCGGTCCAGAAGCAAGCGCTTGACCCGCTGGCGGGTTGTTCCGGCAAATTCCGCGGTCAGCCGCTCGCGTGCGGCCTGCCTGAGCTTGTCCAGCGACTCCAGACCGAGGGCTTTGGCAAAAGCGTCATCGATGACGGTCGCCTGCGGCGCCTCGATCAGTGTCGCCGTGGTTTCGAACTCGGCGGGTTGGCCAGCCAGCTTCTCGTTGGCATAGTTCTTCGGGAATGGAACCTTCAGGTTGCGGGTTTCGCCGGCGGCGATCCCGAGCAATTGCTCTTCAAAACCCGGAATGAAGGTATGCGAGCCGATCGTCACCTGGATGCCCTCGCCGGTCCCGCCGTCGAACGCGACGCCGTCGATGGTGCCTTTGAACGAAATCGTGACCCGATCGCCTGACTCGGCCGTGGCGCCTTCGCCCTTGGGGGCAAAGGTGCGGTTCTGGTCGGCGATCCGCTGGATGGCATCATCAACATCGGCATCGGTGACGTCGGCGACCGGCTTCTCCACGACAAAACCCTTGAAATCGGCCAGCTGAATCTGAGGCACCACCTCGATCGAGACGGTGTAGGTCAGATCGGATTTTCCGGAAAGGATATCGTCGACGGCCTTTTCCTCCGATGGCATGGTGATCTTGGGCTCGGTCGCTAGGCGAAAGCCACGTTCGGTGAAAATCTGCGAATTGGTATCGCGGATGGTCTGATCGATGGTCTCCGCCATGACCGAGCGGCCATAGACCTTCTTGAGATGGCTGACCGGCACCTTGCCCGGACGAAAACCGTTGAGACGGACCTTGTCCTTGAGGTCGAAGAGACGGGCGTCCGCCTTGGCATCGAGGTCCGATGCGGGAACGCTGATCTGGAATTCGTGCTTCAATCCCTCGACGAGAGTTTCTGTGATCTGCATGACGTCAATCTTCTTCCGCTTTCGTCCGGCCCAAGCGCCGCAACTTGTCAAATCTGGTCGACGCACGGCTCAAGGGCCAACGCCGTAGACTAAGTAGACCTATTTTTGGAGGAGCATCTGCCTCCGAAAATCATGCCTACCCGTAATCATCATGCAAACGCCGTCAGCGCTTGGTGCGGGCGGAGGGACTCGAACCCCCACGACTTTCGTCACTGGAACCTAAATCCAGCGCGTCTACCAGTTCCGCCACGCCCGCTGATAGCATCCTGTCCGGCCGCGATGCCGCGGGCGCGGGCTTATAGCATGGGCCGAGCCGCCCGCAGCAAAAAAATGTCCGTTTGAAAGCCTCCCTGGAAGTAGCTGCGACAGCTGGACATATCCAGTGGAAAATGGTCCGCATCGCTCGCATGTCAAACCGGATAAATCCGACCAATCGACGCCAACTGATGGCCGGGATCGGGACCGCGGTTCTCGCTCAGGTGCTGCCGGCCATGGCCGCGCCGGGACCGCCGGCCTGCGCGCTGCGTGCGAAAGCCGACAGCCTCCCGCTACGCCCGGGAGGGTCGCGGAATCCAGTCTGGTCGCTGGGTGATGGCGATATCCGATTCAGGCGAGGTGACGTCCCGGAGATCGTGTTCGGAAATGGCCTGCCAATCCCAGCGGTCCTCAATTGGCGCGGGATCGATGGGGCGTCGGCCGCGGAACCGTTGTTGGCGCGGACTTCGGTGGTACCCGGCGCAACCGACACTTTTCGCGTTGCGCTGCGTCACGCCGGCACCTACCTGTGCGACCTCGCCTTGCTCGGCGACGGCGCGGCCCAGCCAAGCCGCGGGCTGCCGGTTATAGTTGATGAAAGCGAACCGGTCGCCGTCGACCGCGACGTGGTGTTTTTGATCGAAGACTGGCGGCTACGCGTCGATGGGACCGCGATCGCGCCCGGGATCGATCCCAAGGGCACGACTTCGGTGTACACTGTCAACGGGCTAACGACGCTGGAAGTCGCGGCGCGGGCCCATGAACGGCTGCGGTTTCGCTTCATCAATGGCTGCCAACGCAATGTAGTCGCAATCAAAATAGAGCGGCACGAGGCGCAGGTAATGGCTCTGGACGGGCAGCCGTCTGAGCCCTTCCTGGCGCGCAACGGCGCGCTTGTGCTGGCACCGGGGGGCCGCGCCGACACCTTCATCGACGCCGGCGCGGCGCCGGTTTCCACAGCTTCCATTCTGCTGCACGATGGCAAGGAGGCCCGTCCGATCGGCCGGTTGGTGGCCTCAACGGAACCGCCGATCCGCGATGAAGCCATGACTGCGGCGTCCGCGCTGCCGTCCAACGGCCTGCCGGCCCAACTCGATCTCAGGAATGCCCTGCGCTTCGACCTCAGCCTGGGGGGTCCGCAGGCGGATTGGATGCCGCCGCCAGACTTCGTCGCCAGCAGCCCGCCCGCCTTCCGCGCCAAGACCGGCCGCACCGTGGTATTGGCGCTGACCAACCGAGCGGAGATCGCGACCGTTTTCCATCTTCACGGACATCATTTCAGGCTGCTCGACCGGCTCGACGACGGCTGGAAGCCATTCTGGCTGGACACGCTGGCGATCGATGCCGGACAAACCCAGCGCATCGTCTTCGCCGCAGAGAAGTCCGGGCGCTGGCTTTTGGAAGCGACCGCGACCGATTGGGCGGCGCCGCGCCTTATCAAGTGGTACATGGTCGAATAAGGAAAAGCTATGAGCGCAACCGGCCCCAGGATTCGCAGCGTCACCGCCCGCGCCGTCGACGTGCCGATTTCGCGGCCCGTGAAAAATGCCTTTGGCGTGATCCGCTCAGCCCCGCTGGTGCTCATCGATGTGACGACCGATCAGGGCATCACCGGCCGTTCTTATATCTTCGGCTACGCCAAGCTGACGCTGAAGCCGCTGGTTGCCCTGATCGGCGAAATCGGCGCCGATCTGACCGGCAAGCCGATAGCGCCCTTCGACCTCATGGCCGCGATGGACGCCAAGTTCCGCCTTCTTGGCTGGCAGGGGCTGATCGGGATGGCGGTATCCGGCCTCGACATGGCGTTCTGGGATGTCCTCGGCCGGGCGGCCGGTCAGCCGATGGCTACCTTGCTCGGCGGATCGCCACGGCCGATCCGGGCCTATGACAGCTACGGGGCCGTCGATCCCATCGCCGACGAGAATGACCTGCGCCGATCGCTCGAACGGGGCTTTCGCGGCATCAAGATCAAGGGCGGCGACGGCGATCTCGCCAATGACGAGCGGGTGGTCAAAGCTGTGCGCGCGCTTATAGGCCCCGATATCGCACTGATGCTGGATTTCAACCAGTCGCTCGATCCGGCAGAAGCCAGCCGACGCATCGACCGGCTGGCGGCATATGATCTGCACTGGGTCGAGGAGCCGGTGGCGGCGGAAAACCTGCAAGGACATGCGTTGGTGCGCACGACGTCGCCGATATCGATTTAATCCGGCGAGAACTGGTGGTTTCCGCGCGGTTTTGCCGAAGCGATTCAGGCAGGCGCGAGTGACTTCATCATGCCCGATCTGATGAAGGTCGGCGGCGTCACCGGCTGGCTACGCGTCGCCGGCCAAGCCGAAGCCGCCTCGATCCCGATGTCCAGTCACCTGTTTGCCGAAGCCAGCGCTCACGTGCTCGCGGTGACGCCGACCGCGCACTGGCTCGAAGTGCTCGACCTTGCCCGCGCTATTCTGGCCGAGCCGATCGAGATCATCGACGGCATGGTCACCGCGCGTGGGCCCGGTTTAGGACTGACATGGGACGAAGCCGCCGTCGCCAAATTCAGTCTGAACTGACCGACCGGTCATCGCGGCGGCCTCAATAGTCGATCCCGAACTCGTCGTAGATCCGCCGGAACACCGCCGGCAGCACTTCGGTAAGGTCCTCGGCGATCAGGCCGGGGCCGGCCTCGCCCCCCGCCTCGCCATGCATCCATACGCCGATGCAAGCAGCCTCGAACGCCGGCGTGCCCTGCGCCAGCAGGCCGGCGATCATCCCGGCCAGAACGTCGCCAGCCCCGGCGGTGGCGAGCCAAGGTGGCGCGTTGGCGGCGATGGTGGCGCGCCCGTCGGGGGAAGCCACCACCGTATCCGCCCCCTTGAGCAATACGATAGCACCGGAGCGCTCGGCGGCCGCCCTCACACGTTCGAGCTTCGACCGAAGCGGGTGCTTATTGCTGAGGTCGCTGAATAGCCTTGGAAATTCACCCTCATGCGGGGTCAGAACCACCTGCCTGTGCTGGGAGGATTTGATCGCTTCGAATAGCCGGTCTGGCGCCTGCGCAAAACTCGTCAGCGCATCGGCGTCCAGCACCAGGCCGCGTTGCGCGGACAGCGCTGTGAGCACAAAATCGCAGGTCCGGTCGCCAACTCCGGCGCCCGGTCCGATCACACCGGCGTTGAGGCGTTTGTCGGTCCACAGTTCGGCGAATTCGACCGCGGTATCAATGGATTGGAGCATCACCGCGGTCAGCGCGGAAGCGTTGACGGCGAGCGCATCCCTGGGCGAGGCCAATGTGACCAGCCCGGCCCCCGCCCGTAGCGCGCCGCGCGCGGACATGCGGGCCGCGCCGGTCGCGGCGATTTCGCCGGAGACGACGATCACGTGGCCGCGCCCGTATTTATGGCCATCGACCCGCGGCACCGGGAAAGACTTGCGCCAGAATCGCGGGATGTTCTCGAAGGTTCGCGGCGCAATTTCCGCAATCACACGCGCATCGATGCCGATATCGGCCAGCTGTACGCGACCGCAATAAAGCCTGCCCGGCAGTAACAGATGCGCAGGCTTGCGGCGGAAGAAGGTGACGGTGGCAGCGGCGTGGACGGCAGCCCCCATAACGGCTCCGCTGGTGCCGTTGATGCCGCTCGGCAGATCGACGGCGAGAACCGGGGCGCCGTTGGCGTTGACCGCTTCGATCATGTCGTGCGCCTCGCCTTTCACGGGCCGATCGAGCCCGGCACCGAACAGCGCGTCGATGATCAGCGCCGGCCTGCCGATCGCCTGCGGATTGAACGGCAACACCGGATATTTCCAGCCGCGCGCCGCTGAAGCCGCATCGCCCTGCAGGCTGTCGCGCTCGCACAACAGGATCACCGAGACGTCCCGGCCGCGGGCGGCCAGCTCAGCCGCCGCCACAAAACCATCGCCGCCATTGTTACCTGGTCCGGCGATCACCAGAATCGGCCCATCCGGAACCAGGTCCATGGCCGCCTCCGCTACTGCCTGGCCCGCGCTCATCATGAGTGCAAAGCCCGGCGTGCCCGCGGCGATGGTCAGTCGATCCGCACGCTCCATTTCAGCCGATGTCAGAACTTCCATGCCAAATCCCTGGTACAGGCGCCTTATACTGAGGCATTTCCACCCAACTCGCTCTATCAAACTCTCCCAGATTGCACGACGATTGAGCCCTTTGCCTATTTCGCGGGCTTTGCTAGTTTGAGCTGGCTACCCAACCCCCGGCAATATGCCTGTTAAAAGTCTGATAACATTTCAAAATCAGGCGTTTTAACAACTTGGCATAGACCCTGCTTTTGGGGAAGCCAGTCTGGTTCGTCGTGCTCACCTGCCATTTTCGAGTGTGACCGGCTGATTGCTCGAAGGACGATCGACTAGAACTGCGCGCATCCGCGCAGTGGGGAAACAAATCTGCGGTCCGCTATTGGAAATGCCGGGAGGCGCTCTGTGAAAAAAATAGAAGCCATCATCAAGCCGTTCAAGCTCGACGAGGTCAAGGAAGCGCTTCAGGAAGTCGGACTGCAGGGCATAACCGTAACCGAAGCCAAGGGCTTTGGCCGCCAGAAGGGTCATGCTGAGCTCTACCGCGGTGCCGAATATATCGTGGATTTTCTTCCCAAGGTCAAAATCGAGATTGTGATCGGGGATGACTTGGTGGAGCGCGCGATCGATGCGATCCGACGCGCCGCCCAGACCGGCCGCATCGGCGACGGTAAGATCTTCGTTTCCAATATCGAGGAAGCCATTCGCATCAGGACCGGGGAATCCGGCCTGGATGCCATCTGAATTGAAATTGCGCACATTCTGATATTGTCTTAGGCATCCCGCAACTGTATTGAGCGCTACCCGACGGTCGCTGCCCGCGGCCCGATCGCGACGCTTTTCAGCCAGAAGGGGTAATCATGAAGACCGCCAAAGACGTCCTGAAGTCTATCAAGGACAACGACGTTAAATACGTCGATCTGCGTTTCACCGACCCGCGCGGCAAGTGGCAACATGTGACTTTCGACGTCGGCATGATTGAGGAGGACACGTTCGCCGAAGGCCTGATGTTCGATGGCTCGTCGATCGCCGGCTGGAAGGCGATCAATGAATCCGACATGTGCCTGATGCCCGATCCCGTGACCGCCACGATCGATCCGTTCTTCGCTGAGACCACCCTGGTGATCACCTGCGATGTGCTGGAGCCGACAACTGGTGAGCCCTACAACCGCGATCCGCGCAGCATGGCCAAGAAGGCCGAGGCCATGGTCAAGTCGATGGGCGTTGGCGATGCGGTATTTTTCGGTCCGGAGGCGGAATTCTTCGTGTTCGACGACGTCCGTTTCCAGACCACCCCCTATAACACCGGATTCAAGCTGGATTCCTCGGAACTACCGATCAACTCCGACACTGAATATGAGGGTGGCAATCTCGGCCACCGCATCCGGACCAAGGCCGGCTATTTCCCGGTGCCGCCCCAGGATTTGGTGCAGGACATGCGTTCGGAAATGCTCGGCGCCATGGCCAAGATGGGCGTCAAGGTCGAAAAACACCACCACGAGGTCGCCTCTGCCCAGCACGAGCTCGGCATGAAGTTCGATACCCTGACGCTGATGGCCGACCAGATGCAGATCTACAAATACTGCATTCATCAGGTCGCCCATATCTACGGCAAGACCGCTACCTTCATGCCGAAGCCAGTCTATGGCGATAACGGCTCGGGCATGCACTGCCACCAGTCGATCTGGAAAGAAGGCAAGCCGGTATTTGCCGGCAACAAATATGCTGATCTGTCGGAGATCTGCCTGTCGTACATCGCCGGTATCATCAAGCATGCCAAGGCGATCAACGCTTTCACCAATCCCTCGACCAACTCCTACAAGCGCCTGGTTCCGGGTTATGAAGCCCCGGTGCTATTAGCCTATTCCGCGCGCAACCGCTCGGCCTCCTGCCGGATCCCCTATACCTCCAATCCCAAGGCCAAGCGCGTCGAGGTGCGTTTCCCCGATCCGATGTGCAATCCCTATCTGGGCTTCGCCGCGATGCTGATGGCCGGCCTCGACGGGGTCAAGAACAAGCTCGATCCCGGCCCCGCCATGGACAAGGACCTCTACGATCTGCCGAAGGAAGAACTGAAGGCGATCCCGACGGTGTGCGGCTCGCTTCGCGAGGCGCTGGAGAATCTCGACAAGGACCGCGCCTTCCTCAAGAACGGTGGGGTGTTCGACGACGACTTCATCGACAGCTACATCGAGCTGAAGATGACCGAAGTGGAGCGTTTCGAGATGACGCCGCACCCGGTCGAATTCGAAATGTATTATTCGCTCTGAGGCCTTGATCCCGCCATCACGGCTGGAAAACAAAATGGGCTTGAAATGCAAAAGGCGCTTCCCGGGGAGCGCCTTTTTGTTGTGCCATACCGCAATCTCAGGAAGCCGGTAACGGCGGCGCCAAAGCCCATTCGAATGTTGACCTCATCGCGGCAATGCGTGCCAGGACAAAAGCCCACGCCCGCCATCCCTGCGGCGAGCACCTCCTCTATCCGCGCCGCTCGTTAGCCGTGAGTGCCTTGCCGAAGGCCTCAAACAGTGCGCGGTTGATGGGATTGAGCTGCGGATCGTACTCGGCGTGCCACTGCACGCCAAGCGCAAAGCCCGGCGCATCCGCGATCCGGATCGCCTCGATAGTGCCGTCCTCGGCCCTGCCCTCGACTACGACCCGTTTGCCGGGTTCAAGAATACCCTGGCCGTGCAGCGAATTGACGCGAATTTTCTCCCGGCCAAGGATCCTTGCGAAGGCTCCCCCGGGAACGAGGCTGACGTCGTGCCGGTCGGCAAACACGACATCGGGGTCTGGATGGATTTCACCAGTCGCAAGCCGTGGCATCCGATGGTTGATACGTCCGGGCAATTCGCGGATTTCGGGATGCAGCGAGCCGCCGAACGCAACGTTCATCTCCTGCAAGCCGCGACAAATGCCAAACAGCGGTATGCCGCGCTCAACGCACGCTTCCGCCAGCGCCAGCGCCAGATCGTCGCGATCGATATCGTAGGGTTCGTGGCTCGGGTCCGGCTCCTTGTGAAACCGCGTCGGATGAACATTGGCGCGGGCCCCCGTCAGCACCACGCCGTCGACGGTATCCAGCAAGGCGCCGATATCGGTCACCTCTGGTGATGCGGCAAACATCAGAGGCAATGCGCCCGCGACCTCGGCGACCGCGCGAAGATTCCGCTCCCCGACCATCTGGGTCGCAAATCGATTTTCGATGCGATAGGCATTTCCAATCACACCGACTACCGGCCTCCGCATCGCCAGATTTCCATTCCTGTCGGAAAGCAACAGACTGATCATGCCTCCCGGTTGCCGCCGGATCAACCTGCCCGGCCGCAGAGCGGCGATGCTATTTTCGTTCCGTACCAGGCCGCAATCGGCTGGGTTGCAGGCGATACCGGTAGCCCCCGCGGGTCGCCGAAATTCATGGCTGCCTGCCTGGCCTGCCGGACTTCTTTCGCGGGTAGTTCCACCAGCGCCAGCGGCAAACCGGCGCGCCTTCGCCGCTTGATCCCGGGCGGTTTTGCCGAAAGAGTGTTGCAGGCAACGCACTGCAAAGGAAACAACTTGGCCGACACGACCCAAGATCGACTTCGAGCCCGCAACGATCGGGCATGGGCCATCTCGGTCGGCGGCATCGGCGCCATCGCCTTTGCCGCCTTGCTCGTGTTCACCTGGTATTATGCCGCGACGCTGTTCCTGATCTTCGCCGGAATGCTGCTCGGCGTTGCACTCAACGCCATGACCGTCATGCTAGGTAACCTGGTCAGGCTGCCACACGCGCTGCGGCTGACCGTGGTCTGCCTGGTGCTCGCGAGCCTTCTGTCGGGCGTCGTCTTCCTAGGCGGCTCCACCATCGCACAGCAGGCCGAAGTGCTGAGCGATACCATCAAGTCACAACTGGTCGTTGTCAAAGCTTTCCTGGACCGCAATGGCATCGACACCAGCTATTTCGAAATCGGAAATTCGAATGCGGCGCAGCCGACTTCGTCGACCGCGGAAAAGCCGGGACCGTCGGCGTCTTTTTCCGGCGCTAGTGCGCTCGCCTCCAGCGGCGGTGCGATTTTCAGCCAGACCCTGAAATTATTGCTGGGGACGCTGAGTGCGGTCGGAAACTTCTTCATCGTACTGTTTTTGGGCTTGGCCTTCGCGGCACAGCCCGGCGTCTACCGCAAGGGACTGCTGTATCTGGCCCCGGCACGGCATCGGGCCCGGGCCACCGTCATCGTCGACCGCATCAGTTGGACTCTGGAGCGATGGCTGATCGCGCAGATCATCACGATGTTCGCGGTCTTTGTCGTCACCTGGGTCGGTCTCTCGCTGATCGGCATCCAGAGTTCCTTCATCCTGGGCATCCAGGCCGGACTATTGGCCTTCATTCCGACGGTCGGCGCCCTGGTCGCCGGATTGATCGTGGTACTGGCGAGCCTGGCTTCTGGATGGGTCGCCGCGGCCAGCGCGTTCGCGCTGTTTGTCGGAATTCACGCGCTGGAGAGCTACGTGCTGACGCCGATCATCCAGCGTCAGGCGCTCGATATTCCGCCGGCCACGCTGTTTGCGTTCCAGATCCTGCTCGGCGTGGTGTTCGGCATCTGGGGGCTGGCGCTGGCGCTGCCCTTGATGGCGATCGTGAAGGTCATGATCGATTATTTCAAGGCTGACGACCTGCAAGCGGACGCGGTGCGAGCGTAAGCCGGCCCAACCCTCAACTGCCCACGGTCACGTGGTCAGCACCGTCTCGGTGTGCTCGACCTCTGGAGGCGCCGCAAAATATTGTCCGACCAGTCCGCGCCAAGCTGTGAAATCCTCCGATCCGCGGAAATCGACGGTGTGGTTTTCCAGGGTCTCCCACTTTGCCACCAGCCGGTAGCGGGAGGGTTTCTCGATCGACTTGTGCAGTTCAAAACCCCTGCCGCCCTTGGCGCGCAGGAACAACGGGCGCGCCTTGGCGACCGCGGCTTCGAAGTCCTTCTCGGTGCCGGGCTTGACGTCGATTTGTGCGATTTCGGTGATCATGGATTTGCTGCCTTTTGTTGAGAAGCCCGGTCTCTAACCCAGCCACGCCCATTATTGAAGCCGTTAGAGAGCTGGGCGGACAGCAAAAGCGATCGCGGGCATTCTGCGACCTGCGGGCGGACAACGCACGGGAGCCGCGCAAGCAACCATCAATTCAGAACCAGCACCGCCCCGGCCAGCAAGAGCGCGCAACCGACGAACATAACAATTGACCAGTGGCGCTGCGGCTTGATGTAGCGGCCTTGCGCCCGCCGCGCCGTGATCAGCGCCGTCTCATATTCGTCCGAGGTCGAGAACAAGCAGGCAAAACCGCCGCGCGCCGATGCCGCCAGGGCTTCGAGCGCCAGGAGGGCTTGGTGGCTGTGGCCGCGGTCCGTGTTCATGGCCGACATGATAGGAATCGAGTGGTAAACGAGAGATTACTGGCCGGCGACAGAGGCGCGAAGGCCCGCCTTAGGCGCATGGACCGAGCTCCTGCGTCGCCAGTTTTGCAGCGATAGCGACGGTTCTTCCGCGACCTCGACGCAATTGCGACCGCGGCGCTTGGCCGTGTAAAGCGCGGCATCGGCCGCCACCAGCAACGCGTCGAGTTCAACGCCTGCCGGTCCTGCCGCGACACCGACGCTGACGGTGGTTTCGACCGGACCGTCCTCGACCACAATGCCCGAATTGGCAAAAGTCTGACGCACGCGTTCGGCAACCACCACAGCCTCCTCCACCGGGCAGGGCAGCAAGGCAGCAAACTCCTCGCCGCCGATGCGCCCCGAGAGATCGGTGATCCGCAATGTGTTGATGACAACGGCGGCGAATAATTTGAGAATCTCGTCGCCCGCGGGATGGCCGAAGCGGTCATTGATCGATTTGAAATGGTCGAGGTCGAAGATCAGCACCGTCACCGGACAGCCGGCGTCGGCCTCGCGCTCGATCATCCGCGACGTCGCCTCGGCGAAGCCGCGGCGATTGAACATGCCGGTCAAGGGATCCATCGATGCCAAGGTCCGATGCGCGGTCACGGCGCGCTCCGATACCAGCATGAAGATGATGAACACTGTCGCGACCGCATAGAGCACAAGCTCGATGGCGAATATCGTTACCCACACACTGCTGGAGAAAGTCCTGTCGTGCGGCAGCAGCAGATTGCCCAGCAGGATCGGCAGTATCAGCACAACACCGTGCAGCATGGGCACAGCGACCGCCGGCCAGCGCTTTTGCAGCGTCCGGCGTCGGTCACACCACAACTCGGTGGCGGTCAGCGCTCCATAAACTGCGACGATGCCAGCGCCGATTGTCATGCGCCAGGCGGCAGCCTCAGGCGGTAGCATGATGACGGCTGCGATCCAGGCGATAGCGCCCAGGATCAGTCCGAGCGCGTTGGAAGAGCGGCCATGGAACACCCGCGAAGCGTTCCAGACCATTCCACAGGCCAGGAATCCCGCGGCATTGAGAGCCTGCGAAGGCCATTCGCTTAATGTACTGCCAGCCAGCGTGGGGATCGCGACCGACGCGGCACCTAGCAGATAGGCGCTTCCCCACCATTTCAGCGCCGGAATGCTCTCCTGCTTGCCGAACAGCAGCAGCATCGCTCCCAGCATGCCTGCCACCATTGCTGCAACGAGATAGAGCGTGCGGGTATCGAGCGGCATGGGATACCATCGTTGGAGTAGTTGCACACGGCATGGTTGAGGCGGCGGACCTATTCTACGTAGTAGTACGGTGACCAGATTTTTAATCCGTTTGCATCGGATCGAAAGTTTTAGGCAAAAATCTCGACAATCTGCGCGCAATTCAGCAACAAAAAGGGCGCCCGAAGGCGCCCATGAAGTCTCATATCTATCGTAATCGGAATTGACGGAGCGACTAGCGTTTCGAGAACTGGAACGACTTGCGCGCTTTGGCACGACCGTACTTTTTGCGCTCGACCACGCGAGAGTCGCGGGTGAGGAAGCCGCCCTTTTTCAAAAGGCCCCGCAGGTCCGGTTCAAAATAGGTCAGCGCCTTGGAGATGCCGTGACGAACCGCACCGGCCTGGCCCGACAGACCACCGCCGGCCACGGTGCAGATCACGTCATACTGGCCGGCTCTCGCCGCGGCCACCAGCGGCTGCTGAATCATCATGCGCAAGACCGGGCGCGCAAAGTAGACGTCGAGATCGCGGGTGTTGACGAATATCTTGCCGGCACCGGGCTTGATCCAGACCCGTGCGACGGCGTCCTTGCGCTTGCCGGTGGCGTACGCGCGGCCGAATTTGTCGACCTTCTTGACGTATTTCGGCGCATCCGGCACGGCCGACTTCAGTGACGACAGCTGATCGAGAGACTGCATGGTTTCGGACATATTATGCGGCCCTCATGTTCTTGCGATTCATCTTGGCGATATCGACCAACTCTGGTTGCTGGGCCTCGTGCGGATGCTCGGGGCCCGGATAAACGCGCAAATTACCGAGTTGCACTCGGCCAAGGGGACCCCGTGGGATCATGCGTTCGATGGCCTTTTCGACCACGCGCTCCGGAAAACGGCCTTCGAGGATTGACTTTGCAGTGCGCTCCTTGATGCCGCCGATGAAGCCGGTGTGATTGTAGTAAACCTTGTCATCGCGCTTGCGCCCGGTCAGCACGGCGTGAGCCGCATTGATGATGATGACATGGTCCCCGCAGTCGACATGGGGGGTGTAGGTGGGGAGGTGTTTGCCGCGCAAGCGCATCGCGACCAGAGAGGCAAGCCGGCCGACCACCAGACCTTTGGCGTCGATCAAAACCCACTTCTTCGTCACCTCGGCAGGTTTTGCCGAAAACGTCTTCATGTGAGGAAATCCGTGAAAGGGAGACATTGGACGCGTTGGCGCCGAACTGGGCGCTTTCTAGTTAGCTGCGGCGTCCGCGTCAATGGCCAACGGAGATAAATATCCTCATTATAACAGCAGCTTATATTTATGGTGCCAAGATACCCTAGCAAATCTCAAGCATTTGGAATGGAATAGGTCGATGTCACATGGGCGATTGGATCGGGCGAGGTGCCCGAGAGCAGGTTGACCTCGCCTACCGCCAACCGCTTGCCGATCTTCAAAAGACGTGCTGCCGCAAGCACGTCTCGCCCAGGCTGGCCCTTGCGCAGAAAGTTGATGTTGAGGTTAGTCGTGACCGCCAGTCCAATCGGCCCGATCGCCGACAGCAGCACCACATACATCGCGAAATCGGCCAACGCCATAAGCGTCGGGCCGGAAACCGTGCCGCCCGGGCGCAGCATGCGATCGCTGTAACTTTGACGCAGCAGGGAGGAGGAGCCATCGGCGCTTTCGATGGAGATATCGCCGCCGCTGAAGGCCTGGGGAAATTCAGCATGGAGGAACCGCTCCAGTTCGGCCACGCTCATTTTCGCAATCGGCATTTGGTCCCGCCTACCCTCGCCTCGCCCCGTATCGCTTGTTACAATACGGTGACGCAGCTGCCAAAGTGGATATTGCGATGACGATTAATTCCGCGCACGCCGACCTTCCGCCATCCCCCCAACTGCTGCGGGAGCATATCGGCAGCGTCAGCCTGCTCACGCTCAATCGGCCGGCGGCGCGCAATAGCCTGTCGGAGGCACTGATCGCCGAGTTGCATGCGGCGCTCCGCGACATTGGCGACGATGATGGGGTGCGCGCGGTGGTGATCGCAGCCAATGGACCGGCCTTCTCCGCCGGACATGACATGAAGGAACTGACCGCCCGCCGCGCCGATGCCGATCGCGGACGGGCCTATTTCGGCGAGATCATGACCGCCTGCAGCGCGATGATGCAGGCCATCGTCAACCTGCCCAAGCCGGTTGTCGCCGCGGTACAGGGCATCGCCACGGCCGCGGGCTGCCAGTTGGTGGCGAGCTGCGATCTCGCGGTGGCCTCGGAGGCCGCAACGTTCGCAACCCCTGGTGTCGACATCGGACTATTCTGTTCGACGCCGATGGTGGCGCTGTCGCGCAACGTTCCGCGCAAACAGGCGATGGAAATGCTTTTGACCGGGGAGCCAATTCCGGCCGCGCGGGCCCGCGACTTGGGCCTCGTCAACTACGTCGTTTCCGTTGGTACCGAACGCAACGCTGCGATCGCGCTAGCCGTTAAGGTCGCACTTAAATCCGCCCATACGATCAAGCTCGGCAAGGCCGCGTTCTACCGCCAGGCCGAAATGAGCCTTGCAGATGCCTACCGCTATGCGGCAGAGGTGATGACCGAGAACATGATGGCCCGCGACGCCGAGGAAGGCATCGGCGCCTTCATCGAGAAACGCGAGCCGAAGTGGCAGGACCGGTGAGCGTTATCTCCTGATCCCCGGGAAAGGCGCACCTCGATGGGTGCGGTCTCACGATCCGCACCATGAGCAGTTTGGATGCCCGCAGATGAACCACGATGCCTATCCGGATGATTACATCCGCGAAATTCTGAATAGTGTGAAATCGATCGCCATGGTCGGAGCATCGCCGATCAATGTGCGGCCGAGTTTTTTTGTCTTCAAGTACCTGGCGCAGCGCGGCTACGACATGATCCCGGTCAACCCCGGTCACCTCGGCAAGAGCCTGCTCGGCAAGCAGTTTGTCGTTTCGCTCGCCGATGTCGCCCGGCCTGTCGACATGATCGACATCTTCAGGAATTCCAGCCAGCTCATGCCGGTGGTCGATGAAGCATTGAACATCACGCCGCTGCCGAAAGTGATCTGGATGCAGCTCGGCGCACGCGACGACGCGGCCGCCGCGAAGGCGGAAGCCGCGGGTCTCAAGGTCGTGATGAATCGCTGCCCGAAGATCGAATATGGCCGGCTGTCTTCGGAGATTTCCTGGATGGGTGTAAATTCGCGCACCATTAGTTCGAAGCGCGCGCCGATGCCGACCCAGGGCATGCGGCTTTCGCTGAACCGGATGAGCCTCGGCGGCGGCGAGACCAGCGCGTCCGACCGCGCCGCAAAAAACAAAAACGATCTTTCATGACGCAATCGCGAGGGGATTGGCCTGCTAAGCCGGCCATCCGAATCGTGAGCGTTCCGAACGAGCCGTAGGCCGCCACGCGCCTTGACGACAGACGCTGCGGCCATCAGCATGGCGGCCGATGAGTTCCTCAGGGTGAGTTGCGCGCGCTCGTGCGCCCGTGACTGGTGCCCTTGAGATTCTGTGGCTCATCCTTGGAGGCAAAGCCAAGCGGCCGTTTCTTGGGATGAGCAGCCGGGCCCCAGCAGCATCAGCAAAAGGAAATAGGCTATGACCGATCGTCTTCCCGGATTTTCCACCCTCGCCGTGCATGCCGGCGCCCAACCCGATCCCACCACGGGCGCGCGGGCGACTCCGATCTACCAGACCACGTCATTCGTGTTCAACGACGCCGACCACGCCGCCTCGCTGTTCGGGCTGCAGGCATTTGGCAACATCTATACCCGCATCACCAATCCGACCACGGCGGTGCTCGAAGAGCGCGTCGCGGCCCTCGAAGGCGGCACCGCCGCGCTGGCAACCGCCTCTGGCCACGCCGCGCAGCTGGTGGTTTTCCAGATGCTGCTGATGCCCGGCGACGAATTCATCGCCTCGCGCAGGCTGTATGGCGGTTCGATCAACCAGTTCACCCACGCCTTCAAGAGCTTCGGCTGGAACGCAGTGTGGGCCGATCCCGACGACATCGGCAGCTTCGAGCGCGCGGTGACGCCCCGTACCAAGGCGATCTTCATCGAATTGATCGCCAACCCCAGCGGCAGCGTCACCGACATCGAAGCGATCTCGGCGGTCGCCCACAAGGCCGGCGTACCGCTGATCGTTGATAACACGCTGGCGACGCCCTATCTGATCCACCCCATCGACCACGGCGCCGACATCGTCGTGCATTCGCTGACCAAGTTTCTTGGCGGCCATGGCAACTCGCTCGGCGGCATCATTGTCGACGCCGGCACCTTCGACTGGTCGAAGGACGACAAATATCCGATGTTGAGCGAACCGCGCCCGGAATATCATGGCATCAAGATCCAGGAGACGTTTGGCAACTTCGCGTTTGCGATCGCCTGCCGCGTGCTGGGCCTGCGCGATCTCGGGCCGGCGCTATCGCCCTTCAACGCATTTCTCATTTTGACGGGGATCGAAACGCTGCCGCTGCGCATGCAGAAGCATTGCGAGAACGCCAAGGCGGTCGCGGAATTCCTCAAGGGACATCCGGCGGTGGAATCGGTCAATTACGCCGGCCTGGCCGGCGACAAATACAACAATCTGGCGCATAAATACGCGCCAAAGGGCGCCGGCGCGGTATTCACCTTCAGCCTCAAGGGCGGCTATCAGGCCGGTGTCAATCTGGTCTCGAACCTGAGACTGTTCTCGCATCTAGCCAATGTCGGCGACACTCGCTCTTTGGTGATCCACCCGGCATCCACCACCCACAGCCAGCTCGACGACGCCGCCAAGATCAAGTCGGGCGCGGGACCCGACGTGGTGCGGCTGTCGATCGGCATCGAGGACAAGGAGGATCTGATCGCCGATCTGGAGCAGGCATTGAGCGCGTAGGTCGCCGTCATGGGCAATCCGCCGCCAATAACGATGCAGGGTCTGCGCCAACGGGCGCGTCTGGAGTGACCTTTTGGTTGGTCGCAGCCCTGCGCCAACGCCCTGCGATCAGCCAATTTGGGTGACCTGCAGAGTCATTCTCTGCCGCTCCGTCACCCGCCGCGCAGCCAAACGCTCGGCCTGAAACACGGCAAGCGTCAGAACCGCAATTGCAACGGCCTGGTGAGCCAACGCCAGATCCATCGGCACCTGGTTGACCAGCGTGAGAATGCCAAGCGTCGCCTGCAACGTAATCGCAGCCAACAGCCCCAACGCACCCTTGACTGCTGACGTGCCGGCCCGCGAGCTGATGGCATCCAGCGCGTGTAGGACCGCAAGCACCAACAGCGCATAAGCGGTCATGCGATGCTCGAACTGTACTGTCAGCGTGTTGTCGAACAGATTGTGCCACCACGGCTCCTCGAAGAACAGCCTCGCCGCTGATGGGATCAGCCTGCCATCAATCTCAGGCCAGGTATTGTAGATTTTGCCGGCACGCAGGCCCGCCACCAGCGCGCCCAGATAGAGCTGCACGAAGGTCAACGCCAGCAGCGCCACAGCCGTGTACTTCAGCCGGGGCGAGGCGGTCACCGGCGGCCGGTCCTCAAGCCGGCGCAACGTCGAGACGATGCCCGCGTAAATCAGCAGCGCCAGCACCAGATGGGTGCCGAGTTCGGTATTGCGAGACCTCCACCCGCTGCGAAAGCCCAGAGGCCACCATCCACCAGCCGACCGCGCCCTGCAGCGCGCCGAGCCCAAAGATCAGCCATAATCGCCGCCGCAGTTCCGCGCCCAGCTCGCCGCGCCAAAGAAACCAGAGAAAGGGCAGCAGATAAGCGATCCCGATCACGCGCCCGAGCAACCGATGGCTCCATTCCCACCAGAAGATCGTCTTGAATTCGGCCAAGGTCATGCCGGCATTGAGTTCGCGATATTGCGGAATGGCCTTGTAACCCTCGAAGGCCTGCGTCCACTGCTCCGCATCGAGCGGCGGCAGAACGCCGCGAACGGGTTTCCATTCGACGATCGAAAGCCCGGATTCAGTGAGCCGCGTGGCACCGCCGACCAGCACCATGATGGCAATCAGCGCGGCGATCGAGACCAACCACCATCGAACCGCACGGTGTTTTGAAATTGGTTGGGTCACAAGACCGGTCATTGAAGCGCGCTTGATTGAATTGACATGGACCTTATAGTCCGCCACTTGCCTGGCGCAAGGCTCGCGGCGGCAAAGGTGCAGGACAATTCCATGACCATACGTTCCCGCAAGTTTTTTGGAACCATCGCCCTACTCGTGCTGGTGGTGGTATGGTCGCTGTTGGGCATGATCGTGGCGCAGACGCCGTGGCTTGCAAATTCTGGGCTATTGCAGGCGGTCTTCTATGTCGTGGCAGGTATCGGGTGGGTACTGCCGGCGATGCCGATCGTGAGCTGGATGGCGCGACCGGACCTGCAACGATAGAGCATTTTCCGGAAAGGTGGATACCGCCCTTCCAAGGAATAAGGCGGCAGATAAACAACGAATAGAGCGCTTCCGGATTCAAACTCATCGGAAGCGCTCTACCCGACGCCGAACTCGCCAAGCTAGCGAGGGCCTCGTCCCTGGCCAAATGCACCGCCCGAAAGGATAGCGCGCATCGCACGCAGCGACCGACGCTGCCCATCCCAGGCAAACCGCGGCAGCGCATGCAAGTTGGTCCGGCCTGCCGGCTCAACGAAACCAGGGATCGTTGATACCGCACTGGCGAATCCGGCCTCGGCGGCCATCCCGGCGTGCGGCCGTCGCCAAGAGGCACGGTCGCCGAACGGATAGGCGAAATGTCTGACATCACGCTGCAACGCGGCCTGCGCGACGGCCCTGCCCATCGTCATCTCGCGCAACGCATCGGCGTCCCTGAGGTTCGACAGGATCGGGTAGTTCACGGTGGCGCTTCCGATCGTTACCAATGGGTCGGCCGCAAGCTTCCCCAGATCGGCCCAGTCCATCGAGGCCTCGCGCGACAGCGCAGGCAGGTCGACCGAGTAGCGCATGCACAGGTCCTTGATCGCGAGCGAAAGATCATGCGGCGCGAGCGAGCGGAGCCAGCCGTCGAGAAATGCAAACAGCTGGTATTTATCTGATGTTTTTCCGATCGTGTAACGGAGTTCCCTGCGATCTATCACCAGGCTGACGCGATCTTCGCGCCCGATCACGTGGGCGAGCGCGAGCCACCATGCTTCGCCAAGACCGTCCGGAAACGCGGTCGGTACGTAGACGGTAAAGGGTACGCCATGTTTCAACAGTACCGGATAGGCCGCGGTGATCAGATCCTTGTAGCCGCCGTCGAATGTCAGGCACACAAACCGCTTCGACGAGGCCAGCGTGACCGCCCTCCGGCAAACCTCGTCCATCGATACAATATCGAATCTCCACTTCTTCAGGGCCCCGATTATTCGATCAAGAAATTCGGGAGTGATTTCTCCCGATTTGAGTGGCTGAAAACCTTCATTCCTTCGCGGACGGACCCGTTCGAGCCGCATGATGAAGCCGGTGCCGCGCAGCGCCCGTTCCCTCAATAGCGTCAGGCCGCTGAAATAGGCGAACTCCAGCCCAAGGCCCGTCAACACTCTGCTGTAGGATGGCAAGGTTTGCCTTTCAATGTGCGAACGCGGTCCCGTCCCGGCTGCACTGTCATTACTATTTATTATCATTTATTTGCAAAGGTCGGCCCAAGCTTCAAATTGGAATTATTTCTCCCAAGACAGGTTCTGCAATGGCTATGCCTGCCGCGATAGAAAATCGGACGGCAGCGGCGGCAGCCCGGGCATGGACAAGCCGTATCGTCGAGGTTCAGATCGCGCGGGACCTTGGTCAGGTTGAGGCCATCTGGCGCAGCCTCGAGGACCGGCGTCATTTTTCCACGCCATTTCAAGGGTTCGATTTCCTGAGCGCTTGGCAACGAGAGGTCGGAGCGCGTGGAAACCTGTCGCCCTTTATCGTGGTAGCGCATGATGGGGAACGCCGGCCGCTGCTGGTGCTGCCGCTCGTGCTGAACGAGCACGGAATACGCGCCGCCCATTTCATGGGTGGCAAGCATGCCACCTTCAACATGGCACTGTGGGACCGGGATTTCGCTGCCGCGGCCACTGCGGCAGATCTGGCGGCGCTGGTATCTGCCCTGCGCAGGCGGTCCGGCGCCGATGTCCTGGCGCTCCGCCAACAGCCGAAACGCTGGCGGGATTTGCCCAACCCGATGGCAATGCTGCCAAATCAGGCTTCCGTCAACGACTGCCCACTACTGACAATGCCACCGGGCGCAGCGCCTGCCGCACTGATCAGCGGATCGTTCCGACGACGTCTGCGGAGCAAGGAACGCAAGCTGCAGGCGCTGCCGGGTTTCCGTTATCATGTCGCAGCCACCGATGCCGAAATCAAACGGCTGCTCGACTGGTTCTTTTTGATCAAGCCGCTGCGCATGGCCGAGCAGAAACTGCCCAATGTGTTCGCGGAACAAGGCGTCGAAGATTTCATCCGCCGTACCTGCCTGGCGACGGTCACCGGCGGCAGCCGCGTCATCGAAATCCATGCGCTGGAATGCGACGACGAGGTGCTCGCGATCTTCGCCGGTATCGCCGACGGAAACCGCTTCTCCATGATGTTCAATACCTACTCGACATCTGCCAATTCGCGCTACAGCCCGGGCCTGGTGCTGACGCGCAAGATCATCGACCATTATGCCGGGTGCGGCTATCGTGAACTTGATCTGGGAGTCGGATCGGATGGCTACAAGAGGTTTTTCTGCAAGAGCGACGAGCCGCTATTCGACAGCTTCATCCCGCTCAGTCTGCGCGGCGGCCTTGCGGCAGCGGCGATGTCAGCCGTCAACCGCACCAAATATCTGGTGAAACACAATCAGCCGTTATTGCAGACCGCACTGAAGCTGCGCAACGTGCTTCGCTGACGCAATCCCCCTTCCCTGACGCTGAGGCTGCTGCCTTCAGGCCGCCTCCACCCGCGAAATCCGACTCGATCGCTTCGACGGGCTGCCGGGTCAGCAGCATCACCTCACTGAAGCCAACTGCCTTGAGCTGATCGCACATCAGCATGCGTGCGTCACCGGCCATCGATTCATCCGGCACCACCACGGCGCGCGCCTGTGCCGTAAGCAACTCCGCGGGCAGATCGGAAGCGGGACCCGCATCCAGCAACACATGATCATAGACCCGCAGCAATGCATCGATCGCAAGCGTTAATCGCGGCGACTGCAGCAACGCCCGGTCAAATCCCGGACGCCCGGCGCTCACAAGCTGAGCGCGTGATCGCTGGTCCCTGGTAATGATCTGCGAGAAGGACGCTTCGCCGAGCACCAATTCGGCCAGCCCCGGCGCGGCTGGATCGATCGATGCCGCCGCGATGACGGGCGAAGCGGCCAAATCAACCACCACGACTCTTGCATCGCGCGCGAGCAGCCGGGCCAAGGCCAGCACCGTGCTGGCGATGCTCTCGCCCGCGGCAGTGCCGAGGACCGTGACCTTCCGTGCCGCTTCGCCTGCCCCGCGCAAGGCTTCGGCGAGTTGCCCGATCTCGGTGAACTCAGGCCTGACGATCGGGCCCGGCGCAACTGCCGGACCGGATTCGATCCAAGGCTCCGGACGCGGCTCGGCGAAGATGGCAGCCGGTTCGGCGGCGGTAATCGTCGCAACCATCGGCCTCTCGGCCGGAACCGGCAGCGACGCGATCGCGGTCGCCGCGGGCGGCGCCGTCAGGCGCAGCAACTCACCGGTTGCGATCGCTCCCGCGCTGAGCATCAGCGTCGCCAACGTGGCGATCAACACGATCGGCAACTTCTTGGGATATGCCGGGATGTTGGAAACAGTGGCGCGGGAGATGATACGGCCGTCCGACGGCGCCGCCTCGATGGTCTCGCGCGTGTTGGCCTCGCGATATTTCGCAAGATAGGATTCCAGAAGATCGCGCTGCGCCTTGGCTTCCCGCTCCAGTGCCCGAAGCTGGACGTCCTGGCCGTTGGACGATGTCGCCTGGCGCTTCAACTGCTCGAGGCTCGCACTCAGGCCGTCGACCCGACCGCTGGCGATACGGGCATCGTTGTCGAGCGAGCGCGAGATCTTGCTCGCCTCATCGCGCAGCTGACGATCCAGATCGGCGAGCTGCGCCTTCAACTCCTTGATGCGCGGATGGCCGTCGAGTAGGGTCGATGACTGCTCGGCAAGCTGTGCTCGCAGCGTAACGCGCTGTTCGGACAGTCTTCGGATCAGTTCGGAATTGAATATTTCGGAAGCCTCGATCGGCTGGCCGCTCTGAAGCATTTCCTTGATCAGCCGGGCCTTCGATTCCGCGTCGGACTTCAGCGCCCGCGCATTGTTAAGTTGCGTGTTGAGCTCGCCCATCTGCTGGTTTGAGAGCGTGGTATTATTGGTGCCGACAAACAGGCTCGATTTGGAACGGAATTCCTCGGCTCGGAATTCCGCTTCTGCAACCTTCTTGCGCAGGCTGTCGATTTCGCCCGACAGCCATTGACTGGCGTCTTTGGCCTGCGCCTGCCGGGCCGCCTGCTGCATGACCAGATAGCCTTCCGCGATCGAGTTGGCAACGCGCGACGCGAGCTCCGGATCGCGCGATTCGAACTCGATGACGATGACGCGCGATTTATCGACCGCGTAGGCGGTGAACCGCTCGAAATAGGCGTCCAGCACCCGCTCTTCCGGTGTCAGCGACAACGGGTCGCGACCGATCCCGATCAGCGCCAGCACCGACTTCAACGGCAGAAAGCCCCGTAGCACCGGATCGAATTCCGGCCGCTCGGCCAGCTTGTTCTGCCTGACGATCTCGCGCGCCAGATCGCGCGACAGCAGGAGCTGAACCTGACTCGTGACGGCCTCCGCGTCGAGCGCTGCGCGTTCTTCGCTGCGCTCGCCGTTCGGCCGCAAGAAAACGTTCTCCCGTCCGTCGACCAGGATGCGCGCCTCGGATTTATATCGCGGGGTAACCAGATTGACGGCGGTGATCGACAAGATCGCGGCAAGCACCGTGGGGATGATGATCCACTGCTTCTTGCTCACAAGAGCCTGGCCGAGCTCCCGCAAGTCGAGGTCGCCTGCCGCGGTCCCCACCACGCGTTTTGTGCTGGCCAATTTGGGTTCTGGGGCAGAACGCTTGATGACAGCCTCTTGCCCGCCCGCCACATCCTTGCCAGCACGCCAGAACGCCAAACGCATCGCACACTCCCGCAGACGCCATGCCACTTCACCTCTGCCGATTACACTCCATTAAGGTTGCCGCGCGGTTAATTCAGCCGATGGTTGCGACGACATCCGACATTGATCGCCGCAGTCATGTTTTGTTAACGCTCGACGTCCTTAATCAAAACATACCTCTTCCCATGCCTGGGCTGTCCGATGCGAGGCGTGCGCGCCGTTCTTTGTTGCCTGCCGGTCGCCCGTCACGGCTGGGGGCTGCGCCAGCATCTTGACGCGGGTCCGCAGCGCACAGTGACGCGGCCTGGCGCCGCGCTGGGCCGGGGCGACACCTTTCTGGTCGGCGAACGCTGGTTCCTATAATGCACGCTATTTCAAACTCGCCGCTACGCATCCTGCACGCCGTGCGCACGCCGGTCGGCGGCATCTTTCGTCACATCCTGGACCTCGCCAATGGCCAGGCCGAGCGCGGTCATCACGTTGGCATCATCGCCGACAGCCTTACCGGCGGCGCTCGTGCGGAGGCCGCACTGTCGGAAATCGCTCCGCGACTTAAACTCGGCGTTCAGCGTCTTGCGATTCGTCGCGAACCGCATCCCGCGGACATTCTGGTGTGGGCACGTTTCATGGATATGGTCCGGCGGCTGCAGCCGGACGTCCTGCACGGACATGGCGCCAAGGCCGGAGCCTTCGTCCGCCTGAGACCCCGTTCCAAAACGGCCATACGCGTCTATACGCCGCACGGCGGCTCACTGCATTATCCAGTCGAAACGCTGAAGGGCGCTTTATACGGCTGCATTGAACGAACGCTGATGAACAACACCGATCTTTTCCTGTTCGAAAGCGCCTTCGCGCGCGACACGTATCAGCGCACCATCGGCACGCCGAGCCGGCCGGTGCGTTGCGTCTTTAACGGCGTCACCAGGAAGGAATTCGAGCCCGTGGTTCCGGCGGCCGATGCCACCGATATCATGTATGTTGGCGAGTTCAGGCACATCAAGGGCGCCGATCTCCTGATCGATGCGGTCGCACGGCTTCGCGCCAACGGAAATCCGATCACGCTGACGCTAGCCGGCGACGGCGAGGAACTTGGGAGCCTCAAGGCCCAGGTTGAGCGGCTGGGTCTGGGCGAGGCGGCGCGTTTCATCGGCCACGTCCAGGCCCGCTTTGGCTTCTCCAAGGGCCATCTGCTCGTGGTTCCGTCGCGTGGGGATTCAATGCCCTATGTCGTGATCGAAGCGGCCGCGGCGGGAATTCCGATGCTGGCAGCCGATGTCGGAGGTATCCCGGAAATTTTCGGTCCCCACGCCGATGCGCTGTTCGCGCCGAATAACGCCGGGGCCATGGCGGCTTCGATCGCGACCGCGCTGCGGGATCCCGCTACTGTGCGGGCCCGCGCAACATCCCTGCGCGAACGAATCTTCCTGCATTTTTCGCAACAGGCGATGGTCGAAGGCGTATTGGCCAGCTATGGCGACGCGCTTGCAAGCGTTACCCTTGCTGCTTTACCGACGATAACCGTTTCTTCCGATTTATCCGTTAAGCGTTGAGGCAGGGAATTCCGCCTTGACGCGCAGCACTCAACGCTGTGCAGGACCTAGGTACCGTGGAACCGATCAACGCACGCTCAATGTTGGAAGCCGCGGCCGTGGACGCCGCGGCCACCACGGAGGTGGCTCCGCTTGAGCGGCGCCGCCGGCTGTCGCCAGCAGCCCTAGCCGTCGTCAACCAAAAGGTGCGGCCTGCCTATTCATCGATCGTGATATCGGGCGCCGTTCGCCTCGCCGATTTCCTGGTGCTCAGTGTCGTCGGCGTCGGGCTCTACTTCGGCTACGTGGTGCGGATCGACGGCTTTCACTGGGAGTTTGTCATGGCCATTCTTGGCATGACTGCTACCGCGGTGATCTGTTTCCAGGCTGCCGATATCTACGTCATGGAGGTCTTTCGAGGTCAACTCCGTCAACTGACGCGAATGATCTCGGCCTGGGCCTTCGTGTTTCTGCTGTTCATCAGCGCATCTTTCTTCGCAAAGCTTGGCGACGAGGTATCAAGGTTCTGGCTGGCGGCATTTTTCGTGATCGGTCTTGCGACCCTGATTGCCGAACGGCTGTTTCTACGGGCGATGGTGCGCAGTTGGGCACGTCAAGGCCGGCTTGACCGCCGTACCATCGTAGTCGGCTCGGATCATGCTGGCGAAACGCTGATCCAGGCGCTAAGGGATCAGGACGATACCGATCTGGATATCCTCGGCGTATTCGATGACCGCAACGATGACCGCGCGCTGGGGACCTGCGCGGGCAAACCCAAACTCGGCAAGGTCGACGACATCGTCGAATTTGCCCGCCGCACCCGTGTCGACCTGGTGCTGTTCGCCTTGCCGATATCCGCGGAGACACGGATCCTGGCGATGCTGAAGAAATTGTGGGTACTGCCGGTCGACATCCGGCTTTCCGCTCACACCAACAAGCTGCGCTTTCGCCCCCGCTCCTACTCCTTTCTCGGCAAAGTACCGACGCTCGACGTTTTCGAAGCCCCGATCACCGACTGGGATCTGGTGATGAAATGGCTGTTCGACCATTTCGTCGGCGCGCTGATTCTTTTGCTGGCGCTGCCGGTGATGGCGTTGGTCGCACTGGCGATCAAGCTCGATAGTCCGGGCCCGGTGCTGTTCCGCCAGAAGCGGTTCGGCTTCAACAACGAGCGGATCGATGTCTTGAAGTTTCGTTCGCTCTACCACGATCATGCCGATCCGCTGGCCGCCAAGGTCGTGACCAAAAACGACAGCCGCGTCACTCGCGTCGGTCGCTTTATCCGCAAGACCAGCCTTGACGAGTTGCCGCAGCTGTTCAACGTCGTCTTCAGAAGCAACCTGTCGCTGGTCGGTCCACGACCGCATGCCGTGCAGGGCAAATTGCAGAGCCGGTTATTCGACGAAGCGGTGGATGGATATTTCGCACGTCATCGCGTCAAGCCGGGCATCACCGGATGGGCCCAGATCAACGGCTGGCGCGGCGAGGTCGACAGCGAGGAAAAGATCCAGAAGCGCGTCGAGTTCGATCTCTATTATATCGAGAACTGGTCGGTGCTGTTTGATCTCTACATTGTACTCAAGACACCGCTTGCGCTGATGACCAAGAACGAAAACGCCTACTAGAGCGCTCCCCGATTGACAATTAGAGCCTGCAATGACGTATGCGGCGACAGCGGAGGGTTTCCCTTCATCACACACGGCGCCGCGCCTGCTGGCCCTGTTGCGCAGGCTAATGTGGCTGGTCGGCGTCTCCGTTGCTATCGTTTTCATCGAACCGAGCCCTTACGAACTGGTGACGCTGGTCGCGGCTGTCATCTTCATTGCCGCGGGCCTGCGGCTGCGGCCGGCCTTCATGCCGCTGCTCGTGCTCCTGTTCCTGCTCAATATCGGCTACACCATCTGCGCCATCCCGCTGACGGACCAGCCCTTGGTCATCAGCTGGATCGAGACATCCTGGTACATGGCGGCCACGGTGATGTTCTTCGCGTTGACGTTGTCGGAAGATACGGTGGACCGGCTGGACATGCTTCGCCGCGGCCTGATCGTGGGCGGCTTGATCGCCGCGGTCGCCGGCATTGTCGGCTACCTCGACCTCGTCCCTGGCGGACACGATCTGCTGACGCTGTACGGACGCGCCCGCGGCACCTTCAAGGACCCCAACGTGTTCGCCGCGTTCCTGATTCTGCCCACCTTGTTCGTGCTGCAAAGCGTCGTTTGCGACCGAATGGGAAAATCCCTGCGCAGCACCGTAACTCTGGGAATCCTGACGCTAGCGATCCTGCTGGCGTTTTCGCGCGCCGCCTGGGGCGGCATCGCCCTGACATCCGCCTTCATGCTGCTGCTGATGGTCCTGACCACCCCGTCGCGCAGGCAGCGTACGCGCATCATCGTGACCGCGGCGATCGCGGTGTTGTTCGTAGCGATGCTGATCGCGGTGCTGCTGTCGTTCGACTCGATCAACGACATGTTCAGGCAGCGTGCCAGCTTCGACCAAAGCTACGACGAAGGCCGCTTTGGCCGGTTCGGCCGGCATCTGCTCGGCGCCGAGATGGCGCTCGACTTGCCGCTCGGCATCGGACCGCTACAGTTCCACAACTTCTTCCCCGAGGATACCCACAATTCCTTCCTGAACGCCTTCATGTCCGGCGGCTGGATTTCGGGGGTCTGCTATCCGGCGCTGGTATTCGTCACCATCCTGATGGGCTTCCGCCACCTGTTTGTCCGCGTACCCTGGCAGCGCACCTACATCGCCATTTTCTCGGCCTTCCTGGGAGCAGTCGGCGAGAACTTCATCATCGACACCGATCACTGGCGGCATTTCTGGATGATGCTGGGCGCGATGTGGGGCATGTTCGTCGCCGCGCAGAGCCAGCGGCCGACACTGGACGATGCGCGACAGGCACCCGATCCCGACGCAACCTGGGCTCAGGATGACGTCTCGACCTCGAAGGTCAGTCCGGCGTGATCGACCAGACGCTTAATGAGTCCATGTCCCAGCGCCGCGCCCGGCGTCCAGATGCCGCCTTTGACCTCCGGCGACTGGCGAAGCAGAATCGCGCATTCCGCAATCATCTTCGAGGTCGAACCATAGCCGGGATCGCGATCGCCGCGGACGGCGACGCGGACCTGACGGCCATCCGGCGCAAGGCCGACGAACAACAGATCATAGAGGCCGGACTCGCGTTCTTCTTTGGAGGGGCCCTCGCCCGGTTTCGGACCGCCGCTTCCCATTTTCTCCGAGGTGTTGGCGGCGAGGATGCGCCGGGCCCGTTGTTCGCCCTGCTCACCCGGGCCGGTCAGCATCATCTCGTCGTAGACGAAATCACGACCGTAGGGAAAACCGAGCAGCATGTTGGAGCGGTGCACGTTTCGGGTGTTGATGTTGGCCATCACAAACGGCGTCGTCCAGGAAGCGAGATCCTCATCGTATAGCGGCTTATTGCCCGGTGGCTGCCGGGGACCATCGAAGCCCGGCGTCAACACGAACGGATTGCGCATCAGCGCCACCAGACTGAGATCGTTGGCGGCGGCGGAAAACATCGCTTTCATGCTTGCCGCGGTGCCCCCCGACAGCGTGCCCTTCATGGCGCGCACCCGGCCCTTGATCCGGTTGACCGGCGCACCGAGCTGCTTTATGGCGGTCTGCTGGCAAAAGAACACGCCAAGTTCGAACGGGATCGAATCGTAACCGCACGAGAACAGGATGCGGGCACCTGTGGTTTTAGCCGAGGCCTCATGGGCGTCGATCATCTGGCGCATCCACAGCGGCTCGCCGCAGAGATCGAGATAATCGGTGCCGGTGGCGGCGCAGGCCGCGACCAGTTCGGTGCCGTAGTACTGGTAGGGTCCGACCGTGGTGAGCACCATATTGGCCTGATCAACCATCGCCTTCAGCGAAGCGGGGTCCCCAGCGTCGGCGACGATCAGGGGGATATCGGCTGGCGCGCCGATCGCCGCGCGAACGTTGGCGAGTTTCTCGAGACTTCGTCCAGCCATCGCCCAGGTCGGCTTACCCGCGCCGACATAATGCGCGGCGAGATATTCGGCGACGAGTTGCCCGGTAAAGCCGGTAGCACCATAGACAACGATGTCGAATTGCGACGAAGTCTTCATCGAACCATATCCTTGAGGAAACTAATGAAGTGATCGCTGCGCCGGAGGATTTCCCCGCAGCCTTCATTTTTTGGCGTACGAAACACTCATGCCGGCCCGGACGTCGCTTTGGATACCATAGGGCGCGATCGGGTAGCGCAGCCCGTTTTTGGCCAGCGCCTTCATGCCGGCGATGGCCTTGGCGAGGTGGGCAGGCGACAGTGCCATCAGCATCTCCTCATCCGGCACCCCGCCATAGCGCCGCTCGGCGTAGCACGGCAGCGAGAGGCTGGGCTCGCCGGTCTTGAGCGCCCGCCCCCATGAATCGGCGCAAGCGGTCTCGCCGACCACGCCCCATTCAAATTTCTTGTATCCGCTCCACTGCAGGCCGTTGATCAGGATGATCATCTGACCCGGCGTGGCGTAGACTAGACAGATGTCCGGCGGATTGAGCCGGCCGCTGGCGAGCGGACTCACCACCAGCGCTTCGTAGCGGCCATAGGGCACGACATCGAGCGCTTGTTGGCGCTTGTGCGCGTCCTCGGCACTCTCGTGCCAGACGCCGACATAAGCCTGACCGGCAAGCCACTTCTCGTCCTGCGGTGCCAGGCCGATCACGGCGCGGCACTGCGCGCCGACCAGATCGTCCGACGTGATGCCGACGGTCCAGCCCAGCCGCGAGGCCATGCTGACGATCTGGTCGGTGGTATGCACCGCGGTCGGGCGTCGGATTTTTGGAACAGCAGCCATTTCGTCCGCCCGCGCGAACATCTTCATGCCGATCACGGTGGTCTTGAGGCGAAGCAAATTATTCAGGTCGGCCACCATAGCGGTCAGATCGAGCTTGGGTTCGCTCGCCGCTGCGTGTTGCATGAACTGGCACTCCCCGGACGTTAGATTTGGCCGCGCTTGGCAAGAGGCGTTGATCCTAGCCGAAATAGCCGCCGGCCGCGACTACCACGTATCCGGCATGCCGCATGCCTGCCGACCGCAGCCTTGCGTGCGAGAAGTGACAAATCCTACAACGGTGGTCACGCCATCGGCAGCAGATCGCGACGGTGCGACGATCAGCGCAGGCGGCGGCGAGATGGACCGGGACAACGCCAGCCGCGGCCGCAAGTGGTCACATCGCCATCGGCCGGATCATTGACCGCGATCGCCCCGGTGCTGCCGCTGTGATGGATCCGGCAGCCGGATACGGCGAACGAATCATTGTAGAAGGGAGAACTGATCACAATCCCTCCGACGGGAAAGGGAAAATAGACGAGGGTGGAGGTGGTGTGGGGCTTGATGGTACAGAACGGCAAGCCGTTGCAGAGGCCGATGCTGGCCATGCTCATGGACCATTCCACGCCGAAATTGTTGTAGAAGTGGCGCGTGCACTGCGCTGCCGCGCTCGCCGACCAGCTGCCCACGACAGCGAACGAAACCAGCCACATCAGAATTTTCTTCATCGCGCCCCCCTGCACAACTCCAAATTGTCTAAATTCATGCCGCAGGGGTGTCAAGGGAGACGGGTTTTCGGGATTGCGGGGAGGATCGTACCCGAGAACACCTAGATCTCGCTTCGTTCATCCGGTCCACGCCCGCTCATTCCGGCATCGGCCCCGGAAACAGCGTGCTGGTTTTGCCGGTCAGCCAATAGGCCAAAAGCCCGATCCATTCGCGCGTCGCGAGGTCGGTGCGCTGCAGCCCGTCAACCGCGATCACCGTCGACCTCGTGAGATCGGAAGCTCCGGCGAGTTGCCAGTCGACAGGACATGGCTCGACCGAGAAGCCGACTTTCCGAAAAATACCCACCGACCGTGGCATATGGAAGGCTGACGTGACCAACAGCCAATGCTCGCCATCTTTCGGCGCCGCCAGCGCCTTGGAAAACTCGGCATTTTCGAAGGTGTTGCGCGACCGCCGCTCCACCAGGATGCGATCTCTGGAAATGCCAAGGCTTTCAAACACGGCCGGCGCGAAATCCGCTTCCCTGGGTGCATCCACCGCCCCCGGGTCGGCGTTGCCACCGCTATAGAGAAGCCTGGCCTTTGGATAGCGACGGGCCAGCGCGGCGGCAGCGATCAGTCGACCGGCGAAGGTATCAAACACAGCCGTGCCGCGCCCGGCAGAAAGATCGGCATCAATTGCGCCGCCGAGCACGACGATGCCATCCGGTGCGCCTTGGGCGGCATCCCATGGCGGAAATCGCTGTTCAAGAGGATATAGCAGCCATATTCCGAGCGGCGAGAACCCGCAAAAAGCGAGCAGTAGGACAGACGCCATCAAAAGCTTCCGGCCGAGGGAAAAAAATCGTGTGGCCAGAAGCGTCATCCCGACCAGCCCAACGACGATCAGAAAGTTGGTCGGCAATAAAAGGACGCCGAGTGTTTTGGAAAGCAGGAAAAACAAAGGAAACCTCTTGAATATTTGTTGAAGACCTGAAGCGCCGATCCTGATGGCAAAGCAGGCGGCAGTTTGTTCATGGCCGATCCGGGCCGGGGAAGAACTCGCTTGATTGGCCGGATATCCAATAGGCGGCCAGCCCCATCCACTCGCGGGCGCCGAGATCGACAGAGCCGAGCGCCTCAAGCGAGAAGATCCGCAAGCTCAAGAGATCGATAAGGCCGCCCACTCGCCAGTCGACGGGATAGGGTTCCACTGCAAATCCCACCTTGCGAAACAGGCCGACCGAGCGCGGCATATGGAAGGCCGACGTCACCAACAGCCATCGTTCACCGCTTTTCGGCGCTGCCAAGGCTTTGGAAAATTCGGCGTTCTCCTCGGTGTTGCGCGCGCGCCGGTCGATCTCGATACGCTCTCTGGAGATCCCGAGACTTTCGAATACCGCCAGCGCGTAATCGGCTTCCTTCGCATCGATCGAGATCAAATTTGCGCTTCCGCCGGTGAATATGATGCGTGCCTTCGGATAACGACGCGCGAGTGCCACGGCCGCGATGATGCGGTCGGCTCCGGACCTGACAATGGGCGCGCCACGATTTATCGAAAGGTCGGGATCGATCGATCCCCCGAGCACGACGATGCCGTCCGGCGCACCCCGCGTCGCATCCCACGACGGAAATCGCTGTTCCAGCGGATAAAGCAACCAGTTTCCGAGCGGCAAACACCCGCAGATCGCCATCAGCACGACAAAAGCGACTACGAGTTTGCGGCCAAGCGAAACAAATCGCGTGGCCAGCAGCAGCAATCCGAGCAGCCCGACGCCGAGCAGGACATTTGTCGGCAAGAGCATCACACCGAGCGTCTTTGAAAGCACAAAAAACACGGCAAGCCTCTATTACTGTCTTTGCCCGATAAATTACGACGCCGCCGGTATAGCCGGCAGCACGTCATACGCGGGCTTGTCCCGGATATCCATCGGTCTGCGGAATTCGGGTGTCGGAGGCATGACGGACCGGCATTCGTGTCGCGCCGCTTTGGCGTCATACTGCGTCGGGTTTGGCAATCGATCTGGTGCCCAGGGGTGCTGTCCAATTTCGATCGCAGCATGCAATGGCTCCGGGGCATTCGACATGACCATCGATCGCGGGCACACTCGCCCGCCCCCGCTCCCACACAAACCCCTGCAGAGCCCCGTCCATGACGCACCATCACCTGCACGCAAGCTCCGAGACCTGCCACTGGGGCTTTTTCGAAGCCAGATTGAGACCGGTCCTTACCATTGCCAGCGGCGATGAAGTGACCATCGACACCATCAGCGGCGGCCCCGACGTGGTGCCCGACCGCAACCTGTTCCATGTGCCGCCCGAGCTTGCGGAAGTTCATGCCATCAGCGAGCGGATGCTGCCGGGTCACATCCTGACCGGGCCGATCGCGATCGAAGGCGCGGATGAAGGCGATGTGCTGGAGGTCGAAATCCTCGACGTCAATCTCCGGCAGGACTGGGGTTACAACCTGATCAGGCCGCTGGCAGGCACCCTGCCCGACGATTTCCACGAATTCCGCCAGATCAACATTCCGCTTGACCGCACGCGCATGGTGGGACGGCTGCCCTGGGGACTGGAGCTGCCCCTAAAACCGTTCTTCGGCGTGATGGGTGTGGCGCCGCCGCCGGCCTGGGGACGCATCACATCGCTGATCCCGCGCGCGATGGGCGGCAACCTGGACAACAAGGAACTGACGCCAGGCGCCACACTCTATCTACCGGTGTTTGTGCCGGGCGCGCTGTTTTCCTGCGGCGATGGCCATGGCGCCCAGGGCGATGGCGAGGTCTGCGTCACTGCGATTGAGACCGCACTTCAGGGCCGTTTTCGGCTGACGCTGCGCCGGGATCTGCGCTTCGAATATCCCCGCGCGGAGACACCGTCGCACTACATGACGATGGCGATGGATCCCGATCTCGATCAATGCGTGGTGCGTGCACTTCGCGACATGATCGTGCTGTTGGGTGAAAAGCGCAACCTGTCGCGCGAGGATGCCTACACCCTGTGCAGCCTGGCCGCGGATCTGCGGGTGACGCAGACGGTCAATGGCGCCAAGGGCATCCATTGCATGATCGCCAAGTCGGTCGTTCACGGTTGAGCAGCAAAGCGTTCGGCCTGGATTAACTCGAAAATGATCAATTGATGAGATGGGGTAAACGAAATCTTTAAAGGTAATACTATACGACCGTGGCTTTCATCTGGAGTGGCTCCATGGCGTTGGGATTTAGAGCAGGCAGCTTGACTTTTTGGCGCCTTGGTCTGGGGCCAAAGTCCGTTCTGAGCGCAGCGCTGCTGATTTTAGTGAATACTGCGCTGGTGGCCGGCGCGGGCTATTGGTCCCTGGCGCGCGACTTCGATAGCCGCGCACAGCGCGATATCGACGGCAACCTCCGCACCCTTGCTCTGGCGTTCGGGGAGGCCTTTCCTACTGCCAAGATCGCCGTTCGCGATGGCGTCGTCGAGCGCATTGAAATTCCCCAGATGCCGGAATTTAGCGACCACGGGATTGTGGACCGGGCGACCTCCTATGTCGGAGGTACCGCCACCCTATTCGTCTACGACGAGGCGACGCAGCAGTTTGTGCGCCGAACCACCAACGTGAAGAAAGAAAATGGTGAACGCGCGGTCGGCACCTCACTCGCACCCGATCATCCGGGGCAGCCCTTGCTTCGTCGCGGCGAGGCCTACAAAGGTCCCGCGGTGCTGTTCGGTCGAAGGTTCTATACAGCCTATCAGCCCGTCTTTGGCGCCAATGACAAGGTGATCGGCATCGCCTATGTGGGCATCCCGACAGCACAGCTCGATGGCATGCTTTGGCAGGCGCTCTCGGCCATGGCCATCGCAGCCGCGGTCGCCGCCCTGCTTGTGCTCGGAATGACGATGCTATTGGTCCGCCGCATCACCCGACCCCTGAAGGCGGTGGCGGCAACGTTGACTGTTCTGGCCGAAGGAAACACGAATGTCGAAGTTCAGCACGCCGACCGTCATGACGAAATCGGCATGATTGCCCGCACTGTCAGCGTTTTCAAGAGCAACCGGATCCAACACAACGAGCTCGAGGCTGAGCGCATCAGCACTGAAAAACTGGCCAGGGATCGCCAATTGGAAGAGCGCCATCGCTTCGTCGAGAATTTTCGCGCCAAGATCGGGGGCATCATCGAGCGCGTACTGGATGCTTCGGGCCAATTTGAAAAGGATGCGCAACGGCTTTCCCAGGCCGCGCGTACGACGGCAGAGATGTCGGGCCGATCCGCTGACGCTTCCAGGCAGGCCTCCGAGCACGTCCGCAGCGCCGCGACCGCTTCCAACGAGCTGTCGCAGTCGATCGTCGAAATCAGCCGTCGCGTTCAGGAGTTGAACGGCATTACCGCCGACGCCGTCAGGCAAGCCGGCGCCACCGACCAACGCATGGCGGAATTGTCGCTGGCGGGGGATCGGATCGGCGAAGTGTTGAAGCTCATCACCTCGGTCGCGGCACAGACCAATCTGCTCGCCCTCAACGCGACCATCGAGGCCGCCCGCGCCGGCGATGCTGGCCGCGGATTTGCAGTAGTCGCGCAAGAAGTGAAGAACCTCGCGGGCCAGACGGCAAAAGCCACCGATGAAATCAGCACCCACATTGTCAACATGCAGCGCGCCACCGGCGAATCCGTCAGCGCGATCAGGGCGATCGGTTCCACGATCGAGCGCATCAGCGGGATCACGACCTCGATTTCCTCAGCGGTCGAACAGCAGGGCACCGCGACCCAAAGCATCGCGCAAGGGGTTCAGGCCGCGGCCCGCGGGACCCTCGATGTGGCTGACAACATCGAGCGGGTCGCGGGCACGGCGCGCGACACGGGAACAACGTCCGGCATGATGTTGAAATCGGCCAAGGAGCTCTCGGAAGTGAGTACGCACCTCAAGGCAGAGGTCGAAAAATTCCTCGACAGCGTGCGCGCAGCCTAGCCCTGTTCGAAGCTAGCATCGCGTGTGGCGTCACCCCAGCCGCCAACCCACCTCCTCGGCAAAGCTCTGGTAGAATTCCGCATCATAGGCTCGCTCGGGCATTTGTCGCACACGTTCGTCGAGACGATGGGCATCGTCACCCACCAGGATGCGCCATCGGGACGCCTTGACGCCGTCGAGGATGATTTTCGCAGCCGCCGCGGCCGTGGTTGGCGCATCCTCGCGAAAGCTGCGGGCGCGCTCGGCCACCATGGTCTGCACATCCTCGTCCGACAGGCTGGCCGCATCGACGCCGGAGGCCGCCAGGCGCACCCGGGTCAGCGCGATTTCTTGATCGGTCAGGCGATCGGATTCGCTGCCGCTCTGGACTTTTCGAGAGTTCGAAACGATTGAGGTTCCGATATGGCCGGGCATCACCACCGAGCATTTGATGTGCGGCGCGTTCAGCCTGAGATCATTGATCAGCGCCTCGGTAAATCCCTTCACCGCGAATTTGGCGGCGCTGTAGGCGGTGTGCGATACGCCCATGCCGATGGACGCCCAGAAGCCGTTGACGCTCGAAGTATTGACGATGTGGCCTTCATCGGCCTTCACCAGCATCGGCAGGAAGGTCCGGACGCCGAGATAGACTCCGCCCCAGCAGATGTTGAAGGTCCTTTCCCACTGCTCCCTGGTGTTGGTGAACAGGCTGCCACCGCCGCCGATGCCGGCGTTGTTGAACAGGAGATGGATCTTGTCGGTGGCCTGCTGAACGGTGATTTCATCGCGGAAGCGCTGGAGCTGGTCTTCGATCGAGACATCGGCGACATGGGTTGTGATGCGCAGACCCTGCGGCAGCTTTTCGACCTCGCAAAGCCGCTTGGTTTCCGCCATCGCATCGACTGAAATATCGCACATCGCAACATTGCAGCCCTCGACAACCAGTTGCCGCGCCAGCTCGCGGCCCATGCCCGTGCCGCCCCCGGTGATGACAGCGATCTTGCCGGCAAAATCCTTCATGGGATAGGAAACCTTTCCGTTGCAGATTTTAGACCGCCGGGTCGGAGCCAGAGGATCAGTGTTCGCCCCGTTTTCCCTGCAGATTTTTGCCGCTCGCCGGTCGATGAAGTTCGCTGGTGCTTCTTTTTCACGAAACCAGGACGTAAGCAATATCTCAGGGTGCCGGTTAGGACATCTTGATGGGGCCTCCAACTCTCATTGGCCATCGCAAGGCGAGTAAATCCCGACCCCACGCTCGCCGCGACGTGCATCAGATGAAGTGAGTGAACGGTCCCATCGCAACTCGGCTGCGCGCCCGGATTCTGTGGGCTGGAATGTCGAAGCTCTTTTGAGCCTCGTCTCGCGCCCGGCGCTACTCCCATGCGTTAACGCCCAGATCGCCGGCAGCCCAGGGATGCACCTATCGATGTGCCGACGTAGTCATCAGGGCGCGGCTTTCATTGCATCAACGGCGGCATCGACCAGCCCGAATGTCATTCGTATTGCTGCCGCTGATTTCACCGTGACGTTTAAGATCTCAATGCGCTTAACCACGACGGCGTCGCGATTAGGCTTAATCAAGAGTTCAGGTCCGTTTCCGTTGAAGTACGGATGCTCGCGCCTGCTTGAATATTCTATCTAGCATCGAAGGCTGATGAAATGCACGAACGCAGCAGCCTGTGGTCAGCCGAAGAAAAGTTTGAAGGCTTTTTTCGAGCCCGCCGCGCCAACTGCGTTAATGACGTTTCGTAACCTTGTAGGTGCCACTGAGAATGCCCGAATACTATTTTCGCGTGCCGCTAGGCAGATATTCCAATAGCCAAGGCGAAATGGCCGAGCTGCCGGATAGCAGCGCGGCATGCAGCCTCGCCTTGTCGATTTGGAGCGACTTGGCTCGTGGAATTGCCACTGAGCTGAAATCGGAGCCCGAGTGGCGAATGGAAGTTGCAGACGGATCGGGCAAAGTCCCGATCAAGCTACGCGCCTTGGTTGAGATCGCAGAGTGATCAAAGCGCGCCGTGCAGCCTGCAAAGTGATCGCGGTGACGACTGGCTTCCAGTCAAGCCGACACACCCAGGAGGGTGGCCACGCTCTGCATCGAGAAGTGGAAACTTTCCCCGTTCCGGAGATATCAACGCTATGAAAAGACACAGGTCGAGAAGGATAAACACGGAAGTCATTTGCCCAACCTGCCACGGGACCGGATTTCCGCCCGTCGCACAGCCTGCTCAGCCTGGCCGCAAGCTCTATCCTGCGCCCTGCGAGCAATGTCTGGGCAAAGGACGAATTAGCCCGCTCATCACGGAGTCACCCGAACGGGAAGTCCTCGCCAACTCGCATCTCGATCAGGAGATTGCCTTCGGCCTGCCAAAGCATTGATTCCGGCATGGCCAGGCTTTGTCCGTGCCCGACGGGATCAATGGCGGCCCGCTGGCTCACTGGATCGTTCCCGGAGCGACGCATGTTCAAGAACACTTGGATCAGCCCTGCGCTCTGAAACAAACTCCAACTCCCGACGTAACTCGGACATGGGCCATACTGAGGGACGGAGCGGCAAAATGCATTCCGACAGCAAAGACCGTTTTCACGGCCTGATTCCTGCAATAACGTCGGCGATCGTCGCCTTGGCCGGCTGCGCCGCACTTCTGTTGATGAATGATGGCCAGGCGGACATCTCGCAGGGTGGCGGAATGATCACCGCTGCGGCGATCTCCCGGGCGGGTGCGACCGCTTTTCCGACGGCGACGCCCGACCGATTGCGCTAAATCACCCGCGAGGCAGGCAGCATCTGCTGTGTCCCCTTCAGCCGCTGGTCCGGCCTTCTGCTTCATCGTCGTTGTTGTAGTACCCGGGAGCGCTGTACGAAGGAGCGTACACCGGCGGAGCATATTCAGGGACTTCGTAATAGAAACCGCCCCCGTGGCCACGCAGCTGCGCGTGCGAAGACATCAAGTGCCTGTGGTGCCTGGTCGCATGGTCACCCTGCGCATAGGCGCTCGCCTGGCCTGCGACCAACAACGCAGCTGCGAGCAGAATGAGCTTATTCATCGCTTCCATCCTTCCGGGCAAGGCCTTGCGGCCTCCATTGCACGCCAAGGTAGGTGGACTGGCCTCCATCCGCCACGGCCCCATGGTTCACGTGCACGCGCTTTCTGGCAAAATCACATGGATTTGATGCAAGAATGCCAGCCATCACGGAACTCTTCTGTCCAACAGCACATCATCTCTCGCGCGAGTATCAGCGTCTCGTACGATTCCCGGTATGAAATTAACGGAGCAGGCGTGATCCGCCGTGCGATCGCGGTCTCGGCCCTATGGACGAGGCCCAACCGCGTGATCCGCATGAAATGACCTTCAGCTTTTCCAGGTCTTACGCGCGATGTCGACGACCAGTTCGAGCTTCGCGCGCTGATCGGCTTCGGTAACCTTGTTGCCTTCCACGACACTGGCGAAACCACATTGAGGGCTGATCGCCATGCGGCTCAGGTCAACCAGCCGCGACGCCTGTTCGAGGCGATGCATGACGGCGTCGGCATTCTCGAGTTGCGCCGTTTTGGTCGTAATCAAACCCAGCACGACATGCTTGTCCTTTGGCATGAACCGCAGTGGAGCAAACGACCCTGAGCGTTCGTCGTCGAACTCCAGGAGATAACGATCGACCGCCAACGTGCCGAAGCATTGCTCCGCGATCCCCTCGTAGCTTCCCTCGCTGATCCACTCGCTGCGCGCGTTGCCGCGACAGATGTGGATGGCGATGATGGTGCCTTCGCGCCTCGACGCGATGCACTGGTTGACAAGCTCAAGGTAGCGCGCAAGCCGCTGCTCGGGCTTTTCGCCGTCCGCCTCGATCTCGGCGCGCAGCTTCGGACTGAGGAAATAGGTCATCAGGGGGTCATCGATTTGGATATAGCGGCAGCCGGCCATTTCCAGTTCCGCGATCTCGGCGCGGTAAATCGCCGCGATATCGGCGAAGAACTCCTCGATGTCGGGATAGGCCTGCGCCGAAACCGACTGACGCCCGCCATGGAAGTGCATGCGCGTCGGAGAAGGAATGGTTACCTTCGCCGCTCGGCTCGCCACCGTGACGAGGTAGCGATAGTCGGGCAGGACGATCGGCCGGTCGGTTGCGAGCTTGCCGACGGTGCGGACCATCTTCGGGATATAACTCTGATCGAACGCCACGGCCCCAGATCCGCTGGAGATTTCGACGCCGTGCAGCTTGGCGACGAAATCGATCCACCAGTTCTCGCGGCGGAATTCGCCATCCGTCACGATATCGAGCCCGACATCCTGCTGCATGGTGACGACCTCGCGGATCGCTCTGTCCTCGGCCGCGCGCAGAGCCTCGGCCGTGATGCGAGCCTGCGCAAAATCCTTTCGGCTCGCTAACAGGTAACCAGGTCGCAGGAAGCTGCCTACCGTTTCAGCTCGGATTTGAGACATGCAAGAGCCCCTCGACGTTCAGCGGGCCGGATCTTTGACCGCCGGATAGGTTTCGAACTCCACGTTGTGGAGTTCACCGTCCAGCCTTTCGACCTTCCGCATGTAGATGTTCTGGACAATGTCGCGCGTCGCCGGGTCGATCGACACCGGGCCGCGGGGGCTCTCCCACTGCATCCCCTTCATCGCCTCGACCAGCGCGGGTCCGTCGGAGCGGCCCTTCGTCGCTTCCAGCGCCCGGTAGATCAACTCCATTCCATCGTAGGCCGCCACTGCGACGATGTTCGGCCGCCGGCTGCCATTCGCGGCCTTGAAGGCATCGACGAATGCCTCGTTCTGAGGTGATTTGTGCGCGACGGCATAGGGCCCGCCGGAAATGACGCCGAGCACGGCATCGCCCATGCCGTTGAGAACGTCATCATCCATCACGTCGCTCATCGCCACGATCCTGATGCCGGACTTGTCCATGCCGCGCTCGACAAACTGCTTGGCGAATATGGCGCCGACGCCCGCCGGCACGAACGCGAAGATCGCTTGCGGCGAGACATCGCGCGCGCGCTGCAGGAACGGCGCGAAATCCGGATTGGCGAGAGGTGGACGAAGGCGCTCGATCATTTTCCCGCCGGCCTGCTCAAATGACTGCCCGATCCATTTCTCGGCATCGAGGCCGGGCGCATAGTCGGATACGATCGACACGGCGTTCCTGATGCCGTTGTTGGCCGCCCAGGCGCCGATGATATTGGCGATCTGCGGAATCGTCTGGATGGTGCGGACGATATAAGGCGAGCGATCGACCACCACCGAGGCCGATGCGACGGTCACGATCATGGGAATCCTGGCGGCGGTCGCCAGAGGCGCCACCGCCAGCGCGATGGGCGTGAGGCCAAAGCCGAGCAGGAGATCGACCTTGTTCAGCGTGATGAGTTCCTGTGCGATCCGCTTCGAGACGTCGATGACGCCGCCGTCATCCCTGAGCAGGATCTCGATTCTCTTCCCGGCCACGCTATCGCCGCGCTGCTGGAGAAAGAGTCCGACTGCGGCATTGGCCTGCCAGCCAGTCGACTGGAATGGTCCCGTCATCGGCAGGATCAGCCCGACCTTGAAGGTATCTTCCGCCTTTGCCGTCGGCGCGACCAGGAGAACCGCGGCCGCTCCAGCCACGGCCGCAAATCTTATCAACCGCCACATCTCCCCGCCCCTGACACCTTGTCACTGGCGGACATGTTGATTGGGTTCCCGTCGAAGTCAATCGAGCAATTGAATTGAGCGCTTGCTTCAGGCCTGCGCTTTTCGAAATTCGCGTTAGAGCGGCGCTTGCGTTGAGCTGAGTACGCCATTCATGACAACCAGCGCGACGACATGAACCGCGCCGCTGCGCCTTAAGCGCGACGCCGGATGTCTGCAAAATAGCTAGTATTCCCCAGCAGGGCCGGACGTTTACTGCAGATCAAAGGAATGATATTGCGCGTTTCGGTCCAGCTGCGTACCCCAAACCTTGTGCAGCGCCTGATGCTGGGCGGGCCCGAAGCTCAGCGGCGTTCCCAGCCCAAGGTCGAGATCGCGCATGCCCTCCAGCGTGGTCACCAGCGTCTCGGTATCGAGTTGGGGTCCGGCGCGTCGCAGTCCTTCGATCAGCACGTTGGCGGTGAGATAGCTTTCGAGTGAGGTGTAGTCCGGGGCCTCACCGGGAAAGTACCTGGCGAGCGCGTTCTTATAGACGAGGCTGACCGAAGCGTAGCTATCTACCGCCGGCACCACTTGAGTCACGATGACGCCGTTCGAGAACCGCGGGCCGAGCAGCTTCAGCTCATCGGCCAAGCCGGTGGTGCCGACGCCGGAAATGGTGGCGTAGATCATTTGCGGGAACAGATCGCGGGTCTTTTCGATGAATTTTGCCGCCGGCCTGAAGGTGGCCACCAGCACGACCGCCTTGATAGGAGTCTTCTGCCGGCGCAGCAAAGCTACCGCTTCGTCGACATTCACTGTATTCCGATTGTAGGTCATGCGCAGGATGCGGCTCGAATTGCCGCCACGCAAGGCGCGTATTGCCTTCATCACACCGTCCATGCCGGCGTCACCGTAGGCGTCCTGTTGGGTAAGGACCGCGATTTGCTCCGGAAGCACACCGCGCACCTTCACCAGATAACGCACCACGGCATCGGCTTCCTCGGCGTAGCCGGCGCGAAAATTGAATACGTAGCGATCCGGCGGATCGCGTCGAAGCGAGTTCGCCCCGGAGAATGCGCCGAAGAAGATCGCGTGTTGCTTGAGCGCGTACGGTATCGATACCTGAGCGGTCGGACTGCCATAGTTATCGATGAAGCCGAATACCTGGTTCTTCTCGTAAAGTTCCTTCATGGCATCGAGGGTCCGCGTAGGCTCGTAGCCGTCGTCCGCCGCGACCAATTTGAGCTGCCGACCGTTGATGCCGCCATTGTCGTTGGCCGCAGCAAATGCGGTGTCGATGCCAAGCTTCAGCTGGCGACCCATTTCCTTAGCCGGGCCCGCGAAGGGCGCCGCGATGCCGAAGCGTATTTCGGCATCTGTCACTCCCTGAACCGCAGGAACTCACGGACCCGATGTCGGCTGTCGCCACGTCAGTCTTTGGCGCCTCGCCGCCGTTGACGGGGGCGAGCGGGCTCGGAGCCGGGTTCGCGGCGAGTCCGGTCGTCGCGGCCGGCGGAGTAGTCGGAACAAATGATTGGGTCTGCGCGATCTGCGAGGGGGCCGTTGATGCGGCCAGCGGCACCTCGGCCGCTGAAATTTCCGCCGGGGCGCCCTTTGTGACGCCTGGCGCGCGAGCCACGAAGACCATGCCGGCACCAGCAGCGGCGGAGATCACCGCGACCGCCAACACGATCACGCTCACGCGCATCATCGGGAATGGCTGGGGCACGGGCCTTGCGCGCCGATGTGAGCCACGGAATTGGATGGGTTCCTCGTCGAGATCGGGCGGCTCGCGGAAATCCTCATCATCGCGCGGTCGCGAATACGGCAGTCTCATAGCTGCATTCCACGAACTGAATCCCGCCCGTCTTGTCGATCCTTGCGATGATTGCACCAATCGTAGACGCGACCCTTGTTGTTGACTCCAGGCACCCGTGCCTCCCCCTTGCGCGACAATATGGCTAATATCGCTGCTGTTTGGATCGAATTCCTGGCGCTATTTTGGCTCTCTCAGCCAAATCCAGCCTCGACCGTCGATTTCTGGATATAATATGCAGCGAGCGCATCCGGAGGTTTCGGCCGGGTTCGAGCCAACTGGGGCCAGCGCCGATCAGCACGAGGTGGAAACGGCGCTGGCAGCCGGGATGATCACGGCGCACCAAAATCAAAAAGCCCCGTAGATACGGGGCTTTTCTTGGTCGGAGCGAGAGGATTTGAACCTCCGACCCCTAGTCTCCCAGACTAGTGCGCTAACCGGGCTGCGCCACGCTCCGATGCCGTTCCCTTAGCTTCGATCAGGCCCGCGCGCAAGGCGGCTGGCCGGGCTTTGCAGGGCGGCGGTGAACGCCGGTTCCGCAGCCAAAGCTAGCCTTTCAGCGCGGAATCCAGCAGTTGCCGGCAGACGATGAGCTCCTGCAACACGGCCTCCAGGCTAATCAGGTCGAGCGGGCGCTCCGAGCCGGCGACCCCGGGAATCGGACCGGCGTCGAAGCCCACCGGAGAACCCTCCTCGTCGGTTTCGAGCAGGCGAAAATCGATGCCGTCGGTGCCCTCGTAATCGTCGTCATCGACATCGATCCCGGAGTCCGGCTCGTGCTCGTCGTCCTGGATGCTGCGCCCGACCGCTTCCTCAATCGCGCCGAACGAAGCTACCGCCGTCCCGTCCGCCAGTCGCTGGACCGAAGCGATGCCGTGTTCCTTCAGGATGCGCTGCACCCCGCGGATGGTGTAGCCCTCGCCGTACAGCAGGCGGCGGATGCCCTTGAGCAGATCGACATCGTCCGGGCGGTAGTAACGGCGCCCGCCGCTTCGCTTCATCGGCCTGATCTGGGCGAACCGCGTCTCCCAGAATCGCAGCACGTGCTGGGGAATGTCCAGTTCGGTGGCAACCTCGCTGATGGTTCGGAACGCATCCGGAGCCTTGTCCAAATGTCCACTCCTCATCTGGTGATCTGGGCGCGGGGTCGAACGTACGCGCTCTGTTTAAGCATGATCTGCGGGCCAATACCGGTCGTTTGTCCCGAGAAAATCCGGTCTTCACCTATGCGGATGACGCTCGCGTCAGTCGGCCTTGCTTTCGCCATTTCCGGCACTGTGCCCGTTGATCCGCTGCTTCAGAATGGCCGAGGGCTTGAACACCATGACGCGGCGCGGCGATATTGGGACCTCGGTTCCGGTCTTGGGGTTACGTCCGATACGTTGACCTTTTTTGCGCACCATGAACGAGCCGAATGACGACAGCTTCACTGTCTCACCCTTCTCCAGACAGTCGGTGATTTCCTTCAGCACCAGCTCAACGAATGTGGATGATTCGGTGCGCGACAACCCCACCTTCTGGTAGACGGCCTCGCAGAGGTCGACCCGTGTCACTGTCTTTCCGGTTCCGGTCATCGCCTGCCCCCACACGTCACGGCGAACAATCCTATCCTGAAATTATGAACTTACTAAGTGACGGTCAACATCTCATCCCACATGCCAATAGCATGAAAGAAGCCCAGATAGTACATACACTTTTTGCATTTCGCCTACCAGCGCAACAGCGCCGATCCCCAGGTGAAGCCGCCGCCCATGGCTTCGAGCAGTATCAGGTCACCTTTCTTGATGCGTCCATCCGCGACGGCGACCGACAGCGCCAGCGGAATCGATGCCGCCGAGGTATTGCCGTGCAAATCGACCGTCAAGACCACCTTCTGCGGTGCAATATGCAGTTTGTGCGCTGAAGCATCGATGATCCGCTTGTTGGCCTGATGCGGGACGAACCAGTCGAGATCCTCGGCGGTGGTGCCGGTGGCCTTGAATGCATCGACGATCACGTCGGTGATCATGCCGACGGCATGCTTGAAGACCTCGCGCCCCTCCATCTTGAGAACGCCGACTGTGCGGGTCGAGGATGGACCGCCATCGACATAGAGCTTCGATTTGTGCCGGCCATCGGAGCGAAGATGGGTTGTCAGTATGCCGCGGTCGGAGGGTCGGCCGCGTTGCTCCTCAGCCTCCAGAACGATCGCCCCGGCGCCGTCGCCGAACAGCACGCAGGTGCCGCGATCGTTCCAGTCGAGGATCCGTGAAAACGTCTCGGCGCCAATCACCAATGCGCGCTTGAAAGCGCCGGTGCGCAGGAAATTATCGGCGGTGGCGAGCGCGAAGATGAACCCCGAGCACACCGCCTGCAGATCGAAGGCCGCACCATGGTGGATGCCGAGCGCATCCTGCACCGCGACCGCGGTTGCCGGAAAGGTATTGTCCGGCGTCGAGGTCGCGAGCACGATCAGGTCGATCGACTGGGCGTCGATCCCGGCATTGGCAAGCGCTGCACGCGCGGCATGAACGGCCAGATGCGAGGTAAATTCGCCCTCGGCGGCGATGTGGCGCTGCCGGATCCCGGTGCGCTGCACGATCCACTCATCGGAGGTGTCTATCCGCGCTGCCAGTTCGGCATTGGTCAGGATCCGCCGCGGCAAATACGAGCCGCAGCCGAGCGCGACCGAACGTGTTGCAGTCACGAGACAGCCTCCTGCGCGGTCGGCGCTGTGGGGGGCGCACTGCCGTCGGGGTTGAGCATTTTGTTGATCTTGTTCAGGAGATCGTAGCGCACCATCTCATAGCCAACATCGACCGCATAGGCAAAGCCTTCGGCGTCGGTACCGCCGTGGCTCTTGACGACGATGCCGTTCAAGCCGAGGACCACGCTGCCGTTGGATTTGCTGGGATCGAGCTTGTCGCGCAGCGACTTGAATGCGCTTTTTGCAAACAGATAGCCGATCCGCGCACGCCACGTGCGCGACATGGCGCCGCGAAGGAATTCGGTGATCTGCCGCGCGGTGCCTTCGGCAGCCTTCAAAGCGATATTACCGCTGAACCCTTCAGCGACGATGACGTCGGCAGCCCCCTTGCCAATGCCGTCACCCTCGACGAAACCGATATATTCCAACTGGGGCAGGTTCATCGCGCGTAGCAGCTCCGCCGCTTCGCGAATTTCCTCGCGGCCTTTGATTTCCTCGACCCCGATATTGAGCAGGCCAACGGTCGGGCGCTCCAAATCGAACAGCACGCTGGCCATCGCGCTGCCCATCACCGCCAGCGCGACCAGATGATGCGCATCGCCGCCGATGGTGGCGCCGAGGTCGAGCACGACCGAATCGCCGCGGGCCGTCGGCCATATCGCCGCCAGCGCCGGCCGATCGATCCCTGGCAGCATGCGCAGGCAAAACCGCGCCATGGCCGCCAGCGCGCCGGTGTTACCGGCGGAGATCGCGACGTCGGCCTCGCCCTTCTTGACGGCGTCGATCGCCAGCCACATCGAAGACGTCTTGCGCCCACGGCGCAATGCCTGGCTCGGCTTGTCGTGCATGCTGACGGCGACGTCGGTGTGGATGACCCGCGAAGCCGCGCGCAGCGCCGGATGCTTGGCGAGTTCTGCATCGATCAGCGCACGATCTCCGAACAGCAGAAATTCGGTGTCGGGATGTCGTGTCAATGAAATCGCGGCGCCGGGAATGACAACCGATGCGCCGAGATCGCCACCCATGGCGTCAAGCGCGATTCGAACCTTTTGAGGCATGAACGTCCCGGAAACCTGATCTTATTGTTGCGCTCGGCCGCGGACTCGAAATCGGCAGGAATGGCAGCGATCGGCCAAGCGCAACGCTGCGCCTCGGCTGGGCCGCGACAATAGCGCGTCCCGGCTCCGAAACAACCTCTTGACCCCAGCCATTTCAATCGCGAGACGGGATGGCCCGGATTCGAACCGTAGGAATATCTTTATACAATTCAATTGGTTAATATGAATTCGCGGGTCGGATCACAGAATCGCCGCGGCGCTGACGTGCTCGCTCAGTCCCGCGTCGGCGGTTTTTTAGGCTTGTTGACCTTGCTTGCTCGTGCGTCAGATTTGAGCGACTTGAGCGCGGCAAAGGGGTGATCGTCGGGATCAGCGGCCGCCACCGGGGGCTCGTAGACGGCGCCTGGCCGGCGCGGATACGGATCGATCGCCAGAAACAACGCATCGGTTGCGATCCGGCCGAGATCGATCGCACCATTCTCGATGGGCTCCGGCGGGTCTGGAATTTCAACATCGCTTGCAGCCGCCTCGTCGACCAGATCGGCCAACTCGGGAATTTGCTCTGGTGGCGCGAAGATCAAATCGATCGGTTCATTGATATCGTTTTCGATCGGATCAAGCGTGATGACGCAGGTCTGGCCGATGCGGGCCCTGACATGACCGCCGACATGCAAGCGACCTCCGCCCCTGGGTGTGATGTCCAGCGAAGCGCTCGCGGCAAGGACTTCCCGCAAGCCCGCCACCTCCGCCATCGCGGCACGCGCGGCCGGGTCGGCCTCGATCTCGCGATGCAATCCGGTATCCGGGATTTGCGCCACGGTGATCGGAACACGCCAGGGGTCGGCCTTGCTCACGATGTCATCGGCTCGGGTCATGAGGCGCCCGCTTCGGCTGGCAAAGGAAATCGCCACGATGCGTTCAAGAGCGCCGCATCATCAAGTTCAGCCAGCCGTGCGATGGCCGCCTCGGCATACCCCGCCAGTTGCCGCGCCTTTTCCAATTGCGTGCCGTTCAGGATATTCTTGCATAGCGCCTGTGCCAGCGGCTCTCTCCCCCCGGCCAAAGCAAGATCATAGGCGGCACCCCGCCCATAGAAGGCCTCCCCGAACGTCCGCATGCGCTTGGGAACCGTGAGATCGCCGACGCCCATTTCACGTAAATTGGCATCCATATCGTCGCAGAAGTGATCGAACAGCGCCTGACCGAGCTCGGTGCCGCCGCCCATCGGCTTCAACCTCTGCAATACCATCCACATATGCAGCAGCAACAGATCAAAACGGCCGTTAACCGTATCGGGGACACCTAGAGCACTGTAAAATATAGGTTCTCGCGCTTGCGCCACGATCATGCCATAGATGGCCTCGATGGTGCCGCGCGGGGCGATCCGGAATTTCCTGAAGCGATGGAACGGCCAAAGCATTGTGGGCTCCGCGAGGGAGCCCTCCGGGCCCCCGCATGTTGCAATCCGATGCATTGCCCGGTACGTCAACGCCTCGCGCGATGCAAGGGCACAGGACAAGTTCCGCGATGACCGAGACGAGCCACAGAAGCTCAGGCCGCCCATCTCCGCGCGGCGCGCTTGCGCGCTGGGGTGGACTGCGCGCCCTCGTCATCGTTTTGATCTGCGTGGGGCTGGGCGGCTGTTTCACCAGCGAGCAGTTTCAGAGGGGCTATATCCTGCCACCCGGTGCGCTCGAGCAGATTCCGATCGGAGCGAGCCAGGATCAGGTGCTGATCGTGATGGGCACCCCGTCCACGGTTGCGACCCTCAACGGCGAGGTGTTCTATTATATTTCCCAGCGCGCCGAACGCCCGGTGGCGTTCATGAACCAACGGGTTGTCGACCAGCGGGTGATCGCGGTCTATTTCGACAAGAACCGCCAGGTCAAGCGGCTCGCTAATTATGGCCTGCAGGACGGCAAGATCTTCGACTTCATCAGCCGTACCACGGCGACCTCCGGCCAGGAGCTCAGCTACCTCGCACCGCTGTTCAAGCTCTTGAGCTTCAACTGAGCTGTTTCGGTATCATCTGTTCCTGAGGCGGCGCAGCGACCTCCGGCGTTGCTCGCCGATGTCGGAAGTTTCACAAGTGCGCATTCCGCGCCCGACAGAAATTGCAGGCAGCCGCGCAACACACTTTCCGGTTACTTGTGATCCGCTTCACACGCGGATATTGCGCCCGGTGCTATCACCAGCGCGAGCCTGATCAAACCATCAGCTCTTTCAAAAGCTCTCGCGTGAGCCTCAAATCATTAGGAGATAGACATCATGGGTTTCTATGGACCAGAACCGTTCGATACCGCGCAAGCCACTTACGTCTGGACTGGACTGGGCTCGCCGGGCTTCTTTTCCATCACCGTCGAGGGCCAGGCGCCGAATTTCACCTCCGGGATCAAACTGGTCCGCGACGAGCAGTGGGTCGGCGGCCTTGCCATCAGGGTGATGGGATGGACGGGACCGCTCGGCAAAGGCACCAAGCCCTATAAGGTTCACGCATCCTTCCCCGGGTCCTTCCACAAGGAGATCGTGGTGATCGGAAGCAACAAGCACCAGGTCGTCGAGGTGAAACAGATCCCATTCACCAATGACGAGGAATTTGCGAAAACCGCCGACGCCCTGGTCTGACCAAGGAACGGTTTTCATCGCTGCAGCCAGATAGCCGGCTCTTGTTACAAAAACCCCGCGGTTTGCGCCGCGGGGTTTCTGGTCGGTCGTTGTCGTGCTGGCTCAGCGCGCGAGGATTGCGAGCAAGAGCAGCGCCACGATGTTGGTGATCTTGATCATCGGGTTGACGGCGGGGCCGGCCGTATCCTTGTAGGGATCGCCGACGGTGTCGCCGGTCACCGCGGCCTTGTGGGCGTCGGAGCCCTTGCCGCCGTAGTGGCCGTCCTCGATGTATTTCTTGGCATTGTCCCAGGCGCCGCCGCCCGAGGTCATCGAGATCGCGACGAACAGGCCGGTCACGATGACGCCAAGCAGCATGGCACCGACCGCGGAGAACGCCGCCGATTTGCCCGTCGAACCGCCGCCCGCGATGACATAAATGACAAAATAGACGACGATCGGCGACAGCACCGGCAGCAGCGAGGGGATGATCATTTCCTTGATCGCGGCCTTGGTCAGAATGTCGACCGCCTTGCCGTAATCCGGCTTGTCGGTGCCCTTCATGATGCCGGGTTTTTCGCGGAACTGGCGTCGCACTTCCTCAACGATAGCACCAGCCGCGCGGCCTACGGCGGTCATGCCCATCGCACCGAACAGATAGGGCAACAGGCCGCCGAACAACAGACCGACCACAACGTAGGGATTGGTCAGCGAGAAGTTAGGCTCCACGCCCTGGAAGTAGGGAACCGTCGCAGCGTTGGAGATAAAATATTTCAAGTCCTCATTATAGGCCGCGAACAGCACCAGCGCGCCGAGACCGGCGGAGCCGATCGCATAACCTTTTGTCACAGCCTTGGTGGTGTTGCCTACGGCATCGAGCGCGTCGGTAGCTTTGCGGACTTCCTTTGGCAGGCCCGCCATTTCGGCGATGCCGCCGGCATTGTCGGTGACCGGGCCGAAGGCGTCGAGCGCCACGATCATGCCGGCCAGCGCCAGCATCGTGGTGGTGGCGATCGCGATGCCGAACAGGCCGGCAAGGCCGTAGGTGACGAGAATGCCGGCGATAATGACCAGCGCCGGCCCCGCGGTAGACTCCATCGAGATCGCCAGGCCCTGGATCACGTTGGTGCCGTGCCCAGTCACCGACGCCGCGGCGATCGACTTCACGGGGCGAAATTCGGTGCCGGTATAGTATTCTGTGATCCAGATGATCAGTCCGGTGACAGCGAGGCCGACGATGCCGCACTCGAACAGCGCCATGCCGGTGTAGTTGACGCCCGCCAGCGAACCGAAGCCGACCAGGGCATAGATCACAATGGCAACGCCGATCAGGGAGAGCACGCCGGTAGCAATCAGGCCCTTGTACAGTGCCCCCATGATCGACTGGCTGGCGCCGAGCTTGACGAAGAACGTGCCGGCGATCGAGGTGATGATACAGATGCCGCCGATCGCGAGCGGCAGCGTCATCATGTTGACCAATAACGGCGAGTTGGCGAAGAAGATCGCCGCCAGCACCATGGTGGCGACCGCGGTCACCGCATAGGTCTCGAACAGGTCGGCGGCCATGCCGGCGCAATCGCCGACATTGTCGCCGACGTTGTCGGCGATGGTGGCGGGGTTGCGCGGATCGTCTTCGGGAATGCCGGCTTCGACCTTGCCGACGAGATCGCCGCCGACGTCAGCGCCCTTGGTGAAGATGCCGCCACCGAGACGGGCGAAGATCGAAATCAGCGAAGCGCCGAAGCCGAGCGCCACCATTGCATTGACGACGGTACGGCTGTTGGGAGCCAGGCCGAGATAATGCGTGAGGAACGTGAAGTAGATGGTGACGCCGAGCAGCGCGAGGCCCGCGACCAGCATTCCCGTGATGGCACCGGCCTTGAAGGCCAGTTCCAGCCCGCCGGCCAGCGACGTGGTGGCGGCCTGCGCGGTGCGCACATTGGCGCGGACGGACACGTTCATGCCGATGAAGCCGGCCGCGCCCGACAATACCGCGCCGATGGCGAAGCCCACCGCGACCAGCGCGCCCAGGAAATAGGCCAGCAGCGCGAAGATCACGACGCCGACCATGCCGATGGTCAGGTACTGGCGCTTCAGATAGGCTTGAGCGCCTTCGCGCACCGCCGCCGCGATTTCCTGCATCCGCGGGTTGCCGGCATCCGCGCTCAGGACGGATGACGTTGCCCAGATGGCGTAAACGATGGAAAGCGCTCCGCAGAGCACAATCGCCCATAATGCTGTCATTGAATTTGCCTCAGATCTTGGTCTACCCGACACCTCGCCGCGGGAGCGGCAGGCGCATAAAAAGAAGGCCTTCCCTGCCCAAAAGGGTGGCCTTAAATCGGCGGGACCATGCCAAAATCACCTGCCGGGTGCAACGCTGCCAAGGTCGATTTCGGTAGGTATTTGCTCCATTGGGAAGGCTTTTCTCGAAAACGCGACAGTTTTGGCGAAATCCTTAGAAATGGCTGTAGGAAAGCCGGCTGAGAGGACTCGGCCTGCCCTGCGCATCCAGGAACCTCGGGACGGAAGCGCCGGCAATGATGCTCCCGATCGAGGTTACGGCGACATCTGCCAGTCTTGCGGCCTGCGTGAACGCCTCGAACCGATTTTCTGGCACGGCACACACCACTTCGTAATCGTCGCCGCCGGATAGCAGGGTTTCGATGCCGACGGCGCCGCGCGCCACTAAGCTCGCGGCCGGTTCAGACAACGGGACGCTTTGGATATCGATGGCCGCGGAGACGAAGGACGCCGCGCACAGCTTGGCGATGTCCCCGGCGAGACCGTCGGACACATCCATCGCCGCATGCGCATGACCGCGCAACGAGATGGCCAGCCTGTTGCGCGGCTGCGGAACCCGGTAGCGCTCGACCAGCGCTTGCCTGGCCGCGGCATCATCGGCAAGCGCTATGGCGATCGGGCCGCCTTGCAGGATATCGAGGCCGAGCGTGGCGTCGCCAATGGTTCCGGTCACCACGACACGGTCACCATGCTTGGCGCCGCTGCGACGAATCATTTGGCCTGCAGGTACCCGCCCGAACGCTGTGATGGATATCATCAGCGGCCCCGGCGTGGAAACCGTGTCGCCGCCGAGCAGCGGACATGCGAATTGCGCGGCGTCCTCGCCAAGCCCGCGCGCGAACGGTCGCAGCCACGCGTCATCGGCGCTGCGCAGCGCCAGCGTCAGCACAAAGCCCGCCGCTGTTGCGCCCTTGGCGGCGAGATCGCTGAGGTTGACCCGCAGCGCCTTGCGCGCAACCGTGTCCGGCGGATCCTGCGCTAGAAAATGCACGCCTTCTACGATGGCATCGGTCGTCACCACGATATCCTCGCCGTGACATCTGAGAATCGCGGCATCGTCGAGGAGACCGAACGCGCCGGGATCGGTCGCGATCGGCTTGAAGTAGCGCGCGATCAGCGAGTCCTCGCCGGAGGAGGGTTGCGGGTGGTCGGTCATGATCCCGCGTCCACCGAACCGCTGTCATCGCCCGGCTTGGCCGGGCCACCCCGTATTCCAGAGTCGGCAGTGATCACTCGAGAGGCCGCAGCGTTCTGGATCCCCCGCTTCCGCGGAGGATGACGGCTGAACATGTGGCGAGCGTAATGCCTCACACGGCCATCGCCAATCACCGTCACATCTACCCCCGCAAGAATTCGTCGGCGCGGAACTGGCGGGCGATCTGGTCGAGCACCGCGTTCACCATGCCTGTCTCCTCGCCATCGACAAAGGCATGGGCGACATCGACATATTCCGATACGACGACGCGGCCGGGCACATCCTTGCGATGTTCGAGTTCGTAGGCGCCCGCGCGCAGCACCGCGCGCAAAATGGCGTCGATGCGCTTCAACGGCCAGCCCTTCGACAGAGCGTCGTCGATCAGGGGATCGAGTTTGGCCTGGTCGCGCACCACGCCGGAGACGACATCGCGAAAAAATGCGGCTTCCGCCGGCAGGTATTTATCGCCCTCGACCTCGCCGCCCAGCCAATGACTTTCGAATTCAGCGAAGATCTCATTGATGCCGGCACCGGCGATGTCCATCTGATAAAGCGCCTGCACCGCGGCAAGCCGCGCCGCGCCGCGCCGGTTGGCTTTCTTGTCCTTGGTCTTTTCCGGGCCCCTTGCCGGCTGGGTGGCCTTGCGCTCTGCCATCATCAGGTTCGCGTCAGCCGGCGCTTGATCCGCAGCATGGCGAGCGCCGCGCGCGCGGCATCGCCGCCCTTGTTGAGTTCGCTGGCGCGCGCCCGCACCCAGGCTTGCGCATCGGTATTGACGGTGATGATGCCGTTGCCGAGCGGGATTTTCCTCATGACCGCAAGGTCCATCAACGCGCGCGAGGATTCCATCGCGACGATTTCGAAATGGATGGTGTCGCCCCTCACCACGCAGCCGAGCGCGATCACCGCGTCGAAGGGCTTGCCTTTGGCTTCGGCGGCATCGAGCGCAAGCGCGATCGCGGCTGGAATTTCCAGCGCACCGGGAACCGTGATCACCTCATGGGTGACGCCAGCCGCCTTCAGCTCGGCCGTGGCGCCCTCCAGCAGCGCATCCTGAATGTCGTCATAGAAGCGCGCCTCGACGATCAGCGCCCGCGTGCCGGATATGTCGGCCTGATCCTTCAACTGTGCGCGCCGCGCATCCGCCATTGATTGCTTCCGTTCCAGTCTGGTGGACGACCTTGAGAGCGCGTTTTAGGCGCAGCCGGCGCCAAAGCCAAGGGAAAGCCAAGGGAAAGCCAGGCGAAAGCCAGGCGAAAGTCGCGGGCGCCAATCACTTCATTTCCGCGAGCCGAGCCGCGTAGCGGGCCATCAGATCGACCTCGATATTGACCTCGGTGCCGGCGCGCCAGCCGCCCAGCGTCGTTACTTGAAGCGTGTGCGGAATGATCAGCACCGAAAACTGCACGTCCTGCACGGTATTGACGGTCAGCGACACCCCATCCAGCGTCACCGAGCCCTTGGACGCGATGAAGCGCGCCAGCTCGCGCGAGGTCGCGAGTTCGAACCGGGCCATGTCCTTGAGATCTTCGCGGCTGATGATCGCAGCGACCCCGTCGGCGTGGCCGGCGACGATGTGCCCGCCAAGTTCGTCGCCGATCTTCAAGGCGCGCTCGAGATTGAGTTGGGTGCCGGCGGTCCAGTATTTGGCGGTGGTCATGGCAAGCGTCTCGGCGGCGGCATCGACCTCGAACCAGGTTTTGCTATCCGAGCAGCCCGAAGCCACCACGGTCAGGCAGACACCGTTGCAGGCGATCGATGCGCCATCGGCGATGCCGGCGCGGTCGTAGTGGCAGGCAATGCGCAGCCGATGCAACTGACCCTGTGCCGTCGGGGTCAGGCTGACGATCTCGCCGATGTCGGTAACGATGCCGGTAAACATTTATTGACGCTCGTAGATGGTCAGGGTGTCCGCTTGCAGCATTTGGCTATCACGTACCCTGAAGGCCGGCGACTGCGTGATGGCCGTGAGCGGCAATGCCTCCAGCACGGCGACGCCGTCGGCTCCGATCGTATTGGGACCTTTCAGGAGCCAGACCTCGTCGACCAGGCCGGCCCTGACCAAGGACGAGGCCAGCCGCGCGCCGCCCTCGACCAGGAGCCGGGTGATACCCTGGCCGGCCAGCCTTTGCAGCACGGCCGAAAGATCGAGGCCCGGCATCGGTGGCGCGGCGGTGTCGACGTGCATCACCTGGGCGCCGGCAGCGCCGATTCTGGCGGCGGCGGACGCCTCGGCGAGGTTCGAGGTCATGACCCACAGCGGATGCTCACGCGCCGAATGCAAGAGCCGGCTCGAGCCCGGCATCCGCAGGTTCCGATCGAGCACCACCCGCACCGGCGAGCGCGCCTCCATGCCCGGCAGCCGGCAGGTGAGCAGGGGATCATCCGACAGCACGGTGCCGATTCCGACCATGATGGCGTCGCATTGCGCGCGCAACAGATGAACCCGCACCCTGGCCGCTTCGCCCGATATCGCCACGGGCTTGTGGCCGGCGGCGCCGATCTTGTCGTCGGCCGAGACGGCGAGCTTGAGGATCACGTGGGGACGGCCGTCGCGGATGCGGCGGAAGTGTCCGGCATGATCATGCGCGGCCTCGCCGGCGCCGAGCCCGATTTCGACCGACAGGCCGGCGGCGCGTAATCGGGCGTGGCCCTGTCCCGCCACTTCAAGGTTCGGATCCTCGATTGCCGATACCACCCGTGCAATGCCGGCTGCGATGATGGCATCCGTGCAGGGCGGCGACTTGCCGACATGCGAGCAAGGTTCCAGCGTCGCATAGAGCGTGGCGCCGCGGGCGGCTTCGCCGGCCCGCGCCAGCGCCTCGGGCTCGGCATGAGGCCGACCGCCGGGTTGGGTCCAGCCGCGGCCGACAATGAGGCCATCCCTGACCACGACCGCGCCAACGGCGGGATTGGGCCAGGTGCGCCCCTGCCCGCGCCGCCCCAAGGTCAACGCCAGCTGCATGAAGCGCTGATCGGCGGCTTTCGCGGCCTTCAGCTTGAGGGCGTATTGATCTTCCAGGATACGGAAGATCATTTGCGCAACGTGGCCAGCCGCGCCTCGTCGTCGCCGGAGAGTTCGCCGAGCACGGTTTCAAAGTCCTTGGCTTCGCGAAAATTGCGATAGACCGAGGCGAATCGGACATAGGCGACATCGTCGAGCTGGCGCAGATGCTCCATCACGATCTCGCCAATGGCCTCGGAGGAGATTTCGGCCTCGCCGCCGCTTTCGAGCTCGCGCACGATGGCCGAAACCATTTTCTCCACCCGCTCGGGATCCACGGGGCGCTTGCGCAGACTGATCTGCACCGAACGCACCAGCTTGTCGCGGTCGAACGGAACGCGGCGGCTGTTGCGCTTGATGACGGTGAGTTCGCGCAGCTGCACGCGCTCGAAGGTGGTGAAGCGGAAATTGCAGGTGACGCATATCCGGCGCCGCCGGATGACGGCGGAATCCTCCGTTGGCCGCGAGTCCTTCACCTGCGTATCGAGACTGTTGCAGCTGGGACAACGCATCCGGCCCGACCTTATTGATAAATCGGGAAACGGTCGGTAAGCGCCTTGACCCTTTCCTTGATCGCGGCCTCCACCAGCGGCGCTTGGCCGTCCGGCGATTGCGCAATCGCATTGAGCACTTCGGCGATCAGGCCGCCGACCTGCTGGAATTCGGCGACGCCAAAGCCGCGCGTAGTCGCCGCCGGCGTCCCCAGCCGCAATCCGGAGGTGACGAACGGTTTTTCGGGGTCGAAGGGAATGCCGTTCTTGTTGCAAGTGATCGCCGCGCGCACCAGGGCCTTTTCGGAAGTATTGCCCTTCAGCCCCTTGGGCCTGAGATCGACCAGCATCAGATGGTTGTCGGTGCCGCCGGAGACGATGTCGAAGCCGTGGGCGCGCATCGATTCGGCAAGCGCCTTGGCGTTTTCCACGACGTTCTTCGCGTAAATCTTGAAGTCCGGACGCAAGGCTTCCGCGAACGCCACCGCCTTGGCGGCGATGACGTGCATCAAGGGACCGCCCTGCAGACCCGGGAAGATCGCTGAATTCAGCTTCTTGGCCAGCGCCTCGTCGTTGCACAGGATCAGCCCGCCGCGCGGACCGCGCAGCGATTTGTGCGTGGTGGTGGTGGTGACATGGGCATGGGGCACCGGCGAGGCATGCACGCCGCCAGCGACGAGGCCGGCAAAATGGGCCATGTCGACCAGGAGGTAGGCGCCGACGCTGTCGGCGATCTCGCGGAACCGCTTGAAATCCCAGGCCCGCGAATAGGCCGACCCGCCGGCGATGATCAGCTTCGGCCGGACTTGCTCGGCCTGCTTGGCCACCGCGTCCATGTCGATGATCTGGTCCTCGCGCCGCACGGTATAATGAGAGGCCTTGAACCATTTGCCGGACATGTTGACCGGCGAGCCGTGGGTCAGATGGCCGCCGGCGGCGAGGTCGAGGCCCATGAAGACATCGCCGGGCTGCAGCAGCGCCAGAAACACCGCCTGGTTCATCTGGCTGCCGGAATTGGCCTGCACGTTGGCAAATTGCGCCCCGAACAGCTTCTTGGCACGCTCGATCGCCAGCGTTTCCACCACGTCGACCCATTCGCAACCGCCGTAATAGCGGTTGCCCGGATAACCCTCGGCATATTTATTGGTCAGTACGGAACCCTGCGCCTCCAGCACCGCCCGGCTGACGATGTTTTCGGAGGCAATCAGCTCGATCTCATGCCGCTGCCGGCCGAGTTCACCGCGGATCGCAGCGGCGATCTCGGGATCGGCACCGGTCAAGGGGGCGGTAAAGAACGAATCGGTCGCGGAGGCTGTATTGGCGGGAACACTGGCGCTGGAAGAGGAAGGGCTCATGGGCGAAATTCTCCACCGCCGCAGCCCATTAGGCGAGCTGCGGCCGGTCCTGAAGTGACGATCGTAAGCGGCGCTGGCGGGATACCATATCGGCCCGCGGCGGCCAAGCACTTGCGGTGCACGCCTGATCTTTGTGCAAGATATGGTAGCAACGGGGTGGGGTTCCAGTCCCAGGGCCGGTGCTCGTCTCCCCATCGACCCGGCGAAATTCGCGACCTGGGCTCGGCCCGTCCTAGGTCGCGAACCGGTAGGCCCCGCCCTTCTCGATCGAGCGCTGGAAGGCCGGCCTCGCATGCATGCGCGACAGCCAGGCGCTCAAGTTGGCATAGGGCTTGAGCCGGTCGAACACCTTTGCCATCTCACCGACAAAACTCATCTGGATATCGGCGCCGCTCAGCGCGCTGCCTACGAAAAATTCGCGGCCCTTCAGCGCGCCGTCGACATAGCCAAGATGATTGGCGATCTCGCCGTCGATGCGCGGATGCAAGGGCGCGCCGGCCTCTTTCAGCCGACCGACATAGAGGTTGAGCATCAGCGGCAGCATCGCCGATCCCTCGGCATAGTGCAGCCACTCATTGTAAGCCTCGTAGTCGGTACTGCCCGGCGCTGGCATCATCGCCCCCTTGCCGTAGCGGCGGATGATGTAGTCGACGATGGCGCCGGACTCCGCGATCCGGATCTCGCCGTCGGTAATGACGGGCGATTTGCCGAGCGGATGGACCGCGGTCAGTTCGGGCGGCGCCAGCCGCGTCGTGGCATCGCGCTGGTAGCGCTTGATCTCATAGGGCGTGCCGAGTTCTTCCAAAAGCCAGAGAACTCGCTGCGAGCGGGAATCGTTGAGATGATGGAGCGTGAGCATGGAGAAATCCTGATGGCGCAGGTTCTGCGGCCCTGGGGAAAGGATTGGACTGCCTGGCTGATTATGAGTTAGCCGTTATCCGGCGAAAATCCAACAGCGCCCCGCCCCAATGCTGGTTCGAGCCATATGACATACCCATGACGCGCGGGAAGAGCTTTTGTCCGATGTCGCGGGTGCGATTTCCGAAAATCTTTCCGGAACTAAAGTCCGGTAAACCCAGCCTTGACCGGATCGCTTGAGCCGTCAAGTTCGCGCAAGTAGGTCAATCCGCACACGGTCAGGCGGTGGGTATCTTTCTCGCCCGCCTCGATCAGCTTGGCGAGATAGGCCGTGACCCTGGCGCGGGCCTCGGCGCTGGCGGCGGAAGAGCGGTTCAGCAGAAGATCGTAGGTCAGCATGATGCGATCGATGGCGGCTTCCATGAAATCCTCCTGCTGGGATCAAACGAGCTCTGTTGCTTCAAACTTCGCGATCGCCTTGTTGGCGAGCCGGATTTTGTTGAGTTCGCCGCGCTGGAACATCTGAACGATGATTTCGAGCAGGCGGTCGTTGGTTGCAAACGGATCGGCTATGGCGCCGGTGCGGCGCAAATAATTCGAGGCGATGGCATAGGCATCGCCGACCACTTCGACGTTCATGACCCGCATTCCGCGCTCGACCAGCATCGCGCCCATCTCCCCAAGCCTGCCGTACCGAAACATAAAGCCCGACGAAGGCCGCAAGTTCCATGCCGGACAATAATTTTTGCAGTGCGAAAAGCAAAAGCGCACCGCGTCCGGAAAAATCCGGACACGGTGCGCTGGGAAGTTTCGACCATCTGGTGGATTGGCCGCCGGTCTTTTGAGATGCCGGCTTGGCCGAAAAAGGTCTCAGAGCCGATAAAGGATCTGGTCGGTCCAGAACCGCTCGAGCCGGTGCAGCGACTTGTTGAGGGTTGCGAATTCGTCGTTGGAAATGCCGCCGACCTGCTCCACGGTCTTGACGTGCTTCTGGTAGAGCGCCTCGACGATACGGCGGATTTCCTGGCCCTGCGCGGTCAGGCGAATGCGAACCGAGCGACGGTCGACACGCGAGCGCTGATGATCGAGGAAGCCGAGTTCAACTAGCTTCTTCAGGTTATAGGAGACGTTGGAGCCGAGATAGTAGCCGCGCGTGCGCAGTTCGCCTGCGGTCAGTTCCTTGTCGCCGATATTATAGAGCAATAGCGCCTGCACCGAATTGATGTCGGCGCGGCCGCGGCGATCGAATTCATCCTTGATCACGTCCAAGAGGCGACGGTGCAGCCGCTCCACCAAAGTCAATGCTTCGAGATAGAGCGGCTGCACCGGCGTCTGGCCCGGCGTGCGTTCAGCGGTTTCTGCCGCCGCAGCAACGGCTTTGATCATGACACTTCCCCTGTTGTCGTTTTGTCGTTCTTGCCGACTTGTTCGGCGAAACTTTCATTTCGCCTAATGCCGTCAACGTAACGGGGCGGTTTGAAGATCGGCTTAAATAAGACAATAAAGAGATCATGAATTTACGACAGTAAATCGCGGATTAAGGCTTTGAACAAAGCACTTCCTGCAACCTTTTATTGATGCTGCGACGGCGTTGTTCACGCTTCGTATGGTGCGTTATGTCACATATGGGAACAGCCTCGCTACAATTCGAAACGATCGCGTAACAGATGTGACCACCGCATCAAGGTGAGTCAAAAGTTACCGGGAAAAATCCTGAAAATTTTACGCAGTGGCGGATCAGTTTCTTCGTGCAAACACGATCGAAAACCGCAAGGTTTAAGGCCCGCGCGCCAGTCGCCGCAACGGCGGTGAGCCACCCTCGCCCCGCTTCTATCGCCGAGAGAGGGTTGGGGTGAGGGCCCTCTCCACGAGTTCGACTCGCGCAGAGTCCCCCCCCCTCACCCGGTGCTTCGCGCCGACCTCTCCCGCAGGCGGGGCGACATGGCACCGAACGCGCGGCTCTTTCATGCGCACCGGGTCGGTCCACGCCGATGGAGAACTCAGGATGAGGACCGAGAGCACGGAGCGATAGGTATCGGAAGCGTTGGCGCTATGGCGGCCGTTCGCGTGCAGCCATCCAGGCCAGCGCCAGATAGGCCGTAAGCATGAGGGCCTCTACGGCCACCACCGTCAGGCTGCCGCCATAGATGGCCGGAAACATCAGCTCGATGACGGCCATCGACACCACGGTCGTCAGCCACACCACCGCGCCCCACGGCGTCGCCAGCCACAATCCGACCGCGGCCACCAGTTCGATCACCGCGAAATAGACCGTCGCGGTCTGCCACGCCATCGGCTGGTTCTCGAAGGCATCCTCCTCGCCACCGATGAAGCCCGTGACCTGCGCCCAGTGGTAGAGACCCTCGATGACCGAGATCACCGCCATGATCCGCAGGAAGAGCACCAGCCGGCGGGTCCAGACGTTGTCGTCGGACTCGATCCGTTCCGATGACATCGCTGCCGCCGACATGGCGTTGTTCCGCGACTTGTTGCGTGTCGGAGTTTCAGTCATGCCGTTCGCTGCTCATGATCGCGATGCGCTTCCAACTGGACGCCTCGTCATTCGACCGCAACTTCGACTTTTTTTGCAGTGCTCGATTGGCACATGCCGGGCACGCCGAATCAATCGCTCCAGGAAGATTGATCGGCGCGGCACAGTCATGGCCCCTGAGAGCGGCAAAATCAATCCGCTCGCGGTGCGCCAAGATCGCGGTGACGAACGGTCCGCAAAGTGCTAGCGTTGCCAATCCATGCCGGTCGGCGCCTCAAGGAGAGATAATCACATGGCGATCAAATTCGGGCGTCCGATCGAAATGCGCGATACCCCGCGGCCGGACGCCGTGCGTACCGCCCCTGGCCTCGATCTGGTGGTCCGACCGCGCCGCAATCGCAAGGCGGAATGGGCGCGCCGGCTGGTGCGGGAGAACGTCCTGACCACCGACGACCTGATCTGGCCCTTGTTCGTGATAGATGGTCAAGACAAGCGCACGGCGGTGGCCTCGATGCCCGGCGTGGAGCGCCTCAGCGTCGACCAGGTGGTGCGTGCCGCCGAGCGCGCGGCGAAATTGAATATTCCCTGCATCGCGCTGTTCCCCTATACCGAGCCCAGCCTGCGCGACGAGATCGGCTCCGAGGCCGTCAATCCCGGTAATCTCGTGTGCCAGTCGGTCCGCGCCCTCAAGAAGGAATTTCCGCAGCTGGGGGTGCTTTGCGACGTGGCGCTGGATCCTTTTACCAGCCACGGGCATGACGGCCTGATCGAGGACGGCCGCATCCTCAACGACGAGACCGTCGCGGTGCTGGTCCGGCAGGCGCTGGTCCAGGCCGAGGCCGGCTGCGACATCATCGCGCCCTCGGACATGATGGACGGCCGCGTCGGCGCCATTCGCGAAGGCCTCGACGGCGCAGGTTTCGCGGACGTCCAGATCATGGCTTATGCGGCGAAATACGCCTCGGCCTTCTACGGTCCGTTCCGCGACGCCGTCGGCTCGGCCAAGACGCTGACCGGCGACAAACGCACCTATCAGATGGACAGCGCCAATTCAGACGAGGCGATGCGCGAGGTCGAGCTCGACATCGCCGAGGGTGCCGACATGGTGATGGTGAAGCCCGGGATGCCCTATCTGGACATCGTGCGGCGGGTCAAGGACACCTTCGCAATGCCAACCTTCGTCTACCAGGTGTCCGGCGAATACGCGATGATCTCGGCTGCCGCCGCCAATGGCTGGATCGACGGCGAGCGGGCCATGATGGAAAGCCTGCTTGCGTTCAAGCGCGCCGGTGCCGACGGCATCCTGACTTATTTCGCGCCGCAGGCGGCTGAGAAGCTGAAGTCGCAGAGCTGACCGGCGAATGGCTTACAAGGGTGGGCGAAGGCGCCCTTTGCGCCGTGCCCACCCTTTCGGTAGCGAAAAGATGGTGGGCACGCCATCGAGCGCGCATGCGCGCGTCTCGCTGGCTTTGACCACCCTACGGTACTACGGAGCGCGCTGGAGGGCACGGGGCCCTTGCGCGGGCTTTGGGGCATCTCCATTTGCTGCGAAGGCGGAAGCGCAGATCGTGGAGGACGGGTGATGTCTGACGGCGGTTCGGGTAACACGGGCGCCTGGCGCAATGGCGGCGCACCGGGTTTTCAGCCCCATGCCTTCGATCCCCTGGCGCAGCCGGAATTGTTCCGTGGCGTGCTGACGCGGCGGGTGTTCGCCTTCCTGATCGACATGGTGGTGCTGTCGGTGCCGGTGATCCTGGCGGTGATCTTCATCGCCGTGTTCGGCGTGGTAACGCTGGGGCTGGGCTGGGCGCTGTTCTGGCTGGTGTCGCCGGCCACCATCATCTGGGCCCTGCTTTATTACGGCGCCTCGCTGGGAGGACCTCATTCGGCTACCGTAGGCATGCGGGTGATGGATCTGGAACTGCGAACCTGGTATGGCGCACCGGGCTATTTCGTCCTCGGCGCCATGCACGCCGTGCTGTTCTGGATTTCGATATCGGTGCTGTCGCCGCTGGTTCTGCTGGTCGGGTTGTTCAACGGCCGCCGTCGCCTGCTGCACGACTTCGTTCTGGGAACCGTGGTCGTGAACAATTCGGTCCGCAGTCCCCTGGCGCAGCCCGCACGAATGTTCTGACGCCCGAATCTTCTGACGCCGGAATCTTCTGAAGCCCGGGTCAAACCATTGACCGGCGACCTGCGCGGCGCGATGCTGATCTGCTGCTGCTTTGGAGGCTGACGACGTCCCGTGACCCAGCATTCGCGTGATACCCCGCAATTCTACCTGACCGCGCCCTCGCCCTGCCCCTATCTGCCCGGCCGGCATGAGCGCAAGGTGTTCACCCATCTGGTCGGGGACAAAGCCGGCGACCTCAACGACCTCCTGACCCATGGCGGCTTCCGGCGCAGCCAGTCGATCGCCTATCGCCCGGCCTGTGACCAGTGCCGGGCCTGCGTTTCGGTCCGCGTCGTCGCCAACGAATTCCGCCCCTCGCGCAATTTCAGGAAAATCCTGGCCCGCAACGCCGACATATCGGGTGAGCAGCGCAGCGCGGTACCGACCTCGGAGCAATATTCGATTTTCCGCGCCTATCTCGACCAGCGCCATCGCCATGGCGGCATGGCCGACATGACCGTGCTCGACTACGCCATGATGGTGGAAGACAGCCATGTCGAAACCCGCATCATCGAGTATCGCCGCGGCGGCACCGATGGCGGCGTGGCCGGCCGGCGCGAGTTGCTGGCGGTGGCACTGACGGACGTGCTCAGCGACGGACTGTCGATGGTCTATTCGTTCTTCGAACCCTCCGAGGAAGGCCGCTCGCTCGGCACCTTCATGATTCTCGACCACATCACCCGCGCCCGGCGGCAGGGCCTGCCCTATGTCTATCTCGGCTACTGGATCGCGGGCTCCAAGAAGATGGACTACAAGGGACGTTTCCTGCCGCAGCAGCGGCTGGCCCCATCGGGCTGGCTGCGCATCGACGCCTCCGGCATGGCGCGGTCGGAGCCGCAGGATTGAGTCCCAGTGGTGGCCCTGTGGACCGATGCGCCCGCCACACGTTCAACCGTCATCCTCTGCGAAGGCGGGGGATCCAGTACGCCGCGGCCGATCGATTTTTCACGACCGTCTCTGGAATACTGGATCGCCCGGTCAAGCCAGGTCAAGCCGGGCGATGACAGCTGGGGCGGTCGCCAGCTCACACCTCAAAGGTCATGGGCTCGTTGATGTCGGCGCCGGTGAAGGAGGCGGCCATCGGCCGGCGCACGCCGGGCAACACCGCGACATCGTAGAGTTCGCTCACCGCGCCTTCGATGCGGATCCACTGCACGATGTCGCCGGAGGCGAGGTTGACGACCTGCAGGCCGCACCAGCCGTCGGCGTCGCGTTTCTTCAACTCGTCGTCGAGCGCAAGCCCCGAAAACGAGCCGTCGCGCGACAGCGACAGGCCGACCACGGCATGGCCGTTGTGAAACGCCAACCCCCGCAGGAAGCCGGGACAGAACGCGCGCGGCGCGAACTGCCCGCTGTTGAGATCGACGGTGCCGAGATGTCCGCTACCGGAATTCAGCACCCAGAGCTTTTGATCGTACCAGCGCGGCGAATGCGGCATCGAGAGTTTTTCGGTGACAATGGCATCGCTCGCGACGTCGATCACGATGCCGCCCTCGGCGCGCCGCGCCCGCCAGCCATTGACGACGTCGCTGCGGCTGGTCGCCGTGACATAGGCGGCCTCGCCGTCTTTGACCGCGAGGCCATTGAGATGGCAGCGGTCCTCGGCCGCGAGCCTGGAGATGAAGGGCGGCTTCCAGTAGAGGCGGAAGGCATGCACCGGCGACAGCAGCGAAAGGCACGAATAGAGCGTGTTGACGAACACGATCCGGCCATCGCCGAGCACGCTGACATCGTGGATATCGAGCTCGCCGGTGGTGTGGGCGACCCGAGGCACATAATAGCGGTCGGCACCGTTGGCGCTCTGGCCGGCGCTCAGGATGTTCTCGAAGCGCCAGACCTGGAAGGGGGTCGCCAGCACCAGCCGCTGGCTGTCGGCCCACAGCCCCATGGCCCGGCCGGTGCCGACCTCATGAACCGCGAGCCGCCCGGCCTCGTCGACGCCCACCAGGTAAAGCCGCCCGGTCTGATAGGAGGTGAAGGCCAGGCTGACCTGGTTGGCGATGAGCCAGTCCGGCAGGCCGCGCGAGCAGGAGATGTGCGCCGGGCTCAGCGGCGGCAAGACGGGGGACGGCGCGGCGGCGGAAGCGTCGGCTGACGGGTTGCTCACTGGCTCAACTCCGAGGGGGCAGGGATCGGGGACCATGCCGGTGACACCGCGTCAAGCCGACCCTCTCCGCGCCTGAGCGTTACCGCTGTACCAATTTGATCACACTCCCGCAAAATCACGGGCAGTCGTGGCAAAAACCGGTTCCGCGCCTCAACCCAAGCTTGATCTTAACTCCGCTATGTATTGCTTTGTGCATATTGGTCGCCAGTGTTTTCTCGAATCGATTCGTCCGGCCACGCGCAGGATTTGCCGCGTGAGCCAATCCCGCCGACGGAGCTTCATTCATAATGATCTCGTCAAGGAAGACGATCTCGAAGCCTCGAGCCGGACTTGCCGCTCCAGCCGCGGCTCGCTTCGGTTGCGATGGCGGCGCCGCGGGCCTGAGGCTGGTGCGCCAGTCCGGCGTGAGCTGGCGCACCGCGCTGCTCGGCACGGTCGCGGCCGGAGCGCTTTCTTTTGCCATCGGTGGCCCCTCCGCGGCGGCGCCAGCGCTTTGCGTGACCAACGGCGCGGTCGCGACCTGCACCGGCAACCAATCCGCCGGAATTGCCTCCGGTGTCGACTTCAATGCGCCGCCAGTCACCACGCTCGACGTCAACAAACTCACCCAGGCGATTATGCCCGCGAGCGGGACGGACGGCATCAACTTCACCTCGACCGGCGATGTCACCATCAACAGCAACACCGGTACCCTCGGTATCAGCACGACTGGTTCGATAGGGATTTATGGCCACAGCAGCGGCGGCGCGGTGACAGTGTCCTCGACGGGCACCATCACAACTGCGGGCAGCGGCGCGAGCGGGATTTATGCCGGAAACCTTGGCGCTGGCGCCGTGATGGTAACCTCGATCGGCAACATCTCCACCACGGGCGGCGGGATCTATGCAGCAAGCCACGGCGGTGGCGCGGTCACGGTGACATCGGCCGGCAACATCTCGACCTCGGGCATCCGGGCGTCCGGGATTACAGCTTATAACACGGGCGGCGCCGCGATCGCTGCTGTCACCTCGACCGGCAACATCTCCACCACGGGATTGCAGGCGTTCGGGATTAACGCCAAGAGCGATGGCGCTGTCATGGTGATGTCGATCGGCAACATCTCCACCGCGGGCTACTTCGCACACGGAATTTCAGCTCTCAGCAATAACACCGGCGTCATGGTGACTTCGACCGGCCAAATTTCCACCACCGGCAATTACGCGATCGGGATTTACGCCGAAAGCAAAGGCGCTGGCGCCGTCACGGTAACTTCGACCGGCAATATCACCACCACAGGTAATGGGCTTGCGTTTGTACGCGGTGCGATCGGGATTTACGCCTACTCTGCAGGTGGCACCGTCACAGTGACATCGACCGGCAATATCTCCACCACGGGCGACTACGCGAAGGGGATTTTCGCCGAAGGCCATAGCCCTGGCGCTGGCGCCGTCACAGTGACATCGATCGGCAATATCGTTACCGCGGGTAAATCCGCGAGCGGAATTTATACCTTCAGCGCTGGCGCTGGCGCGGTGACGGTGACATCAACCGGCAACATCTCCACCCAGGGCAGCGGATCATATGGAATTTATGCCGGGAGCGCTGCCGGCGCGGTGAAGGTGACCTCCAACGGCAACATCGCCACTCAGGGCAACGGGGCGAACGGCATTGTTGCCAGGAGCTATGCCAACAGCGCGGTGACGGTGACCTCGACCGGCAACATCGCCGTCGCAGGCAGCAACGCCAGCGGGATTTTGACCCTCAGCGATGGCGGCCCGATCGCGATCACCATCAATTCGGGCACGGTGTCCGGCGGCTCGGGTGGCGGGGCCGGCGTAACGATCCTGGGCGGCGCCACCAACACGCTGACCAACTTCGGCACCGTGACGGCGCTGTCCGGCCTGGCGATCAGCGGCGACACCGGCAACAACACCGTCAACAATTTCGGCATCGTGACCGGCAATGTGATCCTGGGCAGCGGCGCCAATGCCTTCAACAACCAGGCCGGCGGACTCCTGAATGCCGGCGCCACCATCAATCTCGGCGCGGGCAACACGCTGACCAACGCCGGCACGTTGTCGCCGGGCGGCGTGGGCGTGATCCAGACAACGGCGCTCACCGGCAACCTGGTGCAGACCGCGACCGGTATATTGCTCTCCGACATCAATATCGCCGGTGCCACGTCCGACCGCGTCAACGTGTCGGGCACCGCCAATCTGGCGGGCGCGGTGCGGGTGCAGGTGCAAAATCCGATTCTTGGGCCGTGGCAGCAGACGGTGCTGTCGGCGGTGGGTGGCACTACCACCAACGGGCTGTCGCTGCTGGCAAGCCCGGCGCTGCAGGCGCAGCTGGTGTTTCCCAACGCCACCGATGTCGCGGTGAAGAGCTCGGGCATCAACTTCCTGACACCTGGACTCAACGGCAACCAGACCGCGCTCGGTAACGCCTTCAATGGCGCGGCGCAGACTTCGGGCCTTGGCGGACCGGTCTTCAACGCGCTGCTCAACGTTCCGGCCTCGCTCGACGGCTACCGCTTCGCGCTCAACCAGCTCTCCGGCGAGGCCGCCACCGGCACCCAGCAGGCGACCTTCGATGCCATGGATCAGTTCATGGGCACCCTGCTCGATCCTTTCAGCCGCGGCACGACCTCGCCGCCGGGCGGCGGCGTCAGCGGCTACGCCGCCGAAGGTGACGCCAGCGCCTATGCCGCCAACGGACGCCAGCGCACCGATGCCGAGCGCGCAGCCTATGCGATGTTCGCCAAGGCGCCGCCGACCACCTTCGAGGCGCGCTGGACTGTATGGGCCGCCGGTTTCGGCGGCTCGCAGACCACCGACGGCAATGCCGCGGTCGGCAGCAACGGAACGACCAGCCGCATCGCCGGAGGCGCCGTTGGGGCCGACTACCTGATCTCGCCTGACACCATCGCCGGCTTCGCGCTGGCCGGCGGCGGCACCAGTTTTATCGTCGCCAACGGCGTTGGCACCGGCCGCTCCGACCTGTTGCAGGCCGGCGCTTACGTCCGGCACACGGCCGGACCGGCCTATATCGCCGCCGCGCTGGCCTATGGCTGGCAGGATGTCACCACCAATCGCACCGTCACGCTGGCCGGCCTCGACCAGTTGCAGGCGCAGTTCAATGCCAATGCCTTCTCGGGCCGGCTCGAAGGCGGCTATCGTTTTGTCTCGCCATGGATGAATGTCGGATTCACGCCCTATGCGGCGGGCCAGTTCACGACCGTCGACCTGCCGGCCTATGCCGAGCAGGCCGTGGTCGGCACCAACAATTTCGCGCTGGCCTATGGCGCCAAGAACGTGACGGCACCGCGCAGCGAACTGGGCTTCCGCACCGACAAATCCTTTGCCCTGGTCGATACGCTGCCGGGTACGATCCTGACGCTGCGCGGCCGGTTCGCCTGGGCGCATGACTACGACACCGACCGCTCCATCGGCGCCACCTTCCAGACGCTGCCGGGCGCCTCCTTCGTCGTCAACGGCGCGGCGCAATCCCCCGACAAGGCACTGACGACCGCAGCCGCCGAAGTCAGATGGCGCAACGGCTTCTCGCTGTCCGGCACCTTCGAAGGCGAGTTCTCCAGTAATTCCACCAGCTACGCCGGCAAGGCGGTTGCACGATATCAGTGGTGACCCGGCCGGATTGCCGAAGCATCGCCACAAGTGACGATGGCGGCATGGCGCGAAACTGGGTAGACAATTCTGCGCCACCTAGCTAATGTTAGTTAGCTAGGAGAGGTCCCATGGAAACCGTCACAATTCACACCGCAAAGACAACCCTGTCTCAGCTTCTGGCGCGTGTCGAAGCGGGTGAGGAGATCATCCTGGCGCGCGGTAAGGAGCCGATCGCCAAACTCGTGCCTTTCCATCCGCCGCAGCCCAAGCGCCGGTTCGGGGCGCTGCGCGGCATCATCAGCATCGGACCGGAATTTTCCGAACCCTTGTCGGAGCAAGAGCTGGCGGCGTGGGAATAGCCGCATGCAGCTCTTGCTCGATACCCACGCCCTGCTCTGGTGGCTTGCTGGCGACGATGCGCTTTCTGCCGCCGCGCGAACCGCGATAGCAGACGAGGACAACGGCATTTTCATCAGCGCCGCGTCAACCTGGGAAATAGCGACCAAGCATCGCCTCGGTAAATTGCCCGGAATCGGCAAGATGATCGCCGACCTCGACCGGTTGATCGCCGATCAGGGCTTCATCGGGCTGCCGATCAACCTTCGGCATGGACGAGTGGCGGGCACGCTGCCGGGCCCTCACCGCGACCCGTTCGACCGAATGCTGATCGCCCAGGCGATGCTGGAAAATCTCGTCCTCGTTTCCAATGAGCAACCCTTCGACAGCTATGGCGTCGCACGATTGTGGTAGGCCGCAAGCGGCGCGCTGCCTGATCCGGAACCACCGTGCGCCCCGAAGCAGGGCGACTCCAGGGCTCGCCCCTACGCAAGGCCGATCTGCGTAGGGGCGGCCCTTGTGGCCGCCCTGCCGTGACAAACTCCGATCGCGCGATGCAGGCGTCGGTACGGCCGCCTCAGCCGCCCAATCGCGCAACAAAAATCATTGTTGCAAAGGGGATCCGCAACAGCCTTGCAACAATGGGCGGCGCAACAAGCGCAGCGCCCCTGCAACAGCGATGCAACAAGGCGCAACAACCGCGCAACAACGTCATTTTCGGCCCGCGCAACAGCGCTACAACCCCCTATAGGGGGGTGTTGCTGTTGCGCCGACCGCCGCTGGCGGGCTGACCAAACAGCGGTACCGGGCCGCCGAGGAGGACTCGTTGGCGACTGTTTCGGCACTGTTTCGGACCCCTGCCGAAACAACGCCGAAACAATCCAGAACCATGCCAGCGGAACAACGCGAAACACCCATGAAACAAGGCGGAACAGCGCCGAAACAGTCGCGGTTGTTCCGGCCGAAACAAGCGAAACGGCCCTCTATAGGGTGGCGAAACTGTTTCGCCACGCTCGCTCCCCCGCTCACCCGGCCGAAACAGCCCAACCGGCCCGCCTTCGGCTCAAGCCGGTCTGGCCGTTTCGTCCGCCTCGCGGGCGGCTTCAGTCGACTGGCGCCCGCCTCATGCCGCGATCCCTCAGATCGCCAGTTGCTTGCCGATCGGCAGGGCGCGGATGCGCTTGCCGGTGGCGGCGAAGATGGCATTGATCAGGGCCGGGGCGAACGGCGGCAGGCCGGGTTCGCCGGCGCCGCTGGGTGGCTTGTCGGCGGGCGCCGCCATGATGTGGACGTTGGTGATCAGGGGCGCTTCGTCGATCCGCACCAGCGGGAAGCTGTCGAAATTGCCCTGCTGCACCCGGCCGTTCTTGAAAGTGACCTCACCATATTTGGCGAGGCTGAGCCCCATCACGGCGGCGCCCTCGATCTGCGACTGGATGCGCTCGGGATTGACGAAGGTCCCGCAGTCGATCGCGGTATCCACCCGTTCGACGGTGAGTTCGCCCTTGGCGCCGACCGAGACCTCGACGATGGTGGCGATATAGCTGACGAAGCTGCGGTGCGCGGCAATGCCGAGGCCATGGCCCTTGGGCACCGCGCGGCCCCAGCCGCCCTTGTCCGCCACCAGTTCGATGACGCCGCGCAACCGGCCGGTGTCGATCGGATAGCTGTCGAGCGGCTCGCCGTAGTTCCAGAAGTCCTTGACCGAGGCGTTGAGCTTGACCACGCGCGGCTCGCCGATCAATTCCAGCAGCATGTCCTTCTGATCGCGTCCGGTCTCATGGGCGATCTCGGCGATCATCGATTGCACCGCGAAGGCGCGCGGGATGTTGGAGACCGAACGGAACCAGCCGATCCGGCTGTGGGCCGCGACATCCGGATTCTCGCACCTGATATTGGCGATCTGCAGCGGCAGATCGACCAAGCCCATGCCGAGCTCGAACGGCGCCTCGTTGGCGGCGCCGGCGACAAAGGTCGAGAGGATGGTCGGCGCCGCGCTGCGCTGCCGCCACGCGATCACCTTGCCGTTCTTGTCGAGGCCGGCCTCGATCCGTTCCACCGAGACGGTGTGGTGGAAGTCGTGTCGAATGTCGTCCTCGCGGGTCCAGGTCAGCTTGACCGGCGCGCCCACCGCGCGCGACAGCAGCGCCGCCTCCAGCGCATAGTCGCATTTCGACTTGCGGCCGAAGCCGCCGCCGAGCAGCGTCACATTGACGGTGACGTCGTCCGGCGTAAGACCGAGCGTCTTGGCGACGTCCTCGCGGGTACCGCCGGGGCTCTGCACCGGCGCCCAGATCTCGGCCTTGCCGCCTGAGACGTGGGCGGTCGCCACCGGCGTCTCCATGCTGACATGGGCCAGATGCGGCAGATAATATTCGCCGACCATGACCTTGTCGGCGCTCTTCAGCGCCGCCTCGATATCGCCGTCGTCGCGCACCACCTTGCCGGGCTTGCGCGCCGCCTCCTCCAGCAGGCTGCGATAGGTCGTGGAATCGTGGCTGGCGTTGGGCCCGTCATCCCAGACGATCTTGAGCGCATCGCGTCCCTTGATCGCCGCGCCGGTATTGCGGGCGATGACAGCGACGCCGCCGAGCGGCTGGAATTTGGACGGCCAGGGCCAGCCCTGCACCTCCATCACCTTCTCGACGCCCGACACCTGCAAGGCGTCCTTGGCGTCGAACGACACCAGCTTGCCGCCCACCACCGGGGGCCGTGCGATCACGGCATACTTCATCCCGGGCAGACGGATGTCCTGGCCGTATTGCGCGGTGCCGGTGGTGATGCCGCGGAGATCGACAATGCCGATCTTGCCCTTGCCGATATAGCGAAAGTCTTTGGGGTCCTTCAGCCTGAGATCGGCGATCGCCGGAACCGGCTGGGCGGCGGCCTCGGCGGCCAGTTCGCCGAAACCGAGATGGCGCCCGGTCGCGGCATGAACGACCTCGTGATTGGCCGCCTTGACCTCGGTCACCGGCACGCCCCAGCGTTTCGCCGCCGCGGCTTCAAGCATGGTCCGCGCCGACGCCCCGATCTGGCGCATCGGGATCAGATAGTGCCGCGTGCTGCGCGAGCCGTCGGTATCCTGGTTGCCGTATTTGACTTCATCGCCCGGCGCCTGGCGGACCTGAACGCGTGCCCAGTCGGCCTCCAGCTCGTCGGCGACGACCATCGGCAGGCTGGTGCGAACGCCCGTCCCCATCTCGCTGCGATGGGCGATGATCGTCACCGTCCCGTCGGAGGCGATCGCGACGAAGACGCGTGGGTCGACCACGGTGCCGTGCGGCATCGCGCCGGCGCCGGTGGTGTAGGCCGCCAGCGCCTGCCGCGACAGCACGGGAGCGGCCAGCACCAGGGCGCCGGTGATGCCGAGGCCCTTCAGCACGCGACGGCGCGACAGGTTCTCGACCTTGATGGCTTTCAGGCTTTTGGGGTTGGTGAGGATGTTCATGATCAGACCCCCGTCGATGCGAGATGCACCGCGTTTTCGATGCGCTGATAGCAGCCGCAGCGGCAGATATTGCCTGCCATCGCGGTCCGGATTTCGTCATGGCTGGGCTTGGGATTCTGCATCAAGAGTGCTGCCGCCTGCATGATCTGCCCGGCCTGGCAGAAGCCGCATTGCGGCACGTTGACCTCACGCCAGGCTTTCTGCACGGCATGATCGCCGGTCGGGTGCAGACCCTCGATGGTCGTCACCGCGCGCTCCGCGGCATCCGACACCGCGGTGATGCAGGAGCGTGCCGGCTGTCCGTCCACCAGCACCGTGCAGGCGCCGCACAGCGCCACGCCGCAGCCGAACTTGGTCCCGGTCAGGCCCAATTCGTCGCGCAGGAACCAGAGTAAGGGCAATGCCGGATCGCCGTCCCAGCTTTGCTCCTGGCCGTTTATCTTCATCTTGATCATGGTTCGTCCTCGCTGTTGTCAGGGGTTGTCGATGACGCTCAAACTGGCGCGGGCTGAACTATCGAGAGCTCGCCCGACGCCGTGGATCCAGGCCAGCACTCATCCGGAACATGCAAAAAGCGACTCGACCGCGCTTGAAGCGGTCGAGTCGAGGGGCCAGGGGAACTACTTCTTGACGGCGAACACCCAGATGACGCCGCCTTGCGGCACGTTGCTCTCGATCCCGATATTGTTGGTGGCGAGCGCGTCCTGAATGCGCTGGGCGTCGACACCCCAGCCCGACTGGATCGCGATATACTGCGTGCCATCCACCTCGTAGGAGACCGGCATGCCCATGATGCCGGAGTTGGTTCGCTGCTGCCATAACAGGTCGCCGGTCTTGGCATCGAAGGCGCGGAAGTAGCGGTCGTTGGTCCCGCCGACCAGGACAAGGCCACCGGCCGTGGCCGTGACCGAGCCGAACAGCTGCGACTTCGGGAAGTCGTGCTGCCACACTTTCTTTCCAGAGGCGGGATCCCAGGCCTGCAGCTCGCCGAAATGGTCGGCGCCGGGGGTCGTCTTCAGGCCGATGTCTTCCGGCTTGGTGCCGAGCCACAGCTTGCCGGGATCGAGCGGCAGCCTTTCGCCGGTAAAGCCGCCGCAGAAGTTCTCGTTGGCCGGCACGTAGACAAACCGGGTCTTCTGACTGTAGGCCGCGGACGGCCAGTCCTTGCCACCCCACAGCGACGGACAGAACTCCACCCGCTTGCCGATCACCGGCTTGTGCGCCGGATCAAGAATTGGCTTGCCGCTCTCCGGATCGATGCCCTTCCAGACGTCGGTGTGAACGAACGGCCAGCCCGCCACATAATTGATGCTGGTGGGCGTGCGCTCGAGCACCCAGAAGATGGAGTCGCGTCCGGGGTGGATCAGGCTCTTGATGGTGCGGCCGTCGCGCTGCAGGTCGACCAGCATCGGCGCGTCGACCTCGTCCCAATCCCAGGAGTTGTTCTGATGGTATTGGTGGTAGGTCTTGATCTTGCCGTTGTCAGGATCGAGGGCGAGCACCGAACTGGTGTACAGATTGTCACCGGGATGAAGTTCGCCCGGCCACGGCGCGGCGTTGCCGACGCCCCAATAGACGGTGTTGGTGTCGCCGTCGTAAGTGCCGGTCATCCAGGCCGAGCCGCCACCGGTTTTCCAGTCATCTCCCTTCCAGGTGTCGCTGCCGGGCTCGCCCGGCGCCGGAATGGTGAACGTCCGCCACAGCTCCTTGCCGTCATTGGCGTCGTAGGCAACGACATAGCCGCGCACGCCGAACTCGCCGCCGGATCCACCGACGATGATCTTGCCGTTCACCACCAGCGGCATCAGGGTCATGTACTGACCCTTTTTGTATTCCTGGACCTTGGTGTCCCAGACCACCTTGCCGGTCTTCGCATCGAGGGCGACGACATGGTCGTCGGTGGTCGCCAAATAGAGTTTGTCCTGCCACAGCCCGACGCCGCGGCTGGTCGGGTGAAGCTGGAAAAGATCGTCCGGCAGCTGCCGCTTGTAGCGCCAGTACTCTTCGCCGGTCCTGGCATTGATCGCGATCACCTGGCCCATCGGCGTTGCCACGAACATCACGCCGTTGTTGACGATCGGCGGGGCTTCGTGTCCTTCGACCACACCGGTCGAGAATGTCCACGCCGGCACGAGATTGCCGACATTGGTGGTGTTGATCTGGTCGAGCGGGCTGTATCCCTGGCCATCATAGGTGCGGCGATACAGCATCCAGTTGCCGGGCTCGGGGTTCTTCAAACGATCGGCGGTCACCGGACTGTAATTCTCGATCGGACCGGCTCCCGCCGAAAGCGGGATCAGGCATGTGGATGCCAATAGGCTCGCCAGGAGCCATTGCTTCGTAGTCATGGTCTTTCCTCCCTGCTCTTTTGAAATTTTCGCTGTTTTAGGTCTTGTTCTCGATTGGCTTCGCCGTCTGGATTTTTGGCGATAGCTCGTTCGCGTTTTTCATTCCGTCTCTCGTTTCGCCCCTGTCGAGGGTGATGCGGGGCCTGGAGTCATCCTTGCTGGGCACCTACCTTTCCCAAAAACATGGCGGCTACCGCGATCGAATGATCCTCGGTCGCAAGCGGCAGTGCCGCCAGGTGACGCGGCGCCGGCCCGAACACCACCTCGGCATTGTGCCGAGGATCATATTCGGAGCCGTGACACGGGCATTTGAAGACATCCTTGTCGCCCTCGGACGCCTTCACCCATTCGGTGACCGGGCAGCCCGCATGCGAACAGATTGCCGAATAGGCCACGATGCCGTCGACCGCATGAACGCGGGTATCGTCGTCGAACTCGGCGGGATCGAGCCGCAGCACCAGGAGTTCATTCAACCGCGATCCACTGCGCACCACCCTCGTCCTGGGATCCATCGGCCAGGCGTGCACCGGGGGTCCGCCAAGCGGCAGATCGGCGGGCTTGATGATCTCGCCGGCGCGATCGCCCTCCGTGAACACCAACAGATCGGCCTTTTGCGGCCGCTCGTCGGCGCCTGGCGCGTCCTCCTGGGCGCGAGCCGCCGGGCTGACCGCAGCCCCAATGCCGGCCGCAACAGCCGCGGCCAGAAGCCTGCGCCGCGCGAGGCCGCCGGGATGCTCGATCCGACCTGTCGTTTCACAGTCGGCCACATCGACCGTGGCCCGGCGTTCCAGGTCATCCGTCATCGAGCGAGCTCACGATTGCAAATGATGAACATGCCGCGCGTCACCTTTGATGATCGCGAAACAAACCGGACCTATTCGAAACCCGACGATGGCTCTCGCCGCATCTGACCATCGATCAGCAGTCGACGCGACGCATCCTAACTCTCAACTTCAAGTTGTCGCAAGTGTGGCGATGCTAAAAGAAGATCATCCTGCACCGCGGCATAGCGAACCAAGACATCGCGTGTCCTGCATCGCCGAAGCAATTTCGCCTGAGGCGCAAAAAGCCCCTTTGAACAGCCGCAAGTACGGACCATTCGACCACCAGGCGACGTTGTCGCAGGGGCGATGCCAGAGGAACAATCTTCTGGCGCCGCCGCAGTGGCAGACCAAGTTGCATCGCACCATCCGGCTTCGTGGCGTTTCGGTGGCAAATTGCTGTGTGCCTGCGATTGCCGAGGCCCAGCGGCCGACCCAATCGGCGCAAGCCTCGATGATATCGGCCAAAGACCTCCACCGGGGCAGGTTGGCGCTTGCGATTTTTATATGATATACGTCATCTAATATTGATCAGGAGCTGCCATGGCCGAACCGACCGCCTCCAGCGTTGACGCAGCCGGGCTCGGGCAAGTCAGCTCTACTGTCCCGCAGATCGGCGTGCTCGCGGCGCTGGCGGCGACGGGAACGCTGGCAACCAATATTCTGCTGCCGTCGCTGCCGGAGATGGCGGCGTCGCTGAAGGTGTCGAGCGCTGCGGTGACGTCGGCGATCACGGTGTTCCTTGCCGTGTTCGCGATCGGCCAGCTCGCGGTCGGGCCGATCTCGGATCGCTACGGCCGGCGCTGGCCGGTCCTGATCGGCTTCGCGGTATTCTGCGCGGGCAGCGTCTGGTGCGGCCTCGCCCAGGATTTACCGGGCCTCCTGGTCGGCCGCGTCATCCAGGGCGCAGGCGCCTGCGCGACCTCGGTACTGGCGCGCGCCATTGCCCGCGACCTGTTCAGCGGCGCGGCGCTGGCGCGCGCGATGGCGCTGATCATGATCGCGATGGCAGCCTCGCCCGGTTTCTCGCCGCTACTCGGTGGCGCGCTCGATCATTATTTTGGCTGGCGTTCCGAATTCGCGTTCATCGGCGTATTCGCGGGTGTCGCGGCCATCGCCTATGATGGGGTGCTGGGCGAGACCCATCGATCGACGCGGACCCCGCTCGATCCACTGGCGATCGCAAAAAACTATTGCGGCCTGATCGCCGATCGCCGGTTTTTGGTTCCAGCCGCGACCGTCAGCCTGATCATGGGCGCGCTGTTCGCCATGTTCTCGGCGGCACCCCGCATTCTGATCGAGGGGCTGGCCTTCAGCCCGATCCAGCTCGGGCTGTTCTTCGCGGGCACGGTCATGATCGTGTTCGCCGCCGGCATGCTGGCAACGCGGCTGGCGCCGCGCTTCGGGCTCGACCGTTCGATCAAGGGTGGCCTGTGGACGGCCGCGAGCGGCAGCGTCGCGATAGCGGCGGTGGCGATCGTCCACCCCACCTTTCTGCCATTTCTCGCCGGCATGTCGATGTTCCTGCTCGGCATGGGCATCGTCAATCCGCTCGGCACCGCGCAGGCGCTCTCCCCGTTCGGCGACAGGGCCGGCGCGGCGTCGGCGTTGCTCGGATTCTGGCAGATGATGGGCGCCGCGATCGGCGTCTGGCTGGCGGCGACCGTCTCGCAGCAGGCCATGCTCGCACTCGGCATCGTGCTGACGCTGTCCTCGCTGATCGCGCTCGGGATCTACACGCGAAAAGCCAAGTCTGCCTGAGGGTCACCCAACTATCAGCGGTGCAGCCCTATGCCAGGGGACTCGACGTGGCTTCGGCGGCAACGGCTCTGAGTATTTTTCCGATCACTCCGCGCATTGAGGCCTGAACCGTTCCGGCTTCGAACCGCTGCCTCGCCTCAATCGATGTGCGCTCGGAAAATGCCTTTTCGGAAAACGGGTGGCCGTGGCCACTTCTGACTTCCATGATGCCTTCAACAAGCAAGCAAGAAAGACATCATGGCCCGCAGACGCGACCACCTGCCACCGACCTTCAACCGCCTGGCCTGGTCCAATCTGGCGGCACAATCGGCCGAACAAATCGCACTCGCCGCGGCGCCGATCGTCGCGGTGCTCTCGCTCGGCGTCGGCGAAGGCGAGAGCGGCCTGCTGCAGACCGCGTTGACGCTGCCCTTCGTCCTGTTTGCGATCCCCGCCGGCTTGCTCGCCGACCGGATCTCGCGGCGGGCGCTGATGGCGGGCGCGGAAGCGCTGCGCGCGATGGCGTTGTTCGCCATTCTCCTGTTGATCCGGCTCGGCCTGCTGACACTGCCCTTGCTGGCGCTGTCGGGCTTTGTCGCGGTATGCGGCACGGTGGTCTATAGTGTCGCGGCGCCGGCGCTGGTGCCTTCGCTGGTTTCACCTCGATTGCTGCCCGCCGCCAATGCCCGGATCGAACTGGCGCGCACCGTGGCGTTTGCCAGCGGACCAGCGCTCGGCGGCGTGCTGGTCGGGTGGTTCGGCGCCGCGCCCGCGTTCGGTTTCGCCGCGGCACTCTCGATCATGGCGGTGGTGCTGCTGTCAGGGATCTACGAGCCGGCACGGCAGCAGGCACAGCGGCGCCATCCATTGCAGGACGTCAGGGAAGGTGCAGCCTTTGTATGGCATCATCCACTGCTGCGACCGGTGTTCATCACGCAATTGATCTTCAATACGGCGTCCTTCCTGCTGCTGGCCGTCTTCGTGCCCTATGCGGTGCGGCGCCTCGGACTGTCTGCGACCGGTGTCGGCATCACGCTTGCGATGTACGGCGCCGGCATGGTGCTCGGTGCCTTGCTGACAACGCGGGTGATGGGCCGCCTGCCCTTTGGCATCGTGATCGGGCTTGGGCCGGTGACCGGCTTTGTCGCCGCCATCGTCATGGCGCTGACGGCGGTCCTCCCCTCGCCGCTGCTGGCGGGCGCCAGCTTCTTTCTGCTCGGCGCCGGGCCGATTCTGTGGGTGATCTCGACCACGACCTTGCGGCAATCGGTAACGCCGCCACCGCTGTTGGGGCGGGTCTCCGCGATCAACATCATGAGCTATGGCGCGCGTCCGCTCGGCTCGGCGCTCGGCGCCGTCGTCGGTGGACTTTATGGCGCGGAAGTGTGCCTCTATCTCGCGGCGGCGATCTTCGGCGCGCAGGCGCTGGTAATCTGGAGGTCGCCGGCGGTAGCGCTGACGCGTCAGCCGGCGATGGTCGGGGACGGACCAAACTTGGCGCAAGCCTGCTGACCGCGCGGGCCACCCTTTCCGCTCCTGTCTGCTAACGGCCATCTAACACATAAGGTGTCAGTCGGCCTAACTTGCCAGATCCCGCCGATAGTTTTCGGCCACGCTTTCATCGGCGGCAATATCGGGATCGAGGGTATGGAGTTCCTGGGCACGGCCAATGCCACGCAGCGCGAACCGGCCGGTGGAAACCAGATAGACCTGCGCGGCGGCATCCAGTCCATCGCGAAAGGCCTGCGACACCAGCAACGCGCGATCGACCGAACGGCACATCGAGGCGATGCGGCTGACCTCATTGACCGCCGGACCCACCACGGTGAAGTCGAGCCGGTCCTCGCTGCCGATATTGCCGTAAAACACCTCGCCAACATGCAGGCCGACATAGGCTGTTGTGGTCGGCCGGCCGGCTTCGGAGCGGCGGGCGTTCAGCTCGGTCATGTTGCGCCGTAAATGATGTTCGGCCCGCAGCGCCGCACGCCGGGCGCGGATGATATCGTCGCCGGCGAACATCGCCAGCACGCCGTCGCCGATCAGTTTGAGCACATCGCCCCCTTCGTCATGGACGGCATCGATGGCGGCCTGCGCATAATCGTTGAGAAAGGGGATGATCTCGTCGGGGGCGATGCTTTCGCTGATCGCGGTCGAGCCGCGCAAATCGGAAAACCACAGCACGGCGTTGATACGTTCGGTGACGCCGCGGGAAATCCGCCCGCGCAGCACCTGCTCGGAGGCGTCGCGGCCGAGATAGACCCGGCCCAGCGTGCGGGCGATATCCACTTGCGCGGCGGATTTGATCGAAAGCGCCAGGGCCGGCACCAGATCGCGCAGCGCCGCAAGGCCCTGCTCCCCAAAACCGTCGGCCCGCCGCGTCAGCCAGCAGGAATAGACGCAATCCATCTGGCCCAGGGTTCCGGCTTCGCCGAACCGGTGCACGAAGGCGAGGTAATGCCGGTGACCTTCGGCGGCATGATCCGAGATGATGGGAAAACGGAACGAAGATGCATCGGCGAGATCGATGCTCAGCTCTTCGTAACCGTTCTCCAGCATGTGATGAAATGGCGAGAGGCGCCAAGTCTCCGCCGCGGCCCCCTCGCTGCTGGACCCATAGTCGAAGATGTCGCCCTCGCTGGTTTCGGTATCGTTCCAGCGAAAACCATGTCCCTCGAAAATCGGGTGCAGCGTGTCGATGAAAACCAGGCCGCGCGACAGCGCGAGCCCTCCGGCGCAGCAGCGCTCGCAGAAGCCGCGAATTAATTCGCTCTCAGACAGGCCGGTAAGGCCCTGGCCGACCAGCCAGTTCATCAGCTGCAATCGGGGCGTCAATTCCATGCGCCATTATGCCGTGGAAGGGCGCGGGATGAAAGAGCGGGGCTGGTGCGCTGGTGAAAGCAACGCGCCCGTCAGCCTGAGATGCTTAGGATTTCGCGCGTGTGACGATCTCGCCGTCCTCTTTCACGAAGCTCTCGACGGGATGCTCCAGCAGATCAAGCACGGCCTCCGACGGCCGGCACAGTTTCACGCCCTTTGGCGTCACCACGATCGGCCGATTGATCAGGATCGGATGCGCCAGCATGAAATCGATCAACTGATCGTCGCTCCACTGGGCATCGGCGAGCCCGAGTTCCGCGTAGGGCGTGCCCTTCTGGCGCAACAGCGCCCGGGCCGGGATAGCCATGGCTTCGATTAGTTCGACGAGCCGCGCGCGGCTCGGCGGATGCCTCAGATATTCGATGATCACAGGCTCCTCGCCGCGCTGCCGGATCATCGCCAGCGTGTTGCGCGAGGTACCGCAATCGGGATTATGATAGATCGTCACGTTCACAATTGCGCCTCTTTGGCGATCGGAACACCCTCGTCGGTGGCGCGCAGCAGCCAGTTCATCAAAACCAGCGCGGCAATCGCGCCGCAGAGCTCGGCAGCGATAAATCCGGGAAGGTCGACGGGGCGAATCCCGGAAAAGGTGTTGGTCATCGATCGCGCGATCGCCACCGCCGGGTTGGCAAACGAGGTCGAGGATGTGAACCAGTAGGCCGCCGTGATGTAGAGACCGACCAGCCAGGGCACCGCGGCCCGCTCAAAGCGGATGCCGGCGAGAATGGTCGCGAGCAGGCCGAAGGTCGCGACGGCTTCGGCCAGCCATTGCGCCCCGCCGATTCGCATCTTCAGCGAAGCCTCGATCAGCGGCAGCGCGAACATGGCATGCGCCAGTACGGTGCCGGCAATGCCCCCGGCGATCTGCGCCGCGATATAAAGCAGCGCGTCGCGGGGCGCCATGTCGCACTTCAGCGCAAAGACCAGAGTTACGGCCGGATTGAAATGCGCCCCCGATATCGGGCCGAGAATAGTGATCAGCACCCCCAATATCGCGCCGGTCGGCACCGTGTTGCAGAGCAGCGTCAGCGCAAGGTTCCCAGTGAGTCTTTCGGCCATGATGCCCGAGCCGACCACGGTCGCGACCAGCAATGCGCTACCGAGCGCCTCCGACACAAGCCGACGCGGGAGATCAAAGCTTTGCATGCGGCGAGGTCGCGGCCGTTGGCGTTGCTTCTGGAGCGCAGCAGGCGCCCTGCCTATCGCGCACCACCCGCGCGTGGCGTTCGCCGCTGCCGTCGCCATAGGTAGTGCTTTCCCCGAGGGTAAGAAAGGTTTCCCACGCGATTCCAGCGGGATCATCGATCCAGGACTTTTCCGACTTCGCATAACAGCAAGCGGTTTGTCCTTGCTCGATAATATTTCCCCCGCCTGGTGCAGCCGCGCGTAGACCTCCCGCAGTTCCTCGGCATTCTCAACCTGAATGCCGAGGTGATCGAGGCCGGGTTCCCCTCCACGCGCCGAGATCGCGAAATTCACCCGGGGATCATCCAGCATCCATTTGGCATAATCCGTCTTGAGCACGGCAGGCTGTGCCGCGAACAATGCGGAATAAAATCCGATCGATCGCGCGAGATCTTCGACGGCGAGGTGAACGTGAAGTCGTTTCACGAAGTTTTCTCCCCGAGTCGTTCCTTGGCACCCCTGGCCTGCGCCGGCTTGCATGCAGGAACGGGCGCGCAAAGCTCGCCACGGCCGCCGCAACAGTCTTCAACCATGAAGGCGGTGAGCATTTGAAACGTCTGCAAATTGGCGCGGTAGATGATCAAGCGGCTTTTGCGCTCGCTCATCACCAACCCCGCACGGGCCAGTATCGCGAGGTGGGCAGACATCGTGTTTTGTGGAACCGCAACGGCCCTGGCGATGTCTCCCGCGGCAAGCCCGTCGGGCTCGTGCTTGACCAGAAGCCTGAATACGCCCAGCCGGGTAGATTGGGCTAACGCGGCCAGCGCCAGAATGGCTTGCTCAGATTCCATATATCCAGATTTATAGAAATATTGTATTTCGGTCAAGCTCGCGAGGTTGTCGTTAGAGAAGAAAATTGGAGGGCCATGAACGGGCGCCAACTTCCCCTGATCCTGGCGCTCGGCACGACGCAGACGCTGGCCTGGGCTTCCAGCTATTATTTGCCGGCCATTCTCGCCGATCCGATCGCGCGCGACCTCGGCGTTTCCTCGAATTGGATCTTTGCCGCCTTCTCGGGTGCGCTGGTGATCTCGGCCCTGCTCGGTCCATGGGTAGGCCGGCAGATTGATCTGGTCGGCGGCAGGCCGGTGCTGTCGATGTCCAATGTGATGCTGGCTTCGGGTCTCGTGCTTCTAGGCCTCACCCTATCGATCCCGGTGCTGGTGGTGGCCTGGCTTCTGCTCGGAGTCGGCATGGGGCTTGGCCTGTATGATGCCGCCTTCGGCGCGCTCGGACGTATTTATGGCGATGCCGCGCGCCGCCCGATCACCGGCATCACGCTGCTCGCAGGCTTTGCCTCGACAGTCGGTTGGCCGCTGACCGCGCTCGGCCTGGAATCGATCGGCTGGCGCAACACCTGTTTTGCCTGGGCCGCGGCCCATATCCTGATCGGCCTGCCGATCAATTTCTTCATGCTGCCGAAGGTCAAGGGCGCGAAGGCGGCAATGGCGGCCTCGACCAAGCCTCACATCCCGATCGATCGAACCATGGTGCTGCTGGCCTTTGCCTTCGCCGCGGCCTGGAGCGTCACCGGCGCGATGGCCGCCCATCTGCCGCGCATCCTGGAAGCCGCGGGTGCGACCACGCTGCAGGCGGTGGCGGCCGGCGCGCTGATCGGTCCGGCGCAGGTGTTTGCCCGCATCATCGAGGCGGGTTTGCTGAGCCGCTATCATCCATTGCTGTCGACCCGGCTTGCCTGCGTGATGCATCCGATCGGCGCCGCCATCCTCGCGCTCGCGGGCGGCGGTGCGGCCAGTGTGTTTGCGCTGTTTCATGGCGCCGGCAATGGCATCCTGACCATTGCGCGCGGCACCTTGCCGCTGGCGATCTTCGGGCCGCGCAACTATGGCTACCGTCTCGGCCTCATCGGTGCCCCCGCGCGAATGGCGCAGGCCGCGGCCCCCCTGGCGTTCGGCCTCTTGATCGACGCGATGGGCAGCCGGGTCTTGATTGTCTCCTCCGCGCTCAGTCTCTCGGCGCTGCTGTCGCTTCTGCTGCTGCGCCAACAAAAGGCGGTGCCGTAGGCGTCATGGCCCTTCCCATGGCGCTCGATATCGAGCAAATACGGGGCATGGAACAAAACGGGCCGGCGGCAGCCTTCAGAGCGATCGTAGCGTGGGCGATCACGCCGCCACAGGCCTACGTGGTCTATCTCGTGGCGCTGTTCCTGGTGGCCGGCTCCTCGTTCTACATCGGAACGCTGAAGCCGAAGAAGCCGATCGGCCTGGGTCCGCCGCCGATGTCCGCGCCGCGCAACTAAACCAGTCCCATCAACGGGGGCATGCCATGACCGACGACGCCAAGGCATCAATCCAGCGCATCAATCCGCCCGAGCTCGGCGCGCCGCCAGGCTATTCGCACATAGTCGACGTCAGCACCGCGCGTCTCATTTTTATCTCCGGCCAGACCGCGCTCGATGCCGACGGCAACCTGGTCGGCAAAGATGATTTCCCCGCGCAGGCCACGCAGGTCTTTCACAATCTTGCCATGGCTCTGCGGGCAGCCGCGTGCACGCCAGCCAACCTGGTGAAGCTGACCGTCTTTCTCACCGACATGGATCATCTCGCGAGCTATCGTGAGGCGCGAAACCGCTTCCTTGCCTCGGTCACGCCGCTTGCCGCGCCCGCGGTAACACTGGTCGAGGTATCCAGGCTTTATGGCCCCGATTTCTTGATCGAGATCGAGGCCATCGCGGCGAGATAGCGCGCGCGACCGATGCCGTCAGGATTTTGCCGAGCCCTTGTCGAATTTCAATCGCATCTCGTGCAGCGAAAAGATCGTGATTGCGATCACGAATGGAATGACAAAATAGATCGTGCGGTAGGCTAGAAAGGCGCCGAGCGCTCCGGCCTTCGAGGGCGGCACCGTCATCAAGGTGATGGCGGTCTCGAACACGCCGAGTCCGCCGGGGACGAAACTCACAACCGATAGCGTCGCCGCCATCATATAGATGCCGAGATAGGACTGGAAGCTGAGCACAAAATCGACCGGCAACAGCGCGTAGAATACCGAGCTGGCGAGCACGGCATCGACGGAGGCCAACGCGACCTGCGCGATGGCCAGAGCCAATGAGGGAGGCTGAAGCCGAAAGCGGCCAAACCCGATCGGCTGGCGCCATTTCGCCGCGACCGCGAGATAGCCGCCGCAGACCGCCAGCAAGGCGACCCCGGCGATCGATATCAGGTATTGCGGCAGATGCAGCAGCGAGGCGATCTCGGCCGGTTCGAACAGCAGCACCGACCCGCCGATCGTGATTACGCCGAGCGCATAGGCCAGCGTGCAAAAGGCGACCACGCTCAGGATCTCATCGCCTTGCAGCCCGAAACTCGAGTAGATGCGATATCGCATCGATCCGCCGGACAGCAGTTGCACCCCGATATTGTTGCTGAACGCAAAAGCGGTGAACGAGGCGAACAGGACGTCTCGAACCCGCAGATGATGATGCACGTAGCGTAGCGCCAGAAAATCGTAGCCCGTCAAAAGCAGATAGCTTGCCGCAGTAAGACCCATCGCCGCCAAGATCTGGTACTTCGGCATGGCGGCAAGAGCGGTCGTCAACTGGCCCAGGCTCACGGTTCTGAACTGATCCACGAGGACGGCAATGGCCGCGCCAAAGATCGCAATTGTCACCAGCAATACGATCCAGTCGGCCAGGCGCCGGCTCATTCCGTTCCGGTGGATTGCGGCGCCAACTCGAAGGGTAGCAAGGCATCGTCATCGGCAACACTCATGGCATTGCCACGCCATTCGAATTCGTTGCCGAGCCAGGCGCACACCCACAGCACCGGCAACAGGGCGTCACGCAGCATCCAGGCGGGAATGGATAATGGCGACCACTGCCAACCCGCGCGATGCGCCAACAGCGCCTCCGCCGCATACCATGCCGCCAACAGCGGCGCGACCAAAGCGGCGATCGGCCAACCCGCGGCGATCGCGATCGCCACCGTCAGTGCCAGCGGCGTAACAGCCCCTGTCAACAGCTCCGGAATGAAAAACAGCTTGAAGGTGGTCCGGCGCAGCCGCGCCCAGCGCAGCTGGCGATGCCAGACTTCGGCCATGCCGCGATAACCGAGCGGCTGCGCAAACGGTCGGCCCACCATGCGGACACGAAGCCCGAGGCCACGGATGGCCTTGGTGGCGGCTGCATCCTCGGCAATTTCGCTGCCAAGCACCTCGATGCCACCCGCCCGGTCCAGCAATTCCCGCCGCCACAGCATGGCCTTGCCCTGGGCAAAGCCCAATCCGATGCCGTCGGCAAAACTCTGCCAGCGCGCCTGATAGGTATTGAGAAACGCACATTCCAGCTCGGCCCAGAAATTCGACGGCGCGGCGCCGACCGGGGGTGAGCACACCAGGCCGGTGTCGTGGCGCCACGCCGACAGCATCCGCTGCAGATGATCCGTGGGCATCAGCACGTTGCTGTCGGTCATCAAGATCCAGTCATATCGGGCCGCCCGCCATCCCTTGACCAGATTGTTGAGTTTCGGGTTGGCGCTGATTGGATGGTTGCCGATCAAAAGCCTGGCCGAGATTGTGTGATTAGCCTTGATCAGCCGCTCAACGACGGAGATCACCGGATCATGATCATCGGCTACGCAGAATATGATTTCGTAGCAGGGGTAATCGAGCTTAAACGTCGAGCGTAGCGTGTCCTCGATGAAATTTTCGATGCCGCAGAGCGGTCTGATGACGCTGACGCCTTCACCATGCTCGGCGAAGTTCGTGCCGCGCTGGCTGAGGCGGAACAGGGCCACCATGATACTGGCGAATTGTGAGATGACCGCCGCACACCAAAAGAAACAGCCGAGGACAAGGAAATATTTCATCGGGCACGGGCGAACCATACTGCAACGGACATTTCCTCTCTCTATTTCGATTCGATGACACTTCAACGACGGCAGCCAGTTAGGCACTTAGAGCATCTTCCGGAAAGGTGGACACCGGCTTGCCCTGGGAAAATACCACAAATAAAGAACAACTGGAGCACTTTCCGATGCAACCTCATCGGAAAGCACCCTAGTCATAAAACTCCGGTGACATCTTGAGACCATCGCGCTGGGCTTTGTCGTGGTTGATCCAGAGCTCGGCTTTTTCCTTGCTCAGGATCTCCGAAAGCCTCTGCATCGAGGCCAGCGTCTGCTCCTTGTTGAAATTGAGCGCGGGAACCCGGCGGTTATCCCAATTGCTGCGGAAATGCACGGCATCGCCGGACAGCACCACCGCACCGGTCTTCGGCAGCTTCACCAGCAGCGACTGATGACCAGGCGTATGGCCGGGGGTCGAGAGAATGGTCACGCTGCCGTCGCCGAACACGTCGCGGTCGCCTTCGAGTTTGGTGACGGGATGCTCCGGCTTGAAACGCGGCGCGTTATCGACGCCGGGCCAGTCATACTCGGCTTTCTGGACATAGAGCATGGCGGTCGGAAACATCTCAACATTGCCGATGTGGTCAGGATGGGTGTGCGAGACGGCGATCGCCTTGATGTCGGACGGCTTGACCCCGAGCTGATCGAGCTGCGCGGCAAGGGTCTTCGGCCGATGCCAGGTGATCGCCTTGGGATCGGCCGACAAAAGGCCGTTGGGCATCGCCGCGACCGCGTCGGGAATGCCGGTGTCCCACAGAAACCAGCCTCGCGCGTGCTTGATCAGGTAACAGTTATCGACGAAGTCCATCGACTGGCCTTCATTGACGCCGGGCGACCAGCGCGAAATATCGCCGGCGGTGCCTTCGCCACAGTTGAGAATATAGAGTTTCTCGACGCCGTTTGCGCCGGATTGGGCGTGGCCTGACACGACCGAGAGCGCCATCAGCAATAGCGCCGCAACGAAACCACCTGCCCGATTCATGTTTTTTCCTCCAACGCCGAATGACTCTGAACTTCGTAGCCGGCAGCCTACACCATTTCATGGTTGCAGCATCATCGAGATGACAACGCCCTCAAGGCTTATTGACCTTGGTCGTGGCGATCCATATTCCGGCGAAAACAGCGACGAGACCAACGACGAGGTTGGGCGTGATTGGCTCACCGACGAGCTGGGTGGCGAGCAAGCCGGCCGCGAGCGGGTTGACGATTATGGTGGCGGCGACCCGCCTGGGCGTGGTTCGCTGCAACGCCATGACCCACGGGATGAAGGCGAGCGCGCCGACGCCGACGCTGAGATAGATGCCAGCAACCCAGTGCCGGGGACCAAGCCCGCCCAGCGCTGCGACACTCCCGGTCAGCCAGCCCACGAGTATCAGCGCCGCGGCACCCGCTCCCATCCCCACCGCAAGAAAACCAAGCGCTCGAACGCCGCATGAACGCGCGTGACCAGACGTTATAGAAAGCCATGCAAAACCCCGCAGCGGTCATGATCAGTTCCACCCGCCATGCGCCATTTGGCGCCGCCGCAAGGCCGGAAGCCAGCGCGGATATCCGGGATCTTCGCATTTGCGAGCACCCCGCATATCGCTCCGCTCGTGCGGGCTACTTGCTCGCGGACAACCGAGGGGCGAATTCCAGGCAAGCAGGTTATTGGCAAAATTTGCCAATTACTGTATCCTTCGCCCGGAGGGAGTAATCCGCAATGCCGACCCGCAACATCAATCTTACCGCCGAACAGGATGCCTTCGTCGAAGAAATCGTCCGGGCGGGCAAGTATCAAAACGCCAGTGAGGCGATGCGCGACGCCGTGCGCGGCCTGCAGCAGCGGCTGGGAGCCGACGAATTGAAACTTGAGCTTCTGCGCACCCACATCAAGGCCGGACTCGACGCGCTGGATCGTGGCGCGTTCACGGAGGTCGACGATGCCGACCTTGATTCAGCGCTGGATGGGCTCGCGGCCTCGGCCGCGAAATAGTCGGTGGCGCGCTATCGGCTTTCTGATCCCGCGAAGGCCGATATCGCCTCAGTGCTGCGCTCCAGCGAGAGGTTGCATGGAAGCGAGGCGCGCATCCGCTACCGCGCGCTTTTGGCGGCAGCGATGCGGCGCGTCGCGGTCGAGCCGGTGGGACCATCGACGGTCGACCGCGGCGAACTTTTCGCCGGTGTTCGGAGCTTTCATATCCGGCACAGCCGCAACGAAAGCCGCGAGGCCCCGGTCGGTGATCCCGTTCATGTAATCTTCTTCCGCGCGATCGGACCCGGACTCATCGAAATCGTCCGCGTCCTGCATGAACGAATGGAACCCAGCCGTCACATCGGATCAGGCGCATAGCCTTGGTGGATATCGAGCCTACTCCACCCCTTTGCCGAACTTGTTCGACTTCGGCAGGCCGCGCGCCAGCCGGCCGGCATCGGCACGGTTGCCGCGCCAGTCGCTCAATTCCTTCAGGCTGAGGCTCTGGTCGCGGCCGGCCGAATCCTTCCAGGTCAGACCGGTCTTGGAGTCGAACACGGTGATGTCGGACAGCGCCGCCCCGGTATATTTCTGCAAGCGCACGCCACGGCCGCGCGCCATCTCCGGGACCTGGTCGAGCGGGAAGACCACCATCTTGTGGTTGGTGCCGATCACCGCGACGCTGTCACCGGCCACGGTGGCAATGGCGCGGGCCTCGTTCGGCATTTCGACGTTCAGCACCTGCTTGCCCTTGCGGGTGTTGCCGACGCAGTCGTCCTCGTTAACGACAAACCCCTGCCCGTCATGGCTTGCCACCAGGAATTTGCGGCCGCCCTTGTTGACGAACAGCGCGACGATGGCAGCGTCCTGGTCGAGATCGATGAACATCCGGATCGGCTCGCCATGGCCGCGGCCGCCCGGCAGTTTTGAGACATCGAGCGAATAGAATTTGCCGTTGGTGGCAAACAACAGGAGTTTCGAGGTGGTCTCGGCGAAGAAGGCCTGACCGAGCTTGTCGTCGGTCTTGAAGGTCAGCCCCGAGAGGTCCTCGACATGCCCCTTCAGCGTGCGCACCCAGCCCTTGTCGGACACCACCACCGTGACTGGCTCGCGCTCCACGAAGGCCTCCTCGATGGCGGCGAGATCGTGCTCGGGCGCGTCGGCGAACTGGGTGCGGCGCTTGCCGAGCGGCGTTTTCGGCCCAAACAGGTCACGCACCTTGCGCACCTGCTCTGAGACTTTGGCCCACTGCTCGGCCTCGGAAGCGAGGATGGCCTTGATGCCCTTGAGCTCGGCCCGGAGATTCTTGTCCTCGGTGCGGATCTCGAATTCCTCGAGCTTGCGCAAACTGCGCAGCCGCATGTTGAGAATGGCGTCGGCCTGGACCTCGGTCAGCTTGAAGGCCTTGATCAAGGCCGGTTTCGGCTCGTCCTCGGTGCGGATGATCTTGATCACCTTGTCGATGTTCAGATAGGCGATCAGGTAGCCGCCCAGCACTTCGAGCCGGTTCTCGATCTGGACCTTGCGGTAGTTGGAACGGCGCAGCAGCACGTCGCGCAGATGGTCAAGCCATTCGCGCAAACACTCCGCAAGACCCAGCACCTTGGGCACGCGGCCCTTGACCAGCACGTTGAGATTCAAGGGAATGCGGCTTTCCAGTTCGGTCAACCGGAACAGCGATTCCATCATCAATTCGGGATCGACCGCGCGCGATTTCGGCTCGATCACGAGCCGAATGTCTTCGGCCGATTCATCCCTGACATCGCCGACCAGGGGCAGCTTCTTGTCATTCAAGAGTTCGGCGATTTTCTCGACCAGCCGCGATTTCTGCACCAGCCAAGGAATTTCGCTGATGACCACGACCCAGGCACCACGGGCGCCCTCTTCCTGGCGCCACCGGGCGCGGGTGCGGAACGCGCCACGCCCGGTGATGTAGGCTTCCGCGATCGCTTCCTTGGCATCGACGATGATGCCGCCGGTCGGAAAATCCGGACCCTTGACCCATTTCAGCAGCGCTTTTGTCTTGGCCTCGGGCTTCTCGATCAGGTGCAGGGCGGCGTCGCACAGTTCGGCGGCGTTGTGCGGCGGGATCGAGGTCGCCATGCCGACCGCGATGCCCTGCGCGCCGTTGGCGAGCAGGTTCGGGAATCCCCCGGGCAGCACGATCGGCTCTTTGGACTGGCCGTCGTAATTGGCGCGGAATTCGACGCCGTCCTCATCGATGCCATCGAGCAGAAGCTGCGCGACCGCGGTCATCCGCGCTTCGGTGTAGCGGTAGGCAGCCGGGTTATCGCCGTCGATATTGCCGAAATTCCCCTGACCGTCGACCAGGGGATAGCGGGAGGAAAAATCCTGCGCCAGCCGCACCAGCGCGTCATAGATCGACTGGTCGCCATGGGGATGGAACGAGCCCATGACGTCGCCGACGATCTTGGCCGATTTCTTGAATGGGGTGCCGGGATCGAGCCGCAGCAGCCGCATGCCGTAGAGAATGCGCCGATGCACCGGCTTGAGGCCGTCGCGGGCGTCGGGCAACGCACGGTGCATGATGGTCGAGAGCGCATATTGGAGATAGCGCTCTTCCAGCGCATCGCGCAGCATCACCTCGTGGATTTCGGCCGGCTCCGGTGGAATCAGTGTCTTTCCCATGATTATCCAGCGCTTTCAGTCGCTTCCTGGCGGATGTTGAGCCCTTTTGCCAAGCAGTTACGATCGGCTTCGCGTTTTCGTCGGCGACTCATCCGCCAATGAACGACCCGCTTATAGCCAAAATAACGCCCCTGCGAAGACCAGCCGGCCCGCGGCAACCCGGCGAAGGCCGCCGCCGTGGCGAGCCCCACCTGCGCGAAGAAAAAGCCCCGGTGGGGGCCGAGGCTTTCGATGTGCGAGGGCAGGCGCCAGATGTCGATCAGTATTTCGCGATCACCGGACCACCGAATTTGTAGTTCACACCGACCCGGACGTCGTCGTCGGTAACGCGCGAATTGAAGCCGCTCAAGAGCGTACCGCCGCCACTGCAGCGACCGCAGTGTTGAAGGTACCCGAAACGCGGCCGAGATCGATATCGAGATGTTCGAGCCGGACGGTCCAATTCCTGGCGGTGAGGCCTTCGATACCATCTCCTACCGTCCATCCGTAACCCGATCTGACCGCCGCCGATGACGCCATTCATGCTCGAGCTGACGGTATCGGTAAATAAGGCCGGTCCGCCGGCGCTCAGGCTGGAAGTGGCAGCCGAACGTCCCCAGCTATAGCCGACGTGGAGGCCGACATAGGGGCCCGTCCAGTCGTAGACCGGCTGAACGTAGGTGGGGACCTTGCTGTACGGGGCAAAATCGGCCGCGGCCGCCGCACCGATGCCCCCGCGATGTGTTATTCGATCGAAACGCGCACGACACCTGGGCCGATCATGCCGAGCGCGCGGGCGGCGCTGAGCGACACATCGATCACGCGACCCCGGACGAACGGACCGCGGTCGTTGACGCGGCAACGGATCGACCGGCCGCCGTGCCAAACCGTCACGAAACTGCCCATCGGCCGGGTGCGGTGGGCACAGGTCATCTCGCCCCGGTGACCGTTGCCGCCATAATACGAAGCCAAGCCGCTCTCAGCTTTGCAACTGGGAACCGAAGCCAGCGCGGCGGCAATGATCAAGGCGGACCGAATCATCGTGGGCCTAACCACGATGGAATCGAAAATGTTCCGCTTCATTGCGTAGCGGTCTGAGCCGTGACGATCGGCATTCCCTTGAGGCAGCGCCGGGCGACTTCGATTTCGGCCTCGCTGGCGCCCTTGCTGCGAGCCCAGGATTCAGCCGCCTCCACGCTGTATTTGGCCACATAGTAGCGAACGACGGTGCAGGATGCGCGATGAAATACACCAGCCTGCTCAGCGGCAAAAGCCTCAGGCGACACACCTAAGAGTAGGGCCAAAACGACAAAGCAACGTAATCTCATTCAGAGTCGCCTCTTATTTTGATGACAATTGAAAGACAGCCCCAGCCCGGATGCTGCATCGCACACGGACCCGTGAAGGGCAACCACCGATCCGGCGGACGAGCCATGCGAAAGGTATCATATTATTGTTTTTGACCAGAAACGGCACAGTTACGAGCCATGCAATTCCAGGGACCAGGCGAAAATGGTGTTTAGATACTTCTCAGGGTATTCATTCCGGTATCGCAACGAGTTCGAATGGATCGAATCAGCCGCGCCGCTCGGTGATCTCACTCAACCGTCAGCCTTGCCTGATGCCGCGTCACCGCGTTGATAAAACCATCGCGGGCATCGGAATGGCCCTGCCCGCGCGGCTCGAGCACATGGCGCAGCAGGAACATTCCCGTCAGCAGAAAGCCGTCCTTTAGATCCTGGTCCGACCAGCCATTGGCGCCAATTGCGGTCTGGCGCAAAAAGGCCGGCAACCGCAACAGCCGGTCGCGCCAGGGCTCCCCGGCAGCCCGCGAGACCGCGGCACCCGATTTCGGCGAGACATAGATCAGCTCGGAGGTCGCCCCGGTAGCGGCACAGCTTTCCAGGTCGAGCCCGAAACCGAGTTCGGCCAGCATCGCCAGCTCGAAGCGGATGAGATGTGCCGCGGCCTCGCCGACTTCGTCGAAATCATCCAGCGCATGCTGCAGCCTTTCGTAGATGGCTTCATGCGGGTCGCGCTCGGGGAGTAGTCGGGCCAGCGCGGACAGGTGAGTGACGCCATAGACCGCGTGCGAAGACGAAAGCACGGTCGCCGCGCGCAAACGAGTGCCCTCGATCTGGTAGGTGCCGAGGTGCTCGTCGAGCCGCGCCCGCCACACCGCGCGCACGCTGTTGCCCGGCTGCAGCACCGAGCGCATCCGGGATGATGCCCCGCCTCGCACCAGGCCGAGATGACGGCCATGGCCGCGCGTCAACAGTTCAACAATGGCCGAGGATTCGCCATGCCGCCGCACCCCCAGCACGATACCGTCGTCAGTCCATTCCATGGGGCAGAGCTTACCGGATTCCGCTGCGGCACGCAGCCGTCACGACCTCGTTCCCCGGACACGTGACTGTGGCTAGCCGTTGAACCAGCCCTTGGCGTCGCCGGTGAAGGAAAAATACAGCCCGGCGACCGTCAGCGCGCAGGAGACGATCTCGATGCCGCTGTCGAGTTCCAGGCCATTATCGGCGATCACCTGCGCAAGCGAGACGATGGACATCACCAGCGCCCCGGCCAGCACCCAGCGCGGCCAGTTCTTGCGGCGCTGCGCGGCAAGCCAGACCAGGAAAACCAGGAGCAGGATCAGGCCCCCCGCCATAACGGTCGCGACCATGATCATTTCTTCCGTCATGTCCGCGCTCGGGGTCCGATCCTGAAAGGCGACCGACAAGGCGTCGAGCGCCAGCGACAGATAGAGCAGGACTTCAAACCACACGACGTTCTTGGGTACGTTCATCGGATACCGGTCATTCCTTTTTCTTATTCCTTGGGGAATTCTAGTCCCATTTCGCGGTAGCGGTTGGGGTCATCGCCCCAATTCTCGCGCACCTTGACGAACAAAAACAGATGCACGGGAACGCCCGCGATATCGGCGATTTCCTTGCGCGATTCCGCGCCGATCGACTTGATGGCGGCACCCCCCTTGCCGAGCACGATCTTGCGCTGGCTTTCTCGCTCGACATAAATCGTCTGCTCGATCCGGATGGATTTGTCCTTGCGCTCGGTCCAGCTGTCGGTCTCGACGGTGGATTGATAGGGCAGTTCCTGATGCAGCTGGCGAAAGATTTTTTCCCGGGTGATTTCGGCCGCCAGATGCCGCATCGGCGCATCCGACATCTGGTCCTCGGGGTAGTGAAAGGGCCCCGGAGGCACCCGTTCGGAAAGCGCGCGCCGGAGATCGTCAACGCCATCGCCTGACAGCGCCGAGACCATGAAGGTGGCCGCGAACCTCATCCGGTCATTGGCGGTCTTGGTAAGCGCCAGCAATCTCTCACGTGGAACCAGATCGATCTTGTTCAGCACCAGAATCATGTCGTGATCAACGCCCGCCGCCTTGGCGAGGATGGCGTCGGCCTCCTCGTTGAGGCCGGCCTTCGCATCCAATAAGACGCAGACCAGATCAGCGTCGTGAGCTCCGCTCCAGGCCGTGGATACCATGGCACGATCGAGCCGCCGCTTCGGCGTGAAGATGCCGGGCGTATCGACCAGGATCACTTGCGCGTTGTTGTCGATCACGATACCGCGGATCAGCGCCCGGGTGGTCTGCACCTTGCGCGATACGATCGTGACCTTGGAACCGACCAGCGCGTTGACCAGCGTCGACTTGCCGACGTTGGGGGCGCCAATCAGCGCGACAAAGCCGCAGCGGGTGGCGGGCACGGCCCCGGCCTGTGACCTATCCATCATTTTTGCCGCCGCCGACGCCTTCGCGCTCGATCATGACGGAGGCGGCGACCTTCTCGGCCGCCCGCTTGCTGCCGCCGACGCCTTCGGCCGGCGCCAGTCCCGGCAACTCCACGGCCACGCGAAACTGCGGATCGTGATGCGGTCCGGTACGCTCGACCTCGCGATAGACCGGCGTCGGCAAACCCTTGCCCTGCGCCCATTCCTGCAGCACCGTCTTGGGATCGCGCAGCGGACGCCGTGGCTTGCGCATCCGCTCGGTCCAGTTGCGCTCCACGAAAAGCGCGGCGGCGCTGTAGCCGCCGTCGAGGAATACCGCCCCGATCACCGCCTCGCAGATGTCGCCGAGCACGGATTTGCGCAAGCGGGCGCCGGCACCGGCGCCGACCACGCCGAGCTTGATGTCGTCGAGCAGCCCCAGCGACTTGGCGACGTCGGCGCAACTCTCCCTGCGCACGAGATCGGCCAGGCGTTTCGACAATTCGCCTTCATTGGCGCTCGGGAAGGCGCGATAGAGCATGTCGGACACGATGAGGCCAAGGACGTGATCGCCGAGGAATTCGAGACGCTGGTAACTGTCGCCGCGCTTGCGCTGGGATTTCAATGCGGAAACATGCGTGAAGGCGGTGGTCAGCAGGGTGGGATCGCTGAACTTGTGTCCGATCCGCGCCTCGATCGCCGCCGCCGAAGCCTTGGCACTGACCTTGCTGCGCTTCTTGCTGGCTGGTGCCGGCGCGGCATCGGGCGAAGCTATGGCTTCGCCCGTGGTCGACGAGGCGTGGATGTCCGGAGATTCGTCGTTCATCGCACGATTGAGAATATGCGATTCCAGCGCACGGCGGTGGGCCAACGCCAGAACATCCAGGCGTGTTCGCCCTCGGCAATGGAGAAGAAGATCATCTGGGCGCGGCCGATGAGATTTTCAAACGGCACGTAGCCGACCGCGGACAGCACCCGGCTATCGGTCGAGTTGTCCCGGTTGTCACCCATCATGAAGAAATGGCCCGGCGGCACCTCATAGACATTGGTGTTGTCGTAGAAGCCGTTATCGACGCAATCCAGCGATTCATAGCTGACCCCATTCGGCAAGGTTTCCTTCCACCGCTTGACTCGCGCGGTGGCGTCGGAACCGCAGGGGTCTTCCCCGACGTAATCGCTCAGGCGCTCGCGCTTCACCGGCGTATCATTGATGTAGAGCAGTCCATCCTTCATCTGGATGCGGTCGCCGGGCAAACCGATCACCCGCTTGATGTAATCGGTGGAGTCGTCCTTGGGCAGCCGGAACACCACCACGTCGCCGCGGGCCGGCTCGGAGCCGAAGATGCGTCCCGAAAACAAAGGCGGCGACAGCGGTATGGAATAGTGACTGTAGCCGTAGGAATATTTGGATACGAACAGATAGTCGCCGACCAGGAGCGTCGCCTTCATCGATCCCGAGGGGATGTTGAAGGGCTGGAACAGGAAAGTGCGTATCACCAAGGCGATCAGGAGAGCGTGGATGATGACCCGGATGGTTTCACCCAAGCCGCTTTCAGATTTTGTCCCGGATGTCACGCTCATCGCTTTCCCAATTCCCAGCGGTTCGCCCCGCACGGCGGCAGATCACTTTCCTGTCGCGAATCGCCTCATTCGCGCCAAGGAAACGGTCGTGGTTTTGCTAAGTGAGAGCGCATCCCGGCGCAAACCCGAATTCGCCCCTCTGATCGATTTGACTTGCTGCGTTTTAGACGGTTGTTCGCAGCCGCGCAATCAATGGTCGCATCAAAACTTTCTAATTATTTGAAAAGACACATGCTTTTAGTTTTTTACAGGCTTCGGCCAGAGCCGCGCCATGCCGGTCAGGGCCGCGGCGAAGCGACCGCCGAAATGATGACAAAAGCCTGCGCCAGCGGCCAATCATCGGTAATACTGAGGTCGATCCGCGCCTCGCATCCCCCGGGTGTCAGTGCCTCGAGCCGCGCCAGCGCGCCACCCGTCAACTGCATGGTCGGACGGCCACCCGGCAGGTTGACGACCCCCATGTCGCGCCACCAGACACCGCGCCGGATGCCGGTGCCAAGCGCTTTGGAACACGCCTCCTTGGCGGCAAACCGCTTGGCGTAGGTGGCGACCACCATCTTTTCGCTTTTGGCCCGGCGCCCGGCGCGGGCGCGCTCGGCCTCGGTGAAAATGCGGTCCAGGAAGCGGTCGCCGTGACGCTCGATGACTTTGGCGACACGGCGGATGTCGATGAGGTCGGATCCGATACCGATGATCATGCCTTGCCTCTGGAATGCTGGTCCGCCGGCGCAGCGCCGGTGGGATCGGGACCGCCGAGGATTCGGCGTCCGCGGTCCATGGCGGCGCGCATCGCGCGAACCGTCTCACCGATTCCGACGAACAGCGCTTCCCCGATCATGTAGTAGCCGATGTTCAGTTCGACGAGTTCGGGCAGTGTGGCGATCTTCTCCGCGGTCACATAATCGAGGCCATGCCCGGCATGGACTTCGAGGCCGACCGAGCGCGCCAGCGCGGCGCCGGCGACGATGCGCCGCCACTCCGCCTCGGCCTTCGGGACCTGGCCATCGACCACGGCGTCGCACCATGCACCGGTGTGGATTTCGATCACCGGGGCGCGCAGTTTGGCCGCCATTTCGATCTGCTGTGGCTCTGCGGAGATGAACAGCGACACCCGCACCCCCGCATCATTCAGGCGCGCGATGAATGGCTTGAGGATATTGCGCTGCCCGACGAGGTCGAGGCCGCCCTCGGTGGTCAGTTCTTCGCGGCGCTCGGGCACCAGGCACACCGCATGCGGCATGGTCGCAAGTGCGATCGCCAGCATGTCCGCGGTGGCCGCCATCTCGAAGTTCAGCGGCTTGGAGATTTCGGCCTTCAACCGCGCCATGTCGTCGTCACGGATATGGCGGCGGTCCTCCCGCAGATGCGCGGTGATGCCGTCGGCGCCCGCCGCGATCGCCGCCAGTGCGGCGCGCACCGGATCGGGGTTCTGGCCCGCCCTGGCATTGCGAAGGGTCGCGACATGATCGACATTGACGCCAAGGCGCAGTGGAGGAGCGGGCATGGAAGGGACCCTCGGCAATTCGAGCATGTCGTGCGCGGGCATAGCCACGCAGCCATCCTCTTCGTAAAGATGAATTGCCGGGTCAAGCCCGGCAATGACAAAGCATTCTGTTAGCCATTGACGCGTTCCACCTTGGCGACCACGGCTTTGGCGCGCAGCTGGGCGATGATGGCGCTGAGATGCTTGAGGTCATAGACCTCCAGATCGATGGTGAGCTCGGTGAAGTCGGGCGAGCGTCTGAACATGCTGATGTTGTCGATATTGCCGTCGTGCTCGGCGATCACGGTCGCCACCTGGGCGAGGCTCCCGGGCTCGTTGACGTTCTCGACCAGGATCCGTGCCGGAAAGCGCTGCGGGGTCGATTCATCGACATCCCAGCGCACATCGAGCCAACGCTCCGGCTCCTCCTCGAAATCCTTCAGCGCCGGCGACTGGATCGGGTAAATCGTGATGCCCTCCCCTGGCGAAACGATCCCGACAATGCGGTCGCCCGGCACCGCGCCGCCGTTCGGCGCAAATTTGACCGGCAAACCGGAATTGATGCCACGCACCGGGATCGCCGTCGGGCTGCGTGCCGGATCCGGCGGCGACTTCAGCCTCAATTTGACCGCCAGGCTCTTCTTGGCACCGTAGCGCGCCACCCGCTCCTCCCGGTAATCGGGATACATGGCGCGCGCCACGTCGGAGGCCTTCATCTCGCCGCGTCCGACCGCCGCCATCACGTCGTCGATCGAGGCCCGCGCCAGCCGCGGCAACGCGCCCTTCAGCTTGTCGTCGGCGTATTCGATCTTGGCGCGCATGAACAGCCGCTCGACGATACGGCGGCCGAGACCGGCATATTGATCGCGCACGGCCGCGCGGGTCGCGCGCCGGATCGCCGCCCGCGCCTTGCCGGTCACGGCCAGCGATTCCCAGGCCGATGGTGGCGCCGACTGCGCCTGCGAGGTCAAAACCTCGACCTCATCGCCGTTCTGCAGCTCGGAGGACAAGGGCGCGAACTTGCCATTGATCTTGCAGCCGACCGCGCTATTGCCGACATCGGTATGCACGGCGTAGGCAAAGTCGATGACATTGGCCTGGCGCGGCAGCGCGATCAGCTTTCCCTTCGGAGTAAAACAGAACACCTGGTCGTGAAATAGCTCGAGCTTGGTATGCTCGAGGAATTCTTCCGGATTGGCGCTGTCCGACAGGATTGCGATGGTGTGGCGCAGCCAGGCAAAGGCGTTGGATTCGCGCTTCAAAAGTTCGGTCGGGGAGCCGACGCCATCCTTGTAGAAGGCATGGGCGGCGATGCCGAATTCTGCGATCTGGTCCATTTCCTCGGTGCGGATCTGCAGTTCGACGCGCTGGTTGCCGGGACCGATGACGGTGGTGTGGATCGAGCGGTAATCGTTCTGCTTGGGGGTCGAAATGTAGTCCTTGAAGCGGCCGGGGACCACCGGCCAAGTGGTGTGGACCACGCCGAGCGCGCGGTAGCAGGCTTCGACGTCACTGAGTACGACACGAAACCCGAAGATATCGGACAATTGCTCGAACCCGACCGACTTGCGCTCCATCTTGGTCCAGATCGAAAACGGCTGCTTGCGCCGGCCATAGACGTGGGCTGGCACGCCATTTTTCTGCAGATTCTTGGAGAGCTGGCTTTCGATCTCGCCGATCAAGTTGCGGTTTCGTTCGGCCAACGCATCCAGCCGCTGCATCACCACCGCGTAGGCTTCCGGATCTAGCGACCGGAACGACAGATCCTCGAGTTCCTCGCGCATCTCCTGCATGCCCATGCGGCCAGCCAGCGGCGCATAGATATCGAGCGTTTCCTCGGCGATCCGGCGTCGCGACGTCGGCGGCACGAACTCCAGCGTGCGCATGTTGTGCAGACGGTCGGCGAGCTTGATCAGAAGAACCCGGACATCGTCGGATATCGCCAGCAGCAGCTTGCGCAGGTTCTCGGCCTGCTTGGCCTCGCGCGATACCAGTTCGAGCCGCTTCAGCTTGGTAAGACCCTCCACCAGGGCGCCGATCTCGTGCCCGAAGATCTGGTCGATTTCGGCGCGGGTGGCCTCGGTATCCTCGATGGTGTCGTGCAGCAGTGCCGCGACGATGGTGGCGTCGTCGAGCTTGAGGTTGGTGAGGATCGCCGCTACCTCGAGCGGATGTGAAAAATACGGATCGCCGGAGGCGCGCATCTGCGCACCATGCGCCTTCATGGCGTAGACGTAGGCGCGATTCAGCAGGTCCTCGTTGGTATCCGGGTTATAGGACCTGACGCGTTCGACGAGATCGTATTGCCGCATCATGCGCGAACGCGGCGACTTGGCATTCTTCGCCGGCACCGAAGCAGACGGCGCCACGGCGATCGATTCGATCGCCGACTGCATCTGTTCCGGGCTGCGGCGCCAATACGCCATTGCGATCAAAGCCTCACCTGCGGGCCGGGATTCGGCCTGCCCATTTCTTACCTGCTGGGGATGATCCCCTCGAAGGTCGCGAAAACGCGCGACCACGTCCTATGTCCAAAGGCGCAGTCTAACGCCAATTCGGCGGGTCAACCGATCAAATCGGAGCCTACCTTAGGGAATTCGTCCGCGCCCGCGGCGAACCCAGGATATCCATAAATAACCTAATAAAAGCAAAGGCCCGGACAAATGTCCGGGCCTTTGGGTAAATTCAGCGGCACTGCGATGCACACGCTCCGCCCGACCGAAGGCTCACTCGTCCTCTTCGGGCTGCTCCTCCGGCGGCGCCAGGCCTTCCAGGCCCTTGAGCAGCTCTTCCTCGGTCATGCGCTCCACCGCCACCTCGGTGTCGTCGGCATCGACGCTGGCGCCCGCGGAGCCGATCAAAGGCACTGTATCGGGCTCTGGTTCGTCCACTTCGACGAATTTCTGCAGCGAATGAACCAGCTCTTCACGCAGATCCTCAGGTGAAATCGTCAAATCCGCGATTTCGCGCAGCGATACGACCGGATTTTTGTCGTTATCGCGGTCCACCGTCAGTTGCGATCCGGACGATATCATACGGGCGCGATGCGCCGCCAGCAGCACCAGATCGAAACGGTTGTCGACCTTGTCAATGCAATCTTCTACGGTGACGCGCGCCATGGACTGTCGCTCCGTTAGCTTGGGACCGAATATGTTGGTTATCGGCGCTAGTTATAGGGCCTGGGAGCTTTTCGCAAGACTATTTTGTGATTTGCCTTTCCGCCCGGCGCTGGCTAATTGTAGCCTGGGGTCCTAAGGGCCGGAGCGTCCAGACGCCGGGCTGGTACCGTCCAGGACAAGAAATCTCTTCATTGAACGTCAAAGTATTGGTCTTTTCGCCCTAGCCACACCATATTTGCGGGTGGTGTTTGTCGGGGGACAAATTCACCGAACTTTGGGCGGCATATCTTGAGATGCGCGGGCTATTTTCGGCTGCGCGAAAAACCTTAACAACGCGAGAACCATTAATGTCACCTGCTTCCAACAAGATTGCGCTGTTTATTGATGGCGCCAATCTCTATGCGACGGCCAAGACGCTCGGCTTCGACATCGACTACAAGCGCCTTCTCAAGGAGTTCCAGGGCCGCGGGACGCTGGTGCGCGCTTTCTACTATACCGCGATCATCGAGGATCAGGAATATTCGTCGATCCGTCCTCTGATCGACTGGCTCGACTACAACGGGTATACCGTCGTCACCAAGGCGACCAAGGAATTCATCGACGCCAGCGGCCGCCGCAAGGTCAAGGGCAACATGGATATCGAACTCGCGGTCGATGCGATGGAACTCGCCGAGCACGTCGATCAGATCGTGCTGTTCTCGGGCGACGGCGATTTTCGTTCGCTGGTCGAGGCGGTGCAGCGCCGCGGCGTGCGGGTTACCGTGATTTCGACGATTTCCAGCCAGCCCCCGATGATCGCCGACGAATTGCGACGCCAGGCCGACGTCTTCACCGACCTGGTGGAACTGCAGTCCAAGCTCGGCCGCGATCCATCCGAGCGCCCGGCCCCACGCGAGCCGCGTCACCACGCGCCGCAATTCCTGCAGCGCGCGGCCGTGACGGCGCCGAGGGCCGATGACGACGATTTCGACGACTGAGAATGATCCGTCGCCCGGCCCGAATCCATCAGCCAGCAAAGCCCTGGCCGGCACTGAACCGGACCGCAACTGCCCGCTCTGCCCCAGGCTTTACAGCTTTCGCCAAGCCAATCGGGCCCGGGATCCCGGCGGCTTCAATTCCCCCGTTCCCTCGTTCGGGGGCGCCGATGCGCGGCTGCTGATCGTCGGGCTGGCGCCGGGCTTGCAGGGCGCCAACCGTACCGGGCGGCCCTTTACCGGCGATTTCGGCGGCGAGTTGCTGTATGCGACGCTTCTGGAATACGGCTTCGCCAAAGGCCGCTACCAGGCCCGCCCCGACGACGGCTTTACGTTGCTCGACTGCCGGATCTCGAATGCGGTGCGCTGCGTGCCGCCGCAGAACAAGCCGCTGCCGGCCGAAATCAACAGCTGCCGGCCCTATCTGTGGGCGACCATCGGCGCGATGCCGAGGCTGCGCGCGATCGTGGCGCTTGGCCGGGTGGCACATGAAACAACGGTCAAGGCGCTCGGCCTGCGCGCCTCCGCGGCGATATTTGCGCACGGTGCGGTCCATCAGGCCGACGCCATAAGGCTTTACGACAGCTATCATTGCTCGCGCTACAACACCAATACCGGGGTGCTGACGCCACAGATGTTTCATGCCGTGTTCGCCAAGGTGAAGTCGGATCTGGATCGGGATGCCTGAGGCGGGTCCCAAAGCCCACGGGTCGCGCAATGTGCGCGCCACGGGCGCCCCCCCCACAAACCATATCCTTCGAACCAGCGATTTATGATCAAGGACCGCCGCCAGATGCCGGACGACGAAAGTGATCTTGTGCGCAGCCTTCTGCGCCCGATCCGCCTTACCTCGATCGTCGACATCGGAGCAAATCCGATAGACGGCGCCCCACCGTATAAATCCATGCTCGAAAAACGCCTTTGCCGCGTCATCGGCTTTGAGCCGCAGGCCAATGCGCTTGAAGCGCTCAACGCGCGCAAGACCGATCTGGAGACATACTACCCCTATGTGATCGGAAACGGCCATAAGGGAAAGCTTCATGTCTGCAAGGCGTCGGGAATGACCAGCCTTTTGACCCCCGATCCGCATGCGCTATCGCATTTTGCGAACTTCTCCGAATGGGGCACTGTTGTCGCCGAGCACCCAGTCCAAACCCGTCGCCTCGACGACATTATTGAAATAAAGGACCTGGACCTTCTCAAAATCGACGTGCAGGGATCGGAACTTGCCGTCATCGGAAGCGCGCGGCAGAAACTGAAGCAGGCGGTAGCCATTCAAGCCGAGATTTCGTTTCTCCCTATTTACAAGGAGCAGCCGACCGCGGGAGATATCGATATCGAACTGCGCAGGCAGGGCTTCATCCCGCATGCTTTCGTGGCCTTCAACAAGCGCATGATCGCTCCGCTCACAGACCCATCCAATCCATACGCAGCCATGAATCAGCTTGTGGAGGCGGACATCGTCTACGTGCGCAACTTCATGCGGCCCCATGAAATGACGGTTGAGCAACTGAAACATCTGGCGATGATTGCCCACCACTGCTACGGCTCGTTCGACCTCGCAGGGAACTGCATTCACCATCTGATCGCGCGGAAGGCGATCCCAGAAACCTCGTCATATGACTATATGGCATCCCTCCAAGCCAATCCGATCTGAGAGGCCGAGTTTACCCGCTCCGCCGGCGCATCAAGCCGGATTTTCCTTCAGCCACGCCAGCACGTCACCGGCATTACGGTCGGGCGGAAATACCGGGTAGAACACGTGCGTGATGCGCGAGTCATCGACGATCAGCGCCAGCCGTTTCATCAAGGTCATCTCCGCGACCTTCATGGTCGGCAAGTCGAGCGCGCGGGTCAATTCCAGCTTCTCGTCCGACAATACCGGGAACGGCAGATGCAGCCGCGAGGCCATCTCGGTCTGGTAGGCGTTGCTCTGCGTCGACAACCCGTACACCTGTTTGGCGCCTGCGGCTTTCAATTCGGCAAACAGATCACGGAAGGCACAGGTCTGCGGCGTACAGCCGCGCGCGCCCGGAATCATGTCCCAGTCGTCGACCAAGGCGATCTTGCCGGGCTCGCCGGTCCTTGGATAGGCGAAGATCACGGTGCGCCCCGATAATGCCGAAAGCGTCACCGCGGTATCGTCGGTCGCAACCAGGCTGACCGGCGGCATCTGCAGGCCCACCAGATGGGCCGCCGTCCCGTCATCGACCGGAGCCGGGATCTTGCTCCAGTCGACTTCAAGCAGATTTCTCTGATTCATGGTGCCATTCTCCATTGGCCGTCATCGCCGGAAGCCCTTCAGCCGTCCAGGCTTCTGATCCGTGGCAACGATGGATTGCTTCGCTTGGCTCGCTAGGGCCGGCACCAAATGATTTAGCATCATCCGCGCGCCCGCAGCAGCCGGCCCTTCTCCCTGCCCCAGTCGCGCTTTTTCTCGCTCTCGCGCTTGTCGTGCAGCTTCTTGCCCTTGGCTACCGCCAGCAACAGTTTGGCGCGACCGCGTTCGTTGAAATAAAGTTTCAGCGGGATCAGCGTCATGCCTTCCCGTTCGACCGCGCCCATCAGCTTGTTGATCTGCTTGCGGTGCAGCAGAAGCTTACGCGGCCGCTTCGGCTCATGGTTGAAGCGGTTGGCTTGCAGATATTCCGGAATGTTGGCGTTGATCAGCCAGATCTCGCCGCCCTTGGTGTCGGCATAGGATTCCGCGATCGTGGTCTTGCCGTTGCGGATCGACTTCACCTCGGTGCCGGTCAGCGCGATGCCGGCTTCCAAGGTGTCTTCGATCGCATAGTTGAACCGGGCCTTGCGGTTCTCGGCGACCACCTTGATCGCGCGCTCGTTCTTCTCGGCCATCGCAACAATGCCTCGGGCGTGATTTCTTCACGCGCTATCTCAACTCATTCTATCACGATAATGCCAGCCCGGGCCGCGCGGATAGTCACGCCTTCTTGAGAAGATCGCGAATCTCGGTCAAGAGTTCCTCTTCCCGGGTCGGCTTCGGTGGTGGCGCCGGTGGCGCGACCGCGGCGTCCTTGCGCTTCACGGTATTCATGGCGCGGATCACGATGAACAGCACGAACGCGATGATCAGGAAGTTGATCGTCAGGGTCAGGAAATTGCCGTAGGCCAGCACCGCGCCCTGCTTCTTGGCATCGGCCAGATTGTTCGCCGTCACCGCCTTCGACAGTCCGACGAAATAATTCGAGAAGTCGAGACCGCCGGTGATCGAGCCGATGATCGGCATGATGATGTCGCCGACCAGCGAGGACACGATGGCGCCGAACGCCGCGCCGATAATGACACCGACCGCGAGATCCACCACGTTGCCCTTCATGGCGAATTCGCGAAATTCCTTAAGCATCTAATACCCCTTGTCATGTAAATTAGTACGACCCGAACGGTCGCACGGCAAATCAGGTAATTTTAGGGATCAATCTCTAGTTGATGAGACCTGCATGCACCATGGCGCTGCGCACCGCCAGCCGCGTCGGTTCGGAGACCGGCACCATCGGCAGCCGCAACGTCTCGTCGATCTTGCCGAGCAGCGAAAGGGCATATTTTACCGGCGACGGATTGGACTCGATGAACAGGTTGGTGTGCAGCGGCATCAGCTTGTCATGCAGCTTGAGGGCGGTCTTGAGGTCGCCTTTCTGCCAGGCCAGGTGAAACTCCGAGCACAGCCTGGGGGCGACGTTGGAGGTCACCGAAATGCAGCCGTGACCGCCATGAGCCATGTAGCCGAGCACCGTGGCATCCTCACCCGACAACTGGTTAAAATCCTCGCCGAGTTTTGCGCGTTGCTGCGACACCCGCACCATGCTCGCGGTGGCATCCTTGACGCCGGCAATGTTCTTCAGTTCGAACAGCCGCGCCATGGTGTCTACACTCATGTCGATCACCGAGCGCGGGGGTATATTGTAGATGATGATCGGGATGCCAATCGCATCATTGATCGCCTTGAAGTGCTGATACATACCTTCCTGGGTCGGCTTGTTGTAGTAGGGCGTCACCACCAGCACCGCGTTGGCGCCGGCGCGCTCGGCATGTTCGGCGAGTTCGATGGCCTCCCGGGTCGAATTGGAGCCGGCGCCCGCGATCACGGGGACGCGGCCTTTGGCTTCGTCGATGCACCACTCCACCACGCGCCTATGCTCGTCATGGCTGACGGTCGGACTTTCCCCGGTGGTGCCGACCGGCACGAGTCCGTGGGTGCCCTCCGCAATCTGCCAGTTTACCAGGGCGCGGAAGGCTGATTCATCGAGGCCGCCGTTTTTGAACGGCGTGACCAAGGCGGTGAATGATCCCCGGAAATTGGTCTTGGCTGCCATGGACTTCCTCCGAACGCGCGTGGGCGGGCTTTAACCGTTGCTTAACCGCCAATCCATACTGGCTCTCTCGGTCGGGCGAAAGACCCGCCCTGCCCGGCATCGGCCGCGATTTTGCCGTGGTGGGGGCGCAAGACATCGCCGGTTCCCGGCGTATTTGGGATTTTTTCCACAACTTCAATCGACTAGAGCTAACGGCTCGGGGATTGAATGATTCGCCGCGAGGGAATGCCGTGACCCCCACTGTCCGCGCTGCTGCATTGCGATCCATCGCCTTGGCGACGAGCCTGTGGCTGGCGATGGGACTGCCAGCGTCGGCTGCGGAAAACAAGCCCCGGGTGCCATTGCCGAAGCCGCGGCCGATCGCCCGCAATGCCCTGGCCAGGATCCCGCCTGCGGCCCACGCCGCCGACAAGGATGCGGCCACGGGGTCTGCGAAGGCGTCCGCGCCGGTGCTGGCGGCCCGCAGGCTGGCAACCTTACCGCCACCGCCGGCACGCAAACCGGCACCCCCAGCGGCCGTGGCCGCCACTTCCTCGACCTCGCAGGCTGACACGGCGGCGCTGGAAAACGTCATTGAGCTGGTTCGCGCCCACAAGCCCGGCGATGCGACCGAGGCCGAGGCGGCAATATCAGATCCGGTTGCCAGGAAGCTCGCGGAATGGATCATCCTGCGCAGCGAGGACAACGGCGCGTCGGTCGAGCGCTATCACGCCTTCATCACGGCCAATCCAAGCTGGCCCTCGCAGAGCTTCCTGCGCCGGCGCGGCGAGGCCGCGCTGTGGGACGACCACCGCGACGATGCCACGGTCATGGCCTGGTTCGATAACGAGGCGCCGCTCTCGGCCAAGGGCAAGCTTTCGCTGGCGCGAGCGATGCTGACGCGGGGCGACCGCGCGGGCGCCGAACGCCTGGTTCGCGACGCCTGGCGCAACGACCCGATGTCCGCGGATACCGAGGATGCGGCGCTGGATCTGTTCGGCGCGCTGCTGACCCCCGGCGACCAGAAGGCCCGGATGGATCTGTTGCTCTATGGCAGCGAGCATGAGGCCGCGTTGCGCGCCGCCAAGCGGCTCGGAAGCGCCGAGGTCGCTCTGGCGAAGGCGCGCATCGCCGGTTATCGCAAGGCCTCCAACGCCAAAGCTCTGCTGGAGGCTGTTCCGTTCGAGCTGCGCGGCGATCCCGGCTACATCTTCAGCCGAATTCAGCTTTTGCGCCGCGAGGAGAAATTCAACGAGGCCGCCCAGCTCATGCTGAGCGTGACCCGGGATCCCGCCCGGCTCTATAATCCGGACGAATGGTGGATCGAACGACGATTGCTGTCGCGCAAGATGATCGATCTCGGCGAGCACCGCACGGCCTATCTGATCGCGCGCGACGCCGCACTTCCCGCGCGCGACATCTACAAGACCGAGCAGGAGTTCACCGCGGGCTGGATTGCGCTGCGCTTCCTGAACGAACCCGCGACGGCCGCGCAGCATTTTGCCCGCATCGGGGTCGGCAGCGTCAACCCGACCACGCTGGCGCGCGCCGGCTACTGGCAGGGCCGCGCCGCCGAGGCCGCCGGGCGCTCCCAGGAGGCGCGCGCCGCCTATACGGCGGCTGCAACGCAATCGACCAGCTACTACGGTCAATTGGCGCGCGCCAAACTCGGACTGCCGCAGATCGAACTGAACGAGGCTCCCACCCGCTCGCGCGGCATCGAAAGGCTCGAGATCGTCCGCGCGGTGCAACTGCTCTACGATCTGGACGAACGCGAACTCGCGGTCCCGATCTTTGCCGACCTCGGCGAAAACGGCGATCCCGAGGCTCTGGTCGGTCTCGGCGAGCTCGCCTCGCGCAACAGCGACCCTAGATCCCAGCTTCTGGTCGGCAAGGCCGCGCTCAATCGCGGGCTGCCGTTCGATTTCCATGCCTACCCCGTGACCGGCATTCCGCCGTTCCGATCGATCGGGCCGGAAGTCGAACAGAGCGTCCTGTTCGCGATCGCGCGGCAGGAAAGCGCCTTCAATCCGGCCGTGGTCTCGCCGGCCAACGCCTACGGGCTGATGCAGGTGACGCCGGATGCCGGCCAATATGTCTGCAAGAAATATGGCGCGAGCTTCGACCTCGGCCGGATGAAGACCGACCCGGTCTACAACACCGCGCTCGGCGCCGCCGAGCTCGGCGGCCTGATCGAGGATTATCGCGGCTCCTACATCATGACCTTTGCGGCCTACAATGCCGGCCGCGGCAGCGTCAAGAAATGGATCGAACGCTACGGCGATCCGCGCGATCCCAAGGTCGACGCGGTCGACTGGGTCGAACTGATTCCCTTCTCCGAGACCCGCAACTATGTGCAGCGCGTGATGGAGAATCTGCAGGTCTATCGCGCCCGCTTCGGCGGCGGAACGCGACTGCAGATCGAGGCCGATCTGCACCGCGGCGCCAGCGTGGAATAGACGCGTGCGACAAGGTAGCTCGGTTCGCACGTTGACCGCGTAGGATGGGCAAAGCGCCCTTGCGTCGTGCCCACCATTTTCGGGATGCGAGAAACAGGGTGGGCACGCCATCGGCTCACCTTCGCGCGATCCGATGGCGTGCCACCCTTAACGAAATAAGTGGCTACAAAAAAATGTCCCCCTCGCGAGAGGGGGACATGTGTTTACAAAGAAGTGCTGGCGTGAAGTTGTGGATTACTTGTGGAACATCGGTGCCTTGGCCGGCGCCTCAGGTCCCCAGAGGCGATAACTGAGGGTGGCAAACACCGTCGAACCCCGCGCGGTCAGGGAACTATCGGTACCGGTGAGCGCAAGCCTGGCCGCATTTGAAGCGTTGGCCGAGACTTCCTGAGTGGCCCACACGGACAAGGCAGCCGGCCCGAAATTGTAGCCCACAAGACCGCCGACCGCCCAGACATTGGACCTCGACGCATTGCCTAAAGCACCACCCGTCGCTGCGTAAGTGGCCAAACAGGTGACCGACGTACAGGAGTCGTCCGAAACCTGACCGTAATAATAGGCGACCGGTCCGAAGGTCCATTTACCGATGGTCTTGGTCGCGGTGAAGTCGGCGTGCAGAATGTCGCCCGATTGATACTGCGTGATGGAATTACGCGTGTTGAATTCCGCGTAGATGGCAGCGCTCAGGTTCCAGCCATCCTTAAGGTAGGATACGATCACTTCGGGCTGGAAGGTCCAGTAGGGATCGCCAGTATTCGCGGTGCCAGTACGAAGACCGGTGGCAGACACTCCGTTTTGCGTGCCATCCGGCACGTAGATACCGAGACCGGTTTTGACGGCAAATCCGCTGTTGCCGAGATTCCAGCTCAACTCGACTGGCACGATGTAAGTGTTATGAGCGCCGGAGGATTGGATATTGATCGGAGAACCGAAGTTCTCCATCACGAATGGCTGCACCAGAACGGCATCGTAGGTCGCGCCGAGGAACGTCCAGCCGGGCACGAACAGGAAACCCTGCACGTCCACCGCCGCCTGAAATCCGGTTTTCGTTCCAATCGTATTGGTGATAGGCCCTGCGATGTTGCCCTGATAGGTGAACACCTGGTTGAACATGTAGATGCCCGGCGGAGGAACGCCGGCGCTCGCCCCGATGAGCACGCCGGCCTTGCTTTGCGGCAGAGCCCCCGCCTCCAATGCATGTGCCGACGACCATGACACCGCCATCAGACCCGCCGCAGCTATCATAGTCTTGAAATTCAATCTCATAAGCCCCCCCTTTGTTAAATCGAAAGCAAAAACCTAAAGCCCGGAGGCAAAGGTTACTGATCAAGAGGCACTCACGATGCCTATTCCTTGAACGCGAGAATTACCGTTCGATGACAAAAGATCAATTTCAAACATCGATAAGGCGGCATGGCCTCAAAATTCTCCGGCCTGTGTTGCAATCTGAGCACATATTGGGCAGCCTTTTCCAAAAGCCCCCCGTGCGTCTCGTGTGTCCCTCCACCATGACGTGCGATAAGGGGTGTAGTCGCGTCAACCGCGAGAGAGCGGCACTGTCGACGGAATCACCGGCTCATTCGATAACCGCCCAGCCCCGGTGCGTGGTATCGACATCGCCTTATGACCTGTTGCGCGAAGTCGCGGCCCAACGTAGGTAGCCCGGACCACAGTTCTACCGTCCGCAAGCGGCGGAAGCACGGGAGGGGATATGCGATTTTCCTTGCTCATGGCAGGATTGGCCATCGGGTTCGCGCTCGCCAGCCCGGCTCTAGCTGACAGCTCTAGCGATCTCGAGCAGTGCAGATTTGTCGGCGTCGTCAGCAAGGCCGATCAAAGCATAGCGGCCTGCGACCGCGTCATTGACGACCCCAAGATCACCGGGCCAAGCCGCGCCGCCGCCCTCAGCAACCGCTGCGGATGGTGGTGGGCCAAGAAGGATCCGGATCGCGCCTTGCCGGATTGCAACGAGGCCATCCGGCTCGATCCCAGTTATGCGGCCGCCTACATCAATCGCGGCAATGCGCTCCTTAACAAGGCCGACTTCGAGCGCGCCTTCGCCGATTTCGATTCGGCGGTCCGGCTCGATCCCAAGAATGCCTGGGCCTACAACGCGCGAGGTGACCTGTACAAGAACAAGGGTGACCTCGATCACGCCATGGCCGATTTCAGCGAGGCCATCCGGCTCGATCCCAATTATGCCATGGCCTATTTCTTCCGCGGCGATTTGTACAAACGCAAGGGCGACTTCGACCGCGCGCTGGCCGACCTGAACCAGTCGATCCGGCTCGATCCCAACGATGCCATGGCCTACTTCACCCGGGGCGGCGTGTCCTACGTCATGGGCAACAATCCCGGCGCGCTCGCGGACTTCACTACATCGATCCAGCTCGATCCCAACGACGCGGCGGCCTTCTTCAGCCGGGGCGTCGCCTATTTCATCGTCGGCGGCCGCGTCGCGGACGCGGAGGCTGATTTCAGGAAGGCCAGCGAAATCAGTCCCAGGGATGCCTATGCGGCGCTTTGGCGCGATCTCGCGGAGCGGCGCAACGGCGTGCCGAGCCATTTGCCGCAAGCGGCGAAACAACTGGACATGACCGCGTGGCCCGCCCCGGTGGTGCGCCACTTTCTCGGCGAGCTGACCGCCTCACAGCTGTTGGCCGCCGCCCATGACAACGATCCAAAGACGGCGCTGGGGCAGAGCTGCGAAGCCAATTTCTACAGTGGAGAATTCGCGCTATCGAAGAAAAACAAGCCGGAAGCGCTGCGCCTGCTGCAATTGGCGGCCAAGGATTGCCCGCGCGGCTACATCGAATCAACCGCCGCGATTGCGGAACTGATCGCCCAGCGCCATTGAGTTCGAGCACCGGGCGGCCCTCATCCAGAGGAGCATCGCGCAAGCGATGCGTCTCGAAGGATGGCAGCGGGGGCCGATGGTTCGAGACGCATCGCTTGCGCGATGCTCCTCACCATGAGCGGGGATGTGCTTCCACAACAGGTTGAGAGCTTTGCAGTGCGTGGGGTGGGCAAAGGCGTCCTTGCGCCGTGCCCACCATTTTACGCGTTAAGAAGTAAAATGGGGGACACGCCATCGATCCGCGCATTCGCGCGGCTCGTTGGCTTTGCCTACCCTCCGATCAATAATCCGAGGTGTGATGGACATGCCGTGCGCGCCGCGGGGGCTGCGGTTGTGGGGGCTGGGCTTGTTCGGCAAATGCGATGGTGGGATTGACGATGCATTCCGCGCCACGGCCCGATGCCGCCAGCATGCATTGATCGTAGCTGGTGAAGAGACAATAAGTCCCTTCGACCGTGGACTGAAGGCAATAGCGATATTCGTACGCCGCCGCGGAGGCTGAACAGCCCACCGAAATCGCACCGAGAGCCAATAGCGCCAAGAGTGCCTTGCCCATGAGTTTCGCTTCTCCACGTCCGCTCGCGAGCGACATCCACTCTCGCTCCAAAGAGAGAGCCTTAGGTCAAAAGCAGCCGGGCCGCAATAGCATGCGCGCCCCGCGTCTTCGGAGATGGGGCAACCGTGGCCTCGATGTCGTCACCGCGCGTCCGGCAATCGGTGGCGCGTCAGCCGATATGGTCCGGTGCCAGACCTGCCTTGTGGCGCTCGAACATCGCGGCATAGAGCGCCTCGATATTCTCGGTGAACAGCGCGGTGTCGAACAGCGGCGTCGTCAAGCGATTGGCCAGAAGCCTTTGCTTGATGGCCGCGTGCCTGGCCGGAGCCGTCGCCAGCTCGATCGCCAGCCGCTCATAATCGTTCATGCTCTCGGCGATGAGCTCAGGCAATCCGAGACTGCTGAGAAGGCTGGCCGCGACCCGGCCCGCGAAGGTTTCGCCGGGGCATGTCAGGAGCGGCAGCCCGACCCACAGCGCGTCGCTGCCGGTGGTGTGGGCATTATAAGGCAGCGTATCCAGAAACAGGTCCGCGCAGCGATGTCTTGCAAGGTGCTCTGGCGGCGGCAGGCGGCCGGCAAAGATGATACGGCTGGGATCGACGCCTCGCGCCGCCGCTTCGCGCCGCAAATTCGCGGCCGCTGCCGCACTATCCTCAAGCAGCCAAAGCACGCTGCCTTCCACTTGGGTGAGGATTCGCATCCAGCAAGCGAACGTGGCAGGCGTGATCTTGTAGGCATTGTTGAAGCAGCAGAGCACGAAACCATGGGCGGGCAAGCCGCACTCGGCGCGGCTGATAGGCGCGATCTGCGATTTCCCGCTCGCGGTCGTTGGCCTGATAGCAGTGCGGCAAATAGGCCACCTTCTCGCAATAGAATTCCCGCTGGTCCGGCGGGATCACCACCCGGTCGGCGATAATGTAGTCCATGTAGCGCGCTCCCAGCGTACCGGGAAAGCCGAGGTAATTGACCTGCAGCGGCGCCGGGCGCTGCGCGAACAGACGCATGCGGTCGTCCCCGAAATACCCATTCAGATTGACCAGAATGTCGATGCGACATTCGCGGATGGCGGCGAGCGCCCTGGCATCGTCGAGCTCCCGGATCAGGGATGATCCGGTCCACGGATGCGTTGATGCGGCGGCGCGTCGCGCTGTGGTCGTCCCAGCCATTGTCGAACGCCGTGATCTCGAACCTACTGGGATCATGATGCTCGAGCACGCCGACCAGAAGGAGCGAGGTCGCCTGCTCCCGGAACTCGCCCGAGAGATATCCGATCCTGATCCTTGAATCGGCCGCGGACCGCCGGGGCGCAAGATCGTCGGATGCCGCGGGAAATCTGTGAGCTGCAAACAGTTCGGCGCAACGTTGAAGACTTCGCGAGGATGTGGCCAGCCCCTGCCAGCCGAAGGGTTCGGCCACCAGTTTTCCGGCAGCAATGCCGCGCTCGACTTCAGCGAACAGGCGATCGAAGCCGTTCCAGTCGCAGATCAGCATCTTCTGATGCAGCAGGCTGCCCTTCAGGAACGGCATTTCCGGATCGATCTGACAGGCCCTCGCATAGCCGGCCGCGGCTTCCTCGTGCCGGCGCAGCTGATGCAGCACGAAGCCCCGGCCAAACCACGCTTCCGCCATGTCCGGCTTCAGGGCCAGCGCCTGATCGCAGGCCAAAAGCGCCTCGTCGTAACGCCTGAGCCTGGTTAGCGACCTGCTCCTGTTGAAGATCGCGGCAGCATATTTCGGATTGAGCGATATCGCCTGGTCGAAATCTGCGAGCGCCGCGCCGGGGTCGCCGAGATCATTGAACACCGTGCCGCGGTTGTTCCAGCTTTCGGCATTGGCGGGGTTGAGCGCGATCGCCTGCGAAAACTGCTCCAAAGCCTCCTGCGGCCTGCGCAAGGCCTTCAGAACGATGCCGTAATTGTAGAAGGTCGCATCCGAGGCCGCATTGATCTTCAGCGCCATCTGAAGATGGCGCTCGGCCTCGGCATATTGCTTTTGCGCCGTCAGCACCATGGCCAGAATATTCAGCGCCGCGAGATGCCTCGGCTCCCTTCGCAACAGTTGCCTGAAGGCGCGCTCGGCCTCATCGAGTTGTCCCTGCTGAAAGGCCGAAAAGGCGCGCCTGAACAGATCCGCCGCAGAGGCCATTGCGCGTAAGACTTCCGCTCTTAAAAACCAATTGGGCCGGCGTTGTAAACTCGGCCGTGCGCCGCGTCGATAGCAGGCCGCGCCGGGCAAAAAGATAAACCCCCGGCAGTTACCTGCCGGGGGCTTTGATCTGGATTTAGAGAACGAGGGTCCTTAGACCGTCATCAGAACGATCGAAGAACCTGGAGCGCGCCGTTGTAGACGCTCTGGCCCCCAACCGTGTAAGTTTGACCGATTGGCGCGCCGGAGATCCCGCCCGCATTGGTGAAGGTTCCGGTCAGGCTTGGCATCAGGCGGCTGTAGGTGAACTCCGCCGAGAAGGTCAAGTTCTTGACTGGCTGCCACGATGTTTTGGTGCCGACTTGGCCCGAGGCATAGTTCAGGTTTCCATTGGTGCCGGTGAAGGTACCAAATGCTCCACCATTCCCCAAAGCAGCAACCAACGCAGCGGCGCTGGCAGAGCCGTACGAAATGGCGCTGTAGTTACCAAAAACGGACGTGCGCCACTGCGGGTTCCAGTAGTGCTCGTAGAATGCGCTCACTTCCCACGCATTGCTCAGCGAGATCTGCGTGCCATTGGTGAAGTTGGTACCACTGTAGATACCATCCAGCACATAGCCGAGCGCCATTACACCGCCCTGTGTGCCACTGGTCGCCAGGAAGCGGCCAGCACCTGAGGTATCGATCGTGCCGCCAAAGACATACTTGGCAGCACCGTGAGCGAAGCTTGATTCAAGCTTGAAGCTGTCGCCCGCGCCGGTCGGCAGGTTCTTCAACTCGATCGCGCCGGACACCGCATAGCCATAGGTCGCGTTCGGATGACCGGTGGTGCTGGAGGCGGACGTGTAGTAAGTTCCGTGCACCTCATGCGCCGCAGCGGCAAAGTGCAGGGTACCCCAGGCCTGGTCGAGACGAAGGTTGCCAACGAAGTCGGGAACATGATCGCCCGCGACGGCGTTGCCGGTGAAGTTACCTACGCCGTAGTTGGTACCGCTGGTGTTGGGAGAGTTCGCGATCAGCCCGTTCAGCGTGGCGTTGGAGGTATTGACGAGACCCGCCGTGCGGTAGGGCTGGCCGTCTTCGATCGAAATCGTGCCCGACACGCCGTTGCCGAAGGTGGCGGTATAAGCCAATTGATTAATACCGGTAGCATCGTTGGAGCCGGCGAAGAAGCCCGACGAGATCGTCGGCTTGGTGAGCGCCCACTGCGGGTCGAACTCCGAAACCGCCTTACCCATCGTGAAGCCGGCGAACTGGATGAACGCGTAGTCGACTTCGACCGGGTTGCCGCCGGCGATGCCGGAGCTACCGCTGCTGATCCAGTCCATCTGCACGTTGGCGTAGGTACGCAATACGCCATATTCGGTCGCGGTACGCGTATCTTCCGTCAGGTTGAAGCGCGCACGATCCGAGAACCAGTTCTTGCCGTAGGCCTTGGTGGCGCTGGCGCCGCCCTGCCAGAACGGAGCGTCGTAAGTGCCGCCGTTCAAGCCGACGTCCAGACGAATTGCGCCGCCGATGTAGATACAAGTGTCGGTGCCCGGAATATACCAGAAACCGGCACCATACAGGGAGCAAACCTTCACATACTCGACCGCCTTGGCCTTGAGCGGAAGGTCCGCCGCCTGTGCCCCACCCATGACGAGAAGACCCGCCGCTGAGCCGAGCATAAGGCTCTTAACCATCTTCATGCTAACCTCCAATTTGACTTATAGGGAAGGTTCCGGATCCGCTGGGTGAAACACCCTAAGGTTGGTTCCCTTAATCCCCTGAAACCCGCTTAGCCGCTTCGCGCCTTCGGACACTCCCGCATGAACGCGAGGGACTTAAGCGAACCACCTAGAACGGGACGACCTCGGGATGCCCCCCTCCGTCGCGCCACCACAATTACCGAAGGTCCATGCACACGCAATAAAGGAACCACGGGGATTGGGTGCGCAAACATCGTTTTTGGACGGGTGTTGCACAAATAACACGCAGCCGTGATCCGGCCTTATCGACAAGTCATTGTTCTGCAACACTCTTTCTCATTGGCCCGATTTGACGCAGAGGTTGTTGGATTGGCACCTCTACGCGTCGGCCTCCCCCGCCGCGCTTCGGCCAGCAACGATTCGGATCAAAGCGAATTGCGCCGGCGCGACGGTTCAGGGTAAAAAAATGCCTGGGAGGCTCGGCTCGCGAGCCCACACATTATAGTAGCGCGCAAACCGGTCGGGATAATCGCGCGCAACCGAACGGCGCCGCATCGGCCGGGCTTGCGGCTCGGCCCGGCGTCGGGCATATCGGCCCTGACGGAGCTGTGGCCGAGTGGCTGAAGGCGGCGGTTTGCTAAACCGTTATAGGGTTGTAAAGCCCTATCGAGGGTTCGAATCCCCTCCGGCTCCGCCAAATTTCACGCACGTTTGCGCTTTGTCGCTCTGCGAACAAGGCGCCCCAAGATTTTGGGCTGACCGGAACCCGCGGTGAACCGGATTTTGCCGCCCTTGAGTTCGGCACGCAGCATTTCATTAATGCGCGTTTGCCAACCGGGCCACCCATAAAATATTCGATTCGATAATTATTCCCTCAGGCGCTCTTGCGCTCCGCCGGCCACCAGTTCCGGATCAAATCCCGCCGCGTGGCGGATAGGTCCAGGGTCCGGATGGTTTCCGGAAGGGCTTGCTCCAGCCGCTCCACCGCGTGCGTCACCTCCAGCGCGTGCCACTCGTCGCTGAAGCGATGCAACTCGATGTCACGATCGTTGGGCATCATTTTCTTGAAGCCGAGATGCGCGAGTGAACTGAGATACAGCAATTCGCCGACCGACAGATCGATACGGATCTTGTCTTGCGCCGGCGACGTGCGCAGCTTGCAGGCGTCATATCCCTGGCGCCAGCAGGCGGCGCCGACGGCATCGCCGAAAGCCCAAAGCCGGGCCTGGTACCGCGCAAGGCTCTTCAGGTTCGACGCGCCGTGCGCGGGCGATCTGACCGCTTCCACGGTCTTGACGAGTGAAGCAGGCGCAGGCCGGCCCGCACTCTCATAGTGGGAGCGGATGCCCCTGATGATTTCGAGTGCCGCCTCTTCCATGCCGGCGAGCCGGCCCTTCAGAAAGTACGATCGCGCGAAAGACCATGTCGAGGCCAACAGCAGAACCAAAAGCACCAACACGACGGCAAGGATATCCATCCGCAGCACCTCAACAGCAGCAATCCGACGCCCGGCCGGAACGTCAACGCAAACGATGCGCGCGACCGGGACGATCCGATTGCTTCCGATTGTCGGCCAGGCATGTTCCCAGACGCCTATTAGTCGCAGATCAAGGTTACCGGCTGATGTATTGGCCTCCCGGTAAAACTACGCGACCCCCAACGAGCGGCAGATGCCGGTCAAGCAGGGCGCCCACAAGGGGCGCCGCTACGCATCGAATCCTGTAGGGGCGACCCTTGTGGTCGCCCTCCTTCGGCGCAGGACACGGACCCCTCGATGATGCTGCAGAACTTCGAGCGCTGCTCTAGTGCGCCGTCATCCAGGCCCGCGCGTCGCGCTGCGCCGCGGCGATCTCGGCCTCGGACATCATCTGCGCGACCTCGCGGCGCAGCGGTATGGCGTCGGCGCGGCCTTTCAAGGCTGCGAGGTTGAACCACTTGTGCGCCGCGACCAGATTGACCACCCCGGAACGCCCGCTCGCCCAATAAAGACCACGCTCGAACAACACGTCGGAGAGCGCACTTGCCTCTACCGGCGCTGCCGTATCCAGATCGATGCATCCCTGAAACATCCGTCATCTCCTTCTTGTCGTTTGCCGCCCTGCGCCCCCGAGCGCGGTCCCTGTGCAACTTGCAACACGACGCGCCCGCGCGGTTTGCCAGCGCGTGGGGATGATGATGACCGATCAAATTTGAAGGACTATTTAAGCATCGCAATGAATGCAACGTAAACACCAAGGCCGACACCAAGCGCCGCGAAATGACGGGCGCAGCTGATGCTCGACTCTCCTGGTCTGGCGCCGCTACAGCTTGTCTCGTTGCGGGGAGTTGCAGATCGCTCAGGACGTCATCCCCGCGAAAGCGGCGCGAAAGCGGGGATCCAGTATTGCAGAGATATTGGCGATGAACCGCGATGCCGCGGCATCTGGGTCGCCCGGTCACGCCAGGTCAAGCAGGGTGATGACAGTGTGCGTTGGCCCGGTGCGCGACCTATCCCGCAAGCGGGGGCGAGGTGCCAGGTGGCTCAAGGCGCGTGTCGCCGTCTCAACGACAACTTGGGTATGTGAGTTTGGGACGGGTGCCGACGTCCGGGTCTTCCCGGGCGGCCAGGGGGAACGAGGGCGTCGGCGAACACGTCAGGACCAGATTTCACTTGGGCGACACGACGCCGGTGAAATTGCGGGATTAAAAGAGCCGCACCGAACGAAGAAAACTTATTCTTCTGCCGGACCGGTTTTCGAAGAGAGCGAACTTTCCCCGATTGGTCCAGCCGTTTGACCTGATGTCTCGCCGACACCCTCTATCGTCGACCAGAGCACCCAACGCACAATGTGCTTTTTTTGGAAGCAAATCGCCCTGAGGGCTCTCGTGACGTGCCGGCATCAAGCCGCCGGCAATTTTTCAAAGAAGCAAGATTACTTCTTCTTGGCGACCTTGCGGGTCTTCTTCGCAGTCTTCTTCACTGCGCTCTTTGCCTTCTTTGCCTTCTTAGCTTTCTTCGCCATGTTGCCCTCCGATGTGAGATGGCTTAATCGCTGCGTGCACTCGGGAATCGAAATGCACTGCATCCCGAATACACCAACACGTCGAAAAAAACACTGTCCCGCTTAAGGAAGTATTGACGAGTGTGAAGAGCGATGCATAGCGCGCGCCGGCCGGCAACACGACGAGACGTTGGCGCATTGCTGCGAGAAATGCGCGAGAATCCGCCGAGGCTAATTGCCAAAGTACAAGAAGCGCCTGTGCCGCAGGCGTTTTCGTGCGCCACGTCGGTGTGCCGCGGCGGACGTGGGATGTGCTGCAGCGCTGCGGCGCCGGCCGTAAGCGCGCCGCGCGGACTCTGAGTTGTGATTTTTGGCAACAAAAAAATTTTCACAACGAACGGCTTCGCGTGTCATCGGTGCTCGCCAAAACCGGTTTTTTGGGCGAATCGCCGGCGCTGATTCGCGCCAGCCGCAGTCGGCCTATCGCGCGACGGCGCGCCTCGCCGCTTATGGTAAACGATCGATGCAAGCGCGCACCGGCATGCGGCGGCGATGCTGCCGGCATCGCTGAGGTGCGGTTCAAAGGCCGAGCTTGGCCTTCAGCAGATCGTTCACGGCCTGCGGATTGGCCTTGCCGAGGGAAGCCTTCATCACCTGGCCGACGAACCAGCCGATCAGCTGCGGTTTGGCGCGGGCTTGGGCGACCTTATCGGGATTGGCCGCGATGATGTCGTCGACCGCTTGCTCAATCGCGCCGATGTCGGTGACCTGCCGCAGGCCGCGCACCTCGACCAGCGCGCGCGGATCACCGCCCTCCCGCCAGACGATCTCGAACAGTTCCTTGGCGATCTTGCCGGAGATGGTGCCCTCGCCGATCAGATCGACGATGGCGCCAAGCTGTCCGGTCGTGACCGGCGAGGCCGATATGCCAAGGCCCTCCTTGTTGAGCCGTCCGAACAGTTCGTTGATGACCCAGTTGGCGGCGAGCTTGCCGTCGCGAACCTTGTCGGCGAGTTTTTCGAGCACGCCCTCATAGAACGCCGCGGCTTCGCGCTCGGCGACCAGCACGGCGGCATCGTAGACCGAGAGCCCGAAGCCTTCGATGAAGCGAGCTTTTTTCTGGTCCGGCAGTTCCGGCAAGCGGGCCCTGAGATCGTCGACATAGGCCTGGCTGAACTCAAGCGGCAGCAGATCGGGATCGGGGAAATAACGGTAGTCGTGCGCTTCCTCCTTGCTGCGCATCGAGCGGGTCTCGCCCTTGTTGGGATCGAACAGCCGGGTTTCCTGCTCGATCGCGCCGCCGTCTTCGATAATTCCGATCTGGCGCCGCGCTTCGTATTCGATGGCCTGCCCGATGAAGGCGATCGAGTTCATGTTCTTGATCTCGCAACGGGTGCCGAGCGGGTCGCCGGGACGGCGCACCGACACGTTGACGTCAGCACGGAGCGAACCCTTCTCCATGTCGCCGTCGCAGGTGCCGAGATAGCGCAGGATCGAGCGCAATTTTGTCACGTAGGCCTTGGCCTGCTCGGCGGAGCGGATGTCGGGCTTGGAGACGATCTCCATCAGGGCAACCCCGGACCGGTTGAGGTCGACCAACGACATCGAAGGATTCTGGTCGTGCGACAACTTGGCCGCGTCCTGTTCCAGGTGCAGCCGCTCGATGCCCACGGTCGCGGTGTCGCCATCGGCCAATTCCACGATCACCTCGCCCTCGCCGACGATCGGCTGTTTGTACTGGCTGATCTGATAGCCCTGCGGCAGATCCGGATAGAAATAGTTCTTGCGATCGAACACCGAACGCAGGTTGATCCTGGCGTTCAGACCAAGCCCGCTGCGCACCGCCTGGCGGACGCACTCCTCATTGATGACCGGCAGCATGCCGGGCATGGCGGCATCGACCAGCGAAACATGGCTGTTGGGCGCGCCGCCGAATTCGGTGGAGGCGCCGGAAAACAGCTTCGACTTCGAGGTGACCTGGGCATGGACCTCCAGCCCGATCACCATTTCCCAGTCGCCGGAGACGCCCTTGATCAGATTTGCACTTGCCGCACTCATGCAGTTGGCCTTTCGAGCAGTATCGCGGCAATCCCTTCCCATTCGGCCTCGCATGGACCGGTCGCCACCGCTTTGGCCGCCCGCCGGTACCAATAGCCGGCATTGCCGAGATCGCCCTCGACGCGGTGCAGATAGGCGTGCACCCACGCCGCCTCAGCGCTTGTTTCATTCTGAACAATCATGTGCGCCTCGTTCCAGCCGCCTTTGGCGGCCCACCACAGGGCCGCGAGTGGCGGGTCGAATTCGGGCGATGGCCTAGCGCCAGACAAGCTCGCCTTGAATGCCGTCAAGGTCGCCGCGCGAGATGCGATTTCGCCGGTCAGGCTCGTCGCAAGCCTTGATGAGTTCACGGATGCGTCCATGAAAGGCTTTTACCCCGAGCGCGAAGGCGAGAAAACCCCCCTCGCCACAAACTCCGGCCCTCATCCTGAGGAGCATCGCGCAAGCGATGCGTCTCGAAGGATGGCCGCGGGCGACGATGGTTCGAGACGCGCGGCATCGCCGCGCTCCTCACCATGAGGCAGCGCGGGATGGGCCTCGAAAATCAGAGCTTCGGAACCGCAACGCTAGTTCGGTCCCGCCGTGGCGTTATCGAACATCAGCGAGAACCAGGTGCCCTGGCCGCGAATGCTTTCGGCCCGGAACACGACATTCCCCGCATTCTCTTTGAGCGTCTGCAGGATCAAGGCGCCGAGCTTGCGGGGTGACGGCCACTCCTGATGTTCGCCCAGCCCGACACCATCATCGGAAACCACGACGGTCACCCGCCCGTTCTCTTGCCGGCAGATCAGTTTCAATAGACCGCTCTCGCGGCCGACAAAGGCATATTTGAGGGCGTTGGTCAGCATCTCGTTGATCAACAGGCCGACCGGCATCGCGACATTGATGGAGAGCGGGCAAAAGGCGGTCTGCAGCTCGATCTCGATGCCCGCCGCGGCATTGATTTCCATCACCGAGGTCGCGATGTCGGTCAGGTATTGGCCAAGATCGATGTCGCGCGGCGCATTTTCCGCCGACAGCGCGCGGTAAAGCACGGTCAACGCATCGATGCGGCTCGCCAGCCGTGCCAAGGCCACCGACTCGCCCTCGGCGGCCGCCCTGGCCTCCAGCCGGATCAACGCCGTGATCAGCTGCAGGTTATTCTTTACCCGGTGCTGTAGCTCGCGCATCAGCATGTCGCGGTCGCGGATCTGGCGTTCGAACTGTTCGATCTGCGCCCGCTCGCGGCCGCCGACGTCGACCAGAGCCGCGATCCGGTAGTTCTCGACGCCCTCGTCGCTTTCGATCACCGAGGCATAGGCCTGCACAATGACCAGTCGATCGAGCGGTGCTTGCGGCCGGAACACGCCGATAAAATCTTCACCATCCCGGATCGCCTCGCCCAGGGTCTGCGTCGGGTCATCCTCGTTGAGGAAGCTGTCGAGGCACGTCCAACCCTGGCCTTCGATATCGGCCGCCCCCGTCGCCATCAAGCTCTCGAACGCCCGGTTGACGTAGACGACATGCTGCTGCTCGCGCGAGCCGCGCGATACTGCGACCGCCACCGGCGCAAAATCCAGCAGATGCTTGTATTTGTCGTTCTCGATCGCCAAAGCGAGCTTCGAGGAACCCAGAAGCTGCTCGACCTCTCGGGAAGGCGGGACACCCTCGTCGGTGCTCATTCGCTCACAATCCTCATCGACGAAACATGAATAAGCGCCGTCAAAAACGCAATGCCAAAGCGCGGGGGTTCGAAGGGAACCTCAGATCCACCACCTCGCCGGCGTAAACCGTCCCGCCGCCTGCTCGACCACCTCGCCAAGCGAGAACAGCGTATCCTCGTCGAACGGGCGCCCGATCAATTGCAGGCCGAGCGGCAGGCCCTGGGCATCGCGGCCGGCGGGAACCGCGATGCCCGGCAGGCCGGCCATGTTCACCGTCACCGTGAAGATGTCGTTGAGATACATCTCAATGGGGTCAGCACCCTTCTCGCCGATGCCGAACGCCGCCGACGGCGTCGCCGGTGTCAGGATCGCATGCACACCTTGCGCAAAACAGTCCTCGAAGTCCCGCTTGATCAGGGTGCGGACCTTTTGCGCGCGCAGATAGTAGGCGTCATAATAGCCCGCCGAGAGCACGTAGGTGCCGATCATGACGCGGCGGCGAACCTCGGCGCCAAATCCTGCGGCGCGGGTGTTCTCATACATCTCGCCAACGCTGCGCCCTGGCGCGCGCAGGCCATAGCGCACGCCGTCGTAGCGCGCGAGATTGGACGAGGCCTCCGCAGGCGCGACGATATAATAGGCCGGCAGCGCGTATTTGGTGTGCGGCAGCGACACCTCGACCAGTTCGGCGCCGGCGGCTTTGAGCCAGGCCGCGCCCTCGGTCCAGAGTTTTTCGATTTCCGCGGGCATGCCGTCAAGCCGGTATTCCCGGGGGATGCCGATCTTCATGCCGTGGACGGATTTGCCGATGGCGGCTTCGTAATCGGGCACCGGGCGATCTACCGAGGTGGTGTCCTTGGGGTCGTGGCCGGCCATCGAGCGCATCAGGATCGCGGCGTCGCGCACCGTGCGCGCGATCGGGCCGGCCTGATCGAGCGAGGACGCGAAGGCGACGATGCCCCAGCGCGAGCAGCGGCCGTAGGTCGGCTTCAGTCCGACGGTTGCGGTGAAGGCCGCCGGCTGGCGGATCGAGCCGCCGGTGTCGGTCGCGGTCGCCCCCATGCAGAGCAGCGCCGCCACCGCCGAGGCCGAACCGCCGGACGAGCCGCCCGGCACCAGCGCGGTGTTGGCCCCATCGCGCCGCCACGGATTGACCACCGGCCCGAAGCAGGAGGTTTCGTTCGATGAGCCCATCGCGAATTCGTCATTGTTGAGCTTGCCCAGCATGACGGCGCCATCGCGCCACAACTGCGAGGTGACCGTGGATTCGTAAGGCGGCACGAAATTACCGAGAATCTTCGAACACGCGGTGGTGCGCACGTCGCGGGTGGCAAACAGGTCCTTGATCCCAAGGGGAATGCCGGCGAGCGGACCGCCCTGCCCTTTGGCGAGCCTGGCGTCGGCCTCGCGCGCCATCCCGCGGGCCTGATCCGGCGTTTCCAGCACGAAAGCATTGAGCACGCGCGCTGCCTCGATCGCCTTGAGGTGCGCGTCAGTCAGTTCAAGCGACGTAAAGGATTTGCTGGCCAGGCCGCTTCTCGCCTCGGCGAGCGTCAGCGTTGTCAAATCGGTCATTTATCGACCGGGCTGCAGAAGAACGGGGAGAGCGTCTTATCCTTGGCCGGATCGTCGCGCAAAGCATTGCCGCTGGCCTTGTCGGCCGCTTCCAGCGCGTCGAGCACGGCGTCCATGGCCTTGTCGGGATCGGCGGCCTGACCTTGGCGCTCCATCGCGTCGAGATAGTTCATGTAGGCCGCATAGGCCTTTTCATCGTCGCAGAGCAGACACATCGGATTTTTTCCTTGAAAACGCTACGCTATTCCACGACCTTCGGCACCAGGAAGAAATGGTCTTCAGTGGCCGGCGCGTTCCTGACCACGTTGTCTGCGATCTCGCCATCATCGACCACGTCCGGGCGTTTCTTCATTTCCATCGGCATCACCGAAGTCATGGGCTCGACGCCATCGACATTCACTTCCGAGAGCTGCTCGACAAAGGCGAGCATGGCATTCAGCTCGCCCTGCAGATGCGGTACTTCGCTCTCGGTGACCGCTATCCGCGCCAAATGCGCGATGCGGCGGACGGTGGCGGCATCGACCGACATTATATAGGGCCCCTGACGGAGAAATCAGCCTGCCGTATAGCAGACCGGGCTTTCGCGCCGCAACCGCGAGGGATGCGCAGGAGCTACCCCGCCATTTGGCTTAGCCGGATCAGTGCCGCGCCTGCCAGGGCGCGGGTCAACTCGACGGCAGGCATTTCGTGGCCGAGACGCACCGCCTGGCCGGCCCAAAGATTGGTGAAATCGACCCGGCCGAGCTTTTCCGCAGCCGCTTTCAGCGGCGCCAGGCCGGTCGCAGCGTGCGGAAAGGCCGGGGCATCCGGCGACATCGGGCCGACCTCTTGCATCAGCCGGTTGACGACGCCGCGCGCCGGGCGGCCGGTCATGACGTTGGTGATGACGGTGGCATCATCCAGCGCGTGGGCCAGCACCTGGCGCGCCGGCGCGGTCACCTTGGATTCCGGACAACGCAGATAGGCGCTGCCGATCTGTACCCCCGCAGCGCCCAGGGCAAATGCCGCCGCGATGCCCCGCCCGTCGGCGATGCCGCCCGCCGCGATCACGGGAACTTTGACGGCATCGACCACCTGCGGCACCAGCGCGAAGGTGCCGGGCTGTTCGGCGATATTATCGGTCAGGAACATGCCGCGATGGCCGCCGGCTTCGGCGCCCTGCGCGATGATGGCATCGGCACCGTGCTCCTCGAGCCAGATCGCTTCCTTTACGATCGTCGCCGATGCGATCACGATGGCGCCGGCTGCCTTGACGCGCCTGAGCAGCGCCGGCCCCGGCAAGCCGAAATGGAAGCTCACGACCTCGGGCTTCAGCTCCTCGACCAGCGCGCACCCCGCGGCATCGAACGGCGCGCGATTGGCGAACGGGATCGACGCATCCGGATCAAGGCCATATTCCCGGTAGTAAGGCACGAGCCGCCGGCGCCAGGTCAGCTCGGCTTGCGGATCCGGTTCAACCGCGGTGTGGCAGAAGAAATTGAGATTGACCGGCGTGGCAACGCGCTGACGCACGATGTTGACCTGTTCACGCACCTTTTCCGGCGACAGCATCGCGCAGGGCAGCGAGGGCAGCGCGCCTCCGGTGGCGGCGCCGATCATGACGTCGGCGTCCTGCACGCCGGCCATCGGCGCCTGCACAATCGGGAATTCGATTCCGAAAAGATCGAGAAGTCGGCGATCGGGCCACATCGTCTGCTCATCCATATGAGGGGGACATTGGCGGGCCTCGTTGCCGGCTTTTAAACACTACACCAAATCATGATGGCAAGCTACGCCTTCGAGTGTCGCCTGATGCTCCATCGCCGCAGCGCGATCCCCGCCCAGACCGCCTCGACCAGCCCGAACGGCCACGCGCCCTGCAGGAATCCGTAAGTCGAGCCGAGCGCGCAAGCGGCGGCGAAGGCGAGCACGAACCAGTGGCTGCGATCCTCCAGCGCGTAACACAGGAGCATCGCCGACACCGCGAACAAACCGAACAGACTAAGGGCGTCCATGATGGGCTCGACGTCGTGAAAAATGATATAGGCCATGACTGAAGCAGGCACCCATAACACAATCGCAGCATCGCCCCTGGGTCAGGGATCAATTTCCCGCAATTGTCGGTCTGGCAAGGCGACCACAAGGGTCGCCCCTACGTAATTTCCATTCGTGTAGGGGCGGCCCTTGTGGCCGCCCTGCTGCCACGAATTCCGATCGTGCGAGGGTGGCTGCGGACGCCGGCCCTCATCCTGAAGGAGCCCGGCACGGCCGGACGTCTCGAAGGATCGCCGCGTGCGAGGTCGTCGCCCGGAGCCATCCTTCGAGACGCATCGCTTGCGCGACGCTCCTAATACGAAAGCGTCTTCAAACTTCCGGTCCTCATTCCTGAGGAGCCTGGCGAAGCCGGGCCTCTCGAAGGATGGCGGCTCGGAAGGTCGTCGCCCGGGTCCATCCTTCGAGACGCATCGCTGGCGCGATGCTCCTCAGGATGAGGACAACTCGGCGTCGAAATGAAGAACAGACTTTCATGCGCAGTGGGTCGGCCGCGCCGATGGGGAACTCAGGATGAGGGTTCGGAGTTCGTGGCGAGATCTTATTCTGCGGCGCGGTCCGTCGGCTGCGCTGCCTCATGGTGAGGAGCGCGGCAACGCCGCGCATCTCGAACCATCATCGCTGCGGCCATCCTTCGAGACACATCGCTTGCGCGATGCTCCTTTCCATGAAGACGCTGTTCATGGTCCGTGTGCAGCACTGGTTTCGGAGCTGGGGGCTCAGGTTGAGGGACGCCGATCGGATCGGGACTCGAAAGGCTGGTCTAAAAACGCGCCGATCTGGACAGGCTTGCATGACGGGCGGTATGATTGCGGGATCTCGTGTTGTGGTGGGGCCCTCAGATCGTGGCGGGACATGGCGCCAAGCCCCGTGGAATAGATTGCCGCATGAGCGCTCTGCACGCGGGTACCATGGTTCAACATGACTGATACGCACAGACCTTTCAATGAGGCGCTTGCCGCCTTGAATGCCAAAAACCTCGTTGCCGCGGAAGCGCTCTTCAGAAAAGTACTAAAGGCCGACAGCAAGCATATCCCGGCCCTCAACCTCATCACCGTCGTCTTGATGAGCCAGGGGCGCTTTTCGGAAGCCGAGGATTTTATCGAGCGGGCGACCCGGCTAAATCGAACATCGGACGTTTCCTTCTATAATTATGGCCTGATTTCGAAGCATCTCAACAAGCCGCAGCAGGCCCTTGATCAATTCAGCAAGGCCATAGCTATCAACCCGAACGTCGCAGAGACCTGGAATAATCGTGGAACGGTCTTCAACGACCTGGAGCAATACGATCTGGCGCTTTCGGATTTCAACAAGGCGATCGCGCTGAATGAGCGCTACGCTGAAGCCCACGCCAACCGGGGAAAGTCCTTGGCGTTTCTGAAGCGCTTCGAAGAGGCCCTTGCCGCCTATGACACGGCGCTGTCGCAAAAGCCCGATCTGGCGGAAGCATGGCTCGGCCGCGGCAGCGTGTTCCGGGATCTGAAGCGTCATGACGAGGCCTTCGCCGCCTTTGGCAAGGCGCTGTCGCTGAAGCCAGGCCTGGCGGAGGCCTGGCTTGGCCGCGGCAATGTGCTCCGGGATTGCAAGCGCCATGACGAGGCCTTCGCCGCCTATGACCAGGCGCTATCGCTGAGGCCTGATTTGGCGGAGGCCTGGCTTGGCCGCGGCAACGTGTTGAGCGATCTCAAGCGCCATGACGGCGCGCTGGCCGCCTATGACCAGGCGCTGTCGCAAAAGCCCGGCTCGGCAGAGGCCTGGCTCGGCCGTGGCAACGTGTTGCGCGACCTCAAGCGCCATGATGAGGCGCTGGCCGCTTATGACCATGCGCTGTCGCAAAAGTCCGGGCTGGCGGAAGCGTGGCTGGGCCGCGGCAATGTGCTCGGCGATCTCAAGCGCCATGACGAAGCCCTGTCGGCCTATGACAAGGCGCTGTCGCTAAAGCCTGATCTGGCCGAAGCCTGGCTTGGCCGTGGCAATGTGTTCAACGATCTCAAACGCCATGACGAGGCCCTGGCGGCTTATGATCAGGCGCTGTCGCGGAGGCCCGAGCTGGCAGACGCTTGGCTTGGCCGCGGCAATTTATACGGCGATCTCAAGCGCCATGACGACGCCTTGGCCGCCTACGACAAGGCGCTGTCGCTGAAGCCAGACTTGACGGAGGCCTGGTTTGGTTGCGGCAATGTATTCAGCGACCTGAAGCGCCATGCCGAAGCCTTCGCGGCCTACGACAGAGCGTTGTCGCTAAAGCCCGATTTGGTGGGCGCCGAGGGTTCTCGTCTCAATTCAAAGATGCAGGTCTGCAATTGGCAGAGCCTTGAGGTCGATTGCAACAACCTGATCGCATCGATCAGAGAAAACAAGGCAAATGCCTCGCCATTCGTTTTTCTCGGCATCAACACAACTGTCGAAGATCAACACAATTGCGCGCGGCTGTGGGTCCACAAGATGTTTCCGCCTGTGCCTGCCATGCGGAAAGCCTCTTTTCAGCATGACAAGATTCGGATCGGCTATGTGTCTGCTGACTTTCATGAGCACGCAACAGCCTATCTAATGGCCGGAGTATTTGAGGAACACGACAAATCAAGGTTCGAAACCACCGCGATATCGATCGGCCCCGACGATCATTCGCCAATGCGCCGGCGCTTGCAGGGCAGCTTCGATAAGTTCGTTGATGCTAACATGCTCAACGACGCTGAGGCTGCTAGCGAAATCAGGGCCGCCGAGGTTGACATACTGATCGACCTGAAGGGATTTACCCAGGGCGCCCGCACCAATATCTTTGCGCGCCGGGCAGCACCGATACAGGTCAATTATCTCGGCTATCCCGGAACCATGGGGGCAACCTACATCGATTACATTGTCGCCGACGCTGCCGTCATTCCCCCGTCGCATCAAAATCACTATTCGGAAAAAGTCGTCTACCTTCCCAACAGCTATCAGGCAAATGATACAAGGCGGCTAATATCCGACAGGATCTTCACCAGAGCGGAAGTCGGGCTTCCAAGTACCGGATTCGTCTTCTGTTGCTTCAACAATCATTTCAAAATCGTAACAAAGACCTTTGACTCATGGGTACGAATTCTGAAATCAGTTCCAGCAAGCGTGCTCTGGCTGTTCGAAGACAATGCCACGGCGGTCGCCAATATTTGCAAGGAGGCAGCAGCCCGGGGCGTCGATCCCAAACGCCTGGTGTTCGCAACGAGGCTGCCGCACTCTGAACATCTGGCCCGTCATCGCCTGGCAGATTTGTTCCTCGATACGCTACCCTACAATGCCCACACGACGGCGAGCGATGCCTTATGGGCTGGCTTGCCGGTATTGACACAAATCGGGGAAACGTTCGCAGGACGGGTGGCGGCCAGCCTGTTGAACGCCCTTCATCTGCCGGAATTAATTACCAGCGGGTCGCAACAGTACGAGCGGCAGGCGATCGATCTTGCCACGAATCCCGAACAACTGCGGGCCATCAAATCCAAGCTTGACCAAAACCGCCTGACTGCGCCTTTATTCGATACCAGGCTTTTCACCCGGCATCTTGAGGCAGCTTACATCGCCATGTACGAGCGCCATCAGGCAGGGCTCGCGCCGGATCACATATGTGTTCCCGATTGAGGCTTGCAGTCATCGGAAGGCGGTCTCCATGAACTATCTTCGGCATGATCCGGACGCCGCGTTTAGCAACTGCTTTTCCGGATCGAACCTTTCCCGCGTCCGACCCCGCGTGCTATGCGGATGGCATGCCAGCCCTTGTTCTTCCGCTGATCGATGCTGCCGCGCACTGGCCGGACCGTGGCGCGCTGATCGGGCTTGATCTCGGCACCAAGACCATCGGGGTTGCGGCGTCCGATCCCGAACGCCGGCTCGCGACCGGGGTCACGACCATCCATCGCGGGGCTTTCAAGGCCGATGCGGCGCGTCTGCTCGTGATGGCCGCCGAGCGGCACGCCGCGGGCTTCGTCATCGGCCTGCCCATCAACATGGACGCCAGCGAGGGACCGCGGGCGCAATCGACCCGTGCGTTTGCGCGCAACTTCTCGAAACTGACCGATCTTGCGATCGCGCTGTGGGACGAGCGGCTGTCCACCGCGGCGGTCGAACGCGAGCTGATCGGCATGGATATGAGCCGCGCCCGGCGCGCGGCTGTGATTGACGAACACGCCGCGATCTTCATCCTGCAGGGTGCGCTGGACCGGTTGGCGAACCTGCGTTGACCGCGCCTACGGCTGCCCGGCGAGCAACATGGTCTGGACCAGCGCGGCAAGGTTATTAAGGCCATGCAGGACGATCGTCAGCCAGGTCGAGTTGCCGCGGTAGCGGAGATAGCCGAGCCACAATCCGATGCAAAACACTTCGCCGAAAAAGAACCAGTCATACTGCAGGTGCAGTGAGGTCCATACCAGCGACGACAGCAGTATCGCGCCGGGCACGCCAAGGAAGGATTCCGACCAGCCGCGATAGAGAAAGCCGCGCGCGAACCATTCCTCCGACATCGGCGCGGCGACACAGAACGCAATCACCAGAAGCCACACCGAACCGTCGGCTTGCGCCGATTGCAGTACGTCTCCCATGAATCCGGGGGTCACCTCGTGCCCGATCGCACGCGACAAGAAATCCCACCCCATGACAAGGACAAACAATCCGCCGACGCCGATCGCAAGATCAATCCACGAGATCCGGCTCAGCGCGAGATAGTCGGCAAAGGGCGTGCCCGAAATGCGGATGGCGATCCAGAGCGCGGCGAGCACGGCTGGCAGCCCTGTGATCACGGATAGTGAAATCGTCAGGCCGCCGCCGACGATATGGATCGCGGCGGCCACATCGATCGGCCCCGGCCGCCGCAGTACCAACCAGGCGATCACGGCGATCTGCCCCGCGAACATCGCAGCGAAGATGAACAGGCCCCACAACGCGGTGCCCCAGAACTTCCAAATTCTTGGGGGGCGCCGCGCCGGGATTTCCGCAGCGCCGGGATTTTCGGGAACAAGGGAATCCATCAACCGGCTTTCAATGGCGGAAAAAGTTGCAGGCGATCACGGCAGCGCGCGGTCCAATAGGCCCCGGACATCGTCGGGCGCAAGGTCGACCGCGCCGTACATCGTCGCGTGATTTGCCGAGAGCCGGGTCACCGCGAACAGCTCGGCGTGATGCGGCGACACCTCGTTGAGCGCGACCGCGGCTGCCAGCAGCGCCAGCCGCTCGACCGCGAACCGCGCTGCGCGCTCCGCATCCGGCCTGCGGAATGCGTTGCCGACGTAGGCCACCGCCTCGCCGGCGCCGGGCAGCCCCTTGGCCTGTTCGGCAAGTTTTCGCAGCACCGCGGCGGCCGCTGCTCCATCACGCGACAAGGCCCTGAGCACGTCGAGGCACATCACATTGCCGGAACCTTCCCAGATCGCATTCACGGGCGACTCCCGGTAATGCCGTGCCAGGATGCCTTCTTCGACATAACCGTTGCCGCCAAGGCATTCCATGGCTTCGAAGAGAAATCCCGGCGCGCTCTTGCAGACCCAGTACTTGATGGCTGGCGTCAGGAGCCGCACATAGGCCGCTTCGGCGGCGTCGCCGCATGCCTTGTCGAAGGCGCGGCAGAGCCGCATCACCAGTGCGATCGAGGCCTCGACATGCAGCGCCATGTCCGACAGAACCGCGCGCATCAGCGGTTGATCGGCGAGGTGCTTCTGGAACACGCTGCGATGTCTGGCGTGATGCAGCGCATGCGCCAATCCCGAACGCATCAGGCCGGCGGAAGCAATGGCGCAGTCCTGCCGCGTCAGCTGCACCATCTGAATGATGGTTTTGATGCCCTTGCCTTCGTCGCCGATGCGCCGGCCATGGCTTTCAGCGAATTCCACCTCGGAAGACGCATTGGAACGGTTGCCGAGCTTGTCCTTCAGGCGCTGAAAGTGGATGGCGTTGACCGATCCATCCGGCCGAAAACGGGGCATGAAGAAGCAGGTTAATCCCTCCTCCGCCTGCGCCAGCACCAGGAAGGCATCACACATCGGTGCCGACATGAACCATTTATGGCCGGTGATGCGATAGGCAGAGCCGTCGCGCTCCGCGCGCGTCATGTTGGAACGCACGTCGGTGCCGCCCTGCTTTTCGGTCATGCCCATGCCGAGCATCATGCCGCGTTTGGTCGGCCACGGCGCGAAGCTCGGGTCATAGGCGCGGGTCGCGATCACGGGCATTGTCTCAACCAGGAGATCCGGCTGTGCTGCCAGAGCCGCCACCGCGGCGCGAGTCATGGTGACCGGGCATAAGTGGCCGGTCTCGACCCCAGCCGCCATATAGAATTTCGCGGCGCGGACCACTTCGGCAGCCCCTCCGGCCGGCTTGCCCTCTGCGTTCCATGTCGAATTGTGCAGGCCGGCATGAGCGCTGCGTGCCATCAATTCATGATAGGCCGGATGAAACTCGACCTCGTCGCGCCTGACGCCGCGGGCGTCAAAGGTTCTGAGTTTAGGGGTGTTTTCATTGGCGAGCCGGCCCCGCTCCGCCATCGCAGCCGAACCCCAGTGTTTGCCGAATTCGGAAAGTTCCGCAAGCGCCGCCGCGCCGCCATTGGCTACGACCGCCTCCACAAGCGGTAAATCAGCCGCAAACAGATCGACATCCCAAAACGGCGGCGACTGGTTCAGCACGTCGTGGGTTGAAAATGAAGAAGGGGTCATGGCTTTTTCACGGCCCTCGCTTATCAGCCATCCGGCATCAACTGCAGTATCACCGAAGCACTCAGGAATGTCATCGCCTGTCCTAGGGTGCGCATGAGCGCGACCCGTGGGTCGGCTTGGATGACAGAATGCAAGGCCCAATTTCCCGGGGAACAGCCTCCCTTCCGTTAGGGCCGCATCCTTGGCCTACGAACATCCGCGGGGGAAAACTCGCAAGCGTCCTATTGGCCCTTGCCCCGCACTTAATCCCTGCCTATAGCTCTCGCTTTAATGACCCCTCATTCGAAATCGACCTTCGTCCTCGGTCACCGGCATCTGCTGGGCATCGAGGGTCTTTCCGCCGCCGATATTACCGGCCTGCTCGACCTTTCCGAGGAATATGTCGAGCTCAATCGCCAGATCGACAAGAAGCGCACCTCGTTGCGCGGACGCACCCAGGTCAATCTGTTCTTCGAGGCCTCAACCCGCACCCAGTCCTCGTTCGAGATCGCGGGAAAGCGGCTCGGCGCCGACGTCATGAACATGTCGGTTTCATCGTCCTCCATGCGCAAGGGCGAAACCCTGATTGATACCGCGGTGACGCTGAACGCCATGCACCCGGACATTCTGGTAGTCAGGCACCATGCCTCCGGCGCCGTCGAGCTGTTGGCGCGCAAGGTTGACGGTTCCGTCATCAATGCCGGCGACGGCGCCCATGAGCATCCGACCCAGGCGCTGCTTGACGCGCTCACTATCCGCCGCAACAAGGGCCGGCTGGAGGGGCTCGTGATCGCGATCTGCGGCGACGTGATGCATTCGAGGGTGGCGCGCTCCAACATCCTCTTGCTCAACGCCATGGGCGCGCGCGTTCGCGTGGTGGCGCCATCGACGCTGTTGCCACGCGGCATCGAACGGATGGGCGTCGAGGTCGCCCGCGACATGCGCGAAGGCCTCGAAGGCGCGGATATTGTGATGATGCTGCGGTTGCAGCGCGAACGCATGAACGGCTCGTTCGTGCCGTCAACCCAGGAATATTTTCACTACTTCGGACTGGACCAGAAGAAGCTCGCCTACGCCAAGCCGGATGCGCTGGTGATGCACCCCGGTCCCATGAACCGTGGCGTCGAGATCGACTCGATCGTCGCCGATGGCGCGCAGTCGCTGATTCGCGAGCAGGTCGAAATGGGAGTGGCGGTGCGAATGGCGGTGCTCGAGGCACTCGCCCGCAACCTGCCGAACGCGTGACGTCATGCTGACCGATCGCCACCCGATCCTGCTTGCCAATGCCCGCCTGATCGATCCCTCGCGCGACATCGATGGGCCCGGCGACGTCCTGATCGTCGACGGCATGATCCGCGACGCAAGGCGCGGCATCGGTGCCGCCGGAGTGCCGGAAGGCACCGACATCATCAACTGCGCCGGCAGGATCGTTGCGCCCGGGCTGATCGACATGCGCGCCTTCGTCGGCGAGCCCGGCGCCAGCCATCGCGAGACCTTCGCTTCCGCCAGCCAGGCGGCAGCGACCGGGGGCATCACCACCATCATCTGCCAGCCCGATACATCGCCGGTGATCGACAATTCCGCCACGGTTGATTTTGTGCTGCGCCGCGCCCGCGACACCGCGATCGTCAACATCCAGCCGATGGCGGCCCTGACAAAGGGCATGCTCGGCCAGGAGATGACCGAAATCGGGCTCTTGAAGGCCGCCGGCGCGGTGGCCTTCACCGATGGCGACAAGAGCGTCACCAATGCGCAGGTGATGCGAAGGGCGCTGACCTATGCGCGGGATTTCGACGCGCTGATCGTGCATCACACCGAGGATCCCGATCTGGTGGGCGAAGGCGTCATGAACGAAGGCGAATTTGCCGCCCGCCTCGGCCTGGTTGGCATCCCCAACGCGGCCGAGGCCGTGATGCTCGAGCGCGACTTGCGCCTGGTAGCGCTGACCGGCGGCCGTTATCACGCGGCGTCGCTCAGCGGAATCGAATCGCTGGAAATTCTCAGGCGTGCGCGCGATAGCGGGCTCAAGGTCAGCGCCTCGGTCTCGATCAATCATCTGACGCTGAACGAAAACGACATCGGCCCGTACCGGACTTTTCTAAAGCTGTCGCCGCCGCTGCGCACCGAGGACGACCGCCAGGCGCTGGTCGCGGCTCTCGCCTCCGGCTTGATCGATGTCGTGATGTCCGACCACAATCCGCAGGACGTCGAGGTCAAGCGGCTGCCGTTCGCCGAAGCCGCCTTTGGCGCGGTCGGCCTGCAGACCATGTTGCCGGCGGCGTTGCGCCTGATTCACAGCGGCGAAATGGATTGGAAAAGCCTGATCCGGGCGATGTCGACCCGGCCGGCCGAGCTGCTCGGACTGCCGGGCGGATCGCTGCGACCCGGCGCGCCTGCCGACATCATCGTGATCGATGCCGAGACCCCCTGGGTGCTCGATCCTGCCGATCTCAAATCCCTATGCAAGAATACGCCTTTCGATGAAGCAAGGTTCTCGGGCCGTGTGGTGCGCACCATCGTCGGCGGACGCACGGTCTACGAGCATGTCTGATGCGCCGACGATATTCCGCGACGGGAGCAGCGCCGATGTCGCCTGACTTAGCGCTGCCGCTGGCGCTCGTGCTCGGCTATCTCCTCGGCTCGGTCCCATTCGGGCTGATCCTGACCAGGCTTGCGGGCACGGCCGACCTGCGCTCGATCGGCTCCGGCAATATCGGCGCCACCAATGTCCTGCGCACCGGACGCAAGGGCCTCGCCGCGGCGACGCTGATCTGCGACGTACTCAAGGGCACGGTCGCGGTGCTGATTTCAGGCTATTACGGCGGCCCCAACGCCGCGATGCTGGCAGCGCTCGGCGCCTTTCTCGGCCATTTGTTTCCAATCTGGCTCAAGTTCAGGGGCGGCAAGGGCGTCGCGGTCTATATTGGCATCCTCATCGGGCTGTTCTGGCCCGCGGCAATCCTGTTTTGCGTGGTGTGGCTCGCCATCGCCGTGATCTCGCGCTACTCATCGCTGTCGGCGCTGGTGGCAAGTCTGGTCACGCCGATCTTCCTGTGGTGGTTCGGCCATCTCGCACTGGCCGCGCTGTTCACCGTGCTGACGATCCTGTTGTTCTACATGCACCGCGAAAACATCTGGCGATTGCAGGCGGGGACCGAGGGGCGGATCGGGGCAAGGTAACATGAGTGCCCCGGAATGGCCGGGGCACCCCCCTTCCCCGCGCCCCACGATTGATCCATGCTGCCTCGGGGGGACGGCGTGGACATCAAAACCTCAAGCACAACTCAACTCAGCGACGCGCAGCGGGTCGACTGGCTGCGCCTGATCCGTTCGGACAATGTCGGTCCACGCACCTTTCGCTCCCTGATCCATCATTTCGGCAGCGCGCGCGCCGCGCTGCAGCGGCTGCCCGAACTGGCGCGGCGCGGCGGCGCCGATCGGCCGGGACGGATTTGCAGCGAACAGGACGCGCAGGCTGAACTGGCCGCCAGCCAGCGCATTGGCCTCCGCCTCGTCGCATCAGGTGAAGCCGGCTATCCGCCGCGGCTCTCTGAAATCGACGATGCACCTCCGCTACTCGGGATCCGCGGCGCGCCGGAAGTCTTGATGCGCCCCGTGATCGCCATCGTCGGTTCGCGCAACGCCTCCGGCGCCGGGCTGAAATTCGCCGGCACGCTGGCGCGCGAACTCAGCGAGGCGGGCTTTGTAGTTGCCTCGGGGCTGGCGCGCGGCATCGATTCCGCGGCGCATCGCGCCAGTATCGAGGGCGGCACGGTAGCGGTCCTGGCCGGCGGCCATGACCGCATCTATCCGCCTGAGCATGAGGAACTGCTGGCGATGATCCTCGCTTCCGGAGGCGCGGCGATTTCGGAAATGCCGCTCGGCCACGTGCCCCGCGCCCGCGATTTTCCGCGGCGCAACCGGTTGATCTCGGGTGCAGCCCTTGGTGTCGTCGTGATCGAGGCGGCCTTGCGCTCGGGCTCGCTGATCACCGCCAGGATGGCCGCCGAACAGGGGCGTGAAGTGTTTGCGGTACCGGGCTCGCCGCTCGATCCGCGCGCCGCCGGCACCAATGACCTGATCAAGCAGGGCGCGACCCTCACGACCGCGGCTTCCGACGTCATCGACGCGGTCGAACCGATCATGGCACGACCGGTCGCGCTGCGCGAAGCCGGTGACGACGCGCTAGCCTCCGAACCCGAGCCGAGCGATCGCGCCCGCATCACAGCTCTGCTCGGACCGACGGCCATCCTGCTCGATGATCTCATCCGAATGTCCGGCATTTCGCCGGCCGTGGTGCGTACCGTGCTGCTCGAGCTCGAGCTCGCGGGGCGGATCGAGCGCCATGGCGGCGGCCTGATCTCGCTGATCTGAGCCGTAGCCCATCCGACCGCAGATGAGCCGGCCTGGTTGGGCTCGTCGAACCGTCGGCGTCACCAAAATCGCGCGACCCAGGATTCGGTGTTTCGGGGATGTCAACCCCTGCATAGAAAAATATATATGTTCACTTTTGGTTCGAATGAGTTTAATAACTGCCTTATCTTATCCCACAAAGAGGGGCGCTTCGCGATCGTCAGGAAACGCGGGATGAGATGCGATGGACGCGGCAGCGTCAGGCAGGCGACGGTTCGCAGGGCGGATTGATTTTCGTGAGCGAATACCTCGCAGGCTAGACGACGGCGCTGAAGCGTACGGGGAAGGCGTGTGGTCCTGGCACCCAAGGCTGGTGTCAAGTCTTCGGAGGATGCGTTCGGCTCAACCGGGTCGGACCAGCCGTTAATCCGAAGGCGACGGTGGCAATAGAGCTTATCTCGCCGAGGAGAGCACGTTGATAAACCGTAAAACCATTGCGTGGGGAATGCCGGATGATCCGGTGCCTCGCACTACCTCGTGTGCGTACGGCCGTTTTCTTGCACACGAGCCGCGGGTGCCTCTGGGCATCGCGGCATTCCCCGCGCCCTCTATTTCTCGGGGGCGAAAGTTTGACGCAACTCCTCGGGCGCCCCGCGCCGCGAGGCGTAAACGCATGTCCGAAGGAAGGGTGGAGCGAAAAGCTGCTCCTCCGCTTCCAGTTTCAGCATCCCGAGCAGGAATCCCAGCAATCCAACGCCATCATTCTTGTTAAGGGATATGTTGTTCAGATAAACAACCCTAGAGTGAATTCCCGTCCTCCACAGGGCCGCAATTCAGCTGTACGGGCTCCTTCCCAGCATATGTCGATTTGACAGGGGCCTCCGCTGCACCCATGTTCCCAAGCGAAACGGCCTTCGCGAATCCTGCGGAAAGGCCTTTATTTTTCCCCTAAGCTACTGGAATAACATGAATATCGTCATCGTCGAGTCGCCGGCCAAAGCCAAGACGATCAACAAGTATTTGGGGCCCTCCTACGAGGTTCTGGCCTCCTTCGGCCATGTCCGGGACCTCCCGGCCAAGAATGGATCGGTCGATCCCGAGGCCAATTTCCAGATGATCTGGGAGGTCGACCCCAAAGCGGCGGGACGGCTTAACGATATCGCCAAGGCGCTCAAAGGCGCCGACAAGCTGATCCTCGCAACCGACCCCGACCGCGAGGGGGAAGCGATCTCCTGGCATGTTCTGGAGGTGCTGAAAGGGAAGCGCGCGATCAAGGATCAGACCATCGAACGCGTGGTCTTTAACGCCATTACCAAACAGGCGGTGTCGGAGGCCATGAAGCATCCGCGCCAGATCGATGGCGCGCTGGTCGACGCCTATATGGCGCGGCGGGCACTGGATTATCTGGTTGGCTTCACACTCTCGCCGGTGTTGTGGCGCAAATTGCCGGGCGCACGGTCTGCCGGCCGGGTGCAATCGGTAGCGCTGCGGCTGGTCTGCGACCGCGAACTCGAGATCGAGAAATTCCTGCCTCGGGAATACTGGTCGCTGGTGGCGACGCTGATGACGCCGCGCGGCGAAGCCTTCGAAGCGCGGCTGGTCGGGGCTGACGGCAGGAAGATTCAGCGGCTCGATATCGGCACCGGAGCTGAGGCCGAGGATTTCAAGAGGGCGATCGAAGCCGCCCAGTTCACGGTTGCCACGGTTGAAGCAAAGCCGGCGCGCCGCCATCCGCAGGCGCCGTTCACGACCTCGACGCTGCAGCAGGAAGCCAGCCGCAAACTCGGCTTTGCGCCTGCGCACACCATGCGGATCGCACAACGGCTCTATGAAGGTATCGACATCGGCGGCGAGACCACCGGTCTGATTACCTATATGCGGACCGACGGCGTGCAGATCGACAACTCGGCGATCACCCAGGCGCGCAAGGTGATCGGAGAAGATTATGGCAACGCCTATGTGCCGGAAGCCCCGCGCCAGTACCAGACCAAGGCCAAGAATGCCCAGGAAGCGCACGAAGCCATCCGCCCCACCGATCTGTCGCGCCGCCCGGCCGGATTGCGCCACCGCCTCGATACCGACCAGGCCCGGCTCTATGAACTGATCTGGATTCGAACCATCGCCAGCCAGATGGAGTCGGCCGAACTCGAGCGCACCACCGTCGACATCGCGGCGAAGGCAGGGTCGCGGGTGTTGGAACTGCGCGCGACCGGCCAAGTGATAAAATTCGATGGTTTTCTGGCACTGTACCAGGAAGGCCGCGATGATGATGGCGATGACGAGGATAGAAGCCGCCTCCCTGCCATGAGCGAGGGCGAAGCCCTGAAGCGCGGGGAACTCGCGGTCACCCAGCATTTCACCGAACCGCCGCCGCGCTTTTCGGAAGCCTCGCTGGTCAAGCGCATGGAAGAGCTCGGCATTGGCCGACCCTCGACCTATGCCTCGATCCTGCAGGTGCTGAAGGACCGCGGCTATGTCAAGCTCGAGAAGAAACGGCTGCACGGCGAGGACAAAGGCCGCGTCGTCGTTGCCTTTCTGGAAAACTTCTTTGCCCGCTATGTCGAATATGATTTCACCGCCGACCTCGAGGAACAACTCGACCGCATTTCCAACAACGAGATCTCCTGGCAGCAGGTATTGCGGGATTTTTGGGTTGATTTCATCGGCGCCGTCAACGAGATCAAGGATCTTCGTGTCACCCAGGTGCTCGACGCGCTCGACGAGATGCTCGGGCCGCATATCTATCCACCGCGCGCCGATGGCGGCGATGTCAGGCAGTGCCCGAGCTGCGGCAACGGCCGGCTCAACCTCAAGGCCGGCAAATTCGGCGCCTTCGTCGGCTGCTCGAATTATCCGGAATGCCGATATACCCGTCCGCTGGCAGCTGACAGCGAAGCCAGCGCGGACCGCATTCTTGGCAAGGATCCGGCCTCCGATCTCGACGTCGTGGTGAAGGCCGGACGTTTTGGACCTTATATCCAGCTCGGCGAGCCAAAGGATTACGCCGAGGGCGAGAAACCGAGGCGCGCAGGCATTCCGAAGAACATTGCGCCCGGCGACGTCGATCTCGATCTGGCCTTGAAATTGTTGTCGCTGCCGCGCGAGATCGGCAAGCATCCGGAGAGTGGCGAACCGATCACCGCCGGTCTTGGTCGGTTCGGCCCGTTCGTGCGCCATGAGAAAACCTATGCCAGCCTGGAGGCCGGCGACGAGGTGTTCGATATCGGGCTCAATCGCGCGGTGACGCTGATCGCCGAGAAGATCGCCAAAGGTCCCAGTGGCCGCCGTTTCGGTGCCGATCCCGGCAAACCGCTGGGCGACCATCCGACCCTTGGTGGCGTCGCGGTCAAAAATGGACGCTACGGCGCCTACGTCACGTCGGGCGGCGTCAACGCCACCATTCCGAGCGACAAGACCCCGGACACCATCACGCTTGCGGAAGCCATCGCGCTGATCGACGAGCGCGTGGCCAAGGGCGGGGGCAAACCGAAAGCTGGCGCCAAGAAAGCCAAGGCCGCAAAGCCAGCCAAGGTGGAAGCCGACGGGACGAAAGCCAAGACGATCAAAAAGCCGGCGGCCAAAAAATCCGCGTCAAAGCCAAACTCCGAGGCCACCAACAAGGCGCGCGCGCCGGTAACGGCGGCGGCCAAGACGTCCCCCGCGAAGGCCACGCCGGCAGCCAAAACGCCTGCGAAGAAAAGCGCCGGCAAGGCCCGCGGCTAACGTGGCGAAACACCGCGACAGTGGCTTTCCGGCCCGGGAGGCCATCGTCGCCTTCATCCGGGCCCAGCCGGGAAAAGTCGGAACCCGCGAGATCGCACGCGAATTCGGCCTCAAGAACGCCGACCGCGTCGAGCTGAAACGAATCTTACGCGAACTCGTCGATCAGGGCGCCATCCAGAAGCGCGGCAAAAAGATCAGCGAACCCGCGACCCTGCCCGCGACCCTGATGGCCGACATCTCAGGGCGCGACAGCGATGGCGAGCTGATCGCGACGCCTGCCGAATGGGATGAGGTGGAAAGCGGCGAAGCCCCTCGAATCCGCATTCATGTTCCAAGAAACCCGCAAGCCGGAACGGCAGCAGGGGTGGGCGACCGCGTGCTGCTGCGGATCGAAAAGCTCGACGACAGCGAAGCCGGCGCCTTTCGGGGCCGCGTCATCAAGGTGGTCGATCATGCCAAGAGCCGGGTGCTCGGCATCTTCCGCAAATCACTCGATGGCGGCGGACGGCTGGTCCCGGTCGACAAAAAGCAGGCCGGCCGTGAACTGAATATTGCCAAGGCCGACGCGGGCGGCGCCGAAGATGGCGACCTCGTCAGCGTCGATCTGGTGCGCAGCCGCGGCTTTGGGCTCGCCTCGGGAAGGGTCAGGGAGCGATTGGGCTCGCTGGCTTCGGAGAAGGCGGTCAGCCTGATCGCGATCCATGCCCATGAAATTCCGCAGGCGTTCTCGCCCGCAGCGCTACAAGAAGCCGAAGCGGCAAAACCCGCAACACTGCGCGGACGGGAGGACTGGCGCGAGCTGGCGCTGGTGACGATCGATCCGCCCGACGCCAAGGACCATGACGACGCGGTTCATGCGCAGCCAGATCCCGATCCGAGCAACAAGGGCGGTTATGTCATCACTGTCGCGATCGCCGATGTGGCGTTCTATGTACGGCCGGGATCGGCGCTCGACCGCGAGGCGCTGACGCGGGGCAATTCGGTGTACTTCCCGGATCGCGTGGTGCCGATGCTGCCCGAACGCATTTCCAACGATCTGTGCTCGCTGGTACCATCCGAACCGCGCGGCGCGCTTGCGGTTCGGATGGTGATCGGCCAAGACGGCCGCAAACGCGCGCACAGCTTTCATCGCATCCTGATGCGCTCGGCCGCCAAGCTGAATTATGCGCAGGCGCAGGCCGCGATCGATGGCCGCCCCGACGATACCACCGGCCCCCTGCTCGCTTCGGTCCTGAAACCGCTCTATGACGCCTACGCGGTCATCAAGCGCGCGCGTGACGAACGCGATCCGCTCGATCTGGACATTCCCGAGCGCAAGATCCTTTTGAAGTCGGACGGCACGGTCGATCGGGTCATCGTGCCGGAGCGGCTCGATGCGCATCGCCTGATCGAAGAGTTCATGATCCTGGCCAATGTCGCCGCGGCCGAGCTGCTTGAAAAGAAGTCGTTGCCGCTTATCTATCGGGTGCACGACGAACCGACGCTCGAGAAGGTTCACAACTTGCAGGAATTCCTCAAGACGCTCGATCTGCCATTTGCCAGGAGCGGCGCATTGCGCCCCTCGACGTTCAATCGCGTGCTGGCGCAGGTCAAGGGACACGATTCCGAGCCGCTGGTGAACGAAGTGGTGCTGCGCTCGCAAGCCCAGGCCGAATACGCCGCCGAGAATTACGGCCATTTCGGTCTCAACCTCCGACGCTACGCGCATTTCACCTCGCCGATCCGCCGCTATGCCGATCTCGTGGTACACCGCGCCCTGATCCGGGGCCTCGGCCTTGGCGACGGTGCCCTGCCGGAAACCGAAACCGTGGAAACCCTGACCGAAATTGCCGCGCAGATTTCGCTCACCGAGCGGCGCGCGATGAAGGCCGAGCGCGAAACCGCCGATCGTCTGATCGCGCATTTCCTCGCCGACCGCATCGGGGCCACTTTTCAAGGCCGCATCTCCGGCGTCACCCGCGCCGGTTTGTTCGTCAAGCTCAGCGATACCGGCGCTGACGGCCTGATCCCAATCCGCACGCTCGGCACCGAATATTTCAACTATGACGAAACCCGCCATGCCCTGGTCGGCTCGCGCAGCGGTGCCATGCACCGGCTGGGTGACGTGGTCGACGTTCGTCTGGTAGAAGCAGCGCCAGTCGCTGGCGCGCTGCGCTTCGAGCTGTTGTCGGAGGGCAGCATCCCTGCGCGAGGACGCCGGCGCGAGCGCACCCCCGATCTGGCGAGGGCCAAGACGGCTCCGGGTCGCAGCCCACGCAAGACGGATCGCAAGCCCGGCAAACCCAAGCCCGGCAAGTCGAAGAAGGGCAAATCATGGAAGGCATGAGCACCCCTACAAAGGTCGTCTGGACCCCGCAATTTTCGCCGACGGACAAGCGAGATCTATGGACCGCGTTGAAACGCGGATTGCGCGGCCGCTGCCCGCGCTGCGGCGAGGGCAAACTGTTTCGTGCCTTCCTGAAGGTCGACGACCACTGCAATACCTGCGGACTGGATTTTACACCGCAACGCGCCGACGATCTTCCGGCCTATCTGGTCATCATCATCGTCGGCCATATCGTGGTGCCCACTGCGCTCCTGATCGAGACCAATTATGCGCCGCCGGTCGCGCTGCAGCTTGCAATCTATCTGCCATTGACGCTGATCGCATCGCTGGCTTTGCTGCAGCCGGTCAAGGGCGCGGTCGTCGGCCTGCAATGGGCGCTGCGGATGCACGGCTTCGACGAACAGAACCCGCAAGAATAAGAACCCAATCAGGAAAGGCAGGGGGCGGCGACAACGAATGAGCGAGCCGACGGAGACGATAGAGCCGGGCAAGCACGCCTATCGCCGGCCCAGGGATGCCGCCACCTTGATCTTGGTCGACCACAGCGCCACTGTTCCAAAGGTTCTGGTCGGCAAGCGCCACGACAAGGTGGTGTTCCAGCCCGGCAAGTTCGTCTTTCCCGGCGGCCGTGTCGATAAGTCGGATTATCGTATCCCCGTCGCCGCGGCGATGCCCCCGGCACTCGAAGCCAATCTTCTGAAAGGCAGGCCGAAGATCCTGCCCTCGCGCGCGCGCGCGCTGACGATCGCCGCGATCCGCGAAGCCTGCGAGGAAACCGGTCTCTGCCTCGGCCGCAGAGTCGATTGCGCCGCGCCGGCGTTCGATGGGGTCTGGAAAGCCTTTGGCGAGGCCGGTCTGCTGCCGGACCCATCCGGATTATTCCTGGTGGCCCGCGCGATCACTCCGCCGGGGCGGGTGAGACGCTTCGATACCCGGTTCTTTACCGCCGATGCGTCCACCATCGCCCATCGCGTCGAGGGCGTGGTCCACGCTGATGCCGAACTGGTCGAACTGGTCTGGGTCGAACTCGGATCGCAGCCGCTCGCCGACCTCCATCCGATGACAAAGAATGTCCTGAACGAACTCGAACGACGCCTCGCGCGGGGACCGCTCAGCCATGACGCGGCACTGCCGTTTTTCCATTTCTATGGCGGCAGGATGCAGAAGGATGTGTTAGGCGAAGCTTGATCGAAGGCGCTCGGCGCATCCTGAAGTAAGTGAAGTGAACCGAGCTGCACCACGGATCGAGCGATCAATCGAGGGTACGCCGGAACCGGGTCACGGCGATCGTCATCGTCAGCAGCATCAGCATAACCAGCCATAGCGCGTCGGCCTGGATGTCCTCGAACTCGGAACCCTTCAACAGAATGGCCCGGACCATGCGGACGAAATGGGTCAGCGGCAGGCACTGACCGATAGCTTGCGCCCAGTCCGGCATGCCGGCAAAGGGAAACATAAATCCGGACAGCATCATGTTGGGCATCATGAACACCATGGACAGCTGCGCGGCCTGCAGCTGCGTTCTGGCAAGCGTCGACAAGGTATATCCAACGGCCAGGTTGGTGAAAATGAACAGCGTGGTCAGCGTACCGAGCAAGCTCAGATCGCCGAGCACCGGGACGTGAAAGAGCGCGACGCCGGCGGACAGGATCAGGACCGCCTGCAGGAAGGCGATGAACACATAGGGCAACATCTTGCCCAGCATGATTTCAAGAGGGTTGATCGGCATCGCGAGCAAGCTCTCCATCGTGCCCCGCTCGGATTCGCGGGTCACGGAGAGCGCCGTGATGCTCAACGTTGCGATCGCCAGGATGGTGCCCAATAGGCCAGGCACGATGTTGAACTGGGTGAGGCCGGCGGGATTGTAGCGCGACTGCTGGCGGATTTCGAAGGCCGGCTGCGTCTGCGGCGGCATCGCCCGCTCATTCTGCAACGCCGACCTCACCAGCGGCCCAAGCGCGGCCAGCGCCGAACTTGTCGTGACGGGATCGGTGGCGTCGGCGACCAGCAGCAACGCCGGACTATCTCCGCGTCGCAACGCCCGCTCGAAGCCTCTGGGCACCTCGATCGCAAACAGCACTTCGCCCGAGGCGAAGACGCGGTCGAACTCTGTCTTGTCGTTGAGCTGGCGGGTGATCTTGAAATATCGGGTATTTTGCAGTGCCGCAAGAATGGCGCGACCGACGTCACTTTGCTCTTGCAGCAGCACCGCGGTCGGAAGATCGCGCGGCGTGGTGTTGATGGCGTAGCCGAACATCACGAGTTCCGACAGCGGAAACACCAGAAGCATGGCCAACGTCACGCGGTCCCGCAGCAGGTGGGCCACTTCCTTGCGGACCATGGCGCCGATGCGTCCGCCGGCACCGCACGGTCGCAGCATGTGCGCGAGCCATGCCTGACAGAGCCGTGTGAACCGGACGAAGCGCGCCGGCAGGAAGTCACCCACAAGGCTCGCGGGCAGCAACGCGCCGGCATTGCGTCGCAAGCATCTCAGCCTCGCCTGAAGCACGGCGTCGAGCCCGTCGTAGAACGCGCGGCAAAGCAGGACCAACTCGACGGCATCAAAGCGCAGGCGCGCGAGCATCTGCTGGGCGCCCTTCCCGGCGCTGCCCTGGGCCGACCGGCGCTGCGTGGCTTCCGCCCTGCCGACACGGTACAAGCTGCCTCGCGGCAACGCGTTTTGCCGGGATCGAAGCCGTTGGCCGTGGAGCGGAGCCCGATCAAGCCCTTCGCCGGGTGAGCGCCGCGCGCAGAGGTCCGGACCTCCACGAAGACGGCGCAAGAAACGCGGCGGGTCGCGGCGATGGTCCATCAGATCGATGAACACATCCTCAAGTGAGGAGCGCGATCGCTCCCAGGTCCATGTCGGATCGGCGCGCCACGGCGCGATCGCCTCCTCGAGCGACCATTCGTCACGACCCGAGACATGGAGGCTGGCGCCAAATGGCGCCACCGCGTCGATGCCGGCGCAGGCACTGATCTCAGCGGCAAGTTCGGTCAGCTTCTCACCGGTCACGGTATAGGTCACAAGCCGCGAACGGGCGATGACGTCATCGACGGTTCCCGTCGCAACCAGGCGACCCGAGGCGATGTACGCGATCTCGTGACAACGTTCTGCCTCTTCCATGTAATGCGTCGAGACCAGCACCGTCAGACCATCAGCGGCGAGCCTGTGAATTTCACGCCAGAACTCGCGACGGGCCACGGGATCGACGCCGGCTGTGGGCTCATCGAGCAGCAGCAGTTGCGGGTCTGGCAGCATGCAGGCGGCCAGCGCCAGCCGCTGCTTCCAGCCGCCGGACAAGGTTCCGGCGATTTGATCCACCTGGTCCGAAAGCCGCATCCGTTCGATCATGCTTCCTGCCGCGATCGCGGGATGGGCCAAACCATAGATCCGAGCGACGAATTCGAGATTTTCCTGGACCGAAAGATCCTCGTAGAGACTGAAACGCTGCGTCATGTAGCCGACAGAACGTTTGATCGCCTCAGTACCGGTGCGGATGTCGTGACCGAGGCACGTACCGAAACCCTCATCCGGCGACAGCAGCCCGCCCAGCATGCGAATGGTGGTGGTCTTGCCAGAGCCGTTGGGACCAAGAAAGCCGTAGATCTGACCGCGCCTGACCTGCATCGTCAGTCGATCAACGACCGCTCGACCCTCGAAATGTTTGGTCAGCCCCTCGACCTCGATGGCGATCTCGGGATCGTTGATCAACGCGAGGCTTCCCGCGCCCGGTTCTGAAGCGATATGCTCACGGGCTGACCAACCCGCAGTTTGTCCGGCGTCCGGGTCACGGCTTCGACGCGGAACACCAGCTTGGAACGTTCTTCAAGACTGTAGATTACCGGCGGGGTATATTCCGCGGACGCCGACATGAAGCTGATCCGCGCATTGATGCCTTCGCTGCAGCCGTCGCAATCCACGCCGACATTCTGCCCCAGCCGCAGCTTCGGCAATGAAGCTTCCGGCACGTAGAAGCGCACCTTGATATTGCCGGGCGGCAGCAGCGCCACGACCGGCCGCAGCCCCGAAACCATTTCTCCGGAGCGGAAATAGACCTGCTGCACGGTGCCCGAAGCCGGGCTCAGAACCTTGCGGCGCACCAGCCTCGCCTCCGACGAACTCAGTCTGGCCTCGGCCTCGCGCAGCGCCTTCTGCGCTTCGTCATAAGCCTTCTGGGTTCCAGCACCATTTTTCATCAGCCGGTCAGCGCGCTCGAAATTGGAACGCGCATTTTCCAGCGTTGCATTCATCTGCCGGACGTCGGCTTCCTGCAATTCCGCATCCACCGTGAACAGCGGCTCGTTCTGCTCGACATAGTCGCCCTCGCGCACCAAGAGCGTGCTGACCCGACCGGGGTCATCAGGCGCCACGAACACCAGATCGGCCTCGACCCAGCCCTGATAGATCGGCGTACGAGGTGCCCGATCGCAGCCGACCAGCGGCAGCATCGCCGCCATCAACAGTGCCGAAGCGCAGATGCGGTATTTGCTCATTGCGACGTCACCGGGCGAGGCGCCCGGTGATATCAACCACTTTCACAGCGGTCGCTTCGGACGATCGCCCGCGGATCTAATTGCATTAAATAACATGAGCTGATCATGCTTGCGAGCCGCGGGCGATAGTATGACCGCTTCGGGTCGTTTGCTGGAAAATTCAGCGGCGATGTATAGCAAGATCACCGCGCGGCTTGCCGGAATAGCGCCATCGCCGAACACCCACGATGTAAGCACGCAGTCATCCTTGGACGTCGAGCGGTTGAACGGATCGAATATCACCCGTCCCATGATCTGCGAAAAGCGATGGCCCCAAGTCAAGCTATGTCGATTCGCAATGAGCGAATAGCTCGCGGGAACCCGGCGCCGCGGGCAAATGCCCACGGCGCCGGCGACAGCTAGCTCAGAGAATGCAGCACTGAATGATCTTTTCGATATTCTGGACGTCGCAACAGATCTGTTGGATATCGGCGGCGATCGCTTGGACTGGGCAGTTTTTGGCTGCAGCCGCTGCTGGTGCGGCGGCTGCGGCGCCGCCGCCGACTTGTCGGAGCTGAGCTTTCGACATGACACGGAAGCGGCCGTCCTGGGCAGTGTTACGCATATTTAGATCCTTCCAGGTTTGTGCGGCTGATCAATCGCCGCATTGTTTTGACTATTGATCCGACGATACGAACCAACAGGGCATCTTCTAACTTACAAGGCGCATTCAAGTTTGCTGATATAGTGATTTTTCAAAGGCGCTCTGCTTCATATCGTCAGAAATCTATAATTGCCGTCAACAGCTACACCAGACTGCAAAGCTATAACCGGCTTTGAGGTTCTGCGACGCCGAACAGCCGAACGCGTTCAGCCTGCGCGTCGCGGATCAGGTTGACGCGTTCCTATTACAAAATCATCCAGCGCAGATCGCTCAGCGACGCCGCCAGCCGGCCAGTCACCTCGGCGTCGCGGTGTGACTGCAACCTCCGAACCATCGCCGCCACACAGCCCGAGATCAGCGCCCTGCCTGCAACAGCAACCCGACCAAAAATGCCTGCGCGGCAAGCGCCGTGTCGCCGAAAGGCCACTAAATTTGTGGCCGGCGCCAACCTTATTCGATGAAAGGCCGTTCACTATGTTATCGCCCCGCTGCTCGTCGGATGCGGGTCGCTGCTCAGCGCGGTTGCCGAGGGAAATGCCGTCGCCGCGGGCGTCGGCCCGCGACGCCGCAACAGTTAACTTAGAGGACGGATGTGATGATACTTTGGAGGTCGCCGCGGATCTGGCTGACGGACGCCAGAACGCTGCAGCTGTTGTTGTTGTTGCTGCTGGTCGCGGCGGGGGTGGCGGTAGCACTAGCAGTGGCGGTGGCGGTAGCAGTAGGCATTGCAGCGGTCGCGGTAGCGGTCGCAGTAGCGGTCGCCATGGCGGTGGTAGTGGCGCCGCCATTGATTTGGCGGAGCTGAACGGCCGACATCGGGCGAAGGCGGCTTATTGAAGCAGTATCGCGCATGTTAAATCCTTCAATGTTTATGCGGCAGATCGACCGCAGCTTCGTTTTAACCGTCGATCCGCCAGTACGAACCAACAAGGCGTTGTTAACTTACAAGCTGTATTTAAGTTTGCTGATTTGGTGAATTTATAAAGGTGTTTTGCCGCTGATTGCTGGGCGCCTATACCGCCGTCGCCAACAGTCCGCGCAACAATTGCTGGATCAGGCGCAGCTGATCTACCTGGATGCGCGCTTCGCCCTCCATGTTCTGCGAGAACTGCACCGTTCTGCCGCTCGACAGGCGAAGGCCGTTGGGAAGATCGAGCAGGACCCGATATTGTCCATCGACCGCGACCGCGCTGACGGCTGCGACCCTGGCATCGACCAGTCCGAATTCGTGGTAGGGAAAGGCATCGAGCCTCAGCGTCACGCGCTGGCCGAGCCGGACCTTGCCGAACCCCGCGGCGGGCACAAAGGCAAACGCCGTCGGCGTCTGGTCGAGCGGCTCGACGATCGCGAAGGTATCGCCAGCCTTGAGGTTCTGCGACTCCGACCAGACGCCGAACAGCCGAACGCGTCCGGCCTGCGTCGCGCGAATGACGTTGACGCGGTCCCACTCCGTCATCACGCTGCGAAGATCGCGCAGCGAAGCAGCAAGCCGGCCCGTCAACTCGGCGTCGCGGTCGCTGTGGGCCGAGAGCAGCGCGCTGATGTCCCGCTCGGTTGTCGCGATGGTCGCAATGTTGCGGGCACTGGCAATGCGGGCGTCCGCGACTCGCTCGCGCTGCGACTGCCTTGTAGATTCGAACTTGTCGAGATAGGCGTTGGCGGCGAGTCCCTTTGCCACCAGCGTCTCGCGTCCACTCTGCATCCTTTGCTCCGCCTGCAGCGAAGCGTCCGCGGCGCCTTCCTTGTCGCGGAACTGCTCGCCGAGCTTGGCATAGGAATCGACGACCAGACGCAACTGCGCCACCTGATCCGCGGTAGCGGTAGACGCACGAAAGCTGGCCAACTCGGCGAGCGACTGCCGCACCGCTAAAAGCGGCGCCGTCACCGGCCCCAATCCGGATGACGCCATGTTGGGGAAGGACGGCAGCGCCTGCCCCTCCGACAGATCGGCCGGCACCCCGCGCAGCCAGCGCTCGAACTCCAAGAGGTGCTTAAAATCGCTGCCGTCGTCGATGACGGCCAGAATGTCGTCGCGATTGACCTTCTGTCCGTCGCGCGCCGCGAGCAGCCCGATCTTGCCGGCACCGCGGCTGACCAGGGTGACCGGCAGCTGCGTCGACACCACGTGGACCTTGCCGCCGACACTCGACGGATAGGGAACTATAGACGCGACGGTCAATAACGTGAACACGGCGATGCCGGCGATGATCGAGCCCGGACCGTACCAGGAACGAAGGCGGCGCCCCCACCACCTCGCGATACTCTTCGCTGCGCAATTGAGGCAGCGCCGGGGCAAGCGCAGGGCGGGGCGATCCCCGTTGTTCAAGTGGTTGCCGGGACCTTACCCGCCGGACCGGCCGGCTCAACGGATCGTTCGCATGCTGTGGAATGGTTAGATCGATCATATCCACGACGGATGCCAATGCTCTCCCCAACTCTCGATCCGGCGACCGCCATTCGCAATCCGGGTCGCCCTGAATCTCTGGCACCAGCGGCGCCGTATCGCCCGCCCTCTGGTCCAATCGAGGCGTCACGCTCATGTGCCCAACTCCAATTGATTCCTGACAAGGTTGAAGTATCGGCCGCGATCCGCCGACAGCCGATGATGGGTCCCGATCTCGACCACCCGGCCATTCTCGAGCACGATGATCTGGTCGGCATCGCGAACGGTACTGAGACGGTGGGCGACGATCACCTTGGTGATCCCCTCGGTGCAGCGTACGAAGTTTTCCGAGATGATTGCCTCCGAGGTGGTGTCGAGCGCGCTGGTGGCTTCGTCGAACAGCAACAGCCGGGGCTGCCGGTAGATCGCCCGCGCGATCAGCAGCCGCTGCCTTTGTCCGCCGGACAGACCCACGCCATTCTCGCCAACCCTCGTATTATACGACATCGGCATCTGCTCGATGAAACCGCGGGCATTGGCGACCTCCGCCGCCCAGACCAGCTTTTCCCGGTCGATACGCTCGTCCGTCACGGCGATGTTGCGCGCGATGGTCTCGGCAAAGATATGACCGTCCTGCATCACCGCCGCGCAGGTCTCGCGCCAGTCGCTGGCCCGCACTTTTGCCAGGCTGGTACCGCCGACCCTGATCTCGCCCGACTCCGGCTCGTAGAGCTTCAGCAGCAGTTTGAGCAACGTGGTCTTGCCGCTGCCGCTGGCGCCGACGATCGCTGTGGTGCCGCCCGCCGCGACGGCGAAGGACACCCGGTCCAGCGCCAGCGGCGCCGTGGGGTCGCCGTAGCGGAACGACAGGCCGTCAACGACGACGTCGCCGGCTGGCACCGGCGCATAGGTGCGATCGGCGCGGTCCTCCGGTACGGCCTGGTAGACCTCGGTGATGCGCCGCAGGCTGAGCACGGCATCCTGGGCGCGCTGCACGAGCCCGACCAGATGATTGATCGAACCGCCCATCTGCCCAAGCATGCCGCCCAGCGCCATCATGGCTCCGAGCGTCAGATCGCCGCGCATCACCGCGTAAGCCGCGAGTGCATTGCAACTGATCAGGGCGGTCGATGCGATCAACGTCGAGCCGGTCTCCTGGATCTGCTGCAGCTTGATCGCATCCTGCTGGATCGCGAACAGCCGGACCTGGATGCGTTCCCACGCCCAGCGCTTCTGCTTCTCCGCTCCCGTCAGCTTGATTTCGCTCACCGCGCGGATCAGCTCCATCTCGTTGGTCATGTTCAGCGCCGATTCATTGAAGCGCCGATGGTCGACGCGCTGGCGCGCCGCCAGGAAGCGGAACACGTAGGCGACGTTGAGCGCGGCCCCTGCCAGGAACGTCAACAAAATCGTCGTGCTGAAGGTAGCAATAACGATCGCGTTCACCGCCAGCATCAGGATCGAGAAGCCGGCCTCGAGCACGCCCGAGGTCAGGAAACCCTCGATGCGATGATTGTCGTTGAGGCGCTGCATGACGTCGCCGCTGGTGCGCAACTCGAAGAACTTCATCGGCAGCTTGAGGATCGCCTGCAGATAATCGGTAATCAGCGCGATGCTGATGCGCGACGACAGGTACATCAAAAGCCTGCCGCGAATCATCGCGACCGCGGTCTGCCCCAGCACCACAAGGACCTGCGCGACGATCAGCAGCATCACGAACGTGCCGTCGCCCCGATCGATGCCCTGATCGACCAGCGACTGCGTAAGGAAAGGTGACACGAAGGCGATCACGCAGCCGACGCCGGTACCGATCACCAGTTGCGTTACCAGGCTGCGGTGCTCCAGCGCGTAGCCGGCGAGATGTCGCCACGGCGTGGGCGGCTCGTTCGTCGAGGCCTGAAAGGCATGGAATGCAGGCGTCGGCTCGAAGAACACCGCGATACCGACCCGGCCGCCCTCCTCGGCATGGCTTTCCCACGACCGCCGGAATTCACGCAGCGAGTAATCGATCAAGCCCGGCGCGGCGGGGTCAGAAACGAGTACCCGCCCCTTGTCGATGCCGTACACCACGACATAATGATTCTGGTTCCAATGGGCTAGGAACGGAAAGCGACCCTCTTCGACCAACGCCTTCAGGTCGCAACGCACCGGTAGCGTCCGTAAGCCGATTCCCTCGGCGGCCTCGCACAGCGCCAACAGGTTGACGCCCTGCTTGCCCTTGTAGGCAATCTCCTCGACCTCCGCCTGCGGGATCGACTTGCCGAAATGCCGCGCAATGATGCGCAGGCAGGTCGGCCCACAGCTCATCGCATCGAGCTGCCGGTAATGCGGGAACGACCTCGCCGTCCCCTTCACGATCATCGCTCCGATCGCTCCGATCGCCTGCTCCCACAGGCGCTGCAGATCCGGAAGAACGGCCTCTTGAAAGCGGCGAGAGATCCGCTCGAATTGGCTGTAGGTTGAATTCAATTTCGTACCGTTGCTTGAGCTATATCGTGGGCGTCAATCGATGCTGGGCGCGCGGCGGATATGGGGCGCGCTCTGGGAATGATTCAGGCCTGAGTTCGTTGAGTAAGAGGCGTGCAGCTATCTACATTTTGCAACAAGCAGAAGAGCTCGGCGGATGCAGCAACCTTGACCAAGTCAAAAATGCCCTGGGGGAAAAATGCGCCGAACTGCCGAGCGGAGGCACGATCCTGATTAGTGAGATCGCCTCAGCGCCACCAGGAATGAGCCATTCGCCTCAGTCGCCGGCCGCGGCATGTGCGGCGTCCGTAGATGACCGTCGTCCGCGGCCACGACAGCGGAGAGACGGATTGGGCCGAACACAGCTCAAAAATGCAATAATCTTCCGTACCGCGTGAGATGGCGCATCGCCGCTTCGTGCCTATCTGTCGCGGGAGCAGAGACCAAAAAGGATCGAACATGACCAAACGTCAGCTGCGGCTCGGAGCGTTCATGCGCCCCGTCAGTATTCATACCGGGGCGTGGCGCTATCCCGGCGCTTGGCCGGACGCCAATTTCAATTTCGCGCGTCTTAGACAACTGATCCAGAAGCTCGAGGCCGGAAAATTCGACGCTTTCTTCATGGCCGATCATCTGGCAGTGCTGAATATGCCGATCTCGGCCTTGAAGCGCAGCCACACCGTGACCTCGTTCGAGCCTTTCACGCTGTTGTCGGCGCTCGCCGGGGCCACCGATCATATCGGACTGATCGCGACTGGCTCCACTACCTTTGACGAGCCCTATCACGTCGCCCGCCGCTTTGCTTCGCTCGACCATATCAGCGGCGGTCGGGCGGGATGGAACATCGTCACCACCTCAAATCCGGACGCCGCGCTGAATTTCGGGCTGGAAGACCACATGGAGCACGCCGAACGCTATCGCCGAGCGCGCGAATTCTATGACGTCGTCACCGGGCTGTGGGATTCCTTCGCCGACGACGCCTTTGTCCGTGACGTCGAGGCGGGGCTGTATTTCGATCCTGCCAAGATGCACGTGCTGAATCACAAGGGAAAGTATCTCAGCGTGCGCGGCCCACTCAATATCGCCCGTCCGGTGCAGGGCTGGCCCGTCATCGTCCAGGCCGGCGCCTCCGAAGATGGCAAGCAACTCGCGGCCGAGACGGCGGAGGCTGTATTCACCGGCGGCGGCAGCCTCGCTGACGGGCAAAAGCTCTATGCCGATATCAAGGGCCGCATGGACAGGCTCGGCCGCGACCGCGATCATCTCAAGATCCTGCCGGGTGCCTTCGTCGTGGTCGGCGACAGTATCGAAGAAGCAAAGGAGAAGCGCGCGCTGCTCGACAGCAAGGTGCACTACGACAGCGCCATTGCCTCCCTCTCGGTGATGCTTGGCACCGATGCCTCCGGCTTTGATCCCGATGGCCAGTTGCCGCCGATCCCGGAAACCAATGCCTCCAAGAGCGGCCGTCAGCGGCTGGTCGACCTCGCCGCGCGTGACCAGCTGACGGTCCGCCAGTTGGCGCAGCGGGTCGGCGGCTATGGCGGGCTCTCCTTTGTCGGCACAGCTGCTGGCATCGCCGATCAGATGGAGGAATGGCTGACGAGCGACGGCTGCGATGGCTTTAACATCATGTTCCCCTACCTGCCCGGAGGTCTCGATGACTTCGTCGACAAGGTGATTCCGGAACTGCAGAAGCGCGAAATTTTCCGTCGGGAATACGAGGGCAAGACGCTACGGGAAAATCTGGGGCTGCCACGGCCAAAAAACCAGTTCGTTTGACGCAGGGCGCTGGCGTGTGGCGCTCGCGGTCTAGCGAGGAAGATGCGCCCGAAGGAAGGAACGGATTTGTCGTATCGCCAAGGGTATCCGCTCCTTGGGCTCCTTCCAGGGGAACATGCTGACTTCAGCCTGCGGCGCAAGCATCGCAGCCTCCATAGCGACCGCGTAAGGATGCGCCGGGATGTCGTCGGGCAGGATCAGCACCGGCGTCTGGCAGTTGCGCACGAACTCACGCGTCACGGTGAAGACGAAGTCGGGATCGCTCCGGTACATCCTAGTCAGAAACTTATCGACGATCGCCAAGGTGATGTCGGGCCGTCGGGCAATCAGTTCGGGACCCCAGTTCTTCATATTGCCCTCGTAGAAGAGGTCCCGCATCTCGGGACGCGACCCGCTGGGCTGTGCCAGCACGGCCGCAACAACACGATCAGGCGCCCGTCGCAGCAGGTTCCAGATCATTGGACCGCCAATGCAAAATCCTAACACCAGGAACTTGTCGATGCCCAGATGGTCCATCAGCCCGAGGTGGTCGTCGGTGTAGGCGTCCCAGGGACGGTCGACTTCGAGCGGGCCGGAGGATTGGCCGCCATTGGCGTTGCGCAGGTCTGAGGCGATGCAACGGTACTCTGCCTTGAACTCTTGCATGGGGTTGAAGGGCGAACTGCTGGTCAGGCCGGAGATCGTCGAATTCAGTCCTCCTCCAGGGATGACCAGCAAGGGGAAGCCGGAACCGATTTCTTCAAAGTGGATGCGAGCGGCGCCCTTTTCGTAAATGCTCATGGCAGTTCCCCCTCGCCCGCCCTGCTGAGCCAACAGCCGGCCAGGCGCGGCGGCTACCGCCGTCGCCGCGACTCCCGTTGCCAGCATGATGCGTCTGACCGGATCCATCGTGAAGCGCCTGATCGCGTAATCGACGGCATCGCCGATCCCCAACGTGATATCACGGGCTCTCCTGACGCTGAAGAGCCGAACGGCGGGTCACGCCGGCGGGCGATTGGAGGCGGACCCGGAAAATCCCGCGGGACCTACGGCCAACCGCCTATTTTGAGGGTTAATCGTTGGGAATCGAGCGGGTTTTGTCGAGCAAAACCTTGACTTTAGGCATCCAGAAGCTAGGTTGCCAGGCAATTGCTGGCCCCCAGGGGCCCGCTCCCCTTGCCCCCTATCTTCAGAGGTTCAGACATGGCCAAAGCGGTCACCATCAAGGTCAAGCTGGTTTCCTCGGCGGATACCGGCTTCTATTACGTCGCCAAGAAGAATTCGCGCACCATGACCGACAAGCTCGTCAAGAAGAAGTACGATCCCGTAGCGCGCAAGCACGTCGAGTTCCGCGAGCACAAGATCAAGTAAGGTTTTCAGCTCAAGCCGCGGCGGCCACCACCCGGTTGCGGCCATCGTGCTTGGCGCGGTACAGCGCAGTGTCGGCGCGCTTCATCACATCGGCGACGGCCTCGCCTTTTAGTTCCATGGTCGACAGGCCGATCGAGATCGTCACATCGATGCTATTGCTGCCCTTGTTGATCGCGAAGGGTTCGACGGCGATCGAGCGCCGCAGCCGTTCCGCCACCATGCCCGCGACATGCAGGTCGGTCTCCGGCATCACGATCACGAATTCTTCTCCGCCGTAACGGCAGGCCAGATCGATGCCGCGGATCGACTTGCGGATCCGGACCGCGAATTCGCGTAACACGTCATCGCCGGCATCGTGGCCGTAATTGTCGTTGATTGATTTGAAAAAATCGATGTCGAGCATCATCAGCGCCAGCGGCTTGCCGCGAACTCGAAGCCTGCTCGGCGAGCGTGCCCAGATGGCTCTCCATGTAACGGCGGTTATGCAGGCCGGTCAGCGCATCGGTGATCGCCATCTCGATGGAATTCTGGACATTGTCGCGCAGATGATCGGAATAGCGCCGTTTGCGAATCTGGGTACGCGCGCGCGCCAGCAGCTCGTTCTTGTCGACCGGACGCAGCAGGTAATCGTTGACTCCAATTTCGAGGCCGCGCAGCAGCTTGGTGTTGTTGTCGGCATCCGCGATGGCGAGAATTGGAACATGACGAGTCCGCTCCAGCGAGCGCGCCTGGCTGCAAAGCCTGAGGCCGTCGAAATTCTCAAGGCCGAGCGAGACGATCAGAAGATCGTAATTGCCTTCGGCGGCGTGAAACACCGCCTCCGCAGGATTGGTTTCGACGTCGACGGTGTGCTCTGTGCTCAATACCGGCGCCAGCCGCTCATAGGACGAGGGCCGGTCGTCGACTAACAGGATGCGTCCGCCCTTGCCGGTCTCGGTCACCGCGCTGCGCTCGGGCGCCTGCACGCCGATCTCGAACGAGGTGATGGCGCGCATCCGTAGCTCATCGGTCATCATCTTCAGCCGCGTCAGCGAACGCACCCGCGCGATCAGAACGATGTCGGATACCGGCTTGGTCAGGAAATCGTCGGCGCCGGCCTCCAGGCCGCGCACGCGATCGGCCGGGCTATCGAGCGCCGTGACCATGATCACCGGAATGAAATGCGTCGCCGGATTCGATTTGAGCCGCCGGCATACCTCAAAGCCGTCGATGTCGGGCATCATCACATCGAGCAGGATGATGTCGCACTCGGCGCGCGCGCAGATCTGCAGCGCCTCGGTGCCGCTGGAGGCGGTCAGCACATCGAAATATTCGGCCGACAGCCGCGCTTCCAATAGCTTGACGTTGGCAGGGAGGTCGTCGACGACGAGAACGCGCGCGGACATCGAAACTTCCCCCTACCCGATAAACCGCCGAACGGTTTCGATAAACTTGCCGACCGAGATCGGCTTCGACAGATAGGCCTCGCAGCCACCCTCGCGAATCCGCTCTTCATCGCCCTTCATGGCAAACGCGGTCACCGCGACCACTGGAATAGAGCGCAGCTCCGGATCGTCCTTGATCCAGCGCGTCACTTCGAGGCCGGACACCTGTGGCAGCTGAATATCCATCAGGATCAGATCGGGATGCAGCGTGCGGACGAGATCGAGCGCCTCGAAGCCATTGCTGGTCCCCGAGGTCTGATAACCGTGCGCTTCCAAGAGGTCACGAAAGAGCTTCATATTCAGCTCGTTGTCCTCGACGATCAGGACGGTTTTTGCCATCCCGCCCTCCTAATTCCAGCAGACCGGCCCGACATGACGTTGCATGAGGCACCGCTGCCAAGTTAAAAAGTGAATTCAAACTAGCGCCAGATTCGCTCCAAACCCGTTAAACTTGCCTGCCATCTTTGTCCGACATGGTTTCCAGTTGCTTGAACAGGACTAGCAGACTCGGACGTTCTGGTTGCAAACTAGAGACCATAAGTTACGGAAAGGCAAACATCGCGGTTGAAAAAACCTGTCAAAAACCCCCGTGAAGTAGCTGAAATCGTTGCTGTTCAGGCGCTTTCCTTCATCGCCGGAGACGCCGAGCGTCTCGGCCTGTTCCTCGCCGAAAGCGGAATCGGTCCGGAAACCCTGCAAACGGCCGCGGCTGACCCGCATTTCCTGGGCTCGGTGCTCGATTTCGTGCTGCGCGATGATGCGACCGTGAAAGCCTTTGCCAGCGCCTCGCAGCTTCATCCAACCCATATCGCCGCGGCCCGCCAGGCGCTGGGTGACCCCCACTGGGAGCGCGATGTGCCGTGAGGCCAGCCGGGCCAGAGCCGGGCGGACCGTGCTGCTTTTGCCGGGATTGCCTTTGCGATCAGAATCATGCTGCCAGCCGCTGCGGCCAATGCGGCTCCCCTCGCTTGGTTCGTCACCCCGAACTGCCCCGGCTCGCCCTTGCTCACATTGACTGCGACGCGTTCTACGCAACGGTTGAAAAACGCGACAACCCCGATCTCGCTGACAAGCCGGTCATCATCGGCGGCGGCAAGCGCGGAGTGGTGGCGGCAGCGTGTTACATCGCCCGCACCTTTGGAGTGCGCTCGGCAATGCCGATGTTCAAGGCGCTGGCACTCTGCCCCACAGCGGTCGTGATCCGGCCCGACATGGCCAAATACGTCCGGGTCGGCCGCGAGGTGCGCCACGCCATGCAGGCGCTCACGCCACTGGTCGAGCCGCTGTCGATCGACGAGGCCTTTCTGGATCTGAGCGGGACGGAACGCGCTCACGGCATGATGCCCGCAAAAGTACTGGCGCGCTTTGCGCGAGTGGTCGAGCGCGACCTGGGAATCACGGTTTCCGTGGGCCTGTCCTGCAACAAGTTCCTGGCCAAGATCGCATCCGACCTCGACAAGCCGCGCGGCTTTGCCGTGCTCAATGCAATCGAGGCCCGCGCCATGCTGGCGGAAAGGCCGGTCGGCTTCATCTTCGGGGTCGGACCGGCAACCCAGCAGAAATTGTCGCAGCGCGGCTTTCGCACCATCGCCGATCTGCAGCGCGCCGACGAAACCGACCTGATCAAACAGTTTGCCGGCGAGGGCCAAAGGCTGTGGCGGCTGGCGCGCGGCATCGACAACCGCGCCGTGGTGCCCGATCGCGGCGCCAAGACGATTTCCAGCGAAACCACTTTTGAGCACGATATCCGTGATTTCATCACCCTCGAAAGGCAGCTGTGGCGGCTGTCGGAGAAAGTGTCGGCGCGGCTCAAGAGCGGCAACCTTTCGGGATCGACCATCACGCTGAAACTGAAGACCGCCGATTTCAGGCAGCGCACGCGCTCGCAGACGATCCACGCGCCGACACACATGGCGGCAAAGATTTTCGCGGTAACGCGGGAAATGCTGGCGAAAGAGATCGACGGCACCGCCTTTCGGCTGATGGGCGCAGGCGTCAGCGCGTTGCGGCCGGGATCGCAGGCCGACGACTCCGACATGCTCGACCGCCGCTCGGCGCACGCCGAACGCGCAATCGATGACCTGCGCAAGAAATTCGGCGATGCCGCCGTCATCCGGGGCATCGCCTATGAAGGACCCGGCAAGGCGGGCTAAATCCGACAGCGTTTGGATCTCTCCTGTTGTCCCGGCCAAGGCGCCGGGATCCACCTCGCCACCGGTGTTCGAAATTTAAGACGGCTACGGCTGCTTACACGGCTTGGCATCCCTCACGTCGAACTTTTCCAACGCGCCGGAGATGACAAAATCGTTGTAGTCGAGCACCAGCGCCCGCGAGACGCCGTTCTCGAACAGCTCGAACGACATGGCGTAGACCGGCGTCTGCTCGCCGTCCTTGGCTCTATCGTCGCGGTCGTAATAGCTCACCGTGACCGGCCAGCGCGTCAGCGATTTCATCTGAGCGTTGCTGGTTGCCGGATCAGGCTCGGCGACGGTGCGGTCGCCTGGAATCGGCTGCCCGATCACGGTCAGCGTGTTGTAGACCTTTTCGCCGTTGTCGGAGCCATCATAGACCGACAATTCGAGCAAGGACTTTCCGTCGCGGGCGGCTTCAATAATGCGCCGGATCTGCTCGGTCGGAAAAACGGTCGTCCCGTCGAGCGTAAAGGTCTTGGCTTCGGGCTGCTTCAATTTGACGGTGATGTGATCGCCACTTCGCTCCGCGACCCCGTCAACCGGGCTGGAATCGGTATCGTTCATGCGGCTGTCGATCTTGAACCGATAGGTCTTGCCATCGGCATCTTCCCAGGAGGTCGAGCGCAGGTCGTTCAAAGTCACCTTGCCCTCGCCGCTGTTCAGTTCCGAGACCTGGCGGAATTCGGAGGTGTAGCCCTCACAGCTATTGCCGGAAAAATTGTAGAGGATGCGACCGCGCGCGCTGTCGATCGAGGCCGAGCCGCGCGACTTCACCAGGCTAAGGTCATAAAGCGCTTGATGCGCCAGAAACGCGGGGCCTGCGGCGGCACCCGCTGGTCCGGCGGCAAAACCCAACCCTCCGGCGATGGCGGCCATCCAAAGCAGCGATCGGGTCGGCGGCATCCGGAACCAGCGAGCCATGTGTTTTCCTTAGATATGAGGGCTAGGCACATTATTCCCCGTCCTATTGCGCCGCAACTAGGGCCTCTTCACGAAAAAGTTCAAATCGGCAGCCCTTGCGCACTATTGTCGGAATCGGGCCGCCGGTCCGGCTCCCTTGCAACTGCCTTGGCGATGGGCGAAACAAAGCAAGCCGATCGAGCATCGATCGGTGCTGGTCAATTTAACGGGGACGAAATATGGCGGGTACGGTCGAGCAGAAACTTGCAGCACAGGGCATCGTCTTGCATGAACCCCCGACGCCGGTGGCCAATTACGTCGGGTTCGTGCGCAGTGGCAATCTCTTGTTCGTGTCCGGTCAAGTCTGCGTCGACCCGGCAGGTAAACTGATCGCCAAGGGAAAGCTTGGCTCCGGCGTCACCGTCGATCAAGGCAACGCGGCGGCGCGCGGTTGCGCCATCAACCTCTTGGCGCAGGTCAAGGCCGCGCTTGGCGACCTCGACAAGGTGGTGCGCGTGGTCCGGCTCGGCGGTTTCGTCAATTCCGCGCCTGATTTCCTAGATGGACCGAAAGTCTTGAACGGCGCCTCCGACCTGATGGTCGCGGCCTTTGGCGACAAGGGCCGCCATTCCCGCACCACCGTCGGCGTGGCTTCGCTTCCCGCTGACGCGGCGGTGGAGGTCGAAGGCCTGTTCGAGGTTTCATAAGCGGAAGCTCAGGGATTTGCGTGCTCCAGACTGGCTGACGGCACGGCCGGTGGCCCATCGCGGCCTTCACGATGTTGCCCGCGGGGTCATCGAAAACATGCCGGCAGCGGCCGAGGCTGCGATCGCAGGCCATTTCAGCATCGAATGCGATATTCAGCTTACTGCCGATGGCGAGGCCATGGTGCACCATGATGGCGCGCTGGGCCGCCTCACCCAGGGCAGCGGCACGCTGCTCAGCTTGACCGCCACGGAGCTCAAGGCCATCCCTTTCAAGGATACGCCGGAGCGAATGATGTCGCTCGGCGACCTCTGCGCACTGGTCAATGGCCGCGTGCCGCTGGTGATCGAGCTGAAGAGTCATTTCGATGGCGACCGCAGACTGGTAGCGCGGATGGTGGAGGTGCTGGCCACCTATTCCGGACCGGCGGCCGCCATGTCGTTCGACCCGGAACAGGTGCAGGCCTTGCGCGAAATGAGCCCCGAGCTGCCCCGCGGCATCGTTGCCCAGCGCAAGTATGACGACGAATACTGGAACAAGCTGACCGGGGATCAGCGGGCCGACATGCTGCATCTGCGCCACGCCTTCCGCACCCGGCCGCATTTTGTCGCTTTCTGGATCGAGCAATTGCCCGCTGCCGCGCCCTGGATCGCGCGTAACCTGTTCGGCCTGCCGATCTTGACCTGGACCGTGCGCACACCGGAGCAGCGCGAGCGCGCCGCCCGCTACGCCGATCAGATGATCTTTGAAGGCTTTTGCCCTTTGACCTGAGGCATGCGCGCGGCGCCCTTGCGGTCTTCGCTGCGATGCACGATCTTCGCCGTAATGATTTTGCAGGGGTCGCCATGTGCGATGGCCGTTCCTAAGGCTTAACCGGTTCAGATTGTCGATGGACTCATCCGAAATTACCGTTGAGGCGGTGCCGTCGGTCGGCCTGATACCGGCCGGCGATTGGGATGCCTGCGCCAATCCGACCCGCCCTGCTGATTCGCCCCAGGGGATTGACCTTTCCGTCTCACCAGGTCCCTCAACAAGCTCCTGCGCCACTGCAGGCTCACGCTATAACCCATTTGTTTCGCACGCGTTTTTCTCGGCTCTGGAAGAGTTGGGCTCAGCCTGCGCGCGGACCGGCTGGGGACCGCGCCACCTTGTGGCGAAGCTGGAGGACACCGTCGTCGGCATTGTGCCCTGCTATCTGAAGTCGCACTCGCAGGGCGAATATGTGTTCGACCGCGGCTGGGCCGATGCCTATGAACGCGCCGGCGGCCGCTATTATCCCAAGCTCCAGGTTTCGGTTCCCTTCACCCCAGCGACCGGCCCGCGGCTCCTGGTCCGCGGCGGTATCGATCAGGAGCGCATGCGCAGCGCGCTGGCGAGCGGTCTGGTCGCGCTCTGCGGAATGACAAAAGCCTCCTCCGTTCACGTCACCTTTGCACGGGAAGAAGAATGGCGGGATCTCGCCGACCATGGTTTCCTGCAGCGTACCGACCAGCAGTTTCACTGGCACAACGGGGAGTTCGGCAGCTTCGACGATTTCCTCGCCACCCTCAATTCCAGGCACCGCAAGGCGATCAAGCGCGAGCGGCGTGACGCGGTGGCCAGCGGCATTACGATCCACGCGCTGACCGGCAGCGACATCACCGAAGAAGCCTGGGACGCCTTCTTCGCCTTTTATATGGATACCGGCTCGCGCAAGTGGGGCCGGCCCTACCTGACCCGCCAGTTCTTTTCCCTGATCGGAGAGCGCATGGCACGGGACGTTTTGCTGGTGATGGCCAGGCGCAACGGCCGCTTCATCGCCGGCGCCATCAATTTCATCGGCGCCGATACACTGTTTGGCCGCAACTGGGGCGCCATCGAGCACCATCCTTTCCTGCATTTCGAGGTCTGCTATTATCAGGCGATCGATTTCGCCATCCGGCGCGGCTTGAAAACCGTCGAGGCCGGCGCGCAAGGAGAGCACAAGATTGCCCGCGGCTATCTGCCGCAAACCACCTACTCCGCACATTATATCGTCGACCGCGGCCTGCGCCGTGCCGTTTCGGACTATCTCGATCGCGAGCGAGCCTATGTAGCGGAAGCCGGGCGCGAACTCACCGAGGCCGGGCCGTTTCGCAAGACGGACGCCGCGGATACTTGACCGCTTTCGACGTGGCGGCGAAAGTCGTATCGGATTACAGGAGCCTCGCCATGCCCGCTTATGACACCCAAAATCCCTTTGCAAAGATCCTGCGCGGCGAGTTTCCCTGCTACAGGGTGCACGAGGACGACCAGGTGCTGGCCTTTCTCGACATCATGCCCAGGTGCCCCGGGCATACGCTGGTGATTCCGAAGTCACCGGCCCGCAACATCCTTGATATCAGCCCGGATGATTTCGCCCATGTCGCGCGCGCCGCACAAAAGATTGCCCGCGCGGCGATGACGGCGTTCGAGGCCGACGGCATCACGCTGCAGCAATTCAGTGAACCCGCCGGCGGTCAGGTGGTGTTTCATTTACATGTGCACGTGATGCCCCGTCACGAGGGGGTGGCATTGTTACCGCCTGCAAGCCGCAAAGAGGATGCAAAAGTGCTGGAGACGAACGCGGCCAAGCTCGTGGCGGCGTTGAGATGACCACCGGCTGCCGACGGCAGCCATCATCTGCTCACGGCGCAATCTTGACCCCCTTCCAGAACGCCACCCTGCCACCGATCTGCGACGCGGCAGGCTTGGGCGTTGGATAGTACCAGGCGGCGTCGGGGTTTTCCTTGCCCTCGACCACAAGCGTATAATAGCTCGCGGTGCCCTTCCAGGGGCACACGGAATGGGTCGAGCTATCGCGGAAGTATTCGCGGCGCAGCGACTCCGGCGGGAAATAGTGGTTGCCTTCCACCATTTCGGTGTTCGCTGACTCCGCGATAACGACGTTATTCCAAATGGCTTTCGGCATGTCCGGTTTTTCCTTTAAGCGTTTGGGTGCACTGAAATGATCCATCACGAACGCGGTGTATAGATTGCTTCGCTGCGCTCGCAGTGACAACGAAGCGCGCAACGACTCAATCCTGTTCGACATCCCCGCGCTTTGGCGCCGCAAGCGGCGAAAACTCGCACCGGTCGGGCTTCAGGTCGAGCAGCGGAGTTTCGTCGAGGCAATCGAGCCCGCGCACCAGCACGGTCGAGCCTTCGATGCCGACCAGCTTGACGATCGAGGTGCCAACCGGATTCGGCCGCACCGGCGAGCGCAGCGAAAAGGTGCCTCGCGTGGATCCGTTCTTCTTCGGGCTCTGCAGCACCAGATCGCGGCGCGAGCGATGCAGCCAGTAGATCACTTCGAGATTGGAGTAGAAATCTACGCCCTTCAGCGCCGGCACCCAGGGCTCGAAGATCTCGATCCGGCATACCGGCCCGTCATGGCGGCCCTGTCGGGGTGCATCCTCCCGTGAGGTCCAGGGCGTGCGGATGCGGCCGATGAAGATCAGGCCGGCATCGCGCGGCGGCGGCATCTCGACCGCCAATTCGCCCTCTCGTAGCTCGTTCTCTACGGCCATTCTCGAACCAGCTTTCAATCCAATGGGATGTTCTCTCTTATCACATCCGGTTATCCACGTTAGCCGCAAAAATCCAGCACGACCGCCAGGATGGGCCTCTTAGCCGAACCACCATGCCCCGCCAAGCAGCAAGTTCTCGGCAAAACCTCCCCCGGCGGGGCATCGGTCGCGCGCCGCCATGGCGCAGCGGCGTGGGTAGGCTCGCCGGCGCACTTGCGGCGAAACAAATCTCCGCGATGTCGCCGGCCAGGATCGCGGGCCGCCACCGCACGAACCCACCCGCGAGCGTTCGGAGCCTCGCCGCTCCGGGGCATCGGTTGGAGCTAATCGCTTCGGCAAGTTTGCGATCCCGCGCGCGAGGCCTGGCAATTAGTAAACATATGTTGATTATTATGTCCGCCAAAATGGGCTATATAAGCACATTACGTCCGATCAACTTCCGCATTTAGTAAGATTGTGCTTATGAAAAAGCCCTCGATCTCCACGCTGGCCCCACGTAGTTCAGCGACCGAAATCCGCCGCAGCATCACGCGGATGAGCCGCCTCCTTGGCGCGAGCATGCCGAGGGGCGAACTGACGCCCACCAAGCTTTCTGCGCTCGGCATATTGCGTCGCGACGGACCGATGACGGCGAGCGCACTCGCTGCCCGCCTGGGCATTCGACCGCAATCGCTTACGCGTATTCTGGCCGAGCTGGAAAGCTCGGAGCTGCTGGCCCGCGTCCGCGATCCTGACGATGCGCGCGAACATATTCTGACTGCCACGCCCAAGGCGGTGACGTTGATGCGCGACGAGGGCGTCCGGCGCGACGGGGTGATACGTCAGACCATGCAGCAGGTGCTCTCTCCGGTCGAGATCGAAGTTCTGGTGCTCTCGGCCAAGATTTTGAACAAGCTCGCAGATGGCTGGAAGTTGACGGAAACCGATCCCCCCGAGTCCTGACAGGAGATGACACATGAAGTTAAAAATCCTCGAACTATTCGGCTTCTTGGTTTTCGCGGGGCTTCTAGTGCCCCTGAAAGCCTCAAGCCAATCAGCCGACCAGGCGGCGATCCTGCATGTCCTCAATCGGCTCGCTTACGGGCCTCGCCCGGGAGACATCGAGCACATCATGCAGATCGGCCTCGAACGCTATATCGACGAGCAGCTTCACCCGGACGGCATAGCGATGCCCGATGCGCTGACGCAGCGGTTGGCGGCGCTGTCGCAAGGCGAAATGACGCAAGCCGATCTGATCACGACCTACCGGCGCGTCATCAAGGCAGCGATGGAGGATGGAACGGGCGGCGCACCAGGAGGCGGGCTTGCCATACGCAATGCGCTCTACAGGAAAATGGCGATCCATTTCGGCGAGCTGCGGCTGGTCCGGGCCATCGAAAGCCCGAGACAGCTCGAGGAGGTCATGGACGAGTTCTGGTTCAATCATTTCAATGTCGTCGCCGGCAAGGGCCTGGACCATGTGCTGATCGCCGACTACGAGCGCGAGGCGATCCGACCTTACGTTCTCGGCAAATTCCGCGACCTGCTCGGGGCAACGTCAAAACACCCGGCGATGCTGTTCTACCTCGATAATTGGTTGTCTGCGGCGCCAAGCGCCGACGCCCGCCCGAGGATTGCCGGCACCAAGACCGAAATCTCCGGCCTCAATGAAAACTATGCGCGCGAATTGATGGAACTCCATACCCTCGGCGCCGATGGCGGATATTCTCAGGAAGACGTGACCGCCCTCGCCCGCATGTTGACCGGCTGGTCGTTCGATCCGCGCTTTGCTGGTACGGGCTCCGCCTTTCGCTTTGTGCCGCGGCTGCATGACTTTGGCGACAAGGTCTGGCTCGGCCGAGCCGTGCCGGTGAAAGGCGAGGCGGAAGGCGAATGGGCGCTTGATGTGCTCGCCGCCCATCCATCCACGGCGCATCATATTGCATTCAAGCTGGCGCAATATTTCGTGGCTGACGACCCACCCGCCGCGCTTGTCGATCGCTTGGCTCAGCAGTTCCTCACGACCGACGGAGATATCCGCGCCGTGTTGAGCATGCTGTTTGCCAGTCCGGAATTCCGCGATCCCGCGAATTATGGTTCCAAGTTCAAGACGCCCTATCGGTTTGTCGTCTCGGCGGTGCGCGCCGCCGCCGTCGATGTGAAGAACGTGCGCCCGCTGCTTGCGACGATGACCCGGCTCGGAATGCCGCTCTATGGCTGTCAATCGCCGGATGGCTATAAAAATACCGCAGACGCGTGGCTCAACCCGGATGCCTTGGCACAGCGCATCAGCTTCGCGACCGCACTCGGCCTGGGAAGAATTCCACTCGGCAAGCTCGTCGACGACGACTTGGCCAATGACCCCTACGCTCCGGCCGCTGCAGCGGCGAACCCGTCGAGCGAAGGCGCCGCCAATGGCGTCTATCCGCCGCCGGATTTTCAGGCGCTCCTGGCAACGCTCGGGGGCCAGATCACCGACAGAGCGCGCAGCAGGATCGCCAGTGCCGAGCCGTCCACGCTGCGAGCCGCGCTGGTTCTGGGCGGCCCCGACTTCATGCGACAATAGCTCACTCGAGGAGAGACGATCATGAACCGCAGACAATTTCTACGAGGCGTCAGCGCCGCAGGTGCCGGCACGATCTCGCTCGGACCGAACGCCTGGGCCAAGGCCCTGGCCACCGACACGGCAACGACCCGCCGCCTCATCGTCGTGTTTCTGCGCGGCGCGGTCGACGGGCTGAATTTGGTAGTCCCCTATCGCGAGGCTAACTATTACCGACTTCGTCCCAGGATCGCGATCGCCCAGCCGGGAGACGACGATGGAGCCATCGATCTCGATGGACAATTCGGCTTGCACCCGGCATTGACGCCGCTACTGCCTTTTTGGCGGCAGGGCAGTTTGGCCTTCGTCCATGCCGCCGGATCGCCCGATCCGACGCGCTCGCATTTCGATGGCCAGGACAATATCGAATCAGGCACCCCCGGCAACAAGGCGACGCGAGATGGCTGGCTCAATCGCCTCGAAGGCGCTTTGCCGGGAGATCCGGCCTTACGCGCGGCGCCTACCCGCGCCATCAGCATCGGCGCCGTCGTGCCGCGCGTCTTTCTCGGCAGCAACCGGGTTACGACCATTGCATCCGGCGCCACCGCCCTGCGGCCTAGCGTGCTCGATCGGCCTGCCGTCAACGAAGCCTTTGCCTCGATCTATCACGATGACGTCCGGTTTGGCGGGGCATTCAAGGAATTTGTTGCTGCGCGAGGCGATGTAATTACGGCGCTGGAGGATCCGGAAATGCGCGAAGCCAATAACGGCGCGCCACCTTCCTATGCCTTTGCCGGGGACGCCGTTCGACTGGCGACGCTGATGCGTCGCGATCCGCGCGTACAACTTGGTTTTCTCGCGGTCAGCGGCTGGGATACGCATGCGAACCAAGGAGGCGCAAAAGGGCAACTTGCCAATCTTTTGACTCCCTTCGCGGGAGGGATGGCGGCCCTGGCGGAAAATCTGGGCCCGGTCTACCAGGACACCGCGATCGTGGTGATTTCGGAGTTCGGCCGCACCGTGGCTCAGAATGGCAATGGCGGTACCGATCATGGCCATGGCAACGTCATGTGGCTGATGGGCGGCAATGTCGCCGGTGGCAAGGTACATGGGGGATGGGGCGGACTTGACGACGGAGCGCTCCATGATGGCCGTGATGTCCCGGTAACGACCGACTATCGCACGATATTGGCGCAGGTATGCGAACGTCATCTTTTGCTGCCGGACACGAAACTATCCGAGGTGTTCCCGGCGATGCCTGAGCAGCTGGCGCCCGTCCGGGTGATCAAGGGATAGGGCCGATTGATCTCCGACGGCCCGCACCGGCGCACTTGGTTGGCCGGAGATCTATCGCAAAACTGCCACGGCGTGAGCCTCGGGCTCACCCTCGGGCGTTCCAGTTCTTGAGCACAAAACAGGCCCCGCCGGCGTGGCGAATGCGATTGCAGAGGTTGTCGGCCTCCGGACGGGTGTCGGCGCCGATCCTTACCTGATAGAAGGTGTGATAGCCGCGGCTGCGCAGCACAGAGCTAAGCAGGCTCGGATCCTGGTCGCCGATCACGGCGCTGAGGTGCTTCATGGCGCGGGCATACATCGCCATCGCCTGGTCGCGGTCGAAGCCAGCGGCGAGCTGTACCCCCCACAGCCTGGCCGCTCCGAGATTTACATGCGCTTCAAGCTCGCTGACGAATGAATTGGGCGCGCGCTTCAGCAAAGCCATCAAGTCGCGGCAACTGGAATTCGCCGCGCGCGCGGGCGGCCTGGCGTTTTGCCCGGCCGCAGCCCAGCCATCGACCGTGCTGCCGGTGATGGCGGCCACATAGTGGCGCGTCTCTTCCGGCATCGAACCAGTTCCAGCCAGCCATTCTCGCACCCGTCGCGGGCCGGCATTATATGCCGCCGCCGCAAGCCCGAGATTGCCGAACTGCTCGCGCAACTCGCTTAGATATTGCGCGGATTTCGGCAGCGCCTGCACCGGATCGAAGGGATCGAGCAGGCGGCGCTCGCTAGCCGTTCCCGGCATGAATTGGGCAATGCCCTGTGCACGCTGGCCACGCCGCGTCATGGGGCCTATGGCATCGCTTTGAAAGCGGCTTTCCTGCCAGATCACGCGGGCAAAAAATTCCACCGGCAGGCCGTTGGCCTTCGCCGCCGATTCGATCATCAGGCAGATCGCCTCGCCGGCGTCGCTCTCCCTGCCCGCGGGCTGTTGGGTACCGCTTCCGCCCTGATCGAGAGGCGTGGCGAGTTCTTCCACGCTCGGCCGCACGGTGCGCGCTGTCACCGGTTCGGCCCCAACCCGAGCCGTCGGCACCATCAATGTCACGACGATGGCAAAAAGCCCAACACGCTTACGAAATCCTGATGCCATTTCTGGTTCCCGCAGAACTCCTTGACAGACCAGCCTGCCGTCGAGCTATCTATTCATGCCGACGCGCAGGTGGGAGCCCCAGGATATGACCGCGGTTTCGGAAGGCCCTCTCGGCTTCGCGCCCGATGAGGATACGCCGATCCCCTATATGGCGCGGACCCGCGAATACTACGCGGCGATCGGCTACACCACACCCTATCGCTGGGCGCATTATACCGATGCGCCCTTCCAGCCGCTGCGCAAGCCGCTAAAGCATTCTCGCGTCGCCATCATTACCACTGCGGCGCCATTCGATCCGGCCAAGGGCGACCAGGGGCCCGGCGCCAAATACAATGGCGGCGCCAAGTTTTACTCCGTCTACGAAGGCGACAGCTTCACAACGCATGATCTGCGCATTTCCCATATTGCCTATGATCGGGTGCATACATCGGCCGAAGACAGTGGAACCTGGTTCCCGCTGCCGCAGTTGCAGCGCGCGTTGCGCGAGGGTCGGATTGGCGAAATTGCGCCGCGCTTCTTCGGCGCGCCGACCAACCGCAGCCACCAAGTCACGCTTGAAAGCGATGCGCCCGAGATTCTCGCGCGCTGCCGAAACGACCAGGTCGATGCCGCAGTGCTGGTGCCGAACTGCCCAGTGTGCCACCAGACCGTCAGCTTGATCGCTCGGCATCTGGAAGCCAATGGCATTTCTACCGTGGTGATGGGATGCGCCAAGGACATCGTCGAGCACGCCGCGGTACCAAGATTCCTGTTCAGCGATTTTCCGCTCGGTAATTCCGCCGGCAAACCGCACGATCCCACCTCACAGGCTTTGACGCTTGAACTCGCGCTGCGCGTACTGGAAGCAGCGCCGGCACCGCAAACCACGGTGCAATCGCCGCTGCGCTGGCGCGAGGATGCAACCTGGAAGCGCGACTACAACAATGTGGCGGCGCTCAGCGCCGATGAACTGACGCGGCGGCGGCGAGAATTCGACGCGCAGAAGGAAGTCGCGCGACATTTGCGCGGCAACGCCGCTTAAATTTACCTTAAGACCAGCATTTCCGAGGCTCGGCTTCTCCGCGACCGATTAAACGGTATGGTTCGTGATCGGTTATCGGAGCATAGAAAGTGCTTGAGAGACGCCAGACCCTGCGCACCCGCGTGATCTTTCGCGGTCACATCGCTTACAATAAGTGCCTGTCGACAATCGACTGCGTCGTCCGCAATTTTTCCGAGGACGGCGCCAAGATCGAATTCGACAATCTGGCGCTGTTACCTGACGAATTTGATCTTTTGATTGCAAAAGACGCCCGTTCGTTTCGCGCGAAGCTGGCTTGGCGTAGCGGCAATCAGGCGGGCTTGACGTTCCGCCCTGCCATCCCGATGGCCACGGTCCCGCTGGACTGGGCGCAACGGCTGCGCCGATCCGAGGCGGAACAGCGCCGGTTGCAGATCAAGATGGCGCAGCTGCTCTCTGCACACTGAAAGACCCCCCACCCCCCCGATGCGACCGGTACAAATCACGCCCTGTTCTCGGTTTGTGGCGTTTCGCGGACGCGGGTTTACGTTAACGCCGCATTCCCGCGGGCACGGTCTTTCGCACACGGCAAAGTAGCGTAAAAGACTTTCGACGGTTTCAGGGAGTATCTTGAGATGCTGGATAGACGTCAAAGCGTGCGCGACAGGGTCATGTTTGGCGGCGTCGCCGCGATCGGCGGCAGCGGCGCGAGACGGGATTGCGTGGTTCGTAATATCTCCGGCCAGGGCGCCAGCGTCGAGTTCCGTGGCATGCTCAATATTCCGAAGCACCAGATGTCGCTCACCATCGCAAAAAAGGGCCGCAGCTTTCTCGCCCGCGTGATCTGGTCGCGCGACAACGTTGTGGGTGTCGTCTTCAGCGCTGAACAGCCATCTGAACTGACGAACTCCGATCTCGAAGAACGGCTCCGCGCAAGCGAGAAGAAGAAGCGCCAGCTGCAACGCAAGATCAGGCTGCTTATGGGCGAAGGCTGACGCATGGGAACAGCGGATCTAAAAGTCTTTCCCAACGCACCAGCCGACCCGAACTTTCCTGACGAAACTGAATCCAGCCCGTCCAGGGGTACGGAACCCGTGAAGCCCTGAACCATTGGCATGACGCCGGTCAGTTGCACGGTCGCGTGGGGTTCCATTCTGAAGACAATCACGGCACACTGACCAGGATGTCGTCCGCTGTCACCGAGCATTCCGATGGCCTGCCGCAGCCGCAGCGCAATCGCGCTATCCTCACCATTGCGCTCGGCCTGATCATCGCGGTGATGGACGGCGCCATCGCCAATGTCGCTCTGCCGACCATTGCCAGGAATCTCGACGCCAGCCCCGCTTTTTCGATCTGGATCGTCAACGGCTATCAGCTGGCGATCACGATCTCGCTGCTGCCACTGGCATCGCTCGGCGAGATCATCGGCTATCGCCGCGTCTATCTCGCCGGGCTCATGCTGTTCACACTCGCTTCGCTATTTTGCGCGCTGTCGCAAACGCTGCTGCTTTTGACCGTGGCTCGCATTACACAGGGATTTGGCGCGGCCGGTATCCTGAGCGTCAACGCGGCGCTGATACGATTTACCTACCCGCGTGCCTTGCTCGGCCGTGGCATCGGCCTCAATGCCTTGGTCGTCGCCATCTCCGCGGCGGTCGGACCAACCGTGGCTGCGGCTATTCTGGCCGTGGGCACTTGGCCTTATCTGTTCGCGGTCAACATCCCGATCGGCATCGGGGCGCTGACCTTAGGCTGGCGCTGCCTGCCGCACACGCATCGTGCCAGTCACGCCTTCGACTGGCAAAGCGCCGCCCTGAGCGCCATTACCTTCGGTCTTGGCATAGCAGGCATCGACAGCGCTGGCCATGGCGAGGCGCCTTCGCTCTATGTCGCGGAGTTTGGCACCGCCACCATCGCCGGCTTTCTGCTGGTACGGCGGCAAGCCACCATGACTTCGCCATTACTGCCAATGGATCTCCTGCGGATTCCCATTTTTGCACTGTCGATCGGAACCTCGATTGCCTCGTTCTGCGGCCAGATGCTGGCCTATGTCGCCATGCCCTTTTACCTTGAAAGCCGGTTCGGCTACTCGGCGGTGCAGATTGGGCTGCTGATCACGCCCTGGCCGATTGCGATCGCTTTCGCAGCTCCCTTGGCCGGCCGATTGGTCGAACGCTATTCGGCCGGCCTGTTGGGCGGCCTAGGACTGCTGCTGTTCGCGCTCGGCCTCGGCGCATTGGCGCTGTTGCCGGAAAGTCCCTCGATCGTTGACGTGGTATGGCGCATGGCGCTGAGCGGGGCCGGCTTCGGTCTGTTCCAGACCCCCAACAATCGCACCATGATTGCGGCTGCTCCCCGCGAGCGCAGCGGCGGCGCCAGCGGCATGCTGGGCACCGCTCGTCTGTTGGGTCAGACCACCGGCGCCGCCCTGGTGGCGCTGTTTCTGGCTCGCTATCCGGTGGACGGTACGCGGTTTGCGCTATTGGCCGGCGCCGGCTTTGCGCTCTTTGGCGCGGCGCTCAGCATGCTGAGACTGTCTTCGGCCGGCGCCCAAGGCCTCGATCGGGTGCGGATCCACGAGAGTCAGCGCATGAAGGGCGAGTAACTCCGATCCGTGGCGGATCGCTGGCCGGCGGTTCGATCGCTCGGCCCCAGCCGCCCTACGCCCGCCGCTTCGCGATCTCACGTTTTCGCGCAGGCATCTCGATCCGCGGTTTGGCGAGCCGACAGAGCGCCTCCAACGTTATCGCCGATTGTGCTCCGAAATCCGAAATGGGCACCGGCCGCCCGAACAGATAGCCCTGGACCATATCGACACCCGAATCACGCATATGCTCGAATTGCTGCTCGGTCTCGACCCCCTCGGCCGTGGTCACGATGCCGAGCCCCTTGGCCAGCGCCAGCGTGGAGGCCACTATCGCCGCGCAGACGTTTCGATCCAGCGCGCCCTGGGTGAACGACTTGTCGATCTTGATCTTGTCGAAAGGAAAGCTGGTCAGGTAGTTGATGGATGAATATCCGGTACCGAAATCGTCCAGCACCATGGAGATGCCGATCTCCTTCAGTTTGCGCATCGTCGCCAGATGTGCCTCCTGATTCTCAAGGTGGAAGGTTTCGGTGATTTCCAGTTCGATCCTATGCGGCGACAGGCCCGTCTCTGCCAGGACGCGCCGGATGATGTCGAACAGATTTCCCTTGCGAAACTGCACCGCCGAGACATTGACCGCAATCCTGACGTGTTCGGGCAGCAACGCCGCGTCGGTGCAGGCCCGCCATATGATCCACTCGCCGAGCGGCGCGATCAAGCCCGTCGATTCCGCCAGTGGGATGAACTGGTCCGGCGCAACAAGCCCCTTGGTCGGATGCCGCCAGCGGACCAGAGCTTCGACCCCGCAGAGCACGTGCCTGTTGACGTCGACCACCGGCTGATAGTGCAATTCGAATTCATTGTGCTCGATGGCTTCCCGCAGCTCGTTCTCCGCCGATTTTCGCGTCCGAGCCACTTCGAGCATGCTCGCTTGAAACACCTGGAAATCATTTCGCCCGCCGGCCTTGGCCTCGTAGAGCGCCAGATCGGCCGCCGTCATCAATTGCTCGGGATCAACCCCATGTTCCGGGGCCATGGCAATTCCAACGCTGGTGCCGATAATGGCGAGCTGACCGCCGAGGTCGAAAGGCTCGCTGATCAGGCTGATGATGCGCTCCGCCAGCGCGCCGGCGCCTTCGCGCTGATTCGTTCCCCCCTCCTGGATGATCGCAAATTCATCGCCGCCAAGGCGCGCCAGCAGGTCGGTCTCACGCAATGTCGATTGCAGACGCTTGCCCACCTCGACCAGCAACTGGTCGCCCGCCGGATGACCAAGCGTATCGTTGACCGCCTTGAACTTGTCGAGATCGAGCATCAGCACCGTGACCGGGGTGCCGTTCCGCTGCATCCGCTTGCTCGCCTCATCCAGCCGGACGTTGAATTCGGCGCGGTTGGCCAGACCTGTCAGCGCGTCATGCCGCGCCATATGCGCGATCTCGGTCTCCGCGCGCTTCCTCTCGGTCACATCTTCATAGGTCGAGACCCAGCCGCCCTCCTTCATCGGCTGCCGCGAGATCAGGATCACCCGCCCATCGGCGAATTCGTCCAATCTGCTCGATGCGATATCGGTCCGGAAATCGCTCGTGACGGTGGCAACCGTTTCATGGACCTGCATGTTTGTTGAATTTTTCAACAGGTTCCGGGCGAATATTTCGGCCAGGATGTCCTCGACGTGAGTTCCCTTTTTCAAAGGCGGCAATCGAAAAAGCTCCTCGTAGCGGTCATTCCAGACCACCAGCCGTCTGTCGCGGTCGAACATGCAGATGCCCTGGGACATATTGCTCAGCGCGACGTCAAACTGCATATTGATGTGTTCGAGCTCGGCGGCCTTTTCGGCGATCAGTTGATCCGCCCGCTTTTGCTCCGTGACGTCCTCATGGGTTGACACCCAGCCGCCACCCTCGATCGCGGTGCTGGCAATGGCTACAACGCGTCCGTCGCTGAGCCGGCAATGCGAAGTGCTCTTTCCGTGATCGGCCAGCTGCTGCCAAAACTCGCCAATATCGGCATCGACGTCGAGTTCCAGATATCCCGCCGCTTTTTGGTGCTCGAGGATTTCATGGACGGCAACCCCGCGCCGGATAAACTCCTGCGCCATCCCGTAAATCTCGACGTATCGGTCATTCCAGACCAACAACATGCCTTCCGCGTCGAACATGCTAAGCCCGGCCGACATATTGGCAAGGGCAGCGTCAAACCAGAAATTTTGTTCCGCTATCTCCGCATTGAGCAGCCCCAGGCGGGCCTGACTATTGTCAAGCACCAACTGGCGGCGAATGTTCATCGCCATCGCAGCCAGGATGGCCAGGCTAAGGATCACGGCGGCCACGAAGTAATTTGTTCGAATTTTCTGGTAGTCGCCTAGGCCATCGCTCTCGGCGAGCCCCACTGCAAAGACCAGCGGAAACTTCTCCGTCGCGCGATAGGCCATCAGCCGCCTATTGTCGTCGAACGCGCTCCTTCCCCAGTAATAACCTGAGGTAGAGCGGGCGAGCGCGTCAAGGTAGGCTTGCGGCCTGACCAGGCGGCCAATATTGCTGCTGGGAACCCCCTGCGCCGCGAGGATGACGCCATTCAGATCGCGCAGAATGATGCTGCCGGTTTGACCTGGATTAATGGTCCGGAAAAAGCGGCCAATGAAATTCGGATCAATCGAGGCGACGATGACGCCTCCGAAGCCGCCATCGGGAGCGCGTACGCGGCGCGAGAACTGCAGGGACAACTTGGCCGATGCCCGTCCAAGAACGGGTTCGCTAATGAAAAGCTTGTCGGAGCTTAGACCCAGTTGCTGTTTGCGGAAATATTCGCGGTCGCCCAGATAGAGCGGTGGCCCCATGTCGTCCGTCGTTGACGCCAACTGGAAGCCGCTGGCGCCAATCAGGGTGATTTGAAAGGTCTCGTCGATCAGCAACGCCGTCCGCGTCGCCCAGCTCCGCAGCTCGAAGTGCTTTGGATCTTCCTCGTAGCTGTTGCGGAGTAGCAGCAGCGTCCGATCGATCCGCTCAAGCACCTCCAGGGTATTCTGTTCGAATAGCCTGACCATGTCCTCCGATTGGTGGAGCATTCCTTCAACGGCCTTTTGGTGCTCCACATACGAAACGAAACCGGCGATGCCCCAGGAGGCTGCGATAAGGACCATCCCCGCGAAGGTCGCCGCGTGCAGGGATGCTCTCATCCAAGCCCGATATTTGCCGGCAATGCTCATTTCTGTTGGATCCAGAGCGATACTGAGGCGCTTAATGGATCGTATGATGGATAGCTGAACGTACTACCAGGTTAACTCGTCTGCCCGTAGTCCTACGGTCGTTGACGCCTCCGGCGAAGCGCTTCCGATCTCCTGGAACCGACGCGCCGGCCGGGTCTCAGCGCAATGCTACGCACGCAGCTTCGAGCCGTCGCGTTTTCGCAAGGACATCTCGTTCCGTGGTTCGGCTACTCGACAGAGCATCTCCAACGTCATCGCGGCTTGGGCTCCAAACTCCGAAATCGCGACTGGCCGCCCGAAGAGATAGCCCTGAACCAGATCGACGCCCGAACTGCGCATATGCTCGAATTGCTGCTCGGTCTCGACACCCTCCGCCGTGGTCACGATGCCAAGCCCCTTGGCCAACGCCAGGGTGGAGGCGACGACCGCCGCGCAATCGCTGCGATCGAGAGCACCCTGGGTGAAGGACTTGTCGATCTTGATCTTATCGAAAGGAAAACTGGTCAGGTACTTGATCGACGAATAGCCGGTGCCGAAATCGTCCAGCACCATCGAGATTCCCATGTTTTTCAGCCTGCGCATCGTCGTCAGATGCATTTCCTGGTTCTCAAGGTGCGTGGTCTCGGTGATTTCCAATTCAAGCCGCTCCGGCGAAATTCCGGTCAGGGTCAGGGCGCTCAGGACGGCATTGAAAAGATCGCCCTTGTGGAACTGGACCGCCGAAACATTGACGGCGACCCTGATGTGCTCAGGCAACGCTGCCGCGTCAGCGCAGGCCTGCTGCAAAATCCACTCCCCCAACGGCACGATCAGACCGGTCGATTCCGCGAGCGGGATAAACTGGTCCGGCGCCACCAGCCCCATGGTCGGATGCCGCCAGCGGACCAGCGCTTCGACGCCACACAAAAGGTGCCTCTTGACGTCCACCACCGGTTGATAGTGCAATTCGAACTCATGTCGCGCGATCGCATCGCGCAGCTCGTTCTCTGCTGATTTTCGCGTCCGAGCCACTTCGAGCATCTCGTCCCGAAACAGACGGAAGTCATTTCGGCCACCGGCCTTGGCGTCATAGAGCGCCAGGTCGGCCGCCGTCATCAATTGCTCGGGATCGAAGCCGTGTTCCGGGGCCATGGCAATTCCAATGCTGGTGCCGACATTGGCCGGGTGACCGGCGAGATCGAAAGACTCGGCGATCAGACTGATGATCCGCTGCGCCAGCGCGATGGCGCCTTCGCGCTGATTCGTTCCCCCCTCCTGGATGATCGCAAATTCATCGCCGCCAAGGCGCGCCAGCAGGTCGGTCTCACGCAATGTCGATTGCAGACGCTTGCCCACCTCGACCAGCAACTGGTCGCCCGCCGGATGACCAAGCGTATCGTTGACCGCCTTGAACTTGTCGAGATCGAGCATCAGCACCGTGACCGGGGTGCCGTTCCGCTGCATCCGCTTGCTCGCCTCATCCAGCCGGACGTTGAATTCGGCGCGGTTGGCCAGACCTGTCAGCGCGTCATGCCGCGCCATATGCGCGATCTCGGTCTCCGCGCGCTTCCTCTCGGTCACATCTTCATAGGTCGAGACCCAGCCGCCCTCCTTCATCGGCTGCCGCGAGATCAGGATCACCCGCCCATCGGCGAATTCATCCAATCTGCTCGAGACGACATCGGTCCGGAAATCCCTGCGTAACGTTGGCAACCGTTTCATGGACCTGCATGTTTGTTGAATTTTTCAACAGGTTCCGGGCGAATATTTCGGCCAGGATGTCCTCGACGTGAGTTCCCTTTTTCAAGGGCGGCAATCGAAAAATCTCCTGGTAGCGGTCGTTCCAGACCACCAGCCGCCTGTCGCGATCAAACATGCTGATGCCCTGGGACATATTGCTCAGCGTCACTTCAAACTGCATGTTGATGTGCTCGAGCTCCGCCGCCTTTTCGGCGATCAACTGCTGTGCCCGGTTCTGGACCGTGACGTCCTCATGGGTGGCCACCCAACCGCCGTCCGGCGTCGGAGTACGCTTGATCGCAATAATGCGGCCATCGGCGGTTTCGAAATGCTGATCTGCCTCGGTCGGAATGTGCTGAACATGTTGGTCGATCGTCAAATCGCTGGCTGCGCCCTGCCGCGCGAGATACTGAAACATCGACGACAATGGCGTTCCCGGCACCACGAGTTCTTCCGGGTAACCGTACATCTCGCGGAAGCGTCGGTTGGCGATCACCAGATTCCTGTCGGCGTCAAACAGGCACACACCCTGCGTCATGTTGCTCAAGGCCGCGTCGAACCGCATGTTCACGACCGCCAGCTCTGTAGTCTGATGTTGCATCGACCTCTCATGGTCGACCCGATCGGTGATGTCTTCATGGATGCCGACCCAGCCGCCGCCCTCGATGGCCGTGTTGACCACGGATATGGTGCGACCGCCCTTGCCGCGAGAAGTCGTGGCGGTTCTGCCATGCGCGGCCAGGTCCTGGCGAAAGCTACAAAAAAACTCTTCGGCGTCGAGGTCCAGATCTCCCACCTGCGTGCGGTATTCGACGATGTCCTGGATGCTGACTCCGGGCCGGACCAGTTCGGGCGGCAATCCATAGAGATCAAGATAGCGTTCGTTCCAGATCAGCAGCAGGCCATCGTTGTCGAACATGCTGAGACCATTCGACATGTTAGCCAGAGCAGCGTCGAACTGGACGTTCTGTCGGGAGATTTCCTCATTGAGCAGCCTTAGGCGAACCTGGCTGTCATCGAGCTGGACCTGGTGGCGAATATAGAAAAACATGGCCATCAGCACGATCACGGTAATGATGGCCGCCGCAACGAAGTAGTTGGTCCGATGTTTCAAGTAGCCGCTCAGGCCGTCGCTCTCGGCGATGCCGATCGAAAATATCAGTGGAAACTTATTGGAAGTGCGGTAGGCCACCAATCTGATGGTCCCGTCGACCGCGCCAGAGCCCCAATAATAACCCGAAGGCGACAGGGCCAACGCGTCGAGAAAGGGTTGATTGGCTGTTTTCCGACCCAGGGGATTGCCTGAAAGCCCCTGCGCGGCGAGCACCAAGCCAGCCGGATTGCGCAGAACGGCGATACCTTTGCCGAGATCGACCGTGCGGTAGAACGGAGCGATGAAATTCGGATCGATCGAGAGCACGAAGACGCCTGCGAATGCCCCGTTCGGCGCACGCACCCGTCGTGACAATTGCAGGGTGACTTTTCCCGACGTGCGCCCGAGCACCGGTTCACTGATAAACAGCTTGTCGGATCCAACATCCATTTGCCGGATGAAATGCTCGCGATCGCCGAGATAGACCGGCGGCCCACGATAGTCGCCTGTCGTCGCCACTTCAAAGCCATTGGCGCCAATCAGGCTGATCTGAACGGTCTCCTCAGCAACCAGATCGATTCGGGTTGCCCAGCTTCGCAGATCGAAGTGAGCCGGGTCATCTTCATAGCTCTTGCGGAGCAACAGCAGCGTCCGATCCAAGCGCTCGAGGATGTCCATGGTATTTTTTTCGAACAGCCGAACGATGCCGTTGGCTTGCTTCGTCATTGCCTCGATGGCGTTTTCGCGTTCGATCGACGACACCAATCCGGCGACGAACCAACAGGCCGCGATCAGCATCAGTCCGGCGAACGTCGCCGTGTGCAAGGATGCCCTCAGCCATGCCTTGGATTGGGGACCAAACGTCATCGTGAATCCGGAAGGAGACAGTGGCTCGACCGGACGTCACCATGGAGGGGTTGTACGTACTATAAGGTTAAATTTTATTCCCGTACTTGTACGGACGAAGTTGGTCCCGCAACGCACCATCAATTAATTCCGCAGAAACCATTGCTATTGGGGGGGTTAAATTGCCGCCGTCGCGTATCCGTTGGGGCCGAGGTACGATCCTAATCGCAGGCCGGCTCTTTGGATTGCGCAGCAGGAGCGGCGTCGATATCGCAGTCACCCGTCGCGGGCGACGCTGATGCCGCTCCTTGCTGGCCAGGGCTGCGCCGCAGGCCACGGTGGTCAAAATTGGCTTATACCTTGACCAAGGGCCCGCGCGACGCCGGGCCTTTCGAGCCTCCGCCGCTGGGGCCACCGGGTTTCGGCTTGCGTGGCACGGTGCGCTTGCGCGCGCCCGGCAGTTTCTCCGGTTTCGGCGTCACCGGCCCCTCGACATACTCGAATCCGATTTTTTCCGCGTCCTCGTTGATCTCGTCTTTCACGAGAACAACGCGGACATGGCCGCCGCCCTTGAGCGTGCCGAACAGCACCTGATCGGCGAGGGGCTTCTTGATGTGCTCCTGGATCACCCGCGACATGGGCCGCGCGCCCATCTGCTCGTCATAACCGTGCTGCACCAGCCATGCCTTGGCCGGTTCCGACAATTCGATGGTAACGTCCCGGTCGGCGAGTTGCGCCTCGAGCTGCAGCACGAACTTCTCCACCACCATGCCGATCACATCGGCATTGAGGTGGGCGAACGAAACGATGGCGTCCAGCCGGTTACGGAATTCAGGTGCGAATTGCCGGTTGATCGCCTCGTGATCGTCGCCTTCCCGCTTGTTGCGGGTGAAGCCGAAAGCCTGACGAGCCAGATCGGCGGCACCAGCATTGGTGGTCATGATCAGGATCACGTTGCGGAAATTGACCTGCTTGCCGTTATGGTCGGTCAGCCGGCCGTGATCCATGATCTGCAGCAGCACATTGTACAGATCCGGATGGGCCTTCTCGATTTCGTCGAGCAGCACGACGCAGTGTGGATGCTGATCCACGCCGTCGGTCAGAAGCCCGCCCTGGTCGAAACCGACATAGCCCGGGGGTGCGCCGATCAGGCGCGAAACGGTGTGGCGCTCCATGTATTCGGACATGTCGAACCGGATCAGTTCGACACCGAGCGAGGCCGCGAGCTGCTTGGCCACCTCGGTCTTGCCGACGCCAGTCGGACCCGAGAACAGATAAGAGCCGATCGGCTTCTCCGGCTCGCGCAGCCCGGCGCGAGCCAGCTTGATCGATGCTGCCAATGCGTCGATCGCCTTGTCTTGGCCGAACACGACGCGTTTGAGCGTCTGCTCAAGATGTTTCAAGACCTCGGCATCGTCCTTCGACACGCTCTTGGGCGGTATCCGCGCCATGGTCGCGATCGTGGTCTCGATCTCCTTGATGCCGATGGTCTTCTTGCGCTTGTTTTCCGCAACCAGCATCTGCGCCGCGCCCGACTCATCGATTACGTCGATCGCCTTGTCCGGCAGCTTGCGGTCATGAATATAACGCGACGACAGCTGCACGGCTGCTTCTATCGCCTCGTTGGTGTATTTGAGCCGGTGATAGTCCTCGAAATAGGGTTTCAGGCCCTTGAGGATCGCGATCGCGTCCTCCACCGTCGGCTCATTGATGTCGATTTTCTGGAACCGGCGTACCAGCGCCCGATCCTTTTCAAAATGCTGGCGGTACTCCTTGTAGGTCGTAGATCCCATACAGCGGATCGTGCCCGACGCCAGCGCCGGCTTTAAGAGATTCGAGGCGTCCATCGCGCCGCCGGAAGTCGCGCCAGCGCCGATCACGGTGTGAATTTCGTCGATGAACAGGATCGCGTTCGGATGCGCCTCGAGTTCCTTGAGCACCTGCTTCAGCCGCTCCTCGAAATCACCGCGGTAGCGCGTTCCTGCCAGCAGAGTTCCCATGTCCAGCGAGAACACCGTTGCCGCCGCCAATACTTCGGGAACCTCGCTGTCGACGATGCGCTTGGCGAGCCCCTCCGCGATCGCGGTCTTGCCGACGCCGGCCTCGCCGACGAACAACGGATTGTTCTTCTGCCGGCGGCACAACACCTGGATGGCGCGGTTGATCTCGGAGTTTCGCCCAATCACCGGATCGATCTTGCCGTCGCGCGCCTTCTTGTTGAGGTTCACGCAGTAAGTATCGAGCGCCTCTCCCTTTTTCTTGGGATCCTCGTTGCCCTTGGTCTCGGTCTCTTCGTCTACGCCGCGCACCGGGCGGGCTTCGGACACGCCCGGCCTCTTGGCGATGCCATGGCTGATGTAGTTGACCGCGTCGTACCGAGTCATGTCCTGCTCCTGCAGGAAATAGGCCGCGTGACTCTCGCGTTCCGCGAAGATCGCGATCAATACATTGGCGCCGGTGACTTCCTCGCGGCCTGAGGACTGGACGTGAATGACGGCACGCTGGATCACGCGCTGAAAGCCCGCGGTCGGTTTGGCATCATCAGCCCCGTCCGTGACCAGGTTTTCGAATTCGGTCTCGAGATAGTTGACCAGACTGGTGCGAAGCTTATCGAGATCGACGCTGCAGGCGCGCATGACCGCCGCCGCGTCCGAGTCGTCGATCAGCGACAGCAGAAGGTGTTCAAGCGTCGCGTATTGATGGTGACGCTCGTTTGCGATCGCCAACGCACGATGCAGCGATTGTTCAAGGCTCTGGGAAAAAGTCGGCATTCGCGTCCTCTATGGCCCCCACCATCATGATCGCCGTTGCGCGTTCAGGCAACAACAAACCTTCATCATATATAGTTTCAGCCGATCATGGCAAAAGACCGGTTCCGTGGCTCATTTACGCTCATCCAGCAAAGCTTGCACCAATAATACCCCGGCCGCGATGCCTGAGATCAGGTATCCGCTGGTTCTAACCCAGGAATTTAGGGCCAAACGGAGCAAAACTCGTTCCCGTTTCCGGTGATTTTCCCCTGGCGTTACTTCTTCTCCATCACGCATTGCAGGGGATGCTGGTGCTTGCGCGCGAAATCCATCACCTGGGTAACCTTGGTCTCGGCGATCTCGTAGGTGAATACACCACACTCCCCGATGCCGTGATGATGGACGTGGAGCATGATCTTGGTCGCGGCTTCGACATCCTTCTGGAAGAACTTCTCCAGCACGTGAACGACGAACTCCATCGGGGTATAATCATCGTTCAGTATAAGGACCCGATAGAGGTTAGGCCGCTTGGTCCTTGGCTTGACCTTGGCGATAACGGAAGTGGCAGGTCCACTGGGTCCGCCGGCACGGTTCTCATCGTTGCTCATTCGGGGAGCAGATACGACGGCGGCGGCTGGCGCGGATAGATCAGATCTGCAAGCTAATTCCAACATGGCACAGGCGTTCGAAATCTCCACAGGAAACACAGGGCGAACCGGGGATGGTCTCCGGCCCGAGCCATCTAGAGAGTTCCCAGATACGCCTTCAAGATGGCCGCTCCTGGCCGGCCAACCCCGTTATCTGGATCGATAACGATAATATGGGTCAGCCCTCGGTTTGCCGCAAGCGCGCAATTCTCGATCAGATGCGACCCGCGGCTGCCCGACTCCCGGCACGGCAATCCTGCAAACTCTAGTCAATCCTGCCGCGTTTGACAAAGCAAAGTGCATCCTGCGGTCGCGCGACAAGCCCAGCGCACCGAAAAATGAAAAGCCCGGCTAAAATGGCCGGGCTTTCTGGTGTTGTACGCGATGGCAGGAGTCAGGCAGCGGCGGCCGGAGTAAACTTGGCGACCGCGCCTTCCAGCGGCTTCATGGTCTGCTTGGCGAGATCGGCATAGAGCCCTGCGATCTTCTGCGACTCGGCCACGAAGGCCTCATAGGCGGACTTCATGTATTCGGTCTGGACCTCAAGTGCCTTGTCCAGCGACTTCACACCCGAGAGCTTCTCGACGAACGACTTGGTGTCTTCAAATGACTTCTTGGCATAGTCGCCGTAAGCAACGGCGATAGCCTGAACCCCGTGCTGTACCGTGGTTGCCGAAGCAACAACCGAATCAAGGTGCTCTTTGCCGTACTGCTGAACGTCTTCAACTTTGATCATTTTGGAGTCCTTCCCAGACTGATTTGATGATGATGCCGGGAGGTCCCGGCTCCCTAACAAGCAAGCTCAACATAGTGCGGCGCACAAAAAAGTCAATTATTTTTGTGCATCGCACAATTTATCAACCACATCCGGTAAAATCCCGGGGCGTCCGGCAAGAGTTGCTTAATCTTTTGGAAACTCGGGCCACCTAACCTGATGCCCAGGCTCGCTCGGCGGGTGGCCAAAAACGTTTACAGACAGCCTCTTAGCTGGATAGCCGCGCGAACCGTGGTTCAGCCGGGAATGCCCCGGTGGATTGAGTGGTTTGAGCCAAGCAACTTCACCGGCTTTTCGGCTTAATTTGGCCTCACGAACCGGTGATTAAGACAGAAATTGGGACGGGGAAGTTTATGCTTCGTACAACCTTGGCTTCCTCGCGTGGTCTGCGGGTTTGGGCTTTCGGGCTGATCACGGTCACCACAGTCATTTTCACCAATAATGTAGCCGACGCTCGCCACTACCGGCATCGTTCAGCTCACCACGAGGAAGAGAGCTATAGCCCTGCCTTCTCCTCCATCGTTGTCGACGGCAATTCCGGGACCACCTTATCTGCCAACAATCCGGACGCCAGCCGTCATCCGGCCTCGCTCACCAAGATCATGACGCTCTATCTGCTGTTCGAGCGTCTCGATGCCGGCAAGATGAACCTCGAAACGGAAATGCAGGTTTCGGAACACGCGTCCGAACAGGCCCCTACCAAACTAGGCCTGCGCCCAGGGCAAACCATCCGCGTCGAAGACGCCATCAAGGGACTGGTAACGCGCTCCGCCAACGATGCCGCCGTCGTGATCGCGGAAGCCATCGCTGGCGACGAAGACGATTTCGCCAAACAAATGACCCGCAAGGCCCGCGCGCTAGGCATGACACGCACGGTCTATCGCAATGCCTCCGGCCTGCCCGACGACGATCAGGTGACAACGGCGCGCGATCAATCGACGCTGGGACGCGCCATCCAGGACCACTTCCCGCGTTATTACCGCTACTTCTCGACGCTGGCCTTCAATTATCACGGCCAGTCGATCCGCAACCACAATCACCTTTTGGGTAGTGTCGAAGGCGTCGACGGCATCAAGACGGGCTACACCCGTGCCTCCGGGTTCAATCTTGTCACCTCGATGCGGCGGGGCAACCGCCATCTGATCGGGGTGGTGATGGGCGGCCGCAGCGGCAGCTCGCGCGACGCGATCATGCGCAACCTGCTTGCTGAAAATCTCGAGAAAGCCGCGACCAAGCGCACGGTTGCCGCGATCGCCGAGCGAAATGCCGCCGATGCCAATTCAAACGTTGCAGAAGCAGAAGCCGAACCGCAGTCGGCGCCAGCGGTTCAGACCGAGGACGCGGTCGAGAGCGCGTCTATCCCCCCTGAGGCCGTTGCCGTACCGACACGGTCGCCGAAACCGGCTTCGCGACCGCTCGCAGCCGCTGCGACCGCAGCTACGCCGCCAGCCAAGACGGAACCGGCTCCGCTCACCAGCGGGGTGATTCAGACCCAAGCCATCGCCGCGATCCCCGGCTCGTCCGAACCGATGAAGCCGGTCAAGGTCCGAACGGTCCACGTCAAGGCGGGACAGGTGAAGCTGGCCTCGGCCGGTTCGTCGCAACCGGCCACGCCGGTCACCAGCGCCCTCCCGCCAGCACGCGCCGAGGCGCCGGAGACATCAGGCGCAATCGTGGCCAAGGCGGAGACCATCAAGACCGATCCCAACAAGGATGACGTTCAGGGGATGCCGCCGCAGCCGGCGAACCATGGCACCGGCAATGGTCTGCTTGGCGTCCTGCCAGCCTCCAGCCTGCCCCCCTCCGCCGCCGGCTCGCCGCCGCTGGCTTATGCCGATGCCTCGCCGCAACCACAGCCCATTCAGCAAAGCGGCTCCGTCAAGCCGTTCGCCGTCCGCACCGGCTGGATCGTTCAGGTCGGCGCGCTGGAAAGCGAGGACGAAGCGCGGCAGCGCATCGACGCGGCGCGCAGCCAGGCCCGCGGCCTGCTCGCCAACGCCGATCCTTTTACAGAGCCGGTCGTTGCCAAAGGCGACAGAAAGCTGTTCCGGGCCCGCTTTGCCGGCCTCGACCGCGATCGAGCTGAAGCGGTATGTCGGACCTTGAAGCACTCCGACATCTCCTGCATCACCGTCAAGAACTGAAGCCGCACGACCGTCATTGCGGAAGGCGGTGGCCGCCGGCGGCAGCGCCGAGCGCCCCCGCGCTGCAACTCAGCTCGACGCACGTGCTGCTCCTATTCCGTCGATGCCGGCGCGGATCGGGAATTACGGCAATCTCTCGTCAACTATTGGCCACTAAAATGGAAGGACGAAATCGGCCACGCCGGACTACGGCGGGCAGCAAACGGGGCGTCAGTCAGAGCCGGCACGGGTGAAATCTTTGGTTCGTAGTGGCGTTTGTTAGCGTTGCCGGAGTTAGTTGGGATGCGTACGAAGCAAGGTATCCTTGGCCTCGTTTACTCGGGCAGCCAAATACGTAGACCCCCCCTGGTCGGGATGCAGTTTCTTCATGAGCGCACGGTGTGCCCTCCCAATTTCGTCGCGCCCCGCGCCCGGCTGCAGGCCAAGGATCTGATAGGCCTCCTCGTTCGTCATTTTACCGCTCGCCGACGCGCGGCCCTGCCCCCCTGCCGTGTTTCCCTGCGCGTCCTGACGCCAGGCGGGAAAGCGGCGGTCCAGATAGCTTTCAAGTAGCGCCACGCTTTCGGCGTCGAAGCCTGGAATCATCGCCGTCAGCTGCGGCAGATCGAATTCGTCCAGGGAATGGCCGCTGTTCGGACCGGCCACGATCTGGCCCCGGATTTCGCCGCTGTCGTGATCAAGCGACATGTCCAGAAATTGCGAGCGAACATTCGATGCCTGCCCCGCCGATCGTTGCGCGCGTGATCCTGCGAACATCGCGCCGATATTGGCAAATCCCGATGCGCCGAACGGAGACCAGCCGAGCAGCCCGGCGCCAAAGATGCCGAGTGGAATGGCGACTGCGAGTTCCCCCCTGATACCGGTAAAGGCGGCGACCGCCAGCGCCACCACGCCACCGCTCACCTTGAGCGCGCGCGCCAGCACAGCGGGGTTGGCCGCACGAAACATCTGCAGCAGCGAGTAGAGCAGGATAACGGCGACCACGCCGGCGATCAGGGTAGGCATGAATTGTATATAGTGGAGTCAGGCATAAAATACATGCCGGGCCTCCCTGGCGAACGGCCGGCCGAACCAAAACCCTCCGGCGTTTGACCGAAGCTGCATTATTGTTCTCGCGTCTGAAAGCAGCCTGAAGCGGCGACGGAATAATTTCCAGGCGAAGCCGCTATTCAACCCGCCCGCGGTATTTCGGTCACTTCATCTGGCCGAGAAGTTTGGCGGCGCCGTTGCCGGCCTTGGATATCGACAGCAGGGCCTGCCGTCCGCCGGTGGCATAGGCCGCAGCGGCGCGCAAGAGCTCGCGCAATTGTGCCGCGGCACCAGGATCGAACCTGCACCAGGCGCCACCGGTCAGACGGGCGATCTCCTTGAAAGCCTGCTCGGCGACGGCGTCAGCGCCCTCCTGAAACATGAATACCGGTACCTTGAGCATGCCAAGTTCGCCTGCCTTGGCGCAGAGTTCGTCAACCTTTTCTTCCATGGCATCGCCGACGAACACCACCGCGCGTACGGCAGAAGCCACCGACTCGCGCCGCGCCTCGGCCAACACCTTGCCGATCTGCGTATTGCCGCCCCGGCAATCGATCTTGCCCATCAGCCTTGCCAGTTGCGCACTGTCGGAAATCCAACCCGTGGCACGACACTCACTGTTGCCACGGTAGAAGACGAGACGAATGTCGAGGCTGCCAAGCGCTGCCGCCTCGCGAAACATGTCGGCCTGCAGCGCACAGGCCATATCCCAGGTCGGTTGCCGGCTCATGGTGGCGTCGAGCGCGAATATCAGTCGTCCCCTGGCACCAACTCCATGCGGCGACATCGCGCGGGCCTTGGCGACGAACGCGGCGATATCCTCCGACGCTGACGGCGTTGCCTCGGGCAATGTGCCCGATCTGCCGGCCACGGCCTGTTTCTCCGAGGATAGGTGGCTCGAAGACTTCGGTTTTACAGGTTCGCCGGACATCAATGCTCGCAAATCCGCCGCCAGCCTTTATATGGGCCGGGCCCCTCGCACGGTCAATGCGCGCGGGATACGCCAATTCCGTGAAGCCTCGATCCGCCCGCGATGACAACTATAGCGGTCAATTCTTGAGCGGCACATAGGGCGCGACCGGCCCGGCATCGGTCATCAGCGGCTGCGGCGCTCCGGTCTCGATGGCTTTGATCGGGCTGTTGTCATCGAGGAATTGGTCGAGCCTGTCCTGGATCGTGGTCTTGGCCTCTTCCGGGCCGGTGTCGCGCATATCATTGTGCTGGAAGCTGGTTTGCACGACCGTAATGCCCGATTTCTGGCAGACTTCATCAGGAGGAATGACCCCAGGATCTGTCTTGAAAACGGGATCCTTCGAGCGGAACGAAAGGATCTTGAATTTGCCATCGGTAATGAATGGGACGCGGAGGTTGTCCAGCGTCACGACTTTCTTGACCAGTTCGGGGTGCAATTTGGCAAAATACATCGAGATGTCGGCGCCTGCAGAATGCCCTACCACTGTCAGGTGCTCATAATCCGCGTTTGGCTGGACCTTCTGCATCTCCTCGACTGCAAATTTTATATTGGTAACGCCGCGCAGATATTGCGGCTGACGGCCGACGTAGAGTTCTCCGACTTTTGTCACCATCGGTGGATCGGTCGGCAGATCATGTTGAATGCTGATCGCGATGTATCCGCGCGCAGCGAATACGTTTGCCAGGAAGGAGTATTCGGTGAACTTGACGGTGTTGCCGTGATTAAGGATCGCAACCGGCAGCTTTATCATTCCAGCGTTGGCCTGCAATTCCTTATCGCGTCTCACCGCGATGTCGACCGCCACCGGCCGGCCGTCACGCGCCGGGTCTGTGAACGTCAGCGTCTCGTGGCGAATGGCCCACTTGCTCGCGGTGAAGTACCCAACCGCGACCAGTGCGCCAAGCGAAAGCAGAATGCCAATTCCGCGCTTCATGTTCGTCCTCGCCCTGCCACACCCGAATGGCGCGATAGCCTAGTGTTCCTCGGTGTTCAATATATGTCACGCCGACGTGACCGAAAGACCAAATTTTGGGAGTTCGGGGCCTTACGATTGTGCGGCGCACCTGTTTGCCGCAGATACGCCGCAGCTAAGGCTATAGTCGACCAGAGCCTAGAACGCCACGAATCAACCGAAGGTTCAGATTGTCGGTGAAGAGCCGGTAAAATCCGCCACGCCTAAGTAGGACTGGCATACCTCGCCCGAACTCACCCTAGGTAATATATTACCTAGATGGAACTACACAATCAGGCGCTTATAATGTCATGGAGTTCGAGCGGCTTATCGACCTGGCTGAACCACTCAGCCCGGTTGGCAGCGCGGCGACGCCCGCGTTCATCAAGCGGCAGTTTCAGCTGGCGCAGCAGGCTCGTGACCTCCTCGCGCGCGGTGACGTGGCCCAGGCTCGGACGCGTGCCGAGCGTCGTCTCGTCGATATCGTCGAGCGCAGTCAGCCCGCGGGGGAAGAATTCGCGGTAGACCACGCGTTCGGCAAAGCCGTCGATCGAACGGAAGCCGAGCTTGAAGGAGAGATCCTTCAGGCCCTCAGCCACCAGTTGCTTGTTACGCGATCCGATCATCGACAGTCGGTTGCGGACAACGATCCAGTCGGTGCTGGCGCCATCGATCTGACGGCGCTTGCGCCGGGTATCCCGGACCATTTCGGCATAGTGGCTCTCTCCGGTCACCGCGTAGGTCGCGGGATCGACGGTGCCGAGCACATCGAAATCCAGGAAGCTGTCGTTGATCGGGGTTACCAGCGTATCGGCCATCGAGTGAGCCAGACGCATCAGATAGCTATCCGACCCCGGCGTATCGATCACGATGAAGTCGAACGTCCGCTCGACCGCGGTCACGGCGTCCATGAATTGCTGGAATTCGGAGGTTTCGTTGTCGGCGATCTGCATGGTCTCGCCTAGCTTGATGCAGCGATGCACTGGAAGCTCTAGTTGCAGACCGGTGCGGCGCGCCCAGGCTTCTCGATTGTTGATGTAATGGGTGAAACTCTGCTGACGGCAATCGAGATCGATGGTGGCGACGCGCTGACCTGCCTTCATCAGGGCCACTGCGATATGCAGGGCTGTGGTGGATTTACCCGAACCGCCCTTCTCATTGCCCAGCACCACGACGTGCGCCGAACCCGATTGCCTCTGACTAGCCTGCACCAGCATGGTATTCCCTCTGCAATATCTTCAAATTACACACGACCGCGGTCAAGTGAAATGGTTCACTAGTCACGCAAATCGTTGGCCGTTTGACTTAATCCTTAACCCTGCGCCCGCGGCGGTAGTTTTTTCGTCGCGGCGCGCACTCGCAGAACCGCAGAACCTTCTCGGCAACTGATTGGCCGCCACTCACTTGGCGACGGAGCAGCGGTGTTGTTAAGGTCGGCATCTGCGCAAGAGAGGCCGGCTGGCTGCCCGCTTCTGCCCCGGAGATCCTGTCCAGATGACGCGGCCCCCGATGATCGTCCGAACGGTCCCTGCATTGCATCGCGCTCTCGACGACCTTCGCGCCAAAAGGACAGCCACCATCGCTCTGGTGCCGACCATGGGAGCGCTGCATGACGGCCATATGTCGCTGGTGCGGCTAGCACGGCGTCGAACCACGCGAGTCATCGTCTCGATCTTCGTTAACCCCGCCCAGTTCGCGCCCTCGGAGGATTTCAGTTCCTACCCGCGTACCTGGAAGGCCGACGTTGCCAAGCTCGCCGCGGAAAACGTCGACATGATCTGGCATCCCGACGTCAAGGCCATGTATCCGGACGGATTTGTCACGCGAATTCTGACCGAAGGGCCGGCGCTTGCCGGCCTGGAGGACCGTTTCCGGCCGCACTTCTTCGGCGGCGTCACCACGGTGGTTGGAAAGCTCTTTGCGCAGTGCCGGCCGGATCTCGCGGTGTTCGGCGAGAAGGACTTCCAGCAGTTGCGGGTGGTGACCCGGATGGCTGATGATCTTGACCTCGGCGTCAAGGTGATCGGCTCGCGCACCGTGCGCGAACGCGATGGTCTGGCGATGTCTTCGCGCAACGTCTATCTGTCTCCTGAAGAACGCCGCGCGGCACCGCTCCTGTATCACACGATGAAGGAGAGCGCGGCTCGTTTGCGTTCTGGCGAGAATATTGGGGCGGTGATGGCCGATGGCGCCAAGCTGATCGCCAATGCCGGCTTCATCCTCGACTATTTCGAGGCTCGGCAAGCCGACACCCTTGCGCCAGCGGAAGCGGTAATGGGGGCTCCAATGCGAATCCTGGTCGCAGCCCGCATTGGAAAGACCCGACTGATCGATAATATCGCCGTCTAGTCCGTGGTTGCGGCGGCCCAACCCTCGGTCAGAGCAGCCCGAGTTCGCGCAGTTCGCGACGCAGGGGCTCGGGCATATCCGCAAGGCCCGAGCCCGCGGATTTGAGATCAGGCGGGACTTCGCTTGCGGCGAAATACCGCCAGCCCTGGAACGGCCGCATCGGCCGCGGCAACACCGCAATAACTTTGGGCTGCAAAACCAGCCGGCACCGTCCGATACCGTCGCGATCCCGGAACGGCTCGATAGCGATGATTTTTTCCCGGGCCGCAATTTCGCCGTGGATGACCCAGTACAGCGAGCCGCCAGCAAGCAGCTCCTGACCGCGTTTTGGCGTCATCCGGGTAATATGAACATGGTGGAGCGGCAGACCCTTTTTCTTCGCGGTCCGCATGCGCTCCGCAACCCAACCCTTGAGTTCCCTGACCGACTCGCAGCCAACGGCAAGCTTAATGAGATGGAGCGGCATGCGGGCGAGGTTAACAATCAGCTACGGCTTTTGAAAGGATGATTCATTGGCCGCTGTGGGAGCAGGCGTTCCGGCGGCCGGGGCCGCGGGCTCAAGTTGAATCGGCGCGGCCGGCCGCTGGGATTTCGCCGCGGCCTGCTTTTTGGCAGCGGCCAGCGCAGGCGCAACCGAAGCGGTCGGGCGCGGTGACAGCAACCGCGCATTGTCACCGGGTGCTGATGGTGGCAAGCGCGCCGCAGCCTGCCCCACCGGCTCCGGCGTCATGATGCTGACGGCCGGCGTCGAAGCCGCCGTCGGAAATTCCGCGTTGGTGGGTCTGCCTGTTGGCACCCCTGGCGGAAGCGCAGCAACCGGGCCTGGCGAGAGGGCCGCAGCGGGCATTGGTGCCAGCGGCGCGGCCGGCATATTCCAAGACGGCGCATAACGCGCAATCAATCCGTCATAGACGCGCTGATCCATGTTGGCCACGATTTGGCGGGTATCCGTCAGCGCCCTGAACGCCGTGCATGCGGTCGGTATACAATGGTCCCGCGTAACCAGCACCTGCGCCATCAGCCCATAGCGGTCGCGTTCGACCGCGCGGCGCAGCCTCTGCAGTTGAGGCGTCATTCTCTTATCGGCGGCGGCGGCATCACCCACCTCGGTCAACCGGGTGATCGCCGAGGCAGCATAGGAGACGGCCGCAGCGACCGATTCGGCGGAACCAAACAATGCCTTTTCACAGGCCGTCAGAACGGTATCGCCAGCCAGATCGTCGATACATGAGAGTGCCGGCAACGCGGCACTCATCGGCTGGGAGGACGAGGATCTCGTGTCATCCGATGCAAGCCGGCCCGGAGCAGACCCGCGAATGGAGGTGGCGACGGCGATGCCGATCGCTCCAAGCGTAATGACCGTAAGCACGCCGTTGGCAACCGATTTCTCGGCGCGCGCCAGCGTGACGAGAAGGATGATCGCGAACAGACCCGCCGCGGCCAATGCCATCCACATTGGAAACGCCGGCGAATCCCATAGACGGTCGAGCGATGCAGCCCAAGCCCAGTTCATGCGCAATGTCCCTTAGCCCGGCAGAAAAGCCACTCAGCAGGTGTGAACGCGGCTTCTGCGCAGCTTATCGCAGAATGGCTCTGCGATAGGGGTCTTTTGACAGTGGGCGAAATGAAATCCGCTTTACCCGACCATCAGCGCCACGCTTCAGGAAATGTCGAGCTGACTTTCCTTGGCCACCCGTTCGAAAGCCTCGGTCGAGCTTTTGATTCGGTACTGGCAATCATCGCCGTCAGTCGGAAGCAACCGAACCACTTCATAGGTGCCGCTGGCGGCCGGACGCGCGACATTGCTTGCAGTAAAATAGACGCTCTCTCCGACGGTGAATTTATGTTTCAACGCCCTCTCCCTCACGCAAAAACGTCGGACGCGCCTACGGTCCCGCAGCAACGGCCGACTAAAAAGAACCCCACGCAAATATAGCACAGCGGCAGCGGCGTTGACCAGCCGCCTCCGGACATGGCAAATGTGCCTATTTTGCAGATTTTTCAGTACCATAAATGCCGTTCGATCGGTTCCGCGCGCGCACGATAAGCGGTTTCCAGATACCGGACTTTGTCAGGCCGAATTAGCCGTCCGGACCGCCAAGGGAAGCTGAGATGATTTTGACGGATCAACCCGCGTTCACTTGATCCGGATCATCCGATTAGGCGCGAGCGAAGAGGGCTTTGGAGATCTCAGGTCCCACCAATGGATAGGCCTTCAAACAAAGAGCACCTGTCACGGCCGAACAATCGGGTCGCCGGCGAGAAGCTCTACGGAATCTCCGCTTGGCTTCAGCGACGGCCGCCTCACAGCGTCTCGAATTTCTCGATGACGATGGTCTCGGCAATGCCGGCACGGGTCCAATCCTGGAAGGCCGGCAAGGACATCATCGCCTCCATGAATTGGCGCGCCGGGGGCGCCACCTCGATGGCATAGGTCAGAAAGCGATGCACCACGGGCGCATACATCGCGTCCGCAGCGCTGAAGGATCCGAACAGGAATGGCCCTAGCGTGCCGTAGCGCTCGCGGCACTCGATCCAGATTTCCTGGATGCGGGCGATATTGGCGCGCGCATCCGCCGACAGCGCGATGGCGCCGACTGGGCGGTGCAGGTTCATGCCGCACTCGTTGCGCAGCGCCGGGAAGCCCGAATGCATCTCCGCCGAGATCGAACGCGCATGCGCCCGCGCCGCCCGGTCGATAGGCCACAGCTGCGCCCGCGGAAACCTCTCGGCGACATACTCGATAATGGACAGCGAATCCCAGACCGTAACGTCGCCGTCGATCAGCGCCGGCACCTTGCCCGAACGGGTAAAGCTCAGGATCCGCTGCTTATCGGCGTCGCCGGTATAGAGCGGGATGAAAATCTCCTCGAAAGCGATATTGTTGGCGCGCAACGCCAGCCACGGCCGCATCGACCACGACGAATAGTTCTTGTTGCCGATCACGAGCTTCAACGTCATGCTAAGATAACCCTCCGTTATCTGATGCCACCATGGCTGATGGCGCGCGTTCAACCCATCATCAGCCGCCGACAAAATCCCGCGGCGTGAACACCAGATCGAGCACTTTCCATTCGCCGTATCGCTGGGGTGGCAACATCGTATAGGGTTGGCAGGCCTGAAGGGCCGCAATGGCGCTTTGCATGAGCGCGGGCCCTTTATCCAACGGATGATTGCCCTCGAGCCCTTTGGGCTCAGCTGCAAGCCTGCCTTCGGGTGTCATGAATACTTGCAGCTTGATCCTGACATCGTCGGAAGGTGCGACCGATCCAGGCAGCTTTGAACAGGTCCTGAGATGACGTCGGAATTCCGTTTTGATGCCGGCGCCAATGTCAGCAGCCTTTGACGCCGGGGCCTCAACGCCGTCATCGGATTTACTCGGCGGCTCAACAGGGAGCTCGGGTGGCAAGCCAAGCAACACATGATATTTGACGGTCGGATCCGGTTCGGGTGGGGTATAGGCAGGTTGTGGCGATGGCGGCTGCGACCTGGCATCGGCCTGTTGCCGGTTGGAACCGGGCGTAGTCGGCGCCGCCTGCTGCCGTGGCTGCGCCGGTGGCGGGGCGGCCGCCGCAGGAGCGGCAGGCGGAGGCGATGCCGATTGCGATCCAAGATTGAAGGAATCGAAAGGCGTGATCTTTGGAATGGTAAGCGGCTCTTGAATGGTAAGCGGCTCTTGCTGGTCTAATGCCGGCTTTAGCTCCTCCGGCGAAACAAGATCAACCGTGATCGGCTCAGCCGTCACCGTAGCGAAGGGATGCACCTCCGAGAGCAATATCACCAGCACCAGTACCGACAGATGAGCAATTGCCGATGCCGTGATGCCGGCGCTTACGACCTGTCGTAGTTCCATTGCTCGTGATCAAGATTCAATGCGCCCCGACCGCCAGCATAGCGGCTAATGCGGAGGCCTCAATCCCATTTCGGCGCAAAGCCGAAATCGGTCAACCGACCCTTGGGGCTTCCCATGCCGGCTATGTCCCGCATTTCCTCGTCGGAAAGCGCGAAGTCGAAGATGTCGATATTCTCCGACAACCGCTCGAGCCGGGACGTCCGGGGGATCGCAGCAACATTCTGCTGCACGAGCCAGCGCAGACAAACCTGGGCGGCGGTCTTGTTGTATGTCTGTCCGATCCGCGCCAGTGTCTGATCGTTCTTGATGCGGCCTTTCGCCACCGGACTGTAGGCGACCAGAGCCAGCCCGTGCCGGGCGCACGCTTCCTTGACCTTGGTCTGGTCGAGATAGGGATGATACTCGACCTGGTCGCACACCAGCGGTTCCGGGCACAAACTGATGGCCTCATCGAGCAGCGCCACGGTGAAGTTCGAAACGCCGATGTGCCTGGTCATCCCGAGTTTTCGGGCATGGGCCAGCGCGCCCAACGTCTCAGCCAAGGGTACATGTGGGTTAGGCCAGTGCAGCAGCAGCAAGTCGACTTCGGAAAGCCGCAGCTTCGTCAGACTGTCCTTGGTGGATCGCTCGAGATCGTTGGGCGCAAAATGAGTGGTCCATATCTTGGTCGTGATGAAGACATCGTCGCGCCTCACCCGAGAGGCGCGCAGTCCTTCGCCGACTTCGCGCTCGTTCTCATAGACTTGAGCGGTGTCGATATGGCGGTAGCCGAGTTTCAGGGCCTGCTCGACCAGACGCGCGCAGGTTCGACCGCGCAGCTCCCAGGTACCGAGCCCGATGGCTGGGATTTTGGCGCCGTTGGCCTCGATCAATCGCATTTGCGAGCACTCGTACAATCCAACTCCCTTATGTCCCGTCGCCATTGCGCTGCCAACCTAGGGCCGCGGGAAATCCGTACTGTTTTCGAGAATAAGCCTTATCAAGACTTTTTCGAAATCACGATTCCTTCGGAATTGACGCTTTTTCGAAACCAAGTCACGCGATCGGGCCTGGTCTGATGTCAGACCTTCGCCAAAGCCGCGAACACGACTTCCGGGGCATGGGCAATCACGGCGAGCAATGCGCGGGCCGGCCCCCGCGGCATGCGTTTGCCCTGCTCCCAGTTGCGAATGGTATCAACGGGTACGCCGAGCTTCGTCGCAAATTGCCGCTGCGTCAGCCGCGCGCGCCGGCGGAGATCGCGCACCGCCAGCAAGCCTGCCTTGTCCTCGGACCGGGCAACAGTCCCGGCCGTCACCAACGGAACCTCCTGCCCGTCTCGCAATTCCACGATCCGTCCGTCGGACTTGAGCCGCAACCGCTGCATTTTCGCCTCCACGCGCAGCGATCGTCGGCGACGTGCGTTAAGGTCCGATTAACGATGCCTGCGTGCACACGGAGCTAGTTCAACCCGAACCACAGCGTCGCAATGCCGAGAAAAGAAAAGAAGCCGACCACATCGGTGACCGTGGTCACGAACGTTCCGGACGCCACGGCCGGGTCGGCCCGCACCCTTTCCAGCACCATAGGAATCAGGATGCCGCCGAGCGCGCCGGCGACCAAATTGCAGACGATCGCCAGACCGATCACGACGCCCAGCGCCGGTATATTGAACCAGATCACCGCGGCGATGCCGGTAATGATAGCAAATGCAAGACCATTGACCAGGCCAACGAGCCCCTCGCGCATCACCACGCGCAGCGCGTTATGCGATCCAAGCTCGCGGGTGGCGAGCGCGCGCACCGCGACCGTCATGGTCTGGGTCGCGGCATTACCGCCCTGACTGGCAACGATCGGTGCAAGCACTGCCAACGCCACCATTTTTTGCAGTTGCCCTTCGAACAGACCGAGCACCGACGACGCGAGAAAGGCGGTCGCCAGATTGACCAATAACCAGTTGAAGCGGCCTTTCGCGATGGTCCAGACATCATCGGATAGCGCTTCGTCACTGGTGACGCCGCCCAGCGCCTTGAGGTCTTCGTCAGCCTCTTCCTCGATCACGTCGACCACGTCGTCGATGGTGATGACGCCAACCAGACGGCCCGCGGTATCGACGACGGGCGCGGCCACCAGATTATACTTGCCGAACAGCCGCGCCACCTCTTCCTGGTCATCCATGACCGAGACCCGACGGCGGTCCGCGTCGATCAACTCGGCCAGGGGCACCAGCCTGCGCGATCGCAGCAGCGCGTCCAGCGACACTGCGCCGTGCCAATGCTGCATCTTGTCAACGGCGTAGATTTCGTAAAAGCGGTCCGGCAAGTTCGGCGTGTCGTGCATATAGTCGATGGTCTGACCCACGTTCCATTCCGGGGGCACCGCGATGAACTCGGTCTGCATCCGCCGGCCGGCCGAATTTTCCGGATATTCCAGGCTGCGTTCGAGCGCGTCGCGTTCGGATGGCGGCAGCTTATCGAGGATTTCCTCCTGGTCCTCAGCGTCCAGCGTCTCCAGCAATTCGACGGCATCGTCGGATTGAAGCTCGCGGACGCCGTCGGCGACCGTCTCGGGTTCGAGTTCCTCAAGGAGTTCCTCGCGGACGGCATTGTCGACCTCGTTGAGCGCCGAGAAGTCGAAGTCCGCGCCCGTAAGCTCCACGAGCCTGACCCGGTCCTCCGGTTCGAGGGCCTCGATCAAATCGCCGAGATCGGCCTCGTGAAGTTCCGCTACGACCGTGCACAGCAATGGCCTATCGGCGGCGTGGATCGCGCGCGAGATCGCTTCAACATATTCAGGACGAATCTCACCGTCCTGTTCGCGCATCGGCAGATGAGCGGAAGCCGATGCATCGACGGGTTGAGCAACCTCGATATCTTCGGCCATGCCGATCCTCGCCGGTTTGACAGAATTGCTCAGCTCGTCTGAGTTGTCCCTTGACGCATTAGCCAATACGCAAGACCAAGCGCAATGCTAAAAATGGGCCGGAAAAGGCAGGCTGGTCAGTTCGTTAACGCACTGGCCACGGCGCTTGTCGCCACCATCGCCTCAGCTACGGCGGCCGCGGCAGTCGACTGTCCGCGAGCGGGAACGCTTGGCACCTCGCGCATCATGAGCGTCGATGCCGCGACCCTGCCGCGGGTTGGGCTAAAAAGCTTTCCGCAGACGCTGCCACTGCTGGATCACGAGGTCGTGCTGACTTTCGACGACGGCCCGTGGCCATCAACGACGCCGCGCGTGCTGGCGGCGCTGGCGGCACAATGCGTGCGTGCCACATTCTTCCTGATCGGCAAGCCGGCTTCGGAGCATCCGGAATTGGTGCGGCGGATCGCGGCTGAGGGCCACACCATCGGGCATCACACCTGGTCGCATCGCAGCCTGATGCGGATCCCCACGAGCGAGGCTATCGAGGAAATCGACCGGGGCATCGCCGCCGATGAGATGGCGCTTCACGGGATCGCGGCAACGACTCCCAGCACGCCATTTTTTCGCTTTCCCGGCTTCGAATTCGACGCCCGCGACCCTTGCGCTGGTGCAATCCCGAGGCCTCGTGGTATTCGGCGCGGATCTGTGGGCCAGCGACTGGGATCCCATGACACCGCAACAGGAACTGAGGCTAATCATCAACCGGCTCAATGTCGCCCGCAAGGGGATCATCCTGTTCCACGACACGAAGTCGCGAACCGCGGCCATCCTGCCGGCCTTTTTGCGCCATCTGCGTGACAATGGCTATCGCGTTGTCGATCTGGTGCCAACGGGTCCCGGAGTTGCATTTGACGGCGTCCCGTGATCCTGAAATCATTAGGATGGGATTCAGTATGAAGGACGCTCTTGAGCGACGCTGCGGCGCCGAATTTCCCGGGTAATTTAGGATTAGGGACGGTATTTCATGATCGGTAATCTGTGCGTTGACGTTAACAAACGGCTTTGGATGGTATTTTCTCTCGGTTTACTGTTCTGTCTCGCCCCGAGAACGGTCCTGGCCGGCGATTGCCCGGGCCATCCTGACGCTCTCGGTACCTCGCGAGTCCTGGTGGTCGATCCGAAGGCGCATCCCCGTATCGGCACCATGCAGTATCCCGAAACACTGCCGCTCAGTGATCATGAGGTGGTGCTGACGTTCGATGACGGGCCGCTACCGCGCAACAGCAATCAAATTCTGGATATTCTAGCCGCCCAATGCGTGAAGGCGACTTTCTTCACCATCGGCCGAATGGCCGAGGCCTATCCGGATGGCGTCCGTAAGCTGCGCGACGCCGGCCATACCATCGGCACCCACAGCGAGGATCATCCGCTGACGATGAACCGGATGTCGGTCGAGCGCGCCCAGCAGGAGATCGACGATGGCATCGCATCGGTCACATCCGCCCTTGGAGGTGACGCGCCCGCGCCGTTTTTCCGCATTCCCGGCCTGCTTCGCGCCGACGCTGTCGAGAACTATCTCGCCTCCCGTGGCATCGAGGTCTGGAGCGCCGATTTTCTTGCCGACGACTGGCGGCATATCTCGGCCTCGCGTGTCTACGAACTGGCAATAAAGCGGCTTGAGCAAAAAGGCAGAGGCATATTGCTGCTGCATGATATCCAGGCGCGGACGGTCGCAGCCTTGCCTAGAATCCTGCAGGAGCTTAAGGCGCGCGGTTACAGTATCGTTCATGTAGTGCCGGCAACACCCGAGCGGCCCGCGACTCCGACCGAGCCGCAACAATGGCAGCTGCATCCGCCGTCGGAAACGGTGGCGATTTCGCATTGGCCCAAAATTCCGACTTTCGTATTTGCCGACGCCGGCGCACTGGCGGCACCCTCTTTATTATCGGATCTGGACTGGCGCGATGAACGATCGATGACGATGGCGGAGTTGCTGGATCACGCCGGCCACGGCATGCACAGCGTTCCGCTGCCGCGGCAGGCGCCGTGGCCTCGGCAATGGCCGCTTGCTTCCGATAGCACTGCGATCGAGTTGCCCGTTCCGGCCGAGAGTATTTTCGAGATACCGGAAGGGACGTTCGCTGCCATTGCGATGGCCTCGCGTCCCCAGGAGCAGAAGACCGAGGCCGAACTTGAACCAGACCGCGCCGCAAAGCCTGTTGCCGCCGACTCCAGCGCGTCGCGGCGTACAATCTCTCGAAGGCACGCCAGGCAAGCTCGACGTTCCGGCCGGCAACACCTAGCCGGGCACGGTGGCAGGCTTGCTTCGCATCACAGCCGGCACGCCCTGAAGCACATGGTTCAGGTCAGAGGCGCGAGCGTTTAGCGATTCAATCCGTCACGATCTTTGAGACGCACAGTGCCACGACCAGGGTGAGAAACAACAGGTCGATATAGGACTTCATTTCGCCGGCGTGGCGCAGCGTACTGACATCGGTGACGATCTGCCGGCGCGCGGCGGATGCGGAAGGCCCTTCCGCCGCGAGGCCCGCAAGACGCCGGGTCTCGCCCTCGAGCCGTTCGATGCGCTGAAAGAAATAAAACGACCGCAGCGCCGATACCGCCCGCATGGCCGCATAGACCAGCACAAGGATGGCTACGATCGCGCGGTTCTGGTATTTTTCAAGGAAATTCAAGCTGAGGTAGACCAGCGCCAGTAGTACGAAGTTGGAGGCAAACCGATAGACGTAGCTCAGGATGATCATGCGGGGGTATTCCTATCGATCGGCAGCCGGCGCGTCGGTAAGTTGGGCCGCGCGCTTGCCTCAAGTGCCATCGCCAAGCCTGCCAGCCGTATCCCTTCGATGTGCGTCAATGTTGTCATAGCACGGCAATGGATGCGCCGTTTCGGATTGCTACAGCTGCGGCGCCGCCAATATCACACCTCCGACTTGCGGTTGGCCGCCACCACGCTACTGCACGATCATGGTGCGCTCGGAGGGACTCGAACCCCCACGATGTTACTCACTGCCACCTCAAGGCAGCGCGTCTACCAATTCCGCCACGAGCGCTTGAAGAGATCGACGCGGAACCGCGCCAGATCGTCAACGGCGCCGATGTAACAAATCGGGGATGGGGGGACAAGGGCTGCGACGCGAATCGCCCGCTCAACGGCTGCCGGGCAGCCTGGGCAGCATCTGCTTGACTTCGACCGCGATACGGTTGCGATCGACCAGCACCACCCCGCTGGCGATCGGCAGGTTATTGGCGAGGATCTTGACCTCGTCCGCTTCGGTAGCATCCAGTTCGATGATGGCGCCGCGGCTCAGCCGCATCACCTGGTGGACCGGCATGGTGGTGGTGCCGAGCACCACCATGAGATCGACACTGACTTTATCGAGGGTTGGCACAGGAGATCGACCGTACTGCCGGATGCAAAATTGCGGATGGCGGGAGATCATCAACACGTTATGGTTAGCCGATGGTTAACGATCGCCAAAGCCTCGATTTGACGCCGCTTGCGCGGCCGGATGGCGGCGATGCGCCGGAATGGCGGATATCCGAAGCGCCAGTGCCCTATCTCGAAGCCGTGGCGGCAATGGAGGCGCGGGTTGCCGACATCGCCGCTCGACAGGCGCCAGAACTGGTGTGGCTTCTGGAACACCCCCCGCTCTACACATCCGGCACAGGCGGCAAGGCCTCTGACCTGCTCGGCACCCGATTTCCGATATTTGCAGCCGGGCGTGGCGGACAGATCACCTATCACGGCCCCGGTCAGCGCGTCGCCTATGTGATGCTCGACCTCAAGCGGCGACGGCCCGATGTGCGAGCCTATGTGGCGGCCCTTGAGCAATGGATCATCCGCACGCTCACAGCTTTCGACGTACGCGGCGAGCGCCGCGAGGATCGCGTCGGCGTGTGGGTCAGCCGGCCCGACAAGGGCCGGGGCTTTGAGGACAAGATCGCCGCGATCGGCGTGCGCCTGCGGCGCTGGGTCTCGTACCACGGCTTCGCCATCAACGTGGCGCCCGATCTGACCCATTTCAATGGGATCGTGCCCTGCGGTGTCACGGACCTGCGCTACGGGGTGACCAGCATGGCCGATCTCGGCCAACCCGCGACCATGGCAGCTGTCGACATCGCGCTCCGACAACACTTCTCCGCGGTGTTCGGCGCGGTCGGTCCGCCCCTGCAGGAGAAGACGACCTGATCAGTGAGCAGCGGGCCCTCATTGTGTCTGCGGGCAGCCTGCTTTCACGCCGTCGGCAGTACCGAAAACCGCTCGCCCGGCCGCCGCAGATTCAAGGTATCGGCAACAGCGGACTCCTCCACGACATCATCAACTCTCGCGGTGGAAGGGCCGCGCCGGCACCGCGCGATCAGATCGGCCACCACCTCCGGTGGGCCCGCGAACAGCGCCTCGACGCTGCCATCCCGGCGGTTACGGACCCAACCTTCAAGTCCGTGCGAGCGCGCCCGGTTCTCGACCCAGGCGCGGTAGCCGACGCCCTGCACCCTCCCCCAGATCTTCACCTGCCGGATCGCGGCGCTCATCTATCGCTGCAGCCCCAAAAATTCCGCGGCGCGCAGCTTGACCTCGGCCTCGCGCGTAAGGCGACTGGTCAATTCGGATGACGCCAGGCCTTTCAAGGCAACGGGCGGCAGTCCCTCACGCAATGCTTTGAGCGTCTCATAAACTGCCTGGGTGGCGGCAGCGAACGGCGCGTGACCCTGCAGCGCTACTCTTACCCTGAGTTCGGCAAGAGCGATGGGGTCGGACATAGCCCCCGGCGCACCACCGAGCACGATCGGCAGTCTGGTCGCCGCCGCGATGGCCTCCAGCTCCGCCATGCGCTTGAGGCCGGTGAAGAACAGCGCATCGACGCCGCTTGCCTCATAGGCCTGGGCCCGCGCGATGGCATCATCGAGCCCCGAAATCGATGCCGCACCGGTCCGGCCGATAATGACGAGCGCGGGATCCGCGCGCGCATCCAGCGCCGCTTTCATTTTGCCGACGCCCTCGGCGAGCGAAATCAGCTGCGCCGTTGTCTCGCCAAAAGCCTGCGGCAGCAAGGTGTCCTCAATGGTCAGGCCGGCGGCGCCGGAAAGTTCCAGCTCTTCAACGGTGCGGCGGACATTCAAGGCATTGCCATAGCCGTGGTCGGCATCGACCATCACCGGCAGAGTTGACGCGCGCGACATTCGCCGCATCTGCTCGGCGAGTTCGGTCAACGTAATCAGCGCGATATCGGGATCCCCTAACACCGCGAGTGAAGCCACCGAGCCGCCGAACATGCCGAGTTCGAAGCCAAGATCCTCGGCAATGCGGATCGAGACGGCATCATACACCGAGCCCGGCCGAACACAGGCTGATCCCGACAGGATCGCGCGCAGGGCATCGCGCCGCTTCCGGAAAGCCATCAGGAAATCCTTCTAAAAACCTGCAATCACTTAATCTATATCGACAAGGCCGAAGAAACATTATCGCTTCCCGGACCGGTCCGGAAGTCTGGCCAGAAGCGGTAATCCGGGTTCAGGCAAATTCCAGAATCAGCGCGTCCACCGCCAAGGTCGCACCGGCCGCGGCGTGAATTTTCTTCACGGTGCCGTCGCGCTCGGCGCGCAGCACGTTTTGCATCTTCATCGCTTCCACCACGGCGAGCGTTTCGCCAGCCTTGACCTCCTGGCCCTCGCTCACCGCGATCGAAACCACGAGCCCTGGCATCGGGCACAACAGCTTCTTGCCGGTATCGGCCTTGGCGCCGACCGGCATCAGCCGGGCCGCCCCCGCCTCGCTATCGGTAAAAACGTTGACCGCGACTTCGAAGCCCTGATGGGCAAGCCGAAAGCCGTTGGGGATCGGGCGCACCTGCATGGCCACTGGATGGCCGTCGATGGTGCCCTGCCAAACCGGATCGCCGGGCTTCCATGCCGAGACCAGGTGATGTGGATGGCCGACCAGCCCGCCAGCATCGAGGAATCTGACCGCGATCCCGTCGGCTTCGCGGATGATCTCGAGCGCGATTTCGTCACGATCCAGCCAAACCGCGCGGCGCCGCTCTCGCTGAACGAGGGCGCCGTTGAGCTGGCCGGAGATCCGCCGTTTGCGTTCGCCGAGCACATGGTCAACGGCCGAGCCGACCGCCGCCAGCCGGCGGGCGATCTCGCCTTCGGGCACGCGAACCGCAAATCCCGTGGGAAACTCCTCGGCAATGAAGCCGGTCGAGAGATGGCCGCTGCGCCAGCGCGGATGATTCATCAGTGCGGCCAGGAACGGAATGTTGTGGCGGATGCCGTCGATATAGAAGGAATCCAGCGCGGCCGACTGCGCCTCGATGGCGGCGACGCGCGAGGAGGCGTGGGTCACCAGCTTGGCGATCATCGGATCATAATAGATCGAGATCTCGCCGCCCTCCTGCACACCGGTATCGTTGCGAACGGTGATACCGTCCGAGGAACTCTCGACCGGCGGACGGTATTTGACCAGCCGTCCGATCGAAGGCAGGAAATTGCGAAATGGGTCTTCGGCGTAAACCCGTGATTCCACCGCCCATCCGGTCAGCGTGACGTCCTTCTGGGCCAGCGCCAACTTCTCCCCGGCGGCAACCCGGATCATCTGCTCGACCAGATCGATCCCGGTTACCAACTCGGTCACGGGATGTTCGACCTGCAGGCGCGTGTTCATCTCCAGAAAATAGAAACTCTTGTCCTGACCGGCGACGAATTCCACTGTGCCGGCCGAGTTGTAATTCACCGCCTTGGCCAGCGCGACTGCCTGCTCGCCCATCCGGCGGCGGGTAGCCTCGTCCAATAGCGGCGACGGCGCCTCCTCGATGACCTTCTGGTTGCGGCGCTGGATCGAACATTCGCGCTCGCCGAGATAGATGACGTTGCCGTGTTTGTCCCCCAAAACCTGGATCTCGATATGGCGGGGATCGACAATGAACTTTTCGATGAAAACCCGGTCATCGCCAAACGACGCCTTGGCTTCTGCCTTGGCGAGACCGAAGCCTTCGGCGACTTCAGAGGTCGAATGAGCGATCCGCATCCCCTTGCCGCCACCGCCGGCGGACGCTTTGATCATCACGGGATAGCCGATGGCATCGGCGATCTTCACCGCATGCCTTTCGTCCTCGATGACGCCGAGATGGCCAGGAACGGTGGAAACGTTGGCCTTTGCCGCTGCCTTTTTCGACTCGATCTTGTCGCCCATCGCGGCGATGGCGCCTGGATTAGGCCCGATGAAAACTATACCGGCGTCCTGTAGCGCGCGCGGAAAGGCCTCGCGCTCGGACAAGAATCCATAGCCGGGGTGCACGGCCTGCGAGCTGGTCTTGCGGCAGGCCTCGACGATCTTCTCTATCACAAGATAGCTCTCGGCCGCGGCCGGCGGCCCGATCAGCACCGCAGAATCGGCCATTTCGACATGGAGGGCGTCCCGGTCGGCCTCGGAATAGACCGCCACCGTCTCAACGCCCATCCGGCGGGCAGTCTTGATGATTCGGCAGGCTATCTCGCCGCGGTTGGCGATCAGAATACGTTTGAACATGGACTTGCTACTTGCAACCTCTGAGGCCAACCCGGGCAGCCCATCTGGCACGCGGAATCCGGCACAGCCAGTCCCTCGTACAGCAAAAAAGAACGGAGGCAACGGAAGATATGCCAGAATTTTCTGTCTTGGGCGTGCCGGCGAACGGACCGGTCAGCTGAGAAGGCAACAGCCGTTCATCCCCAGCCCGCGCCGTTCGCCCCCTGACGAGGCGTCACTACGGAGCGATTGATCGATCGCCTTACCCAACGGCCTTCCAAGATTACGGGCGGGAACCCAATGTTGGGTGAAACCTCAATAAAGCCATAACCGTATACCGCTATATCGATGCTCCAACCAAGGCCGACCAATGGATGCAGGAGAACCGTCACCGGACGACATCATCATCCACCAGCTGGGCGCAGCAGTCCTGCTGTGCTGGCACAAACTACCGCTGCCGGTACGGGGGCAAATCCTCACCCAGGCAGAGGATATGATAGGTATCCCGCATGTTTCGGAGATCCGTGAGAAGATAACGCGGCTGGCACTGCGCCGCGCGCCAAGAACCTGAGCCCTGCAAAACCGCGGCCCATCAAGGGCATGTCCCCGCGACTGGAATGAGGTAGTGCGCCCGGGCTGACAGTCTCGCTGAATCGCGACCGGCCGGGGTTGGGCATTCAGCTGCTTTGGCCATCAGTGCCATGACATAGCGAACCTGCTGCAGAATGCGGCCCGCACCCGCTCGAAGCTTATACCCCCGGCGGAAAAGTCCGCTTGGCGTTGCAGTTTGCCGGAGCAGCTTCCTCTCCGGATTACCATGATTGCGGCGGGCTGTAACAAAGTTGTCGTATAGCAAAACTAAACAGGGGCGACGGCTGAACTGGCCGAAGCCCGCCTCTCAGGGAGAAACTCCATGCGCCGCTCGATCATGCTGCTGTCTGCGGGCCTGACCTTGCTGTCCGCAGGCAACGCTTGCGCCCAGAACAATTCGCCCCGCAACCTCGTTCTGTTCGTACCGGACGGACTGCGCGCACTGATGGTTACTCCGGAAACCGCCCCTGCCATGGCCGAAGCCCGAGACAAGGGCGTCAATTTCAAGAATCCGCACTCGATGTTCCCGACTTTCACCATGGCCAACGGATCGGCGATGGCTACCGGGCACTATCTCGGCGACACCGGAACCTTCAGCAACACCATCTTTACCGGTTTCTCGTCGGCAGCCAGCCGGCGACACTGTCGTCCCCTTCATCGAAAACGACGCGGTATTGGGCGATATCGACGCGCATTTCAACGGCGACTATCTGAATGAAGAGACCATTTTGAAGATGGCCCGAGCCAAGGGTTTCAGCACTGCGGCGATCGGCAAGGTCGGCCCGACCCTGATCTTCGACCATACCGACCACCCCGATGCGGCCGGCCTGCACTCGATCGTGGTCGATGATTCCACCGGCGCCAAGACTGGCGTTCCGCTCTCGGAAGAGATGAAAGGGGCGCTGACCAAGGCGGGCCTGGCGCTGGCGACGCCGTCGCGCGGCGACAATGGCAAGGCGGGCGACGCCAAAACCCCGGGGACACTAGTGCCCAACACCGTCCAGCAGGCTTATTTCGCCGATGTCGCGAGCAAAGTCGTGCTGCCGATGTTCAAAGCCCGCAATAAGCCCTTCGTGCTGGTGTTCTGGTCGCGCGATCCCGACGGCACGCAGCACAATAATGGCGACAGCCTGAATACGGTGACGCCTGGCATCAACGGGCCCACCACGCTCGCCGCCATCAAGAACGCCGATAACAATCTGGCCCAACTGCGCAAGACCCTCGACGATCTCGGTCTGGCCAGCACCACCGACGTGGTGATCGCGGCCGATCACGGTTTCTCGACGATTTCGAAGGAGAGCAAGACCAGTCCCTCTGCGAAAGTCAGCTATGACGACACGCCGAAGGATTTCCTGCCGATGGGTTTCCTGGCTATCGATCTGGCGAAAGCGCTCGACCTGCCGCTGTTCGATCCCAACGACAAGAACGCCCGCGTCGCCGATAAGGCCCACCCGAAGGCCGGCAACGGCGTACTCGGCAGCGACCCAACCAAACCCGATCTGGTCGTTGCCACCAATGGCGGCTCGGACCTGATCTACCTGCCGAAGGGCGACAAGAAGCTGGCGGAACGCACCGTCAAGGCGCTACTCGATCAGGATTATGTCAGCGGCATCTTCGTCGACGACAAGCTCGGTCACTTCCCCGGCACACTGCCGATGTCGCAGATCGCGCTCAAAGGCAAAGCGGTGACGCCGAACCCCTCGATCGTGGTCAATTTCCGCTCCTACGTGGAAGGCTGCAATGAGCCGACCAACTGTTCCGTCGAAGTCGCCGACACCGTCTTGCGTCAGGGCCAGGGAATGCATGGCAGTTTTGGGCGCGGCGACACCATGAATTTCATGGCGGCGATCGGACCGGACTTCAAGGCCGGCTATGCCGACGCCTTGCCGGTCAGCAATGCGGATGTCGGCATGACCATTGCCCAGCTTCTGGGTTTGCACGCCTCCGCGGCCGGCGGGCTGCAGGGACGGGTGATGTCGGAAGCCTTGCCGAACGGCATAACCCCGAAGGTGGCGGAGAGCAAGCTCGTCTCAAAGCCGGCGGCGAACGGCCTGCAAACCATCTTGAGATACCAGCGCGTGCTGTCGCAGCGCTATTTTGATGCCGCGGGATTTGCCGGACGCACGGTCGGGCTCGACGCGGAGACTGGTCAACAAAAGGCCGCGGCCAAATAATGCGCGGCGAAGGTGCCCGGCTCACCTTGTGCAGGCAAATTGAGCTCAATAGTAAAATAGTATGACTAGTCAGCTCCTTCTGGGTGTGCGATAAATTCTTTCACCCTAAGCGTCCACAAGAGGCGCCGCGGGCCGTGATGGAGGAATTGCCCGTGGTACGCATGCCGCTCAGAAGCCTGCCCGTCGCGGTCGGCTTTGCGTTCGATGGTCGCGATGCCAGCGCCGGTGCAGTGTTCGAACTGCCTCCTGACGGGCGTGACCGTCAAATTCCCCGTCGATAGAACCTCTGTTTGCGCCGTCGCGGTCAGCATGATCCTCGTTATCACTTCCAGCGGTATTGACTTTGCGGTCGGCCCGCTGACCGTAAACGGCACGATCGTCGGCCCACTGATCTGGCGCGGCATTGCGGAGACGGCTGTGGCGAGCTTCGCCCGGCGGTTGGGCTGCTGCCCCCTGGTGGTGAAGCAGCCATGACCCCCCAGATCGTTTCCATCCCGACACAGCGCGCGCATTCCAACCATGCCGCGATCGCGCGCAGCATTGGCATCGACATCATAGCGGGCCGCTACGCCGAAGGCGCCAAACTGCCCGGCGACACCGAACTCCTCCTGCTGTTCGCGGTGTCCCGACCCGTGTTGCGCGAAAGCGTCAAGACGCTGGTGGCAAAAGGACTGCTCAGCACCAAGGCGCGGGTCGGCACCGTGGTGCGGCCACGCGCCGCCTGGAACATGTTCGATATCGACGTCCTGGCCTGGCATCTCGACGCCGGCATAGACAAGCGTTTTCTGCGCGACCTCGCCGACATCCGGCTGGCGGTCGAGCCCCGCGCGGCTGCGCTCGCCGCTGAACGGCGGTCGGATCCCGATATCGCGGAATTGCGTCGCAGTATCGCCAACATGAGGGCCGCGCCGTCCAACTCGGCTGACTTTGCCGACGGCGATCTCAGCCTGCACCTCACAGTTGCCAAAGCCTCCGGAAATCCGTTCATGCGCTCGATCGGTGGCGTGATAGAGGCGGCACTGCGCGCCTCGTTCCTGCTGAGCGCGCCGGTCAAGGCGCCCGAGCGCGAAATCGTATTGGCGTCGCATCAGCGGATCGTCGACGCCATCGTCGGCGGGGATGCGAGCGAAGCGGCAACCTACATGACCAGCGTGATCCTGAACGGCTTAAGCCGGCACGGCGCCATGGGCTGAGCGAGACCACGTGATGGCGAAGCATTGATGCCACCAGGGTCCTCCAGCCATGCGGTCCCATCGATGCGCCCTCGGGCGCATCCTCGATAGGCGCGGTACCGCCGCGTAAACGAACTCCGCAAAAAAAGCGGTGATTGACGTCCAACAACCTGGGAGTGAAGCATGAACCCGATCAAGACCACGCTATCAGCCCTTGCCCTCGCCGCGGTCGCCCTCGCCGGGCCGGCGTCTGCGCAGGACAAACCCACAGTCGGCATTGCCATGCCGACCAAATCCTCGGCGCGCTGGATCGCCGACGGCGACAACATGGTAAAAGTGCTGAAGGAGCGCGGCTACGGCACCGATCTGCAATATGCCGAGGATGATATCCCGAACCAGCTTTCGCAGATCGAGAACATGGTGACCAAGGGCGCCAAGGTCCTGGTCATTGCCTCGATCGACGGCACCACCCTGTCCGACGTGCTGAGCCAGGCCAAGGCCAAGGGCATCATCGTCATCGCCTATGACCGCCTGATCCGCAACACCCCGAATGTCGACTATTACGCGACCTTCGACAATTTCCAGGTCGGGGTATTGCAAGCGCAGTCGATCGAGAAGGCGCTCGGGCTGAAGGAGGGCAAGGGCCCCTTCAACATTGAACTGTTCGGCGGATCGCCCGACGACAACAATGCCTATTTCTTCTATGACGGCGCCATGTCCGTGCTGCAACCCTATATCAACAGCGGAAAGCTGGTGGTGGCCAGCGGCCAGACCGGCATGAACAAGGTCTCGACCTTGCGCTGGGACGGGGCCACCGCCCAGGCTCGCATGGACAATCTTTTGAGCGCCTTCTACAACAACAAGAGGGTGGACGCGGTGCTCTCTCCCTATGACGGCCTCTCGATCGGCATTCTGTCCTCGCTGAAGGGAGTAGGCTACGGCAGCGGCGACCTGCCAATGCCTGTCGTCAGCGGCCAGGACGCCGAGGTGCCCTCCATCAAGTCGATGCTGCGCGGCGAGCAATATTCCACCATCTTCAAGGACACCCGCGACCTCGCCAGGGTTACCGCCGACATGGTGGACGCCGCATTGAGCGGCAAGCCGGTGCAGGTGAATGATACCAAGACCTACAACAATGGCGTCAAGGTCGTGCCGTCCTATCTGCTCAAGCCGGTCGCCGTGGATAAGAGCAACTGGGAACACGTCTTGCTGGACAGTGGCTACTACAAGAAATCGCAATTCAATTGATCGCCACACGCTGAACGATCGCGATCCCCACATACCCGCTGGGACCGGGCCATGAACGCTATTCTGGAGATGCGCGGCATCAGCAAGTCCTTCCCCGGGGTGAAGGCGCTGAGCGATGTCACCTTCACCGTCGACGAGGGCGAAATCCACGCCCTCGTCGGCGAGAACGGCGCGGGCAAGTCGACCCTGATGGAGGTGCTAAGCGGCGTCTATCCCCATGGCAGCTATGAAGGCGCCATCGTCTTCGACGGCGAGGAGCGGCGGTTCCGCGACATAACCGATTCCGAGGCCCTCGGCATCATCATCATCCATCAGGAACTAGCCCTGATTCCGCTGATGTCGATCGCGGAGAACATATTTCTTGTCAATCCGCCATCGCGCTTCGGCGTGATCGACCGTGACGCTGTCGAGCGGCGCTCACGTGAACTTCTTGCCACCGTCGGCCTCGACGAAACCCCGGACACGCTGATCACCAATCTCGGCGTCGGCAAGCAGCAGCTGGTGGAGATTGCCAAGGCGCTATCCAAGAAGGTCCGGCTTTTGATCCTGGACGAGCCGACCGCGAGCCTCAATGAAGCGGACAGCGCGGCACTGCTCGACCTGCTGGTTGAATTTCGCGCCAAGGGCATGTCGGCCATCCTGATCTCGCACAAGCTGAGCGAAGTCGCGCGCGTTGCCGACCGGATCACCGTGCTGCGCGACGGCCGCACCGTCGACACGCTGGATTGCCGCAGCGGCCCGGTGGAGGAAGACCGCATCATCCGCAAGATGGTGGATCGCGATCTCAAGCACCGCTTTCCCGAGCGCGTGCCCGACATCGGCGAGCCCGTATTCGCGGTCCAGAACTGGTCGGTCTATCATCCGCTGCACGTCGATCGGCAGGTGATCAAGAACGTCAACTTCCACGTCAAGCGCGGTGAGATCGTCGGCATCGCCGGGCTGATGGGCGCCGGCCGCACCGAATTCGCCATGAGCATCTTCGGCCAATCCTGGGGTCGCAACATCAGTGGCCGCGCCACGCAGCGGGGCCGCGAGGTCGACATCTCCACCGTGGATCGCGCCATCGACGCCGGCCTTGCTTATGTCACCGAGGACCGTAAGCATTTCGGACTGCTGCTGGCCGCCGACGTCCGCCAGAACATCACGCTTGCCAATCTCGATGGCGTCGCCAGCAATGGGGTCATCGACGACATCCGGGAGCTCCGGGTGGCCAGTGACTATCGCAGCCGCATGCGCATCCGCTGCAGCGACGTCTACCAGGAGGCCGGCAAACTCTCCGGCGGCAACCAGCAGAAGGTGATGTTGTCGAAATGGCTTTTCACCGATCCGCAGGTGCTGATCCTGGACGAGCCGACGCGCGGCATCGACGTCGGCGCCAAATACGAAATCTACTGCATCATCAATGAACTCGCCGACGCAGGCAAGAGCGTGATCGTGATCTCGTCGGAACTGCCGGAACTTTTGGGCATCTGCGACCGCATCTGCGTCATGCACGAGGGGGCCTTCGTCGGCGAGTTCACGAAAAGCGAAGCAAGCCAGGAAAAGATCATGCGCGCGATCATGCGCAAGGGAGACAGACGGCCATGACCGACAAGACCGTGGCGGCTGACGAGGAGCGCAAGCACGCCGGCTTTCTCAAGAACAACCTGCGCGAATACGGCATGCTGCTGTCGCTGGGCGCCATCATGGTGTTTTTCCAGCTCATGACCGATGGCACGTTGCTGCGCCCACTCAACCTCACCAATCTGGTGCTGCAGAACAGTTATATCGTCATCATGGCGCTCGGCATGCTGCTGGTGATCGTGACCGGGAATATCGACCTGTCGGTCGGCTCGGTGGCCGGCTTCGTCGGCGCGGTCGCCGCCGTGCTGATGGTGAGCTATCGCGTCAACTTCATTCCGGCCACCATCATCTGCCTGGCGCTGGGCGGACTGATCGGCGCGGCGCAGGGCTACTGGGTGGCCTATTTCAAGATCCCGTCCTTCATCGTTACGCTGGCGGGAATGTTGGTATTCAAGGGACTGGCGCTCGCCATTCTGCAGGGCCAATCGGTCGGCCCGTTCGCGCCCACCTTCCAGAAGCTATCCTCCGGCTTCATTCCCGAATTGCTTCCGGATGCTGGCGCGCACCCGACCTCGCTTTTGATCGGCGCGGCGCTGGCAACAGCGCTGGTCCTGATGAACCTGAAGACCCGTACCCGGCAGTTGAGCCACGGTATCGAGGCCGAGCCACAGGGATTCTTCATCTTGAAGAACGCGCTGTTGTTCGCCGCGATCGTCTATTTCGCCTACCTGATCGCCTCGTATCGAGGGCTGCCCAACGTGTTGGTGATCATGATGGCCCTGATCGGGGTCTACGCTTTCATCACTTCGCGCACCACCGTGGGCCGGCAGATCTATGCGGTGGGCGGCAACGCCAAGGCGGCAAAACTGTCCGGCATCAAGACCGAGCGCCTGACCTTCCTGACCTTCGTCAACATGGGCGTGCTGGCCGCCCTCGCCGGTCTGGTATTCGCGGCGCGCCTCAATACCGCGACGCCGAAGGCGGGCCTGGGCTTCGAGCTGGACGTCATTGCCGCATGCTTCATCGGCGGTGCCTCGGCCTATGGCGGTGTCGGCCGGGTCGGGGGCGCGGTGATCGGTGCGATGATCATGGGAGTGATGAACAACGGCATGTCGATCCTCGGGATCGGCATCGACTACCAGCAGGTGATCAAGGGCCTGGTGCTGCTCGGCGCGGTCTGCCTGGACGTCTACAACAAGAAACGCTGATCCTGGACCATCCTTGCCCGTCCAGCTTCGTCGCCAACGGCCTCAGAAGAACAAGAACGGCGAGGAACTATCCCCGCCGCCTCAGATTAGCCTCCAGCGGCTCTATTCACATCCCGATGTCGAACACGTTCGGCAGCTGGATCAACGGCAGCGCGGCTACGCCGACAATGGTGGCAACCAGGCTCATCAGGGTGTGGTTGCCCCGGCGCTTGCCGCGCATCTGGCTGGCGATCCACTCCAGAACTTCGGTATCGACACCGACAGCCTGGGTCGGCGCCCAGCTCTCGATCGCAGTGTCCGGCGCCAGCGCGACGGTACGCGGCGGCACCGGCAGCCCGGACGCGGAAGCGGCATGGTGCACCACGGCCTTGGCCAAAAGATCGTCGAAAACCCCGTCGTCGCTACGCTCGGCAGCTGCTTCATCGATCTCGAACAGCGCTTCGGCTTCGGCCCGGCTGACCGGCTGATGCTCGACGGCCTTGGCGGTCAGGATCCGCGCGCACCAGTCGGCATCAGCGGCATCCAGCTCGCGGGAAAAGTGAACGCGGCCCTTGGTAGTGGGACCCTCGCCAGTAATCACGCCGTCGCGCACCACGGTCAGTGCGAGGGCCGCGGCATCGCTGCCGGAAATCTTGGATGGTTCGAGGACGGTGGTCGGTTCGGTTGACTTCACGGGTAGGGCAGACATTGGTGCTCTTTTCAGTTTCTAGTTCAGGTCAGTTTCTTGTTCTGATCAGCATTTCCATGCGGGCGTAAACGAGTGGTTAACGATTGGAAACTCGGATGGAGTGTTTTTTAAATGGTTGCCGATCTGTATCGGGTTCGATTAGGGGCGTGGTGCATCGCAACCAGGTCGGGCGGCGGTGGGGCGCCGATGTGGCAAAATCGAGGCAGGCTCGTTTCGCGGCAGCTGTGGTTTTTCCGCCGCACACGCGAGGATCGAAATAAGATGCTACCAGTTTCGCGGACCGGAGAAGGATCTATCCTTTTTCCAGCGCCGGTTCCGTTTACCGGTCTCCTCGCCTATATTGGAATGGTAGAAATTCATCTGTAACTTGAATGACATGAGGTAGTGACATGGCTCTCCAGATAGGCGCAGTGGCCCCGGATTTCGAGGCCGAAACCACCGACGGCAAGATCCATTTCCATGACTGGATTGGCAACAGCTGGGCGCTGCTGTTCTCCCACCCGAAGGATTTCACCCCGGTCTGCACCACCGAACTGGGCGCGCTGGCCAAACTAAAGCCGGAATTCGACAAGCGCGGCGTCAAGCTGATCGGGCTCAGCGTCGATCCCGTCGACAAGCATTCGAAATGGTCCGAGGATATCCGGGAAACGCAGGGCACCGCGCCGAATTATCCCATGATCGGCGACACCGACTTCAAGGTATCGAAGCTCTATGACATGCTGCCGGCCTCGACATCCGGCGACCCCGCCACCCGCACCGCCGCCGACAATCAGACGGTCCGTAATGTCTTCATCATCGGGCCGGACAAGAAGATCAAGCTGGTGCTGGTCTATCCTATGACAACCGGCCGCAATTTCCAGGAAATCCTGAGGGTGATCGATTCGCTGCAACTGACCGCCAAGCATCGCGTCGCCACGCCCGCCGACTGGAAACAGGGCGAGGATGTGATCATCGCCGGTTCGGTCAGCGACGACGAGGCCAAGACCATCTATCCGCAGGGATGGAAGGCGCCAAAGCCCTATTTGCGGATCGTGCCGCAGCCGAAGTAGGCTTGGCCGCCCAGGCATCCCTCGGATCGCTACGTCGCAAAACGCGCTCCGCGACGGCGGCATTGTGCGGCCATCGCGGAGCTAAATCTTCGACGACGCCCAGTTCGCGATCATCAGACCGAGCGTTGCCGACACCGCGGTAACGAAGGCTCCCCAGGACACGTCGAGCATGACCACCGGCCAGGTCCAGTGTTTCAGAAGCGATAGCGCGGTCAATTCGAACGTGGCGTAGCAGAACAGTCCGAACAGCGCACCATAACCCAGCGTCGACAGCCATGTAGCGGCCGCGGTGCCGTTGACGAAAATCAGGACACCCAACACATAAAGCAGATAGAATAAGGCAGCTGGCACCGGCCTGATATCGCCCAGCATGTCGCCGACCTGCGCACTGAAAAAGCCTTTGGCGACTGTGCCGAGAAACAAAAAATCGATCGGAACCAGGACCAGCAAGGTCGCAAGATAAAGAATGATATACCGCTTCACTTCGGTCTCCAGCGCACCCTTGCGATGCCAAATACCTATACGTATCAGGGCCGACAAAGTTGCAATAGCTGACGTGCGCCAGAAATCCGGATTGACCGCCTGATGACCAGCCCATCCGAGCGCCCCGCTATTGTCTGGTTTCGCGACGACCTGCGCCTGTCCGATCATCCCGCTCTCCATGCCGCTGCGGCATCGGGTGTGCCGGTCATTTGTCTGTACGTGCTCGATGCGGCGAGCGAGGCGCCGCAGGCTCGAAGCGCGCGGCCGCTTGGTGGCGCCGCGCGCTGGTGGCTCGCGCAATCTCTACGCGCCTTGCAAAAACAGCTCAACCAGACTGGCGCATCGCTGGTGCTGCGCCGGGGATCGGCCGCGAGGATTATCGCGGAGCTGGCTCGGCAGACCGATGCCGCGGCGGTGTTCTGGAACGATATCGCGCACGAGCCCGATCAGGCCATCGCCGATCAAGTTGCCTCGGCCCTGCGAGAGGCCGGCGTGCGTTCGCACCGCTCGCCCGGTGATCTGCTGGTGGCCCCGCCTGACATCCGCAACAAGGACGGCCGAGGATTACGCGTATTCACGCCGTTCTGGCGTCGCCTGCAGTCGCTGGGCGATCCGCCCCAACCGCTGCCCGCACCGATCAGGCTGCGGTCGATAGCGGACCTCGCCAGCGATCGCCTCGAAAGCTTTGGCCTCGAGCCTACCCGTCCGGACTGGGCGCAAGGCTTGCGGGAGGCCTGGATCCCCGGCGAGCTGGCTGGGCAACAACGGCTCACGGAATTTCTCGACCGCGGTGTGGCCGGCTATGCCAGCCAGCGCGACCGGCCGGATCACGGCGGCACTTCGAGGCTGTCCCCGCATTTACGCTTTGGCGAGGTCAGTCCGCGGCAGGTCTGGCACGCCGCGCGCTTTGCCGCGGCCGAGCGCCCTGCCCTTTCGGAAGATATCCACAAGTTCCTCAGCGAACTCGGTTGGCGCGAATTCTGCCGCCATCTGCTGTACGACGTGCCGGATCTCTCGAATCGTAATCTGCAGCCTGCATTCGACGCCTTTCCGTGGCGGCGTGACGACGTCGCGCTCCGGGCCTGGCAACGCGGTCAAACCGGTTACCCCATCGTCGACGCCGGGATGCGCGAGCTCTGGCATACCGGAGTGATGCACAACCGGGTGCGGATGGTGGCGGCGTCCTTGCTCGTCAAGCATCTTCTGATCGACTGGCGTGAGGGCGAAAGATGGTTTTGGGACACGCTGGTCGATGCCGACCCCGGTAGCAATCCGGCCAACTGGCAATGGGTCGCCGGCTCCGGGGCCGACGCGGCGCCTTATTTCCGCATCTTCAATCCGATTTTGCAGGGCGAGAAATTCGACCCCGATGGCCGCTATGTCCGGCGCTGGGTTCCGGAGCTCGCTGCATTGCCGGCGCCTCTGATCCATCAGCCATGGAGTGCGTCGCCAATCGAACTCAGAAGCGCCGGCGTGACCCTTGGCGCGACGTATCCCGCTCCAATCATCGATCACAAGACGGGGCGGGAACGTGCGCTGAAGGCCTATGATGAGGTCCGTACCAGGTGAGCGCTCAGCGTCCTGCGCTTTACACATGAGCGAATCGGGTTATCGTTGTAATCTCTTTAGCACTGGGGGATCACATGGACGACGATAAGCCCGCTCTGGAATCACCGACGGATACGACAAGCAGCCCTGCGGCACCAACGCCGGCCCCCAAGCCGGCGGCCAAAAAGCTCAAAAAGGCCGCCAAGAAAGTTGCCAAGAAGGTCGCGCCGAAGAAAGCCAAGAAGGGCAAAAAGGCTGCCAAGAAATATGCGGCGAAGAAGGCCCCTAAAAAGGCCGCCAAGAAAGCCGCCAAGAAAGCAACCAAAAAGAAGAAGAAGGCCAAGAAGTAGCAGCTTTGGCGAGGGATTATTGGCAAGCGCGTATTCTGATCGAACCGGTATCACCTGGGGCAGAATATGTGCTTGCCGTATCGCGCCAAGCCGCCGGATGGCCCGCGGTAGAAGCCTGGGTTTTCATGAGCGCCGGTTGACCAGAAAGACTGCGGCGGCGCAGGCGGCCATTCCTGTGATGGCGACCATATCCAGCCGCTCGCCAAACAAGATATAGGCCATCACGGCGGTCACGGCCGGGACCAGGTAGAACAGGCTCGCCACCGCGGTCGCCGCCGAATGGCGGATCAGCCAGTACAACAGCCCGATGGATCCGATCGAGAGCACCACCGCAAGCCACGCCAGAGCCAGCACGAACTCTCTCGTCCAGTGCACCTCGTTATTCTCGAACAGCCATGCGCCGGCTGCGAAGAAGACCGCCACCGCGATGTACTGTACGAGATTGCCGGCACGCCAGTCGATGTTGCCGCAATAGCGCCGCTGGTAGAGCGTTCCCAGGGTAATGCTGACGAGCGACACGCCCGAGGCCAGCCAACCCCAGCCGGCTTCGCCGCCCATCGGGCGATCGTGCAGGATCAGTACCACCCCGGCGAGCCCGAGCAGCAGGCCGCCCCATTGCGGCAGCGTAACGCGCTCACCGAGCCAACGGTTGGCCAGCGTCGAGGTCAGGATCGGCTGCAGGCCCGGGATCAGCGCCGACAGCCCGGCCGGGATCGAATGGGAGATCGCGATCGCGGTGCCACCGAGGTAAAACCCATGCACCAGGATGCCCGCGACGGCGCTGTGGGCGAGGCCTGACGGGTTCGGCCAGCGCGGCCGGGCGATCGCGGCGATGATGGTCATCAATCCCACCACCAACGCCATCCGGATCGCGAGATAGGTCAACGGGTCAGCACCGCGCACGACATATTTGGTGGCGACAAAGCCGGTACTCCAGAGCACGACAAAGACCGTCGGCGCCGCACGCGCGGCAAGATGTTCGAAGTCAGGGTTCATTTGCCGCCCTGAGTGCCCGATGGGGTGGGATGCGGCAACGCCGATCTGCGCGGGCCAGACACGCAAATCAGATGCCTGGGCCGCTAGAAATCTTCCGGGCAGGGATCGACGATCTTCCAGAGTTCCACACCGTTCTTGATCTTCTTCATCTCGGTGGTCAGCCCGCCGTTGCGCCGTATCCAGTCCTTGACGCTCTCAGGGTAATAGGACAACAGCTCCGACGTCCCCTCGGCGCTGGTGACCTTGATGCCGAAGGTGAAGGCCTTGTCGTAGTAGGCCTGGTGGAAGCCGAGGCTGGCGCGCGGCGTCACGCAAATCTTGTTGATCGGAACGATGCCGAATACCAGCGTGCAGGCCGAATTGCAGATGCCATCGATGATGACCCGCTCACGCCGATCGCGGATGCGCTGGTACTTCGCCTTGTATTCCTCGACGTAACCGCCGTGATCCCCGGTGATATGCAGATCGGCGCGTGCCGGCGCTGCGGCCAGTAGCGCGAGCGACAACAGGGAGAGAGGCGTGAGGCGCATGAACGGACCGGAAGCCGGGCACAGGGACGCGGCCGATACCGGTCCCGTGGCCTGACGAGAACACACCACAACTCTGGCGGCACTTTGTTAGAAAGTCGTTAAGCATGCCGGACTCGCCGAAAATCTGCCTGCCGGGGCGAATTTTCCTCGGCTTTGGGGTCGGCAGGCCCTGGATGGGAACCGTGAATGGTCTAAAGTGTCAAAGCTGTGTCCCGAAGCCAGGAGCCCCGCCATGTTCCGCCAAATGCTTGTTTCAGCCGCCATTTTGTCCGCGCTGGCCTTGACGCTGGTTTCATTGGCTCCAGAGCAGGCGCAGGCGCGCCGTTACCATCATGCCTACCCCTACGGGCTGCCATATGACATCAGCTGGCTGCACAATTATGGGCCGGGGTCCCTACCCGGCACCTTTGCCTATTACGACGGGCCATCGACCATTCACTGCCGTCAGAGCGCCGCGGGCTATATCGGCCAGGACCATCGCCGGCATCCCTGTTTCTGAACCCGTAGACGGCGGGGCCGTCATTACGCCGGCTGGAGCGTTCCGGCGGCTTCGAAAGCCGACGCCGCGGTCTGCTGGCCCAAGCGGGCCAAGTCTGCTAATCGAGCACCGAACGCGCTCGTAGCTCAGCTGGATAGAGCATCGGATTTCGATTCCGAGGGTCGGGAGTTCGAATCTCTCCGAGCGCGCCACTTGGAATAAATCCGCCTGTTCTTGGCAAGGAACAGGTCATGGCATCCTGAGTAAGAGCGCGCAGTCCTTGTTTGCGCGGGCCCAGCTTGACTGGGGGGCGAATGTGAATCTCGGAAGAAATTGCTTGGTGGCGCTTGGCTTGGCCGTGGTGGCCACATCTAACGCCGAAACCACGCGGGCAGCGACGCTGGCGGACACGGCGCAAGTGATTGCAACGAGCCTTGCAAGCGCGCCCGAATGTGCGGGGGCCGCGGTAGCTATCGCGTTCTCTGGAAAAGCCGGCGCCGGGCAGGTGTTCAGCGGCACCGTCTCCTACGCCAGCGGCGCCCGGCGGCCTGCCGACGCCAATACGATTTTTTATCTCGGCTCGGTCACAAAGACCTTCACGGCCTTCCTGCTTGCCGAAGCCGTCGCCCAGCGGCTCGTCAAACCAGAAGATCCCGCCATCAACTATCTTCCGAACGGCACGATGCTTCCGAGCTTTCAGCAGGGCGGCCGGAATTTCCCGGTCCGGCTCATCGACCTCGCGACCCATACGTCCGGCCTGCCGCGCGATTTGCCTGATATGACCTATCCATTCTCGACCGCGCAAATGTATGCGGGTCTCGCAAAAATTTCGCTTGCCAGCCAGCCGGGAACGGCGTGGTCCTATTCGAATCTCGGCTTCGCGCTTCTCGCCGAAGCGATGCAGGGCGTCTTCAAGGCGAGCTATGACAAGCTGCTCGCTGATAATATCGCCATCCCGCTCGGCATGGCCCATACGCGACTCGTCTCCGATACCAGCGACGGCGCCGAGATCCCGATCGGCTACGGGCCGAAGGGCGGCAAGGCGCCGCTGAACAATTCGACCTGGCCGGCGTTCAATGGCGCCGGCGCGATCCGAGCCTCGCTCACCGACATGAGCAAGTATCTCTCCTTTGCCATGACAGGCAGCGGCAACGGCCATCTCGCCCAACTGCGGCCGATCCTGTTCGATTGGCATAGCTTCGCCAGGCAAGAAGGTGGCGGCAATATTGAACAGGGCCTCGCTTGGCAGCGTGAAACGCCGTTCGGCAATGGCGTCGACGTGGTTTGGAAGGATGGTGAGGTACCGGGCTTCGCCGCTTTTATCGCCTATTCCGAAAAGTTGGGCGAAGGCGCTGTCGTCCTGAGCAATCGGCAAACGTGCAAGGTCGGCCGCGCCGCGCTTTGTGTGCTACGCGCTGCCGGCGAGTTGAACGGCACACGGGCGACGCGCGGGCCAAGCTGCGCGTTCTGAGGACCGCTCCACCTGCGCGGCGGAGACGCACAGCGAATTGCTGAGCGCCCAAGAACGGCACCACTACTGCAGATCGACCAGGAGTTTTTCAGCCGAAAAGTGCAGACTGGGACGGGAGAAGCGGACACGCTGGACCAAGCCCTCGTGCTGCCCGGCCTGCAGACAAGGCGCGTTATCCAGATGGTGCGGCGAGATCACGCCCGTGTCAGCAGTGAAAGACGCCCTTGCGCTGCTAAGGGATCTCGACCATGCCTTGCCAGTCGTCGCGCTGGAGGAACTGTCGTCGCGCCAGGTAGAGGTTGGATTCGCCAACCTTGCGAACATGACAACGGAGCAGAAGGCAGCCAAGGACGATGGGATTGCGTCGACTTCGCCACCGCAGAGCGCAACCCATTACCCTCGATGATTATGAAGGCTATGGCGACATTAACAAGCGCGTTTATACATTTCCACGGGGCAATTCCTTACTGCTTCCTTCAGCCTCTCATCTTTATCCACGACTGTACCAAGTAATAAAATAAGAGGCGCCACGTTACCATCGGTATTGCCCTGAAGAATTTTGGCGCAATACTCGGCTGCGTAGCGTGCATCTGGCTCCTTACCTCCTTTCAGGCGGTCGATTGCCTCCGTAAGCCCATTTAATTCGCAAGCAAGCAAGGGGCTGATGTTTGCGAGGAACGCAACAGGGAGCAAGAAGCTACGTTTTTTCATCATTGCCTCCATGGAAGATATTGGCTTTGCGGTGGTGGGATTCCCCAGACAGGTTTGAGGTTTATAGCATAGGCTTGCGACGAATGAATCGGCCATCCGTCAGCGATTTGATGCGCTTGATTCTTTCGGAGAAGGAGCACACCGGCGCAACGACAACATCCTTTTTTTGTCAGCGAAACAGATCCATGTTCCGGTCGCGGATCAACTCTTTCACGCTGCTGGGACGGAGCGCGAGCGGGAGGCCGCGCACATGGACCACGGGGAGATTTTCGTCGGCCTGGCCCATCAGCAGGGAGGCGGCCGCCGCCAGTTCGTCGGCGATCGCCACTTCCGTCGCCACCAGCACGCGACCATTGCGGTCCGGCATTCCCCGCATATCCCGGAGTCCGGGCGGCCCGGACAGGCCGATGGCCGTTCCGACCGTCCCATTGCGCCATGCCCGCCCGAAGCTGTCGGCAATGACCACGCCGATGTCGCGCTGAAGCAGGTGGCGCAAGGCCTCCCGCAGCGTGGCGGCGCTGGCGTCGCAGTCCTCCGGCAGCAGCAACACACGCTCCTCGCCCTCGGCGGACTCGACATTGGAGGCATCGATACCGGCATTGGCCATCACCAGGCCTGACCTGTGCTCGACAATGATGACGCCGGGCCGGCAGCGCAGCACCTCGACGGATTCCTGTAGGATCAATTCGACGATGCGGGGATCCTTCCCGGCCATGGTCGCCAGCTCGACAGCTCTTGGCGTTGGGACGACATCGGCGAGGCGGACGCTGCGAGCTTCGGCCTTCGAGATGATCTTTTGGGCCAGCACCAGGATGTCCCCATCCTCCGGAGCCAGTTGCGCGCGGTCGATGGCGGCTGTGATCAGCGGAGCCAAGTCATCGCCGGGCTGAATGGTGGGGATACCCCCCAGGGCGGTCAGAATCATACGGCGGGACATGCCAAAGCCTCGGTCACTGGCCGATCCTCGACTGCATCGGCCCAAGGCCGCGCGCAATCTGGGAATCACCTGTTCAGAATATAGCCGAAAGAATTCGGCCTGCTCGCCCGCCAGCGCGCAGAACAATGCGAACGCCGGGCGGCGGTATCGTATAAAATCGCAGAATGGCGCGCCACGGCCAACCAAGATGGGCGCTCTTGCTTCGCCGTAGCGCTATGAAGCGGCGTCCAAACAAACACTCCTGCCATCGAAGCTACGACGGCCTGCGAACTCGCGCGGCCTCTTTAGGCGCTGGCTGGTCAATCGGCGCCAAAGCGGCCAGCACATTGACGGACTATGCCAATTTCGGCATATTCCATCCATGAAGGAGGTGCGGTGGCATGGCAGCAGCCGATCCGACGTTGAAGCATTCCCGGCTGACGCACGGCGTGAGGCTGGCTATCAACTATTTCAGGTTCAGATCGGCGAAGCGCCTTCCGACTGGAAGCCGATGACCTCCATCGGCCCCGGTGTTCGCGAGATCAGGATTCGTCAGGCGTCCGGCGCCTATCGCATCATCTATCTCGCGACCGTCGGCGATGCCGTTCACGTCCTGCACGCGTTCCGGAAAAAGACCCAAGCCACGGCCAAGCGGGACATCGATCTCGCCAGGGCACGGCTCAGAAAGATCAGGTGACTACGATGGCAAAGTCAGTATTTCACGACCTGTTCCCGGCGGAAGAAGCGGCCGAGCTTGAAATGCGCGCCAAGCTTCTCTCCGGGATCAACAAATGGCTGAGCAAGTCCGACCTGACGCAAATCGAAGCAGCCAGGCGCCTTGGTATTAATCAGGCTCGGGTGTCCGAGATCAAGAACGGAAAGATCAACCGGTTCAGCCTGAGCATGCTGGTTCGGCTTGCCGGACGTGCGGGATTGCGCCCCGACATCAGGTTGCAGAAGGCGGCGTGAGGGCGGCTCGTCACGGCTGACATTGCGCGGTCCACAAGCTAACCTCCCTTGCAAAGAAACGGTTCTTTGCGAAAAAGCGCAGAAGCGGTCGCATCTCGGCGGGTTCTGGCGCAGATTACCGAAGTGGCGCGCCACGGCCGATGAAGATGCGCACTATTGCTTCGCCGTAGTACTATGATGCCGCAGGCTAGCGCCGCGCTAGAACCCGAGAATATGCAGCCGCGTGCGATTTGGCGCTGCACCCAAGCCAGCGGTTTCGACGCCGCAGCTCTATGCACTCAACCCAGCGGCGGTGCAATTGCCGCAATTGGACGCGGACCGGAAGTGGATGTCACGGGGTCGACGTGGCGTGGACCCTAACCGGAAGTCGTGCTTCCAATCAAATGTCGCTATCGTTGGAACTCGACAGCGTAGGCCTCGGATCATAGTGATCGAAACGCATCGTGAATGATGCACGACCACGGCTCATGGAGCGTAGGCTAATCACGTAACCAAACATGTTCGTGAGCGGCACCATCGCGGTGACGACGGTGGCGTCAAAGGGCATGTCCGAGCCCCGGATGATCTGCCCGCGCCGCAAGTTCAAATCCGAGATGACAGAGGGGATGCAGTCCGCCGGGCCGACAACCTCTACCCTCATGATTGGCTCTACGCTCAAAAATTCACTCCGCGTGTGCAATGGACCAGCTTGAATTAAACCAAAGGTTAACACTGTTACCTTGAACCGTCTAGTTTGGCCCGCTTTTTGGCACGAATGCGAAGCGCGGCAACGTCTGTGATAACTCCGTTGTGGATGAAAGTTAGACGTGAAACCAACATCCCAAGCTCGTTAAATGGTGCGTTGGATGGTGAGATCAATGCCGTCCTGATTGTCGTCCGCATCGCGCTCCAAGCGCATTCTCTGCAACGGGCGCACGACGGTTCGGCAGTGACTAGCCGAGGCATCGGCCAGCGATCGACGCGCGGAGGAACCGCAGGCCCGCGGATGTTTGATGCGCGATTTCGGCGGAGGGAAATATCGTGGCCTGGGGTAGACGATACGTGCTCGACGAGGACGGCGAGGACGGCAAGAAAAAAAGCTCGGCCATCGCCTCGCATATTGGTTGGGGGATTGCTGAAGCATAACAGCAGATTATCCTTACTCGAACCGCCGCCCAAGCGAACCCACTTGCCGGCGCTTTTTCCGATACGTTAGCGAAATCAATGTTTCGAGCGACAGCACGCATTTTCGTGAGCGCTTTCTGCTCAATCTGGAGCGGTTCGCGACATCGATTGCGGGGGGCATCGCGCTATTCCTGAATTTGTACGGGGCACGCGCCGAAGGAGGGAATTTGTTGGCCTGCTTTTGATGAGCGGGCCAGGCCCACGCCAGGCGACGCATATCGCCGATTTGCGGAAGCGGGCGACCGAGGCCGACGCCAAGCTCAAGTGACTCTATGACGCCCTCGAAAACGGCGTCACCGATCTCTCCTACCTCATGCTGAGGGATCGCATCACTGAACTGAAGTCGATCCGCAATCAGGCCCGCGCCGACGCCGAGAGGGCCGAGGGTGCGATAGATCGACTGGGGCCAACCATCACAACCCGATCGATCAAAACCTTTGCCAGGACCACCCGCAAGCGGATGCGTACCGAGGGCGGCGGCTATCGCCGCGACTACCTTCGCGCGCTCGCCCAGCGCGTCGAAGTTGACGCGAAAGAACTTTGAACCTCCTCCGAATTGATGGACACCTGTAGTAGGCTCAATGAGCCAGGAGGTGTCAAATGGAAGAACGTCAACGTCGGTCGTTTACGGATGACTATAAGCGGCAAGCGGTCGATCTCGTGGCTTCGAGTGGCCGCTCGATCGGATCGGTGGCCAAGGAACTTGGGCTGCGCGATTCCGTCTTGCGACGCTGGGTGGAGTTGCGTGGGGCGGGCCGCGAGCCGACGGCGGCGGCGCGGCGCCCCACAACGCAGGCGACGCTGCCGTCGGCGGACCACGCAGCGGAGATCGCTCGTTTGCAGCGAGAGAACGAGCGGTTGCGCATGGAGCGCGACATTTTAAAAAAGTCGATTGCGATCTTTGCTGGAGTTCCGAAATGAGATTTCGCTTCATCGAAGATCGCCGCGCCGACTATCCGGTAAGAATCATGTGCGAGGTGCTCGAAGTGTCGCCGGCCGGCTATTATGCCTGGCGCTCGCGCCCGGAGAGCCGGCGCGCCGCCGACAATCGCGAGCTCGTGGATGACATCAAGCGCATCCATCGGGATTACCGTGGACGCTATGGCAGCCCGCGCATCCATGAAGAACTGAAGGCTCTCGGCCGTGGGGCAAGCCGCGGCCGGATCGAGCGATTGATGCGCCAGCACGGCATTCGGGCCATCATGGCGCGGCCGCGTCGGGTGCGGACCACCGACAGCCGGCACGACCTGCCGATCGCTCCAAACCTGCTTGAGCGCAACTTCACCGCCGATGCGCTGAACCGAATTTGGCTGGCCGACATCACCTACGTCGAGACCGATCAGGGCTGGCTCTATCTGGCCACCGTCCTGGATCTCTACAGCCGCAAAATCGTCGGCTGGGCGATGGCGGATCATCTGCGCGCCGAGCTGCCGTTGGCAGCATTGAAGATGGCGATTGCGGCGCAACGGCCCGGCCCCGGTCTGATCCACCATTCCGATCGCGGCGTTCAATATGCCTCGGCGGATTACCGAAAGATGATCCAGTCCGCCGGCTTCAGGGCCTCGATGAGCCGCAAGGGCAACTGTTATGACAATGCTCCGATGGAGAGCTTCTTCCATACGCTCAAAACCGAGCTCGTCCATCACCGCCACTATGCAACACGACAGGAAGCCAAACGTGATATCTTCGCCTACATCGAGGGCTTCTATAACCGAACCCGACGCCATTCGGCCATCGGCTATATCAGCCCAAACGCGATGGAACTAAAAGCAGCTTAACCCTGTCCATTTTTTCGGGGGAAGATCACTTCCATCATGCTCAAAAGCAACTGCTGCCACCCTCTCGCCCTTCAACCAAAAACGCTTCCCCCCCAAGTGCGCGCCTGATGCGATTCGAACTGCCGTCACGCCCCACGCTCCGCCGTTCGAGGAAAGAGGCCGGCGGCTTTCAATACCAGGATGGCCTCATCGATATCCGAGGGAACGACAAGCAGGTCCCCCTGCATGGCGGCCGTCGCCGCGGGATCCTTCAGCCCGCTCGCCGTCAGCAGCGTGACGACGCTGTCCTGTGCGCCGATGCGACCGGCCTGCGCCAATTGCTCCACAGCGGCCGGCCCCGCCGCCGATGCCGGTTCGACATACAGTCCCTCGCGAGCCGACAGCGTCTGCTGCCAGCGCAGCATCTCCTCATCGGTGATGCAAAGAGCCAGCCCGCCGGAACGGCGGACGATATCCAGCGCCTGAAAGGTCCCGCGGGTGGCGCCGATCGACACGGCGATGGTCTGCTGATTGACCCGCATGTCCGGCGGGGCGTCGCTGCCCTCGGCCAAGGCGGCAGCGAGCGAGCCCGACGTTTCGGCGGCGACCATCCGCGGCATCCGATCGGTCCAGCCGAACGCCATCATGTCTTCAAAGCCCCGCCACATGCCGAGCAGCGCATCGCCATAGCAGACCGGCACCACGCACCAGTCCGGCACGCGCCAATGCATCTGCTCGGCGATCTCATAGGCGATCGTCTTGTAGCCCTCGATGCCGTAGGGATTGCTGCCGACCACCGGACCGAAGAACGGCGAGGTCGGAAACCAGCCGAATTCGCGCACCGCATGCGCCATCAGCGTCCAGCGGTCGGCCTTGTTTTCGACCGCGACGACGCGGGCCCCATAGGCACGCATCTGCGTCAGCATCGGACCTGCGGTTCCCTTGAACGTAAAGATGACGCAGTCCAGCCCGGCCCTGGCTGCGTAGGCCGCGACCGCGGCGCCGGCATTGCCGGAGGAACTCGACACGATCACCTTGGCTCCCATCTTGCGCGCCGAGGATACCGCGATACAGGCGAGCCGGTCCTTGAACGACCAGGTCGGGTTGCGCGTCTCGTCCTTGCCAAACAGATGGGTCAGGCCGATCGATTGGCCGGCGCGCTCCAGGCGATGCAGCGGCGAGCCACCCTCGCCGAGGCTGACGCCCTCGGTCTCGCTAACGGGCAAAACATCGCCATAGCGCCACAGGCCGCGGCCGGCGTCCGCCGCCGGCTTGCCACGGGGCGCACGCAGCGTGCTCTCATACACGACAACCAGGTTGCTTCGCGCAACCGGCCGGCAGGCCGGGCAATCCTCGGCAAAATGCCCAGCCGGATAGTCTGCGCCGCATCGAAGACACTGCAGACCGAGAACGGCTGCCATCAAACCACCTTTAGAGCTCGATGTAATCGGCGCCGTCAGCCCAAGTCAAGCAAGGCGCCGCGAGCTCGAGCCCGCAACAGCCGCGAAGACATTGACGGGTAATTGTGCAATCCATGGCGCCGCCTTGAGCGGCGCGGCCAGCCATTCGCAAATTGACGCGACGCACGGCATTGCCTAGACTTCTAAGGGAACAGTGTTCTGTTAATCGGAACACCCAAAAATCGCGCCCGGACGCGGTTTTCCGGCCGATCATCGGAGATCATGCAAGCCAGCGGCGCCTATCTTCTTCAGCTGACGCTCAACGGACTGATGCTTGGGCTGATTTACGCGTTGATCGCGGTCGGGCTCGCGCTGATCTTCGGCGTCCTCGAAGTGATCAATTTCGCCCATGGCGAGCTGTTGATGCTCGGCGGTTATGCCATGGCCGAGTCGCTGCCGATGTTCGGCCTGTCCTATTGGCCGGCGCTTGTTGTCGCGGTGCTGTCGACTTCGCTGGCCGGCCTGCTGCTTTATGATTTGTTGCTGCGGCATATCGGCCAGAAGGAATTCGAACGCAGCATCCTCACCACGCTCGGCATCTCGATGATCCTGCTCTACGGCATGCAGTACCTGTTCACCGCGACGCCGATCATGGTCGACACCGTCCTACGGCTTTGACGGCGTCGAGATCGGTTCGATCCGTATCACCTGGACCCGGATCATTGCCGCCGGACTGTCGATCGTCGCGTTTTCCGGACTTTACGCCCTGCTGCAATTCACCCAGCTCGGGCGCGCCATGCGCGCCATCGCGCAGAACCGTGAGGCGGCCATGATAGTGGGCATCCAGCCCCGTCATGTCGCCCGCTGTGCGGTGGTGCTGGCCGCGGCGCTGTGCGGCCTCGCCGGCGCCGCGCTGGCGCCGATCCAGCTTTTGCATCCGGCGATGGGGCAAGCCATCATCTTCAAGGCCTTCGCGCTGGTCGTGATTGGCGGCCTCGGCAACATGCTGGGTGCGGTCGTCGTGGCCATTGCGCTCGGCTTGATCGAAAGCTTCGTCGGCGGCTTCTTCGGCATCGTTTGGCAGGAAAGCGCGATTTTCAGTATCATGATCGTCGCGGTGCTGTTGCGGCCGAACGGCATCTTCCAGCGACCGGGGATGCGCGTCGGATGAGCCCATCGCGATGGACCCTGTTGGCGGTGGGCGTGGCCGTCGTTGGGCTGGCCTTGATGCCGCAGCTGACGCGCTCGAATTATGTCATCGGCATCGCGATTTCCGGCCTGATCTTCCTCACCGCCGCCGAGGCGCTCAACCTGGTCTATGGCTATGCCGGACTGTTGTCATTCGCCCAGCTTGGCTTCTGGGGCGTCGGCGGCTACAGCGCGGCGCTGGCGGTGATGGATGACGGCTTCAGCTTCTGGACCGCCGTGCTGGCCGCCGGCGCCGTCAACCTGCTGCTGGCGACGGCGATCGGCCTCGCCATCATTCGCACGACGCGACACGCCTTTGTCGTGGTCACTCTCACCTTTGCCCTGCTCGCCAGCCTGATCGCGCGGGACTGGGTCGAGGTGACGCGGGGACCGCTTGGCATTCCCGGCCTGCCGGCGCCGACCCTGATGGGCTTTACGTTCGACACCAGCGCGCGGTTTTACTACATCGCGCTGGCGTTCACGCTGGTCGTGCTGGTCTTTCTCTATGGCCTGAAGACGTCACGCATCGGTCTGGTGCTGAAGGCGATCAATCAGAACGATGCCCTGGCGGAATCGCAGGGCATCTCGCCTTTGCCCTACAAGCTCACAGCCTTCGTGGTCGCCGCGGTCATTACCGGCATGGCCGGCGCGATCTACGCCTTTCATCTCAAGATCATCGATCCAAGCTTCCTCGATTTCTACTATATGCAGACCTTCCTGATCATCGTCATCATCGGTGGGGCCGGCAGCTTCTGGGCCGTGGCGCTCGCTGGTGCGGCGATGGTGGTGCTACCGGAGGCGTTGCGCTTCTCCGACACGTTGCGCATGGTGATCTATGGCCTGGTGCTGGTTGCCGCGATGATGTTCATGCCCCGCGGCATTTCCGGATGGCTTCAGGACCGGCGGATCGCGGCGCTGCGCAAGGCGCTGCCGTGACCGCGCTGTTGCAAATCACCGGCCTTTGCAAGGCCTTCCGCGGCGTCCGCGCGGTTCAGGACGCCTCGTTCGATGTCGAGGCGGGCTCGATTACCGGCCTGATCGGCCCCAACGGCTCCGGCAAGAGCACCACGATCGACTGCATCAGCGGGTTCCAGCGGCTCGATGCCGGGCGGGTCGTCCTTGCTGGCCGGGACGTCACCAACCTCAGTCCCGCCGTGGTCGCGCGCGCTGGCCTGATCCGGACCTTCCAGAACGTACGGATCTATGATGGCTATAATCTGCTCGACAACCTTTTGGTCGCCGAAGCGCCGTTCCGGGGCATCACCTGGGTTGACGCTCTGGTCCGTACCCGCAGGTTTCGCAGCGCCCGCAGCGCGGCCGAGGATCGCGCCCGCGAGCTGCTCGAGCTCGTCGGCCTTACCAGGCTTATCGACCGGCCGGCCGCCACCTTGTCCTATGGCCAGAAGAAGCTATTGGCCTTCGCCGCCGCGATGATGTCGCGGCCGCGAATGATCGTGCTGGATGAGCCGGTGGCAGGGGTCAATCCGACCCGCATCAACGAAGTCGCCGGCATCCTGCGCAAGGCCAACCGGGCCGGCGTCTCGTTCCTGATCGTCGAGCACAACGTCGAATTCATCAGCAGCCTCTGCCACAAGGTCATCGTGTTCGAACAGGGCGCCAAGCTGACCGAGGGGACGCCGGAAGCCGTGCGCAGCGATCCGCGCGTGCTTGACGCCTATCTCGGCATCGCGCCGGCGGCCAGACTCGACGCGGCGGTGGCGACATGACCGACGCGGCCACGCTGGAACTGATCGATTTGTCGGCCGGATATGGCGACGTGCCGATCGTACGCGACTTCTCCACCCGACTGGCGCCCGGCTCCGTAACCACGCTGATCGGCGGCAACGGCGCCGGCAAATCGACGCTGCTGCGCGCTATCTTCGGCATCTGCCGGAGGTTCGCCGGACAGGTGATCTTCAACGGCGAAGCGATCGAACATCTCGGCCCCTCCGATCGCCTGAAACGCGGCATCGGCTTCGTGCCACAGGGCCGCTGCAATTTTCCGCAGATGAGCGTCGCTGAGAACATCAAGATGGGGTGTTACACCCTGCCCGGCCGCGCCCATCGCGACGCCATCGCCCGGATAACGTCACAGTTTCCCCTGCTGACGCAAAAATGGCAGGAAATGGCTGGCAACCTCTCTGGCGGCGAACAGCAGGTGCTGGAAACCGCCATGGTCCTGCTCCCCAGGCCGCAGCTGCTGCTGCTTGATGAACCCTCGCTCGGATTGTCGCCGAGGATGCAGGCCGATGTTTTCGCAGTCGCACGGCAGATCGCTGCCGCGGGCGTCACGGTCCTGGTGGTCGAGCAGAACGTGCACGGCGCACTGCTGGTATCGGATAGGGCCATTGTCATGGAACTCGGCCGCAAATTCATCGAAGGGCCGGCCGCCGAAATCCGCACCGACCCTCGCATCCGCCAGGCCTATCTCGGCGGCAATATCACGGAGATGGCGAAATGATATCCGCCCGCCTGGCCGTCGATATCGGCGGCACGTTCACGGATTTCGCCCTCGAAGCGGGCAACGAGCGATTCAGCCGGAAAGTGCTGACCACCCCATCCGCGCCCGAACAAGGCGTGCTGGCCGGTATCGAGCAGATCCTGACGGAGGCAAGGCTGCGCCCGGCCGATCTCGACCTGATCATTCACGGCACCACGCTTGCCACCAACGCGATCATCGAACGCAAGGGGGCGAAGACCGCGCTTCTGGTCACGCGCGGCTTCCGTGACGCCATCGAGATGGCCTATGAGCATCGTTTCGAGCAGTATGATATCTTCATGGACAAGCCGGCGCCGCTGGTGCCGCGGCATCTGCGCCTGGCGGTGCCGGAACGCATCGACGCCACCGGCCGTATCATCGAGCCGCTCGACGAGAGCGCTCTGGCAGACCTCATCCCGGTCTTGCGCAAGGAAGCCGTGATCAGCGTGGCGCTGGGCTATCTGCATTCCTACGCCAACCCGGTACACGAATTGCGCAGCCGCGACATTCTCAGGGAAATCGCCCCCGATATCGCCGTCACCCTGTCGAGCGAGGTCTGTCCGGAAATTCGTGAATATGAGCGCTGGTCCACGGCCTGCGCCAACGCCTACGTCCAGCCGGTGATGGCGCGTTATCTGAAGCTGTTGGAAGATGCGTTGATTGCGCGCGGATTTGCTGGCCCGCTGTTTCTGATCACCTCGGCGGGCGGACTGACGACGGTGGACATCGCGCGGCGATTTCCGATCCGGCTGGTGGAATCCGGACCCGCCGGCGGCGCCATCCTGGCCAGCCATATCGCGCGGCAGCTCGGCCATCGACCATATCCTGTCGTTCGACATGGGCGGCACCACCGCCAAGATCTGCCTGATCGATGACGGAGCGCCGCACTTCTCGCGCTCGTTCGAGGTGGCCCGGCAATATCGCTTCCTCAAAGGCAGCGGCATTCCGATCCGCGTGCCGGTCATCGAGATGGTCGAGATTGGCGCCGGCGGCGGCTCGATCGCCTATGTCGACAATCTCGCCAGAATTCAGGTCGGGCCGGAAAGTGCCGGCTCCGAGCCCGGACCGGCCTGTTATAAGCGCGGCGGCACGCTTGCCACGGTGACCGATGCCAATGTAGCGCTCGGCCGGATCCAGGTCGATCGTTTCGCCGGCGGCAAAATGCAGCTCGATCCGGATGCATCGGCCAAAGCGATCGGCGCGTCGGTCGGCGCGTTCTTGAAACTCGATATCACGCGCGCGGCACTTGGCGTGACCGAGGTGGTGGAGGAAAACATGGCCAATGCGGCGCGGGTCCACGCCGTCGAGCGCGGCAAGGATTTGTCCAGCCGCTGCATGATTGCGTTCGGCGGCGCGGCGCCTATTCACGCCGCACGGCTGGCGGAAAAACTCGATATATCGACTGTGATTGTCCCAAGCGGCGCCGGTGTAGGCTCGGCCTTCGGTTTCCTGCTCGCACCGATCGCCTATGAGGTGGTCCGCACGCGCTACACGCCACTCGACGCGACCTTCGATTTCGCGGCCCTCAACCAGTTGCGCGCCGGCATGCGCCTGGAGGCGGAAGCGGTGGTCCGGCTCGGGGCACCTTTGGCGCCGTTGACCGAGGCCTGGACCTCCAGCATGCGTTATCGCGGTCAAGGCCACGAACTTTTGGTGACGATTCCCGACGACGATCTCGACGCGACCTCGGTGACCGAACTGGAGCGGCTGTTCGTTGCCGATTACGAAGCGCAGTTCGGCCGCCGTATTCCCGGGCTCGATGTCGAAATTCTCGGCTGGTCGCTGCGGTTGGCGACCGAAGCGGCCCCGATCGCGCGCCGTCCCGCGCCGCCCCCCGATCAAGCCGCGAGGGCCGCCGGTTCCGTCGATGTCGTCGACCCCCTGACCGGCAGGTTGCAGAAGACGGATCTCTACATCCGCACTCGTCTGGCACCGGGATCGATGCTGGACGGTCCAGCCTTGATCGTGGAGGATGAAACCACCACGCTGGTCACGGGCAACTTCACCGCGGCGATCGATGCGTTCGGCAGTATCGTCATGACCAGGAAACGATAATGGACGGATCAACCGATCACACCACCGATCCCATGTTGCTGATCCACCAGCAGATCATGTGGGACCGCCTGATTTCGGTGGTCGAGGAACAGGCGCAAACGCTGATCCGGATCGGCTTCAGCACCTCGACGCGAGAGGCCGGCGATGTTTCCGCCGGTGTCTTCAACACCTCGGGCCAGATGCTGGCCCAGGCCATCACCGGTACGCCCGGCCACGTCAATTCGATGGCGCGGGCGGTCGTGCATTTTCTTCACAGGTTTCCGGCGGCCACGATGCAGCCGGGCGACATCTTCATCACCAACGATCCCTGGAAGGGTACCGGCCACCTGCACGATTTCACCGTCGTAACCCCGATATTCCGCGCCGCTGGGCTGGTCGCCCTGTTCGCCAGTACCTGTCACGTCATCGATATCGGCGGCCGCGGCATGGGACCGGATGCGCGCCAAGTCTACGAAGAAGGCCTTTACATTCCGATCATGCGCTTTGCCGACGCCACCGGCACCAACGCGACGCTGATCGATATCGTCAGGGCTAACGTCCGAGAACCGGTCCAGGTCATTGGCGATATCTACTCGCTGGCCGGCTGCAACGATGTCGGCGGCCGACAGCTCGTCAAAATGATGGACGAGTTCGGCATCGAGACACTCGAAATGCTCGGCGCCCATATCCTCGATCGATCGCGGGCTGCGACGCTCGAAGCGATCCGGCGGCTGCCCAAGGGCACCTTTCGAAACACCATGCGGGTCGATGGCTATGACCAGCCGCTCGATCTGGTCGCAACCATGACCATCGGCGACGACGGCATCGACGTCGACTTCGCCGGCACGTCACCGCCGTCCTCCTACGGCATCAATGTCCCCTTCTGCTACACCGAGGCCTATGCCTCTTTCGGCGTCAAATGCATCGTCGCGCCGCGGGTTCCCAACAACGAGGGTTCGCTGGCGCTGTTGCGGATGCACGCACCGGACAATTGCATCCTCAATGCCAAGCACCCGCGGCCGGTCGCCACCCGGCATGTGGTCGGGCAGATGCTGCCAGACCTGGTGATTGGCTGCCTCAACCAGGCGCTGGACAATCAGGTGCCGGCCGAAGGCACCTCGTGCCTTTGGAACCTGTTCGCCTTCGGCGGCTCCAGCCAGATTGATGCCGACTCCACCGAGATGATGAAGGCGCGGGTCTTCAACGTCATGTCCTTCCATTCCGGTGGAACCGGCGCCCGGCCGGGCAAGGACGGCCTGTCCGCAACGGCCTTCCCAAGTGGCGTCCGCAACGTCCCGGTCGAGGTCACCGAGGCGATGTCGCCTCTCCTGATCAGGCGCAAGGAATATCGCATCGATTCCGGCGGCCCTGGACAATATCGCGGCGGACTAGGCCAAGTCATGGAAGTCGTGACGCTCGACGACGCCGCCTTTGCGATCTCTGCCAATTACGACCGGGTGATCTACCCGGCTCGCGGCCGCAACGGCGGCAGCGATGGGATGGCGGGCGCGTTGTCGCTGGGCTCCGGTGCGAAGTTGAAAAGCAAGGGACAGCAGACGATTCCGAAACACGAATCGGTCCTGATCGAAATGCCCGGCGGCGGCGGTCTCGGCGATCCCGTCAAGCGCGATCCGGCCAGAGTAGCCGAGGACGTGCATCTCGGACTGGTTTCGCGCGATGCCGCGTTCAAGCATTACGGCGTCGTCCTGCATGATGACCATCACCATTGATAGTCGATGCCACGACCGCGGCCCGGCTCATCGCCGCGCCTGAACCACAATCCCGATTAAGGGCCAACGGAGCCCGACAGGAGAAAAGCATGGGTCTCATCGTCAGTGCCGGTCTGCCAACGGGAATGGAGGGCCTGACCTATCCGATCCCGTTTTCCGATCCTGACACCTTGATCAAAATCGCCCAGCACGCCGAGAAACTGCGCTACCACTCGGTCTGGGGCAACGACCACATGACGACGCAGCACTACGTGCGCGCGGAATTCCCGGTGCCGCCGCGGTTCTGGGAGCCGCTGATGACCTACGCCTTCATCGCGGCCAACACCAAGACGCTGCGGTTCGGCACCGGTGTGCTGGTGCTGCCGATGCGCCGCGACATCGTCGTGCTCGCCAAGCAGATCGCGACGCTGGACCATTTCAGCGGCGGCCGGCTCGAGATCGGCGTCGGTGTCGGCGCCTATCGCGAGGAGTTCGATGCCCTGCGGCCCGACGGCGGCGTGCATCGCGGCGACATGGTCGAGGAAGGTGTTCAGGCGCTGCAACGGCTGTTCACGGAGCGCACCGCCAGCTTCGATGGCAAATATTACAAATACAGGGATGTCGAACTGTTTCCGAAGCCGAAGCAAGCGCATCTGCCGATCTATTTCGGCGGCAACAATGCGAACCACCTTCGCCGGGTCGCGCACGGGGCCGATGGCTGGATTCCCGCCGGCATGCCGGCTGACAAACTGAAGACGATGGTCACGCAAATGAAGCAGATGGCGCTCGCCGCCGGACGCGATCCCTCAAAGATTGCCGTGGCGCCGCAATATGTCGTTCATATCGGCAAGAGCCATGAATCGGCACTCGCGCGCTACAAGCAGAGCCAGATGCACAAACATCTGCTATCGCTGTCAAAGTCGACGCTGAAGGACCAGGCCAGCCTGGCCATGGAGGATATCAATCTGATCGGCAGCACCGATGAGATTGTTGAGAAGGTGCATCGATTCAGGGATGCCGGGGTCACGCATCTGCTGGGCCTGTATTTCGCGGCCAACGACATCCAGGAACTGCTCGACCAGATGCAGATCTTTGCCGAAGAGATCACGCCCCGGATCGTATAGCCTCATCGATCGCAACTTTGCTTTGACCCGAGGCGCACCATGCCCAGCGAATTCGGACTCTCCTTCGACGGCAGTGAAACGCCGGATGGCCTGCGCGCCCTGGTCAAGACTGCCGACGAGGGCGGCATGTCCACCGCCTGGTTGGCGTCGCACCTGTTCCAGCGCGAACCGATCGCCACCGCAGCCCTGGCCTTGGCCTACAGCAAGACCATCGGCATTGCGCTGATGGCGATGAGCCCCTATTCGGTTCATCCGCTCTACGCCACCATGGCGGCGGCGACACTGGACGAATATTTCCCGGGTCGGGTGAGACTGTGCTTTGGCGTGGGGGCGCCGCGTGACCTGGAAGCGGCGGGGCTTGCCGCCGACCATCCGCTCGGTACCATGCGCGAGGCTATCGGCGTCGCCCGCGCGTTGCTGAGCGGTGAAACCATCGACTTCAAGGGTAAGCACTTTCGCGTCTCCGGACGACGCCTTGCCCACGGCGCCCACCAAATCCCGATCTTCCTTGCGGCATCCGGTCCGCAGATGCTGGAGTTGGCGGGCGCCGCCGCTGACGGCGTGCTGATCTCAGCCGCGACTTCACCGGCATTCATTCGCTGGACCCTGGACCTGGTAGCCAAGGGCGAGCAATCAGCCGGGCGCCGCATCAAGAAGACCGTCCTGGTCTATGTCTCGGCCGACGATGATGAAAACATCGCCCGCAACCGGCTTCGACGCCTGCTCGGCTTCGTCCTGCGCGGCCAGCATCACGCTCGCAATCTGGCAATGGCCGGCACGACGCTCGATCAAGCTGCCCTGGCTGCGGCTTACGCAGCCGAGGATTGGAACGCCGTGAACAGGCTCGTGAACGACGACGTCGTGATGCGTCACAGCGCCAGCGGCACGCCGAGCCAGGTCAGAGAGGCTTTTGCCGCCTACGAGGCGGTCGGGATCGACGAGATCGTTGCCGCAGGCATCGGCGATGCCCCGCATCTGCAAAAGGTGATCAAAACGCTAAAGCCGGGCTAACCTTGTCACGGCCTCAGCGAGTCTGGCGGCGCTCCCATCTTGCGCGACACGCTGTCGGCAGCATTCTTCACCAGCACGCAGAGATGATCGATGTCGCGCTTGGTCAATCCCTGGCGCGGAACGGCGCCGCTCAACGAGGCGATGACCGTGCCCGACGCATCGCGCACGGCTGCACCGACCGAATAGACATTCGGCAGGTTCTCCTCGTCGGAAATTGCAACTCCGCTCTCGCGGACTTCGCGCAGCTCGGCCAACAGCGACCGCAGCGAGACCTTGGTCTTCCTGGTCAGCCGCTTATAGGGCTCGCGGCCCATCACCTCGGCGACCTGCTTGTCAGGCAGTGCGGCGAGCAGCACCTTGCCAAAGGCCGTCGAATGCGCAGGCGCCAGCGAGCCTGCCGCGTTGTTGATGGCGATTGGGCCGTTGCTCTTGACGACCTTGAGATAGACCACCGCGTGGTCGCGCAGCACGCCGAGAAAGCTGTTGACCTGGTGCTGCTCCGCCAGCGCGACCAGCTCAGGCGTGCTGGCACGATCGAGATCGTTTTGCGAGAGGAACGAGCAGCCGATCCTGAACGCCCGGTAGCCGATGCGATATTTGTGCGTATCGGGCGCCTGCTCGGCATAGCCGGCCGAGGCCAATGTGCTGATCAGCCGATGAATGATGGTGGGCGAAAGCCCCATGCGGCGGGCGATGTCGCGAACGCCCAACGAGCCGTTTTCGGCAAGTAATTCCAGAATATCGACGGCCCGCGCAACCGACTGGCTTTCCGCACCCATCTGACGACTTCCGATGAACCGCGACAGTATTCGACTTCAACCCTAGCTATGCGACCCCCGCTCTGGAAGTCAACGAGGCAGCGCAAGCGCTTGGGCGAACGTGCTGCAATCGGTTGAGGTGGCGGCGCAATTGTACGCAGCAGATTGCTTGACAGACTAGTCAAATTTTTCTCTAATCACTATCGGAACAACGTTTCTATATTCGGAACGGCGTCCTGGACACCTCGGGCCGACATGAAAGCATGATATCCCTTCGCCAGCCGGCAATGCGACCGTCAGTCCACCGCGAACTCGGATTTGAGCGGGTTTAGATTTGAGCGGGGTTAGAAAGGCTTGACGATGTGGAGAGCATTACGGGCGGCGGCGATCGGCGTTTTATTCGCGTTGCCGATGGCCGCAAACGCCCAGAACATTCTGATCGGCGCCAGCGTACCCGATACCGGCCCCGCGGCAGCGCCGGCGGTGTGGCAACGCTGGGGCTATCAGCTCGCGCTCGACGAAGTCAATGCGGCGGGCGGCGTGCTCGGCAGGAGGGTCGAACTTCTTGCCTACGATAATCGCTGCAATCCGTCCGAGGCGGTCAACGTCGCCAACAAACTGATCGAGGCGAAGGTCGTCGCGATCGTGGGCGCGCATTGCAGCTCCGCAACGCTAGCGACCATGCCGCTGATCGCGGACGCCCACATTGCCCTGGTTGATGGCGTCGCCTCCAGTCCGAAGATCACCGAAATGTCCGGCGTCGGCGGCAACCAATGGGCCTTCCGCATTAACCCATCTGACGACGACATGATGAACGCGCTCGGCCTCTATCTTGGGCAAAACTCGAAGCTCAAGCGCATTGCCGTGCTCGCCGAAGACACCGACTTCGGTCGCGGCGGCGCCGCGGCTTTCGCGGCGGTCGCCAAGAAGAACGGCCTGGAGATCATCTCGACCGACTTCCATCCCCAGAGCTATCCGGATTTTACCTCGCTGTTGACGCGCATCCAGCAGAGCAAGCCGGACGCCATCGCCCTGTTCCAGCTCGCCGGCGATCAGTTGAACTTCCTGCGCAATGCCATGCAGCTCGGTGTCAGGATCCCCTATATCGGGCGCTTCGACCCCGGCGGCAACAATCTGCAGATCATCCAGGCTGGCGGAATGGAGGGCTCGATAACGGCCTGGACCTATAGCTATCTGGTCGACACGCCGGAGAACAAGGCCTTCGCCGCCGAGATTGAAAAGCAGCACAAAACCACGCCGGTGCTTCAAACCTGGGCCGGCTATGACGCGATGCGGCTCGTGCTCAAGGCGATCAAGGAAGCCGGGTCGACCGATCCCACCGCCATCCGAGACTCGCTGAAGAAAATCGAATTCACCAACGTCATGGGTGCGCCGGTCAAATTCGACGACCACAACCAGGCCGGGAAGCTGGTGCTGATCGAGGGCGTCGCCGACAGGAAGGTGACGATCCTCAAGGAAGTCTCGCTGCCAAAATAGCGATCAAGCCGCCACCAAGAAGCCGGATGTTTCGGAGACGCCACGCCACCCGCAGCCGTCATCGCCCGGCTTAGCCGTCCAAAGGACGGCGTCGCTTCCTCTCGCCTATCACCGGGCGACCCAGTATTCCAGAGCAGCAGCGATAGAGCCGAAAAGCCGCGGCGTACCGGATCCCCCCGCCTTCGCGGAGGATGACAACCGTTTATTATGAGGGGACCCTTGTTCATGGGCCGATGTTTCCCATGAGGAGCATCGCGCATGCGCGATGCCCCTTTGAATGAAATTCGGGGAGACTGCCGACATGATCAAGACTGCGGAAACCCAGCCCTATTTGAGGAACTCATTGGTGAAGACCTTTGATACGTCGACCGGGCTATCCATGATCCCCATATCGACGAGGGCTTTTTGCATGTCCTCCCATTTTTCCCGTGTGGAATAGCCAATGCCGTTCTTCGACGTCTCCTCCGACTGGGTCAGCTTGAGGACCTCGGGCAGCTTGAGCGCCGAATACTTCGGATCGACGGCCGGGTTGTCCTTGAGAAAGGCATCGAGCGCCTCCTGCTCGTGGCTCAAGGCATAGGTCCAGCCCGCGACGAAGGCATGGGTGAAGCGCCGAACCAGATCCGGATTTTTCTTGATCGTCTCTTCGTTGACGAGCAGGGATGTCGAATAGATCGGAAGCCCGACATCAGACAACAGGATCCAGTCCATCGGCGTACCGTCGGACACGACCTTGAGACCATCGTTGAAAAAGAAGGCGAGGCTGGCATCGACCTTATTGGCCTCGATCATGGCCGCGATGTTGCGATCGACCGCGACTTCGTGGATCCGGCTTGAGTTGATCTTGTTGAATTTGACGACGTAACGCCACTGCTTCTCGCCGACGCTCTGAAAAGGAATGCCCATGGTCTTGCCGTAGAGGTCGGTCAGGGTCTTGATGCCGCTCGACTTCGGAAAGATCACCGCAACCGGATTCTTCTGCAGGATAACCGCGGTCGAGACCACCGGTAGGCCCTTCGCATAGGCCATCAGCCCTTGATCCGCGGCGGCATAGCCGAATTCCTCGCTGCCATTGCCCACCAGCTTGACCGTCACGGTCGAGCCCTGCCCGGGAAGCAGCGTCACATCGATGCCCTCCTTTTCGAAGAAGCCCTTGTCACGGGCCAGGAAGATCGGCGCGTGCTCCGATCCATAAACCCAGTCGAGACGCAGGGTCACCTTGTCAAGGGCAAAGGCAGGGGCGCTGATCGCCGTCATCATTATCGTGGCGACCAAGGTTCGAAGGGCTGTCATGTGAAGCTCCATTGCTTGAGATAACTGGGATTTCGACCTGTAATCCGTCACATTGTCTCCGGGGGCGCCTCGGCGGCCGTCTGCCAGGAAATGAATATCCGCTCCAGCAGCACCACGGCGAGAAACAGCAGCATGCCCAGCAGGCTTAGGACGAAGATCCCGGCAAACATCACGTCGGTATCCAGCGAAACATTGGCGTAGCTGATGACGTAGCCAAGACCGCTATCGGAAGCGACGAACTCGCCGACCACCGCACCGACCACGGCCAAGGTGATCGAGATGCGAAACGACGCAAAGATATAAGGCAGGGCCCATGGCAGACTGATCTTGAAAAAGATCTCGCTCCAGCTCGCGCCGAGCGATTTCATGTACTGGATCAATTCGGGCTCGACGGAGATCAGACCCCTCGCCGTGTTGATGACGATCGGAAAGAAGGCAATCAAAGCCGCGATCACGACCTTGGGCGCCAGTCCAAATCCGAACCAGATGATGAACAGCGGCGCCAACGCCACTTTCGGTATCACTTGAGCCGCAATCAGAAACGGATAGGTCAACTCGCTGACCCAGCGGGAATAGGCAATTCCGACCGCGATGGTGAAGCCGAGAGCGGCCGCGATCGCAAATCCGCCCGCGACCGCGATCAGGGTGGGCCACGAGTTCTGCAACAGATAGAGCCAATGCTTCAACATCGATTGAAATATCAGGCTCGGCGGCGGCAGGATCACCGCCTTGACATGCAGGACGTCGACTGCGAGCTCCCACAGCGCAAAGAAGGCCACGAACACGCCGATCTGTCCGGCGGTACGGGCAAGCGAGATTTTACTCATGGCGCCGCTCCTGCCGCGACCTTCGGCCGGTGGAGCTTGCCGCGGATATGCTGGACCAGCCCGGAGAATTCCGCTTGGCCGCGCAGTTGCTCGTCGCGGGGCCGCCCAAAGGGAATATCAATGATTTCATCGACGCGGCCCGGGCGCGCCGTCATGACGATGACGCGCTCCGACAGCAGCACCGCCTCGCTGATGCTGTGGGTGATGAAAATGACCGTACTGTCGGTGACGCTCCATAATCGAAGCAATTCTTCCTGCATCACCTCACGGGTTATCTCGTCGAGCGCGGCGAACGGCTCGTCCATCAGCAGGATCGCGGGCCGCAACGCCAGCGCGCGGCAGAGCGACACGCGCTGCTGCATGCCTCCCGACAACTCGTGCGGCAGACGGTCCTCGAAACCGGACAGCCCTGTCAGGGCAAGCCACTGGCGTGCTTCGGCCTCGCGTATGGGGGGACGGATATGCTTGCGTGCGACCTCTCCGGTCAGCAGCACATTCTGAAGTGCCGAGCGCCATGGCAACAGCAAAGGCCGTTGGAAAACGTAGCCGACCTGGCCCGACAGGTTGGCCTGCTCGATCGGTTTGTCATCGAGTAGCACACGACCGCTGGTCGCCTTCAGCACGCCGGAAAGTACCTTGAGAAGCGTGGTCTTGCCGCAGCCCGACGGACCGACCACGCTGACAAAGGAGCGCGGCGGTATATCAGCCGATACGGTGTCGAGCGCCGACACACTGCCGCCCTTGGTACGGTACTGCAAACTCAGGCCTTCGATACGAATATGCGGAACCGATGCCATTGCGCGCCCTGGCCGCCCTTCAGCTCTGTTCAGTCAAGATCTCGGAGCGAGGGTCAGCGTGATCTCTTCCATAAGTTTAATTCATGGCTTGCTGGCAGATGCGCCAGTTTGTTCCTGCAGGAAGGCGAGCGCGAGTTCGCGTTCGGGCTTCTCTCCCAACACCATCAGCACCGGCTCGTTGATGCCGCTATCAAGGAAGGTCACCAGCCGGTCTCGGCAGGCACGCGCCGTGCCACAGATCGCAAAGGCCTCGATGGCATCATCGGACACCAGACGCGCGGCCTCCACGAGATCCCGGCGCGAGATTGCATCGATGATGCGCTCCTGGTCGACTGGTATTCCAGTCATTGCGATATTGTCTTTCAGCGCCCTGTTGCGCAAGAGAAAGGCGAGCTTCGGCCGCACCAGCTCGACGGCTTTCCTGCCGTCTTCGGAAACGGCGAAAAACAGGTAGGATGCACGGCGCAGCGACGCCGGGTCCCGGCCTGCGGCGCGCGCGCTCGCCTCCACTTTCTGCAGCGAGAACTTGCAGAAGGGCGCGGATAATCCGGCGGAAAGCGCGACGCCGTCGGCGATGCGGGCGGCCAGGGCCAGCATTTGCTCTCCCATGGCGGCGACATATACGATCAGCGGCTGCGGCGGATGAAATCCCAGGCGCGCGCCCGCGAGCTGAAACATCTCGCCCTGATAATGCGCCGCATCGCCGGTCCACAGGGCCCGCAGGCATTCGATGAATTCGCGAACGGCGCGAATCGGCTTGTCGGCCGATTTGCCGGACTCGGCGAGGAAGAGCGGATTGCCGACACCGACCGCGATGCCCACCGGGGCGTGGCCTACTTCCGCCAACGTGGCAAGCGACATCGCCGTCGGGCTCGGGTGCCAGAGATAGGGACTAACGGCGGTCGGAACGACCAGCGCGCCGGGGTCGTTGATGCGAAAACCCATGCTGGTCACCATGGCTTCGCGGTAACCCATGTGCTCAGCCATCCACAGGCTTGACGCACCGGCTGCAACCACCTGTCGCGCGGTGGCCAACGCGGTCGGGGTATCCTCGAAGCCGTCGAAGCTGACGCCGAACCGGATGTCCATGACCGTGGTCCCCTAGCCGCCGACCCGGTATTTTTCCAGCTTGTTGGGATCAATGTCGACGCCAAGCCCCGGCTGGTCCGGAACGATGAGATGTCCGTCGCGATAAACGAAGGGCTCGTTGATGAGATCGTCGAGATAGCTGCGGCCGGCGACACGGGTGCGCGGCACTTCCTCGGTCTGCGTGATGGGAATGCTGCCCGGGATGGTCACCGCGGGATTGGCCGCCGCCACGTGAAGGTTGGCGGCGTTGCCGATGCCCATTTCAGCCGAACCGTTGACGTCGCTTTGAATACCCGCGGTATGCGCCAACGAAAGCAGCGCCTTGCTTTTCAGGAAGCCGCCGGCCTTGGTATAGTAGCACGAGATCATCTCACAGGCGTCGTGGCGAATAAGCCGAAGCAGTTCGTGCGCATTCCAGCATCCCTCGTCGGCCATGATCGGCACGTCAGTCCCCTGGGCAACCCGCGCCATGGCCTCCAGCCCCTCGACCGGCTGTTCCATGAACCAGATGTCGTATTCCGCCATGCGCTTGGTAATCTGGAGCGCCTCTTTCCAACTTCGATAGCCCTGGTTGGCGTCGACGCGGATTCGCATTTGCGGCACGGCGGCACGTATCCGCTTCACGAGTTCGACGTCGCGCACCGCATCCAGGCCGACCTTGAGCTTGATGCAGGTGACCCCCTCGTCGAACACCTGCTGCGCTTCGGTCACCGCCGGCTCGATGTCCATCAGGCCTATGGAATGAGCCACGGCGATCTCACGCCGCACGAGGCCACCGAGCAGCTGATAGACCGGAACGCCGTAGAGCTTGCCGACTGCATCATGCATGGCGACATCGAGCGCCGCCTTGGCGTAGGGGTAGCCTTTGACGAACTTGTCCATCTTGAGGTGCAGGTGCTCGAAGCGGCAGACATCCTCGTCCTTCAGCAGGGGGAACAGGTAGTCCTTCAGTATCGTGAGTGTGGTATCCGGGGTCTCGCCCGAGCGCGTGCCGAATTCCCCGCCCCAGTCCTTGAGCACCTGCGCCTCGCCCCAGCCATAGGTGCCGTCCTCCAGGATCAGCTTGACGAGGACATAGCGCTGCCCGACCGGACTAAAGTTGCCGGCCCAGGTATGGCGCCGGCGCACCGGAAGGCTGACGAGATGGGTTTCTAAGACCGAGATCTTCATGGGATTGCTTCCTTGGCTCTAGGCCCCGACTTCAATAAGCTCGTCGTTGGGGAGCAGATGGCCGGTGAGTTTCTCGAACCCGCCGGCCGTGATCAGGTACATGTCCTCGACATGAAAGCCCATGCGTCCTGGAATCATGTACAGCGGCTCCATGGTGTGGGTGACCCCGGGCACCAGTTCCACGTCCCGCGTCTCGGTGAGATACGGCTCCTCATGAATGGTGCGGCCGATCCCGTGACCGAGGAATTTCAGCGACGGCTCGATGCCCTTGCCGCGGCATCCATCCAGGTAGGCGTTCCAGAGATCCGGCACCCGCGTTCCAGGCTTCAGCATGGCTTCACAACGATCGCGGGCGGCGATCAGCACTGACCAGATCTGCTTCTGCTCCTCGGTCGGCCGTCCCATCACCAGCGTTCTCGTGACGTTGGAGCGATAGCCTTCCTTGTCGCCCAGGACCTCGATGCGGACTACATCACCGGCTTCGATGATCTTGTCGGTCGGTTTGCAATTGATGATGCCGCTGCGCGCGCCCGAGCCGACCTGATAGCTGACCGCGTCGGCGCCGGCTTCCAGCATGCGGCTCATGATCTCCGCCCCCACCTTGCGTTCCGATACCCCCGGCTTCAGCCCGCCGATAACGTCGCCGACGACGCGTTCGGTCAGTTCACCGATCTGCCTCAGAACCGCGATTTCATCGTCCGTCTTCACCATGCGGGTGCGGAAATAGAGGTCACGGGCATGGACGAAGCTGGCATTCGGCAAGCGTTCGCGCAGCCGAACGAAGTCCATGGCGGGGAGATAGTCGAGTTCAATGGCGACCCGACCGGCGCCCGCGCCCGCTTCGGTCAGCGCGTCGGCGAGCAGATCAGCGGGGTTGTCGGTGAATTGATTATAGCTGCGAATGGTCTTGAACCGCGACCTCTCGCGGGCCAGCGCCTCCTCGACATTGACGACGATCTGGCAGCCATACTCATCGCCGGCGAGCACGGTGATGGTGCGCCGGAACCGGTTCATGGCGTGGCTCGGCACCTGGAATCCGGCGGTGTAGGTGACATTGTCGAGCGAATGCGCAACGAGCGCGTCGAAGCCGTCCGCCTTCAGCGCAGTGCGCAATTTCTGGATGACAGGATCCTGCATGGCCTTTTCCCTTAAGCTCGATCCCCGGTCTCGATGAAATGCCAAAGCTGCTTATCGTTCAGGCCGTCGAGCCCCATTCTGTGCAGCGTCAGTCCCTGACTCGCATAATCGATCCCCGTGGCAATCGAGGCCAGCAGCACCATGGCATCGATCGCCGGGGTTGGCACGCGGGCCAGCCGGCCCAGCGCCCCAAACGGGACGAGGCCGTAGCCGATATCCTCATGCACATAACGATGATCCAGCGACGGCGGCGACTTGATCGTCTTGTTCGGCTCGCTCTCCTCGCAGGCCCGCGCAATCGAGCCGCTTTCATAGGCTTCCTTGCTGGTCAGTCCGGACGCGTAAAAGTTGTCCAGGAAGGGCCGCGCCGGGACGCCGAGCTGTCTCGCCACAGCCATGCGCTCGGCGTCGATCGCCTCGCACGCGCGACCTACGGCATCGGTGACGCCTTCCTTGTAAAACAGGAAATCGCCGTCGGTGCGCTGAATCCAGCCGGCGTTCAGAAGCATGCCGGGCGGGTGAAATACCGCATTCATGTTGCCGAGCGCGGTCTCGATGACGCTGGAAGCCTTGACGGTCTCCGGATAGATCTCGTGCACCAAATCGAACATCTCGTCGGCATGGCGGCCGGGCAGCGCGGCAAAACCCTGGTGGCGGTTGTAGGAGTAGATGCCGACCGTGGCCGGGTCTTCCATCCTCGTCACATAGGTGAGAGAGGCGGTTTCGCCAGTCTTGAGCGGTCCGCGATATCCCGCGTCGCGCAACTCTTTGCGAAAATGCAGTCCTCCCCCGGTATGGCCGGGATTGAGGAAAATCGGCACCGTCCCGTCGATCAGGCCGGCAAGTGCCAGGGCGTAGTAGGCATGCGCGCCGGAGGGAACCACCAGCATGATCAGGTCGGCGCCGTCGATCGCCTCCGCTACATCGGTGGTCAATAGCCCGATCGGAAACAGGCCCTGCTGCACGCCCCGCGCATGGATGCCACCGGCCTTGCGCAGGGGATCGAGAGTCGCCGCGCGCCGGGCGTGGAGCTGTACCTGGTAGCCGCGCGCCGTCAGGTCTGCTGCCGCCGCGCAACCGCCATGACCTGCGCCGAGCACGGCAATCGTGTTCAGTTTGCGTGTTGCCATCGGTTACCCGATCTTCATGAGGTGGTCGGTGTCGGCATAGTCCGACAGCAACTCGCAGCCGTTATCCGTTACCAACACCATGTCCTTGTTCTGCATCCCGAAGCCATGGCCGGTTCGATAGCAAAGCGGCTCGAAGCCGAGCACCATCCCCGCTTCCAGCTGGGCATCCTGCGTCGTGCCGATCATCGGCGTGTGCCCAAGATAGGGGTCTTCGTGCAGGAACAAACCAATGCCGTGTCCGACAAAGGAAATCGGCGGCAGCCGGTTCATGGCGAGCCTGGCAATGAACCTGTCGTAAATGTCGCGGCAACTTGCGCCCGGCCTGATCCGCGCCAGTATATCGTGTTTGCAATCGGTCAGAACCCGCCAGACCTCCTCGGCGTGCAGAGGAGCCTCACGGACCACGGCCGTGCGGCAGACCCCTGCGTGGTAGCCGTCGATGACGGAAAAGATCTCGACGCGGCAGACGTCACCGCGGCCAAGCTTCCGCGAAGTTGGGCCGACATTGGGCAGTTCGCTGCGCTCCCCGGTCGCAACGATCATCAGCTTGAATTGCTGCGCGCCGAGCTCGTAGATGTTGCGCGTCAAGTGGACGGCGATGTCCATCTCGGTATCACCGGGAGCCACCGCGGAAATCGCATCTGTAATCGCCCGGTCGGCAATCTTCGAAAGCTTGCGCAACAGATCGATCTCCTGCGGTGTCTTGATCTGACGCAGCCGCGCCAGAATGTGGTCGCAGCCGACAAAGATCACCTCAGGCATGATCTGCCGCAGGACGGCAAAATTCGAAGCCGGAAGATAGCCAAGCTCGACCCCGATCCGCGCTCGCCTAAGACCCAGTTGCGTGATCAGGCTCGACAGCACCTGCATGGCGTCATCGCCGAACTCGGTCCAGATCGCCAGACGCACACCCGGCGCCTTGCTCCGGATCGTGGTCTCTTCCATGTCGACGCCCAACAGCGCGACGTCGCCGCCTGCAGTCACCACCGCCATGGCGTGCCGATGCCGCAGCAAAGGCTGCGAGGGAACGACAAATCCCGTCACATAAGCGAAACTTTCCGGCGAGCAGGAAATGATCGCGTCGAGTCCATTGTCGGCCATTGCCCGCCGTTGCCGGGCAATAATCTCACTTCGCATGAATTCTCCGTCGGAAATGGAAGTGCGCCGCCGGGGTCAACATCAACTGTGATCACAGATTGTGATCACACATCTGGACGGATGGCGAGTTCAAGCGAATAGAATCGGCTCGCGGCGCCAAACTCTGTGCAGTACGGATGAGGCTGGTTTCGCCGCGCCGGGCCATCCAGCGACCCGAGCATCAGTCGCGTTGGGATAATGACACAATCATCAATTGAAACGGCCGAAACCCTTCATGGAACTGCGCCGCGCGCGGCGCGAACCGCGGCCGGCCCGGTTTCCCAGCGCGTTTATCGAACCCTGAGCGAGCTATTGACGACGGGAGGGTTCCAGCCCGGTGAAGGCGTCAGCTTACGCAACCTTGCCAGAAGACTTGGCACCAGCGCGATGCCGGTGCGCGAGGCTGTCAATCGACTGATTGCCGAGCAGGCGCTGCAGATGATGCCCAATCGACAGGTCATCGTTCCCCGGATGACGCGGCGGAAGTATTTCGAGTTGGTGCGGGTGAGGCAGCTGCTCGAAGGCATGATCGCCGGCGATGCCTGCGACAACATGACGGACGATCTGCTTCGTGAACTCATCGACGACAATAAGCAGTTGTTTCAAGCGTTGACCGGCGAATTGATCGCCGAGATACTCACGCGCAACAAGGAATTCCATTTCAAGCTTTACGCAGCGGCGCAGTCCGAAGTCCTAATTCCAATCATCGAGGGCCTGTGGATGCAGACCGGGCCCTTTCAGGCCCTGTCGCTCGCGCGGCAAAAGCCGCTATGGAAGGGGCGCCGCCACACGGCGCTGCTCAAGGCGTTGCGCAGGCGCGATCGCGAGCTTGTTGCCGCGGCCATTCGGGGGGACATTGGCGACGTGGCGGAAATGCTGATGCAGATTGGCGTTTTCGAGGAATAGCCGAGATCCGGCCTAGGCATCAGAATTAACGAATCATTAAATTTTTCTCGCGCATTCTAACGGTTCACCGTTACTGGAGCACAGCCATGACCCGCAGGCAGCGCGAGATACTGGAGCAGCAGCTGGCAAGAGCTCTCAGGCTGGCCTTGGAACCAACTGACGCAATTTCGCGCGAGCGCCTGGCCCAGACCATCGAAGATATCGAATTTCAGCTGCAGCAGCCGCGAAAGGTCGCTTGACGGCCTTGATTAGATTATGAGTTCCCTGGCAATCCCGCATTGCGCGGGATCAGGCCAGCAGGGCGTCCGATGGCTTACCTGGGTCGCGACCTCCGAGAGTCGATCAGGCCAAATTGATCTCCATTCGGCCCTGGGCCGCGCTATCCTGACTGCCATGTGCGAGTGGCGAAAACGGTTCTCGATCATTGCAGCAATGGCGCGCTCCGCGACCGTCGCAGGCGGACTTATCGCAACGATCCTGACGGCGCCAACACCGCCCGCGGAAGCGCGCGGCGGTCATGCATTCGGTCGCGGTTTTGCCGGCCGCGGCATGCACGGCGCGTCGTTCGCAAGCGATCGCCGCCACGGCAACGACGCCTATATCAAGGCTGCGTCGGAAGAGCGCGACAAACTGCTCAACAACAAGATCAAGAGCATCTGTCGCGGCTGCTGAGCACCGTGGCGCCGGAGGTTGCGGAATTGCACCCTCAGGCACGAAGCAAGCGCATCACCAGGTGGTGGTTGCGAAGAAACCGAATGGTGGCTGTCGCGCCACTAGAACCATCGGAGGAGCCGCGCGCTTCTTAGCCACCTTTCGATTCCGCTGCGGCTTGGCCGGTGGTTTTGGCGGATCGGATGCTTCGATCTGCTTCGGCGCCGGCGCAGGCATTTGCGCAAATGCCTCGCGCACGTGCACCTCCGCCGAGACCTTGGCGGCCGCTGCAGAGAGATCGGCTTTGGCGGTCTGCACCGCCGCGAAGGCTGGGCTGCTGGTATCAAACACGACACGCTCCGGCCATTTCCGATCGGATTTGATCCTGATCATGGACAGGTCGGCCGCCGCACTTTCCGGCATCGGCATTTTCGGGAGATAGGCATCCGAAATGATCAGCAGCGCCACCAAAACTGCGCCGACATAAAAAAAATATCGCACCAACGGCATTTGGACCGACTCCGTCCGCGGGCGCGGACCCCTCCTTAACTGGGTACGCTACGATAGGTTCCCAGTGCGGTACTGGTCGGATAACGACGATGTTACCACGGCTTCCTGACCGGCGAATTCAGGCATGGGTGGCGGCAACAGGCGCGCACTTCGCCCGGTCGCTTCCGACTGCAACAAATAAGGCTCGCTGGCGTGGCGGGCCAGTGGCGCCGGCCGTGGGGGATGGCCACACGAGCACCCGACCGTTAAATTCGAGGCGGTTGCGGCCGCATACTGCGGCCATCACATGGCGTCGCTCAGACGCGAGAATCAATGGGAGGCCGACGATGCCGACAGTTACTTGGGATCATGTTCACCTGCGCACCCCCGATCCGGAGGCGACCGCCACGTGGCTGCGGGATATTCTCGGCGGCGAGATTGTCCGTACTCCCGGTCGGATCGACGTCAAGCTCGGTGGCGCCAACGTTTTCCTAGCGTCGGTCCTACCGGGCGACGGCGTCAACGCCCCGCCGGTGACACCCTATCAGGGGCTCGATCATTTCGGGCTGACCGTCAAGGACATCGACGCGGTCGCGGCCGAGATCAAATCCAAGGGTGTCGAGCTCACGCGCGAGCCGACGACTATCCGGCCTGGCGTTCGCATCTGCTTTATCCGGGGGCCGCAGGGCATTTCGATCGAGCTGTTGGAGCGCGACCCAAAATATGCGTAGGCCCGATGTTCAGAGTTTCGGCCGATCTAGGTTTCGGCCGATCCAGTGCCTGTCACGCGCCTGTCACACGCTGCGATGATGTAATGGGAAGCCGGATTCGGCACGGGGCGCCAGCGGCCTGCCGTTGACGCTACGTGCCGCGCTTTGGCATAACAAACGCGCGACTCCGCGGGGACGGGTGTCGCAGGCGGATTTCATGAAGAACGGGCTATATTCGATTCACGTCAGCCTGCAGGATGGTCGTTCGGGCAAGGGCAGCGGCGTTGTCATGGTAAGGGATGGTAAAATCCTGGGCGGTGACGCCTACCTCTATTATACCGGCAGCTATACGACGAGGGGTGACACCTTCAAGGGCGAGATCCTGGTCCAGCGCCATACCCGCAGTCTGGATGCCAGTCCGCTGTTCGGCGGCGCAAGCCCGGTTGGGGTCGGCGTCTCCGGCACATTTACCGACAGCGCAGCCGTCGTGAACGGAACGGCCTTGGTGGGCAAGGCGAGCCAGATCTTCAGCGGGACCCTGCGCAAACTGGCGGACGCCGACTGATCGCCCGCAAGATCGGCTACTCGGCCGCCTGCTCCACCGGCGCTACCCGCGGCAGGATGATCTGAACCCGGGTGCCGCTCCCCGGCTCGGAATCGAGGTCCAGCCGGCCGCCCAGACGGTTGGTCACGATACTGTATACAATATGCAGGCCGAGCCCGGTGCCGCCTTGATCGCGCCGCGTGGTGAAGAATGGATCGAAGGCGCGGCGCCTGACGTCGAGGCTCATGCCGCAGCCATTATCCGAAAAAATGATTTCGACATTGTCCTTGCCGGATTCCCGGACCTTGATGTCGACCAGGCCCGGCTTGCCGTCCGGGAAGGCATGCGCCACCGAATTGAGGAACAGGTTGGTGAGCACCTGGCCGTAGGGACCGGGATAGCTGTTCATGTTGAGATTGGGCTGGCAGTCGAGCGTGAGCGTCAGATTGTGCTTCCGCAATCCCGGCCGCAGGCTCATCACGACCTGCTCGGTCAGGTCGGCGATGTCGAAGGCGCGCTGATCGGAGTAGTTGCGATCGGCGGCCACCTGCTTGAACGACTGGATCAGTTCGGCCGCGCGATTGAGATTGGCCACCAGTTGCGAGGACGCATCGCGGCTGCTTGCAAGATAGTCATTCAGGCTGGATCGCCTGAGGTCGCCGCGCGCCACTTCGGCGGCGAACAAGGCAGTCTTGCGTTCCAGCGAGGAGGCAACGGTGAGACTGATGCCGACGGGGTTGTTGACCTCGTGGGCGACACCCGCCACCAGCCGCCCCAAGGCAGCGAGCTTTTCAGCCTCGATCAGCGAGTTCTGGGTCTCGCGCAGATTGCGCAGCGCCGCCTCCGCGGCATCCTTGGCCTTGCGCATCTCCTGTTCGCCACGCTTGCGCTCGCCGATATCGAGCGCAACGGTGACGATGTGCTCGATCTCGCCGTCGGCGTCGAGCAGCGGCATCTTGTTGACCAGCCATTGCCGCAACTCGCCCCGGGAGTCCAGATACTCTTCTTCATAGAATCCGAGTCCCCTGCCCGACGCCAGCACCCGCTTGTCGTTCTCGTCGGTTTTCTGTGCTCCGTAACGCGACATCAGATTGGACGTGGTGTGGCCGATCGCATCGATCGGTTCAATTCCGAAAATGCCCGCCATATAGCGGTTCATCAGGACGTAGCGCAGCTGCCGGTCCTTGACGTTGATGACCGCGGGCACGGTGTCGATCACCTGCTGCAACAACCGGCGGCCTTCGGCGATGGCCTCTTCGGCGCGTTTCTGATCCGTGATGTCGCGTACGGTGCCTTCGTAGCGGGCGACCTTGCCGCTCTCGTCGCGCGCCGCCGTGGCGCTGTCGGAAAGCCACAGCACGGAGCCATCTTTCGCGCGGGCCTGGTATTCGAATTCGCGCACCACGCCTTGGCGTTGCATCAGGGCCTGGAATTCGGCACGCGCGGCAGGATGAACGTAGATCGTTTCCGTGATATCGCCGATACCGCGGAGCAAGTCCTCCGGAGTGTCGTAGCCCAGGATTCGCGCCAGCGCCGGGTTGGCGTTGAGCAGCGCGCCTTCCGGCGTCGTCACATAGATTCCGTCCACCGAGCCTTCGAACAGCTTGCGATAGCTTTCCTCGGCCAGCCGCTGCTCCGCGAGCGCGCGGACCGCGGCTTCACGGGCGGCGTCGGCGTCGACGAGCGTACGGCGGAACACCTCGGCGGCACGGGCGATATCGCCGATCTCGTTGTGGACGTCGGTAGCAGGGATCGAGGCTGCCTTCTCGCCCGCGGCCAACGCCCGTATCGAGGCCGCGATCGACGCCAACGGCTGTACGGTGCGGCGCACCACAAACAGCGCCGCAAAAATCCCGATCAGGACGCCGGCGCTGCCGAGAACGATGCTCTGCCATTTGGCTTCGGCCAGGGTCCGAGCAAAGTCGCGTGACAACACCCGCCCGCGCCGGGTGCCGAGCTCGCGCAACAAATCGGTCACCCGCCCGATCTGCCGGCCCTCGGTGCCCAAAACCTCCTTGTCGAGCTGGGCAATCTCGGCTTCCACCATCGAGATCGAAATGATCCCATCGGCATAGGCGTCGACGGCGGCACGCAGCGCCGGATCATCGATGGTCAGCGCACGCATCTCCTGGGCGCACATCTGGGCCGCTGATGGATCGTGCGCCAGCAGCGCCTCGGCGATCTCGTTCTGGGTCCGGAACAGGCTGCGCGCTACCGTGGTGTCAGGCACCGCGGCGGCGGCGGCTTCGAAGCGCTCGCGGATCGGGGGCAAGGCTGCGACCAGTTCCATCCGGTGCGCAATCAGGGCGGTAACACGCTCGATGCCATCGCGATAGTTCTGCAACCGGACGGTAACGCCGTCGATCATGTCCCGCTGCTCCGGCGCCAGTTCCAGCCGGGTTTTTTTCAACAGGACGTTGAGCGACGAGACCGCCTCGCCGACCTGGCTCGACGGCACCGCCGGATCGGTGACGAAGTCCCGCGCCGCGAGCCGCAGCTCGCTCATGCGCCGGTCGATCTCCTCCGCGACGTCGCCGATGTCCTGCAGGCGTTGCAGCTCGGCAAAGGTCGCGTCGATGCGGCCGATGGCGACGACACTGGCGATGCTGGTCATGGCGATCATCGCCAGCAACAGCATGAAGCTGGCAAACGTCAATTGACCGATCGATAGCGAGAACGATCGTATCCGTTGCACGATTGCGCCAAAGACCATGGGTTCGGGACCCGTTCCAAACAGCCCGAATCTATACGCTGGAATCAGGCGCAATTGAAACATCGGGCCGCCAAAACAAAGCCCGCGCTCCCGACATCACCTGCACTCGTTCGCCAGCGAGAAGGCTCGCCATACCCTAGCTTGATACCGGCGATCTGCGGCTCCGGCGTGGTTCCGATCCGCCCGTTCATGCCGAGCCGACGTCAAACACCTCGCCATCGTAGCCGGCCTCGCGCGGAATACGGAGCTGGCGGCTGCCGTTTGTTTTGGTCATGACCGGCATCACTGTCACGATCGCCTTACCTCGGCTGTCATCGAGCGCGGCGACAGCCGTTTTCTGTCGACCGAGCTTGATCAGGTTGCGCGTGGTCGGAAACGGCAGCTTGAAACGGCCGCTTTCGCCGCCCGCCAGCGCTTCGCGTGGCGACAGCCAGATCGCCTCGGTGGATTCCTTGCCGTCATGCGCGCCGGCCTGCATTGGAGGCGCCGCGGCAAGAAAGAACCAGGTGTCGAAGCGCTTCGGCATGCCTTCCGGCGTGATCCAATGCGCATAGGGCACGAGCTCGTCGAGCGCGAGCGCGAGACCATTTTCGGCGAGTACTTTCTCAAATGTCGTCTTGCCCTCGCATAAAGCGGCGCGATGGGCCGCTTCGATCTCGCGCGCGCGCCGCGCGTCGATCAGGGCTGTCGATCCCCGCGGTCTGGCCAAGAGGATGCCGCTTTCCTCAAAGGTTTCGCGGATGGCCGCGATCCCGAAACTCAGCGCCGCGACATCGAGCCCCTCGCCGCCGACATAAAGATCTGGATTACCAACGATGTCGCGGTCGCCGGCATCGACGCTCCCGCCGGGGAATACCAGCGCGCCTGAACTAAAATCGATCTCATAATGGCGCACCATCATGAACACCTCGATCTCGCATCCGCCATCCGCTCCCGTGCTGTCGCGCAGCAGCAGGATGGTGGAGGCCGGACGCGGCACGACGGCTTCGGTGGACATCAGCTCTTACTCCCTGACCGGTTACTTAAGGTTCGAGACGACGCAAAAGCGCCCGGCTCCCGAGGGCAATCCAATCAGCCGGCCGCGCTGGCTGACGGCTGCAGGTTGGCACGTTGATCGACCCGCGCGACCCGGGCCAGCAGATAGTCCACTTCAGCCTTCGCCGTCGCGGAAATGCCGGAGCCCGGCCTGCGCTGCGCGCTGGAAGCGATCACGCCGCGCTTCTGCAGGACGTATTTGCGTACCGCGAGGCCGGCACCTGGCTGCTGCTCGTAGCGGATCAGCGGCAGGTGGGCGTCGAACAGATCATGGGCGGCGTCGCGGCGTCCCTCCTTCGACAGTCTGACGACGTCGATCAAAAGCTCCGGAAAGGCATAGCCGGTCATGGCGCCATCGGCGCCGCGCTCCATCTCGAAATCCAGAAACAGCCCGCCATTGCCGGTCAGGATCGACAGCGGCCGCAGCGAGCCGTCCTTCTGGAAGCCACGGAGCGCGGAAATCTTCTCCAGGCCCGGCCAGTCCTCGTGCTTGAGCATCACGCAGGACGGGCTCTCCATCACGATTTTTCGGATCACCGCCGGCGTGAAGACCACCGACAGGGTCAGCGGATAGTCCTGCAGCACCCAAGGAATGTCGTCGCCGATGGCCTCCACGGCCTGCCTGAAATAGGTCGTGATCTGGTCGTCGGTGCGCAAGTTGGGGAGCGGCGCGATCATCACCCCGGCCGCGCCGGCCTCCATCGAGGCCCTTGCCAGCGAACGCATCGTGGCAAAGCCAGGCGCGGAGACGCCGACGATGACCTGCATGTTCGTAGCGCGCTTGACGAAACGCTTGGCCACCGCCTCCGCCTCGGCGCCATCGAGCTTGGGCGCCTCGCCGAGAATGCCGAGCACCGTGACGCCGTCGCAACCGACACCGGCATAAAAGTCCGTCAGCCGGTCGATGGATTTGTCGTCGATGCGGCCGTCCTCGTGGAACGGCGTCGGCGCGATGGCGAAGGTGCCCGAAGCCGGTGGCGGTGAGTTTTGTCATGGATGCCTCTTTCCGAAGAACTGATCATCAATCTGGCGATGCTGCGCTCCCTCTCCCGCGTCTATCGCGGGGGAGGGTTGGGGGTGCTTCAACGGGTGAAAATCCATCGATCGGGTATCGTTACCACTGATGTCATAAACACCGCCGATGCCGCGCCACCCCCACCCCACCCTCCCCCGCGATAGACGCAAGCGCAAGAGAGGCACTGAGAAGCCCAAAGCTCGTGGCCTGAAATGATGGGTTTCATGGCATCGCTTATCTTGTTAGAACCGCCTTGCGCCCATCTTGATCTCTTCCTCGGAGAAGAAGATCTCGTCCGCGTGGTCGACAATATCCTGCGCCCGCCAGCCGGAATGTGGTGGCTTCCAGCCCGGCTTTTCCATCATCCGCATCTCGCGCACGCCGCGCGGGCCGGAGACGCCGAGGATCTTGCCGGTCTGATCGCCCGAGAGGTCACTGACCATGTAGAGCACGGCCGGCGCGATGCCATCCGGTGTCAGCGCCATCCCGGGATTTTCGATATAGCGCGGCAGATCGGAGGTCATGCGGGTCAGCGCGCCCGGGGCCAGGCACCACAGCCGGATATTGTATTTGCGGCCCTCGATCGCCAGCACGTTGGTGAGGCCGAAAATGCCGCCCTTGGCGGCGCCGTAATTGGACTGCCCGAAATTGCCGATCAGGCCGGAGGTCGACGAGGTATTGACGATGACGCCACCGCCATTCTCGCGCATCCAGCGAAACACCGGCTGGGTAACACAGAAGGTGCCCTTCAGATGCACCTTCAGAACCTTGTCCCAGGCCGCCTCCGTCGCCTTGGCAAAGGTCTGATCGAGCAGGATGCCGGCATTGTTGACAAGGATATCGGCCCGGCCAAAAGACCTGATAGCATCGTCGAACACCGATTGTCCGCCCGCCATGGTCGAAATATCCGCGCCATTGGCAACCGCGCGGCCGCCCTCGGCCACGATCGCATCCACCACCCGCTGCGCCATCGACACGTCGGCGCCGCTGCCGTCGCGGGGCCCGCCAAGATCGTTGACCACGACGGCTGCGCCCTCACGCGCGAACAATTTGGCATAGGCCTCACCCAGCCCGCCGCCCGCGCCGGTGATCAGCGCCACCTTGCCGTCGAGGTGTCCCATGGTCTCTTTCCTTTATCCCTTGTTGTCGGAGCCGCTCAGGTTCTCGCCTGCCGTCCCCCCCACCGCTGTCATCGCCCGACTTGATCGGGCGACCCAGTACGCCGCGGCCTCTCGATTCCATCACGACTGTCTCTGGAATACTGGATCCCCGCCTTCGCGGGGATGACGGGCGGAGTGGTTCGCACCGTCATCGTCGCAACACTTGCTCTCTATCTCGCTCATCCCAACACCGTCTTGCCGTGCTTGATCACCGCGACGTTGCGCGTCTTCACTCGTGCTTCGAACGAAATCACATCGCCGTCCCGCCATAGATCCATAGTCACGGTCTCGCCTGGATAGACCGGCGCGGAAAACCGCGCGACGTGCTGTTTGAAGGCACCGGGGTCGTAGTCGGCATAGGTCTGCAGGATGCCGCGGCAGGTGATGCCGTACGTGCACATGCCGTGCAGGATCGGCCGCGGAAAGCCGGCGCGCCGGGCAAATTCGGGATCGGAATGCAGCGGGTTGCGATCGCCGCACAAGCGATAGACCAGCGCCTGATCCGGCCGCGTCGGGATGTCGATCGATTGGTCCGGCGCCCGCGTCGGCACCCGGTGCGGCTCGGGCTGGCCTTCGGAAGGACCGCCGAAGCCGCCGTCGCCGCGCGCAAAGCGCGAGGCCACCAGCGTCGCCAGCGCCTCGCCTCGCTCATCTCTCAGCACGGTCTGATGCCGGATCACCGCGCCCTTATCCTTGCCCTTGTCGAATACGTCGATCACGCTGGAATCGGCGGTGATGTGGGCGGCTACCGCCAGCGGCCGATGGAAGGTGATGTCGCGCTCGCCGTCGACCACCATCAGCCGATTGAGATTCATCTCACCGGGACCCGCCCCCCAGGCCGCGACCGAAGCAAAGGTCGGCACCACCTTGAGCGCGCGCGGCGTGGCGGCCGCCTCGTTGACGAACGCCAGCTCGTTCTCGTCCAGGGGGTCCGCGCCCATGCCGATGCCGTAGGCATAGAGCATGACCTCGCGATCGCCATAGGCATAGTTCTGGCCGAGATTTTTCAGCGCCATCAGTTCGTCGTACCGAATCGACATGTTCACTCCACCGGCGTGAAGAACGGTAGCGGCGCGCCGTCGGTGGTCTTGAACACCACCTTGACCTGCTGCCCGATCCGCAACGCATTCATGTCGCAATCGACGAAATTGGTCAGCAGCGACGGGCCTTCCTTCAGCGTGACATAGCCGATCGCATAAGGGCCTGCGGCCGACTTGCGCATCAGGCTGAAGCTGTAGATTTCGCCCTCGCCTGAGCTCTGTTCCCATACGGTCTGGTCGGAGAAGCAGAATGGGCAGAGCGTGCGCGGAAAGTAATGCGCTTCGCCGCAGGCGGTGCAGCGTTTGATCAGCAATCTTGCCGTCCACGGTCGCGTCCCAGAACGGCTGGGTTTCCGGGTTGACCAGCGGCGCCGGATATTTCACGGTCGAGTCCATCACACGCGCTCCAGGATGCAGGTCGATGCGGCGTGGCGGATGCCGAGCAGCCCGCCGGTGCCGTGCGCGATGGCAAGGTCGCAGTTCGGCACCTGTACCTTGGGATGGGCCTGCCCACGCAACTGCCGCACCGCTTCGATGATCTTGGTCATGCCGCCGCGGTTGACGGGATGATTGCTGCAAAGACCGCCGCCATCGGTATTGAACGGCAGCTTGCCTACCCCGGAAATCAGATTGCCGTCGGCGACGAACTTGCCGCCCTCGCCCTTTTTGCAGAAGCCGAGATCCTCGAGCTGCATCAAAACCGTGATGGTAAAACTGTCGTAGATCGAGGCGTATTTGATATCCTTTGGCGTCACGCCGGCTTCTTCGAACGCGCGCGGACCGGACCAGACGCCGGCCGAATAGGTCAGGTCCAGTGCCTTGCCGCCGCGCGGCCCCTTGATCGCCTCGCCGTGCCCGATCAAGCGCACCAGCGGCTGCTTCAGGCTGCGCGCAATGGTCTCGGTGGTCACGATCAGCGCGCCGCCACCATCGGTGACGACACAGCAATCCATCCGGTGCAGCGGATCTGATATCATCGGCGAATTCAGCACATCCTCGACGGTGACGACCTCGCGCAGCATGGCATGCGGATTATATTGCGCATGATGCGAGGCCGCGACCTTGATCCAGGCCAGCTGCGCGCTGGTGGTGCCGAACTCATGCATATGACGCATGGCGCACATGCCGTAGACATTGTGGGTGGTGGCGCCGTAGGCCGCCTCGAAATCCAGCTCGGCGCCGGTGGCGCGCGGCGGCATCGCGCCGGTGCGCGGCTTGCCGGCCAGTGTGATCAGCGCGATCGAACATTTGCCTGACGCGATCGCCTCGGCGGCGTGGCCCAGATGAACCAGATAAGAACAGCCGCCGGTCTCGGTGGAATCGAAATGACGGACCTTGAGCCCGAGGTAATCCACCATCGCCATCACCCCGCCAGGGGCGTCGCCTGCGCAGAAATAGCCGTCAATATCCGCCTTGGTGAGGCCGGCATCTTCCAGCGCGCCCTTGGCGACCTCGGCATGAAGCTGCGCGGTGGATTTATCAGGCGCATGCCGGGTCGGATGTTCGTAGATCCCGGCGAGATAGGCCTTGCCTTTGATCGTCAACCAACCCTCCGCTGATGTTTCTTCCCCGTGGTTTTGTGGCCTGCCGGCGTGCCCTTGGCAAGCGTCCTTGGCCGGCCATAACAGTCGTCATCGCCCGGCTTGACCTGGCTTGACCGGGCGATGACAGCCTCGGGTGGCGCGGGACAAACATGACGACATCCAGACGCGCGTAAACGCCCCGCGGCGCCAGGCGCCCAGGCATTTGCTAGAACGTCTCGCCCTCGAGAAACAGAGGGCGCGGGGAATGCCGCGATGCCCAGAGGCACCCGCGGCTCGTGTGCAAGAAAACGGCCGTACGCACACGAGGTAGCGCGAGGCACCGGATCATCCGGCATTCCCCACGCAGTGGGTTTACGGTTTATACGACGTGCTCTCCCCGGCAAGATAAGCTCTATTGCTACCGTCGCCTTCGGATTAACGGCCTGTTCAGCCCGGTTGAGCCGAACGAAACCTCCAAGGACTTGACACCAGCCTTGGGTGCCAGAACCACACGCCTTCCCCGTACGCATCAGCGCCGTCGTCTATCATGCCAGGTATCGCTCACGGAGGAGATCCGCTCCCCGCCCTGCAACCCACTGCATGCCTGACGCTGTCGCGTCCACCGCCCCTTATCCCGCGTTCGTGACGATCGCGATTCGCCCCTCTGTGTGGGATAAGTTGGAGCGGTTCTTAGCCTGTTTAGAACTTAAAGTGAACAAATATATTTTTTAAAATCGCCCTTGACAGCCGCAACGGACCCGATCAAGGCGCGCGTGTCGCGCTGGCGAACCTCTGCCAGTGTTCTCTTGACGACGATCGGCTGCTACGATCGGCGCCGACCACATCGGGCCGAGCCTGGTGTCGGTCGTGATCTGCCGCCGCCAAGATTAAGGACTTAAGCCGATGGCCGAATTCACCGAAACCCTGAACGATGCTCATGTCGAGATGATCGGCAGGCAGCCACTCTTCTTCGTGTCGACCGCGGCAGCGGACGGACGGATCAACCTCTCGCCGAAGGGGCTCGACTGCTTTCGCGTGCTGGGTCCGCGCCAGGTCGGCTACCTCGACCTCGGCGGCTCCGGCAACGAGACCCATGCGCACCTGGCGGCCGACGGCCGCATCACCCTGATGTTCTGCAACTTCGCGCAGCCCGCCCTGATCCTGCGCATCTACGGACGCGGACGACCGGTGCTGCCGCAAGACGCAGGCTGGGCTGCGCTGGCGCCGAAATTCACATTGCTGCCCGGCACCCGCCAGATCTTCCTGATCGATGTCGAGAGCGTGCAGACGAGTTGCGGCTGGGGCGTGCCGTTCATGGCCTTCGATCGCCCGCGCGATACCCTGACCAAATACCACCGGCAAGCCGATCCGGCGGCCTGGGTCAAGAAGATGTCTCGCCGGACCCGGAGCATCGATGGCCTGCCCACCCGCGCCACCGATCGCTTCATCGCCGGAGAAGACGTCGCTGAAGGCTCGCTCACCGGCGCACAGCTTGGCCGGGATTGAACAACGGGTTGGCTACTAGCTCAGCGATTCCTTGAAGCTTATCGTATCGAGCCTTGCTCCGACCTCATCCTGAGGGGCGCGCTCTTCGCGCGCGTCTCGAAGGATGGCCGCTTGCACCGCCTTTGCGGCCATCCTTCGAGACGCATCGCGCTTGCGCGATGCTCCCTGGGGATGAGGACCGGGGAGAGCCTTGCCGATATGATCAGAACTTCAAAATCGCTCGTCTAGCAAAGATTAGTGCGACGGGAGACCGGCAAAACAGCCAAGATGTTGTAGGACGGATTAGCCATAAAGCTGGGCCGCAAGGCCCGGATTTAATGCGTAATCCGCCGTTAAGCCGCAACACATGATGCGCGAAGTTAGCGGATTACGCACCATGTACGCTGCTTACGTCAGGGACGGGTCCGGGACTCGCCATGAGTACATGGCATCCGGTTCCTTCTCTTCGTTCCGAGCACCATCCGTCTCTTGGACAAGCTGGAAGCCATGCTTCTCATAAAACCGGCGAGCGTTCGTGTTGCGCAGGAACGTCCAGAGACTGAGGTGAGCTAGTTTGCGCCGCGCTACCCGCAACAAAGCCGAGCCGATGCCGCAGCCCTGTAACGACGGCAATACGTAAAGTTGATCGATCCATCCCTCGCGAAATGCAATGAAGCCAACCAATTCCTTCGCGTCGAAATAACCCCATAGCTGGCAGGTCGCAAACACGCGCTCTCTGAAAAACCATCGATCTTGATCAGGCGTGTGGAGACCGGCCAAAGTCGGCAGGGCTGCGTCAAATGACGTCCGCAGCACACCTGCGGCGCTGTCCATGTCATCGATGGCGAGCTGCCGCAGCATTCAGTTTCCCCAAGCGACCCCATTGCGCAATTGTAGCGCCATGGCGCAACAACGCCTGAGCGTTCCGCAACAGCTACACTTTGTAACGCTACCATTTGCACTAAATGGGTCAATATCCAAGCCGCCGCGATGTCGTGCCGCGGAGGTTGGTAGCCCAAACCGGTTGATCCGAATAGTTCTTGGGTGTACATTTATCGATATGGGCAGCGCCTTCGACCCCGCCAAGGACGCCAGCAACATCGCCGACCACGGTATTTCGCTGGCCCGTGCCAAGGAGATGGTGATTGCTCGCTTCATGATCGATGACCGGTTCGACTACGGCGAGACCCGGTATCGCGCTTGGGGCCATATCGATGGCGTTGCCCACTATCTCGCCTTCACCATTCGCGACGGCAAGGTACGCCCGATCAGCCTTCGCCGCGCCCACGCCAAGGAGATGAAACGTCATGTCCCCCAAGACGAAATTTGACCCCGCCATCCACGACGACAATCCGGAGTGGACCAGAAAGGACTTCGCGAAGTCGCGACCGGCAGAAGAACTGCCGCCGGAGATCCTGTCGCAGTTCAAGAACAGACCAGGGCGGCCGAAGCTGGAAAATCCGAAACAGCCCGTGAAGCTGCGGCTGGATTCCGACGTCGTAATGGCACTGCGCGCAACCGGGCATGGTTGGCAAACGCGGATCAATGAAATGCTGCGCGCCAATCTGAAGGGCGGCAAAATCCGGTTCACGGCGGGTGCCGGTCAGCCGAAGGCTCGGGGCGTTCGCGTAGCGAAAAAGCGCAAGCGCGCGTGAGCTCAATCCGCTCCACGCCGGCATGGCGAGCTATTCCGGCAAACTCACCCTAAAGGACCAAGCGTCACGGCTGGAACCCGCGCGGCTGATATGTGTTGTACCGATTGCACACCTTAAGGTTGGATCACCACCTCGGTCGTCTTCATAGAGGAGGCAGTTGCCATGTCGGCGCAGTCCATCGCAATGCCCAGCGTTCAACGAGCCGGAGTCACGGAGCACATTGATTATATTCCTCCGAGTGCCGGTATTTTGTCGTATGGAACACCGGAAACGGTATGTGGGAACGACGATCGGAACAAAGTAACTGATACGTTGGCGATCCCTTACCAGTGGGTCGTGCGATTGGAGATCATCTTCAACGGCGCGCGATATCGTGGATCGGGATTCGTTCTGAATGCCGGCCAAGCCCAGGACAGGCTTGTGGTTGCGACCAGCGGGCACTGTGTTTTTGCGCGAGATACGTTGGCGTTCGCGAGCAGCATCAAGGTGATGCCGCAGGCCAACGGGTCGGTGCTGCCGTTGACCCCGGTAACCGTCACGACGGCGAACCTGCGTGCATCCGCCGGCTGGAAGAATTCCGGCTCCCCGGACACCGATTACGGAGTCATCCTGGTTCCCTGGACTGGGACATGGGGCGTCGCAATGTGGGTTGCATCGGACCAGGATTTGCAAAATCGGTCGGTGCTGAATTCCGGATATCCTGGAGACAAGAGTCCCTATGGCTTCAACTGGGAAGACACTGGAAATCTGACCGGCGTCTCCGCGTCCATGCTCAGCTACATGCTTGATACCTTCGGCGGTGAAAGCGGCAGCCCGGTCTTCGCCCTGAAATCGGGAACCGACTGGAGCAGCGGGCCCAATGTATGGGCCGTAGGCGTCCATGGATACGGAGGGTGCCCGAACAAAGCGGTGCGGATGACGCAAAGCGTCATGAACGATTATCTGCATTGGGCGAAAGAGCCGCTGGCATGATGCGGAAGCTGGGCCGAGCTTGAGATTTGTATCGCGTCCCGGCCGCGGATGTCGCGGCTCTGGAAGAGGCGCGCGCACCCGCTTCGCCTTCGACGGCGAACTCAAGTAGGCATGTGGCATTCCCCGAGCCTGTGCTAAGGCCCCGTCATCCGCTATAGCTATTTGTGGTCTCGGGAGCACAAGCGCGGGCAGGAAGAAGGCGTCAAGGATCGTCCGTGGGCCGTCATCCTGGTGACGGCAGACAAGGACGGCGACCGCGTCGTCACCGTGCCGCAGATCTCGCACACCCCGCGGCGATCCGGCGCTCGCCGTCGAAATCCCTGCGCCGGTGAAGCGCCGCCTCAGGCTCGATGACGAGCCCAATCGGTTCATCTGGCCAGGACCGGATTTGCGCCCGACAACGCCGCAAGATGTTCGAGGACATCGGATCAAGTTCATCGCAGCCATCAAGGCCAGACGCGCGAGTGTCGTGCCGCGCACCGAATAGGTAGGTAGGGCGGATCGCTATCCGCCGTTTTGGTCGTCAAGATGGCGCATTACGCCTTCGGCTCCAATGCGCCCTACGCGCTCGGTGCCGGCCGGCCCGTTACCCCATCTACGGACCTAAAATATGCTTTATGTCGTGTCAAACCGGCGGTAGATTTCCCGGAGTGATTGTGTCTCTTTGACTTTCGAACAGTCTTATGATGGGGGATTCTTCGACCTCGACGCTAAGAACTTTTGTTATCGTCGGTCTCTTTATGGTCGCCACTGCAGCGATTACCGCGATCACTATTACAAAGTGGAATTTGTTTGCTCCAAAAGACTATGAAGAATGCGCTGAACGTGCGGCAAGAGACGCCAAATCAAAAGACGCATTGGGTATTCTCATCTCAGTATGTAGGTCGAATTTCGGCGGGCGACGGAAGACAGGGCGGCGGCTATACCTATTATGACCAGTGCCAAGATCAAACCTTTGATATAAATGGACCAATCCTACTAAAGATGAAATGAACTACATGAGTGACCAATGTC